>NZ_JBITFL010000017.1:0-195969 GCF_044456045.1 Nocardia sp. NPDC051052
CGGCACTTCGGACAAGCCACAACCCGGACTCACCACTAACCAGACTAACCCCGACCTGCAAACCACGCCTTGACACGAGAGGGGAGCCATTACCGGGCGGGTTCTTGGTCCAGTCGCGTGGTTGGGCTTCGGCGCGGGTGATCGAGGCTTCGCGAGAGCGTGTCGATCGTGGCGTCGGTGTCCGCCTCGATCCGATCGATGTCGGCTTTGGACATGGACAACGCGGGCGCCGCGCTGGGGTTTTCGTTGGCCGCCGTCTCGAGGTCGAAGTTGAGCCGCTGCTGATCCAACCCGGCGATCGCGTTCCACACCTGCTCGACATCGGTGATATCGGTATCGCCCGTCACCGCCGATGACCGCGGCGGATCCGCCGCGACCGGCAACGGAGTGATCAATACGCCCGCCACGATGACTGACAGCGACAGCAAAAAGGACGTGCCGTGCCGGGCGCCCCTCCGATTGATAGCCATCAAACATGACCGTAACTACCTCACCTCATTCGGACACGCACCACACGCGTTTCAGAACCCCCCTCAACTAGGCGCCATTGGGGTTAGAGGTCGAGGATGAGGTGGGTGAGGGGGCCGGGGGCGGTTGTGCAGAGGCGGAGGGGGCGGGGGTAGTGGTCGCGAGGGTGGGGGCCGGTGGCGGCGAGGGCTACCGTTTCGCAGGTTCCGCAGATGCCTGCTCGGCACATCGAGTCGATGGCGATGCCCTCGTCCTCGAGTGCCTCGAGCACGGTGCAGGCGGGTGATACCAGCACTGTGCGGCCGGATTTGCGCAGTTCGACCACGAGGGGCGGGATCATCGGACGGGGCAGCGGGCTAGGCCGGTGGCTGATTCGTCGTGTTGGTCGTAGGGGGTGCCGTAGATGCCGACGCGGGCGGCGAGCAGCTTCGCGACCTTGGTGTTGCGGCGCCAGACCGGGTCGTCGGCGGCCGCTCGGCGGACCATGCGGGCGCGGGCGCCCGGTAGTGCGTCGTCGAGTGCGCGAAGCCGGACGTCGAGGGTGGCCGCGACGCCGGTCAGTGTCGACCATGGTTGTACCGGCACCTCACGTAAAGGTGTGCTGCGGAACAACTCTCGCACGAGCCCTTCGCTACTGAAGTAGGTCAGCAAGCCGAGCAGGGGCGCCGTCGCTTGGACCTTCAGTCGATCGATGACGCTGGTGGCGCCTGCGAGGCGATGCGTTGCCGCCCCCGCCATGTTCGCGGTCCATTCCGGGGCGACACCGGCCGTGGCGACCATGTAGTCCGACATCTCCATGCCTTCGACGGCGGTACGCGGGATCAGTTCGTCCGCGACGCCGAACACGTAGGCGATGTAAGCCCAGTAGTGCATCACCGCATTCAGTTGCCGCTCAGTAGATTTACGGCCGTGGGCGTGGTCGAAGCACATCGGCGACAGGCCGAAGGTCACCGCAGCGCCCAGCATCGTGCTGTTGGAGATGGGGTTGCCGTGCGTGGCGAAATGGTCGGCACCCCAGGCACGGCGCAGCCCGGCGCGCACCTGGGCGTGCATGAGCCGCACGCGCACAGTGTCTTTGAAGACCGGCGACCAGCGGTCCATGCCGCCGCGGACCGTCACATTGCGGAACCACGTGGAGGTCTCCAGGTTTCGCCGGTAGGGATCGTTGACGAATCGTCCGGTAGCGCCGGTCGCGGAGGCGACCTCGGCGCCGACGAAGGTGCCCATGAAGTCCTGCACGCCCATGGCGAGCTTGCCGGAGGTGGAAACGTTGATCCACAGTTGGCGGCCGCGCTCCCAGAGGTCGGGGTCGTACCAGTCCGGTGGATTGTCCAGCGTAGTGAACAGCGCGACGAGTTCCGGTGGCGGCGCGTCGAGTGTGTCGATGCCGTGGTCGAGCGCCTGATCGAGCAGCCGCCTGCCCTCGGCGGTGCCGATTCGGCGGAACGCGGCGACCAGCTGGTCCATCGGCTCGTCACCCTGCCAGAGGTGGTCGGCCATCAGGCGGGTGCGCGGGGTCTGCGCCGGGACCGGCCGTACGTCGATCCACGGCGACAGGATCGATTTCCTTGGCTCGTACCATAATTCGGAGGCGACGGCACGCGGCGGCGGCGGGCGCAGCGGCATGCCCTGGCGATAATAGTAGTCGAACGGGTGCGCGGCGGTGTTCACGTCCAGCATCGGTCAAAATCCTGTCAGTTGCCGGAATTTCGAGGCGGGGGTCGATCCGTGATCGGCGTGCACCGGGCAGTAGTGCTTGGGGTCGTCGCGGTGTTCGGTTGCGGGCCAGAGCAATTCAGGGGCCTCCGGCGGCGCCAGCGTCGCGGGCCGGAGCCCGCGTTCGCGGCGGCGACCGGCCCGGATGCGGGGGAAGAAGTAGCGGATCTCGTCCGGCGTCACCCGGTTCATCGCCGTGAACAGCGCACACCAGCGGTCGAACAGGAACTGGTCCCGTCGCGTCCAGGTGAAGCCCATCGTGCGCCGGATAGCCGGGTCGCACAGGCCGACAGTGACGAACTTGTAGAACTTGGCACCCGTCGGGCGAACGAGTCTCTCCCACAATGGTTTCGGTAGCAGGCCCAGTACCGGGAACGGTGGCACCGGGGCGTTCTCGGCCAGCCGGTACACATCCCAGGCGGCCTGCGTCGGCTCCAACACGTTCTCGCACATGTCATTCCAGTAGTCCTGGAACTCCGGCCAGCTCTTGGGGACGACCCGCATGCTCATCCCGTACATCTCGTACCACTGGTATTGCTCGCGCCACAGCTGTTCGCGTTGCGCGGGTGAGAGTCCGCCCATGAACAGTTCGCCCGCGCGCAGCGTCTGCACGAAGAACACCGCGTGTGCCCAATAGAAGGTGCCGGGGTCGAGCGCGTGATACCGCCGCCCCTGCGCGTCGACGCCCTTGATCGTGCGGTGATAGTCCACGATCTCGCGGGCGGTCTGCTCGGCCCGCGGACCGTCGAAGACCACGCCGACAATCGGATACGCCGAGCGCAGAACCCGCTGATAGAACTCGTCCTTGATCTCGGAGTGGTACTCGACGCCCGCGCCCAGACCGGGATGCATGTTCTGCACCATGCCCAGGAACAGCCCGCTGGGCGCGAAGTAGAGCGACCCGAAGATCCGCCAGGTCAACGAGTCCGGACCGAGTGGCACGGGTGCACGGTGGCTCTCGTGCAGCACGTCATTGTGTGCAACCATGCTTTGATGCTGACACGAATAAATACTCGCGTTCAATTCGTCTTCTGATGCCACCGAAGACGCGGAAAACGCCGCAGCAGCAACGCTCTCGCGCCATGGTGCAGCGCATCATCGACGCGGGCCAGGCTGTGCTCATCGAGCACGGTTATGACGGCGCGTCCACCAATCGGATCGCCGAAGCGGCCGGAATCAGTCCCGGTTCGCTGTACCAATACTTTCCGGGCAAGGACGCCATCGTCACCGCGGTGATCGACCGCTACAACAGCGAGGTGGCGTCGCGGGTGCACAGCAGCGTGCTCGCCCAGCTCCATCAGCCGCCCGAAACCGCCGTTCCAGCAACGATTTCCGCGCTGCTCGACGCGCTCGGCAGTCATCCCGCGCTGCTGCGCGCCGTCATCGAACAGACGCCGCGGCTCAGCGGCGACACCACCGTGTTCGCCTTCGAGCAGCAGATCGGCGAGCTGGCTCGCGTCGCGCTGACCATGCACCGGCACTCGCTGCCCGACGACGTCGACTTCGAGGCGGCCTCCTGGATGCTGGTCCGCGCGGTCGAACACCTGGCCATCCGCTACATCCTGGACCAGCCCGCGGTCTCCCGCGAGCGCTTCCTCACCGAGATCACGCGACTGGTGCTGAACTACTTTCGGCCTGCGCCGGGGCTTTCACCTGCGAAAACCCCGGCGCCACGGCCATCACGAGCAGAACGCGAGTAAGCGGAGCCACGCCCGTGGGTGCGGCTATCGCGTCCTAGCGCCCTGCGGCGCTGCGTGCGGGATCCGTTGTGCTGCCGCCCTTTCCGAGGCGAGTGAGGGCGAGATAGCCGGCGGACACCAGCGCCGCCCAGACCACGCCGACGATCACGGCGGTGCGGCCGCTGTCGGTGAAGAAGAGCAACACGACCACCAGTGCGAGGAACGCCAGCGCCAGCACGGTCGTGTAAGGCGCGCCGGGCAGGCGGTAGTCGGTGGCCGGGAGTTCACCGCGCGCGACCCTGGCGCGGTAGATCAGGTGGCAGACCAAGATCATGCCCCAGACGAAGATGATGCCGATGGTGCTCACCGAGGTGATGTAGGCGAACGCCTTGTCCGGGGAGATGATGTTGACGACCACGCCGATCACCATCGCCGCGGCCGACGCCGAGATGCCGAGGTAGGGCACGTGGCGCGAGCTCAGCTTGTTCAGCGCGGCCGGGGCTTCGCCGTGCAGCGACAGGGTGCGCAGCATGCGGCCGGTCGAGTAGATGCCGGAGTTGCACGACGAGAGCGCCGCGGTCAGCAGCACGAAGTTGATGATGCCCGCGGCACCGGGGATGCCGATCTGCTGGAACACCTCGACGAACGGGCTCTTGCCCGCGTGGAAGGTCCGCCAGCTGGACACCGACATGATCACCAGCAGCGCGCCGACGTAGAACAGGCCGATCCGGAACGGCAGCGTATTGATCGCCTTGCGCAGCGTCTTGCGCGGGTCGCGGGCCTCACCGGCGGTGACGCCGACCAGCTCGACACCGACGTAGGCGAACAGCACGATCTGCAGCACCAGCAGCGACTGCCCGAAGCCGTTCGGGAACACTCCGCCGTCGGCCCACAGGTTGGTCACCGTCGGGTTGGCGGCGTGGCCGAAACCGATGGTCAGCACGCCGATACCGAGCAGGATCATGCCGATGATCGCGGTCACCTTGATGGTGGAGAACCAGAACTCGCCCTCACCGAACAGCCGCACCGAGATGAGGTTCGCCGCGAACATCACCGCGAGCACCACCAGCGCCGTGATCCACGGCTGGATGTCGAACCAATACTGCACGTACTTGCCCGCGACGGTGATCTCGGCCATGCAGGTGGCCACCCACACCGCCCAGTACGACCAGCCGGTGACGAAACCCGCGTAGCGGCCGAGGAATTCGTGCGCGTACTCGGCGAAACTGCCGGAGACCGGACGGTAGGTGAGCAACTCGCCCAGCGCCCGCATGATCACGAAGATCGCCACGCCGGCCGCGAGGTAGGCCAGGATCAGCGCAGGGCCGGCCTGCTCGATCGCGCCGCCCGCGCCGTAGAACAGGCCGGTGCCGATCGCGCCGCCGATGGCGATCATCTGAATGGTCCGCGGGCTCAGGCCGCGTGTGTAGCCCTCCGAATCGCCGGTGCCGGTCGAATCCTGGGTTCCAGCGTCCGATAAGTGACTGTCGGCGGCTGTCATAGTGCGGTCCTTCTCTCTTGCGGCAACGACGCGTACTCCCCGGGGCGACGGTCGGTGACCCCGGACACATGACATGGGATCATCGCATGTTCCGGAATCGGACAGCACGGCACGCTGCCGGTCTCGGCGGGGCCGGTTGCCTTCCGCGACACTGAACCGCAGGTCAGTGCGCTGGCTGCCGGGTAACGGCAGCCGTCAATTCATCCGGAGAGGATGGGTTCGTCGGCAGGCGTTCACCAGCGGGTCGGCGCGGTGCGGTTCAGCGTGGCGGCCTTCGATGAGCGCGGGCGGCGTTCCGACTCGTCTCACTTCAGGTAGAAGCCGTGATTCTCCAGTGATGCGCGCAGGCGGTGACGGCCGTTGAGGCTGGCCTCCGAGGCGAGCCGGGCCAGTACACGTTCGGTCCACGAGTGCGAGAGTTGTTGTTCGGCATAGAACTCGGCGATGCGATTCTCGTAGTCGGCGACGTGCTCGCGTTGCGCTGTCAGGTCGTAGGTTTCGTGGTGCAGGACCGCGCCCTGCGGCAGGCGGGGTTTGACCTTGGCATCCTCGGTCGGGTCGGGATGGCCGACGAGGAGGCCGAAGACCGCGAACACCTGCGGGGGCAGATTCAGTTCCACCGCAACGTCTTCCGGGTTGTTGCGGAGCGCACCGAGATAGACCGTGCCGAGCCCGAGGGATTCCGCCGCGACCACCGCGTTCTGCGCGGCGAGGGCGGCATCGATGAATCCGACGTAGCTGGATTCGAGGTAATCGGCACCGTCCAGCGGCGCTTCCTGGTCGTCCGCGAGTTGGCGTAGTCGCGCGAAATCGGCTGTCCAGACCAGCAATACGGGTGCCTGCACGATGTGCGCCTGATCGCCGGACAGCGCCGCGATCCGCGCTTTGCGCTCGGGATCGCGCACCGCGATGACGCTCCACACCTGCAGATTCGAGGAGGTCGGCGCGGATTGAGCGGCCGAAATCAGCAGGCGCAGCGTGTCATCCGAGACCGGGTCGGCGAGATAGCGTCGGACCGAACGATGCTCGTGCAGCACCTGCAGGACAGGGTTCCACTGCGCGGGTTCGGTAGGCTTGGGGTCACGGTAGCGCTGCCGCACCAGGTAGGCCGGCGTCGGCACGGTCTTGGTCATGTTTGTCATCCTGGACTGTCGCGGCGGGTTCGTCAGCGGTTGCTCGCACGGTGAGCCGAAGGGGCGTCGATATTTCCTTGGAGATCAACTCGGAGTAGGGTCGGTAAGGTAACCCTAATTAGCAGTGGGAGGAACACCTATGGCCCGACCCCGCACCACCCTGACCGTGCAGCACACCGAATGGTTGAGCCCGCACCTTATCCGGGTCCACTTCGGCGGCCCCGGCTTCGCCACGTTCCAGGCCAGCGAGTTCACCGATTCCTACGTCAAGTTCATCTTCGAACGCGACGGAATCGACGTGCTGCGCACCTACACCGTCCGCTCGATCGACCAGGACGCAGGCCAGCTCGCGGCCGATTTCGTGTATCACGGCGCCGAGGGCATCGCGGGACCGTGGGCGGCCGAGGCCAAGCCAGGCGACACCATCGATCTGTTCGGTCCCGGCGGGGCATACTCGCCCCGCCCCGACGCCGACTGGCACCTGCTGGCCGGTGACGAGGCCGCGCTGCCCGCCATCGCCGCCGCACTCGAGGCGATGGAGTCGACGGCTGTCGGCTACGCGTTCGTCGAGGTCGCCGGCCCCGACGACGAGCTGCCGCTGCGCAAGCCCGACGGTATCGAGCTCACCTGGCTGCACCGCGGCAGCCAGGCACCGGGCGAGGCGCTCGCCGAGGGTGTCCGCAACGCACCGTGGAAAGACGGCCAGGTGCAGGTCTTCATCCACGGCGAGGCACAGGCCGTCATGCACGACATGCGTCGCTACGTCCGCCGGGAACGCGGCGTGTCCGCCGAGTGGGCGAATTCGATCTCCGGCTACTGGCGGCGCGGACGCACCGAAGAGGGCTTCCGCGAATGGAAGGCCGAGCTCAAAGAAAAAGAAACCGCGCCGGCCAACGGCTGAGCGTCAGACAGTCCCGCTGCCGCGCACGTGTTCACCAGCCGCGCGCGGCAGTGGGATCAGCGAGCGCGGCAGTTCAGGACCTCATCGATCGCCGATCGCGTCGCGGCGACATATTTCGACGGGTCGGTAAGGAAAACATCGTGTGCGGCGTCGATTTCGATCACCGTCGCCTCGAGCAGAGCAGCCAATTCACGCTGATCTTTGGGCGGCACCGCACCGTCTCGCGTGGTCAGCACCACTGCCGTTGGCAATCCGGCGAGTTCCGGCGCGTGCGGCCGGAAATCGAACACGTACTCGGCGAGAATCACGTCGACGATCACCCGCGGATGACACTGCCCCAACTCCGCCCGCAGCCACGGCCACAGCCGCGCGACCTCGTCGGACTTGACCCGCGCCTTCCAGAAGTAAGACAACGGTACAGACCGCCCGATCCCGCCACTGCGATGCGCGAACGGCCGCAAGCCCCGGAAAAACACCCGCCCGATCTTGTCCTCGGCACTGTCGAACGCCATCGCGGTCGCCTCGAACACCAACCCGCGCACCCGATCTCGATGTCGCCGCGCGAACTCCAAGCCGACCGGCCCACCCAGCGAATACCCGCACACCACCACTTGATCGATACCGAGCGCATCCAGCACGGCGGCCGCGTCATCCGCGCACTGCGCAATGTCGAACCGCTCCCCCGGCCCCAACGGCAATCCCCGCCCGTGCCCCCGCATGTCCATCGCCACCAGGCCGTGCTCGTCGGCAACAGGCCGCATCAGATGACAGAAGTTCACATCCGCCGTCAATGCCCAACCGTGCAACAAGAGCACCGGAGCAGCCCCGGGCACGAACCGGACATCGACGCTCGAACCGTCGGTCAACTCAACAGCTCGGCGCGGCGGAAACGCGATCGGAGCAGCGATCGCTGCACCACTTCGTGGAAGGCCCGTCACCTACTCGACGGTAGCCGATAGTCGTACCGGCGTCGGCCATGAACCTCCGGCCACCACCCTGGGGGCAACTGCTGGGCGCCCACTGCCACTGCCGGTCGGCCGACTGCCAGACGCTGCCAAGTTGAGTCCGA
Source organism: Nocardia sp. NPDC051052 (assembly GCF_044456045.1). Lineage (NCBI taxonomy): Bacteria > Bacillati > Actinomycetota > Actinomycetes > Mycobacteriales > Nocardiaceae > Nocardia > Nocardia sp. NPDC051052. The sequence goes on from NZ_JBITFL010000017.1 coordinate 8,468, forward strand.
CCGCTGTAACGATCCAGCAAATGTGATTACGCTCGGCCGAGTCGGAATTCATCACACGAATACCGGCTTCCGTTACGCGGGGGGGGGTGATGACGCGAGTTTATCGCTGTCAGAACACTTCTCGGCTTGGTGCGCGGCATTCGGTGTTCTCGTCGATCAATAGGAGCTCGGAAATGAAATCGCTGGCACAGACTGTGACCCGCGGCGTGGTTGCCGTATCGATCGGCGCGGCAATCTCGTTCGCGTACGGGACGATTCCGGCGCACGCCGATACCCAGAGCGTGGGGTGCGGCGATCACAATCAACAAGCCGTAATCAGTTCCACGAACGGATTCTTCCTGTGCTTCGAGGGAACCGGGCAGTCCTGGACGAGCACCATCAACGGCGTGGTGAGCATCTGGTCGGGCCCGTACACGGTGGTCGCCTCGACCGGCCAGGAAGATCCGGTCATCGTGCCGCCGTACACCACGAATTCCGATGGTTCCGGGCGTCCGTACACCATCATCGATGTCCAGCTTCTGCAGCTGTAGGGTTGCACGACTTCGGGTCCCGTGCCATGTTTCCAGCGCGGGACCCGAAGGGTTGCATCGCTATTGATTGGTGCGCAGCGCCTCCTCCACGAACTTCGTGGTGTAGGTCTTGTCCAACTTGATCCGGTCCCGCACCGGCGCCACATTGTGCGAATACTTGCCGAGAATATTCAAGACGTTCTCCGCCCCTTCGGCTTTCATCAGACCGTCACCATTGAACATGCCGATCGAGTCACGAATGGATTGGATATAGAGGTCCTTGCCCGCGTTCGCGTACTGCGAGGGCATCTTGGCGGCAATCTCCTCCGGCGTGTGCTTCTTGATCCACTGCAGCGTCTGCACGAAGGCCGACGCCAACTTCTGGACGATATCCGGGTGCGACTCGACGGTTTCGCAGCGCATGTACAGCGAGGTCGCCGGGTACAGCCCGCCGAGGGCGGCACGGGTGCTGGCCTCAGTGCGCATGTCCACCAGGATCTCGGCCTCACCCGAGTTGACCATCTGCGCCACCGTCGGGTCGGTGGTCATGCCCGCATCGATGCCGTTGTGGTTCATACCCGCGATGAAGGTCTGTCCGGCACCGGCCCGCACGCGGGTGTAGTCCGCAGTGGTCATGCCTTCGATTCCGGTGAGCGCCTGGGTCAGGAAGTCGGTCGAAGAACCGAACGACGTGACGCCCAGGTTTCGGCCGCGCAGATCCCGCACCGATTTGATGGTGCCGGCATCGGCCTTGGCCACCAGTTCCACCTCGCCGGGCACGTCGGCGAACTGCACCACCGAGGTGAGGCACTGCTCCTTGGCCTGTAGGTCGACGGTGTGGTCGTAGAAGCCGACCACCGCCTGTACATCGCCGGTCAGCAGCGCGGTTTCGGCGTTGGCGCCGGACTGCTCACCCAGCAGCGAGACGTCGATGTCGTTCTTCTCGAACAACCCGAGCTGCTTGGCAAGCATGGCGGGCAGGTAGATCACCTTCTCCAGGCCGCCGACCATGATGGTGATCTGCGGCCGCCCATTCGACATCGGGATGGTGCGCGACTCACGGCAGCCGCTGACCATCAGCAGTGCCGCGACGGCGAGCACAACGATCGCGGAATTCTTGAGGTACCTCATCGCTCAGATCCCGTGACTCGACTGTGCCTGCGACGGGCGCCATTTCAACAACTTGTTCTCGGCGAAGCCGATCGCCCACTCCGCGAGCAACGCGATCACCGTGATGATGATCATGCCCGCGTAGATGCCCGCCGAATCGAAGGTGCCCTGGGCGTTGCTGATCAGCAGGCCCAAACCTTTACTGGCACCGGCGTATTCACCGACCACCGCGCCGATCAAGGCGAAGCCGAACGCGGTGTGCAAGCTGGACAGGATCCAGGTGGTCGCGCTCGGCAGCACGATCGCGGTGAGCACCTGGCGCTTACCGGCGCCGAGGATGCGCGCGTTGTTGATGACATTGCCGTCTACTTCGCGCGCACCGGTGAAGGCGTTGAAGAACACCGCGAAGAACACCAGCACGACCACCGTCGCGACCTTCGAGCTGAGCCCGAGACCGAACCAGATGATGAACAGCGCGGCGAGCACGATGCGCGGTACCGCGTTGAGCGCCTTGATGAATGGCGCGAGCACGTCGGCCCAGTACCGGCTGCGGCCGAGCAGGGTGCCGAGCACGACGCCGGCGACCGCGCCGATCAGGAAGCCGAGCACGGCCTCCTCGACGGTGGTGAAGATCTGCAGCCAGATCGAGCCGAATTGGGTGCCCTCGGTGAACCATTCGACCAGCCGGTCCCAGATCAGGGTGGGCTTGGAGTAGAAGAACGGATCGATCCACAGCGAGGCAGTGAGCTCCCACGAGCCGAGCCACAGGGCGATCAAGGCCAATCGCAGGCCCCAGGTGCGGATGCGCGCGCGCCGGGCGTTGGTGCGCACCCGGGTGAGGATCTGCTCCTCGGTCTCGTTCTCCGGCACCGCTGCGGCGGAACCCTTTTCGAGGACGTTATGCGACACGGGAAGCTCCCTTGGCTCGAGCCGCCTCGACCTCGTCGCGCAGCGTTTCCCAAATCTCTTTGTAGATATCGCGGAATTCGGTGGTGAGCCGCACCTCTTCGACATCGCGTGGCCGATCGAGGGCGACGGTGAAGTTGCCGCACACCGTCGCCGGGCTCGCCGTCATCACGACGACCCGGTCGGCCAGCACGATCGCCTCCTCCAGGTCGTGGGTGACGAAGATGACCGCGGCCCTGTGTCCATCGCGGCGCTCCCGGGCCCCTCCGTGGTTACGCAGGCTGCCTCCTCCGGGGCCGTCGCTCGCGCCGGTACCCGCCCACACGCGCAGCAGTTCGTCCTGCATGAGCTGACGGGTCTGCACGTCGAGCGCGCTGAACGGCTCGTCCATCAGCAGGATTTCCGGGTCGTTGACCAGCGTCTGCGCCAGCGCGACGCGCTTGCGCATGCCGCCGGACAGCTGGTGCGGATAGTAGGTCTCGAACCCGGCCAGGCCGACCTTGTGCACCCAGACCGAAGCCTTTTCGCGCGCTTCGGATTTCGACGCGCCGCGCAACCGCGGGCCCAGGGCGACGTTGTCCAGCACGGACTTCCACGGCAGCACGGCGTCCTGCTGGAACATGTAGCCGATGCCGTCGGGGATGCCGTCGACGTCCTTGCCGCGCACCAACGTCCGGCCGGCCGAGGCGGGCTCGAGACCGGACACCAGCGACAGCGTGGTCGACTTGCCGCAGCCGGTCGGGCCGACCACGGAAACGAATTCGCCGGGGTGGACCTCCAGGTCGAGGTTCTTGACGGCGGTGTGGATACCGCCCCCGGTGCCGGGGAAACGCTTCGTTGCGCTCCGCAGCTCGATGAGTGGGTGGTTCATGGTGCTTGCTCCTGCGAGATCGAGGTAGAGCGAACGTACGTGTCCCCGGTCACACGGCGGAGCTTGTGCGCACAAGCCGTGCAAAGTGCCGATTCGCTAGTTCTGCGCATTCTGCTCACCCCTGGGGGGGTGGTCTATGCTGCGGCAATGGCGAATGAGGGCGCGCCTGCCGTGCGATTGAGGACTCAAGTTCTGCTGCTGCAGATCGTGGTGGTCACCCTGACCCTCGGCGTCGCCTTCGCCGTTTTCGGCTACCTCAGCGACCAACGGTTGCGCGACGGGTACGGCCAGCGCGCCCTCGCGATCGCGCGCACGGTCGCCGCCGATCCGGTGGTCCGGGACGAGGTGACCAAGTACGCGCCGGGCGCGATCAGCACCGACCCGCAGCTGCGCGAGCGGCTGGCCGCCGGGCCGCTGGAGCGGATCGCGGTGGACACGACGCAGCGAACCGACGCGTTGTTCGTGGTGGTCACCGACGATTCCGGGATCCGGCTGGCCCATCCGGACGCGGCGCGGCTCACCGAGCATGTGAGCACCGATCCCTCGGGCGCGCTCGCCGGGCGCGAGGTGATCGCCGAGGAGCGCGGCACGCTCGGCGACTCGGTGCGAGCGAAAGTCCCTGTCCTCGAACCTGGTTCGGATCGCATCGTGGGCGCGGTCAGCGTCGGCATCTCCACCGACGCGGTGCGCGACCAGTTGCTCGACGACCTGCGGACGGCGGGGCTGCTGGTGGGTGCCGCGCTGCTGGTCGGGATCGCGGGATCCATGCTGCTGGCCCGGCGCTGGCGCGGTCTGACGCTCGGGCTGGAGCCCGCCGAACTCGCCGAACTGGTGCGCGGTCAGGCCGCGGTATTGCACGGCATCGGCCGTGGCGTGCTAGCGGTCGATTCTTCTTGGCGCACAACGTTTGTCAATGACGAGGCGCGCAGGCTGCTCGGGATCGGCGCGGACATCGGGCGGCCGGTGGACGAGATCGGGCTGACGCCGCGAGTCCTAGAGGTGTTCCGCGGGCTCGACGAGCAGCCCGCGTCGGCGACGGTCGGTTCGCACATCGTCGTCGTCGCGGCGCGGCCGGTGCATCGGGACCGCCGCGATCTGGGCGCGGTGCTGACCGTGCGGGATCGCACCGACGTGGAGGCGCTCACTCGCCAGCTCGACGCCGTGCAATCGATGAGCACGGTGTTGCGCGCGCAACGGCACGAGTTCTCCAACAAGATGCACCTGATCAGCGGGCTGTTGCACGGCGGACGCACCGAGGAGGCGTCGCGCTCGATCGACGAGATGATCGGCGCCGGGCCGCTGGGCGCGGCCGCGCCCGGCATCGACGCCATCCACGATGCCTACCTGCAGGCCTTCCTCGCGGCGAAGGCGGCGCACGCGCGCGAAAGCGGCGTCGAACTGGTGCTCGGCCCGAACACCTGGGTGGACGGCAGCCTCGTCGATCCCGTCGATGTGACGACCGTGCTCGGCAATCTACTCGACAACGCGATCGAGGCGGTGCGCGCCTCGGACCATCCGGTCAAGCAGGTAGAAGTCGAACTGGTGCAGGAAGATTCGACGCTGCACATCGTGGTGGCGGACAGCGGTGACGGCGTCGCGCCGGAGCTGATCGATGTGCTGTTCACCGAAGGTACCTCCACCCGCGACGGCGGCGATGTGCCCGGCGGCCGCGGCGTCGGGCTCGCGCTGATCCGGCAGATCGCCCGCAACCACGGCGGCGACGTCCGACTAGCCAGTCCGCGCGGTGGCACTCCCCCGCTGACCGGTGCCGAATTCAATGCCCGCATTCCCGAAGTGCTCGTAGACAGCAAGGTGTCATGGCTCCATCAGACTTAACCGTTCTCGTCGTCGACGACGACTTCCGCGTCGCAAACCTGCATGCCGGAATAGTCGACTCCATCGCGGGCTTCACCGTCGCCGGTACCGCCAACACGCTGGCCACCGCCCGCGACATACTGGCGGCCGGGCCGGTCGACCTAGCCCTGGTCGACGTCTACCTCCCCGACGGTTCCGGCATCGACTTCGTCCGCGAATTGCGTTGCGACGCCATGGTTCTGACGGCTTCTACGGACAGCGGCGCCGTCCGCGCCGCGCTGTCCGCCGGAGCGCTGGCCTTCCTCGTCAAACCGTTCCCGCACACCGAACTCGCCGCCCGCCTGGCCGCCTACGCCCGCTACCGCCGCATCCTCACCGCCCCCCAGGTGGACAACGCCCGAGTAGACGCCGCACTCCAAGCCCTGCGCCCGGCCGGGACCGCGACCAGCACCCCCACCACCGTCACCTCCCCCACCAAAGACCTTGTCCTGCACTCGATCCTAGAAGCAGGAACCCCTCTCTCCGCCGGCGAAGTGGCCACCGCCATCGGCATCTCCCGCGCCACCGCCCAGCGCTACCTGGCCACCCTCGTAGGCACCGGCGTCCTGCGCATGGGCCTGCGCTACGGCAGCACCGGGCGTCCGGAGCAGGAGTACTCGGCGGCTCCCCGCGAGGCGAGATCGGAACGTTGAGATTCAACGACCCTCGTCAGTCGTGATCGATGTGCGGGATGCGTTGGGCGGCAATCGTTTGCAGGCGGGTCCTGAGCTCGGCGCTATCGGGGCCGAATATCTCAGCGTCCGTGTCGACGACTATCCGGATGCCACGACGCGCCAGGTCCTTGCCTGCCGCGGTGGCTTCGATGCGGAGGATGCGGGCATCGGCTGGGTCGGCGATCCGAGTGAGGAAGCCGCGGTCCGCCAATGCGCGGATCACCCTGGAGCCCATCATGCGGTCGGCGCCGGCCATGTCTACGACCTGCTGCTGGGTGGGTAGGTCGCCGTGGCGGGCGAGCCAGCCCGCGGACGCGAGAAGGTTGAACTGGGTCAGGGTCAGGCCGAGGGGGCGCAGGTTTCGCTCGACGGTGGCGCGCCATTCCAAGGCGGCGTGGTGCAGCCAGAAGCCGGGGCTCTGTAGCGGGCCCTGCGGCTCAGGCATGGGCGGCGTCCGCCGCGCGCCGGCGCTGCGCCTCTTGTTCGAGGGCGGCGAAGCTCAGGTGCATGTCGGAGCGAATGCCCTTCTCCCAGATGAGCCGGAAGATCGGGCGGAACGGGCCGTGTATCTCCATTCGTTTGACCACGCGCACGGCGCCCTCGCCGACCGGCGTGTAGGTGTAGTGGCCGCGGATCTTGCCGAACGGAATGCCCGCCTCGCTGGTCCATGAACCGCCCTCGTCGACAGCGGTGATCGTAAACGGTCCCGCCGGTGCGCCTTTGGGCTTCACCCAGCCCTTGGTGCCCGGCGCGAACGGCCCGTCGATGCGGGCCTTCTCTTCGTGTGGATCCCAGTCGGCCCAGTGCGCGACATCGGTGGCGGCCTGCCAGATCGACGCGATCGCTCCGCTGATCACCGCTTCCTCGGAAATGACGTACATGACGCTCCCTAATTGTTGTTGTGACAACAGTATCCGTTGTCGCGACAACAAGTCAAGGGCGCGCCCGTTCATGCCGGGAAGCGGCGAGCCCAGGGCTCGTGTTCGATACGGGCGGTGTTGATCACGGTGCTGAGCAGGCGGTACCAGCCGGTGGTGGTGATCAGCTCGAGGATTTGATCGTCGGGGTAGCGGGTGCGCAGATCGGACCAGAGGGTGTCGGAAATGGTTGCGGTGTCGTGGATTTCGTCGACCAGGTGGATCAGTGCGGCGTCATCGGCCGACCAGGCGGGGTCGTCGGGCTTGCCGATGGCCGTTGCCTCGATTTGCCTGGGAGTCAACCCGACTTCGGGCGCCTGGAGGACGGCGTGGATGCCCCATTCGTATTCGGCGTTCGCGCGGGCGCAGGTGCGGAGGATGACGATCTCGCGGTGGCGGGGTGGCACGCGGCCGTGGCCGAGGATGCCCGCGCCGAGGGGACGCATCCGGCCGAAGAGGTCGTCGTGGCGGGCCAGGGTGCGGAACAGCGCCAGGGGTTCGATGGCCGAGCCCGGCGGCATCCATTTGAGCAGTTGCGCCTCGATTTCCGGAGCGTAGGGCGGGCTCAAAGGTGCGATGCGCGGGGCGGCTTCAGTGTCGCTCATGGTCGATCCTCGTGCTTCCAGCGATGACGGCGTACTCTTGCTTCGAAAATAAGAGCAAGGATGGTGACGATGGTAGCTTCGGAATCCGAAGCAGGCAAGACCCCGGCGATCGGCGGGCCGGTGCGCGGGTCGCAGACCGGGCGGCCGATCATGGTGCTGCTGGATCTACTCGGCAGGCGGTGGGCACTGCGGGCGCTGTGGGAATTGCGCGACGGGCGGGCCGTGACGTTCCGCGAGTTGCAGACGCTGTGCGGTGGGGTGTCGGCCAGCGTGCTCAACGATCGGCTGCGCGAACTCCGGGACGCGCGAGTGGTGGTCGCGGAACCCAACGGCTACCAGCTCAGCGCGGACGGCCTCGACCTCGTCGCGGCGCTCGCGCCGCTACAGGTTTGGGTGCAGCGCTGGGCGGCGGAACCGGAACCTCCTGCGGCACAACAGCACTGACACCGGGAAGCGCGCCTACTTCGGCGGCGTCCCGATCATCCGCACTTGCTGTCCCTCCCAATGGAATTGGACGCGGGTGACGGTGCCATCGGGGCAGGCGTTGCAGCTGCCCGGCGTCTTGTAGGCCAACCCGACGGTGTCGTCGGTGGTGCGGTCGACGTCCAGCGACGTGAACCCGTGCGCCTCCGGCGTCGCGGTGCCGAGGTAAACACCCTTGTGGAACAGCAAGGCCTGGTTCGGCGAACTCCCAGTCGCGCCCTCGACCGTGACGATCACGGTGGACAGGGTGGCGCACGGATCGAAGTTGCCCTCGAACCCGCGCGCGTCGACAGACCACGGTGCCTGCGTGACCGGCTCCGCGGGCAGCGCCGCGATGGCGGACTGAATCACCTGCGCCGTCAAGTCGACACCGCATGCCGCAGGCCTGCTCGCCGTCGTCGGAGCCGCGTTGTGCACGTGGGTCTCCGACGACCCGCGGTCACCGTCGGCGGCACATCCGGCAGCCATCATGACGAGTCCAGCCCACACCAGTACCACGGGCCGAGCTATCCGCACCACGAAAGATCCTCTTCAGGTCCGCCGACAGATTCGATCTAGCTCGGATCAGCCTAGGCGGTCGACGCGGTCGACGGCGCATTGGCCACCGCGAGGTATTCGATTACCTGATGTAGGTCCGGATACAGCCGGTGCGCGAGCCGCCGGGACTCCTCGGTCGGCTGCACCAGATCGGGGACGAGGATGCAGCGCAGCCCCGCGGCGCACGCCGCGCGCAGGCCATTGGTCGAATCCTCCAGCGCGAGTGTCGTTTCCGTCTCGCCGCCGAGGGCGGCCATCGCCTTCAGGTACGGCTCGGGGTCGGGCTTGCCCTTGGTCACGTCCTGCCGCGTCACCACCACCTCGAACCGGTCGGCGATCCCGGCCAGTTGCAGATGGTGATCGGCGCGGTCGCGCGACGACGAGGTGGCGATCGCCTTCGGCACCCCTTGCGCCTCCAGCGCGTCGAGCAACGCCACCGCGCCCGGCTTGGTCGTCAGCCTGCCGCTGTCGACGAGCTGACGCAGGTGCACGTCGTGCAGCTCGAAGTACTCCTCCAACGGGAAACCCCGGCCGTACGCGGCCGCGGCGAGCGTCCGGCAGCGATCGGCGGGTACGCCGATCATGCTGCGGCAGAACTCGAACGGCATCTCGTAGCCGAGCTCGGCGCCCGCGCTGACCAACGACTCCATGGCCAGGCTTTCCGAGTCGATCAGCAAGCCGTCCATATCGAAGACGACCGCGCGAACCGGACTTTCGGCGTTCACCCGTTACTCCCTTCCGATTGCGGCGCCAACCGGCGCCGGACCGCGGCCTCGACACCGTCGCGGCTGATCTCGGCCAGGGCGTCACCGACCTGCCGCTGCACGTTCTCCAGTTCCGGTAGCGTGCCGAAAATATCGGTGCGCTGCAAGAACGCCTGCGCACAGCGGTGCGGATCGCTGTCGACCAGCACCGCGAGCGAATCTTCCCTCGGATCGATCAGCTCCATCACCGCGCCGGGCGCGTGGCTCGCGGTGAACCAGCGGATCCACGCGGCGATCAGCAAGGTCGCGCCCGGAGTCGGCCTGCCCGCCTCGATGTTGTCGCGCAGCGCGTCGACGACCCTCGGCATCATCTTGTCCGAGCCGTTGCGGCCGATCCGCGTCATGTCTTGCGCGATAGCCGGATTGCGGAAGCGCCGCATCAAATCGTCGACGGTCCTGCGCAATTCGGGTGCGCCGAGGGCCAGCGTCGGCCCCTGCTCGTCCAGCATGAACTGCCGGGCCAGCGCGGCGAGCGCCGGACTTGCCGTCGCCTCGGCGATGGTGCGGTGACCCGCCACCCCGCCGAGGTAGGCGAGCAGCATGTGCGTCCCGTTGAGCAGGCGCAGCTTGGCGAGCTCGTAATCCTTGACGTTGGAGACGAATTGGGCACCGCCGAGTTCCCACTGGGGGCGCTCGCCGTCGAAATCCTCGATCGTCCAGGTCATGAACGGCTCGGCCGAGACCGGCGCGAGATCCTCGATGCCGCCGAGCCAATTGCGGGCCACCGCGGCGTCGGTGGGCGCGGTCGGCTGCACGATGCGGTCCACCACGCTGTTCGGGAACTGCACGTGCCTGGCGATCCACTCGGCCAGATGATCGTCGCGCAGCAACGCGAAGTCGATGACCGCGCGGCGCAGCGTGCTGCCGTTCGCGCACAGGTTGTCGCAGCTGATGACTACCGGCGGGGTGCCGCCTCGGCGCCGGACCAGCTCGAGGCCCTGTGCGAGCATGCCGATCGGGGTGATCGGCCTGGTCGGCGAGCGCAGGTCGTGGCGGACGCCGGGGCAGTCCACCTCCAACCGCCCGGTGACCGGCGAAACGCAGTAACCGCTGGCGGTGACGGTGAGCGTGACGATCTTGACGCGGGGGTCGGCGATGCGCTGCGGCACGCCGATCAGGTCTGTCGGGGCGTGTACGGCCTCGGTGATCGAGCCGACCACTTCCACCCGCGCCTGCCCGTCCTCATGCAGCAGCGTGGTGTACAGGTGGTCCTGTGCCCGCAGCGCGTCGACGACGGTCGGGCGGTTGATCGCGACGGCGGCGATTCCCCAGCGCGGATCGCCGGTCTCGTTCATCGCGTGCTGGGTGGCCAGGGCCTGGTGAGCCCGGTGGAACGAACCGCAGCCCAGGTGCAGGATGCCGGTGGTCAGGCTGCGCGGGGCAAACCCTGGCCTGGCGACCGTGCTGGGCAGCTTGGCGAGCATGTCGGTGGACAGGCGCGGCACCACCTTGCCCGGTATCCGGGACGTCATTTCGGTTCGAGTTTTCTTCGCCGTAATCAGCGGCACACGCATGTGCGGCCTCCGTTGGGTCTGCGAGAAGGGGCGATATAGAACGCCGTATCAGCATTGACTAAGCGCCGTTTCACACGGTAGGTCAGGCTCGCCAGTATTTCGACAGCTAACCCGGAATCGACCAACTGAAGGCAGTTCGCAGCAGGTCATCTGGGGTATTGCAAATATTCCGTAAAGCACCACTTCAGGCCGCGTGAATCCTCGGTAACTATTACAAATATGCATCGCTGAAATACGCGTCGGTGACCTCTGTCACGCGTAGACATTTCCGATTTGCCCGATAGGAAACACTTTAAGATTGCTCTAAGATTTGCTGAATAATTGCTGACATTTCAGAGGGGAATACGGCGTAAACCGCGTCCATGCATGGTGGCCCGACGACGAGAAGCGATGCGGCATAGATACTTCCGAATGGAACCAGCGCCGATCGTCGGCGGCGCCCGGCAACCACCGGGCACAGTTCGTAAGCGAGGCTAAGAGTTGCCTTGCGGTTGCGGAAGGGCCCTCAGTGCGAAACGAAGGGATTCCACTCAGCGGCCGCTCGACCATGAACCGGATTCCCGGGACGATCCGCTAGCGTCGAGCCATGAGCTTGGACGTCGCTGTAGTCGGGTACGGGTTGGCCGGATCGGTCTTCCACGCTCCGCTGATCGCCGCCGAACCGCGCATGCGAGTTGCGGCGGTGGTCACCTCGTCGGCCGAGCGAGCGGCGCAGGCCGAGCGGGAACACCCTGGCGTCCGCGTCGTCGCCACCACCGACGAACTGTTCGCGGACCCCGCCGGCATCGACCTCGTGGTCATCGCGACGCCCAACCGCACGCACGCCCCACTGGCCGGACAGGCGCTGGACGCCGGACTTCCGGTTGTAGTCGACAAGCCATTCGCGGTGACGGCCGCCGAAGGCGAGGACCTGGTCGAGCGAGCCGAGCAGGCGGGGCTCGCGCTCACGGTGTTCCAGAACCGACGCTGGGACGGCGACTTCCTGACCGTCCGCGCCCTCGCCGAAGCAGGACGGCTCGGTGAAGTACGGCGCTTCGAGTCCCGATTCGAGCGCTGGCGCCCGGTGCCGAAAGGCGGCTGGCGCGAAGTGGGCGGCGCGGCCGACGGCGCCGGCCTGCTCTTCGACCTCGGCAGTCACCTCATAGATCAGGCTCTCACGCTGTTCGGTCCGGTGGCATCGGTGTACTGCGAACTGGATCAGCGGCGCACCGGGGTGCAGACCGACGACGATGCCTTCCTCGCGCTCACCCACGCCTCGGGCGTCCGCTCGCACCTGTGGATGAGTGCCGTTGCGCCGCAACTGGGTCCACGATTCCGGGTCCTCGGCTCGCAAGCGGCCTACGTCACCTACGGCCTCGATCCGCAAGAGAGCGCGCTCCGGGACGGCCGCCGCCCCGACGACGGCAAGCCATGGGGCACAGTCGAATCCGAGCACTGGGGCACGTTCGGGGCCGATCCAGCCGTCGAGCCGCTCCCCACCATCGCGGGCAACTACCCCGCCTTCTATACCGAACTGGCCGCCGCACTGCTGGACGGCGGTCGCGTTCCGGTCGACCCGCGCGACGCCGTCGCCACATTGCGCGTGCTGGAAGCCGCGCGCCGATCGGCCGCCGAGGGTGTTGTCGTCGCCGGGTAAACCGACGACAACCTCGACCCCAGCAAATCGACTGGCGACCAGCGTCATACGCCGATAACGTCGACGCTCGGTGTCGGCCGCGGGTAGGCCGAATGTTCGGCTGAGAGGAGATCCCCGGTGGGGTCAACGATTTTCGCGGTGTTCCTGCCGCTGGCCCTGGCCTTGGTGATGTTCGGACTCGGCTTGACTTTGGCCGTAGCCGATTTCGCCAGGGTGCTGCGCTATCCGAAGGCCGCGGTGATCGCGCTGCTCTGCCAGATGGTGCTGCTGCCCGCGGTCTGCGTCGGCCTGATCTACCTGTTCCGGCTCGAAGGCGCGCTGGCCGTCGGCATGCTGTTGCTCGCCGCATCGCCGGGCGGGCCGTCGGCGAACCTGTTCAGCCACATCGCGGGCGGCAACGTCGCGCTGAATATCACGCTCACCGCGATCAATTCGGTGCTCGCGGTGTTCACCATGCCGCTGATCGTCGCGTTCGCGTACAGCCAATTCCTGGACGGCGACGGGTCGTTCGGGCTGCGGCCGGACAAGTTCGCGCAGGTGTTCGCGATCGTGCTGGTGCCCGTCGCGATCGGCATGTGGGTGCATCACCGGTTCACCGGGTGGGCCGAACGGATGCGCGGCAACGTCAAGATCCTCTCGATCGTGGTACTCGCGCTGGTCGTGCTCGCGGCCGTGGCGAAGAACTTCAGCACGCTCACCGAAAACATCGGCAAACTGGCCTCGCTCAGCCTGATATTCGCCGTGATCAGTCTGGCCGTCGGGTATTTCGTGCCGCGGCTGTTCCGGGTCGACGCCGATCAGGCGATTGCCTCGGCCATGGAGATCGGCATCCACAACGGCGCGATCGCCATCGCCATCGCGGGGTCCGTGCTACACAACGACGCGATGGCGGTCCCGGGCGCGGTATATGGGGTGCTGATGAACGTCCCCGCCGCGATCGCGGCCTATCTGCTGGCCAGGTACGTGCGGCAAGACCGTCCGACACCGGTGCCGAGCACAGACACCGCGTCGAGCAGTAGGTAACCTTTCGATGTTCGACACTCGAAGGGAACCAGCATCGCGATGCGACCGCTCGGCGCAGACGATCCGACGCGGATCGGCGACTACCGGCTACTCGGCGTGCTCGGCGCGGGCGGCATGGGCCGGGTGTATCTGGGACGCAATGCCGGTGGTCGCACCGTAGCGGTCAAGGTGATCCGGCCGGACCTGGTCGGCGACAACGAATTCCGCGAACGGTTCCGGCGCGAGGTGACCGCAGCCCGGCGGGTCGGCGGGCAGTTCACCGCGCCGGTCCTCGACGCCGACGTCGACGCGGACCCGCCGTGGCTGGCGACGGGTTACGTGGCGGGCTTCTCGCTGACCGAAGCCGTCGACGAGTACGGACCGTTCTCGGAGAACTCGCTGCTGGTGCTCGCGCACGGGCTGGCCGAAGCCCTGGTCGCCGTGCACGCCGCCGACCTGGTGCACCGCGACCTCAAGCCGTCCAACGTGCTGCTCGCCCTCGACGGGCCCAAGGTGATCGACTTCGGCATCGCCCGCGCGATCGACGACAGCCAGTTCACCACCACCGGAAAGGTCGTCGGCTCACCGGGATTCATGTGCCCGGAACAGGTGACCGGCGATTCGGTCGGCCCGGCCAGCGATGTGTTCGCCCTCGGCGGAGTGCTGGTGTTCGCGGCCACCGGGCAGGGTCCGTTCGGGGTCGGCGAGATGGTGCAGATGCTGTGGCGGGTGGTGTACGAGGAGCCACGGCTCGACGCGGTGCCGGATCGGCTGCGTCCGCTCATCGCGGCCTGCCTCACCAAGGACCCCGCCGCCCGCCCGACCCCCGAGCGCGTCATCGCCGACCTGACCGCCCTGGGCCTGCCCGGACGCGGCGGCTGGCTCCCCGGACCCGCGCTGGAAGAGGTCAGCAGGCGCGCGGTGCAGTTGCTCGACCTGGACTCCGGACCGTTCGACGTGCCCGACGCACTGGGCCAGGCCGCGCATCCGACGCGGACCGCCGAAACAGTGGTGCGGCCGTTCACGGATCCCAACGTGCGGACCGCCACCAGCTTCCCCGGGGCCGGTCAACCGGATGCCACGCCGCGCTCGTGGTGGCAGGGCGCGCCTGACCCTGCCGGTCAGCCGCCGTATCTTTATGGGTCGCAAGATAGTTCGTACACGCCGCCGCCCCCGCTGCTGTCAGCTGGACAGCACGGCTACCAGCAGTCACCTGGGCCGCAAGATGTCTCATACGGTCACCAGCCACCGGCGGCACACCCCACATCACCACCCACCCGCCAACGCCCGCGCCGCCGTGCCGCGCTGATTGCCGGTGCAGTGGCGCTGTGCCTCGTCATAGCGGCCGCCGCCTTCGTGATAACCCAGCAGTTCACCAGCTCCAACGGCGCCACAGATCAGTCCGCCTCGACGCCGGGCGGTCCTGCTGCCGAATTGCCGGACGCGTTTATCGGCGAATGGAAAGGTACAGCCAAAGACCACATCACCAGCTTCGATATCGTGCTGACCCTGAACGCGGGCACGGTCGGCGAGGAACTCGGCAGCTCGTCCAACACCGGAAAAGTCTCCGGCACGACATGCGGCCGAGCGGAGACATTGACGGCCGCCGCTGCCGAAGAACTCACGCTCACCGCGCGACTCACCGAGGACGCCGGCGGCTGCAACGATGACGGCAACACCACGCACGTCAAGCTACTCCCCGACGGCACGCTGTCTTATCGGACCGACAGCGTCATCGGCGACATGGCGGGAATCCTGACCAAAACCTCGTGACCCGGCTTGCGCTACCAGGTAGCTGAGGAAGTGGCAGACTGCGAATCATGGGCGATGCTTTGGGCAGCATGTCAACTCCGACCATTACCTGCGCGGGCCGGGTGCGGTCGCAGGCCGAGGCGCATCAGCGGGCGGGACGGTTAGCTGCCGCACTAGCCAGGGCGGGGATTCGGCCGGGCGACCGGGTCGCGATGATGGTTCGCAACGATATCGAGTTCGTCGAGGTTTCCCTGGCCATCGCGGTGTGCGGGGCGAATTCGGTACCGATCAATACCGGGTGGCAGGTGCCCGAGGTCGCGCACGTGCTGGTGGACAGCGACGCGCGGCTGATCATCGCGCACACCGAGTTCATCGACATAGTCGAACAGGCTGCGCCACAAGACGATACGACCATTCTCGAGGTCGAGATGCCGAGCGAGCTACTCGCCGAGGCTGGGCTCGACGCGGCGCTGGCCGAGCCGACCGGCAGGCACGCGACCCTGGAGCAGTGGCTCGATGCCCATCCCGAGCCGCTCGGGCGCATCGAAGGCTCCCGCGACGACTCGACCGGCCTGATCTACACCTCCGGCACCACCGGCCGCCCCAAAGGCGTACTGCGCGAACGGATGACGCCACACCAGTGGTTATCGATCGCGGGTAGCGCGGCCAAGCGGCTCGGCCTCACCCCACGCGGGCAGGCGGTGATCCCCGGGCCGCTGTATCACGCCAGCCCGAACGGGATCGCGACGCTGGCGCTGCGGGTGGGCACCAACATCACCATCATGCCGCGCTGGGACGCCGAACAATTCCTGCGCATCGTCGACGAGCGCCGCGTCACCCAGGCCAAGGTGGTGCCGACCATGCTGTCCCGGCTGCTCTCGCTGCCGGCGGAGGTGCGCGGCCGCTACGACGTCTCCAGCCTCACCCACCTCATCCACTCGTCGGCGCCGTGCCCGCCCGCGGTGAAGCAGGCCGCGATCGACTGGTTCGGGGACGCGCTGGTCGAGTACTACGGCTGTGCCGAAGCGGGCACCATCACCTGGATCTCCGCGAGCGAGTGGCTGGCCCATCCCGGCAGTGTCGGGCGCCCAGCGGACGGCGCCGCCGCCGTCGTGGTCGACGACGCGGGCGAGCCGCTGCCCGCCGGCGAGAACGGCCGGGTCCTCGTGCGCGGCGCCGACTACTGGCCGAAGTTCCGCTACCTGCACGACACCGGCGAAACCGACAGTCCGATACCGGACTTCCTCGCCGTCGGCGACCGCGGCTACCTCGACGACGACGGCTACCTCTACCTCACCGGACGCTCCAGCGAGATCATCATCTCCGGCGGCGTGAACATCTATCCCGCCGAGATCGAGAACGCGATCATGGCCCTGACGGGCGTCGAGGACGTCGCGGTGTTCGGCATCCCGCACCACGGTGATCTCGGTGAAGCCGTTGCCGCCCAAGTTGTTCCGCGACCCGGCGCCGAGCTCACCGAGGACGACATCCGCGCCGGCCTGGCCGGGCAGCTCGCCGCGTACAAGATGCCGAAGGCGCTGCGGATCGTGGCCGAACTCCCCCGCGACGATGCGGGCAAGATCTACAAGCGCCGGCTCCGAGCGGAGATGTCCGACGCCGGATAGGGTGCGGCGGTGGACAGAGCCGAATGGGTCGAGCGTGGCACCTCCATCGTCGACCGCTTGACGACAACGCAAACCCAGCCGCCGTGGTGGCTGGTGGCCGGCGCGGGCGTGGTGGCGCTCGTGCTGGTCGGATACACCCCCCTCTGGCGATTCACCCGCAATATCGTCACCATCGCGCACGAGGGCGGGCACGCGCTGGTCGCGCTGCTCACCGGCCGCAGGCTCAACAGCATCCGATTGCATTCGGACACTTCGGGTCTCACCGTGTCGAGCGGAAAACCCTACGGCCTCGGCATGATTCTCACGACCATGGCCGGCTACCCCGGACCGCCGCTGCTCGGGCTCGCCTTCGCCGCGCTACTCGGCGCCAGCCGGATCACGCTGATGCTGTGGGTGGCCATCGTGCTGCTGGCCGCGGTGCTGATCATGACGCGCAATGTCTACGGCATGCTGACGGTGTTCGCGGTGGGCGCGACCGTGTTCGCCGTGTCCTGGTTCGGCACCGACACACTGCAGGCGGGTTTCGCCTACCTCGGCGCCTGGTTCCTGCTGCTCGCCGGAGCGCGGCCGGTAATCGAATTGCAGCGCGGCCGCGCCCGCCAGCTACGCAGCCGTTATCAGGAGGACGTCGCCTCCGACGCCGATCAGCTCGCCCGGCTCACCCATCTGCCCGGCCTGCTCTGGGTCGGGTTGTTCGGGGTGATCGCGGTCGGGTCGCTGGTCATCGGCGCGGGGTTCCTGATCTCCGATATCTCCGGGATCTGTCTGCCGAGTGTGTCCGGCGGGACCTGCCCCACCGGACAATAAGAAGGTAGGAGCAGCACATGATCACCACCATCCGCCTCGCCCTCGTCTCGGCTCTGCTGCTCGGCGGCGCCACACTGTTCAGCGCGAGCCCGGCAGGCGCAGTCATCGACTCCGCCTGCGGCACCGCGCTGTCGCCCGCCGAGGTCTCCTCGATCGCCGAGCTGTCCGACACCAGCACGCTCACCGGTTCCTCGCTGGAACAGCTGGAACAGGCCGTCGAACAGCATCGGCGGCTGACCGAGATCCTCGTCGAGCATCGTGATCTGCGCGGCGTCTTCGCGCTCGGCCTCGATGCCGTCGAGCAGGCCGCCGTGATGCCGCTGCAGCGCAACCCGGCCGCCTTCGCCGATCCCGAGTGGGCGCATCGGATCAGTCTCGAACTGCTGTCCCGGTTCCTGCGCAACGTGCACGCCGAATTCACCGGCGCGCAGACCGATCCGCAGTGGACCAACTACTTCGACCTCGCCAGCCGATGCGACCTGTCCCCGGCCCGCGTCGCGATGGCCGGGTACGACGCGCACCTCTCTGTCGATCTGTCGTACGCGGTGGCCGCGGTCAACGGCACACCCGCCAATGCGCCCGACTACTTCAAGATCGTCGACGCGATCGCGCAGCAGGGTTCGCTGATCGTCGATGCGACCAAGGAGATCTATCACGGCGACCTGGGCCCGCTGTGGCGGTTCTACTTCGTAGGCGAGGGCCTCGACCTGCTCGTCGGCCAAGGTGTCGCCACGCCGCAGCTGCTTCGCCTCGCCGATGCGGGCGCCAACGTGGTGATATTCGGCAACGGACTCGCGCTGACCGATCCCGCGCTCGCCCCGGCGGCCCGCGTCGAGATCGACGCGCTGTGGCGCAGCGCCGACGTGGCGTTCGAGGTGCTCACCCGACTCGGCGGGCTGTAGAGGTTTAGCTTTCCGCCTTCGCGGCACGCCTACTCCTGGGACGAATGATGGAAGGGAGTTGTCGGCATGCCGGAAGACCTGAATGGGACGCGCGTACTGATCATCACTTCGAACACGGGTGTTGAACGCGATGAGCTGCTGGTTCCGCAGAAAGAGTTGAAGCAGCGGGGCGCCACCGTGGTGCACGCCGCACCCAAGAACGAGCAGGTGCAGACCTTCGAGCACGACACCGAGAAGGACGTCACGGTGCAGCCGGATTCGTCGTTCGATGACGTCGACGTCGAAGATTTCGACGTACTGGTGGTGCCGGGTGGCACGGTCAACGCCGACAAGCTGCGTGCCGAAGACCGCGCGGTCGAACTGGCCAAGGCGTTCGCCGCCGCGGGTAAACCGATCGCCGCGATCTGCCACGGGCCGTGGCTGCTGGTCGAGGCCGAGCTCACCCCGGACAAGACGCTGACGTCGTACTTCTCGCTGCGCACGGATCTCACCAACGCGGGCGGCAGGTGGGTCGATCAGCCGGTGGTGCGTTCGGCCGAGAACGGCTGGGCGCTGATCACGTCGCGTAATCCGGACGACCTCGACGACTTCAGCCGGGCGATCGCCGACGAGCTGATCAAGAAGTCGTAGGTCAGCGGTCGCGCAGTGCCGCCGACGTTTCGCGAGCCAGCTCGGCCGGGTCGCGGGTCGCGTCGACGGTGCTGCCGCGCTCGTCGTCGGCCAGCGGCTCTAGCGCGGCCAGCTGCGAATCGAGCAGGCTCGACGGCATGAAATGACCGGTGCGATCGGTCATTCGGTGCGCGAGTTCTTCGCGCGGCGCGGCCAGATGCAGGAAGAACGCGTCGGAGGCGGCGGCGCGCAGCCGGTCACGGTAGGCGTGTTTCAGCGCTGAGCAGGTGATCACGCCGCCTCGCTCGGTTCGTTCGCCCATCCACGCGGCAACCAGGTCGAGCCACGGCGCCCGGTCCGCGTCGTCCAGCGGGATACCCGCCGCCATCTTGGCGATGTTCGCTGCGGGGTGGAAATCGTCGCCCTCGGCGTATTCGACCCCGAGCTCGGCGGCGAGCGCCCTGCCTACCGTCGACTTGCCGGACCCCGACACCCCCATCACCACTACGACGGGCAGCGCTCGCTCCGGCACATCGGCTCCTTTGCTTATCGCGCGCCACCCGACGCTGGGCGGTGCGGCATGTCCGAACCAGACATTAGCGCGACCGCAGTGGTGTCTGGTCGAGCACCTGCGATCAGTTCAGCGAGCGCGCGACAGGTGTCGTTGTCCAGGGGCAGCAGTGGCGGTCGCGGATCGCCAGCTTCGATCCCGAGCGACCGAAGTCCCGCTTTGACAGTCCTCGGCAGGCCGCCACGGGTCATTGCGGTGAGCAATGGCGCCAGTCGCTCGAAAAGGTCTGTCGCCGCCGCGGTTTCGCCCGCCGTCAGTAACCGCCACACGGCCACGATCTGCTCCGGCACCAAACATGGTGCGGCCGTGCACCATCCGATGGCACCGGCGTCGAACGCCTGCAGCGCGAGCCGATTGCTGCCGTTGAAGAACGGCACACTCGCGCCACCGAGCTCCGCGAGCCGCCGCATCCGCGCGATATCCCCGCTGGATTCCTTGATCATCGTGATGTTGTCCACGCCCGCAACGAGATCCACCAGAAACTCCGGTGCCATGTCGATGCCGCTCGTGCCTGGATTGTTGTACGCCATGATCGGCAGCGCCACCGCGTCGGCCACGGCGGTGAAGTGCCTGCGCAGCTCCGGCTCGGTCAGTCGCCAGTACGCCACCGGCAACATCATCAGCGCCGTCGCGCCGAGCCGTTCGGCAAGCCGGGCCCGCGCGATCGTGCCCGCCGTGGTCAACTCCGACACCCCGACCACCGCCGGCACCCGCCCATCGACCTGCTCCAGACAGATCGACGCCACCGCCGCCCACTCCTGCTCGTCGAGATACGCGCTCTCCCCCGTACTCCCCAGTGGCGCAACAGCATCCACGCCCGCGTCGATCAGCCGATCAACCAGTCCGCGCAGCACCCCCTCCTCCACCTTGCCGCTGTCGACACTGAACGGCGTCACCGGATATGCCACGATCCCCGCGATACTCATCGAAACCTCCATTCCTCGCCCCCATCTTGCTCGGGTGGCGAAATTCATACTGAGGGATGACCCGCACGCCCCGGTCGTACCGTACGGAAGCCCCCTCGGGCACCATGGTGATCATGGAATTGCGCATCTTCACCGAGCCGCAGCAGGGTGCGAGTTACGACACGCTGTTGACCGTCGCCAAAGCCACCGAGGACCTGGGATTCGACGCGTTCTTCCGGTCCGACCACTACGCGGCGATGGGCGGCGCGGACGGCCTGCCCGGCCCCACCGATGCCTGGATCACCCTGGCCGGGCTGGCGCGGGAGACCAAGCGGATCCGGCTCGGCACGCTGGTGACCGCCGCCACCTTCCGGCTGCCGGGGCCGCTAGCGATTCAGGTCGCCCAGGTGGACCAGATGTCCGGTGGCCGTGTGGAACTCGGCCTCGGCAGCGGCTGGTTCGCCGACGAGCACGCCGCCTACGGCATCCCGTTCCCCGCGGACAAGTTCGCGCGGCTGGAGGAGCAGCTCGCCATCATCACCGGGCTGTGGTCCACCAAACTGGGTGACACCTTCGACTTCGACGGCCAGCACTACCAGCTGACCAACTCCCCCGCCCTGCCCAAGCCGGTGCAGGATCCGGTGCCGGTGCTGATCGGCGGTCACGGCGCCACCCGGACGCCGCGGCTGGCCGCGCAGTACGCGACCGAGTTCAATATGCCGTTCGCTTCGCTCGAGGACAGCGCCGCCCAGTTCGAGCGGGTCCGCGCGGCCGCCATGGCGCGCGGACGCCGGGCCGACGACCTGGTCTACTCGAACGCGCTCGTCGCCTGTGTCGGCGCCGACGACGCCGAGGTGGCGCGCCGGGCCGCGGCGATCGGCCGCGAGGTGGACGAGCTGAAGGCGAACGGCCTGGCCGGTTCGCCTGCCGAGGTGGTCGACAAGATCGGCCGCTACGCCGAGATCGGCGCGCAACGGATCTACCTGCAGATACTGGACCTCGCCGATCTCGACCACCTCGCGCTGATCGCCGACCAGGTGCAAGGGAAGATCTGACATGGAGGTCGGGAAGCCCAGCCGGACGGCGTTCGCTACCGCGTCCGCGCGTGCTTATCATCAGATCGCCCCCGAGCCTCGCGTTTTCACCGATCCCTTAGCCGTGCCGATCACCGGTGTGACCGCTGAAGAGCTGGCCGAGAAGGCGATTGCCGCGACGGCCAGCGAGCCGAGCGAGGAGATCGCCTTTTATCGCGTCCGCCGGTTGTTCATGGCAAGCCGGTCGCGCTTCGCGGAGGAGACGATCGCCGACGCGGTGGCGGACGGGGCGCGGCAGGTGGTGATCCTCGGCGCGGGTTTGGACACCTTCGCCTATCGCAATCCCGATCCGACGCTGCGCGTATTCGAAGTCGACCATCCGGCGACGCAGGCGTGGAAACGTCAGCTTCTCGACAAGGCCGCGATCACCGTCCCCGATTCCCTGACCTTCGCACCGATCGATTTCGAGAGCGAAACGCTGGCAACAGGTTTGGCCTCGGCGGGCTTCGTCAGAGACCAGCCGGCCGTCTTCATCTGGCTCGGTGTCGTGATGTATCTGACCAGGGAGGCCATTCAGTCGACCCTGCGCTACATGGCCGAGCAGGCGACCCCGGTACGGTTGGCCTTCGATTACGTCCCGCCTGCGTCCGACGCGGCACCGGAATACCGGGCGCACCTACGAGCGAGAGCGGACCGCCTGGCCGCGCTCGGCGAACCACTGATAAGCGCCTTCACCCCCACCGAACTGGCGGCGGAACTGCGTGCTGCGGGCTTCGACAGCGTCGAAGACTGCAGCGCGGCTGATCTTGTCGCGCGCTATGTGGGCCAGGCCGAACTCGGCCCGGCGCCCGAGCGGATGCACGCCCGCGTCGCCCGCGCTCTGCGCACCTGACTCAGCCGAGCGGCCTGCTGGTCGGCAGGTTCACGAAGCTCGGCTGGGCCGGATCCAGTTGCAGGGACTGCGGTTTGAGCTCGGTGTTGTTCAGCAGTGGCCGGAAGGGCAGCGACTTGGGCGAGTTTCCGGCGAAGACGTCGACGCGTAGTCGATGTCCTGGCTGCAGCACCGCCTGGATCGGGATGACGGCGATGTCCAGCGCGACCGGCTCGCCGGGAACGACGGGTAGCAGGCTGTCCAGGGTGATCGGGTTGTAGGGCGCGGTGTAGTCGCCGTTGGCCGAGCGGGTGCTCTTCGCCTCGTCGACCGCGCGCATCGACGCGGTGAGTTGGCCGGTGCTCAATACCGTCGAAGTTCCTTCCGGGGCAACGTCGTTCACGGTGACCGCCCAGTATCCGTCGGTCGCGTCATGAACGGTGTTGAGGTGCACGTTGATCGGGCCGGAGATGACGGTCGGTGCGGTGACCGGAGTACCGGTGAAGGTCAGCGCGTTGTGTTCGGCGATGCGAGAGTCCTTGGCGCACATATCCACTACCGCGGTTATTCCGGCGGCACCCTGAGCGGTGTCGCGTGAGCAGGCATTGGCGAGGCCTGGCGACACCGTCAGCGTCCGGTGCTCGTCCGGCTTTGTCACCGACAGTGATCCGTCGTACACGCTCTCGGCGGTGCCGCTGGGCGTCGCGGACAGATACACCCGCCGATGGGTCGCGTCGGTCTGCGGGAACTGTCCCAGCGTGATCCAGCCGCCGCCCTGTTCCCACACGGTCACCGGCCCGAATTCGCCGATGCCGTGGTCGATGTCCTTGAGCCACTTGTCGAACCACACCCGCTGCAACACCTCCAGGCGCGCGGGGCCACCGCGCACGCCCGTGCCCGCGCCGGGATTGGCGTGATAGGTATCGCCGACGACCAGCTGTTTCTTGCTCGCGGGCAACGGAATCGCGTTGAACACCGTGGTCGCGCTGTTGGCGAAGATATCGTGCCAGCCGCCATAGACGAAGGTGGGCACCGTGATTCGCTCCGGATGCCCGAGAATGGCCTGCCGGAAGTCGCTGTCATGGTCCAGCGCGGCGGCCAGCGTCTGTGGAATCTGATCGAGCGACGGCGCGAGCAGCGCCTGGCTCAGGAGATCGTAATTGGTTGCCGGGTCGGCCATCCGGTCGTTGAACCATCGCCAGTCGAAGGTGCCGTTCAGCATCGACCACACGTCGGGGATCAGCTTCATCTGGTTCACATTGCTCAGCCAGAGGGGCAGAAAGGTGGTGCCGACGCCGCCGCCCGGCGCGACGACATCGCGCATCAGGTCGCTACCCGGTTCGACTGGGAAGATGACCTTCAGTGCGGCCGGGGCGTTTTCGGCCGCACGCAGCTGGTTGATGCCCGCGTAGGAGCCACCGCTCATGCCGACCTTGCCGGTGGACCACCGCTGCGCCGCGGCCCAGCCGATCACCTCGCGGGTGTCCAGTTGTTCGCGGGTGCCGAGGGTGTCCCACGTGCCCTGGGAAAAACCGGTCCCGCGCACATCCGCGACCACCAGGGTGTATCCGCTGCGAATCAGGCTGCGGTCGACGCCGAGTACGGTCTGCACGGTGCCGCCGTCGAGCGCGTGCAGCAGATCTCCGAAGCCGCTGATCGGCGTCCCCGATAGGTTCATGCGCCCGAGCAGGTCCATCACTATCGGCTGCAGGCCGGGTGCCGCCAGCGCCGAGTCGACCAGGTTCGTCAGCAGTTTCGTGTACGGAGTGAGGTTCACGATGGTCGGCAGCGGGCGCTGTTCCACCGCCCCCGAGGCGTCTACCGGCCGGTACACGTTCGCCTTCAGCACCACCCCGTCGCTCATCCGGATCGGCACATCCCAGTCGATGTGTACATCGGCGTATGGCTGCGGCCCGTCGTGCAGTGCGGTCCATTGTTGGCTGCGTGTCCCGCTGTCCGGTTGAGCCGCTACCGACCCCACCGCAAATCCACCGCCAACTACAACGATCGATAGCACCGCCGCCAATCGAGCCGCGCGGACAAACTGTTGTGCCACTTGCTGCCCCGAAAGCATCCTGCTCCTCGACCGATGTGCCGCACGTTGATGGTGTTATGCAGTATCGGGTTGTCAAGATAGCAATCTGCGCGCTAATCATTGGGAGGTACGGCCCGGTCGGTTTGTCGTGTTGGCGGTGACGCGACGAACCGATCCGATTGGGCGGTATCGCATTTGCGCAAATCGGACAGCATAGATACCGCGCAGTTTGGTTTAAGAAGTAGGCTGCCTGGTTTAAAGAACTAGGCAGCGTCAACGCGCCCGGAAAGCCACGCGGATCGTGGCGTCGGGGCCTACCTTGATGGGCATGACGCCGCTGCAGCGCTATATCGCGGAAGAAATCGCCGCCGATCATGCCGACGGGCTGTTGAATCGCCGGGAGGCGCTGCGCCGCCTCGGGCTGCTCGGGTTCGGCATTCCGGCGGCCGCCGCCTTGCTCGCGGCCTGCTCGACCGAGCCCAAGGATCAGCCCACAACGCCGCAACCACCCTCCGCCGCAACACCATCCACGCCGCCCGGGTCCGGCTCGGCACTGCCGACGACGCCGATCACCTTCGCGGGACCCGGCAATCGGCAATTGCAGGGCGCGTGGGCCGAGGCGGCGCAGCCTCGCGGCGGCGTGCTCGTCATCCACGAGAACAAGGGCCTCACCGACCACATCCGTTCGGTAACAGGACGATTCGCCGGAGCGGGTTACTCGGCCCTCGCCGTCGATCTGCTGTCCGAAAAGGGCGGCACGGCGAGCTTCACCGATCCGGCGCAAGCCACCGCCGAGCTCAGCAATACGCCGCAGGAGCAGTTCATCGCCGACCTGCGGGCGGGCCTCGACGAGCTCGGGCGACGCGTCCCGGGCAAGAAGCTCGGCACGACCGGGTTCTGCTTCGGCGGCGGGCTGGTCTGGCTGCTACTCGCCGCTGGCCCGTCCGCTCTCGCGGCGGCAACGCCGTTCTACGGCCCGTTCCCCGACAACGGCGACCTCTCGGCCTCGAAAGCCGCCGTGCTCGGAATCTACGCGGCGGCGGACACTCGCGTGGACGCCACCCGCCAGGCCGCCGAGGACGCGCTCAACCGGGCAGGTACGCCGCACGAGATGTGGGTCGCGCCGAATGCCGACCACGCGTTCTTCAACGACACCGGACCCCGGTACGCACCGGCCGCCGCCACCGAGGCCTGGCGGCGGGTACTCGATTGGTACGGAACACATCTGAGTTGACTGTGCGTTACCAGGCGGCGAGGAAATCCTGGATCGGCGCGGGATCCATTGCGACGACGCCGATGTAGCCGTCGGGACGAACCAAGACCAGCGTGCCCGGACCGGACGGGTCGATGTCATAGTTGCCGAAGGCCGCACCGACAGGTGAGCCGGTTTCGTGGGGTTCGAGCACGCGCCCGCGTACCCGATCACCCTGCGCGCGACCAACTTCGTCAACAGCCGCGGCGGTATCGGCGCCGAATCCGAGCACCGTGAAACGCGTGCCGCGGAACAGATCGAACAGGCTCCCATCACCGCATTGAGCGTCGGGCGCACGGTCGCCCGCACGCACGGCACCCGGCGTCTCGCGCGCGTCCACGGCCAACGGTCCGCCACGATAGTTGACCTTCAGCTGGAAGATATCCAGACTCCCCTCCCCCGGCTCCGCATCGCGAAAATCCTGGCGATGCGAGCGTGTCGTCACATCGAGCACCCGTGCCGCGATCGGAAACCGCTCGGCCTCATAGGTATCCAGCAGCGCGTCCGGCGCGCCGGACAGCA
This sequence comes from Nocardia sp. NPDC051052, assembly GCF_044456045.1. NCBI lineage: Bacteria > Bacillati > Actinomycetota > Actinomycetes > Mycobacteriales > Nocardiaceae > Nocardia > Nocardia sp. NPDC051052. Next base: position 34,735 of record NZ_JBITFL010000017.1, read on the forward strand.
CGGCGGCCAGCTTCCAGCCGAGGTTGTAGGCATCCTGCACGCTGGTGTTCAGGCCCTGGCCGCCTGATGAAGAATGCACGTGCGCCGCGTCGCCCGCCAGGAACACCCGGTCGACCCGAAACCGGTCCACCATACGGACGTTCACCCGGTACACCGAGATCCAATTCAGGTCGTACAACCGGATATCCGAGCGGCCGCACCGCTCGTCGAGGATCTTCTGCACGGCCGCCAGGGTCAACTCGGGCACATCATCCGCGGTCATGTTGGCAATGAACTGGTAGTAGTCGGTTCCCGGCATGGACCACAGCGAAAAGCGTTCCTGCACATTGCCAGTCGTCAGCATGTGACAGTAGATGCCGGTCAAGCCTTCAGCTTTGACGTCGCCGATCAGCGTTCGCTCGGTCTGGAAGGTTTCGCCCTCGAAGCCGACGCCGAGCGCCTTGCGCACCACGCTGCCGCCGCCGTCCGTCCCGACCAGATATCGGGAGCGCACCCGCACGAGCTCACCATCGCGTCGCAGGGTCGCCGTGACGCCGGTGTCATCCTGAACGAAATCGACGAACTCCGTGTTCAATTCGAGGCGGCCGCCGAGTTCGAGCAGCCGGTCTCGGAGCAGTTCGTCGGTGCGCCACTGCGGCAAGATCCACGCGTTCGGATAGGGCACGCCGTGCGCACGTTCGAGTGGTGCGATGCCCAGCATCTCGTGCACTGTCCGCGTCCATTTCACCTGCGTGTCGGCGTACATACGGAACGAGGGGAACGGCGCACCGTTGGCAATTACCGCATCGATCAGGCCGAGGTCGTCGAAGACCTCCAGAGTCCTTGGCTGTAAACCCTTTCCGCGCGAGCCGAGGAACAACTGCGCGGCCTTGTCCACCACCAGGCACTCGATCCCGCGCCGAGCCAGGTCGCAGCCGAGGGTCAGCCCGGTGGGTCCGGCGCCCACGATCAGCACCGGCAGGTCTGTTGTCGTCATCTGTCTGCTTTCGCCGGGAAGGTGCGGGTGAGGATGGGCAGCAGCAGCTCGTCCACCAGGCCGGTGAGGAAGGCCCGGTCGAGCGGCTCGCCGAGAAACATCCGGCGCATGATCTGCCCCTCGGAAACCTGGTGCGCCAGTTCGGTTTCGGTGTCTTCGGGCAGTTCGCCACGGGCGATGGCGCGGTCGACGACGGTGCGGAACGGACCGAGGTCCTCGTCCGCGACGTGTTCGCGCAATGCGTCGGCGAGTTCGGCGTCCACCCGCATGGCGTGCATGACGCCGGTCATCATGGTCACGTAGTGGTCGTCGACCTGCGCGGTCAGCGCGAGCAGCGCCGCGATCAGATCGCCGCGCGCGGTCCCGGTGTCGGGAATGTCGGCGACATATTCGGCGTCGTGCGCGTCCATCGCCGCCCTCACCAGCGCGGGCTTGCCGGGCCACCGCCGATAGATGGTCGCCTTACTCGCCTGCGCCCGCGCCGCGACGGCATCCATTGTCATTGCCGCGTAGCCGATTTCGCCGAGCAGCTGATAGGCCGCGGCGAGTATCGCCCGCTCGCGTTCGACACCTTTGATCACAGCCCCCCTAGTGAACGGTACGGTTTCGTTCACTTCGACGATAGCGGACCACCGCGACCGGCACAAAGCCGATTACAGAATTTGATCGCCGAGCGCGACGTCCTTGCATGCCTCCAGCAGCGGGTGCAATCGCTCCATGGCATTGGTGCGCACGGCGAGCACCGTGGGCAGCGCAAGTACACCCGGTGTGCACACGGGCAGGAAGGCCACCCGGCTGCTGTGCAAGAGTCGTGCGTGCGGCGCGTAGAGGACGGTCCATCCGGCGGCACCGGCGCCGAGGGCGGCGAGGGTGTCTTGGATCGAGACTTGCTCAGGACCGAACACCGGCTCGAATCCCGCTTTGCTGCACGCGGTCAGCACAAGATCATCGAGCAAAGCGTTGTTCTGCCGGTTTGTCAGATAGAGCGGCAGCTCAGCGAGCTGAGCGAGATCGACACACCGGTCGGCAGCCGAGGGATGATCGGCGGGCAGGGCGACGACCAGTTCGTCGTACCACACCGGAATCTGCTCCACGCCCTCCGGAGCGGCCACCTCGCCGCGCAGGAACGCCGCGTCCCACTCGTGTTCCGACACCTTCCGCAACCGCTGCCCGAGCGCCGCCGACGTCAATTCCACCTTCACCCCGGGCGCACGGTACTTCAACGCGACCAGCAGCCGCTCCAGCCGCTCACCCATGCCGCGGCTGGTCCCGATCCGCAAGACGGTCGGTGTGGTCAGGAAGTCGGCGACGCTGGTCCTGGCACGCTTCTCGGCGGCGAGCACCTTCTTGGCGGCAGGCAGAAACGCCGCCCCGGCTTCGGTGAGCCGGACGCTACGAGGCGAGCGTTCCAGCAACACGACGCCGAGCTCGCGTTCGAGTCGGCCGAGCTGCTGGCTGACCGACGATTGCACAATCATCAGTCGTTCCGCCGCCCGGCCGAAATGTAGCTCCTCGGCCACCGCGACGAAATACCTCAGTTGACGAAGTTCCATGACCTCAGCGTGGTTCGGGGACAAGACTGGGTCAGGCTACCGCCCGTGGTGCGCGGCCAACCGATGTGGCTTCGTCCCGCGCGCCGCGCACTCACAAATATCCTCGGAGGTGCCCGCGTGAGTTATCCGAAAGTCAGGTCAGCGCGGCGTCGCATTGCCAGCGTCGCGGTCACCGTATTACTGGCCGTTTGCGTGATGGGATGCGGGAGCGGCGACCGGCCCGAACCCTCCCCCGCCACCGTGCGGAGCACCGCGCCGAGTAAACCGTTCGGTGCGCCCGACCTCGGCGCGGCGGAGGAGATCGCGCACGGGATCGAGGTGCCGTGGGGTCTCGTCTTCCTGCCCGACGGCAATGCGCTGGTGGCGGAACGCGACAGCGGGCGCATTCTGCGGATCGGGCCCGGTCACGTGCCGGAGCAGGCGTACCGGGTGCCCGGGATCGTCGCGAGCGGCGAGGGCGGTCTGCTCGGGTTGGCGTTGTCGCCGCAGTATGCCGAAAACCATTACATATACGCCTATTTCACCGCCGAATCCGATAATCGGATCGCCCGGTTTCGGTTGGACGGACCGCCGGAAGTGCTGTTCGAGGGGATCGCCAAGTCGGCCGATCACAATGGTGGCCGGATCGCGTTCGGGCCGGACGGCATGTTGTATGCCGGAACCGGCGACGCCGGACAGAGCGGTCGGTCGCAAGATCCGGCGAGCCCCAACGGCAAGATTCTGCGGCTGACACCGGAAGGCCGACCGGCGCAGGGCAATCCGACCGAGGGGTCGCCGATGTACAGCCTGGGGCATCGCAATGTGCAAGGGCTGGCCTGGGATCGCGCCGGGCGGCTTTTCGCGGCGGAGTTCGGGCAGAACCGGTTCGACGAGATCAATCTGATCGAGCCGGGACACAATTACGGATGGCCGGCGGTCGAGGGGGCCGGCGGCGCGGATCGCGGGTTCACCGAGCCGTTGGTGACGTGGTCGACGTCGGAGGCTTCGCCCTCGGGCATCGCGATTGCCGGCGACACCCTGTACGCCGCGGCATTACAGGGCCAACGGCTGTGGACCGTGCCGCTGCGCGACGGCGCGGTCGGTCAGCCCCGAGATGTGTTGCGGGCCAGCTACGGGCGGTTACGCACGGTGGCGGTCGCACCGGATGGCGCGCTGTGGCTCACCACCTCCAACACCGACGGCCGCGGCGACCCGCAGCCGAATGACGATCGCGTGCTTCGCTTCCCGGCGCGGTGAGCGGCCTCGGTCAGCCGAGCACCCGCTGGCCGAGACGCCACACCGCGTAGGTCAGCGGCACGCCCGGCCGGTAAGCCAGGTGCGTGACCGACGGCGCGTCCAGCACCTGCAGATCCGCGCGAGCGCCGACGCGCACGACACCTACATCGTCACGACGCAGCGCTCGCGCGCCACCCGCGGTCGCGGCGTGCACCGCCTCGGCTACCGAAAGCCCCATCTGCAGTACGGCGGTGGCGACGCAGAAGGCCATCGAGGTGGTGTACGAGCTGCCCGGGTTGGCGTTAGTGGCCAACGCGACCGTGGCACCGGCGTCGAGCAGCGCGCGGGCCGGGGCGAGACGCTGCCTGGTGGACAGGTCGCAGGCGGGTAGCACGGTGGCGACGGTGTCGGAGGACGCGAGGGCCTCGATGTCGGCGTCGGTCAGGTAGGTGCAGTGGTCGACGCTGGCCGCGCCGTGGCGCACCGCCAGTTGGACGCCCGGGCCCTCGCCCAATTGATTGCCGTGCACCCGCAGGCCGAGCCCGTGCGCCTGCGCGGCGCGCAGCACCCGATCCGACTGGTCCTGATCGAAAGCGCCTGTCTCGCAGAAGACATCGGCCCACCGCACGTAGGGCGCGACGGCGTCCATCATCTCGCCGCACACGAGATCGACGTACTTCTCCGCGTCCATGTCGGACGGGACCAGATGGGCGCCGAGGAACGTCACCTCGTCGGCGGCCGCCGCGGCGAGGCGGGCCGAGCGGAGTTCGTCGGCGACGCTGAGCCCATACCCGGTCTTGGTTTCCAGACAGGTGGTGCCCTGCCGTCGCGCCTCGGCGATATGCCGCGCCAGGTTGACCGACAGCTCGTCGTCCGAGGCGGCCCTGGTGGCGGCCACGGTGATGGCGATGCCGCCCGCGCGGTACGGCCGTCCGGCCATCCTGGCCTCGAACTCGGCGGTGCGGTCGCCCGCGAAGACCAGGTGGGTGTGGCTGTCGACCCAGCCGGGCAGCGCGGCCCGGCCGTCGAGGTCGACCCGGTCGTCGGCCGCCGGAGCCGCGCTCGCCGGGCCGATCCAGGCGAACTGCTTGCCGTCGAGGACTACCGCGGCGTCCCGCAGCGGGCCACCCTCGGTGTTGGTGGTGAGTTCTCCGATGCCGGTGATCAGGGTCGACACAATGCCTCGATTTCCTCGCGCAACACGGTTTCCGGATGTTCCACCCGCAGGTGACGATGCTCGGACACGACCGGGCGGCCCGCGACGAGCACCGAGCGGACATCGCTCGCGGTCGCGGCGAACAGGGCGGCGGCGGGCGCGGTGCCCGCGGTGCGGATCGAGTCGAGGTCGATGGTGACCAGGTCGGCCGCCGCGTTGGGGGCGATCCGGCCGGCCTCGGGCCAGCCGATGGACGCGTGATCGGTTGCGGCGCGGTAGAGCTCGGCCGGGCTGAATCGGCCGCGGGCTCGGCTGGCGAGCCGCTCGTCGAGTTCGAGTGCGCGCCACTCCTCGAAGGCGTCGATCACCGCGTGGCTGTCGGTGCCGAGGCACAGGCCCACACCGGCGTCGGACAGCGCGCGGGCCGGGCCGATACCGTCGCCGAGGTCGCGTTCGGTGGTAGGACAGAAGCACGCGCGGGTGCCGCTGTCGGCGAGCAGGGCGATGTCGGCGGTGGTGAGGTGGGTCGCGTGCACCGCGACCGTCCGCGGGCCGAGCAGGCCCGCTTCCGCAAGCAGCGCGGTCGGTGTGCGGCCGTGTGCGGCAAGGCAATCGGTGTTCTCCGACGGCTGCTCGGACAGGTGGACGTGCAGCGGCCGTCCCGAGGCCGCCTCGGCGATCACCGGGAGCGCCGCCACGGGCACCGCGCGCACCGAGTGTGCGGCGACGCCGGTCCGCACCAGCTCCGGTTTCGGCGTGAACGCGGCGGCCCGTTCCGCCCACGCGTCCACGCTACCGTCGCTGAAACGGCGTTGCCGCTCCCCCAGCTCTACACCGAATCCGCCTGCCAGATAACACGTATCGAGCAGGGTGAGCCGAATACCGGCGTCGTCGGCCGCGGCCGCGAGTGCCGCGCTCATCGCGTTCGGATCCGTGTACCGCACACCGCCCGGGGCGTGATGTAGGTAGTGGAATTCGCCGACGCTGGTGTATCCCGCCAACACCATCTCGGCGTACACCCCGCGCGCAAGCCGATAGTAGGAGTCGGGATCCAGTTGGGCGGCAACGGCGTACATCCGTTCGCGCCAAGTCCAGAAGGTGCCTTGATCGTGCTGCGTGCGTCCACGGAGCGCGCGATGGAAGGCGTGGGAGTGTGCGTTGGCGAAGCCCGGGATGGTCAATCCCGGCAGCACGGTGCCGGTGCGATCGGTATCGCGGATCACAGACTGGATCGTCGCGCCGGTCACCTCGATCGTCACCGACTCGGCCAGACCGTCCGGCAGCCAGGCGTATTCGGCCCAGTAGGTAGTCATCCGGCGAGTTCCTCCAGCACCCGCGCGAGACTCTGTGCGCCGCTGTCGATGTCGGCGGGCTCGGCGAATTCCTGGGGTGCGTGGCTGATGCCGGTCGGGTTACGCACATACAGCATGCCGGAGGGGACGTGTGCGGCGAGGACGCCCGCGTCGTGACCGGCGCCGGTGGGTAGCGCGGGCACACCGCCGAGCACCTTGTCCATTCGGCTCCGGAGCGTCTCGTCGAAAACGACGTCGTCCGAATAGGACTCCTCGGTGACGGTGAGCTCGCAGCCTTCGGCCTCGGCTGCGGCCCGCGCCGCCTCGGTGATGTCCTCGACCAGTGCCGCGGTGCGGCCGTCACCGGCGGCACGCGCGTCCAGCCATAGATCGACGCTGGACGCGATGACGTTGGTGCCGCCGGGATTGGGCACCAGCCTGCCGACCGTCGCCCTCGCGTCCGACATCGCGGCGGCGGCCCGGCGCGCGGCCGCCACCACCGTCGCGGCCGGGAGCATCGGATCGTGTCGATCGATGAGACGGGTCGCGCCCGCGTGATTTCCCTGCCCGGAGAACGAGAACCGATACCGGCCGTGCGCGATGATGCTGCTGCCGGTGGCGACGGGACTGTCCAGCTCGATCAGCCCGCGCCCCTGCTCCACGTGCAGTTCCACGAAACAGCCGATCTGGGCCAGCGATTCGGGATCGGCGCCGAAGCGCTTCGGATCGTGCCCCGCCTTCACCGCCGCCTCGGCGAGCGTGATGCCCTCGGCGTCGCGCAGACCTCGGGCCCGGTCGGCGTCGATGGCGCCGGTGAGCAGCCGCGAGCCGAGGCACGGCACACCGAACCGTCCGCCCTCCTCCTCGGCGAACACGAGTACCGCGAGCGGCTTGGTCGGCGCAAAACCCTTGCCCTGCAAGATCTCCACGGCCGCGAGCGCGCTGGCCACGCCCAGCGGACCGTCGTACGCGCCGCCACCTGGCACCGAATCGAGGTGGCTCCCGGTGACCACCGCTCCGGCGCCTGGACTTCCCCACCAAGCCCAGATATTGCCGTTGCGGTCGGTATTCACGTCCAAACCGGTGTCCAAGGCCTGGTCGATGAACCAGTCCCGCAGCTCGAAGTCGGCGTAGTCGTAGACATGGCGCGAGTACCCGCCGCGCCGGGAATCCCGTCCGACGCCTGCGATCTCGGCCATCAACTGGTTCACGCCCACCGCTTCGCTCCTGCCGTGCTCTGGGGTCTGGTTCACGGCGCCTCGTGCATGGGGATGCGCACACCGCGCTCGGCGGCCACCTCGCTCGCGCGGTCGTAGCCCGCGTCCACGTGCCGGATCACGCCGGTGCCAGGGTCATTGGTGAGCACGCGCTCGATCTTCTGGGCCGCCAACGGCGTACCGTCGGCCACGCACACCTGCCCGGCGTGGATCGACCGGCCCATGCCGACGCCACCACCATGGTGAATGGATACCCACGTCGCACCGGACGCGGTGTTGAGCAGCGCGTTGAGCAGCGGCCAGTCCGCGATGGCGTCGGACCCGTCGGCCATCGACTCGGTCTCGCGATACGGCGAGGCAACGCTGCCGGAGTCGAGATGATCGCGGCCGATCACCACCGGCGCGGACAGCTCGCCGCTGGCCACCATCTCGTTGAAGCGCAGCCCGGCGAGGTGCCGCTCGCCGTAGCCCAGCCAGCAGATGCGGGCCGGAAGCCCTTGGAAGGCAACGCGTTCGCTCGCCATCCTGATCCAGCGACGCAACGACTCGTTTTCCGGGAACAGGTCGACGATGGCCCGGTCGGTGGCCGCGATGTCCTTCGGGTCACCGGACAGCGCCGCCCAGCGGAACGGGCCCTTGCCCTCGCAGAACAGCGGACGGATGTAGGCGGGGACGAAGCCGGGGAAATCGAAGGCTCGCTCGCAGCCGCCGAGCGCGGCCTCACCGCGCAGCGAGTTACCGTAGTCGAACACCTCGGCACCCTTGTCCAGGAAGCCGAGCATGGCCCCGACGTGCTCGGCCATCGATTCGCGGGCCCGATCGGTGAACTCGTCCGGCTTCTTCGCCGCGTAGTCGGCCCAGTCCTCGACGGCGATGCCGCGCGGCAGGTAGGCCAGCGGGTCGTGCGCGGAGGTCTGGTCGGTGACGATCTCCGGATCCAGCCCGAGCGCGAGCAGCTGCGGCAGCACCTCGGCGGCGTTGCCGATCAGGCCGACGGACAAGGCCTTTCGCTGCCTGCGCGCGTTCGTCACCCGGACCACCGCGTCGTCGAGGTCGGTCGCGACCTCGTCGAGGTAGCGCTCCTGCACCCGGCGCCGCGCCCGCGCCGGGTCGCATTCGATCACCAGCGCGACGCCGCCGTTCATGGTGACCGCCAGCGGTTGCGCCCCGCCCATTCCGCCGAGCCCGGCGGTCAGCGTGAGCGTGCCGGCCAGGGTGCCGCCGAACCGCTTGTCCGCCACCGCCGCGAACGTCTCGTAGGTGCCCTGCAGGATGCCCTGCGTGCCGATGTAGATCCACGAACCGGCGGTCATCTGCCCGTACATGGTCAGCCCGAGCGATTCGAGCCTGCGGAACTCCGGCCAATTCGCCCAGTCACCAACGAGATTGGAGTTCGCGATCAGCACTCGCGGCGCCCACTCGTTGGTGCGGAACACCCCGACCGGCTTGCCCGACTGCACCAGCAGCGTCTCGTCGGACTCCAGGGTCGTCAGCGACCGGGTGATCGCGTCGAAGCTGGCCCAGTTCCTGGCCGCCTTGCCGGTGCCGCCGTACACGACCAGATCCTGGGGCCGCTCGGCTACCTCGGGATCAAGGTTGTTGTGCAGCATCCGCATTGCCGCCTCGGTCTGCCAATTCTTGGCAGTAAGCTGCGTGCCCCGCGCCGCCCGAACGATCCGACTCATAGAACCAACCTCCAATGAATTGCTGCCGCAAGCGAGACGTGGCCGCGGCAAAGTTCGACAAGCCCCGCTGTCATGACCCGTTGGACGAGGCCAGGTGGGGGGCGACGGCGCGGGTGAACTCACCGGAGCGGATCAGCGCCTCGGCGGCGGCGATTTCGGGCGCGAGATGACGATCCGAGCCGGGACCCTCGACCTTGGTGCGCAGCAGCGCGTGGGCCGCGCCGGTGACGGGCGCGGGACGCAAAGGTGCGCGGAAGTCCAGCGCCCGTGCGGCCGTCAGATATTCGACGGCGAGCACGGTGGTCAGTCCGTCCACCGCCGTGCGCAGTTTACGGGCGGCGGACCAGCCCATCGACACGTGGTCCTCTTGCATCGCGCTGCTGGGGATCGAGTCCACCGACGCGGGCACGGCCAGGCGCTTGAGCTCGCTCACCACGGCGGCCTGGGTGTACTGGGCGATCATGTGGCCGGAGTCGACGCCCGGATCGGCGGCCAGGAACGCCGGAAGTCCGTGCGACCGTGCGACATCGAGCATCCGATCGGTGCGGCGCTCGGCCATGCTCGCCACGTCGGCCACCGGGATGGCGAGGAAGTCGAGCACGTAGGCGACGGGCGCACCGTGGAAATTGCCGTTGGATTCCAGGCGTCCGTCGGCGAGCACCACGGGATTGTCGACGGCGGAGGCCAATTCGCGACCGGCGACCAGTTCCGCGTGCGTGACGGTGTCCCGCGCAGCGCCGTGCACCTGCGGTGCGCAGCGCAGCGAGTAGGCGTCTTGCACCCGATTACAGTCCGGCCCACGATGACTGGCCACGATCTCCGAGCCGGCCAGGGCGGCGCTGATCCGGGCCGCCGAGCTGGCCTGGCCGGGGTGTGGACGCAACGCTTGCAGATCGGCGGCGAACACCCGATCGGTGGCGAGCAGCGCCTCCACGCTCATGGCCGCGGTGATGTCGGCGACGTCGAGCAGCATGTGCAGATCGGCCAGCGCGAGCACCAGCATGCCGAGCATGCCGTCGGTGCCGTTGGTCAGCGCCAAGCCTTCCTTCTCGGCCAGCACTAGCGGCGTGATTCCGTTGGCGCGCAAGGCCGTTGCCGCGTCCATCACGGTGCCGGACGCGTTGGTGACCTCGCCCTCGCCCATCAGCGCCAGAGCCACCGCGGCCAACGGCGCGAGATCGCCGGAGCACCCGAGCGAGCCGTACTCGTGCACGATCGGGGTGATGTCGGCGTTGATCAGCGCGGCGAGCGTGGCCGCCGTCTCCGGCCGGATCCCGGTGTGGCCGGTCGCCAGGGTGCGCAGCCGCAGCACCATCAGCGCGCGCACGACCTCCCGCTCGACCGGGCGGCCCGCACCCGCCGCGTGCGAGCGGATCAGCGAACGCTGCAGCGCGACCCGGCTCTCCTGCGGAATGTGCCGGGTCGCCAGCGCGCCGAAACCGGTGGACACGCCGTAGGTCGGCACCGTCCCCGCGGCCAGCGCGTCGACGTGCGCACGCGCCAGCGCCAGCCGGTCCTGCGTGGCCTCGCTCAGATGGACCTTGGCGCCGAGGCGCGCGACGGCGACGACCTGTTCCCCGGTCAATGGTCCGTCGAGCGCCACGGTGGGGAGCTGTGCAGTTTCGGGCATAGGGTCCATTCCACCGTCGCGGCGGGCAGTGGAGAATGAGGGTCGGTCCGAATCTGTCTGATATCCAAGACTTGCCGAGGAGATGGCATGGGAACGAGCAGCGACGTCCCGGCGTTGCGCCGCGGCCTTGCGGTGTTGCAGCTACTCGCGGGGCGAGCCGGGCCCATCTCCGCCTCGACGATCGCGCGCGAGCTCGGCCTGCCCCGATCCACCACCTATCACCTGCTCGGCGAGTTGGAGGCGGCCCGTTTCGTCACCCGCCTGCCCAGCGAGCGCCGCTACGGGCTCGGCATCGCCGCGTTCGAACTCGGCTCCGCCTATCTGCGCCATGATCCGCTCGAACGGCTGGCCGGGCCGTTGCTGCGTGAACTGGTCGAGGAGGTCGGGCACAACGCGCACCTCGGCGTGCTGCACGGCAACGAGTTGCTGTACCTCATCAAGGAACGCCCGCTGCGCCCGGAAACCCTGGTCACCGGCGTCGGCGTGCGGTTGCCCGCGCATCTGACCGCCTGCGGCCGCGCGATCCTGGCCTACCTCCCGGCCGCGCAGATTCGCGCCCTGTTTCCGTCGGCGGCCTCGTTCGTGCGCCGCACCGAGCGCGGTCCGCACTCGCTCGCGTCCCTGCGCACCATCCTCGGCACCGAGCGTAATCGCGGCTGGGCCTGCGAAGACGGCCACGTGACACCAGGCTTCGCCTCGGTCGCCTATCCCGTGTTCGACCACAATCAACGACCCATCGCGGCCATCAGCGTCACGTTGCGGCACCACTGTGCGGCCACCCCGTGCCCCGCCGACTGGGCTCCGCTGGCCGGCCGGGTCCGTACCACCGCCGACAACCTCACTCAGCGCATCGGCGGCCGGGCTACCTAGAGCTTGCGACCGATGCCGCCCCACGCCGCCGAAGGCGCCTCGCTGGTGGCGTCGGAGTCGGAGCGCCACTGGTTGACCGGCACGACGCCGGGCGGGACCAAGTCGAGATTCTTGAAGACCTCGCGGACCTGATCGACGGTTCGCACGTAGTACGGAACCGCTCCGGTTTTGGAGTAGTAGTCCGATAACCGAACCAGCCGTGGATCTTCAGTGGTTCCTTCGTACATCGCGAAATAGCTTCCGGACGGAATGGCTTCCTGCAGCGCGCCGGTGATCCGGAGAACGTCGTCCCAGGTTCGCGCGTGGCCGAGAACACCCATGAACATTACGGCGATCGGCTTGTTGAAGTTCAAAATGTTGCGCGCTTCGGTAACCACCTGATCGGTATCGTGGAAATCCGCCTCGATTAGGGCGGTCACGCCTTCGTCGGTGGTATTGACCAACAACGCACGGGCGTGTGCGAGAACGAGCGGATCATTGTCCACGTAGACGATCTTGGATTCCGGTGCAACGCCCTGCGCCACTTCGTGCGTGTTCTGCATGGTGGGCAAACCGGTGCCCACGTCGAGGAACTGCCGGATGCCTGCCTCCGCCGCGAGGTAACGCACCGCGCGAATCAGGAACTTGCGCGATTGCCGCGCCATGGTCCCGATTTCGGGATACACCGATATCCCCGACTCACCGGCTATTCGATCGACTTCGTAATAGTCCTGACCACCGAGCCAGTAATTCCAGATTCGTGCGGAATGGGGTACATCGGTGCGGATCAGCCGATCGCTTTCGCGGACCATGATGCGGCTCCTCGAGAGGTGGTACGTGCGGCTGACTGTACAAGCGTCCAACGGCCCGTGTCGGTGAATTCGGACATAAACAGCGAAGAGTCAGATTGGACACGAGTCGCGTGTTCCGCGTGCACGGAAGTCGGTTCTCGCCAGCCTGGCGGGCTTGGACACTCTACATCGGGTCGGCCCCGAGATTGTGACTGGGAACACCCAGTTGATTGGTTGTGCACAATATAGTTGTGCACTATGTTATTGGACATGATCGATCATCTCACCCTCGATGAGCAGCTCTGCTTTCCGCTGTACGCGGCATCCCGGGCGATGACCGCGGTCTACCGGCCGAAGCTGGAACGGCTCGGCCTCACCTACCCGCAATACCTGGTGATGCTCGCCCTGTGGGAACAGGACGGGCGTAGCGTCGGCGAGGTGTGCCACGCTCTCGCGTTGGACTCCGGCACGCTGTCTCCGCTGCTCAAGCGGCTGGAGGCGGCGGGTCTCGTGCAGCGGCAACGCGCCACCGCCGACGAACGTCGCGTCGACATCCAACTCACCGAACGCGGCCGCGCCCTGCGCGCCGAGGCACGCGATATCCCGGCCGAAATGGCCGAAGCCTGCGGTCTTTCCGTGGACGAATTCTTAGCGCTGCGGGCAACCCTGCGGCGACTGACCAGCGCACTCTCGGCAGCACCGAACGAAGGAGAACAGTCATGAAGATCCTGTACACCGCGGAAGCATTGGCGACCGGCGACGGCCGCAACGGGCACGCGCGCACCACCGACGGCAAGGTCGACGTCACCCTGGCCACCCCCAAGGAAATGGGCGGCAGCGGCGAGGGCACCAACCCCGAGCAGCTCTTCGCGGCGGGCTACTCCGCCTGCTTCCATTCGGCGCTGCGCCTGGTCGGCAAGCAGGACAAGGCGAATGTCGACGATTCCGCGGTCGGCGCCAAGGTCAGCATCGGCCCGAACGACGCGGGCGGCTTCGAGCTCGCGGTCACCCTCGAGGTGTCACTGCCCCACCTGTCCCGCGAGGACGCACAGGCCCTCGCCGACAAGGCACACCAGGTGTGCCCGTACTCCAACGCCACCCGCGGCAACATCGACGTGACCGTCGTTGTCGCCGAAGACTGAACGAAGGAGCACAGCATGCGTGCGGTAGTCATCGAGACCTTCGGCGAACCGAAGGACGTACTGAACACGGCCGAACGCCCGCAGCCCGAACCCGGCGAGGGTGAGGTGCGAATCGAGCTGATCCTCGCCCCCATCCACAATCACGACCTCGCCATCGTGCGCGGCGTCTACGGCTACAAACCGCCGCTGCCCGCGATCCCCGGCACCGAGGGCGTCGGCCGGATCGACGCGCTCGGCCCCGGCGTGACCGGACTGACTGTCGGCCAACGGGTTACCGTCTCCGGCGCACAGAACGTCTGGGCCGACTATTTCGTCGCCAAGGCCGCCCAGGCGGTGCCGGTGCCGGACGCGGTGTCCGACGAGACCGCCGCCCAGTTACTCGCCATGCCGCTCAGCGCGCTGATGCTGCTCGAAGACCTCGAGGTCGCCAGCGGCGAGTGGATCGCGATCAACGCCGCCAACGGCGCGGTCGGCAGGCTTGTGAATGTGCTTGCGCGGCAACGCGGTGTGCACGTGCTCAACCTGGTGCGCGGGCAGAAATCGGTCGAGGCGCTGCGTGCGGCGGGCTTCGAGCCGGTCTTCGACACCGAGCTCGAGGGTTGGCGCGACGAGGCCGTGGCCGCCACGTCGGGTGCGCCGATCGTCCGCGCCGTCGACCAGGTCGGCGGACGCGCGGCCGGCGATGCGATGGCATTGCTGGCGCCCAAGGGCGAGCTGATCTCGTTCGGCGCGCTGTCCGGCCAGCCGATGTCGCTCAGTCCGAGCGATCTCATCTTCAAACAGACTGTGGTCAAGGGGTTCTGGGGTTCCAAGCGGATCGAGGAAACCTCGGCCGAGGATCGTAGGCGGCTGATCGGCGAACTGGTGTCCGCGGCGGCGCAGGGTGTCTTGAAGCTCGACGTAGAAGCCACCTATCCCCTGGACGCGGCGGCTGACGCGGCCGTCGCCACCGAAAGCCCGGGCCGCAGCGCGAAGGTAGTGCTGGCACCCAAGGTCTGAAGCGCCGAACGTCTAAAGCGCTACGGGCGCGGTTCGAGAACGGCCATGGCGGCATTGTGACCTGGAATGCCGCTGACACCGCCGCCTCGCACCGCGCCCGCGCCGCAGAGCAAGACATTGCGGTGCCCGGTCGAGACACCCCACCGCGCGGCCGGATCCGTCTCGGAGTCGTCCGCTCGATAGGGAAACGCCAAGTCGCGGTGGAAGATATGGCCACCCGGTAAGCCCACTTCTTGCTCGAGGTCGAGCGGGGTCTTCGCTTCCAAGCATGGCTCACCGTTTTCGTCCATGGCAAGGCAATCCGCGATCGGCTCGCCCAGCACGGAATCCAGTTGGGCGATGGTCGCTTTCACAAGCTCCGCCTTGGCCGCCGCCGGATTCTTGGCGAAAAGTTTTGCCGGTGTATGCAAACCGAACAGTGTGAGGGTGTGCGCGCCCTGCGCGGCCAGTTCCGGCGACAGGATCGACGGATCGGTCAGCGTGTGGCAGTAGATCTCCGACGGCGGCGCGGACGGAATCCGGCCGATCGCCGCCTCGCCGTAGGCCCGGTCCAGCTGTGCGTACGATTCGCCGATGTGGAAGGTCCCGGCGAACGCTTCGCGTGGATCGACCGAGGTGTCGCGCAGCCGGGGCAGCCGCCGCAACAACATGTTGATCTTCAATTGCGCGCCTTCGGGTTTCACCTCCGCCGCTGCGCCTAGCAGCCGTGCGAGCTCGTGCGGCGCGGCGTTCACCAGCACGTGCCCCCCGCTCACCACGCCGTTCTCGAAACTCACTTCGGCTGTGCGATCGTCGGTATCGATCGCGGTCACCGCGCAGTCGGTGACGATCTCCGCGCCCGCGGCGCGCGCCGCCGCGGCGAGCGCATCGGTGAGCGCACCCATGCCGCCCACCGGCACATCCCAGTCCCCCGTGCCGCCGCCGACCACGTGATACAAAAAGCACCGATTCTGCCGCAGCGTCGAATCGTGCGCGTGCGTGAAGGTTCCGATCAACGCGTCGGTCAGCACTACACCACGCACCGTGTCATCGGCGAATTCCGACTCGACGATCTCCCCAAGCGGCCGCTCGAACAGCGCCTCCCACGCGAGCTCGTCGTCGACGATGCCGCGCAACTCCGCCCGCGACGGCAGCGGCCGCGTCAACGTCGGAAACACACGCTCGGCCAGCCGCCCGGTCATCGCATAGAACCGTTGCCACGCAACGAAATCCCGATCAGATCCGGTCAGCCGGACGAAACTTGCCCGCGTGCGCTCGTCGGATCCGGTATCCACCAACAGCCCGCCCGCACCCACCGGCGTATACGACGAGATCCGGCGACGTCGCGTCTCGAACGACAACCCCAGCTCATCGACGATCTGCCGAGGCAGCAAACTCACCAGATACGAGTACCGCGACAACCGCGCATCCACCCCGGCGAACACCCGCGCCGAGACCGCCGCCCCACCGGTGTCGGACTGCCGCTCCAACACCACCACCGACCGCCCGGCCCGCGCCAGATACGTGGCGGCCACCAATCCGTTGTGACCACCACCCACAACCACCACGTCATACGACGACCGCGTCGGCTTCATCTGTCCTCGATAGCACGGATTCGCGTCAATCGGCACCCAACACAGCCGAAAACCCCGCCCGGTCGGGTGGACCGGGCGGGGTCGGATGTCCCCCAGCGAACGCGGCTGGGTTCTTCTCCACTACCTACTTGGCCGGGGGTGCCGGAGGCATCGGCGGCTGGCTGATGGTGGCGAAGTACTGGATTGCCGCACCGATGGCGACCGGAGCGGTCACCAGGATCTGGCCCGCGACGGTGCCGAGCGCGCCGACCGCGATGATGCCGCCGAGGCAGCCGACGGCCGCGGCCGGAATGAACGGACCGAACATACCGATGATGGTGGCGGCAGCGGCGGTGGCGCCGAGGATGCCACCCAGCACGCAACCAACAGCCGCGCCTCCGAGACCACCGACCAGGGTGCCGATGGTGGCGCCCATCGAGATGGTGCTGGTCATCCGGCTCCAGGCGGCCTGCTCACGGTCGTAATCGCTCTTCCACGGCGCCTTGTCCTCGAACGGCAGGGCGACCGGCTTGTAGGTCGCCTTGTCCATCTCGAGCTGCGGGGTGAGCGTCGCGGTGTGATCCGCGATGTCCGCGTTGATCGGGAACTCGAACTCGTCGACCCGGAACTTCAGCGGCGTACCCGTGAGCGTGGTGCCGTTGGCGGCCTTGATCTTGAAGACACCATCCTCGACGACCATCGAGCCGCCGTCGGTCTTGACGACGGTCTGGGTCGCGGAGGCGTTGGCGGTGAAATCGATCGCGTCGTCAGCGACCGGCTGCGCGGCGGCCGTGCCGGCGGCGATGCCGACTGCGGCGGCCGCTCCTGCGGCCACCGCAACGATTTTCCTCATCTGTACCTTCTTCCTGTCCTCATGGAGATTCGGCACGCCTAGCGCGCCAGCTGCCGGTCGCGGATCGCGCCGGCAAGTCGGGTCGAGGACGAACGGGGGTCGTGCGGCCTTGTCACAGATCCAGTACCAGCACGTTCGACCTGGCGCGCGAAACGCACAGCATCATGGTGTCTCCCCGCGCCTGCTCCGCGGCGGTCAGTAGCGAATCGCGATGGTCGACATCGCCTGCGAGAACGACAGTTTCGCGGGTGCCGATCCGAAAAGTTCCACCGCTGCATGCCAATCGGACCTCGAAGGTCCCATTCGGCGCGAGCGGCAGCCATCGAAGGAACGCATAACTGTCGCTGGCAACCAGCTCGAAATTGTTGCGCGGCATCGACACTCGCAGCACAGTACCCGCAAGCGCGGCAGTCTGCAGATGATGCGACCCGCCGCGGCCCGCGGGCTCGTATAACACCACGATGCACCAGCGGGCCGACTCCGCCAGGTCACCACACAGCAACATCGATATGCCGGGCCGCCTCATCTCGGTCTTCTTTCTCTGATTGCTCGGTCGCGATCACGGTCTCTGAGATTCCTGGCGACGTACCAGGCGAAAACGCAGTCGATTCGGACGATCGACGTTGACTATCGCCCCGACCCGGGCGGCACCGCGGCCCCGAAACTGGCGCCATGACAAATGTGCGGCAATTGGTGGAGACCAAACCACCCAGCCCTCGAGAGCCGCACCGGCAACGGACCGCAGATGTTCCTGTCGACTTCCGGGTCTCCCAGATTCCGAAGGCGCGCGTCACCCAGCGCGTCGCGACCTGGATTGTCGCCGGCGAACTGCCCGGCTGAGGAGAACTGGTGGCAAGACTGCGAATTGACAAGGTGTCGAAGCAATTCGGCGCGACCCATGCGGTGCGTGAGGTGAGCCTGGACATCGCCGATGGCGAATTCCTCGTGCTACTCGGGCCGAGTGGGTGTGGCAAGTCCACGCTGCTGCGGATGATCGCGGGCCTGGAGGACTCCACCGACGGGCTGATCCTGTTAAACGACAACGACATCACGCACCGAGCGCCGCAGCAGCGTGACCTGGCGATGGTGTTCCAGAGCTACGCGCTCTACCCACATCTGACCGTGGCCGAGAACATCGGCTTCCCGCTGCGGGCCAGGCGCACGCCGCGCACCAAGATCACCGAGCGGGTGGCCGAGGTAGCCGCCGTGCTCGGCCTCGATGAGCTGCTGCGCCGCAAGCCTGCCGCGCTGTCGGGCGGCCAGCGGCAGCGAGTCGCGTTGGCCCGCGCCATGGTTCGCGATCCCGGCGCCTTCCTGATGGACGAGCCGCTGTCGAACCTGGACGCCAAACTGCGCAGCGCGACCCGCGCCGAACTGATCACACTGCATCGCAGGCTGGGGGCGACGTTCCTCTACGTCACCCACGACCAGGTCGAGGCGATGACCATGGCCGACCGGATCGCGCTACTCAACGAGGGGCAGGTGGAGCAGGTCGGCACACCGACCGAGCTGTACGACCGGCCGCGGTCCACCTTCGTCGCCGGATTCCTCGGCGCTCCGCCGATGAACCTGTTTCCCGGTGTTGTCACCGAACGCGACGGCAGGCTGTTCCTGGTCGCCGACGGCATCGACGTCGAATTGGCCATCACCGCTGACGATTTCGGCGCCGCTGTCGACGTGATCGCGGGCATCCGCCCCGAACAGCTTCGCATGGACGTGACCGCCGCGGACATTCGCGGCGAGGTGACCATGGTGGAAAACCTGGGCAGCGAGGAGCTCATCCACTTCACCACCGGCGACCACACGCTCTGCGCCCGCGCATCGCGCCCCGCCGATGTGCACACCGACGACAGCATCGGGCTGCGCGTCGATCCCGCCCACATCCACCTTTTCGACCCCGAATCCGGTCTGCGCATGACATGGCAGGACCCACCGCAGGATTCGCTACGCGACAGCGCCGAAAAAGCCGTCTCCGTCGCCTGACTCGCGACAACGCCGTCCGACATCACCGAACAATGAGGAGAATACCGTGAACCGCACCGCGCCCATCTTGGGCATGGTGTTCGCAACCACCGTCGCGCTCAGCGCTTGCGGCGGACTCGGGAGCACCAGCACAGATTCGGACTCCAGCACCGCGCAGATCCCGGACTTGACGCCGGATCAGCACGTGGCCATCGTGTTCGAGTCCTACAACTACGGACTCGCCGGAGCGTGGACCGACACCTTCAACACGCTCATCGGCGACTTCCGTAAGAAGTTCCCGAACATCACGGTGACCGCACAGAAGCCGCAGGGCAACAGCCCGAACCCGGCCACGGACACCATCTCCAGCATCCAGAATCAGACGGTCGCGGGCACCCCGCCGGACGTCGCCCAGCTCGGCTTCAGCGACCTGGACTACACGGTCCATCAGCTGGGCGCCAAGCCGTTGGACACGCTGGTCTCCAAGCAGGAGGTCCAGCGCAACTTCGACGGCGCCAAGTACCCCTATGCGCCGAAGGCCCGCACCCTCGCCGATTGGGACGGCCACACCTACGGCGTACCCTTCGTCTTCTCCACGCCGGTTCTATATTTCAACGCGTCGCTGTTCACCGCGGCCGGGCTCGATCCGGCCAAGCCGCCGACCACGTGGCAGCAGGTCGCGGAGGCGTCCACCGCGATCACCAGCAAGACCGGTAAGGGCGGCATCTACGTCGACTGCCTGACCAAGACCGCCAAGGACTGGTGCTTCCAGTCACTGGTCCGGTCCAATGGCGGCCGGGTCATCTCCGACGACCGCAAGTCACTGACCTTTGCCGACGCGCCAGTGGTCGAGGTCGCGCGGCAGCAACAGCAACTCGTCGAGTCGGGCAGCATGCCCAAGCTCAACCAGAAGCAGGGCTACGAGGCGTTCGCCCGCGGCGATATCGGCATGATCCTGGAGACCAGCGCGATCCAGGGCACCTTCACCACCGGCGCCAAGGACAAGTGGGACCTGCGCTCCGCGCCCATGCCGAGTTACTCGGGCAAGCCGACGGTGCCGACGAATTCCGGTGCGTCCCTGCATATTCTGTCGAACGACCCGGCCAAGCAGCGGGCATCCTGGGAGTTGATCGAATTCCTCACCAGCGAGGAGGCCTATACCAAGATTTCGCAGGGCATCGGCTACCTGCCGCTACGCACCGGGCTGATGGACGACCCTGCCGGACTAAAGGATTGGTCGGCGAAGAACCCGCTGCTGCAGCCGAACGTCGCCCAGCTGGCGAACATGGAACCGTGGATCTCTATGCCGGGCACCAACTACCTGCAGATCCGCGACGGCATGATGGACGCGGTCGAGGCGATCGTGTTCCAGGGCAAGGATCCGCAGGCCACCCTGACCGAAGCGCGTGCGCAGGGCGCCAAACTGCTGCCCGCCTCATGAAGGACATCGTATGAACACGCCGGTGACGATCGTCCAACTGACCGACACCCACATCCGGCACGCAGGCGAAAAGGTGCACGGCAAGGTCGATACCTACGAGAACCTCACCTATGTGCTGCAACAGCTTCGGGCCTCGCAGCAGCGGATCGACGCGCTGGTGCTGTCGGGAGACCTGACCGACAACGGCTCGCCCGAGGAGTATCGGCGGCTGCGTGACGCGGTCGAGCCGGTGGCCGCCGCGCTCGGCGCGCAGACGGTGTACGTGATGGGAAATCACGACGAGCGCGCGGCGTTCGGCAGCGAGTTGCTCGGAAACGATGCCGCGACCCTCGATCCCGATGTCACCCACGACAGTGTCACCGAGGTGGCCGGGGTGCGGGTCATCGCGCTGGACAGCTCCACCCCGGGCCGTCACGACGGCAGGCTGGAACCCGGACAGCTCGACTGGCTGGCCGATGAGCTGCGTCGACCGGCGCCGCACGGCACGCTGCTGGTGCTGCACCACCCGCCCACCCCGTCGCCGATCGCGGCCACCGAGTACCTGAAGCTCGAACGGCCCGAGCTGCTGGCGGAGGTGCTCTCGGGATCCGATGTGCGGCTGATCATCTGCGGGCACAACCACCTGACCGGTGCGGCCGCGCTCGGCGGCATCCCGGTCTGGATCGGACCGGCGATGTCGTATCGGATCGATCCGATCGCGCCGGTCGGCCGGCACCGCGGGCTGGTCGGATTCGGTTACAGCCGTATCGATCTGCTCGGATCGTCGCTGGTGGCCACCGCGATCGAGGCGACCCCCGCCGAAACCGTCTACGACAGAATGGAACAGGACGTGCTCGATCAGCTCGCCGCGTTGGCCGCGGCGGAGACCAGGTAGGTCGATGTTCGTCATCGAAACCCCGCGCGCTGCCGAGGAAGTGGCCGCCCCGCTCACTCCCCCGGTGTCGTCGCCGCACCGCCTCGCCCGGTTCCGCCGGGCGGGGCGGTTCGTGGTGCCGTACCTTTATCTGGCGCCCGCGCTGTTCCTGCTCGTCGTGTGGACCTACCGGCCGCTGGTGCAGGCGTTCGAGTTGTCCACCTACTCCTGGAATCTCCTGCCGACCTCACCGATGAAGCCCGTTGGTACCGGCAATTACGAACGGCTGATGGAACTTCCGGCATTCTGGAATTCGATCGGCCGCACGGGTGCCTTGATCGTCGGCATGTTGCCGTTCACCGTGCTACTTCCAGTGCTCATCGCGTTGGCGAGCAAGCGGGTGCACAGCCGGGCCAGGACGATCTATCAGGCGTTCATCTTCGTGCCATTCCTGGTCGCTCCCGTTGCGGCAGCGGCGGTTTGGCGCTGGCTGCTACATCCGGGTAGCGGGTTCGTCGACCAGCTGATCGGCTCGAACCGCAACTGGGTGTACGACGTGAGCACCGCGCACCTCGTGATCATCGCGATCACCGGCTGGCAGCTGCTCGGATTCTCGGTGCTGGTGGTGTGGGCCGGACTGGCCGGTATCAGTGGGGATTACCACGAGGCGGCCCAAGTGGACGGCGCGAGCCCCGGGCAGATTCGGCGCTGGATCACCTTGCCGCTGCTGTCCCCCACGGTGATGTTCCTGGTGCTGACCACCGTATTGCTCAGTCCCATTCTGACTTTCCCGCTTATCGACTCGATGACGCAGGGCGGTCCCGCGCAGGCCACCACGAATATCTATTACCTGCTGTGGGACTACGCCTTCCACAGCTTCGATGCCGGGCTCAGCGCGGCCGCCGGAGTGCTGTTGTTCGCCGGGTTCGGTGTGATCGCCGGGATTCTGGTGTGGATCTCGGAAAAGGTGGCCTTCCATGATGATTGATCGTCTACGCACGGCCGGCAGCCACGTGCTGCTGGCGGTGACCGCCGTGGTGTGTATTTTCCCGATCTACTGGCTGTTCGCGACCTCGCTGCGCAGGCCGGAAGACGTCACCTCGCTGTCGCCGATCCCCTGGCCGATCTCGTTCGCCAACTACACCGAGGCGGCCGAGAAGGTCGACGTGCTCGGCCTCATCGGCAACACCTTCTTCATCGCGGCGCTGTCCGCGGTAGGGCAGCTGCTCGTCGCGTTGCTGGCGTCCTACGCGTTCGCGATGTACACGTTCCCGTTCCAGAAGATCCTGTATCTGGCGTTCGTCGGCACCTGGCTCGTGCCGTTCCAGGTGACCATGCTGCCGAACTATGTGCTGCTCACCCAGCTCGGGCTCATCAACTCGCTGATCGGGGTCGTGCTGCCGACCCTGTGCTCGGCACTCGCGGTGCTGATGTTGCGTCAGCACATGGCGAGCTTCCCCAAGGAGCTCGTGGCCGCCGCCAAGATCGACGGGCGCTCGTCCTGGTCCATCCTGTGGACCGTGGTGGTGCCCAACCTGCGGCCCGCGCTGGCCGCGCTCGGCATCCTGCTGTTCATCAATGCCTGGAACGAATATTTCTGGCCCGCGGTGGTGCTTCGCCAATCCAACAGCGTGCTCCAACTCGGGCTGCGCAGTTTCATGGGCACCGAGGGTGATCAGTGGGGACCGATGATGGCGCTGGCGAGCCTCGCCTGCCTTCCGGTCCTGGTGATGTACCTGTTATTGCAACGCCACATCGTGAACGCTTTCGTAAGGTCGGGACTTAAGTAGTTTCAGGTGGTCGGTTACGAATCGGTACGCAAACTGAGATTCCGCTCACTCGACAGTGCGGAGACCGCGATCACAGGACATCCTGATCTTGCTGGGAACGTCACGGCCTGCGATCGACCGGGCGCCATGGAGCGCCGAGCGATTCGTTGACGCAGAGCTCGGGACGACGCGGGGAAAGCAAACGGTGCGCAGCAGAGTCGAAGGAGCGAATGGATCGTGCGTCCGAAGAGGGCACTGACGTGGGTTTCCCTGGCCGCCGCCGCGGTGCTGGTCGCCGCTAGTTGCGGGTCTTCCTCGGACACCGCAGCCGAGACGCCGCAAAAGCCGGGCACGCTTCTTTCGCAGCGGCCGCTGACCAATGGCGGTCCCAAGATCGCGGCGGCCGCTGGTTCGGCGACGTACTTCCGGTACATCTCTACCGCTCCGGACAAATCGCCCATCGAAGTGTCGGGTGCGGTGTATCTGCCGAAAGGCGCCGCGCCAGATGGGGGCTGGCCATTGATCGCCTATGGGCACGGCACCTCCGGGGTGGCCAGTGACTGCGCGCCGACGAATTCGCCCGAGCTATTCGGCAACGACGTTACGGTCGCCAATCTGCTCGACGCGCACAAAGCCGTGGTGATGACCAACTATCAGGGTCTCGACGGCCCCGGCTCGGCGCCATATTTGGAAGCCGAGTCCTCGGGTTACGACGTGCTCGACTCCGTTCGGGCCGCGCAGCAACTCGGGCTGCCGGTGACCAAAGAGGTTGTCCTCGTCGGGTTGTCTCAGGGCGGACGGGCCACGGAATCCGCGGCCGAGACAGCCAAGGCCTACGCGCCCGAGCTGAAAATCCTCGGCAATGTGCTGCTCTCGCCCGCACTGCGCAGCGAACTCGCGCAGGCCGCGGCAACGAACACGCTGACCGTCGGCCAGTACCTGCTGCTGCCCTACCTAGTGGCCGCCGTCCGATATGACCACCCGGACTACTCCTACGACAGGGTCCTGCACGGCGCGCTGCTCTCGGCAGCGCCCCGGCTCGAAGGACTCTGCACTGGGCAGACGACGCTGAAAGACCTCGCCATCGGCCAGGCCGCGACGCCCGCCGCCGCGTCGTTCGTCGACGATGGTGCGCGGCAAGCACTGGACGATTACGAATCAGGCGGCAATCTGCCCAAGGTCGCCACCGACATTCCGACCTTTATCTCGCGCGGCAACAGCGACGACCTCGTCAACACCGCGTGGGGAAACCAGGCCGTCGCCGACATGTGCGGTCTCGGCATCGACCTCGTCGACCACGTGCTGCCCGGCGGCCACGAAGCCTGGCGTGCTCGCGGCGATCTGGTCACCGCGTGGATCAACGACCGCTTCGCCGGTGCCCCCGTCCCCCCGACCACCTGCCGCCGTTGACCGCCCGCCTGAAAACCGGTGCGGCTCTGCTGATCCTGACGATCAGCTACTACATCGCCGAACTGATCGTCGGCAACCGGTGGCACGACGCGCACCCGTACAGCTGGCCCGACAACATGATCAGCGACCTCGGCGTCCCCGAATGCTTCGGCGACATGGCGCAATACGGCGCATCGACTCCCCGCTACATCTGTTCGCCGTGGCACGCGTGGATGTCCGCCGAGTTCGTCCTGCTCGGCGTTCTCGTACTTGCCGCAGCGTTGCTACTCGCCCCACTACTGCCGAAAACCTTTGCCGGACGGGCGGTTCCCTATCTTGCTTTGATCAACTGTCTCGGCATAGTCCTGGTCGGAACCTTTCCGGGCAGCGCAGGCGAAGTTCCCGGCGGCAACCACCTGCGCGCCGTCCTGCACCCAACCGGCGCCTACCTGGAACTCCTGTCCGGCCTGGCGATCATGATCATCATCGCCTGCCACTATCGAACCCACCGCGCTTACACCGCAGCGACTCTCGCCCTGATCGTCATAACAATCATCGGCATGATCACCAGCCTCGCCCCAAACCACCTCGGCCTCGGCGCAGGCACCGCCGAACGCCTCGCCATCGATCCGTTCGTCGTCTGGCGAATCGTCACCGGCGTCGCCCTCCTCATCGCCTTGCCCAGAATCCAGCGCCAGACCACCTGAGTGTCCTAGGGTGCCCCAGGTTTCAGGCGGCGCCGTCTAGCGACTGATCTTGTCGCAATCGCTCCCGGTGTTGTTGTCGCTCTTGCTCTTTCCGATCTTGGACGCGAGAGAGCGCTTCGGCGAGCAGTTCGCCGGGATGGTGGCGGTTGTTGATTCGCGGGATCCCACTGGGATCGATGTGCGGTGGTGCAATCCAGGCGACCCGGCCAGGATGCGTCGACTCCGGTCCCAGCACCACGGTTTTCCAGCCACCGGGCCCGTCGTGGACCATCGCGTGACAGCTATCGCAGGCCAAAGTTTCGTTGCCGATATCGGTGGCGCCGGACTTGCTCCAGTCCGTGACGTGATGAGTGGCAGACACACTCGCGGGCGCATCACAACCGGGGCGCGAGCAGCCACGCACAGCGGCGATCAACGCCAATCGCTGTGCGGCAGAAGCCAAACGTTTGGTGCGCCCTAGATGCAATGGCACACCTTGGGCATCGAACACCATCAAGAACGGCTGCGCCCCCTCAGCCAGTTTCAACGCCTCACTCATGGGAACCATGCCCCCGGTCGCGGTGGTCGCGACCCCTGCGGCCTTCTCGACATCCGCGACGCTCATCGTCAAGATGGTCGAGACCGGCAGCCCGCGATGCGACCCCAGCTTCTCCGGTGCGACACAATGCGTGAACAAGGCCACGAAACCATCATGGGTGCGTTGCGCGACACTGCGGGCGTCCCGCCGGGCCGCGGCAGCGAGCTCGTCCAGATCGACGTATTCACCATCTCCGGAAGGACTCGCAGGATCATCCAGGTTGTTCATACCGGGTCGAGCGAGTTTGGCCATGACCGGATCCAGCAGCGCACGCAGGGTCGGGGTAATCTCACCTTTGATCGGCGACATCCCATCGGCACGCTGACGGCCGATAGTGATACCACGCATTCGTGCACGATCGGTATCGTCTGTGCGTTCCCCGTCCGGGTCCAGATGCGCCAGGATCGCCTCGCCCAGCTTAGGGATGTCATCGGGCGAGCCGGTCCGTGCGAAATCGGCCAGAAGCTGTTCCGCGGCCTCGAAATCCGTGTTCGCCGTCGAACCCGGGACCCGCTTCATCACCGCCGCGATCTGCCGCGCGTGATCGACCGAGACCTCGCCGTCGATTTGCCCCGCCGCAGTCGCGGGCAACCGCGCCTCGCGTGCCTCGCCTGCCATGTCATGCCAGGACCCCAGCGACATCGCTGCCGCGACACGCGCACCAGCGTCAGGGCTGGACAGCCGGAGGATGTGCATCAAAAATTTCTTCACGGTGCGGGTACCGGTCTGATTCGGCAGATTTCGGTCCGAGGCTTGCACGATCAACCGATGCCCCACGGCCGCAAGCATCCGAGTGGCCTGCTCGACGTCGCGCAGCAACTCGATGATCGCGTCGTCGGACATCACAGTCAACGACCGATCGAGCAGGTCGGAAACAGCGCCGAGCAGCGGGTCGGCGACCCGGTCCTGCTGCGCGACGCTGCTCGAACTCATGTTCTAACCCTATCGAGCCCCCGCGATTAACGCCAGCAAAAAACCTATCTGATCTGCAGGTTTTCACATTGAAAGGTATGTGAAGCCAAGGGCTTTGACGATCAACAGCAGCTACTGATCAACGCAGCGTGCTGATCAACTCAGCGTCGTGGTCAACGCGGCCGAGTCGCGCTTGGCCGCCTGGCGAGCGGCGATGCGGTCGCGGCGCTCCTCGAACTTGAGCATGTCGCGTTCATACTTCGCGAGGTAATCCGCGAGTTTTTCGCGGGTCTGCTCGCCAGCGGCGGTGAAGTCGGTGCGCTCGAAGATCTTCCAGATGCGCAAGACCGGCATCACCACGTCTTCGAGGTGCTGACGCATGTCGTAGATGGCGTGCTTGGCCATGAGCGCGCCGTAGCGCCGGAAGTTCGGGTTTTCCGCGCCGGGCATCTGGAAGTTCATCAGGGTCAACGCGATGGCTTCGATGGCCTGGTCGGGCGCCAGGTCGAGGGCGGCGCCGCACATGTTGCGGTAGAAGATCATGTGCAGGTTCTCGTCGGCGGCGATGCGCTGCAGCATCTTATCGGCGATCGGGTCGTTGCAGACCCGCCCGGTGTTGCGGTGGCTGAGCCGGGTGGCGAGTTCCTGGAAGGTCACGTAGGCCACGCCGAGCAGGAATCCGGCGTCAGGCACCTCGCTGGGATCGATGGTGCCGTACTTGGCGACGGCCAGCGGATCGAAGCCGGTGGTCATCGCGATCATCCTGGCGTTTTCCAGTTCGACCGGGTCGACGCCGCGGGTAACGACCAGGTAGTCGCGCATCACGATGCCGTGCCGGTTCTCCTCGGCGGTCCAGCGACCCACCCAGGTGCCCCACGCGCCGTCCTGAGAGAAGTTCTCCGCGATCACCCGGTGGTAGGAGGGCAGGTTGTCCTCGGTGAGCAGGTTGGTGATCATCGCCGCCTTGGCGACGTCGGACAGCTGCGACTGGCTGGGGTCCCAGTCGACGCCGCCCATCGCGGCGAAGTTACGGCCCTCGTCCCACGGCACGTAGTCGTGCGGGTGCCAGGCCTTCGCCATCGACAGGTGTCGATTGACGTTCTCCGCCGCAATCGGCTCGAGCTCAGTGAGCAGCTCAAGCTGGGTCAGAAGTCTCCCCATTTGCGTTACCCCTCAGACGTTTTGGCTCACCTTGCGCCTGGCCGAACACGACCGCCAGCGCGACAACCTCCGCGAGCCTACGGATCCGTAGGTGGCAATTCAACCGGCCGTTCTCCTGCCCCCAGAACTGGTGGCAGTGTCGATCAAGGCGGTGTCGTTGGTCGCGGCCTTATCCGGACCGCCTGGTCGGCGCGCCGAACCGCCGCAGAATCGGCGTTGGAGACCGAATGCACCGCGAAGGTGTCGATGCCGAGTTCGGCGCAGGTGCGGATGACTCGGACGGCGATCTCATCGCGATTGGCGACGAGCACCTTGCGGATCGTCCGGGTCGTCACCGAACCACCTGGAGCACTATTCGAGGTGCTGGGCCTCGCGGTGACAGACACTGTGTTCACAATGTCGAATTCTGTTCGCCGACAGCGAATTATCGCCCGGTCGATATCGCGGTTCCTACCGCGCGAACGCCACAGCCTATCGAAGGGACTAGGCCGACACCGCTCGGGCAATATCGATGTGTGCCGCTCCAGGTGAATCCACGCACTCCAGGAAAAGCGATACCGCCGGATTCGACTCGTCCGCACGCCACACCGCGTACAAATCCAAAGTCGGCACCGGATCGAGCAATTTCACTGCCACCAAACTACTTCCCGGCGCGCCCATACCCATCGAAATCGCGCGCGGCAGCGAGGCGAACCCGACCACCGGCCGCACCGACACCATGTGCGCAGTCGCGCCGGGATCGTCCGCGGTCTGCGCGACCGACAGGGTGATCCTGGTATCCGCCGCCGCGCGGAAGATCGAGTCGTACATGGCCGGACACTGTTCGCGGGCGAACAGCACACACTCCTGGCCCGCCAATTCGGCGAACGACACGCCGGGCCGGTCAGCCCACCGATGCCGCCTGCCGACCACCGCCACCAGCGGAACCCGGTGCAGCAGGCGCCGATACCGGAAATCCGTGGTGCTCGGGTGGCCGTACACCATGGCCAGGTCGAGCGAGCCGTCGGAGAGCGCGGTCAGCTGCGGCCCGGTGCGTTTCTCCCACAGCGACACCACGATGTCGGGGTGCTGCTCGGTCATCTTCGTCAAGGCGTCCGGCAGCACATGCCTGCTGGCCGGCAGGTTATAACCGATATCGAGGGTGCCCGCCCGCCCCGCCGCGGTGGCCTTGGCGACCTGGGCGGCTCGGTCCATCTGGGCCACGATGATCCGGGCTTGACCCTCGAACTCCCGTCCCGCCGGGGTCAGTTTGACCTCGTGCGAGGTGCGTGCGACCAGTTGCACGCCAAGCGACTTCTCCAGCTTCTGCAGCTGGGCACTGAGACTGGGCTGCGTCAGATGCAAGCGCTGCGCGGCGCGGCCGAAATGCAGCTCTTCGGCAAGAGTGATGAATGAAACCAGATGTCGGAACTCCATGCCGCCCGCTCCTTTCCGCGTACCCCGAAAAGTAGGCTGCGTCCGGTAACCCCGGATGAACCGCGATCGCACGGATGTTGCCGGGACCGTTGCCGACGGGTGAACTAGCCCCAGTCCGGCGGCGGAATGTGCTACGTCGAATCCTGTGACCATCCGGCCTCCCCGATCGGACCTCGCCTGGCAAGCCCCCGACTCACCGGGCAGGGCCGGAAAACGTTGCGGGCCAGGCACAACACGGCCGATCAAGCGATGTCAGCACACGCGATTCCTACCGGCCGGGCGCACCGATCACCGCGTCCGCTCGGTACCGTGTGGAAGGTGTCACGTCGGGAGGAGGGGCTATGACCGGGATTCGCGCGCAGTTCGGCGTGCTCGGTGCGGTGGAGCTGGCGATCGACGGTGTCGGGCAGGCTCTCGGCGGGCCGAAGCAGCGGGCGGTACTGGCATATCTGGTGATCAACGCGAATCGGCCGGTATCGGTGGAGGCGCTGGCGCAGGCGGTGTGGGAGGACAGCCCGCCGCCGGACATCAGGGTCAGCCTGCACACAATCATCTCGAACCTACGTAAACCGTTGCGCGACAACGGCATCGATGCGCGGGCGGTGCTGGCGCAGGTCGGGCCCGGCTACCGGGTCACGGTCGCCGACGGCGCCAGCGATGTCCAACGATTCCGGGTGCGCAAAGAAGCGGGATTGCGGGCGCTCAGCGCGGGCCAATTCCAGGCAGCCAGTGAGTTGCTGACCAGTGCGCTCGACCAGTGGCGCGGGCCGGTGCTCGCCGATCTGCGCGGGCTCGGTTTCGCCGACGCGTACGCCACCGTGCTCGACGACGACCGCCTCGGTGCCATCGAGGCGCGCGCCGAGGCCGATATCGCACAAGGCCGAGCCGACGCCGTCGTGTCCGAACTCGCGCTGCTCGTCGGTGAATATCCACTGCGCGAACCGCTCTGGGAACAGCTGATCACCGCCTTGTACGTGGACGGCCGCCAGTCCGACGCGCTCGAAGCCACCCGACGACTGCGCGCGACCCTCGCCAACGAACTCGGCATCGATCCGAGCCTGCCCATCCGCCAGCTGGAGGCGCGCATCCTGCGCCAGGACCCCCTGGATAGCGGCGCGCAAGCCGCCGCACCCCCGATCGGGGCGACGACCATAGTCGAGCAAAGTTCCGGCGACCAACAGGCTTTGCTGCGGGAACGTTCCGGCAGGACCTACCCCATCACCGGCACCGTCACCCGCGTCGGGCGGCTGTCGGACAACGACATCGTGCTCGAGCACGGCAAGGTCAGCCGGCACCACGCGGCGATCCTGCACAACGGACTCACCTATCTGATCAAGGATCTGCTGTCCTCGAACGGGGTTTTCGTCGATGGGATGCGCATTGTCGATACCGGCGTGCTGATCGACGGGGCGGTGATCCGGATCGGCGACTACGAACTGACCTTCATGCTGGTGCCGGATTCGCCGAGCTGAGATGCGGCCGTTGGTTTGTCGTTAGTGGACCGTTGGTGGGTGCGGCGAGAGTTGTCCTCAGCCGAGACCGGCTGGTCAAACCCCTGATAGACCGCAGACATGGTCTGCACCCCCGTTCCTCGCCCCTGGCGCGCACTGCCCGTCGCGCCGGGAATCCGCGGCGGGTGGTCGGTTTCGGCGCTCTCTTTTTTCTTGGGTCTTTTCTTGGGCAAGATGGACGATGGATCAGCGGCTCGGGGTGGGGTGTGCTGACGTGGTTTGAGTTGGGCGTGTTGGGGTGGTGGGTGTTCGGGTCGGAGTCGAAGCTGTTGTCGGGGCGGATGTTGTCGAGCGCTGACTGTAGGGCTGGACCGTTGTCGGTCGGCACGAGACGGACGGACGCGGTGGTGACGTCGTTGCTCGGGCGGTTCCGGTTGCTTGCTTCGACGTGGAAACTGTTGTCGGGGTGGATGTTCTGGGTGGACTGGTGGAGGTCTTCGGCGACACCGATACGGTCGGGCGCGGGCTGGTGGTCGGTGTCGGCGTGGTGCGGCAGGGTTCTGAGACCGGCGAGGGCCACGGCGACGGCGAGGGCGACGGACAGACGAACGTGCACGGGATCGGCGTTCGGCCGCCGATATCGATCGTCACCTCGATGGATAGTTCGATCTTCGGCGGCTGTGTTGTTGCGGAGGGGGTCGGCGAGTCCGTCGTGTATGTGGGTGTCGGCAGATCCGTTGTGGTCGTGATCGGCGGGTCAGTCGTGATCGGCGGATCGGCGGTGATCGGCGGATCGGTAGCAGGCGTGGAGTCCAACGGCTCGGTGATGGGCGCAGTGTCTGGCGGGTCCGTCGAAGGCGCAGGGTCCAGCGGCTCGGTCGAGGGCGCAGGGTCCAGCGGCTCGATCGGCATGGTGTCCGCGCTGGGCATGCTCGAGCCGGGGTCCTCCGGCGCGGCCCCATCTGCCGTATGCGGCACCGCCGGAACAAGATCAGCCGTTTGGTCGCTCGTCGGATCAGGCAAGCTGATCGACAGCGCCGAATTGTCCTCAGGGGTGTTCGGATGCGCCACGGTCTGCGCCGCCGACCCCGAAATCAGCAACCCGG
This sequence comes from Nocardia sp. NPDC051052, assembly GCF_044456045.1. Lineage (NCBI taxonomy): Bacteria > Bacillati > Actinomycetota > Actinomycetes > Mycobacteriales > Nocardiaceae > Nocardia > Nocardia sp. NPDC051052. Next base: position 66,390 of record NZ_JBITFL010000017.1, read on the forward strand.
CCACCACCACCAGCGAGCCAGTAATCGGGCCAGATTTCCGCGTCGTTCGCGCCGCCTGCCACCACTTTCCGAGCACTGCCTGAATTCCGAACATCGTGTGAAGCATGGCACGATGCGCCGCCGCCAGCGCTCCCCAGTCGATTGGGGAGCAAGCCCGTCATCACCTCACCGAACGACGCGGGTTGTCCCAATCCGCCGCAATCCGGCATGCGCTCCACGCGCTGCTCGACGCCCGAAGTTGCGTGGACGAGGGTGGTGGGGGCGGGTAGGGTCTCCCCATTCTGATGAGGAGATCACGATGAAAAGCATTGCCTTGCTGGCTATTGGGGTTGCGTTGGCGCTTTCTGGATGTAGTTCGTCGGGGGGTTCGGATGCACCGGCCAGCCCGCCGTTGAACGCGGAGGTGCGGGGGAAGTCGTGTCAGAACTATCTGCCGGTGTTGAGTAAGTTGAAGGAGGTTAGTCAGGACTCCGCGAACAAGACCGCGGAGGAGACTATTTCGATGTTGCCGCAGTCGGCGCAATGGCCCGCGCTCAGTGAGGTGGACCGGCAGTCCACCATTGCCGGAATTCGGGACGCGGCCACGGGGAAATGCTGAGGGGGATGCGGCGGATCAGTCGGGGGTAGGTCCGCCCTCGCGACCGTGCGCGCGACGGTGCAGGGCGAGCTGGATTTCCAGGAGCAGCCGGTCGCCGGGGTCGGTGAGGTCGATCCGGAGGATCTCTTCGACCCGGCGGATGCGGTAGCGCAACGTGTTCGGGTGGACCTGGAGGGCGGTGGCGGCGTTGCGGACGTCGCCGTGTTCGCGCAGGTAGATGTCGACGCTCTCGCGCAGGCTGGCGGAATGCTTGCGGTCGTAGTCGGAGAGCGCGCGCAGCCGAGGATCGTGCAGTTCGGGGCGGTTGCCGACGAGGTCGAGGATTTCCCCGAGCAGCACGGCGGTGCGCGAATCGGCGAGGGTGGTGACGCGCCCACGGGGGTAGGTGGCGACGGTACTGTCGAGGACTCGATCGACCTCGCGCCGCGCGTCGGCGACACTGCTCAGGTCGGGCACCGGGCAGGCAATGGCCGCTCGAAGTGCCAGCGCGCGTTTGGATTCGAGCTGCTCGACCAGTTGGCGCGTCCAAGCGGTAACGGCGTGCGCGGCCTTATAGCTCGGCAGCAAAACATAAACGCGGTCGCCAAGACTGGCGGTCACCGAGTCGTTGCGAAATGAGCTGGCGCGCAACCGAAGCATGTTCCCCAAGGCGGCAGGCTCGGTGGCAGGCGCGGTTTCGGTGGCGGTGAGCGCGAAGCCCACCACGGCGGCCGGACCGGTCAGCGGTAGGTTCAGCGCCGCGGCCACCGACGCGACATCGACGGAACCGCCCGCACCGAACAGCCGCTGCACCAGCAACGCCTCGGTGGACGGCGCGTCGAGACTGCGCGAAATGAGCCGGGCCGCAATGGCCGAGGCTCCGCGCAGGATCTCGGCGGCGTCGGGCTTGAACGGCCGGTCTCCCTGCTGCAACCAGATGGTGCCGAGCACCCGCGGCGCCCGCGCGGCACCGTCGGCGGGATGCCGGACGCTCACCGCGAGCCTGCGCTTGATGTTCAGGTCTTTGTGCTCCGGCACATCGATGACCTCGTCGGTGCGGCGCAGCCGATCGAATACTCCCCACTTCCGCAGCACCGCCAGGTACTCGCGCGGCCCCTCCCTACCCAAGATCGACATCACTCGCATCTGGTCCGCCGCCTCGTCCGAGGCGGAATAGGCCAGCACATGCGACTGCGGGTCCTCGATCGACACCATGCCACCCGCGTTCTGCGCAACGATCTGCGCCAAACCGAACAGGTCTATGTCCGCGGCAACAAGCCCACTATCAACAGCCACGACTACGCCTTTCGGCCAACTCGACAACACACTCATCCCATCTTTGTCCTTTTAGCCCATTTCCCGGGCACTTTTCCGGTGTTGACTTCGGCTGACCTCAGTACATATCGCTTGCCACATCCAGCAGGAGGAACTATGGACGCCATCGTGTCCACCCCGCGGCCGGTCAACGAGCCGGTCGGCACGTTCGCCCCCGGTAGTGCGGAACGTACACGGTTGCAAGCCAAACTGGCCGAGCTCGGCGCGACCCCGACCGACGTGCACCACGTTATCGGTGGCGAGCACCGCCGCGGTTCGGGCGAGACGATCGAGGTCGTGCAGCCGCACCGGCATGCCGCCGTGCTCGGCACGCTCACCTCCGCCGAGCCGAGCGACGTGCAAGATGCGATAACCGCGGCCACCGACGCGGCACCCGCGTGGCGGGCACTGTCGTTCGAGGATCGGGCCGCGGTGTTCCTGCGCGCCGCCGACCTGCTGGCCGGCCCGTGGCGCGAGACCATCGCCGCCGCAACCATGCTCGGCCAGTCGAAGACCGCGTACCAGGCCGAGATCGACAGCCCGTGCGAGCTGGTCGACTTCTGGCGGTTCAACGTGCATTTCGCGCGGCAGATCCTGGCCGATCAGCCGATCTCCTCCCCCGGCGTGTGGAACAAGGTCGAGTACCGTCCGCTGGACGGCTTCGTCTACGCGATCACCCCGTTCAACTTCACCGCCATCGCGGGCAACCTGCCGACCGCGCCCGCGCTCATGGGCAACACCGTGGTCTGGAAGCCGGCCACGACCCAGTCGGTCGCGGCGTACTGGACGATGAAACTGCTCGAAGCGGCCGGCCTGCCGCCCGGTGTCATCAACCTGGTGAACGGTGCGGGACCCAAGGTCTCCGACGTCGCGCTGGCGGACCGCCGCCTGGCCGGCATCCATTTCACCGGCTCCACCGCGACGTTCCAGCACCTGTGGCGCTCGGTCGCGGCGAACATCACCGACTACAACTCCTACCCGCGTCTGGTCGGCGAGACCGGCGGCAAGGACTTCGTCGTCGCGCACAGCTCGGCCGATCCCGAGGTGCTGACCACCGCGCTGATCCGCGGCGCGTTCGACTACCAGGGCCAGAAGTGCTCGGCCGCCTCGCGCGCGTTCATCCCGAAGTCGGTGTGGGCCAAGATGGGTCGCGAGTTCGTCGACAAGGTCGCCACGTTGAGCTACGGCGACGTCACCGACTTCAGCAACTACGGTGGCGCGCTGATCGACAAGCGCGCCTTCGACAAGAACGCCGAGGCCATCGCCCGTGCGAAGGCCACGCCGGGTCTGTCGATCGCCGCGGGCGGGCACGCCGACGACTCGGTCGGCTACTTCGTCGACCCGACCGTGCTGCTCGGCGAGGACCCCACCGACGAGGCGTTCAGCACCGAGTATTTCGGCCCGATCCTGTCCGTGCACGTCTACGACGACTCGGCCCGGGGCTCCTTCGAACAGACCCTCGAGCTGGTCGACAAGGGCTCGCCGTACGCGCTGACCGGTGCGATCATCGCCGACGACCGCACCGCGATCGCCGCGGCCACCGAGGGTCTTCGCTTCGCCGCGGGCAACTTCTACATCAACGACAAGCCCACCGGCGCGGTCGTCGGCCAGCAGCCGTTCGGCGGGTCGCGCGCCTCCGGCACCAACGACAAGGCAGGCTCGCCACAGAACCTGCTGCGCTGGACCTCCGCTCGCACCATCAAGGAAACGTTCGTCCCGGCGACCGATCACCGCTACCCGCACCAGGAGCTTTGATGGCCTTCTCCGCTCTGTTGCGTCCCGCCATGCTGGCCGCGTCCCGCTCGCCGCGGATGGAACGCACCATCACCAAGATGCCGACGACCAAGAAGCTGGTCGACCGGTTCGTCGCCGGTGACTCCGCGGCCCAGGCGGTGGCCGCGGTCGAGGCGCTGCTCGGCTCCGGCCGGTATGTCACCATCGACTATCTCGGCGAGGACACCACCGAGATCGAGCAGGCCCGTACCACCGTCACGCACTACCTGCACATGCTGTCCGCGTTGAGCCAGCTGAATGTCGAGGTGGCGACGAAAGCCGTACGCCCGCTGGAGGTTTCGCTCAAGCTGTCGGCGCTGGGCCAGTCGCTGCCCAAGGACGGGCACGCGATCGCGCTCGAGCACGCGCACCGGATCTGCGCGGCGGCGGAGGAGGCGGGCGCCTGGGTGAACATCGACGCCGAGGACCACACGACCACCGATTCGACCCTGGCCATCGTGCGCGAACTGCGCGCCGACTTCCCCAGCCTCGGCACCGTGTTGCAGGCATACCTGCGGCGCACCGAGGGTGACTGCCGGGACATGTCGGGTTACGGGTCACGCATCCGGTTGTGCAAGGGCGCCTACAAGGAACCGGCCTCGGTCGCGTTCCAGGGTCGCGCCGAGGTCGACGCGTCCTACCTGCGGTGCCTGCGCGTTCTGATGCTCGGCGACGGCTACCCGATGGTCGCGACGCACGATCCGGCGCTCATCACGGAGGCGCAGCGGTGTGTCGAGACCACGCACCGCAAGCCCGACGAGTTCGAGTTCCAGATGCTGTACGGCATCCGCGACGCCGAACAACGCAGGCTGGTCGAAGAGCGCAACCACCTGCGGGTTTACGTGCCGTACGGCGACCAGTGGTACGGCTACTTCATGCGCAGGCTGGCGGAGCGCCCGGCCAACGTCGCGTTCTTCCTGCGCTCGTTGAAACCCGGCAGTCAGCGGTGACGGGCGGCGCGGCCGAGCGCTGAGGCGCGCGGTCGCCCGTCCGGTTGGCCAACCACGCTGAACAATATTTGGCCAACTCGCCGATCACAGTCGCGCTGTGGTCGTATTTAGTAACCACAGCTCGAAGTGTGATCTGCGTTACGCATTGTCGCGTGGCGCGGAGGACGAAAGGAACAACATGTCCATCGCGGAGTTGCGCGGCCAAATGCTGCGCCGCAAACCCATGGGGCAGGTCGACGACGATGGCCCTGCCGATGAACAGCTGTCACGGTCGCTGGGTCTGTGGCAGCTCACGGCGATCGGCGTCGGTGGCATCATCGGCGCGGGCATCTTCACCCTCGCCGGCGCGGTCGCGCACTCCGTCACCGGTCCTTCGGTGCTCATTTCGTTCCTGATCGCCGGTGTCGCCAGCGCGGCGGCGGCGCTCTGCTACGCCGAGTTCGCCGGGATGGTGCCGAAGGCCGGTTCGGCCTACACCTACGGGTATGTCTCGCTCGGCGAGATCGCGGGCTGGTTCATCGGCTGGGACCTGTTGCTGGAGTACATCGCGGTGGCGGCGGTGGTCGCGATCGGCGTGTCCGGCTACTTCCGCTTCCTGCTCGGGCAGGTGGACATCACGCTGCCGGACTGGATGATGGGTGCGCACGGCACCGGCAGCGGGCACGTGGTGGACGTTTTCGCGATGTTGTTCTGTCTCGGCACGGCGTGGCTGCTTTCGCGCGGCATCAAGAGTGTGGGCCGGTTCGAGACCATCGCGGTGGGCATCAAGGTGGCCCTGGTGGTGCTGATCGTGGTGCTCGGTGTGTTCCACATCGACAGCTCGAACTACACGCCGTACTTCCCGTTCGGCTCCGGTGCGGTGTGGACCGGCGCGGCCACCGTGTTCTTCGCGGTGTTCGGCTACGACGCGATGAGCACGGCCGCCGAGGAATCGACGGACGGCAAGAAGCACCTGCCGAAGGCCATTCTCTATTCGCTGGCCATCGCGATGGTGTTGTATGTACTGGCCACGCTGGTGTTGACCGGCATGCAGAAGTACACCGAGATCAGCCCGACCAGTGGCTTCTCCACGGCGTTCGAATCCGTCGGCATGCCGGGTATCGCGAACATCATCGCGATCGGCGCGATCGTCGGCATTGTGACCGTGGTGCTCACTTTCATGCTCGGCGTGACACGCGTCTGGTACGCGATGAGCCGTGACGGGCTGCTGCCGGAGTGGTTCGCCAAGACGCATCCGGTGCGCAAGGTGCCGACCAGGGTGACCTGGATCGTCGGCATCGGTGCCGCCGTGATGGCGGGTCTGCTGGATATCACCGTGGTCGCCGAGCTGACCAATATCGGCATCCTGATGGCCTTCATCGTGGTGTCGGTGGCCGTGATCGTGTTGCGGCGCACCAGGCCCGACGAGCCGCGCGAGTTCAAGCTGCCGTTCATGCCGGTGGTGCCGCTGATCGGCATCGGGTTCTCGCTGTACCTGATCTGGTCACTGCCGTGGCAGACCTGGGTGCGGTTCCTGGTGTGGCTGGTGGTCGGGTTGGTTGTGTACTTCACCTACTCGCGCACGCATTCCAAGCTGGAGCGCACGGGTTCGGCGGATACCGCCGAGGTCGTCTGAGGAATTCCGAGGGGCACTGACGCCAGTCTCTCGGGCCGGTTGGGTGGGTTGGCCGATGGCCGCCCACCCAGCCTTGTTTTCCAAGCAGGAGTTGATACTCGGCTGGCATCAGTCGATATAGAAAGAGTGTTGGACAGGCATCAGTCCAGCGCCTTAGCCTTCTGACACGTCACTCGGCGAGTGATCCACCCCACACTCGCCAGTGCACCCAGGAGGACAATGATGTGTGAAAGTTGGCTATCCCCAGACCTATTCGGTTATCGGCGGAACGGAGCCGAGGCGACATGAGCTATCACCGGATACTGATCACCGGCGCGGGCGGCGGGATCGGCACCCTCATGCGGCCGCGGCTACGCCGCCCCGACCGCGTCCTGCGCCTGCTGGATCTGACCGAACTCCCCGCCGCCACCACCGATGAGCGGGTCGAGATCGTCACCGGGTCGCTCACCGACGCCGACACCATGGCGGCCGCCTGCCGGGAGGTGGATGCGATCATCCACCTCGGCGGAATCAGTCGCGAGGACAGCTGGGAGCGCGTGCTCGCGGCGAACATCGATGGGACGCATACGGTTCTGGAGGCCGCGCGACAGGCGGGGATCTCGCGGGTCGTGCTGGCGTCGAGCAATCACGCGGTCGGATACCGCGCGGTCGGCGAGGCGGGCCCGGATGGCATTGCCGGAGAGGCGCCGTCGCGGCCGGATACCTATTACGGGTTCAGCAAAGCCGTGATCGAATCGCTGGGCAGCCTTTATCACTCACGGTTCGGCATGGACGTCGTCTGCGTTCGGATCGGGTCATGCTTCGAGCGGCCGAATGATGTTCGCGGACTGTCGATGTGGCTGTCGCCCGATGACGGGGCAAGGTTGTTCGAGGCGTGCCTGAGCGCGGAAAGCCCTGGCTTCCGGGTGATTTGGGGCGTGTCGAAGAATACCCGCGCGGTCGTGTCGCTACGGGAGGCCGAGGAGCTCGGCTACCGCAGTCTCGACGACGCCGAGAAATTCGCGGCGGAGATCCCCGACGGAGCCGGGCCGGCATTCATCGGCGGGGCATTTCTCGAAACCCCGCTCGGCACACCGAATCCCCTCTGAGGTTATCGCTCACTGATACAGCCCGCTCGGCGTGTGACGCTGCGGGCACTTGCTCGACCGCGAAAGAAGCGCAGCACAATGCAAGACAAATCGACGGTGCAGGCACGGAAATCGGCCCTCGGCACCAATGTTCATTTCCTCTATTTCTTCGGCGCGCTCGGCGGCATCCTGTTCGGCTACGACCTCGGTGTCATCTCCGGTGTGCTGTTGTTCATCAAGGACGCCTGGGAGCTGACCTCGGTGACCAAGGGCGTGATCGGCGGCTGCCTGGCCGCAGGCGCGATCATCGGCGCGGCCATCGCGGGCCGGATCACCGATCGGCTGGGCAGGCGGCGCACCATCATGATCGCCGCGGTGGTCTTCGGCATCGGCGCGCTCGGCTGCGCGGCGGCACCGAATGTGACCATGCTGGTGATCGCCCGGTTCATCACCGGGATCGCGGTCGGTTGTTCCTCCGCGACGGTGCCCACCTATTTGTCGGAGCTGGCACCGACCAGGGCGCGCGGCGCGTTGTCGACGTTGAACCAGTTGATGATCGTGTCCGGCATCCTGATCGCCTACATCGTCGACTGGGCGTTGTCCGGATCGGGCAACTGGCGCTTGATGTTCGGCGTCGCCGCGATTCCCGCGGTGGTACTGTTCCTCGGCCTGACGGTGCTGCCGGAAACCCCGCGCTGGCTGGTGAAGGCGGGCCGCGAGGACGAGGCGCGCGCCGTGCTGGCGGGCACCCACCGGTCGAACGAGATCGACGCCGAGCTCAACAGCATTCGCACGGTCAACCAGTTGGACGTGCAGCAGAAGGGCCGCCTGCGCGACCTGTGGGCACCCTGGGCCAGGCCGGCGCTGGTCGTCGCGCTGATTCTGGCCGTCGGCCAGCAGTTCTCCGGCGTGAACGCGGTAAACCTTTACGCGCCAACGATGTTCACCGATCTCGGCTTCGGCAATTCGACCTCGCTGCTGGCGGCCATCGTGCTCGGCGTGGTCAAGGTGGCGTTCACCGCGTGGGTGATCTTCGTGGTCGACCGGTGGGGCCGTAAACCGCTGCTGCTGCTCGGCAACGTCTGCATGGCACTGTCGCTGTTCCTGCTCGGCATCATCGTGCTCACCGTGGACAATCACACCGTCACCGGCCTGACCACACTGATCCTGCTCAACGTCTACCTGGCCGGTTATGAACTCGGCTGGGGCGCGGTGGTCTGGGTGATGATGGCGGAGGTCTTCCCGCTGCGCGTGCGTGGCGTCGGCATGGGTGTGGGCAGCGTGGTGCTGTGGAGTTCGACGTTCGCGATCACCTTCCTGTTCCCGGTGATGAATGATCATCTCGGCCTTGCCAAGTCGGCCTGGTGCTTCGGGGGTGTCAGCGTGGTGTTGTTCATACTGGTGCAGCGGTTCGTGCCGGAGACCAACGGGCGCAGCCTGGAACAGATCGAGCTCGATCTGCGGGCCAGGGTCGGCGGGCGCGCCACGGAGCAGGCGTGATGCCCACCGCGGAGACGCACCGCCTCGTCTATGTGTCGAACGCCGACAGTCGCGAGATCTCGGTGCTGCTGCTCGATCCCACCGGCGGGCTCACGCCGGCGGGGTCGGTCCCGGTGGACGGAACGGTGATGCCGTTGGCGGTGAGCCCGGACCGCCGGTTCCTCTACGCCGGACTGCGCTCGGAACCGTTCTCCGTCAACGCTTTCGCCATCGACCCGACATCGGGCTGGCCGACGATCTTGTCGAGCACTCCCCTGCCGGACAACATGGCTTACCTCGCCACCGACCGGGCCGGGCGGTTCCTGTTCAGCGCCTCCTACAGCGGCGACAAGGTCGCGGTCAATCCGATCTCCTGGAATGGCACGGTAGGGGCGCAACCGGACGAGGTCATCGGCACCGCGCCGCACGCGCATTCGATCGTCGCCGATCCGTCGAATCACCATGTGTTCGTCGCGGTCCTGGGTGGCGACCACATCCTGCAATACCGGTTCGACGCCACCTCCGGCAGGCTGACACCCCATCGCCCAGCGGCGGTAGGGACCGAACTCGGTGCGGGGCCGCGACATATCGTGTTTCACCCGAGCGGCCGCGTCGCCTTCGCGACCAACGAGCTGGACGGCACGATCGGCAGCTATCTGTTCGATCCGCCGACCGGCACGCTCACCCCGATGTCTTCGATATCTGTTCTGCCAGACGGCTTTTCCGGCAGCCCATGGACCTCGGACGTGCACGTCACGCCCGACGGCCGCTACGTCTATGTGTCCGAACGAACGTCGGACACCCTCGTCGGCTTCCGTGTCGGCGCCATGCCAGGCGCGCTAGAACTCCTCGGCCACACCCCCACCGAGGCTCAGCCGCGCGGTTTCGCCATCGATCCGCACGGCCGCTTCCTGGTCGCCGCGGGCCAGAAGTCCAACGCGATCACCAGCTACGCCATCGACCACGACACCGGCGCGCTCACGGCACTGCGGCGCGTCCCGGTCGGCCGCAACCCTAACTGGGTCGAGATCATCGAGCTACCCGTCGGATGACCCGCCACCTCGACGACGCGCGCCCGTGGCTGCGCGATCACCCGCGGCATCGGCCCGAGGCGGGCAGGCTGGCAGCCATGGTCTCACTGGAGCAGGTGCGCGGGTTCGTGATGGTCGCCGACGAGGGCAGCTTCCGCCGCGCGGCGGGGCGGCTTCGGATGACCCAGCCGCCGCTGAGTAGGCAGATCCAGAAGCTGGAACGCGATATCGGAGTGGAGCTGTTCGACCGCAGCCAGCGGCAGGCGCAGCTGACCCCGGCGGGCGAGGTGTTCCTGATCGAGGCCCGCAGGCTGCTCGCCCTGGCCGAGGGGGCGCCGGGCACCGCGCGACTGGTCGCGGCGGGCGGCGCGGGCGCGGTGCGGATCGGCTTCACGGCGGCCTCCGGATTCGGCTTCCTCGGCCGGTTCCTGAACCACATCGAGCAGGGACTGCCCGGCGTCGAGGTGGTGCTGCGCGAGATGGTGAGCTCGGAGCAGTTCGAGAACCTGCGCAGCGGGAAGCTGGACTTGGCGCTGGCCCGGCCGCCGTTCGACCGTACCGAATTCGATTGCGAGCTCGTACATTCCGAACGGCTCATGCTGGCACTGCCCGACGCCCATCCACTCGCCGCCGACGGCCCGATCGCGGTCGAGGAGCTCGGCGGCGAAACGCTGCTGGTGTACGCGCCGGGCCCGGCCCGGTATTTCGCCGATTTGGTCGCGGGAATCCTTGCGGCCGTGCCTTATACGTCGACGCACGAGTTGACCCAGGTGCACACCATGCTGGCACTGGTCGCCGCGGGCCGTGGCCTGGCGCTGGTGCCGGAGACGGCCAGTCATCTGCACCCCGACGGCGTGCGGTTCCGGCCGCTGGACGGCGTCGACGATCCGGTTGTCCTGTACGCGGTGTGGCGGCGTGCCTGCGCGAACCCGGCACTGCCCCGGGTAGTGCGGCTGCTCGACTCGCTACCGCCCGCCCAGTGAACGCTCATCGAAAGGAAAGCAATGTCGCATCTCTCCGCTGAAGAACTAGGACCCGCGCTCGGCCAGGGACTGTTGTCGTTCCCGGTCACGCATTTCGACGCGGACCTCGCGTTCGACGAGGCCGCGTATCGCAAACACATTGCCTGGCTCGCGCAGTACGACGTCGCCGGGCTGTTCGCCGCGGGCGGCACCGGCGAGGGTTTCTCGCTGACACCGTCGGAGATCGATCAGGTGGTGCGCGCGGCGGTCTCCGAGACCGGCGGCCGGATACCGGTCATCGCGCCAGCCACCGCGGGTACCGCGGCCGCTGTCGAACAGGCCCGCGCGGCGGAAGTCGCTGGGGCGGAGGGCATTCTGCTGCTGCCGCCGTATCTCACCGAGGCCGGTCCGGAGGGTCTCATCGAGCACGTCGCCACGATCTGCGCGGCCACCTCGCTCGGCGTCATCTTCTACAGCCGTGCCAACGCCACCTGCAACGACGTGACGTTGGCGCGGATGGCCGAACGGTGCCCGAACCTGGTCGGCTTCAAGGACGGCGTCGGCAATATCGAGACGATGACCCGGATCTACGCTCGACTCGGCGACCGGCTCACCTACATCGGCGGCCTGCCGACGGCGGAGACCTTCGCCCTGCCGTACACCGAAATGGGCGTCACCACTTACTCTTCCGCGATCTTCAACTTCATGCCGGAATTCGCGCTGGCGTTCTACCGCGCCGTGCGGGCGCGGGATCGGGACACCGTCTACCAGCACCTGCGCGAGTTCGTGATCCCCTACCTCGATATCCGCGACCGGCGGCCCGGTTACGCGGTATCCATCATCAAGGCGGGGCTGACCGCGGTCGGCCGCCCCGCCGGGCCGGTGCGGCCGCCGCTGACCAACCTCACCGACGACGAACGCGGCGAACTCGGCGCACTGATCCGGGCCGTCGCCGGAACGGACGCGGCATGACCGGCGCGGCAACGCTGGACACCATTACCGCCGTCTCGATCTCCTCGGTCGCGCTGCCGCTGCCGACCGGAATCAGCGACGCCAAAGTGCTCACCGGGCGGCAGCAGCCGATGACCGAGGTGGCGGTGCTGTTCGCCGAGATCACCACCGCGTCCGGGTTGACCGGCCTCGGCATCAGTTACTCGAAACGAGCAGGCGGGCCTGGGCAATTCGCGCACGCGCGGGAGCTCTCCCCTGTGCTGCTCGGCGAGGATCCCAGCGACATCGCCAAGATCTGGGACAAGCTGATGTGGGCGGGTGCGTCGGTCGGCCGCAGCGGCCTCGCCGTGCAGGCGATCGCGGCGTTCGATGTCGCACTGTGGGATCTGAAGGCCAAACGGGCCGGGCTGCCGTTGGCCAAACTGCTTGGTACGCATCGCGATTCGGTGCGCTGCTACAACACCTCCGGCGGATTCCTGCACGCGCCGATCGAGGAGGTGCTCGACCGTGCGACGGAAGCGCTGGCGGCCGGGATCGGCGGCATCAAAGTCAAAGTGGGACATCCCGACAGCGCCGTCGACCTGGCCCGGGTCACCGCGGTGCGGGAAAAGCTCGGCGACCGGGTGCCCCTGATGGTCGACGCCAATCAGCAGTGGGATCGGGCGACCGCACGCCGCATGTGCCGGGCGTTCGAGCCATTCGGGTTGGTGTGGATCGAAGAACCCTTGGACGCCTACGATTTCGACGGCCACGCCCGGCTCGCGTCGACCTTCGACACCCCCATCGCGACGGGCGAGATGCTGACCAGCGCGGCCGAGCATGCCCAGCTGATCCGCGCGGGCGGAGCAGGCATCGTGCAGCCCGACGCGCCACGGATCGGCGGCATCACCCCGTTCCTGCGGGTGCTGGCCCTGGCCGACAGCGAAAACCTGCAACTGGCCCCGCATTTCGTGATGGAAGTGCACGTCCACCTCGCCGCGGCCTACGCACGGGAGCCCTGGGTCGAGCACTTCGAATGGTTCGACCCACTGTTCGATGAGCGCCTGGAGATCGCCGACGGACGCATGCACCTGTCGGCGCGTCCCGGCCTCGGCGTGACCGTCAGCGACCAAGCCCGCGCCTGGACCGTCGCCGAATATTCGGTCCGCGCCTGACCTTTCGGAGGAATCATGGATACCGACCCGAACGACCTATCCCGAATCATCGGCGCGGCGGCGGAATCCGCGTCATCGCTCGCCGAATCGACTCCGGCCGAGCGCGCCCGGTGGCTCACGCACGCCGCCGACGCGATGGATGCCGCCGCCGCCGACCTCGTCCCGCTCGCGGCCGAGGAAACACATCTCCCGGAGCACCCGCGCCTGCGTGGCGAATTGGCGCGCACTACCTTTCAGCTGCGCCTGTTCGCCGAGGTGCTGGCAGACGGCGAGTTCCTGCGTGCCACCGTCGACCACGCCGACCCACAGTGGCCGATGGGCCCGCGACCGGATATCCGCCGCAGCGTGGTCCCGATCGGTCCGACGCTGGTGTTCGCCGCGAGCAACTTCCCGTTCGCGTTCAGCGTCGCGGGTGGCGACACCGCCGCCGCGCTGGCCGCGGGCTGTCCGGTCGTCCTCAAGGCGCACCCAGGGCATCCGCGATTGTCCGCACGCACCGGGGTGATCGTCCGCGAGGCGCTGGTCGAGGCGGGCGCACCCGCCGGAATCTTCGAGGTCATTCACGGCATCGACGCAGGCACCACCGCGTTGCGTCACCCCGCCATCGCCGCGGCGGCCTTCACCGGGTCGGTGCCGGGCGGGCGGGCACTGTTCGATATCGCGACCGCGCGTCCCCGGCCGATCCCGTTCTATGGCGAACTGGGCAGCGTCAATCCGGTTGTGGTGCTGCCTGCGGCCGTTCGCGCGCGCAGCCGCCAGATCGTGGCAGGTTTCCTCGGCTCGTTCACCCTCGGTGCCGGACAGTTCTGCACCAAACCCGGCCTGCTATTCCTTCCGGCGGGCCATGGTCTCACCGACGCCCTCCGCACAGCCGTTCGTGACGCACCCGGACAACGGCTACTCAACGACCGCATCGCCCACGGCTTCCGTGCCCGAGTCATGGACCTGCGCGAACATCCATCTGTCACCGCGCTTTCCCTGCCCGATATCGACGCCGACCTGCTCGCACCAACACTGTTGACGGTGTCCGCCGCCGATTTCCTTGCCGGAGGCGAACTCCTCCAACAGGAATGCTTCGGGCCCGCCGCGCTGATTGTCGAGTACGCGAATTCCGCCGAGCTACAGGCGCTGCTCGGCGAGCTCGAACCGGGCCTCACCGCAACGGTTTTCGCGGAGGACAGCGAGATCGACGACGTCCGCCCGCTGCTGCCCGCGCTCACCGCGCTGGCCGGACGGTTGATCTGGAACGACTGGCCGACCGGCGTCACGGTCACCTGGGCCCAACAACACGGCGGCCCCTATCCGGCCACCACCGCGCCCACCACGACCTCGGTCGGCACCGCCGCGATCGACCGGTTCCTGCGGCCCGTCGCCTGGCAGGGTTTCCCCGACAGCCTGCTCCCGCCCGCGCTACGCGACGACAACCCCTGGCGTCTACCGCGCCGCATCGACGGAAAGCGTGACTGACCATGTCCCCTGTCATCACCGACGTCCGCCTCACCCCGATCCTCATCGCCGACGCGCCCCTGCTCAATGTCGGTGGCGTACACCAGCCGTACACGCCACGACTGATCGTCGAGATCGAAACCGACAGCGGCACGGTCGGTCTCGGCGAAACTTACGGCGACCACCAATACCTTTCCCGTGCAACGGAACTAGCGCGGCACCTGATCGGCATGCCGGTCGCCGCCAGCAATGCGATCCGTTTGCTCGGCGCGGGTGGCACCCGCCTGCTCGAGGACAATCCGGTCGCGGGCGGCCTGCGCGGCACGGTGACCACGGACAAGGTCCGCCTCAGCGTGATCTCGGCCTTCGAGACGGCGGCACTCGACGCGCACGGCCGCGAGCTCGGCCTGCCCCTGCACGCCCTGCTCGGCGGCAAGGTGCGCGACCGCGTCGACTACTCCGGCTACCTCTTCTACAAGTGGGCCGAACATCCCACACCGAACGCTCCGACCGACGAGTGGGGCGCGGTGCTCGACCCGGACGGCGTCGTCCGGCTGGCCGAAAAGTTCAGCGCCCATGGCGGATTCCGCTCGTTCAAGCTCAAGGGCGGTGTTTGCCCGCCCGAGGAGGAGGTCGCCGCCATCACCGCACTGGCCAAGGCGTTCCCCGAGCACCCGCTGCGCCTCGATCCCAACGGCGGCTGGTCACCGGCCACCGCGACGACCGTCGCCGAACAACTCACCGGCGTCGTGGAGTACCTCGAAGACCCCACCGCCCGCGTCGCCGACATGGCCGAACTCCACCGCCGCACCGGAATGCCGTTGGCCACCAACATGATTGTCACCGCCCTCGACGAGATCCGGCCCGCCTTCGACGCGAACGCGGTCCAGGTCGTGCTGTCCGACCACCACTTCTGGGGCGGCCTGCACGCCACCCGCGACCTCGCCGCGATCTGCCACGCCTACGGCAAAGGCATCTCCATGCATTCCAACACCCACCTCGGTATCAGCCTCGCGGCGATGACTCAGGTCGCCGCCACTGTCGCGCACCTCGACTACGCGTGCGACACCCACTACCCGTGGCAGGCCGAGGACGTCATCACTGCACCGTTCACCTTCACCGACGGCGCCATCGAGGTCACCGACATACCCGGCCTCGGCGTCGAGCTCGACCGGGACGCGGTGGCCCGGCTGCACGAGCGCTGGCAGTCCATGCCCGCCATGCGTGATCGCGACGACGTCGCGGCCATGCGCGTCGCCGATTCCGCGTACCGCCCGCCCAGTTCGCCGAAATACTGAACTCCTTGTGATCCGCATCCGTATTGATTGCGAAATGGTCATACGGCTATCTACTGTCGGGTCTTCGGCCCGACGGTTCCGTCGTGCTGGTCACGCAGCGCTGTGTGGCCGAGAGGAGCGGTAGATGGATCTCCAGGACGTCGTATCGGCGGGCGTGCTCGAGCAGCGAGAGCTGCTGGAACAGGGAGTCCTGTCTGCGCAGGAGTTAGTCACCGCCACACTGATCGGCATCGAGGCGGCCGCGGATCTGAACGCTTTCACCCAGGTGCGCCATGAGCAGGCGCGGGCCGAGGCGATCGAAAGCGACCGAGAGCGCGCCGCGGGTGCCGTCGGCCCGCTGCACGGGATCCCGATCGCGATCAAGGACGAGATCGACGTCGCCGGTCTGGTGACCACCTTCGGCACCAGGGCCAACTCGACGCCGGCCAAGGCCGATGCCGAGGTGGTGCGCCGGTTGCGCGCCGCGGGCGCCGTCATCGTCGGCAAGACCGCGATGCCGGAATTCGGGCAGTGGCCGTTCACCGAGTCGAGCACCTACGGGGTGACCCGCAATCCCTGGGATCGGAACCGGACGACCGGCGGTTCCAGCGGTGGCTCGGCCGCGGCGGTGGCGGCGGGCCTGGTCCCGGTCGCGATCGGTAGCGACGGCGGCGGCTCGATCCGGATTCCCTCGGCCTGCTGTGGACTGTTCGGCCTCAAACCGCAGCGCGGACGGGTGCCGGTCGCGCCGTTCGAGCATCTCTGGTGGTCGCTGGGGGTCACCGGGCCGTTGACCCGCGGCGTTCTGGACTCCGCGATCGTGTACGACGTGATCCGCGGCAACACCCCCGACGACCGGTTCACCGCGCCTGAGCCCGCGATGTCGTTCGAGCAGGCCGCACGGCGGTCCACCACCGGCCTGCGGATCGGCTACAGCACGAAATCGCCTAACGCGCTGGCGAAGCCGGATCCGGAGCACGTGCGCGCGGTGCACGACACCGCGAAACTGCTTGCCGACCTGGGGCATTCGGTGTTCGAGGTGGACCCGCACTACCCGGAAACCCTGCATGCCTTCTTCCCTCAGTTCTTCGGCGGCGTGCGGGACGAAGCCGACCATGTCGAGCATCCGGAACGCCTCGAACGCCGCACCCGCCAGACCATCGCGATGGGCACCTGGGCCCGGCGTCCCGTCGTCGAATGGGCGATCCGGCAGGGAGAAGGCTTGGCGCGCAAGGTCGATCGGGTCTTCGCCGAGTGCGATCTGCTGCTCACGCCTACCCTCGCGGGCCGCCCGCCGCGCATCGGCGCGCTCGACGGCGCGAGCACGGTGCGCGCCCAGCTGCGGTCCATTCCGCTGGTGGCCTACACGACGCTGTGGAACGTGACCGGTCACCCGGCGGCCTCCCTGCCCGCGGGCATCGGCACGGACGGACTGCCGCTCGCGGTACAGCTGGTCGGACCGAGCAACGGCGAAACGACCATCCTCACCGTCGCCGTGCAGCTGGAACAGGCTCGGCCGCATGCCCGGCCGGTGGTCTGAGACCGGGCGTGACATTACAGCCCGCGTGCTACGGCGGAGTGCGTGGCGGCGAATATTATTCATAAATAAGGCGGATTCACGAACAAGATTCTGTACGGTCGAGGTATGCGTAAGAGTGATTCACCCGGCGGCTCGACTCCACCCGTGCCGCCGATCCATCCTCCGGCCGGAGTGCCGATCGATGATATCGACCGAATTCTGCTCGACCAGCTCGCGCGGGACGGCCGTATGACGAACAACGCGCTGGCCGCGGCGGCGGGGATCGCGCCGTCCACCTGCCTCGGGCGGGTGCGCGCGCTGGTGGAACGCGGCGTCATCCGCGGGTTCCATGCCGATATCGATCCGGCCGCGCTCGGCCGGAGCCTGCAGGCCATGATCGCGGTGCGGTTGCGCGCCAGCGCACGCCAGCACCTCGCCGAATTCGGCGAGCAGATGTCGGAGTTCGAGGAGGTGCTCAATGTGTACTTCATCGCGGGCGCCGACGACTACCTGATCCACGTCGCCACCTCGCACACCGACGAGCTGCGCCGGTTCGTGCTCAACAACCTCAGCGAGCATCCGGCGGTCGCCTCCACCGAGACGATTCTCATCTTCGAGCACATGCGGCCGAGGACGAATCCCACCGCATGACAAAGGCGGCCGACCCACCGGGTCGGCCGCCTTCGCGAAACAGGTTACGCGGCCAGGCTTTCGGCCTCGTACCCGTGCGCGGCCGCGACGGAAGCGGACAGCAGCACACCACCATGCGTGCTGAGACCGCTCGCCAGGCCCTGGTCCATCGCCACGGCCTCGCGCCAGCCGTGCCCGGCCAGCGACACCACGTACGGCAGCGTGGCATTGGTGAGCGCGACGGTCGAGGTGTAAGGCACCGCGCCGGGCATGTTGGCGACGCAGTAGAACACCGACTCGTGCACCCGGTAGGTCGGGTCGGCGTGCGTGGTCGGGCGCGAATCGGCGAAGCAGCCGCCCTGGTCGATGGCGATGTCGACCAGCACCGAGCCCGGCTTCATCTGCGCGACAAGGTCATTGGAGACCAGCGTGGGCGCCTTGGCGCCGGGGACGAGCACCGCGCCGATCACCAGATCGGCTTCGCGCACGGCCTTTTCGACCTCGAGGCGGTTGGACATGATGGTGCGCACCTGACCCTTGTACTGCGCGTCGATCTCGCGCAGGCGGGCGATGTTCAGGTCGAGCACGGTCACCTCGGCGCGCATGCCGTGCGCGATGGCGATCGAGTTGCCGCCCGCGACGCCCGCGCCGATCACGACCACGTTGGCGGGCGGGGTGCCGGGCACGCCGCCCATCAGCACGCCGCGGCCGCCGCCGTTGCGCATCAGGTGGTAGGCGCCGGCCTGCGGGGCCAGGCGGCCCGCGACCTCGCTCATCGGGGCGAGCAGCGGCAGCGAGCCGTCGCGGCCGGTGACGGTCTCGTAGGCGATCGAGGTGATGCCGGAGCTCAGCAGCGCGTCCGTGCATTCCTTGGAGGCGGCGAGGTGCAGGTAGGTGAACAGCACCTGACCTTCGCGCATGCGTGAATACTCTTCGGCGACCGGCTCTTTCACCTTGAGCACCAGTTCGGCGGTGCCCCAGACCTCGTCGGCCGTGTTCAGCACCCGCGCGCCTGCGACGGTGTATGCCTCGTCCTCGAACGCCGAGCCGCGACCGGCACCGGACTCGATGTACACCTCGTGCCCGCGCGACACGAGCTCGTGTACACCGGCCGGGGTAATGGCGACCCGGTACTCGTGGTTCTTGACCTCGCGGGGGACCCCGATCTTCACCTGCGCTCCTGAATGTCTGGATGTTCATGGATGTCGATAGTCGATCCGCATAATATGGACCGTTACTGCTAAAAGTATGAATATCATGCGTGTTGAGGTCTATATCTATGAAGATAATTCTCATTGAAGCCGGTTCTTTCGTCGAATCCTCAGATTGAAGCTAACGTGAGCGCCCTCACTCGCAAGATGTTCGGTCAGCAGCGCCGGCGGGTAACAAACCTCACAGTCGGTTAGCGCTCCATCCTGCCTAAGATACAACTTGTGTCTAAGACGTATTCATCAGCTGAGCAGGCCTATCGCGAGGTCAAGGAACGCATCCTCACCGGCACACTGGCCGGTGGCGAGCTGATCAGCGAGGGCGAGATCGCCGCCGACCTCGGCACGTCGCGGACGCCGGTGCGCGAGGCGTTCCTCCGGCTGGAGACCGAAGGGTGGATGAAGCTATACCCGAAGCGCGGTGCGCTGGTGGTGCCGATTCCGCCCGATGAGGCCGAGCATGTCGCGTACGCCCGCTACGTCGTCGAGGCGGCCGCGGTGCGCGCGCTGGCCTCGACCGATCGCACGGCGCTGACGTCGCTGTTCCGATCGTCGCTCGACCGGCAACGCGAGTTGGCCGCGGCCGGGGACCTCGACCAGTTCGCTCTGGTAGACACCGACTTCCATCGCTCGTACGTGATCGCGGCGGGCAATCCGCTGCTGGCGAGCTTCTACGACTCGCTGCGTGAGCGGCAGCGGCGGATGAACAGCGTGGCGCTGCGCCGCGGTCCGATCGACATCGACCGGATCATCGAACAGCACGCCCACCTGGCCGGGCTGATCGAGGCAGGCGAGGTCGAACGCTTCGCCACCGCGTTGGCCGAGCACCTCTCCGGCGTGCACCAACTAGAACTACGAGGACTGTGATGGCGACGCCGACCACCGCGGTCCGGTCCGCGCCCGCCCAGGTCAGGGCGAAGGCATGGTGGGGTGTCGCGGCCACGATGTTCGCGATCGCCTGGGGCGGAAACGAATTCACCCCGCTGCTGGTGATGTACAAGAACCACGGGCTGCCCGCCACCACGGTGGATCTGCTGCTGTTCTACTACGTCCTCGGCATTGTGCCCGCGCTGTTGATCGGCGGGCCGCTGTCGGATCGGTTCGGGCGGCGCGCGCTGCTGCAGCCCGCGCCGCTGATCAGTGCGGCGGGTTCGCTGCTGCTGGCGTTCGGGTCCGCGTCGGTGCCGGTGCTGTCCGCCGGACGGGTGCTGTGCGGGGTGGCGCTCGGGCTGGCGATGGCGGTGGGCAGCAGTTGGTTGAAGGAGCTCGCGCAGCCACCGTTCGGGCCCGCGCTGCCCGGTGGTACCGGGGCGCGACGGTCGGCGATGAGTCTCACCGGGGGTTTCGCGGTCGGCGCGGGATCCGCCGGGGTGCTTGCACAGTGGGCGCCGTGGCCGAACACCCTCGCCTATCTGATCAATGTGACGCTGTGCCTGGTCGCCGCACTGTGGGTGGCGCGAGCGCCGGAAACAGTACTCCCTGAGGGGAATCCAGGCCGACTGATCGACGATCTGAAGGTGCCCGCTGCCGCGCACCGCCGATTCCGCTGCGTGGCACTGCCGGTCGCGCTGTGGTTGTTCACCTCCGCGGGCACCGCGTACGCGATCATGCCGGCGCTGATGGCGCCACACATTCATGGCGCCCCGATCGCGTTCTCGGCGCTCGTCGGAGTCATCACGCTGAGTTGCGGTTTCGCGATCCAGTCGGTGGCGCGGCGGATCGATAAACCGGGCACCGCACGCGCGGCCGTCGTCTCGCTGGGCTTCGTCACCTGCGGAATGGTCACGGCGGCTTGGGCTTCCGGCGCGCTGACGCTCTGGGCGACGCTGGCGACGGCGGTTGTTCTCGGCGCGGGATACGGCATCGGATTGGTCGCCGGCCTGCAAGAAATCGAACGGATCGCGCGCCCAGACGATCTGGCCGGGCTGACCGCGGTGTTCTACTCGGTGAGCTACCTCGGCTTCGGCGTGCCCGCCCTGCTGTCCTTCCTGAATCAGCAGTTGGGCTTCGGCTACCCCGCTATGTTCGCGGTCGCCATCCTCGCGGCGGCGGGCAGCGTGGTGCTGGTGGTCCGGAACTATCGGAGCTGATCCCCCACGCCAAAATCAGTGGCGGCCCCCGAGCCGCCGTTGCTACGGTTGCTGCCGCGCTGGTAGAGCGCCCGAGAGAAGGAAAGAAGTGTCTATGACCCGGACCGCGCCGAGCGCGCCTCATCGCGTGGAATCGAGCCGCATCGGTTCGTCCGCGCCCGCACAGCCCACAGCCGCTACCTAAGCTTCGAGGCGCGCTCGGCCTGCTCCTGCTGCTACTGCATTCAGCCCTCAGCAAAGGAGTGATCCGGGTGTCAGACAACACCTCTCACGGTCATAGCGCAGCACTGCGCACCGACACTTTCACCTGCGTCCGCTGCGGTCTCGTCGTGGCCACGCTCGCGCCGGACAACAGCCGGCGCAACCACTGCCCGAGTTGCCTGAACTCACGGCACACCCACGACCACGTCGAGGGTGGCACCTCCGACTGCCGCGCCAGAATGGCACCGCTGTCGATCGCCGTGCTGCGCACCGGCGAATGGGCCGTGGTGCATCGCTGCACCCGCTGTCACGAGCTGGCGCTGCACCCCGTGTGCGGCGACGACAACCAGCTCATCCTGATGCGGATGGCCGTCCGCCCGCTCGCCGAACCACCGTTCCCGCTCGAAGTCTTCGGCGATCTGTAGGGGGTGCGACATGCCACGCAAGAAACCGGCGGGCCGTCGCCCGCAACGCGCCAAGGACGTATTGCACGGCCGCGCAGGCGAATCCGGCGACGCGTTCCGCTGCATCGGATGCCGGATGGACGTATCGGTCACCGCGCCGGGTACCGCCCACCGCAATCACTGCCCGCACTGTTTGACCAGTCGCCACGTGGACCGGCGCGTCCCCGGCGATCGAGCCGAGCAGTGCCGAGGGCGGATGGCGGCGGTGAGCATGTCCACCCGGGACAACGGCGAATGGCAGCTCGTTCACCAATGCGTGGCCTGCGGTTCCCTCAAAGCGAACCGTATAGCCGGCGACGACAACGCCCTCGCCTTGATGCGAATAGCGTTGCGCCCACTGGCCGATCCGCACATCGGCCATCGCGCACTGCTGGCGCTATGACGGCTGCCGGTATCTAACCGGCTTCGGCCGGTTGCGTGTCGGCCTGAAGTGCGCGGCGCACGTGCGCGGCTTCGGCGTCCAGTGCGGCGGCCTGGAGGTAGGCGGCGGTGGTTTCGGCGAGGAGAGTGGTCCAGCGGGTGACGCGTTCGACGCGGTGGGCCAGTTCTCGTTCGGCCGTGGCCAGCGCTGTCTCGTCGCCCGCGGCCGCCGCAGTCCTTGCCTCGCGGAGTTTTTGCTCGGCGCGGAACTGGAGTTCACGGCAGTGGTCGGGGTCGAAGACCTCCGCACGGATGTCGGCGGCCTCGGCTTCCAGTTCCGCGATGCGGGCAAGGCGTGGATCGGACTGGTCGATCGTTTGGTCCGGGGCCCAGACGTCCTCGGTAGATTCCCATGGAAGGTCGAAGGTTTCGTCGTTGAGCGCCTTCTGCTCGAGAAAGCGCCGGTGGTCTTCTTCGGCCCACTCGAGGTAGTCACGGTACTCGGCCATGTCCGTGTCGGTGACCGGCCGGTGCCGCGGATGCGCGGTCATCGATACCGCGATGCTCCCGTCGCCGTAGCGGAGATGCACACTGACGACCGTGACCGGGTGGGGTTCGGCTCGCTCCTCCACCCGCGCCATCATCACCTCATAGCGGTGCTCCTCCACCGCACTGTCGCACGCCTGCTCGAACACCCCGCACGCGATCTCGTAATGCTGACCCGCGGTGCTGCCGGTCAGCGGATGCGCCTCGCCGAGCCGCGTCTCACCGGACTCGACGGTCGCGCCGTCATGAACGACCTCCCAGGAGTAGATTTCGGCGAGCTCGTCGGCGGACGTACCCGGCCGCGCCTCGGTGGTATCGGTGACGTCGTGCACAGTCGGCTCCCATCTCGTGGCCGAACATGGCGGCGGCGCCCCGACTTCGCAGCGCCGCCCCGCAGGCGGTTTGCACGCCTATATTTCCCCTTCCGAGCGCAGCACGCCAGCGGCAAATCTGGGGATCGCCGCGCGTTGGCGACCGCGGCGCACGCGAGTACGCGTTCACCGGGCCGTGGTGGACAAGATCGCGACGACGTAGGTGACAGATCGGCCGTCCTGGACGCACTGAAGTTGTTCGCGCTCAACGAATCCGAGTTGGCGGACTAGCTGCCGGCTCCGGCCGTTCCACGCTTGGATCGCCGCGCGAACCGGGGTCGACGGGTGGTCTCGGCGGAGGTGACTCAGCACGGTGCCGCCGAACGCCATGCCGTGACCTTTGCCGACCCATCTCGGATCCATGCCGA
Organism: Nocardia sp. NPDC051052; assembly: GCF_044456045.1. NCBI lineage: Bacteria > Bacillati > Actinomycetota > Actinomycetes > Mycobacteriales > Nocardiaceae > Nocardia > Nocardia sp. NPDC051052. The sequence goes on from NZ_JBITFL010000017.1 coordinate 89,743, forward strand.
CGCCGAGATCGATCACGTCGAGGTCTTCATCGAGGCCAGGAACTCGTGCTTCTGGGCCGGTGCAGAAGAATCCGACGATTCGGCCCGTCGCGCTGTCGGTCACTGCCGAGTAGCCATCCGCGGCAGTGGGGAGGTCATCGGTCGCGATGAGGTTATAGATGTCCCACGGGCCGTCGTACTGCCAGCCGGCCACCTGGTGAGCGTCGCTGTGGGTCAGGGGGCGCACTATCAGACGATCGGGCCATCCATCATGCATTGTGCCATGGTCTCGCAATTGCCTGTTGGGGTCGAAGCAGTTTCGGTGCTCACTGAGATCGGGGGTCAGGCGTTGGCGGCGGGAAGGTCAGATGGAATACGGTGCCGCCGTTCGGGGCTGGCTCGGCGGTGGGAGTAGCGCCGTGCAGGTCGGCTACCTGTTTGACGATGGCGAGGCCTAGGCCGTGGCCGGGTTTGGTGCGGGCGGCGGTGGAGCGGTAGAAGCGGTCGAAGATGTGCGGGAGATCAGGGGGTGGGATGCCGGGGCCGTGGTCGCGGACGGTCAGGTCGTGCTGGTGGAGAGCGACGTGGATGGAGGCGTGGGGTGGACTGAATTTGGCGGCGTTGTCGAGGAGGTTGGTGATGGCGCGGGCCAGGCGGGCGGGCGCGCCTTGGATGGTGGTGGGGTGCAGATCGGATTCGAATGCCACAGTGGGCCAATGACGTTCGGCTGCGTGAAGGCAGTCGGCGACGAGCAGGTCCAGGCGTAGGTCTTCGAGAGTTTCGGGTGAGGCCGACGGGTCGTCGGCGCGGGCGAGATCGATGAGGTCAGTGACCAGGCCGGACAGTTCGTCGGACTGAGTTCGTAAGGCGGACGCTGTTTCGTCCAGTTGCGCGCTGCTGAGGCGGGAGGCTCGGCCGAGTAGGTCGATATTGGTGCGGAGGGCGGTGAGCGGGGTGCGGAGTTCGTGGGAGGCGTCGGCGATCAGGCGGTGTTGGGCAGCGCGGGAGTCGCGCTCGGCGGTCAGGGCCTGGTCTAGTTCGTCGAGCATGGCGTTGAAACTGCCTGCCAGGCTTTGGAGTTCGTCGGGACCGGTGACGGTGATGTGGTGGCGAGGGTCGCGGGTGCCGGCGATGCGTTCGGCGGCCGTGGTCAAGGCGGTGACCGGGGCGACCGATCGGCGGGCGGCGAAGAGCCCCGCCGCGATGGCGAGCAGGGTACCTATCGCGGCTGCGGCCAGGAGTGCGTAGGCGACCCGGCGCAGGCTGGTATCGACGGGGTCTGAGCGTTGAGCGATTTGCACTGCGGAACCGGAATGTATTGGCGCGGTGTACATCCGGAGTCGGTAGCCGTCGAGGCTGATGTCGCTGAAGTAGGCCGGTCGACTGCCTGCCGCAACCGCCATAGTGGCCGAGTCGACGGGTAACGGCTGGTTCGGGTCGTGCTCGGATTCGATCCGCCCGTCGGCGGTGACGACCTGGACGCAGCTCGGAGCGGTCAGGTATCGGCACGGTCCGGAGGCGGTGGCGACGTCGGCGTCCGTGGCGACCGTGCGGCTGATGCGGGTGGCCTCCCGGCGCAGGCCGAGGTCGAGGGAGCTGTCGAGTTCGTGGGCGACCACGGCATAGGCGGCCAAGCCCATGCCCGCCAGCGCGAGTGCAATGGCGGCGACGCAGAACAGCGCGATGCGGGCGCGCAGCGAACCCGGCAGCCTCACGGCGGAGCCAGCCGGTAGCCGATGCCACGCAGGGTGTGGATCAACCGAGGTTCGTTGTCGGCTTCGAGCTTGCGGCGCAGGTACCGGATGTAGACCTCGAGCGAGTTCGAGGTCGAGCCGAGGCCGGCGCCCCAGACGCGTTCGATGAGTGTCTCGCGCGGCAGCGCCTGGCCCTCGTTGCGCAGCAGCACCTCGAGCAACGCGAACTCGGTGCGGCTGAGTTCGACGAGGCGGGTGCCGCGACGGACCTCGTGCGCGGTCGTGTCCATGACGAGATCCGCGCAGCACAGCACGGCACCGTCGTCGGGATAGGTGCGCCGGACCAGAGCGCGAACCCTGGCGAGCAGCTCATCCAGGTCGAACGGTTTGACCAGATAGTCGTCGGCGCCCGCGTCGAGCCCGTCGACCCGATCGGCGACCGCGTCGCGGGCGGTGAGCATCAGGATCGGCGTGCGATCCCCGCGCGCCCGCAACCGGCGGCACGCCGTCAGCCCGTCCATGAACGGCATCAGGACATCCAGCAGCACCACCTCCGGCGGCCATCGTTCGATCTCGGCGAGCGCGGCGGCGCCGTCGCCCGCGGCGCGGGTCTCGTAGCCCTCGCTGTCCATCGCGCGCACCAGAGCCTCGCGGACCGCGTCTTCGTCATCCACCACCAAAACGCGCATTGTTCGGATACTACGGATCGGATCCGCGCAGGCCCGGGACCCGGCGTCGTCTCATCGAACTCTCATCCGGCCGCGGAACCGTGCCTGGCATGAGACGTCGGAGCATCGGGGCCACCCTCACGACCGTGTTACTGATCGCGGGCTTGACCGCCTGCGACCGCGACACCGGAAGCACGCGACCGGAGCAGCGCGGCAATCACGTGCTGGTGCCGATCGACGGCGGCCAGGCGGATGTGGACACGACATCGCTGTCGATCACCGGCGTCACCGGCGACGGCGCGCGCATCGCGATCTCCGACGGCGCGGTGGGCGGTCTCGGCGCGGCAGGCCCGGCTCGGATCACCGGCGACCTTGCGACGTGGACCTACCCGGACAAGGGGCTGACCGTCTCCGCCGACTCGGCCGATGGACGCTTGCGCATCGCCCTGCGCAGCGACCGCGACGAGCGCATCGCCTGGCCGGTAACCGGCACCGACCCGACCACGACCGCCCTGCGACTCCCCCGCGGTGAGGGTTTATCCCTGCCCGTCGGCGACCCCTTCTGGAACTCCCCCGACGCCACACTGATCGACAATCCCCTCGACCTCACCTCCGGCCTGACCATGCCGTTCTGGGGTTACCGCATCGGCGAACGCGGCGTGAGTTACCTCGTCCCGAGCGACATCGGCACCACTCTGACGGTCACCTCCGCCGATGGAAAGCTGCGCGCAACGGCCGCACATCAGTTCGCGGCCCGAGCCGATACCCGGGACTACACAGTCACTTTCGCCCTCACCGACGCCTCACCCGTCGCCGCCGCCAAGGACTACCGCGCCTGGCTGATCCAACATGGCCAGTTCCGTTCGCTCGCAGACAAGATCCGGCAGAACCCCTCGATCTCCCAGCTATTGGGCGCATTTCACGCCTACCTCTGGGGCGACGGCCGGACACCGGAGGCTATCCGCCAGATGCGGGATCTGGGCCTGAGCCGCATGTGGCTCGGCTACGACGCCGGCGACGACCCGATGACCCGCGACGCGATCGACGCCGCGAAACAGGCCGGATATCTTGCCGGACCCTACGATTCGTACGCCAACGCACAAGACCCCGCCACCGCCGACAACCCGAGCTCGCGCTGGCCCGGCCGGATATGGCCGACCGGCTGCGTGCACAACGCGGACGGCACACCCGAAACCGGCTTCGGTAACCGCGGCTGCTACCTCAGTTCCCAAGCGCTGGCACAAGATCCACGCCTACTCGACGACCGATACGCGAGCATCACCGCCAACGGTGCGAACACGTACTTTCTCGACGTCGACGCCGCAGGCGAGCTCTTCGACGACTACAGCCCCGAGCACGCGATGAACCAGCGACAGGACCGCGACAATCGCCTGGCACGCATGCGCAACCTGTCCGATAAGCAGGTGCTCGGATCCGAGTCCGCGGGCGCATGGGCGAGCACGGTGCTCGCCTACAGCCACGGCTCTCAGACACCGGTGTCGGATCTGCTGTGGAAGGCCGAGCGCGACAAGGAAACCTGGGGCGGCTGGGCACCGGCACGCGCACCCCGCACGTTCTTCCAGCCCGCCGAACTACCCGCCGCCGCAGCCAAGGCCATGTTCGACCCGGCTTACCGTGTCCCGCTGTACGAGACCGTCCTGCACGACTCGGTGATCAATCTGGACCGCTGGGAACTCCCGTACTACAAACTGCCGCAACAACAAACGATGCGCGCACTGACCGCGATCCTGAACAACACCCCACTGAACCTGGTGCTGGACCAGGAGCAGCTCACCACGCACGGCCATGAAATCGCCCGCCTGCAAAAGTATTTCGCACCGCTGCACCAAGCGGCAGGCACTGCGCCGATGACCGACTTCCAGTGGCTCACCGACGATCACCTGGTGCAGCGCAGCACTTTCGGCGACGGCACGCTGACAGTCACCGCCAACTTCGGCACACAGACCTACGGCGACCTACCGGCGGGCTGTGTCGACGCGAAACTCGCGACCGACAGCGCATCGAGGCAACTCTGCCCCGGCAAATAGACCGAGGGACCCGGCGCACCTCCGGCTCCGGGCCCCCCGCTCTGACCGAGGCCGGTTATGCAGGCGTGAATCGCGTTGGCAGAGACTCCATCCCACGGATCACGACAATCGGCTCGTACAACGACGTGTCGGTGAGCAGGGTTCTTCGGGTCGGCGGTCCGCGCGTCGTCGTCGCGGTTGGCCGAATTGATCAGCACGCCGAGGTTCTCCCGCAGTCCGCGCTCGAAAACCGCGGGTTACTCGTCTTCCGGCACGCCGAGCACCAGCCTGCCGATCTCGCCTGCGATCACCTCGGTGGAGTACGCCATCAGCTGCCCCGCTTCGGCGTCACGTAGATGGCGTTGGATGGGTGATTGTTTGAGGTAACCCGAGGCGCCACCGACCCGCACGCCCAATTGCGCGACCTCTACGGCGACCTTGTTCGCCAGGTACTTGGCCCGCGACAGGTTGGGGAAGAAACTCGGCAGCCCGTTGTCAGCCTCCCACAGCGCGCGCTCGTATAAGGCGTGTGCGGCCGCCAGCCTGGTCTGCACGTCGGCGACATCGTACTGCACCCACTGCTGATGCGACAGCGGCTTACCGAGGATCACCCGCGACCGCGCGTGCTCGACCAGCGCGTCCAACGCGGCGTCGGCGATGCCGAGGGAGATCGCGGGCAGACCGGCGGGAATCACCGCGAAGTCACCGAAGCCCGGTGCGCGACCACGATATTCGGCGCGCAGCACGGTGTGGTCGAAGGACAGCAGCTGGCTGCGCGTTGCCCGCAGGCCGAGGGTGTCCCAGATCGGGATGGTCGAGACCGTTTCGTCGGGAATCACGCCGAAGAAAGCCGGCACATTGTCGACCCGCGCGTTCACCAGCAGGTACTCGGCGATCTCGCAGCCGGAAACGAAGCGTTTCGCCCCGGTGAGCGACCAGCCGCGCGCGGCCGGAACGGCATCCTGCTGTGGATTGAGAAAGCGGTTGCCGCTGGCCGGTTCGGACAGCGCGTTGGCGAATCGCTTGCCCGCGAGGAACTCGTCGGCGAAGAACGAGCCGAGCGTTTCGCCGGTGAGTTCCGCGAGCGCGACGCCCGCGCCCGCGTGCATGGTCCAGATCGTCGCGGTCGACGGGTCCGCCTCGGCGAGTACGCACACCACGTGCCCGAATGCCGCGTAGCTCAGCCCGAGCCCGCCCACTCGTTCGGGTAACACCGCCCGATCGAGGTCCGCGTCGTGTAGCGCCGTCAGATGCCCGACCGCGATCTCGGCCCGCTCGTCGTATTCGGCCGCGACGGCCCGAAATCCCTCCGCCAACTCGGCGACTCGATCGAGCACCTTGCGCTCGGCATCGCGGACCGGAAAAGGAAGCTGAGCAGCAGTCACGAAACGCTCTCTGGTCGAAGGGAATCGGCTGACACCAAGGCCGCCGGGCAACTCGCCGACTCAGGTTACGCAGGAGACGCCGCGGCTGCGGCAGGAACGGACGAGCCTGGCGCCTCGCGTCGGACAGACCGCAATAGGCGGCACCAAGCGTGCCCACCGCAGGTAGCGGTGTCTGATCCTCGACAAACCAGCATCACACGCGCGATGCCGGTGCGGGCCGCCCGGTTCCGGTGCGGCGCAAGCCTTTGTAGTCGTAGAACCGGGTGATCATGGTGCCGAGGATGAGGCCGACGGCCAGGCCCAGCGCCGCCATCCAGACGCCCCGGCTGAGGCCCGCCGGCCCGCTGGCGTCGAAGTAGAGGATCGCGCGGACGCCGAGGAACACCTGATGCATCGGCTCGAAAGACGCGAGCCAGCCGAAGTATTTCGGCGTCGCCTCGATCGGCACGGTACCGCCAGAGGAGGGCAGACCGAGGATGATGAACAAGATCAAGTTGAGCAGCAGGCCCGCCGAACCAACCGCCGCGAGGATCGACAATCCCGTGATGCCGACAGCGATGATGGCGAGCGCGCTGTAGAGGAACAGCCCGAGCGGGTGATCGATCGGCATGCCCAGCGCGTTTCCGACGATAAGGAACACGCCCGCAACAACATTCGCGGTCACCACCATCACGCCCCACTTGATCAGCAGGGTGTGGAACCGCGAGATGGGCGTCGGCGGGAAGTGCACGAACCACGGCCCGTACTCGGTGGGCACGAAGCCTAGTTGCGCGTCGATCATCGTGTGGATGGTCATCGAGCCGACCAGACCGGCCAGCAGGAGCAGCAGCGCGTAGAAGAAGGCCGTGAGACCTTGGCCGGTGCCGCTGGGCAGCGGATGGAATGGTTCGGTGACGATCTGCAGCGGCTCCGCGAGGGCGACGCGGGTGGCGCCGCTCAGCTCGGGGGCGGGCGACCCGCCGGGTGGTGGCGCGAGCTGCGCCTTGACCTGTTCGGTGAGCTGCGCGCCGACCTGCTTGTTCACCTGGTCCAGCGCCTGGCTGCCGATCTGGGTGACGATTTCGGTGACGAAGGCGCCGCTGCGCGGATTGGTCTGCAACGTGATGATCGGGCGCTGGATGTCACCGGGGATCACACTGCCGACGCCGAGGATGCCCAGTCGTTTGCTGAAGTCGCTCGGGATCAGGATGGTTCCGTAGACCTTGTTGTCCTGCATCCGCTGCGAGGCCTCGTTCACGGGGAGCACCTGTAGGTCGATCTTGTCCGCGGGCACCGCCTTCTTCAGGCCCTCGGTCACCTCGTCGCCGAACTTGACCTGCCGCTCTTGCCCTGGCGCGCCGATGGTGTCGCCGACGTCCTGATTGACCAGCGCGATCGGGAAATCGTGCATGTTCTCTTCCGGATCGACCACATAGTCGAGGTACATCGTGCCGAGCAGGGCCATGAACACGGCCAGGGTGGCCACCGGTAAGAGCCACATGCGCAGCCCGAGGCGGCGGTCCGAACGAGCTGCTTCCCCGCTGTCCGTAGTCACGGTCTCGGACGGTAGCAGCAGACCGGACGCGGATTCGGGAGCTTCGCCGGGCTGTTTGCTGTGAGGATGCGAAGTAGGCCTACTACCGCCGATGAGCCATCTGATTGCAAAACGCAAGCAGATGCCTTACGGTGAATCTACCGATTGCAATACGCAATCAGACGGTGGGAGAAGACGATGCAGGACACCGAACCGCAGACCGCCGACGGAAAGGTGCTCTGGCACTTCACGATGTCGCTGGACGGCTTCGTCGCGGGGCCGAACAACGGGCACGACTGGATGACCGGGTTCGCGTTCCGCCCGGGACTGGTCGGCGAATATGTCGAGACCACCGGTGCCGTGCTCGGCGGCCGCAAGGGCTGGGACGCCGCCGGCGACGACCGCCCGTACGGCAGTGCCTGGCACGGGCCGATCTTCGTGCTCACCCACCACCCCGAGGACGCGCGACCCGACGACCGAGTCACGTTCCTGAACTGCGACGTCGCCGAAGCGGTGCGGATCGCGCGCGCGGCGGCGGGCGGCAAAAACCTCGAGGTGTTCTCGCCGACGATCGGCCGGCGGCTACTCGAGCTCGGACTGATCGACGAGATCGACCTGCACATCGCGCCGGTCTTGCTCGGCGACGGTATCCGGTTGTACGACAACCCCGGCGGCGAGCCGGTCCGCCTACGCGAGATCGGCTCGGACGATCTGCCGACGGTCGTCAACGTGCGGTACCGACCGAGCAAGCTGCCCTACTAAGGCGAGCGCAGGTCGAGGCGGCGCATCACTCGATCGACCAGATCCGGCGGCACGCCGGGTTCCCGCCGGGCGGACATCGCTTCGGCGCGCCCGGCCGTCAGTATTTCCTGATTGATCCTGGCGAGCTTGCGGTTGAGCCGAAAGCTGCGCTCCGCCGCCGCCTTGGCATCGTCGGCGGCCTCGGGATCGGCTCTGGCGAGCCGTCTTTCGATGCCGACATGCAATCGGTCATAGACCTCGTCGGGCAGGTTCTCGGTGTGCGCCACCTCCTGCAGACGGCTCAGCTCCGCGCGCAGAATGCGAGTCCACAACTGCCGCTCCATATTCCGCTCCGCCTCAGTGTCGACGCGAACCCCGGTGGCGCGCACCACGAGTGACAGCGTCGGCCCCTGGATCAGCAGGGTGAACAGCACCAAAGCGAAGGCGGTGAACAGGATTCCGCTGCGCCAGGGGAAGTCGGCGCCCGACTCGGTGGTGAGCGGCACGGCCAGGGCCAAGGCGACCGTGGCCACGCCGCGCTGCCCCGCCCACCAGGTCACCATGGTCTCGCGCCAGGTGTACGGCTCGTCGGCTTCGCGACGCCGCCACCACCGACCGAACAACGCCCAGGTCGCCATCAACCAGACCAGCCGGACGCCGACGACCGCGGCGATCACCGCGCCGGAGACACCGAGGAAGCGCGGCCAATCCGGGCCGGCGTCGCGTAACACGGTGGCCAGTTCCAGCCCGATCAAGCCGAAAGCGATTCCGGTGACGAGCATTTCGATGATCGACCAGAACGAGTCGCCGATCAGCCGATAGTCGCTGTCGCCGAAATCGGTGGCAGCGTCGGTCAGATACAGCGCGCACACCAGCACCGCGAGCACCGCCGACCCGCCCCAGGCATCGGCGAGCCGGTAGGCCGCGAACGGCAGCGCCAGACCCAACGCCACCTGCCAGGCGGCCTCGTCGAGCCGGCGCATCAGCCAGCTGCCGCCCCAGCCGAACACCAGGCCGACCGCGACGCCGACCACCGCGGACACCACGAAATCCAGCGCCGCCGACCACGCGGAGAACTGACCGGTGACCACCGCCTGCACCGCGATCCCGTACAGCACGATCGCGGTGACGTCGTTGAACAGCCCCTCCCCTTCCAGCACCGCGACCAGCCTGCGCGGCAGCCCGAGCCGACCGGCCAGCGCGCCGACGGCCACCGGGTCCGGCGGCGCCACCAGCGCGCCGAGCACGAACGCGACGGCCAACGGCACCGCGGGCTCCCACAGATGCACCGCCACCGCGACCACCGCCGCGGTGGCGACGACCAACCCGACCGCCTGCAGCGCGATCGCGCTCCAGTTCTGCGCGAACGTCCGCCACGAGGTGCGCCGGGCCGCCGCGTACAGCAGCGGCGGAAGTAGCAGCGGCAGAATCAGATCCGGCGCGACCCGCACATCCGGCACCGCCGGGATCAACGCGAGCACGCAACCGAACACCGTCATCAAGACGGCCGGAGCCACGCCGAGCCGCCTACCGATCGGCTGGGCGAGGATCGTGCCGAACAGCACGAGAAACGGCAATTCCAGATGACTCACGCCAACACAGTGTTGATCGGCTGTCTGAGAAAAGCAGCTGTGTTCTCCTGAGAAACGCTGTTGTATTGCCGCTCGGCGGATTCTCGCTCAGCCCTGCACGCTGTCCGCGGCCTTCTCGATAAGCGCTGTGACCGCCTTCGGCTGCGATAGCGCGACCGCGTGGCTGCCCGCCTCTTCGACGGTGGTGGCGTTCATCCGCTTGGCCATCTCCCGCTGTCCGTCGGCGGGGATCATGTGGTCGTCCTTGGCGACCAGGGCCCAGCTCGGCAGCGACTTCCAGGCAGGCACACCGCTCGGTTCCATGAACGAAACCACCGCGATCGGGCGCTGCGCGGCGGCGAGCACAGTCGTCTCGCTCTCCGGCAGGTCCTGCGCGAAGTTGTCGTGGAGCTTGTCGGGCGCAATGGTCAGCTCCTGACCGGATCCGCCGCCGGGCAGTGGGAACTCGTGCGGGACACCGATTTTGGTGGCCGGTCCGCCGAACTTCGCGTCCAGCGCGCCGACCGGTTCGCCCTCGTCCGGTGAGAACGCGGCCACATAGACCAGTCCCGCCGCCTTGGGTGACCCCGTCGCGGCATTGGTGATCACCGCACCGCCGTAGGAGTGGCCGACCAGAATCGTCTTGCCCGGCAGCCCGTCCAGCACGCTGCGGATATACGCGGCATCGTAGGTGAGCCCGCGCAGCGGCACCGCCGCCGTCGTCACCTGATAGCCGTCGCGCTGCAGTTGCGCGGCCACCTTGCTCCAGCTCGACCCGTCGGCGAAGGCACCGTGTACCAGCAGCACGGCGGGCTTGTGGCCGCTCGGCGCGGGCGTCGGGTCGCTGTCGGCGGACGCGGTGCAGGCCGAGACGGTCATGCCCAGCGTGACCGCGGCGACGGTCAGCGCGGCCGTGCGCAGGCCGCGACGTGCCGCCCGGGTACGGCTGGCGGTGTCGCGAGAATTGTTGTTACGCATGGTTGTTCGACCTTTCAACGATGGAACGGCAGGACTCTCGCGGCGAGCAAGCTCCAAGTTAGCCGGACAATCAGGCAATAGCTATGCTTCAGAAGTCGAGATAGTTTGCCGAAACTCCAGGAGCGTCGATCGTGTTCAGCCAGACCGAGGACCTCGACGCGTTCTCGGAAATCCTGGAGGCCGTCCGGCTGCACGGGGACACCGTGGCCCGGTTCGCCCCGCCCGCTCCGTTCGAGGTGACCATTCCGGACGGCATCCGGCTGCTGCACGTCGTCGAGTGCGGCAGCATCCGGCTGCGCGTCGGTGACGATCCGCCGATCCTGCTCGGGCCCGGCGACCTGGTGTTGCTCGGCTGTGGCGACGCGCACTCACTCAGCGCAGGCGCCGGCGCGACTGCGCGGCCGCTGCGGGCTTCGGACACCTTCCGCCTCGACGCCGAGCTCACCGACCCGGAGGCGCCGCGCTGGGTCACCGGCACCTTCGCGGTGCAGGAGGCCATCGCGGCACCGCTGCTGTCGGTGCTGCCCCGCGCGATCCACATTCCGGCGGACCCGAGCCACCGGCCGTGGCTCGCGGCCATCCTCCCGGTGCTGCTGATCGAGGTGACCAGCCCGAATCCCGGTGCCGCGGCAATGATTTCGCGGGTGCTGGACCTGTTGTTCATCCATACCCTGCGCGCCTGGTTCGCGGGGCACGACGCCGAGCCGGGCTGGCTCACGGCGGCGATGGATCCGGCACTCGGGCCGGTGCTGGCCGCTATCCACCGGGATCCGACCCAACCGTGGACCGTGACCACGCTGGCCAGGGACGCCAGGATGTCCCGTTCCGCGTTCGCCGAACGCTTCACCCGCCTGCTCGGCCAGGCCCCGGCGGCCTACGTCACCGAGCGCCGCCTCGACCACGCCGCCGAGCTGCTGCGCTCGACCGCCGACCCGGTGTCCCGGATCGCCGCCGACACCGGCTACACCTCCAATGCCGCGTTCAGCCGGGCCTTTCAACGCCGCTACGGCGACGCACCGCAACGCTGGCGCAAGCTGACAGTGCGGTGAACGAGATGTCCGGTGGACGTCCGGGCGATCGCCGTTTGGGGTATGCCGCACTGCGGCAATCTGGTGCTTACGACGCAGTTCCCTGAAGTGGTGAAAGGAGAGTCCGATGATCATCGGCATGGTTAGCCACTGGGTTCGTTCAGTGCTAGATCTAATCGGCATTTGACCCGGCGGTCCAAGCATGGCCTAGCGCGCGGAGAACCGCGGGGCCGTTCGGTCTCGCGGTGCTCCCGCCCAGCGCCGCATGGCAGCCAAACCACGCGTACGGCCCTCGAGGACGGGTAACCTACCTGCATGGACGCAGACACTGCGACCGTCGGCGTCGAGGAAGAATTTCTCCTCGTCGAACCCGACACCGGCTTGCCTGTCGCGAAAAACGTCGAGGTCGCGCGGACCGCGACCGAACTCGGTATCGATCTCCAACTCGAACTCACCCGCTGCCAGGTGGAAACCAGCACAGGCGTGCACGCCGATTCCACCGAGCTGGCGACGGAATTGCGCGATCTGCGCTGCGGCATCGCCGCCTGCGCGGAGAAGAACGGTGCCCAGCTGCTCGCGGTGGCGATCCCACCCACCGTGCCGGACAAGTTTCCGGTCACCGCCACACCCCGCTATCAGCGGATCGCCAGCGCGTTCGGCATGCTCGCGCAGGAGCAGGGACTGTGCGGCTGCCACGTGCACGTGGCCGTGCCCGATCGCGAAACCGCCTTGCAGGTCAGCAATTTCCTGCGCCCGTGGCTGCCGCTGTTCCTGGCGCTCACCGCGAACTCGGCGATCTATCGCGGCGTCGACACCGGCTTCGCCAGTTGGCGCAGCATTCTGTGGCGGCGCTGGCCCAGCGCCGGTCCACCACCGTATTTCGGGTCGGTCGCCGAGTACGACGCGATGGTCTCGATGATGCTGTCGAGCGGCAGCATCCTGGACAAGAAGATGGTCTACTGGGACGTCCGTCCGTCGCCGAGTTTTCCGACGGTGGAGGTCCGCGTCAGCGATGTGCCCGCGACGGTCGAGGAGACGGTGCTGCTCGCGACGCTGGTGCGCGCGACGGTGATGACCGCGCAGCACTCGTTGGCGCGCAACATCTCCCCGCCGCCGGTCAGTGACGAGATCTTGCGCGCGGCGTACTGGAAGGCGGCACGCACCGGACTCCACGGCGACGCCGTCGACCCGGTACACGGACGCATCATGCCGGTGGTAGGCCTGCTCGCCGAACTGCTCGGCTACGTCGGCCCGGCGCTCAAGGAGCTCGGTGACCAGCAACTGGTCACCGACTCACTCGCGGCCGTGCTTGCTCGCGGCAACGGAGCAATGCGGCAGCTCAACGCTTTCCACGCCCGGCGCGACGTCGGCGATGTCGTGACAGAGTTGACGGCGGCCACCTTGGCCGGGTGCCGCGCGGCTACAACCACATAAGGCAGAAGATGTGCCCCACCGGATCGGCATAGACCCGGAACTGATCGTGATCGTTGGGCTGCACCAGTTTTGCGCCGAGTGCGAGCGCCTTGGGTTCGGCCTCGTCGATGTCGTCGACCAACACATCGAAGTGGATCTGCTGGGACGCTTCGGGATCCGGGAAACGCGGCGGCTTATATTGCGGCGCGGCCTGGAAGACGATCCGCCTGCCTTCGCCATCTACGGTGACAACCCAGGTGTCGTCCTCGTTCGCGGTCAATTCGACGCCGAGCAGACCGATATAGAACTCGGCGAGCTTGCGCGGCTCCGGACAATCCAGCACCACGCTGCGCAGACGCCCGACAGATGTCATGAGTAATCTCCTTCGATCGGCATCCTGGTCGCCTACCCGCGGCAACAGCGGCCAAACATCACGCTGAAACATGTTGTGGTCAAATGTGACTCGCCGATGAAGTAGGCACCCGCGCCCGTTGCGCCTCCTACGATGGAGCGGACACGTTCAGTAAACGGAGGGGGCAATCGAGATGAGCGACCTGACACCCGTGATCGACCAATCCAAGCCGAGCATCGCCCGGGTATACGACTACCTGCTCGGCGGCAAGGACAACTTCGCCGTCGACCGGGCGATCGGCGACCACTTCAAGGACAACCTGCCCGGCTCGGTCGCGATCGCCACCAGCAACCGGCAGGCGCTGATCCGCGCCGTCCGCGACCTAGCCCGCGACGGCGTGCGGCAGTTCATCGACCTCGGCAGCGGCCTGCCGACCGCCGACAACGTGCATCAGGTCGCGCGCCGCCACGCGCCCGACGCCAAGGTGGTCTACATCGACAACGATCCCCTCGTGCTCGCGCACGGCCGCGCGCTGCTGGCCACCGACACCAACACGACTGTCTTCCAAGCTGATCTGCGTGACCCGCGCACCATTCGGGAGCACCGCGAGGTCGTCGAGATGATCGATTTCGACCAGCCGGTCGCCGTCATCTTCAGCGCCATCCTGCACCACCTCAACGACGACGAGGACCCGGCCGCGGTGGTGCGTTACTGGTCCGAGCGGCTCTCGGCCGGGAGCATGGTGTACATCTCACATTTTCGTTCAGGCGAGAACCGGGAGACGACCGTCGCCGAGGAAAAACTCCAGTCGACGTTCGGGCGTGGCCGGTGGCGCACCGACAAGGAGATCGAGGCGCTGTTCGGTGACCTGGAGATCCTCGAACCGGGCATCACGCCCTGCGCGAGCTGGCGGCCGGATCTGACGGCGGCCGACGAGACGGAACCCGCTCGCGCGCTGACCATTTGGGAGCAGCTGATCGTCACCGGATTGGCACGTAAGGTATAAACATACGAAAGGGGTGCCACGCGATTGCGGCACCCCTTGCTCGAATGATGTTACTAATCAGCAGGTTCCAGGATCACGGGAAGCTTGCTGTGGCCGTTGGAGATGAAGCTGACCACGGTGCCCAGCTCCGACGGATCCGCCGCCAAACGCATGTTCGGGAAACGCGCGAAGATGGCGGGCAGCGCGAGCGCAGCCTCCAGCCTGGCCAGCGGGGCGCCGAGGCAGTGGTGCACGCCATGGCCGAAGGCCAAGTGGTCCTTGGTAACTCGGGTCACGTCGAAATCGTCGGCGGTGTCGCCGTGCACCTTCGGGTCCCGGTTGGCCGCGGCGTAGGCGGGCAGAATCGGCTCGCCCTTGGCGATCCGCACACCCTCGATCTCGATGTCGTCGACCGCGAACCGCAGCGGCAGATGCGCGACCGGCGCCTCGAAGCGCAGCGCCTCCTCGATCAGATCCGACCAGCTGACCTTACCCTCGAGCACGGTCGCCCGCTGCTCGGGCCTGGTTACCATCGCGTAGATCGCCTGATCGAGCAGGTTGACGGTGGTCTCGTGGCCCGCGCTGATGACGAGCAGCAGCGTGTCGATGAGCTCCTGCTCGGTCAGCTTGGCGCCGTCGTCCTCGCTGCGGTGCGAGATCAGCAGGCTGGTCATGTCGTCGCCGGGGTGTTCGCGCCGGTAGGCCACCAACTCCGCGAGGATGCGATACATCTCCATGTAGTTGGCCTGCGACTGCTCCGGGCTGAGCGCGGTGTCGAAGATGCCGTCGACGCACTTGCGCAGGCCGGGATTCAACGATTCCGGCACGCCCATCAGCTCGGAGATGACCTCGATCGGCACCGGATACGCGAAACCCTCACGCAGATCTACCACTTCGCCCTTGGGCAGGGCCGCGAGCTCGGCGATGAGCCGCTCGACGATCCGGTCGATTCGCGGCCGCATCGCCTCGGTGCGCCGATGGGTGAACGCCGGAGCGACGAGCTTACGTAGTCGCCGGTGATCGGCGCCGTACGCGGTGAACATGTTGTTCACCGCCACCCAGAGAAACAGCGGCCAGTCCTGCGGCACTTCACCTTTGGCGAAGGCGGGCCAGTGCTGCCTGGCATCCTTGGACACTTTCGGATCGACGAGCAGTCGCTTGAGCAGATCGGCGTCGGTAATCGACCACGCGCGCACGCCGCCGGGCAGCTCCACCAGGGTGGCCGGGCCACGCTCCCGCAGGCGGGCGGATTCTCCTTGAATGTCGGTGCCCGTTGGGTCTAGGACTAGTGGCTCAGTGTCCATCGGGGTCTCCTTAAAACACGTTCAACGGTGGTGACTTAGGGAAGACTACCGGGAGGGAGACCAGTGCTCGATGGAAAGGGCCTGGCCGCCAAGACAATTCACCTGCGGGGATGGCAAGCCCCAACTCTGGCAACGCATCAAGAAGCTGATCGATGGCGTCCTGCACGATCAGGTAGGCCATCGACCTGGCGGGGCAGGCGTGCGGTCCGACGCTCCACGCCAGATGTGAGCGATTGTCCACGTACTCGCCGACACTGATGGTCGGGTCGTTGTTGCAGCCGGACATGCTGATCACGACCGGCTGGTGCGCGGGCAGCCACACCCCATCGATCAGTATCGGCTGCCTCGGATAAGACACGCAATAGTTCGCCATCGGCGGGTCGGTGAACAGCACCTCGTCGAGCGCGTCGCGGGTCGAAAGACTACCGCCCAGAACGTTTCCGGCGAATCGGTCGTCGGTGAGCATCAGCAGCAGCGTATTGACGATCAGGTTCTGCTGCGGCTCGATGCCGGCGCCGTACAGCGTGACGAGCTGATGGATCATCTCCACGTCGTCGAGCTTGGCGGGATGGGCGAGCAGCCGCGAGGTGATGTCGTCGCCGGGCTCCTTGCGTTTGGAGTTCACCAGATCGAACAGCGCGTCGGTGAGCATCGCGTTGCCCTTGTCGGCGTTCACGCCCTCGAAGATCGCGGCCATGCCGGTCGCGACCTGCTGGCCGATCTCCGGCGAACAGCCGAGGGTGGCGTTGAGCACCGCGAAGGTGAGCGGAAAGGCGTACTGGCTGATCAGGTCCGCGGCGCCGTCCTGACAGAACGCGTTGATCAGCGGGATGGCGACCCGCTCGACGGTGGCGTGCAGGCTGTGCAGGTCGACCTCGGCGATGGCGGCCACGTTGGCCTGCCGGTACTTGCCATGGTCGAGCCCCGCGCTGCGCAGCGCGTTCGGCCGCCACTCCAGCATCGGCAGGATCGGGCACTCCCCGGGCACACCCTTCTGCCAGGTGCGCGGGTCGGCCGGGAAATGGTCCGGGTCGTTGAGGATGCGCAGCGCGGTGTGATATCCGATCACCAGCGTGGCAGGCACGTCCGGCGCGAGATTCACCGGTACCAGTGAGCCGTATTGGCGGCGCATCTCGCGGTAGGCGAGGTGTGGGTCGGCGGCGAATTCTTCCGAATACAGCGACACCCGAGGGCCGTCGGTGTCGATCGGTGATCCGTGCTGGACCGGGCAGGAACGCGGGGGCGTGGTCAAAGTCGTGACTCCTGACGATGGAACAGGAATTCAACAAGCGTGATCAGGGATCGCAAGCACGTGCCCCGGTCACGCGCGTCTAAGGAAGTGAGCGGTGTGTCGGGCGCTAGATCCAACGCGTCGCGGACCTCGCCCAACGGAAAGTTCTTGAAGCCTTCGAATTGGTTGACCGCCACCGAATACGGCACACCGCGCTCCTCGAGCACCGAGAGGACCTCGTCGGACTTCTCGATACGCCGAGTGTCGACCAGCACCAGCGCGCCGAGCGCGCCGCGGGCCAGCTCTTCCCACAGCGGGACGAACCGCTGCTGGCCCGGCGTACCGAACAGGTACAGCGCCAGCTGCGGGTTGAGTGTGATGCGGCCGAAGTCCATCGCCACGGTCGTCTGAGATTTACCGGGCAGGCCCGCCATGTCGTCGACGCCGACGCTGGCCTCGGTGATCGTCTCCTCGGTGCGCAGCGGCTTGATCTCCGACACGCTGCTCACGAAGGTGGTCTTGCCGACACCGAAATTGCCTGCCACCAACAGCTTTACGGAACGGGTAACGGTCTCCGGCACATAGTCGACTGGACGATCAGACGGCGAGAGCACGGAGCCCATTAAGTACCTCCTCGAGCAGAGCGATCTCCGGCAGGTTTTCGGCCGGGGTAGGCGTAACCAGGTGACCGTTGTCCATCAGATCGGCCGCGACGATCTTGACAACGGACGGTGGCAGGTCGAGGTACGCGGCGATCTCGGCGATCGACAACGTGCCTCGGCGGCTACAGAGATTGATGACCCGGCGTGCATCGGGCGCGGCACCCGGTGACGGGTCCTTTGCGGCACGGACCAAGGTGACCAGGTCCAACTCGCGAGTGGGACGGGTGCGTCCCCCGGTGCGCACATATGCCCGAACCAAATCGGGATCACGCCGGGCCCGTGAAGTCATGGCAATTCGCCACCATCAACACGCCTGCGCGGCTGGCTGCCCAGCTCGTGCCCGACCCGGCCGGCGAGTTCGTTCATCCGGTGCGCGATGAGTGCGACGTCGATCTCGGGGGTGGTCGCGACGCCGAGCAGCGCGCCGTCGCCCGCGGCGGTGATCAGGATCATGCCCTGGTCGTACTCGGTCATGTTCTGCCGCACACCGTTGTCGCCGTCGCCGCAGAACTCCCCGAGCGCCTTGCCGAGCGAGCGCAGGCCGGACGCGGCGGCGGAGAAACGCTCCGCCTGGTCGCGCTCGATACCCGCGGAGTGCGCGATCCGTAAGCCGTCTTCGGACAGGAGGACCGAGAATCTGACGCCCGGGACGCTGAGGTCTTCGAGTAGCCAGCCCAGCTTGTTGCTGCTGTCGGTCACCGGTGTAACCATCAGGATGTCATCCCTTCCGTGTGATCGGGGTTATCGGACTGATCGGTGGCGGCGGCGCGGCCGCTCTGGGAACCGGTGTGCCACGCCGCGGCCACGTCGGGCCGGGCGAGGCCGGGTTCGGTGCGCGGCCCGACCGGGGCCAGCGCGACCGTCCTGCGGCGTCGCTTGGGTAAGCCGCCGTTGGTGATCTCGTGCACGGCGAACGGCTCACTCTCACTAGGCTCTTCGATCTCCGGTGCCCGGTGCGACGCGGTGGCGGTGGCCGCGGCCGGAACGGGTTCGGCGGGTATCTCGACCTCGCGCGCGGGCACCACCTCCTGATGCTCGGGCTGCGGGGTCATCAGCAGGGCCTCGGGGATGTAGACCATCGCGCGCATGCCGCCGTAGACGTTCGGGCCGTCGATGTAGACGGTGAAGCCGTAGCGACGGGCCAGCGCGGCGATGCCGGGGAAGCCGACCTTGGGCGCGGGGCCGAGCTGGTGGATGTCGACCGAGCGCTCGTGCGCGAGCACCTGCCTGGCCTCCTCCATCTGCTCGGCGTTCATCCGGACGCCCGCGTCGTCGATGATCACGGTGACGCCGTGGTGCCCCTCCTGGAAGCTGACATCCACGAAAGACGTTGGCGGAGAATAGCGCAACGCGTTATCGAGCAGGGTTGCCAAGGTGTGCACCAGCGGCTCGACGGCCCGGCTGATGACCACCCGGTCCAGCTGGCCGGGGCGCACCCGCAGGTAGTCACGGACGCGGCCGACCGCGCCACCGACGACGTCGGTGAGCGCCTGGGCCGGCCAGCGTCTACCGGGCAGACCGCCGCAGACGATCACGTAGGACTGCGCCTGCCGGATCATCTGCTGCACGGTGTGATCGATGCGGGTGAGGGTTTCGTACACCTCGTCCTTGCGGTGCTCACGTAACGCGGAGCTGACCACCTGGCTGACGTCGGCGCCGAGACTGACCACCGAGGTGCCGAACGAACGCACGGCCGCGCTGGTCGCCTGCCTGGACGCGTCGGACACCTCGGTGCGCATCTTGTCCTCGGCGGCCTTCATCGCCTGCTGCGCCTCGTGGTTGGTCTGGTCCCTGGTCTCGGACCGCAGCAGGCTCAGGTCGTCGGCGTAGCGCTCGGCGATCCATCGCAACACCTGCGCGGTGCGCGAATTCTCCAGGCCCGGCGGCACTTCGACGCTGGGAGCCTGGCTGTCGAAGCGTCTGATCGCCTCGGCTACCGCAGGCATCGTGGTTGTCGCGAAGCGCTCGACGGCTTCCTCCGCGGCTCGTTGCTCTCTGCTGAGTGCTTCGGCCCTGGCTCGCTGCTGTCGCGCGTATTGCACTGCGTACAACGCGACCGCTGCCACTACCACGAGAGCAGCGGCGAGGATCCATGAAAGCACCACGGCGATATCTTGATTCATCAGTTCTTTCGTCGTCGATTGGCGCCGAGGAATCGACTCTCCGTCATGTGCTTCGTCTCGCCTTCCTCGCGACGCCGACCAGCACACCCTGGTCGGATCTGGTCCACGTCGGAGGACCGGCTACCCGCCGAACAACAGATTGTGTCCGAACAGTTACCAGAACCCGACGTTCCGACATTAGCAGCTATGCAACCAGTTCTCTTCAGATCCACTCACATGATTGCGTTTGCAGACAACAGATGACGGGTGCCGGGCGATGCGCAATAATGCTGCGCCACTGGTGATCACGGCCGCTTGCCACGCGGTGACCAGGGGCGTTTCCGGTATCGCGATAGAGGACACATCATCCGATCTATCGGCGGCGCCGCGTATCACGCACATGGTGTCAACCGCGCCTATCCGAAGCGGGTGGGAGAACAGGGTATTCAGCGCTATCGCGACCAGAAGTTTGCTGGAACGTCCAGTTTGTTCTTGGGTGAAGCCATCGGGAGCGGTCGCGATGCCTATCCGGTGAAGATTGCTCAGATGTCGCCCGGGCGCACCTGGTGGGCGGGGTCGACGCCGATCATGTAGCCGAACTGAAAGAACAGAGCCTCGCATTTGGACACCAACTACGGCGAACCTCGGGTACCGGATACTATGCGGCCATGGCAAAGCTGAAGGTCTCCGTCGATGTGCCGATCTCGCCCGAAGAGGCGTGGTCGCACACGTCCAATCTGGCCGACCTGGACAAGTGGCTGACGATGCATGAGGCCTGGCGCAGCGAGGTGCCCGCGGAGCTGACGGTCGGTACCCAGTTGGTGGGCGTCGCCTCGGTGAAGGGGTTGCGGAACCGGGTGACATGGACGGTGAAGGCCGCCGAGCCGCCGCGGCGGCTGTTGCTGACCGGTGCGGGCAAGGGCGGCACCAAGCTCGGTCTCGAACTGCTGGTGGCGCCGAAGGGCACCGGCTCGGAGGTGACGGTCGACATCGAGCTCGGCGGCAGGCCGCTGTTCGGGCCGATCGGCGCCGGCGTCGCGCGGGCGGTGAAGGGCGACATCGAGCGTTCGCTGGATAAGTTCGTCACGCTGTACGCCTGAATCAGGCTGTACCGCAGGCGTTACCGCGCCGCGGCGGTGATTCGGCGGCCGAGCCCGGCCTTCAGATGGTCGATGACGGCACGGGTTCGGCGCGGTAGCGGGGCGGCCGCGGCGTAGACCGCGGAAATGTCGGCGCTGGGTGTCGCGAAGTCGGGCAGTACCTGGATGAGTGAGCCGTCACGCAACAGCGGCTCGACGTGCCAGAGCGACCGCATCACCAGACCCCTTCCAGCTAGGCACCATTGGGTGATGACGTCGCCGTCGTTGCTGATCAGGTTGCCCGCCACGCGGATCGAGACCTCCTTGCCGCCGCTCTCGAACCGCCACAGCGCGTAGTCGGACTCGTTCTCGCGCAAAATGATGCAGTCGTGCTGTTCGAGTTCCTTGAGATTCGCGGGTGTTCCGTTGCGCCGCAAGTACTCCGGTGACGCGCACAGCACCCGGCGGTTGACCCACAGGCGGGTCGCGGTCAATCGCGAATCCTGCAGTGCGCCAACCCTGATGTCGATGTCGAAGCCGGTGCCCGCGATATTCAGTGGCAGCGACGAGAGTTCCAGATCCACCTGCACCCGCGGGTTCCGCTCGACGAAATCGGCGACCAGCGGCGCGATGTGGGCCCGGCCGAGGCCGATGGTCGACCGGACGTGGACTCGGCCGCGCAGTTCGTGACGTTGCTCGGCGACCGAATCCTCCAGTTCTTCGAGCTGCGCGGCGATCACCGCGGCACCCGCCGCATAGCGCTCCCCCTCCGGTGTCAACGTCAGCCTGCGCGTACTGCGTTGCACAAGGAGGACGCCGAGCCTGGCCTCCATCTGCGCGAGTCGTTTACTGACCGAGGACACCGAGACGCCGAATTCGCGCGCCGCCTCGGTCAGGCTCCGCGAACGAGCGACGATGTCGAAAAACGTGACGTCGTCGGTGGCTGCACCGGCCACGGCGGCCTCCTCGCCTTTTCCATTCAGGAAAGTGTCTCTTTCCCGTTGCGTGCTTTTGCCGCAGAATATCCGAGCCTACCGTTGTGATCGGCCCCACAACAACGGATTCCGGGGCCGCTATCGAGGAGATCGGAGAACGCGACGATGGGTTCAACGCACCGTATTGCCGTCATTCCAGGGGATGGTATCGGCAAAGAAGTCGTGCCGCAGGGAGTTCGCGTGCTGGCAGCCGCCGCGGCGGCATTCGACTTCACCCTCGATTTCACGGAGTTCGACTTCGCGAGCGCGGAGTATTACACCGCGACCGGGCAAATGCTGCCGGACCGGTGGTTCGACGAACTGGCCGGGTTCGACGCCATCTACTTCGGCGCGGTCGGCTGGCCAGAGGTGGTGCCGGACCATGTTTCCCTGTGGGGCAGTCTGCTGCAGTTCCGGCGGCACTTCGATCAGTACGTCAGCCTGCGGCCGGTCCGGCTGCTGCGCGGCATCAACAGCCCGCTCGCCGGTCGGCAGGCCGGTGAGGTCGATTTCTATGTGGTCAGGGAGAACACCGAGGGCGAGTATTCGAGTATCGGCGGCAAGATCTTCGAGGGCACCGAGCGGGAGACGGTGCTCCAGGAGACGGTGATGACCAGGACCGGCGTGGACCGAATCCTGAAGTACGCCTTCGAGCTCGCGCAGCGGCGGCCGAAGCGGCATCTCACGTCGGCGACCAAGAGCAATGGTATTTCCATCACGATGCCCTATTGGGACGAACGGGTCGCGGCGATGGCGAAGGACTATCCCGCTATCGAGGTGGATAAATATCACATCGACATTCTGACGGCCAATTTCGTGCTGCATCCGGACTGGTTCGATGTGGTTGTCGCGAGTAATTTGTTCGGCGACATCCTTTCCGATCTCGGGCCCGCGTGCACCGGAACCATCGGCATCGCGCCGAGCGGAAACATCAACCCGGAGCGGTTGTTTCCGAGTCTTTTCGAGCCGGTGCACGGGTCCGCCCCCGATATTGCCGGGAAGGGGATCGCCAATCCGATCGGCCAGATCTGGAGCGGTGCCATGATGCTCGAGCACCTCGGTGAGCAGGCTGCCGCCGATGCTGTCATGGCGGCCATCGAAACGGTGCTCGCCCAAGGACAGTCGGCGCTCACGCCGGACATGGGCGGGGCCGAGACGACGGAAACCGTTGGCGGACTGGTGCGGGCGCAGCTCGAGTCCGCGACATCGATGGCCCGATCATGAGTCTGCAGGCGAAGACCGCGCGGTCGTTCACGCTGCCGACGCTCGACGGTATCCCCTTGGTCGTGCCGATCATCCTCACCGCGGGGGTGCTCGCCGCAGGCGTCTTCGACTCGATACCGAAGAACATGATCGGCGGCCTCGCCGTGATAGTGGGACTCGGCATGCTGCTCGGGCCGTTGGGAAATCGGCTGCCGGTCATCTCGAAGATCGGTGGCGGCGCACTGATCTGCCTGATGGTGCCATCGGTGCTGGTGTACTTCGGTGTGTTCAACGCGAACACGTTGGCCGCGGTGAACGCCTTGATGAAGGAGGCGAACTTCCTCTACTTCGTCATCAGCACGCTGGTGGTCGGCAGCATCCTCGGGATGAGCCGGAAGGTGATGGTGGGCGGGCTGATTCGGATCTTTCCGCCGCTGGTGGTCGGGACGGCCGCCGCGGTGGCGGTGGGGATCGGTGTCGCGATGGCGTTCGGGTACGGGTTTCATCGGGCGCTGTTCTATATCGTGGTGCCGATCATCGGGGGCGGCATCGGCGAGGGGGTCATACCGCTGTCCTCGGCGTATGCGTCGGCGTTGGGTGGAGAATCGGGAAGTTATGTCGCGGAGCTGATTCCGGCGGCGATCATCGGAAATATCGTGGCCGTCATCCTCGCGGGGCTGTTGCGGAGGCTGGGTGACCGCCGGCCGCAGCTCGACGGCGGGGGTCAGTTGGTGAAGGTGGCGGCACCGGACACCACTTCGGCTACTCCCCTGCCCGACATCACCACGCCCGGCCGGAACCACGCGCTCGGCATTCTGATCATCTGTGGCTTGTTTGTGCTGGCTACCCTGTTGGAACGGGTCGTGCATCTGCCCGCACCGGTGCTGGTGATCATCATGTCGGTGGTATGCAAGTTGTTCGGCGTCTTTCCCGCCGACGTCGAGGACAGCGTGCGCGGCATCTACACGGTCATCGCCCGCTACTTCATCTATCCGACCATGATCGGGCTCGGCATGCTGTATCTGCCGTTGAAGAACATCATGGGGGTGATCTCGGTGGGATACGTGGCGGCTTGTATCGCCGTCGTTATCGCTATGGCTGCCACCGGATTCTGGGTGGGACGGGCGATCGGCATGTATCCGGTCGACGCCGCGTTGGTGACGGTTTGTCACAGCGGGCTCGGTGGAACTGGTGATGTGGCAATACTTTCGGCGTCGAATCGAAT
This sequence comes from Nocardia sp. NPDC051052, assembly GCF_044456045.1. Classification (NCBI taxonomy): domain Bacteria; kingdom Bacillati; phylum Actinomycetota; class Actinomycetes; order Mycobacteriales; family Nocardiaceae; genus Nocardia; species Nocardia sp. NPDC051052. The sequence goes on from NZ_JBITFL010000017.1 coordinate 113,857, forward strand.
GAATCTGATGCCGTTCGCGCAGATTTCGACTCGGATCGGCGGGGTGACCACGGTTATCTCAGCGGCGGCGCTGATCCGGGTGCTCGAAGGATGAGGGTGTTGATCGCGCCCGACAAGTTCAAGGGGAGCCTGACCGCGGCCGAGGTCGCGGGATGGCTTGCGCAGGGGCTTGCCGGGTCTGGTGTCGACAGTACGCAACTTCCGCTGGCCGATGGTGGTGACGGCAGTGTCGAAGCGGCCGTTGCTGCTGCTGGGTACACCGGTCGTTCGTGCACCGTCGCCGGTGCCATGGGGACGCCATGGCGCGGGCGGATGGCGGTGCGCGGCGACACCATTATCGTCGAGGTCGCTGACACCTGCGGGTTGGCAACCCTGCCTGGAAATCGACTGCGGCCGCTCGATGCGTCGAGTCTGGGTCTGGGACAGGCTGTTCGGCAAGCGTTGCTGCGGTCGCCGCGCCGCGTGGTGCTGGCACTCGGTGGCAGCGCGAGTACCGATGGCGGTATGGGGCTGCTGGCCGCGTTCGGGTTTCGGTTCATCGATGGCGCCGGGCGGGTTTTGCCGCCGAGTGGTCGGGCGTTGCTGGATATCGCTTCCATCGATGCCGCGGCGGCTGTGCGCTTGCCGCCGGTCGATCTCGTCGTGGCCTCCGATGTCACCAACGCGTTGGTCGGACCTGAAGGAGCTGCTGCCGTGTACGGGCCGCAGAAGGGCGCCGATGCGGCAGAAATACGCTTACTTGATCGAGGGCTCCGCCACCTGGTGGAGATGTTGTCCTGCAACGGGTTTCCCGATGCCGAAGTCCTTGCCGCGACGCCAGCTGCGGGCAGTGCGGGTGGGCTCGGATTCGCCGCCATGCTGCTCGGCGCGCGGATGACGTCCGGGGCTGAGTTCTTCCTCGACCTGCTCGACTTCGATCGTCATTGTGCGACGGCGGATCTGGTGATCACCGGCGAGGGCAGACTTGATGCGCAGAGCGCGCATGGCAAGCTGCCCGTTGCCGTCGCCCGGCGCGCTGCGCTCGTTCCCGTTGTTGCCGTCACAGGTTGCAACGAGATCCCTCGCAACCGTTGGGGTTCCACAGGTTTCACCGAGGTTTATGCGCTTACCGACTATACCGATCGGGATACGGCCCGCGATCCGGCACTGACGGCCGACTTGCTCGTACGGATCGGCCGTCAGATCGTTTCGTCCAGTCAGCTCGGCAGGTCTGCTGTGACGAGCCGGTATCCGAGGTCCAGGTGTGACTGATCGAGAAGGTCGGTGTAGCGGGTGTGCCAATCGCCGGTCTTCAGATCCTGCCGTAACCGCGATAATCCTTCTTGCAGTAGCGGTTTCGGGGTGAGGGCCAGCATCGACATGCCCGCTTGGACTGTTTCGTCGAGGTAGGCTTCGGGTCTGCGCCAATAGGCGCCGCCGAAGCCATCCACGCAATCGTGCGGGACCGGGATCGGCTGTATCTCTGGATCTTTCAGCAATGCCGTGAGTTCGGACAGCGCGATGGCCAGTTTCGCGTCAGTCTCCGCCGCTGCCGGTAGATAGTCGCGAACCAGCCAGAATTGCCGAAATACCGCGTGGTTCCAGGTGAGAATCGCGATGCGGCGGCGGGCAACTCGCACCATTTCGGCGATACCACGCTCGAGATCGGTCCAGTGATGGATGGTCAGCACGGCGAGCGCCGCGTCCACCGAGGCGGTGCGCAGGGGCAAGTTTTCGGCGGTCGCGCGAATTGCGGACGCCGCGCCTGCCGCGCGCTGGGCGATCATTATCTGGCTGGGCTCTATCGCGAGCACCGTATTGCGCGGCTCGTAGGAACCGGCGCCGGCGCCGATATTGACCACGGTGTCCATGCCGTGCAGCGCGGCGTCGATCTGGTCTGCGATGCGCGGATCTGGCTGTCGGGTCCGCGAATACGTTTGACCCGTCGTGTCGTAGACGGTCATCGTCGGGGTTGGCCGTACCCTGCCACGGCGCGGTCGCCGGTGCTTCGGGCGATGCTGATCAACATGGTCGGACAGTAGATGAGTGCGAGGAAGACGGTCAATGACGAGCAGCGGTGATCGCGTTGGTTTGTCGCCATGCCGATCGTGCCTATTCGAGTCGGGCGGTGACGGACTCAGTTCACACACCTTTTGTGAAAACGTGCAGTTCAGATGCATTTTCTTCTAGATTTTCATGGCCTGTCTCGCTAGGGTCCAGAACATGAGTTCGAGCAGTGAGGTGCCATCGGAGCGGGTCGCCGACCCGCTGCTCACGGCTGCCGATGATCTGCTCGACACCGACTTGATGCCGCTGTCCGATGATCGGCTGCTCGAGTTGATGCGTGATGTGGAAAAAGCCACTCGCATCCTCGCCGCGGTCGGCCACCGGCTGATCAGCGAGGCATCGGAGCGCGGACTGCCGTCGCGCACCGGTGCGGGCACGGTCAAGAAGCTGCTGATGCAAACCTTGCGCCTGTCCCACGCAGACGCGGCGAGCCGGGTCGCCGCCACCCGGGTACTCGGTATGCGCCGCGATCTCACCGGTGCCACTCGCCCACCCGAATTGGCGAACACCGCGGCAGGACAGGCGGAAGGGGAAATCTCACCCGAGCACGCACGTCGAGTGGCCACGGTGATGAACCGCATTCCCGGTGGGATGACAAACCCGGAATATGAAGCCGCCGAACAGGTCCTGGCCGATTTCGCACGAACCGGCTCCCCCGACGACATACCCAAAGTTGGGGAAGCGATCCTGGCCCACCTCGACCCCAACGGCACACTGTCGGACGACACCGACCGCGCCCGCATGCGCGGTATTCGCATCGGGCGGCAACGCGCGGATGGGATGTCGCCCATCACCGGGGACATCACCCCTACCCTGCGCGCACTCCTGGATCCCGTCGTCGCAAAGCTGGGCCGACCTGGCATGAACAACCCCGATGATGCTGAAAGCCCGCGTGGGGACGGTGAATACGTCGACCCCGACGAACTGGCCGCCGCCGCGGCGCGGGACGTGCGCAGTGCCGCCCAACGCACCCACGATGCGATGCAGGCGTTGCTGGAATACTGCGTCGTTCCGGAGAAGTTGGGTTCACACCGAGGGCTGCCGGTTTCGACGATCCTGACCATGAGCGTCGCCGATGTCGAGAAGGCCGCCGGGGTCGCGACTACCGCTTCCGGCGGCACCGTCCCGATGGCCGAAGCGTTGCGATTGGCCGAGCAGGCCCAGCCCTTCCTCGCGGTATTCGACCACGACGGTCTACCACTGCATTTGGGGCGTGCCAAACGGTTGGCTTCCGCCGCACAAAGGTTGGCGTTGATCGCCACCCTGCGCGGCTGCACGCGTCCGGGTTGCGACGCGCCCGCGAGTATGTGCGCCACCCACCATGTGACCGAGTGGAATAGCGGCGGGCCCACCGACATCGACAACGAAACCCTCGCCTGCGATCGCTGCCACGCCATGGTCCACGACGGTCCCGGCGGTTGGAAAACCACTACCCTCGGCCCGGACTCGCCGTATCCGGGCCGCACCGGATGGATCGCCCCACCTCACATCGATCCGACCGCGACGCCGCGGGTCAACCATCGCCACCACCCCCGCGAACTCCTCGACCGAACGCTCGAACACGAGCCTGGCGACCAGACGTTGAAATACGCTTCGGGTCCAACCAAACGCAGGCTCGCGGCGGATCAGCGGCCGTTCACCCGTTGTTCGACAGCCAGCGCGAGTTCAACTCCTGTTCGGCCTCCGTAGTGAGCGAGCCGAGGATTCGCAGGCGGGCGATACCGCCGTCCGGGTAGATGTCGACGCGGACGTGGGTGGTGGCGCGGCCGACCGATGCGAGGCGGAAGCGGTGCGGGGTGTCCGGTTGGAGCGCTGTTCTGGGCAAAAGTTCGAACCAGGCAGGGTCGTCGGTGGGTGGCAGGGGTTCCGGCCCTTGATGATCGATTCCGAGGAGGCGGGTTTCACCGGGCGCGTTGAACAGCAGGTTGGTAGTGTCGAGCTCGATCAGGGTAGGGGTGCCCTGTGCGGCGAGTTCGATGACAGCCCAGTCGTTTCCGCTGTCGCGGCGACGAGCGGTTTCCCAGCCCTCGGCCTGGTTGCGAGCTAAGCCTGGCGAGAGCATGTTGTCGGGGGCCGAGTAGAACATGTTGGAGCAGGCCACGGTGCGGGCCCCGTTTTCGAGCGCGGCGAGATCGACGGTGAGGCCGGTGAGCAAGGTCGGGTCCGGTACCACCTCGCCGTGCACGCGCAAACGGGCGACACCGCCGTCCGGGTAGATGTTCAGGCGGACGTGAGTGAAGATCCGGTCGTCGGAGACCGGCAGTTCGTGTTTCGCGTCGCCACCCAGGGCACTGCGCGGCACGATCTCCACCCATTCGGCCGAATCCAGTTCCGACGGTGACGGATAGCCGGAGGCGCGGCACGCCTCGATCGAAGTGAAGGGTGGGTAGTTGCCCTTGAACCAAGCGGTGTCGATGACGACGCCGCGGATCACGCCGGGCATGCCGAGCCGGATTATGGCCCAGTCGTGACCGGGGCCGCGATGGCGGCGGGTCTCCCAGCCGTCGTACTCCTGTCCCTTGGGGCCGAAGGTGTGCTCGGCGAAGCGGGGTTGCCAAGGGTTGATGAGGTTTTCGCGTTCCTCGAACGACTCGTCGCTGGCGGCGATCACGCCGGCGCGATTGGTACGCAGTGCCAGGTCCGGCAGGTTGATGAAATCAGACATTGTTCCCTATCCGGTTGTGCTGCAAGGAAATAAGGCTGCCTTCGGGCGGGTGCCCGTTGCCGACGACGCGGCCGCGGAGCCAGGTGGCATGGACGAGGCCGCGCAGTTCGCGGCCGCCGTAGGGGGTGATCGGGTTCTTGTGCGCCAGCGCGCCGGGATCGACGGTGATCGGCGCCCACGGGTCGAACGCGACCAGGTCGGCGTCGCAACCGACGGCGATCCGGCCCTTGTGCGACAGACCGGCCAGATCGGCGGGCGCGGCGGCCATCCATCGGACGACGTCGGTCAGCCGAAAGCCGCGCTCGGCCGCCGCTGTCCACACTGCGGGCAAACCGATCTGCAGGGACGAGATGCCACCCCACGCGGTCGCGAAGTCGCCCTCTTTCAAGTCGGGTGTACACGGCGAATGATCGGAGACCACGCACGACAGCACACCATCGGCAAGTCCCTGCCACAGCGCGTCTTGGTTGCCCGCGTCACGGATCGGCGGGCAGCACTTGAACGCGGTGGACGACGCCTCGGCAGCCGAGAGAGTCAGATAGTGCGGGCAGGTCTCCGCGGTGATCCGCACACCACGCGCCTGCGCCGCGGCGAGCGGTTCCAGACAGGCAGCCGCCGAGACGTGCAGGATGTGCGCGCGCACTCCGGTCAGTTCGGCGAGCGCGATAACCTCCTGCACCGCAGCCCTTTCCGACTCCCCCGGACGCGAATCCAGAAACGCGCGATACGACCCGTCCACCGGATCGTGCAGGCGCACCGGATCTTCGGCGTGCACGACGAGCAGTCCGTCGAAACCGGCGAGCTCGCGCATCACCTGCTCCACCTCACCGAGCCCGAGCGGCGGGAATTCATCCACTCCGGACGGCGACAGGAAGCATTTGAAGCCGACCACGCCCGCCTCGTGTAGCGGCCGCAGCGACGCCAGATTGCCGGGAATCGCGCCACCCCAAAAGGCGACATCGACGTGGCACTGCCCGTCCGCTACCGACTGCTTCGTCTCCAGATAGGGCACGGTGACCGTCGGCGGCAGCGAGTTGAGCGGCATATCGACGATCGTCGTCACCCCGCCCGCCGCGGCTGCCTTTGTTGCCGTGGCGAAACCCTCCCATTCGGTGCGCCCCGGCTCGTTGACGTGCACGTGCGAATCCACCAGCCCGGGCAGCACGACGAGGTCGGCCAGATCGGTGGTAGCCGCCGCGGAGAGCACGGCGTCGTACTCCGCCAGCGCGGCGATCTTGCCGTCCTGCACGGCAATCGAGGCCGCACGGATTCCCTCCGGCAGGGCGACCCGCCGAGACCGGATTACCAGATCATGCATGAGCGCTCGCTCCCAGCCAGGCGCCGGCGATCTCACCGGCAAGCCGTTCCAACAGGGGTCCTGCCTCCGCCATACAGACCTCGGGGTCGGGTTCGAGGTCGGTCAACGCATACGCCTGCTCGATGTGGGCGCGACGCAACTGTTCGTCGGTGAGCGAACGCTGCCCGGCCACCGCGACGACCGGCACGGCGGCGCTCGCCGCGGCCCGGGCGACGCCGACAGGTGCCTTGCCGTGCAGGGTCTGCGGGTCGAGCGAGCCCTCGCCGGTGATCACCAGCCGCGCCCCATCGATTTGCTCGGCGAAGGACATCAGTTCCAAGATGATCTCGATACCAGGCCGAACCGTCGCGCCCAGGAAAGCGAGCGCTGCGTAGCCGACCCCGCCCGCGGCACCGGCGCCGGGCCGATCCGCAACATCGGCACCTAGATCACGTTCGACTATCGAAGCCAAACGTGCCAGGCCCCATTCCAATTCGTCGATGTCACCGGCCCGCGCACCCTTCTGCGGGCCGTAAACCTGTGCGGCGCCGCGCGGTCCGAGCAGCGGGTTGTCCACATCGGAGGCCACGATCACCGGCACCTGCAGCATGTCGCTGGCATCAATGCGGGCCAACCTGGTCAGCGCCGCGCCGCCGCGTGGCAGCTCGAGACCGTGCTCGTCGAGGAACCGGACACCGAGCGCGGACATCATGCCGACTCCCCCGTCCGTGCACGCGCTGCCCCCGAGACCAAGCACCACACTGCGCGCTCCGCGTGTGGCGGCCGCACGGATCAGCTCGCCGGTGCCGTAACTGGTTGCGGTCATCGCGGTTTGGAAAGTCGGCCGAACCGGCAGCCGACGCAGGCCGGACGCTTCCGCCAGCTCGATCACCGCCGCCTCGCCCCTCATCGCGAACGAGGCGGCCACCGGTAGCCCCAGTGGACCGGCGACGCTCGTCTGGAAGCGGACGAAGCCCGACTCCACGACGGCGTCGACCGTGCCGTCACCCCCGTCGGCCACCGGCATGGTGACGACGGGGATGTCCGGGCGTACCCGGCGGAGTCCGGTGACGATATGTGCGGCGACCTGAGGCGCGGTCAGCGACCCCTTGAACTTGTCGGGGGCGACGACACAATGTCCATCGCGCCACCCGCCGCGCATATCTCTCGAGAGCGGAGCGTCCGGCCCGCTCACCTGCCGCCTCCGACCGGTTCCGGCTCCGGTTCGATGGCGACGGTGGCGGTGGGCGCGTCCGCGGCGGACAGCGCCAGCTCCTCGAATTCGACAATATTGTCGATCTCCAAGCCCATGGACACATTCGTGACGCGTTCGAGGATGCACTCCACGACCACCGGCACGCGGTGTGCGGCCATCAGTTTCTTGGCGTCTTCCAGTGCGTGGCCGATGTGTTCAGGCTCGAAGACGCGGATCGCCTTGCAGCCCAGCCCTTCCGCGACTTTGACGTGGTCCACACCGTAGCCGCCGATCTCGGGACTATTGATGTTGTCGAAGTCGAGCTGGACGTAGTAGTCCATCGAGAAGTTCCGTTGCGCCTGACGGATCAGGCCCAAGTAGGAGTTGTTCACGAGGACGTGGATGTAGGGGATGTTGAACTGGGCGCCCACGGCCAATTCTTCGATGAGGAACTGGAAGTCGTAGTCGCCGGACAGTGCGACGACCGTGGCGTCAGGGACGGCTGTTGCCACACCCAAGGCGGCAGGCAGGGTCCAGCCGAGCGGTCCGGCTTGGCCTGCGTTGATCCAGTGGCGCGGCTTGTAGACGTGCAGCAGTTGCGACGCCTGGATCTGGGAGAGACCGATGGTGCTGACGTAACGGATGTCGGGTCCGAACGCCTTGTTCATCTCTTCGTAGACGCGCTGCGGTTTGATTGGGACGTTGTCGAAGTGGGTCTTGCGCTGGCCCAGTTGCTTTCGCGCCCGGACCTGCCCAGCCCAATCCGACCGATCGCGGAGTTCACCTGCCGTCGCGAGCTCACGGGCGACGTCGAGGAACACCTGCAGCGCGGCACCGGCGTCGGAGGTGATGCCGAAGTCTGGCGCGAAGACACGTCCGATCTGCGTCGGCTCGATGTCGACGTGCACGAAAGTGCGGTCCTTGGTATAGGTTTCGACCCCGCCGGTATGCCGATTGGCCCACCTATTGCCGATACCCAGCACGAAATCGGATTCGAGCATCGTGGCGTTGCCATAGCGGTGCGAAGTCTGCAAGCCCACCATGCCCGCGTGCAGCTTGTGGTCGTCGGGGATCGTGCCCCAGCCCATCAGGGTCGGCACCACGGGAACCCCGGTCAGCTCAGCGAATTCGACGAGCAGGTCAGCTGCGTCGGCATTCACGATTCCGCCACCGGCGACCAGCAGTGGACGCTCGGCCGCGTTCAGCATCGCGATGGCCTTCACCGCCTGAGCCTTGGTCGCGGCCGGGCGATGCACCTGCAGCGGCTCGTAGGTGTCGATGTCGAACTCTATTTCCGCGAGCTGCACATCGATCGGCAGATCGATCAGCACCGGGCCGGGTCGACCCTCGCGCATCAGCCGAAACGCCTTCTGGAACGTGCCGGGGACCTGTGCGGGTTCAAGGACGGTGACTGCCCACTTGGCGACAGGTGCCGCAATCGAGGCAATATCCACCGCTTGGAAGTCTTCCTTGTGCAACTTGGCCACCGGCGCCTGACCGGTAATACACAGGATCGGAATGGAATCCGCGCTGGCCGAATACAACCCGGTGATCATGTCGGTGCCCGCAGGACCCGAGGTACCGATGCAGATGCCGATATTGCCCGCTGCTGCACGGGTATAACCCTCAGCCATATGCGAGGCAGCCTCGACATGGCGGGCCAGCACATGCTTGATCCCACCATGCGCGCGCATCGCGCTATAGAACGGATTGATCGCCGCCCCAGGCAAACCGAACGCCTGTGTCGCGCCTTCTTTTTCGAGAATCAAGACTGCCGCGTCGACAGTACGCATCCGTGCCATGCTCAACGCTCCTTGTTCTGACGCATGCTGCGAGATTGCATCGCGTGCGGCATTGCACGGTCGGCAGGTTTGTCGCTACGAACCCAGCCGGCGGGCAGCCGAATGCCACATACCTCGTGGTGCGCGAGCGACTGTGTCGCGGCGGGCATCCTCATGCCTCGCCCCGGCCCGACAGCGCCTCGGCAACCAGCAGCATGCCGGAGTGGTCAAGCGAGCCGTAGCCCATTGCCCGCGCCGCGGCAATGAGCTGCGCGGTGAGCGCACCCATAGGGATAGCCACCTCGGCCTCGCGGGCCGCCTGCAGGATGATGCCCATGTCCTTGTGGTGCAGGTCTATCCGGAAGCCGGGCACGAAGTTGCGGGCCAGCATGGTTTCGCGCTTGAGCTCCAGGATTTTGCTGCCCGCGAGCCCGCCTGCCAGCACATCGAGTCCCTTGGCCGCGTCCGCGCCAAGGTTCTCCATCAGCAGGATCGCCTCGGCGACCAGTGCGTAGGTGCCGCCGACGACCAGCTGGTTCGCGGCCTTGACGCATTGGCCCGCACCGCTGCCGCCGACCAGCGCGAAGGTCTTGCCGACCGTCTCGAAGATCGGTGTCGCGGCGTCGAAGTCGGCCTCGGAACCGCCCACCATGATCGACAGGGCCGCGTTGATCGCGCCGTTCTCCCCGCCGCTGACCGGGGCGTCCAGCACCCGAAGGTCGTTCTTCTTGCCCTGCTCGGCGGTCCATTTGGCAGTCTTCGGGGTGATCGTGGAGAAGTCGATGTACAGCGTGCCAGGGACGGTGTTCTGCAGAATGTCGGGGAAGACCTGTTCGATCTGCTCGTCCTGCGGCAGCATCGTGATGACGATGTCTTTGTCCCGGGCTGCCTCGGCGACGCTGGCGGCGGCGGAACCGCCTGCTTTCTCGAGCTTTTCCAGCCCCTTGGGACCGATGTCGTAACCGGTCACCTCGTGTCCGGCCTTCACAAGATGTCCTGCCATCGGGCTACCCATGATCCCGAGGCCGATAAATCCGATCTTGCTCATGACTGCACCTCGTTCACGCTCGGCTCCGTCATTCCCAAGGGCGCTGTGTTCATAATTCGTTCGCTGCGCTCACTCATGACTGCATCCACTTCCAATCAAGCTCGGGGTCTTTGTATTCGAGGCCGATCCAGCCGTCGTAGCCAGCGGCGCTGAGGGTGTCGAAGAGCGTCGCGAAGTCCAGTTCGCCGGTGCCCGGCCGGCCGCGACCAGGATCGTCGGCGATCTGTACGTGGCCGATATGCTGGGCGTAGCTCTTGATCACCTGGATCAGGTTCTCGTCCATGCGGGCCAGGTGGTAGAGGTCGCACAGGAAGCGCACGTTCGGCTCGCCGGTCCGCTCGATGACACGCACGGCATGCTCGGCGCTGACAATCGGATAGTGCGGCGATTCATGCGCATTCAGCGCTTCGACCAGAACGGTGGCGTCGATCCGAGCGGCAGCCCGGGCAGCCAACCTGAGGTTCTCCAGCGCGAGCTCGTCTTGCTTCACCGGGTCTTCACCGGCGATGCGGTTGCCGTAGAGAGCATTCAGCACGCGGCAGCCGGTGCGTTCGGCGATCCCTACGGCCACCTCGATGTTGTCGCGAAACCTGGCGATCTCGCCGGGGACGGAAACCAGGCCACGTCCCACCGGAATCAGATCGACGAAATTCAGGCCGACCAACTGCACACCGGCATCATCGATCGCACGAACAAATGCGTCGATCTCTTTACCCGCCGGTGCGGGGTCTTCGCCGAAAGGCCACCAGAATTCGACCGCGTCGAACCCGGCATCCTTGGCGGCGGCCGGACGTTCCAAAAGGGGCAGGTCAGTGAAAAGTATCGAGCAATTGACGTCGAATTTCGGGAGACCGGACTCCTCTGCGTAATGCTTCACTCAGCTCCTTCGCGATATTTCTTCCAGCTGCCGATACGGGTGATGTCGATCAGCTCCGGGTACGACGTCGGCGGCCGCCGCAGCACCATCGACAGGACCGACCTGCCGTCGTCCAGCTCGATCGCGCCGAGCTCCAGCTCCGGCGGTTCCGCAGGTAGCAGGTGTTCGCGAAGCACATCGAGTGGTACGTCGAACAGTTCGCCCGTGATCGAGTAGCCGCCGTCCGGCGACGGGTCGAGGCCGGGAAAGCGGTCGCCCACCGAGAAGAAGCGGTAGCGCGGAGCGGTTTTCGCTTCACCGGCGAACGGCGCACCGTTCAACAGATGGTTGAGCGGCCCGCCGCGCATGGCGGAACCGTTCAGAAAAATCAACGGCATTATCGGGTCCTTTTGTGTCGAATTTCACCAAGTATGCAGGGCTTACGCATTATCGGGATAGATGAGATCAACCCAAAGCTGATCGTTTGTTCCGAAGCGCATTTTGTATGATGCTCCAGCGTGTGATGCTCCAGCCGAATGCCTTCACCAGGTCGGAACCAAGTCCCGATGGATAGGTCCGTCGCTGGAAGTGAGTGGTTGTGTCGAGCCGCCGCGGCGCATCGCGACGATCTCGGCGGCGATGGCGACTGCGGTTTCCTCGGCGGTACGCCCGCCGAGATCGAGCCCGATGGGCGAACGCAGCACCGCCAGTTCAGGTTCCGAGAGACCAACGGCGCGCAGGCCGGCCATCCGCTCATCGTGGGTGCGGCGCGAGCCCATCGCGCCGACATAGGCGACCGGCAGACGTAATGCCTTCGCCAATAAGGGGATATCGAACTTCGCATCGTGGGTCAGCACGCACAGCACGGTTCGCGTGTCGACCGCGGTGCGGGCCAGGTAGCGGTCAGGCCACTCGACGACGATCTCGTGGGCGTCGGGGAATCGCGCCTTGGTCGCGAAGACCGGACGGGCGTCGCAGACGGTGACGTGATAGCCGAGAAACCGGCCGATTCGCGTCACCGCTGCCGCGAAATCTATTGCGCCGAACACGATCATGCGTGGCGGCGGTACGTACGATTCCACGAAAACTGTGACCTCGCGGTCGCCGCAGCCGATCACCCGCACGCCGGTGGCGGCCACCTCGAGCATGGCCCTGGCTTCGGCCATCACGACGGGATCAAAGGTCGCCCCCAGCGTCCACCACGGCCCCAAAGTCATTGCGGCCCCGGTGCTCAAATCCCGGACGAGCGCCACCGGCTCGGACGAGCGGAGCAGCGCCTCGATCGTGTCGTGCTCGGCGGGGCTGATCGGCTGGACGAATACCGCGATCTTGCCCCCGCAGGTCAGTCCGACGGCGAAGGCATCGTCGTCGCTGTAGCCGAAGGTTTCGCGTACCGGCTGCCCGGTACGCAGTGCCTCGCGACAGAGCTCGTACACCGCCCCCTCGACGCAGCCGCCGGAAATACTTCCGATGGCAACGCCTTCGGTGTCCACCGCCAGCGCGGCGCCCGGTGGCCGCGGCGCGCTGCCGCTGACGCCGATAACGGTGGCGACGGCGTAAGACTTGCCCGCCGTGTGCCATTGCAGGAGTTCTGCCGCGAGGTCACGCACTGTTCTTCTCCGCCGTTCTATCCGCCGAGCAGTAGTTCGATCGCCGTGATGCCGAAGTAGCCGGCGAATACGACGCCGACAACCCACATCAGCCAGTGGATTTCACTGAATTTGCCGCGCGCCGCCTTGATCACCACGAAAGCGATGACGCCCGCACCGACACCGTTGGTTATCGAGTAGGTGAACGGCATCAGCACGATCGTGAGGAAGGCGGGAACCGCGACTTCCAGGTCGGCCCAGTCGATCTTGCGGGCCTGGGTCATCATCAGCGCACCGACCAGCACGAGTGCCGGTGCGGCCGCTTGGATCGGCACCACGGCGGCGAGCGGGGTGAACAGCACTGCAAGACAGAACAATCCACCGGTCATCATGCTGGCCAGTCCGGTACGCGCGCCCTCACCGACGCCCGTCGCGGATTCGACGTACACGGTGTTGCCCGCGCCGCCGCTGATGCCGCCGATCACCTGTGCGACACCGTCGATGGTCAGCACCTTGCCGAGACCGGGCATGGTGCCGCGCTCGTCGAGCAGTCCTGCCTCGTCACACACCCCGAACACGGTGCCCATGGCGTCGAAGAAGCCGGTGAGCACCAGGGTGAACAGCACGACGCCCGCGACGAGCCCACCCGCCCTGGCGAATCCGCCGATCAGGTCGATATTCAGCAGCAACCCGAAGTCCGGTGCGGCGAAGAAACCCTTCGGCGTCTCCGGAACCACCGGCCCCCACGTCTTCGGATCGATCTTCGCCAGCGAGTTGACCGCGATGGCGAGCACCGTCGCGATGGCGATGCTGATCAGGATGGCGCCGGGCACCTTGCGGATGAACAGCGCGAGCATGAGCAGCAGTCCGACGGCGAATATCACTACGGGCCAACCGGAAAGGTGACCGGCGACGCCGAGCGTGACCGGTGGTCCGGTCTGCGAACCATGGCCGACCACCCCTGCGGACACCAGGCCGATCATTGCGATGAACATGCCGATCCCGACGCCGATGGCATTCTTCAGCGACAGCGGGATAGCGTTGATGATCATCGTTCGCAGGCCGGTAGCGGCCAGGATCACGATGATCACGCCCATCAGCACCACCAGGCCCATGGTCTGGGGCCAGGTCATGTGCGGAGCCGCCTGGAAGGCGACTACCGGAACGACACCGAGGCCGGCGGCCAGGGCGAGCGGAACGTTGCCGACGAGACCCATCAGAATGGTGCTGAGCCCGGCCGAGAACGCGGTCGCGGTGGTGAGTTGTGCGATGCTCAGGCTGTTGCCGTCGATATCCTGTACCCCGCCGATGATCAGCGGGACGAGCAGGATAACGTAGGCCATCGCTACGAAAGTGGTGATACCGCCGCGTATTTCGCGGGAGACGGTGGTCTTGCGTGCACTCAACCGGAAATATCGGTCGAGTGGGGACCTTCCGGTGACCGGCTCCGGGACGGAGGAGTGGGTCTGGACTTGGGTCATGGCGTTGCCCTCCTCGGGGCATGGCCGACCTACGAACCGGCCATTGTGGCCGGGTCGCGTGGTTCGGTTCTGCTGTTGTGGGGTCTGTGCTGTGTCGTGGAGACGTGTGGGAACACGAGGCACAACCCCTGTTGATCAACTGCTCCGGATGATGTCTTCCGGACGCACCGGCACTCGGTTGATGTGCACGGTTCCTCCTGCGGATCGGCATGCGTCCCGAATGGCCGAGACGATCGCGGGAGTCGAGGAGAGCGTGGGTGGCTCTCCGGCGCCGCGCAGCCCGTATGGGGCGTGCGGGTCGGCGTTTTCGAGAATCTCCAGCCGCTGTGGCGGCGTATCGAGAATCGTGGGTATCAGATAGTCGGTGAAGGACGGGTTGAGCACCTTTCCGTCGCGGACTTGAATTTCTTCCATGACCGCGAGGCCGAGACCCTGGGTGGAGCCGCCGTGGATCTGGCCCTCCAGCGACAAGCGGTTCATGATCTTTCCTACGTCCTGGACGGCGTCCAGGGAGACGACCTTGACCAGGCCGAGTTCGGTGTCGACATCCACCACGGCCCGATGAACGCATAGGGCGAGCTGGGTGTGGCTGTTGCCCTGGCCGGTCACCGGATCCATGCCGGTGGTCGGCTTGTGATGGTATTCCCTTGTCTCCTCAATGATTTCGTCACCGAGCAGGTCGACGATCGCGGCATAGACCTCGCCGTCGTGCGAGACCACCTTGCCGCCGACCAGTTGGAGGCCGCGGGTTGCGCCGATACGTCCTTGGGCGAGGGCGAGTACGCGCATCCGTATCGCCTCGCACGCGGCTTTCACCGCACCGCCGGTCATGAAGGTCTGCCGGGACGCCGAGGAGGAACCGGCGCTGCCGACCTGGTTGTCTGCCGGGTGGATGGTGACCCGCTCGATGCCGAGTTCGGTGCGCGCGATCTGCGCCTCGACGGTGACCAGTCCCTGGCCGACCTCGGCCGCGGCGGTGTGCACCAGCGCGACAGGTTCGCCGCCGATGACTTCCAGCCGCACGCGGGCGGTCGAGTAGTCGTCGAAGCCTTCGGAGAAGCAGATGTTCTTGATGCCGACGCCGTAGCCGATGCCGCGCACGACGCCCTCGCCGTGCGTGGTTTGCGAGACGCCGCCGGGCAGGTTCCGGATGTCGGTGGCGTCCAGCGATGCGGGCAACGGCATGTCGCGGGCCTGACCGAGCATCTGGGCCATCGGCATCGGCGCGTGCACGATCTGTCCGGTGGCCAGCTTCGATCCCTGCGAGACCGCGTTGACCTGACGGACGTGGACCGGGTCGAGGTCGAGCACCTCGGCGACCTTGTCCATCATCGACTCGTGCGCGAAACAGGCCTGCACCGCGCCGAATCCGCGCATCGCACCGCAGGGCGGGTTGTTGGTGTACACCCCGTACGCGTCGATCTTGATGTGCGGAATCTCGTACGGGCCCACCGCGAGTGACGACGCGTTGCCGGTGACATTGAGCGTGGCCGAGGTGTAGGCGCCGCCGTCGAGCACGATCTGCACCTCGGCGAAGACGATCTTCCCGGCCCGGGTCACGCCGTACTCGTAGCGCATCTTCGCCGGATGCCGGTGCACGTGCCCGAAGAAGGACTCCTCGCGGTTGTAGATCATCTTGATCGGCTTGCCGGTGTACAGCGCGAGCATGCCCGCGTGGATCTGCATCGACAGGTCCTCTCGGCCGCCGAACGCGCCGCCGACGCCCGCCAGGGTCATCCGGATCTTGTCCTCGGACAGGCCGAGGCAGGGTCCGATCTGTTCGAGGTCGTTGTGCATCCATTGGGTGGCGACGTAGAAGTCGAGCCCGCCGTCCTCGCCCGGCGCCACCAGGCCCGCCTCGGGGCCGAGGAACGCCTGGTCCTGGATGCCGACCTCGTAGTCGCCGGTCACCACCGCATCAGACAGTGCACGGCCGACCGCGATATCGCCGACCCGGACGGGTTGGTGCCTGGCGATGCCGCCACGCTCCTGCACCTTGTTGGCTTCGGGGTCGGCGATCACCGCGAGCGGGTCGGTGATGGGCGTCAACACCTCCCATTCGATGGCGATCACCTCGATCGCGCGGCGTGCGATCTCGGGGTGGTCCGCGGCGACGAGCGCGATCGGCTCACCGTGGTGGCGGACCTCGCCGATGGCCAGGACCGGCTGGTCCCAGGTCATGTCGAGGCCGAAGACGTTGCGGCCCGGCACGTCCTCGTGGGTGAGCACCGCGTGCACGCCGGGCAGCGCGAGCGCCTGGCTGATGTCGATGCTGACAATGCGGGCGCGCGGATGCGGGCTGCGCAGCGTAGCGCCCCACAGCATTCCGTCCATCCACAGGTCGGAGGCATAGGCGAACTCGCCCTTGACCTTCAGGTTGCCGTCCGGGCGCAGCGGGCTTTCGCCGATGCCGCCCTTGCCCGGTGCGGCGACCTCACCCGGAAATCGCGTGGTGCGTGCGGTGGTCATCACTTCTCCTCTCGCCGGTGGGAGTTGGCACAGCTGCGCGACGCGCTCATGCCTGCCCCCGCATGAGACGTAAGCGAGCCGCGGCGCCCGCCCGGCCGACCGCGTCGTGCGCGACTGTGCGCAGTTCGTCGTTCTCGACAACCGTGCGACCGCCGACAATCAGCCTGGCCAGTGGCGGCGTCGGCCCGAAAACCAGCGCGCACACCGGGTCTTCCACCGCAGCCCGGAATCCGTCCACCCGCCACATCGCGATATCCGCGAGCTTGCCGACCTCCAGGCTGCCGATTTCCTGCTGGCGGCCGAGATTGTGTGCACCGCCGAGGGTTCCGATCTGCAGCGCCTGACGGGCGGTGAGTGCGGTGGGTCCGTGCACAGCCCGCTGGAACATCATGGCCTGGCGCATCTCCCCCGCCATGGAGGTCAACTCGCTCGACGCCGCGCCGTCGACACCGAGACCGACCGGCGCACCGGCCCGCAAAAGCTCGGAGACGCGGGCGATTCCGGCACCGAGGCGAGCGTTAGAACTCGGGCAGTGCGCCGAGCCGGTGCCGGTTTCGGCGAAGCGGCGGATGTCGGCGTCGTGCAGGTGCACAGCGTGCGCGAACCAGACGTCCTCGCCGAGCCAGCCGAGCTTCTCCATGTATTCGACCGGGGTGCAACCCATCTGCTCGCGGCAGTGCTCTTCCTCGTCGAGCGTCTCGGCGAGATGGGTGTGCAGCCGGACGTTCTTGGTGCGTGCCAGCAGCGCGGCGTCGGTCATCAGGCCCTCGCTCACCGAGAACGGCGAGCAGGGTGCGACGGCCACCCGCAGCATCGAGTCGAACGACGGATCGTGGTACTTGTCAATGGTTTCCGAGGTGTTCAGCAGGATCTCGTCGCGATCCTCGACCACCTCGTCCGGCGGCAGGCCACCGTCGGACTGGCCGCGGTCCATCGAGCCGCGGCACGGATGGAACCGGATGCCGAGCTCGTGCGCGGCCCGTACCTCGGCGTCGAACAGGTCGCCGCGGCCCTTCGGGAAGACGTAGTGATGATCGCTGCTGGTGGTGCAGCCGGTCAGTGCGAGCCAGCCCAATCCCGCTGCGGCCGCGCCATATACGACGTCGGCATCCATGCCCGCCCAGAGCCGGTAGAGCCCGGTCAGCCATTCGAACAGCGTCGAGTCCTGGAACAGGCCTTGGCTCGCCCACTGATAGAGATGATGGTGGGTGTTCACCAGACCTGGGGTGACCAGGCAACCGGTGCCGTCGATGCGTTGCGCGTCGGGCACGATAGGTGCTGGCCCCGCGCCGAGGGATTCGATCCTGCCGTTCGCGATCACCAGGTAGCCTGCGGTGATCTCCGGGCCGACCACCGGCGCGATGTAGGCGTTTTCGATGATCGTCTTGGTCATTGCGCCGTCGCCTTCCGCTGGGCCGCGAGCCGCACGGCGTCGAGGATCTTTTCGTATCCGGTGCAGCGGCAGAGGTTTCCGGCCAGCGCCTCGCGGATCTCCACATCGGAAGGATCGGGGTTGTGCTCGATCAGGTCATGCGCTTGCACGATGAGACCCGGTGTGCAGAAACCACACTGGACCGCGCCCGCTTCGACGAACGCCTGCTGCATCGGATCCAGCTTCGTGCCCTGCGCCAGACCTTCGACGGTCCGTACCGAGCACCCCTCGGCCTGACCGGCCGCCACCAGGCAGGAGCACACCGGCGTGCCGTTCAAATAGACCGTGCAGGAACCACATTCACCTTGCTCGCAGGCGTTCTTGGAGCCGGGCAGGCCCATCCGCTCGCGCAGCATGTAGAGCAGGCTCTCGCCCTCCCACACATCGTCGACGGTCTCCGTGGAGCCGTTCACGTCGAAGGTCACCCGCATCAGGCTGCCTTCCTTTCTGCTAGGTAGTCCGTCCATGCCCAGCCCAGGGTGCGGCGCGCCAGCACCGACAGGGCGTGTTTGCGGTAATCCGCGGTGCCACGGACGTCATCGATCGGCTTGGCGGCGGCCGAGACGAGCGCGCCGAATTCGCGCAGCACCCGATCGGTGAGCGGCGCCGGGTCGTGCCACGGCAGCTGGGCGGCCAAGAATTCCT
This sequence comes from Nocardia sp. NPDC051052, assembly GCF_044456045.1. NCBI lineage: Bacteria > Bacillati > Actinomycetota > Actinomycetes > Mycobacteriales > Nocardiaceae > Nocardia > Nocardia sp. NPDC051052. Next base: position 132,361 of record NZ_JBITFL010000017.1, read on the forward strand.
CGGCGGGCTGAGCGCGCAGTGGCGTCGGGCCGGACGAGCCGATGCCGGTGCGCGCCGTTCCGTTGCTCGGGTACAGCGCGATGGCAAACGAACACACCGCGATCACCATGGCGTTGCGGGTGCCGACCTTCGAAAAGTACTGCGGACCTTCGGCAGGCGGCAGCCAGACCGCGCTGATCAGCTCGTCGGCCTCGAGTGCGTTCTTGCGCACCCAGATGTAGAAATCGTCGATCGGAATCATCCTGGTGCCGCGGGCCGCCGACGCGACCTCGACCACCGCGTTGCCCGCGAGCAGCGCCGGATGCGCGTCGCCCGCCGGGGAGGCACCCCCGAGGTTGCCGCCGACGGTGCCACGGTTACGGATCTGCGGCGAACCGACCGTGCGGGAGGCCTGGGCCAGGCCGGGCAGCTGCCCGCCGAGCCGGTTGATGATCCGGACGTACGGCACGCCGGAGCCGATGCGGATCTTGCCGTCGATCTCCTGGTAGTCGAACAGCTCTCGGCACGGGTTCAGGTCGAGCAGGGCGCTCGGGCGGCCCTTGTCGAAGTTGAGTTCGACCATCATGTCGGTGCCGCCCTGAATGGGGGTGGCGTCCGGGCGGGCTGCCTTGATTTCCAGGGCGTCCGCCCACGAGGTGGGTCGTAGAAAATCCATTGTCACTCCCACGCAGGCCCGGCGGCGGGCGCGTCCTCGCGCAGCACGGTGCCTTCGATCAGGCCGTATGGGCGGTCGGCGGCGTAGAACACCTCGTTGTCGTTCTCCAGTCCGAAGGCGGACAGGTCGACGACGAAATGGTGCTTGTTGGGCAGCGACAACCGGACCTCACCGACCTCCGGGCAGGTGTTGAGCACGCGCTCGCCCATCGCGTACAGGGTCTGCTGCAGCGAGTAACTGTAGGTTTCGGCGAACGCCTCCAGCAGCGCGCGCTTGGCCTCGCGGTAGGTCTTGTCCCAGTCGCTCGGCTCGCCGACGAAGCGCCACTCCGCGTTGACCTCGGTAGCGAGGACGCGGTCGTACGCTTCCTTCAGCGTCGTGTACTTGTCCTTCAGGTAGCCGTGGAACTCCGAACCGGTGGAGTTCAGCACCACCAGGCCCGCCAAACCCGCAACAACACAAGCGTTTTCGCCGTCGTAGTGCACTCGCGCGGTGCGAACCTCCTGGCCGGAGCGAACGAACGAGTGCTGGTCGGTGCTCGCGTCGAGCACGATGCGCTCCCAGGCGTATTCCTCGACGCTCACCCGCGCGTGATGGATGGTGGGCTGCGAATCGACGAAATGCCGGGCCAGCAGCACACCGAACGCCTCGGGCGAGGTGATGCCGTGCTCCTTGGCAAACGCGAAGACGGTGTTCTTCTGCGTGTCGGTGGTCAGCACCGCGCCGTTGTCGCCGGTGAGGTGCACGTCATCCATGTCTCCGGAGAGGGCGACGCCGACATTGAGGTCCCGGATCTCGTGCACGCCACCGTTTTTCGTCACACTGACGACGTGGGTCTCCGCTTTGCCATATCGGTTCGGTCCGAGCTTGATCGACATTGTTCAGCTACCTCGATAGGTGGAGTAGGAATACGGACTGAGCAGCAGCGGCACGTGATAGTGCGCGACCGGGTCGGCGACGGTGAAGTCGATGGCGACCGAGGGGTAGAAGGGGCTGATCTCGCCGGTGTCGAAAGTCAGCCGGTGCGTGCCGGATTCGGGCGCGGGCAGGTCTTTGATGCGGCCGTCGTCGTCGGTGTGTCGCTCGGCGAGCACGGTGCCGTCGGCCCGCGACAGCTGCACCCGCAGCCCCGCGGCGGGGCGGCCGGTGACCGCGTTCAGCACGTGGGTGGACAGACTCACCTGTCCCCCAGCAGCTTTCGCACGCGCAGGCGGGTGATGTCGGCGAGTTCGCTCTGTACCTTGATGCGTTCGTCGAGCCCCGTATTGGCCAGCCGCTTGCGCAGCTCGGTGAGCATCTCCTCGGCGCTGCGGCCGGTCGCGCGGATCAGGAAGACGTGGCCGAATTGTTCCTCGTAGGCCAGGTTGCCTGCGGCGAGCTCGGCACGCACCGCGGCATCGGCGGTCGCGGCACCGGACTGTTCGCCGCGCGACCACGCCGCCTCCCGCTCGGACAGCTCCGCCTTGGCCCGGTCGCCGATGCGCGGATGCGCCGACAGCGCCTCCGCCACCTCCGGCCAACTCAGCTCGCACACCGCGGCAACGGCGGCGGCGGTGGCGCTCGCGGCATCGGGGTAGGGCCGGGAGGCCGCCACCTTCTGCGCCCACTGCCTGGACGCGCAGCAGCTCAGCAGTTCCTGCTCGGCCTGGTCCGGAGGCAATGCGTTGAGCCATCCGATGTCGCCTGCCATCTGACCTCCTGTCGGGGTTCGCCAATCTGTTCCGCAAGTACACCCGCAGAGGAACACCGCAGCTAGAAACGAGAAATCTGAACTGTGCGACAGTTCACACCCAACTCTTTGTGCGAATGTCCAAGGGCGTTCACCAGGGGTGCGACTGTTAGCCTTCGCACCGTGCGCCTTCGATCACTGCTGACCATGGCGGACCTGGGGCTCGAGCTCGTCACCGGCGAGGAAGAGCTGGACCGGTTCGTGCGTTGGGTGGTGACCACGGACATGCTCGATCCTGGTCGCTACCTGTCCGGAGGCGAGCTTGTGCTTACCGGCATGCAGTGGCGGCATGACCCCGCCGACAGCGAGGTGTTCGTCCGAGCGCTGGCTCAGGCGGGGGTGGCCGGGATGGCCGCCGGTGACGCCAGGTACGGGGGTGCGCCGCCCGATGTGGTCGAGGCCTGCCGCAAACACCGGATTCCGCTGTTTCGGGTCCCGGAGAATGTCGCGTTCGCCCAGGTCACCGAGCAGATCACCCGCAACCTGTCGACCGGGCGTGCGGCGGATCTGACGGCGATCCTGGACCGGCACCGTCAGCTCGTCTCGGGTGCCGGACTCGGTTCGGTACTCGAACTCATCGAACGCGACCTCGGCATGCGATGTTGGGTGGTGTCGTCGACCGGACGGGCGGTGGCCGGGCCCGGCACGCCACCACCGGTCGAGGTGACCACCGCGTTTCTCAGTGCCCGTCGGCTGCCGGTCGCGTTTCTGCACGAGGGCAGCCGGTTTTCCCTGTTCGCGGTGGATGAGCATCGGACATCGCGGGCCGCGGACTGGTTCCTCGTCTTCGAGGGCGACTACACCGAATGGCCAGAGGAACGGCGCGCGCTGGCCGGCGAGCTCGCGGCCGTCGTCTCGCTGGAACGCGCGCGGCAAGACGACCGGCAGAGCGCCGAGGGTCGGCTCGCGCAGGAACTCATCGAGTTGATCGTGTCCGACGCCAAACCGACCGAGATCATCTCGCGGTTGGAACTCACCGGTCTCGGACCCGCGGAGACCTACATTGCCGTCGCGTCCGCCGCCGATGACACCCTGCGCCCCGGCGAGTTGCGCGTGCTGCTGCGCGAAATCCTTTTCGGCAGAAGGCCTGCCGCCGGCGTGGTGGACGGCGAGGCTATCGCGCTGATTCCGGCAGGCCCGGACACTCCGGTGATCGACGAAATCAACCGTGCGGTAAACGCTTTGGAACCTGGACTGCGCGGCAGTCGACTATCGGTCGGTGTCAGCGGTGTGGTCGACGGCGAGGGCCTGCGCGGCGCGGTTGAAGAAGCCCGCTACGCCCGCCGGATGGCCGCGGGCCGACTGCAACCCGCCAGCGTCGTCGGCCACGACGAACTCGCCACCCACATGCTGCTGCTCGCCTCGGTCCCCGACGAGGTCCGCCGCATGTTCCGCCTGCGCCTGCTCGATCCGCTCACCACCTACGACCAGGACAATCGTGCCGATCTGGTGCACACTCTGGAAACCTTCCTCGAGGTCTCCGGCTCCTGGACCAAGTGCGCCGATCTGCTGCACGTCCACGTCAACACCCTGCGGTACCGTATCCAGCGCATCGAAGAACTCACCGCCCGCGACCTGTCCCGCCTCGAAGACCGAGTCGACTTCTTCCTCGCTCTGGCCCTGCGCTGACCCATCTGCGGAACTGTCGCCCGAACGACCGACAGCGCTGGCAAGGGCTGGGCGCGACAATAACGGAGATGCGCCGGTAGCTGGGCAAATGGCCAGTGCTCGAGGCGCGTCGGTTCGCGATCGAGGTATGCGCAATGGCCGAGGAACGGTGGTCTTTCCCTTCGACACCGGTGCTGGTGATCGCGGCGGTCGCGCTGGCTGCTTCGGGCTGCGGCGGTGGACCTGATCTGCGTTCGTCGACGGTGTCCGCTACGCCTACCTCCCAGGTGGCGAGCGGATCGGTCAACGCCTCCGGTGTGACCGTCAGCGGGAAGGTCGGCTCGATCGGTGTCACCGCCACCGCGCCGACCGGTGTCGCCGATGTCGGTACGCACCTGATCATGTCGGCGGCGCCGCCTTCCGCAAAGGCGTTCGGCGTCGAGGTCGGTGCGGCACCACCGGTCGAGTTCGTGCTCGGCAACGGCGCGCAGCCGGGCAAACCGGTCACCTTGAAGTTCGATCTGTCGGGCAGCCCAGACCTTTACAGCAAGTTCACCGATTCGGTCCGTCCGGTGATCGCGGTCGAGCAGGGTGGCGACAAGTCGAAACCCGATCTGCTGCTGTCGAATTGGGACACGGCGTCGAAGACGCTGACCACCACCACCGATCATCTCAGTAACTTCCAGGTCAAGCTCGTCGACGTGGGGGCCGCCCTCGATCGGGCCGCCAGGCAAACCTGGCAGACGGTGGCAGGCAGTCTCGATTCGCCGTGTAAAGGCAAGAGCGACATCACCGTCGGCACGAACAAACTCACCTTGGTTCCCAGCAAACCGGGCGTGGTCGGCGCGTGCCTGCGCGACACCGGCGCCGGCATAGCCGTCGACCTCACCTCGAACTCTGCCCAGTACTACCGGGTTGCCGCCACTCCGGCCGGGAAGTTCACCAATACCCAGCCCTTGCCGGGCGCCGAACAGCTCGCGGTTGCCCTGCACGACTCCTTCGATCACCGATCCGGCTTGCTGACTCCGAAAAGCACAGGCACGCTGCTCTTTCCGCCTGGAACAGCGTCGGCACAGGTGCACCTCGACGTCGATCCCGCTGCGCTGCAACTGGAAACGATCCTCGCCGGTCTCGACATGCTCGGCGCCGACGGCGACGCGCTGGTCGCGGCGTTTCAGACCAGCAAGGCGGGCTACGACTGCCTTGTCGCGCTGTATCAAAGCTGGACCACCCCGAACAAGTCCGACACCGCCGGATTCACCAAGGCGCTCGGCGATTTGGCCCAATGCGGGCTCACCGGCGCCGAGGCCGCCGTCGGCAACCAAGACGCGCACCGAGTGCTGCACCGGATGAGCGTCGCCGTCTCCCTCTTCACGACCCTGCCCAGCCAGCTGCTTGCCAATATCACCGGAATCATCGGGGAATTCACGGGTGATAACTACCTCGAGTTCACCTTGGCACTCGAAATCAGCGGATCATGGTCCGGCACATGGACGACGAGCGATGGCCGAACGTATCCGGCAACTCTTCAGGTGTCGCAGGATGCGCCGGTAAAGGCGAAGATGGACATCCCTGGTCGCGCTTGCGGCGCGAACTGGTCTGAGGCCAAGCGCAATTCGACTCTCGTCTACGTAGACGCCGCCGTCACCTACGGATCGTGCGCGAACAACACCTGGGTACTGACGATTACCGGAACATCGATCGCCGGCGACGACACCAGCTCCGACGGAACGCATGTCGACTTTCATCGAAATTGACGCGCGCTTTCGAACACTCAGGTATCTGCCGAACCGACCTGGATGATCTTGCCCAGCCCGAGGCGCGACATCAGGTCCTGATGCAGGATGCGGAGCAGGTCGGTCAGGTTGGCCTGCTGCTCGGCGGTCAGACTGGAGAGCAGGTCGAGCTCGCGGCCGAGCACTTGGTCGACCAGTCGTTCAACCACCGCGTGCCCGGCCGGAGTGAGCGCGACGACCACGCCACGCGAACCGTCGTCGAGGGTCGTCCTGGTGACCAGGCCCTCCGCTTCGGCGCGGGCAACCCGCTGGGAGATCGCCCCTGCGGTAAGCATGGTGCGTTCTTTGAGTTCGCGGGTGGTCAATCGGTATGGCGAGCCGCTGCGGCGCAGCACGCTCAGTAGGTCGAGGGTGGCCGCGTCGGCGCCCTCGGCGGCGAGCACCCGCCGTCGGTCGTCGCCAAAGGCCTTGGCCAGATGCCATATTCGCGTCACGACGCCGATGCCATCGACCGGAGTGCCCGGCCGTTCGCGGAGCCACGCCAGCGCGATAGCGTCCACCGGATCGTTGTCGTCCATGCCACTCCTCGGTTGCGTTTAGACCTAAATGAAGTCTATGTTTAGGTCTAAATGTACTCGATGAGGGAGACCGACATGGGACGGAACATCGTAGTGACCGGCGGAGCCACCGGAATCGGCCGGGCGATCGCGCGCATTTTCGCGGCCGAGGGCGATTCGGTGGTGATCACCGGCCGTCGGGCCGAGCCGCTACACGCGACAGCCGCGGAACTCGGCGTCACGGCACGCGTCTGCGACGCCACCGATCCGGCGCAGATCGAAGCACTGGTCGACCAACTCCCCCGCGAGATCGACGTGCTGGTCAACAACGCCGGCGGCAACACCGACTTCGACTCGGCGGCACCGGCCGACCTGAAGAGTCTGGCCGAAGCCTGGCGGGCCAACTTGGACGCCAATTTGATCAGCGCGGTGTTGATGACCACGGCACTGTGCGACCGACTGGCCAGCACGGGCGCTGTGGTAAACATCGGCTCGATCGCCGCGGACAAGGGCGCGGGCGCCTACGGCGCGGCCAAGGCCGGGCTCGCCTCATGGAACACGCAACTGTCCGCAGAACTCGGACCGCGCGGCATCACCGCGAATGTCGTTGCCCCCGGCTACATCTCCGACACCGAGTTCTTCCGCGACAAGTTGACCGACCAGCGCCGCGAATCGCTCATCGCCGCGACCCACACCCGCCGGCCCGGTGTTCCCGAAGATATCGCCGCCGCCGTGCACTACCTCGCCTCCCCGGCGGCCCGGCAGGTCACCGGTCAGGTGCTGGCGGTCAATGGCGGAGAACGCACCACTCGGTAACCGGATCCGGCACCGATAATCCGCCGCGGCGCGCGGGGCAAGGCGGGCAATAGGGGCGATCCGGGCAAGTCGGGAGCCAGGGGCTAGCATGGGCGAGCTGGTAACGGTGGATTTGCCGATCCCAAGGTGGTTCGATGACAAAAGCTGTTCCACGGCCGGTGGCGCTGGGCGATGAAGCTGCCCGGACACTCGCCAATGCAACGAAGACCGTTCCGCAGATGGAGTCGATCACCCCACGGTGGTTGGTTCATCTGTTGAACTGGGTGCCCGTCGAGGCCGGTATCTACCGGCGTAACCGGGTCACGCATGAACAAACCGTCGATATTCAGTGCGACAACTTCGACGAGTCTCCACTGCCGGAGACATTTATCGACTACGAGCGAGACCCGCGCGAGTACCGACTCAAGGCCGTGCACACCATTCTCGATGTGCACACCCGCGTCTCGGATCTGTATTCGAGCCCGCACGATCAGATTGCTCAACAGTTGCGGTTGACCATCGAGGCAATCAAGGAGCACCAAGAGGGCGAGCTGATCAACAGCCCGGACTACGGTCTCATCGCGAATGCCACGAAGAAGCAACGACTCTCGACAATCGCCGGCCCGCCGACACCGGACGACCTCGACAATTTGATCACCAAGGTCTGGAAAGAGCCGGGCTTCTTCCTCACCCACCCGCAGGGCATCGCGGCGTTCGGCAGGGAATGCACCCGGCGCGGTGTGCCGCCGCCGACCGTGAGCATGTTCGGGTCGCAGTTCCTGACCTGGCGTGGGATTCCCATTATCCCGTCGGACAAGGTCCCGGTGGAACGCGGGAAGACCAAGTTCGTGCTGATCCGCACCGGCGAAGCCCGTCAGGGCGTGGTCGGGCTGTATCAGCCGGGACTGGCCGGTGAACAGGGACCGGGCCTCTCGGTGAAGTTCATGGGTATTGATCGCAGCGCGATCGCGTCATATCTGGTGTCGCTGTACTGCTCGCTGGCGATTCTGACCGACGATGCGGTGGCAGTGCTCGACGGAGCCGAGGTGGGCAAGTTCCATGACTACGCACCGACCTACCGGAGCTGACATCGCACGCCCAGGCGACGAGGGCGGCGCCGAGTGGCCGCTGCCGGACGAGGCGACGCTCAATCGCCTTGCCGGAGCGTTCTTCTCGGCGCTGCCGTCGGGTTCGGCGGGTCCGCCCGCCGCACCGGCAGGCCTGAGCGTGGCGCAGCCGGATATGCCGACGTCGCCGCCGAATGTGCCGGTGCCTTCACCGGTGCCTGCGGCGACGGCGGCCGGTGCACCGGGGTTTGCCGGTGCGACACATCCTGGTGGACGTACGCCGGATGCGGCATCGTCGGGTGCGCAGGGCGTTTCGGCTACCACCCCACCGGGCGGCCGCACACCGGAGCCGTCAGTCCCTGGAGCGAGTACACCGGCGACCTCAGGTACCACGCCCCCCGGCGGCAGTACGCCAACCCCGTCGGTCCCCGGCGTCAATGGCACCGCACCTTCCGATAGCCGTACGACCTCATCTCCGGCACCATTAGGCGCACAAGCATTTTCGGGTACTACGCCACCAGGCGGCAGTACTCCCGCGCCGTCGGTACCCGGCTGGGGACGCGACGTGCCGATGGCCGATGCGGCGGGCCCACCCGCACACCAGCCGACGAGTACCGCTGGAATCCACAACGACCCGTTTCTCACAACACTGCCGTCGCTGCGCGGAGTGCTTTCCCCGCAACGCTTTCCCGATGCCGCGCCACAGCAGTCGTCTGCGGCGCCGAGCTTCTACTTCCTGAATTCGCCCGGCAATGCCGCGTCAACCGGCCCCGCCGCGTCGTACCGCGTCCCCGACGCACACCCGCCCTTCGACGTGCAGGCGGTGCGCAACGACTTCCCGATCCTGCGCGAGCGCGTGAACGGCCACCCGCTGGTGTGGTTCGACAACGCCGCGACGACCCAGAAACCACGTCCGGTGATCGACCGCATCGCCCATTTCTACGAGCACGAGAACTCCAATATCCACCGTGCCGCCCACGAATTGGCGGCGCGCTCCACCGACGCCTACGAGCAGGCCCGCGACATCGTGGCCCGGTTCATCGGCGCGTCGTCGGCGGAGGAGATCATCTTCGTCCGCGGCGCCACCGAGGGCATCAACCTGATCGCACAAACGTGGGGACGCAAGAACATTCGTGAGGGTGACGAGATCATCATCTCGCACCTCGAGCACCACGCGAATATCGTCCCTTGGCAGATGCTGGCCGCCGAGACCGGCGCGCAGTTGAAGGTCATTCCGGTCGACGACAACGGCGAACTGCTGCTGGGCGAATACACCAAGCTGCTTTCTGATCGAACGAAACTCGTTTCGGTGGCGCATGTTTCGAACGCACTCGGCACCATCACGCCGGTGCGCGAGATCGTCGCCGAGGCGCAGCGGGCCGGGGCGGTCACCCTCGTCGACGGCGCGCAATCGGTCCCGCACACCACCATCGACGTGCGCTCGATCGGCGCCGATTTCTTCGTGTTCTCCGGCCATAAGCTGTTCGGGCCCACTGGAATCGGCGTCGTCTACGGGAAATCCGAGATACTGCAAGACGTTCCGCCCTGGCAGGGCGGCGGCAACATGATCAGCGATGTGACCCTGGAGCGTTCGCTGTTCCAGCCGCCTCCCGGGCGTTTCGAGGCGGGCACCGGCAATATCGCCGACGCGGTCGGCCTCGGCGCGGCCATCGAATACGTCCAGCGCATCGGCATGGACGCGATCGCGCGCTACGAGCACGAACTGCTCGAGTACGCGACACCTCGGGTCGCAGCGGTACGCGGTATCCGCCTGGTGGGCACCGCCGCCGACAAAGCGAGCGTGCTGTCCTTCGTCATGGCCGGCTACGAGCCGATCGAAGTCGGAAAGGCGTTGAACGAGAAGGGCATCGCGGTTCGCGCCGGACATCATTGTGCCCAGCCGATTCTGCGTCGACTGGGCTTGGAGGCGACGGTGCGTCCGTCGTTCGCCTTCTACAACACCTGCGCGGAGATCGATCGGATGGTCGCCGTCCTCGAACAACTGGCCGCTAGTTCGCCGCGGTGAACGCGACGACCGGCAGAACCTGATCAAGCGGTTGCATCAGTACGACTTCGCCTGACCCGACCACCGTGGGTTCAACGTCCCGGATAAGCGTGCAGGGAAGGAGATCTGCTTTGGGTTGCCATCGGAGGTGTAGCGCTGCTCCGGGTTCGCCGCGAGCCGGTCGAGCCAGTAGGTGGAGTCGAAGTCGACCGCCGTTCTCCCCGAACGGATTCGGGGAACAGCCGTGGAATCGAGTTCGCCGTATTGCGAAGGCGCCGGCTCGGCACCGACCAGCAGCACCGACTCGAACGCGTAATTCGTGCCGTCCCAACTGCCCGCGGTGGCCAGGTTGCGGTCGGCCGGGGCAATGCCGAGCGGCAACGCCATCGTCCGCACTTGGCCCGGCGCCGCCGACACGATGGCGCGGACGTTGTCCGCCAGCTCGCGTTGGACGCCGGTGCTGTCCAACTGCGCGAGGTTCGCGTGGCTCGCGGTGTGCGCGCCGATCTCGTATCCGTGTGCGGCCAGCCACGATAGGGCTCGCGGATTGTCGCCGAACGGCTGGTTGTTGACGTAGAAGGTCGCGGTGGGCGCGAACTCCGGATGCTCGATCCGGAACTGTTCGAGGATGCCGACGGCGGTGTCGGGCGCGACCTTGCCGTCGTCGCTGACCGTGAGCTGGCTGAGGGTCGAGTCGTCGAAGGTGAGCACCACCGGATGGGTGCCCGCGGGCAGGTCGAAGGCGCCGGAGATGTAGGCCGACGTCGTCACCGGACGGTAGTTCTCGGCGAGGAGTCGATCGAGTTCGGCGCGGAATTTCTCTGGCGTCTGGTCGTATTCGCTGTCCGGCGCGGACGCCAGCTGGTGGTACATGAGGACAGGCACGACGCCGAGTTCGTTGGCACCGACCGCCCTCGGATCGGGCGCGGGGCTACTCGACGGTGGCGGGGTCGCCATCGCCGGCGGAGTGGCCGGGTCAGGCTCCGCGGCGCAGGACGCGGCGGCCGTGCACACCAGCACCGACAGGACAACTCGAACACCGATAGTCGCGTTCTTCGCCACCGCGCAAACAGTACGCGAGTGCGACCATTTCGTTGCGTAAGGAACTCGGGCAAAGTAGCGACGGGCGCGGGCCGAACCCGCGATAGTTGAGCGATATTCAGACGAAAGTTGGTGTGCGCGTTGCTAGAAAGACTAGGCGTTACAGGACACCGGCGGTTAGCGGCAGTCCTGGTTATCTCAGTCTTATCAATTCTTGTCGCTTCTGTAACCCTGAGCTGGGTGCGCACCGAACCCCGTGGATTGACCGTCACCGGTCTCCCGAACAGTCTGGTCGGCGCAAGCACCTTGTCCACCATGACTTTGCGCGTAGACGCGGGTGCATACGACCCCGGCGCCGTGCGACTCGAACTCGACGGCCAGCCGGTCACCGGCACGGTCGACGGCAGCACCGTCGCCTACCGGCCGGGGCCGCTGTCCGATGGCGAGCACAAGTTCACCGCCGAGATCCCGCCGAGCTTCCTCGGCTTCCTGCGCACTGGCCCGGGCGTGTCGAAGACCTTCACCGTCGACAACGAGGCGCCGGCCCTGGAGCTGACGCAGCCCACTGGCGTGACTTCTTACCGCCAGCCGGTTAACGTGCGCGGCAAGGCGAAAGACGCCGCACGTGTGTCCATCGGCACACAGTCGGTGACACCAGCCGACGACGGATCGTTCGAGATCATGATGCCGCGCGCGCAAACCGGCGCCCAGGTGGTCGCCGTGGACGCGGCGGGTAACGAGGCCGCACAGCCGATCACGGCGGCGATCGAGCAGCCACGGATCAAGGCGGTGCACGTGACCGCCTACGGATGGTCCGATGACGAACTCCGCGAGGACGTGCTGAACATGGCGCGCGATGGGCGCATCAATACGGTGCAGCTCGATATCAAGGACGAGGACGGCGTGGTCGGCTACGACTCCCAGGTGCCGCTCGCCCGCGAATCGGGTGCCGTCACGCCGATCTACGACGCTCGGGCGGCATTGCGGCAGTTGCACGACATGGGCATTCGAGTGGTTGGCCGGATCGTCGCGTTCCGGGACAAGACGATGGCCGAATGGGCTTGGCAGACAGGCCATCAGGACTGGGTCGTCCAAACACCTTCTGGTCAGCCGTATTCCAGCAGGTACGGCCCGATCGCCTTCACCAATTTCGCGAGCCCCGAAATACGCAGATACAACATCGATCTCGCGGTCGAGGCGGCCGAACTCGGCTTCGACGGTGTCATGTACGACTACATCCGGCGCCCGGACGGCGCGCTGTCGCAGATGCAGTTCCCCGGCTCGACCACCTCGCCCACCGTGTCGATCGCCGAATTCCTGCATGAGAGCCGCGATCCCGTGCGCGACGCGGGCGCCGAGCAGAGTGCCGCGGTGTTCGGCGTGGCCGCCACCCGGCCCGAAGAGATCGCCCAGGACATTCCCTTGATGGCCAAGTACGTCGATTACCTCGCGCCGATGCTGTATCCCTCGCATTGGAACGCCGGCGAATACGGTGTCGCCAACCCGAATTCGCAGCCCTACGACATCATTTTCCGCTCCTTGCACGACTTCCGCACCCAGACGCAGGGCACCGCCGCCAAGGTCGTCCCCTGGTTGCAGGACTTCAGCCTCGGCGTCAACTACGGTCCCGGTGAGGTCAGGGCCCAGATCGACGCCGCGAACGATGCCGGCGTGAACGGCTTCTTCCTGTGGAGCCCCACGGTGCGTTACCACCTCGCTGGGCCCTCGGACTGACCCAAGCTGCGGCACTGCGCCATCGCCGATCCGTCTACCGGACCGACAACAGGCGATCACGCAGTGCCGCAACAATTTCCCGATGGCTGTCGGTCAGCTCCGGCATGAGTAAGTCGACGCTCAGCCGACCTGCGAATCCGGTAATCACGAAAAATGGCGTCGCTTCAGGCGCGTCGGCCGGTATCGGCGCGTCGATATGGAACAGCGGCCAGAAGTCGTCCAGTTCGAGCGTGTCCGGGTGGCGAAGGGTAGGGATTTTGCCCCAGTTCGTCGCGAGTGCCGCAGCCGGAGCCTGTTGAAGTTCTTGCAGCACAGCGAATTTGCTACCGGCAGCCTGCACCGCGGCATGATGAATCCGTTGATCGGCCAGATCCGCGGCGAGCCGTGCGCCGATCGCCCGTGCGATATCCGCGAGATCGACGGAATCGCCCTCGGTGACGTATCGCCCGTAGCCCAAGATGTTCGTGCCCTCGGTGAAGGCCACCGGCGGCGAGACGCGCGACCGCAGCTCCACGAGGAAGGCGTAGGGCATCTCGGTCAGCGGCACATTGTGCACGTCCGCGATGGCGAGCAGGATGGCCGCGGAGACCAAGCTGTTGATCGTCGCGCCTTGCCGGTGGCCGAAGTCGACCAATGCCGCGGTCTGCTCCTCGTCGAGCCGGCAACGCAGAGACGACAGCGCGACGAGTTGGCGCTCGCCGTCCGGCGCGGGCGGTGCGTCGCCGGGCACGGCGGCTTCGGCTTCGACGGGAGCGATGCCGCGTTCGGCGTACAACGCCTCCAGCGACATCGGGTAAGCGTGCCGTTCCACTGACGGGACGCGCTTCCCCGCGACGAAATCGGTGTACAGGGACCATAACTCCGCCAACAACGCAAGCGAATGATGACCATCGGCAACGCTGTGGTGAACCAGCAGCGTCACATTCGCGCGATCACCTTCACGGACCACATGCAGCTCGCATACCGCCCGGGCGGCGTCCAGGTCGGTGTCATAGCGGACCGACGCGACCTCGCCGTCGAACACCCTGATCACCGGCGGCGCCGACGAGCCGACCAGCACCGCTCCCTGCGCATTGGCCACGAGATACGCGCCGAGGATGGGGTACGCACGACGCAGCGCGGCAAAGGCCTGCGACAACGCCACGATGCCAAGATGGCCACGCACGTGAACGGAGTATCCGACGAACAATCCCAGGCCGACATAAACGGCCTCGGTCGGCGCCAAGGGCCGAATCGTGTGTGTGGCAGTCATGGTGGGACTCCTCGCGGTAGCTGGCAGCTACCCCGAGGCTACAATATGAACGATCGTTCGGTTAGATTGAATGACCAGCATCACACCGCCGAGCAAACGACGCGGTTACGCTGAGGGAGTGAACGTTGAAGTGACGCGCCTGCCGGGCATCGGTGTGCGCAAAGACTTTCCGATCAAAGGCGTTCGCCGCCGGATCGGCGTTATCGATCACAAGGACGGCACGATCTACCTGATCGTCAGCAAGTCCGGCAATCCCGAAGCCACCGAACAGATTCCGCTATCGGCGTCGGAGGCGGCCGCGTTGGCCAACCTGCTCGGCGCACCCCAGCTGGTCGCACAGCTGCGTGCGGAACATCGCGAGTACGACGGCGTCAACACCCGGCAGTTCGCCATCCTCGGCGGCTCCCCGTACGACGACCGCCCGCTCGGCGAGACCGAGATGCGCACCCGGACAAGGGCTTCCATCGTCGCGATCATGCGAGGCGGGTCGGTGATCCCGTCACCCGGCCCGGACTTCACCTTCGCCGCGGGCGACCTGCTGGTGATCGTCGGAACCACCGAGGGACTCGACGCCGCCGCCGGCATCCTCACCGACGGCTGAGGCCGCCCTGGTCAGCCGCCGAAAAGATCGAACACCTCCTCGGCTCGGTCGCGGGTGCGGTACATGTCCCAGGCGGTGGCGGCGAGGTCGTCCGGATTCAGGGTGTGGCCAACCATCGAGCCGAAGCGGGCCGGATCGGCGGTGACCATTGTGTGGATGTCGCCGCGTTCGATCAGGCCGCCGATGGTGAGCGTGGCCGCGTAGACGCCGCGGTCAGCGAGGGCGGCGTTGAGGGTGACGGCGTAGTTGCGGAGAGCAGCCGAAGGCAGCGCCAGGTGGCCGAGCATGGGCATCGGGCGGACGCTGGACAGACCGCCCGCGAAGAGTAGCGCGCCAGTGCCTCTGGTCAGCATGGCAGGGAGGACCTCATGGACCATGTCGATGGCTGGCCAGACCCAGTCGAACGCGGATTGTGCTGTGCTGACGTCCATTTCGGTGAGCGGGATAGGTTGTTGCGTGGGGCCCGGCCCGTAGTAGGCGAGCCCGATGTCACCGCCACTTGCGATCTCGCCGAGGACGGACGTCAGGCGAGCCCGGTCGGTGATGTCAGCGGCGTAGGCGGCGGCGTCGATGCCTTGTGCGGCAAGCTCTTTCAGATAGCCCTCGTGACGCGCTCCGCCGCGCGAGATCAGCGCGACGCGGAATCCTTCGCTGCCGAAACGCCTGGCCATCGACATCCCCAGGCCTGGTCCGACGCCGACGATCACAGCGGTTGGCGTGGTGGACATGAATCTCCTTCCAAACATTGAGGGGACCCTCATTTTCAAAACCTAGCACGAAATCGAGGAGCCCCTCGATTTTTGTAAGATGGTCCACATGACCAAACCGATGCGCCGCGACGCGGCCCGCAATCGCGAGAAGCTGTTGCGGGAGGCGGCCGGCGTGTTCACCGAGCAGGGACTCGACGGGTCACTCGAGGAAATCGCACGGCGCGCCGGGGTCAGCATCGGCACGCTGTACAACCACTTCCCACACCGCGACGCGCTCATCGAGGCACTGCTACCCCCGCGCCTCGCCGCCATCGACGAATTCGCCGCCCAGGCCGCGGCCGAGCCTGATGCGTGGGCGGCGTTCAGCGGGTTCATCGAGGCACTGCTCGGCCAGATGACCACCGACCGCGGCTTGCTAGAGGCTTTCACCGGTGACCATCCCGCCGCCGCCCAGCTGACCGAGGCGTGCAATCGCGGGATGTCACACCTGTCGACGCTGCTCGCTCGCGCTCGCCAGGCAGGCGCGGTGCGCGCCGACGCGAGCGATGACGACGTGGTGCATCTGGTATGGGCACTGTCGCTGCTCGGCGAGGCGACCGGTTCGCCCGCGTGGCGTCGATGCCTGGAACTCGTCCTCGACGGCCTGCGCCCCACCCACCAACCGACCCGATAGGAACAGCACCGTGCCATATGCCAAGGCCGCCAACGGCGTTCGCCTCGCCTATCACACCGCAGGCGAAGGTGCTCCTCTACTGCTGCTCGCCGGGCAAGCCAACAATCACCACTGGTGGGACGGCATCCGGACGGACTTCGAGACCCGATATCGCACCGTCACACTCGACTGGCGCGGCACCGGGGACAGCGACAAACCCGACGAGCCATACAGCACAGTCGGATTCGCCGACGACGTGGTCGCGGTACTCGACGACCTCGGCATCGAGCAGGCGGCGGTATACGGCACGTCCATGGGCGGTCGCGTCGCACAATGGCTGGCCGCCCGCCATCCGGGGCGGGTGCACGCCCTGGTCCTCGGCTGCACCTCCCCCGGCGGTAAGCACAGCATCGAACGCGGTCCCGACATTCGGCAGTCGCTCATCCACCCCGACCCGGACGAGGCGCGACAGGCCCTGCTGGAACTCATGTACACCCCGGAGTGGTTGGCGCACAACACCGGTCCATACAACACCCTCGGCGATCCCGCCATGCCCGCCTATGCCAAGCGCCGCCATCTCATGGCCAGTAACAAGCACGACGCCTGGGATGTCCTGCCGGACATCACAACTCCCACCCTGATCGTGCACGGCACCGACGACCGGTTCAATCCCGCCGCGAACGCGCCCCTGCTCGCCGAACGCATCCCGCACGCGCGGATGCGGTTGATCCCGGGCGCCCGGCATGCCTACTTCGACGAATTCCGCGCCGTCGCGGGCCCGCTCGTGCTGGACTTCCTCGACGAAGCACACCCATAACCCGCGGCTCCCCTGCCGAACTAGCGGCGATTCCGCCGAAAGCCTTGACTCAGGCACGTTCCCAGAGTTACTATTCCTACAGAGGAAACATTCGACGTGGTTGTTACATGACCCCAAATATCGAATGCTTATTGTGCTGCGCCGAATCTGCGAGTAACTTGGGACGTTGCGCTGGCTGCCTCCTGTCCGACCACACCAACCCATTGTGTGAATCACCGTCAATTGACGTGGTGTTCGCTTCTTGCGGTGTGCGAGTTTGGTTCGGGTAGGTGACCACACGCAATTCATCAGCAGTGTGAGGTCGCGGAAGGACGCACCGTGTCAGTCTCGTCCCAAAAAGTCACCACTACAGCCCAGGTAGTCGCCGCAATCCCCGGCGCCCCGAAACGGGTGTCGTTCGCCAGAATCCGTGAACCCTTGGATGTGCCGGGCTTGCTCGACGTGCAAACCGACTCCTTCGAATGGTTGATCGGCGCGCCGGAATGGCGGGCGCGTGCCGCCGCGCGTGGCGAGAACAGCACCGCGGGCGGCCTCGAAGAGGCGCTCGCCGAGCTCTCGCCGATCGAAGACTTCGCGGGCACCATGTCGCTGTCGCTGTCCGACCCACGATTCGAAGAGGTCAAGGCCTCCATCGACGAGTGCAAAGACAAAGACATGACCTACGCGGCGCCGTTGTTCGTCACCGCGGAATTCATCAACAACAACACCGGTGAGATCAAGAGCCAGACGGTCTTCATGGGAGATTTCCCGATGATGACCGACAAGGGCTCCTTCATCGTCAACGGCACCGAGCGCGTCGTCGTCGCCCAGTTGGTTCGTTCGCCGGGTGTCTACTTCGACCACTCCGTCGACAAGACCACCGAGAAGGACCTGCACAGTGCGCGGGTTATCCCCGCCCGTGGGGCATGGCTGGAGTTCGACATCGATAAGCGCGATTCCGTCGGAGTCCGAATCGACCGCAAGCGTCGCCAGCCGGTCACCGTGCTGCTCAAGGCTTTCGGCTGGACCGCCGAACAGATCATCGAGCGTTTCGGGTTTTCCGAGATCATGATGTCGACGCTGGAAAAAGATCACACGGCGGGCACCGACGAGGCGCTGCTCGACATCTACCGCAAGCTGCGTCCGGGCGAGCCGCCGACCAAGGAGTCCGCGCAGACCCTGCTGGAGAACTTGTTCTTCAAGGAGAAGCGCTACGACCTGGCGCGCGTTGGCCGCTACAAGATCAACAAGAAACTGGGTCTCGATATCGACTCGGCCACGTTGACCGAGGCAGACCTCGTCGCGATCATCGAGTACCTGGCGCATCTGCGCGTGGGCGACAAGACCATGACCGCAGAGGGCGGCGTCGAGGTGCCGATCGGGGTCGACGACATCGACCACTTCGGCAACCGACGCGTCCGCACGGTCGGCGAGCTGATCCAGAACCAGCTCCGAATCGGCTTGTCGCGCATGGAGCGGGTGGTTCGCGAGCGGATGACGACGCAGGACATCGAGGCGATCACGCCGCAGACCCTGATCAACATCCGCCCGGTCAGCGCGTCGATCAAAGAGTTCTTCGGCACTTCGCAGCTGTCGCAGTTCATGATGCAGGACAACCCGCTCGCGGGCCTCACCCACAAACGCAGGCTGTCGGCGCTCGGCCCCGGCGGCCTGTCCAGGGAACGGGCCAGCATCGAGGTTCGCGATATCCACTTCAGCCACTACGGGCGGATGTGCCCTATCGAAACGCCGGAAGGCCCGAGCATCGGTCTCATCGGCTATCTTTCGGTGTTCGCCCGGGTCAATCCGTTCGGTTTCATCGAGACGCCGTACCGCAAGGTCGTCGACGGGCAGGTGACCGACGAGGTGGTTTATCTGACCGCCGATGAAGAGGAACGGTATATCCGCGCCCAGGCCAACTCTCCGGTCGACGCCGAAGGACGACTGGTGGAGCACAAGGTCCTCGCGCGGCGCTTCGGCGACGAGGTGGAGTTCGTCGCGCCGGTCGAGGTCGATTACATGGATGTCTCACCGCGCCAGATGGTGTCGGTCGCGACGGCCATGATCCCATTCCTCGAGCACGACGACGCCAACCGCGCTCTAATGGGTGCGAACATGCAGCGTCAGGCCGTTCCGCTGATCCGCTCCGAGGCCCCCCTGGTTGGCACCGGCATGGAACTGCGGGCCGCCATCGACGCGGGCGACGTCGTCGTCAACGAGAAAGCCGGTGTGGTGGAAGAGGTTTCGGCCGACTACCTCACCGTGATGGCGGATGACGGCAGCCGCAAGAGTTATCGCCTGCGCAAGTTCGCTCGGTCGAATCAAGGCAACTGCGTCAACCAACGACCGATCGTCGACGAGGGCGCGCGGGTCGAAGCGGGACAGGTGCTTGCCGATGGTCCATGCACCGAGAACGGCGAGATGGCGCTGGGCAAGAACCTGCTCGTCGCGATCATGCCGTGGGAAGGCCACAACTACGAGGACGCGATCATCCTGTCGCAGCGCCTCGTGGAAGAGGACGTACTCACCTCGATCCACATCGAAGAGCACGAAGTCGACGCTCGCGACACGAAATTGGGCGCGGAGGAGATCACCCGCGATATTCCGAACATCTCCGACGACGTGCTCGCCGATCTCGATGACCGCGGCATCATCCGGATCGGTGCCGAGGTCCGCGACGGTGACATTCTCGTCGGCAAGGTGACGCCCAAGGGCGAGACCGAGCTGACTCCCGAAGAACGTTTGCTGCGTGCGATTTTCGGCGAGAAGGCCCGCGAGGTCCGCGACACCTCACTCAAGGTGCCGCACGGTCAATCCGGGAAAGTCATTGGCATCCGGGTCTTTTCGCGTGCCGACGATGATGACCTGCCTCCCGGTGTCAATGAGCTGGTGCGCGTGTATGTGGCGCAGAAGCGCAAGATCCAGGACGGCGACAAGCTCGCCGGTCGCCACGGCAACAAGGGTGTTATCGGCAAGATCCTGCCGACCGAAGACATGCCGTTCATGCCGGACGGCACCGCGGTCGACATCATCCTGAACACCCACGGTGTGCCGCGTCGGATGAACATCGGCCAGATCTTGGAGACCCACCTCGGGTGGATCGGCAAAACCGGCTGGGAGGTCAAGGGTGCACCCGATTGGGCCGCGACGCTGCCGGCGGAGATGCTGGCCGCGCCCGCGAACAGCAATATCGCCACCCCGGTGTTCGACGGCGCCCGCGACGAGGAGTTGACCGGGTTGCTCGGCTCGACGCTGCCCAATCGCGACGGCGATGCGATGGTCGGCGCGGATGGCAAGGCGACGCTGTTCGACGGCCGCTCCGGCGAGCCGTTCCCGTACCCGGTGGCAGTCGGCTACATGTACATCCTGAAGCTGCACCACTTGGTCGACGACAAGATCCACGCCCGTTCGACCGGTCCGTACTCGATGATCACCCAGCAGCCGCTCGGTGGTAAGGCACAGTTCGGTGGTCAGCGCTTCGGTGAAATGGAGTGCTGGGCCATGCAGGCATACGGCGCTGCCTACACGCTGCAGGAACTGCTCACCATCAAGTCCGACGACATCGTGGGCCGGGTGAAGGTCTACGAGGCGATCGTCAAGGGCGAGAACATTCCGGAGCCGGGCATTCCGGAGTCGTTCAAGGTGCTCCTCAAGGAACTCCAGTCCCTCTGTCTCAATGTCGAGGTGCTGTCGTCCGACGGCCTCGCCATCGAGCTGCGCGACGGCGACGACGAGGATCTCGACCGTGCCGCGGCGAACCTGGGCATCAACCTGTCCAGGAACGAAGCGGCCACCGTCGACGACCTGTCCAGCTGATAACCATGCGCCGAGATCGCCTGCTGGACAGGCGATCTCGGCGCATGATCGCTAAACGTGAACCGCGGCAACCGCGTCGGTCAAATCCGGATTCTTCGGCTTGGTCCGCGGCAGGAAGAACGCCGGGATCAGGGTGCAGATGATCAACACCAGCGCCACGATGTAGGTGTGGCTGAATGCCGTTGCGGCCTGGCTCAATCCGGTCTCCAGCACGCCGGGCGGCAGCTTGCTCGCGAACTCCGGATTAGCGTTGGCCGCGATCGCCGGCTTGGCGAATTCCTTGTTGTTCAGGAAGTTGGTCAGCACCACCGAGATGGTCGCGGTGCCGATCGAACCGGCGGTCTGGTTGACGATGTTCATCAACGTCGAACCACGGGCGACCTGCTGATGGCTCAGCGTCTGGATGGCCGCGGTCATGATCGGCATCATCGTGCAGCCCATCCCGAGACCCATCACGAACAGTGCGGCGAGCATCAGCGGGTACGACGTGTCCACGGTGAGCTGGGTGAAGAACACCGTGCTGACCGCGATCAGCGTGATGCCGACCATCACGATCTTCCCCGGCCCGATCTTGTCGACCAGCTTTCCGGCGACCGGCATGGTCACCATCGCGCCCAAACCCTGCGGGATGAGCAGCAATCCGGCCTGCAGCGCCGATTCACCACGGACCTGCTGCAGATACGTCGGCAGCAGCAGCGCGCCGCCGAAGAACGCGATGGCGAACAGCACCATGGTGAGCACCGCGAAGGTCAGCGAACGGTTGCGGAACAGATGCAGATCGATCAACGGATGCTCCGTGCGCAGCGCGTGGAACACGAACAACACCATCAGAACAGCGCCGATAATCGCTGGCAGCAACACCTTCGTCGCGACCACGGTGCCCTCGCCCGGAATGGACGAGACACCGAACAGGAACAACGCGAGTCCCGGCGAGGCGAGCAGCATGCCGAGGAAGTCGAACGACTCCGACGGCTCCGGCTTGTCCGCGGGGAACACGACATAGGCCAGCACCAGCGCGATGATGCCGATCGGCACATTGATCAGGAAGATCCACTGCCAGTGGAATTCGATCAGCCAACCGCCGAGGATCGGGCCGCAGATCGGGCCGAGCAGCATCGGCACGCCGAGCACCGCCATCACCCGGCCGACGCGCTGCGGGCCTGCCGCGTGCGTCATGATCGTCATGCCCAGCGGCATCAGCATGCCGCCGCCGATGCCCTGGATCACGCGGAATGCGATGAGCGACTCGATATTCCATGCGGTGGCGCACAGCACGGACCCGAGTACGAAGAATGTCAACGCCGCCATGTACAGGCGTTTGGTGCCGAACCGGTCCGCTGCCCACCCGGTGAGCGGAATGACGGTGGCAAGAGCCAGCGTGTAGCCGGTGATCGTCCACGCCGCGATGGCGTAGCTCGTCTCGAATTCGGCTTGGAAGGTGGGGAGCGCGATATTGACGACGGTGATGTCGAGGATCGACATGATCGCGCCGAGCACGACCACGCCTGCCACTTTCAAGACCGCCGGGTCTAGTTTGTCGGCGGTTGGGTCAGGCCCCGTCGCCTGATTATCCGGAGGTTGAGTCACCGCTTCAGCGTTGCACCTCTTCGCCTCCTACACCAGCAATTTCTCTGGCAATTCGGCAGCACAATTTTCGAACGCGGCCAGAGCGGCGGCTGTGGCGAGGTCACTGGCGGGCAGCAGTGGCAGCCGAACCGCCGGACTGGGGATGCGTCCCTGCGCCGCCAGGACCGCTTTGATGACGGTCGGGTTGGGTTCGGCGAACAGGGTGGTGGACAGCCCGGCGAGGCGATGGCCGAGGGCGCGGGCCTCGTCCAGCCGACCGTCCCGCCAGGCCGCGATGAGGGCGGCGAACGACCCGGTCACCAGAATCGACGAGGCGAGAATGCCGCCTGCCGCGCCGAGAGCGAGCAGCGGCGCGAGGTAGAGGTCGTCGCCCGCGAGAACAGCGAAATCGGCTGGGCGCGTTCGCATCAGCTCGATCGTGGTGTCGTCGATACTGCCGACGGCGTGTTTGACACCGATGATGTTCGGGTGTTGGGCCAGCTGACGGAGGGTGTCGGCGCTGAGCGTGCGGCCGGTGCGGTACGGAATGTTGTAGATGACCAGCGGCACGGGGCTGGTGTCGGCGAGCGACCGGAAGTGGGCGAGCACACCCGCCTCGGAGGGCCGCGTGTAGTACGGGACGACGGTGAGCGCCGCGGTGATGTGCGGGCTGAGCGCGGTGACCGCCTCGATCGAGTCGGCCGTGGAGTTCGAGCCGGCGCCGACGATCAACTGGCCGTGACGTTCTCGGCACACGCGGGCGCAGATCTCGACGACGAGTGCGCGCTCCACGGCGCTCAGGGTGGCGGCTTCGGCGGTGGTGCCGAGCGCGACGAGTCCGGTCGCGCCGTCGGCCAAGGCCGCGTGCGCCAGTCCTTCCAGCGCGTCGGCGGCTAGCGCGCCGTCGGCGGTGAACGGCGTGACAAGGGGGACAAATAAGCCTGCGAGCGTCATAGGTATGAGCTTGACCAGATTGAATCTTCAGGTCTAGTTCACGTTTCTATGGTCGAGCATAAGATCGGCTGATGCTCGATATTCGCAAGTTGCGGCTGCTGCGCGAGCTGGCGCATCGCGAGACCATCGCCGCGGTCGCCGACGCGCTCGCCTACACGCCTTCGGCCGTCTCCCAGCAGCTCAGCGCGCTGGAACGGGAGGCAGGCGTGCCGTTGCTCGAGCGGACCGGGCGACGCGTCACGCTGACCCCGGCCGCCCGCACGCTCGTCGAGCACGCGGAGACGATCCTCGCGGTGCTCGAACAGGCGGCCGCCGAGCTCGCCACCACCCGTGCCGAACTGACCGGAACGCTGCGGATCGGGGCATTCCCGACCGCGGTTCGAACCATCCTGTCCCCCGCGCTCGTCGCGTTGAGCCGGGACCATCCCGGCCTCGAGCTGATGGTGACCGAGCTGGACCCGGCGACCGCGCCCGCGGCGTTGCGCGCGGAAACCCTGGACGTCGCGCTGATTCAGGAGTACGACTATGTGCCCGTCGAGCCGGACCCGGCATTGGATACCGAGCCCCTGCTCGAGGAGACCATCTATCTGGCTGCGCTTTCCGGCGAGTCGCTGGCGTCGTGGCGCGAAACCTCATGGATCGCAGGCACTCCCGATACGTTGTGTCACACGATGACCGTGCGTGCCTGTCAGGCAGTGGGATTCACGCCCCGGATTCGGCATCATGCCGACGACTTCGGCACCGTGCTCGCGCTCGTCGCGGCCGGGCAGGGGGTGGCGCTCGTTCCGGAGCTCGGCGCGTTGACATGCCCGGCGGAAGTCACGTTGACGCCGCTGACGACGCGGCGGCGGACCCTACTGGCGTATCGGCGAGGTACCGGGAACCATCCCGCCGTTCTCGCCGCCCGCTCGGCGTTGCGTACTTCGGTGGCGGCCATCGAGGCCGCGGGGTTATCTCAGCGCAGCAAGTAGCGGCTGGTCGGCACCACATCGATGTCTCGGTCGGCGCCGAAGGTGTTGACGCTCTTCATCAGTCGTTCGATGCGGCGCGTCAGTTCGGCGTTGTCGCCCGCGCTGCCGTAGAACGCGTGCGGGTCGGCGAGAGCCTCGATCGGGAACAGTTCCTCGACGATGGCCGCCACGTCGGGGGCCGCGTCGGTGACGGGTTCGAGTACGAGATTCTGGACGTACCCGAAGGTCGCCTGGGTGGCGATGGCGACCTCGGCGTGCTGGTCGCGCCAGCGATGTAGCCATTCGGCGTGCGACAGCGTATCGGGTCGGCGCAGGAACGCGAGGTTGGCCAGGCCCGATGCCCGTTCGCGCAGCGGAACGAGGGGCGGCTCGATCGGCCGCGTCTCCTCGACGTGCCAACCGGCGAGCCGCTTCGCGACCGAGGCGAGAACGTCTGCGACGGCATCGGTTTCACGCCGGCCCGGGAGCCACACGCTGATCACCGCCGCCACCGGTTCGTCGAAGGCGGTCAGCCGCAACATCGCGTCCGCTACCGCGGCGTCGGAGATATTCGCCTGCACCGCAACGGTTCCGGCGGCCGTCAGGCGGGCGGTCAGTTCGTCGGCGAGCAGGTCGCCGATGCCCCACAGTGCGAACATCACCTTCATCGCGCGGCCACTTTCTGTAACACGTTTCACTTCGGCGCAGCGTAGCTCACTCCGAGTGAGCACAAGTCCCAGTGCGCGAAATCGACGGTAGCTTTGCGGAGTGAGTGGTTTGGATCACCTTGTGCTCGCAACGCCTGATCTCCCGGGGACGGTAGCTGCGGTTACCCGGCTGCTCGGGGAGGCGCCAATAGCGGGTGGCCGGCACGACGGCCGGGGAACGCGCAATTTTCTGCTCGGCCTCGGCGACGGCGGCTATCTCGAGATCATCGGTCCGGACGATGACCAGCCCGCGCCAGCACTCCCCCGGCCGTTCGGGGTCGATGAGCTGACCGAACCGCGGCTGATCACCTGGGCGGTGCGGGTGACCGACATCGATGCGGCCATTGCCGCGGCCCGCATGGCCGGATACGACCCCGGCACGGCTTCCGACATGTCCCGCGACACCCCCGCCAGGCAGTCGCTGCGCTGGCGACTGACGCTGTCGCGCGACGGTAGCCACACGGGCGTGGTTCCGTTCCTTATCGACTGGGGTGCGACCGCGCATCCGTCAGCGAGCCTGCCGCAGGTGACGCTGCGTGGCCTCGAGGCCGTGCACCCGGATCCCGTGGAGACCGCTGCCCGCCTGCGCGCGTTGTCGGCCGATCTCGCCGTGCGACCAGGCCTGCGAGGGGGCCTCATCGCCACCCTCGACGGCCCGAACGGCAGCATCACGCTGCTCTGAATATTTGCCAACGCCTCGGGTAATCGGTGCGCACTGACCGAAGGTGGGTGGGCTGTGAAGACGATATCGACCGATATTCCGGCGCGGCTGGATCGGTTGCCGTGGTCGCGCTGGCATTGGATGGTGGTGATCGGGCTCGGATCCGTCTGGATCCTCGACGGCCTCGAGGTCACCGTCGTCGGCAGCGTGGCGAGTCGGCTTTCTGAACCTGGTAGCGGCATAGCCATCACCGCCGCACAGGTTTCCGGGCTCGCCGCGGCGATGTATGTCGCCGGGGCAGGCTGCGGCGCGCTGTTCTTCGGTTGGCTCACCGATAGATTCGGCCGCAAGAAGCTGTTCCTCATCACGCTCGCGGTGTATCTGTTCGCGACAGCCATGACGGCACTGTCGTTTTCGATGTGGTGGTTCATCCTGTTCCGCTTCCTCACCGGATTCGGCATCGGCGGTGAATACGCGGCGATCAACTCCGCCATCGATGAGCTCATCCCGCGGAAGTATCGGGGGCGCATCGACATTGTCATCAACGGGACGTTCTGGCTCGGCGCGGTCGGCGGTTCGTTGCTGTCGATCGTGGCGCTCAACACCAACCTGTTCCCGGCGAACATCGGCTGGCGCTTGACCTTTGCGCTCGGTGCCGTGTTCGGGCTGATCATTCTGGTGGTCCGTCGTCACGTACCGGAAAGTCCGCGGTGGATGTTCATTCATGAGCGCGAGGACGGGGCCGAGGAAACCGTCGCCGACATCGAAAAGCAGGTCCGCGCCGACACCGGACGCGAGCTAGAGGATGTGTCGGATCAGCGGATCGAGATTCACCAGCGGCGCACCATCAGCTTCCGCGAGATCGCCGAGGTAATGGTGAAGCGGTATCCGAAGCGCGGCGTGCTCGGCCTCTCGCTGTTCATCGGGCAGGCGTTTCTGTACAACGCCATCACCTTCAATTACGCGCTCATCCTGTCGAAGTCGTTCCACGTGGCCGACGATCGGGTCGGGTATTACTTCGCCGTAATCTGTTTCGGCAACTTCCTCGGGCCGCTGCTGCTCGGCAAGCTGTTCGACACGGTAGGGCGCAAGCCGATGATCGCGGGCTGCTACATCGGCTCCGCGGTGCTCTTGTTCGGCACCGCTTGGCTTTTCGCGGCCGGGGTGTTGTCCGCGGTGACGCTCACCGCGTGCTGGACCGCGGTGCTGTTCGTCGCCTCGTGTGGCGCCAGCGCGGCGTATCTCACGGTAAGCGAGATCTTTCCGATGGAGACGCGCGCCATGGCCATCGCGTTCTTCTATGCCATCGGGACCGTGGCGGGTGGCGTGACCGGGCCGCTGGTGTTCTCGAAACTGGCCGCCGACGGCGACCTGGGCAAGACCGCGCTGGCCTTCGCCATCGGGGCCGCCGCGATGTTCGCCGCCGGACTGGTCGAGTTGGCGTATGGGGTGAAGGCGGAGGGTCGTTCGCTCGAGGACATCGCGAAACCGTTGAGTGCCACCGCCGCCGAGGCTGCCTAAATTGTCTCAGACGGTTTAGTCTGAGGTCAGTCGCACCGAAGGGGACACCGATGTCAGCCGCCATGTCGCACGCACCGACCCGCACCTTCAACAGCCTCGTCACCCATGGTTGGAATCGACTGGCCAGGGTGTACAACATCCCCCTGATGCAGCGGGTCGCCTACCGGCCACCGCAGGACGAGATCATCGGACAGCTGCGGCAGCATGATATTCGCCGGATTGCCGATGTCGGTTGCGGCACAGGGATTCTCGCGTCTCGCATTCAACAAGACCTGAAGCCCGACTCGGTGTACGGCTGCGACGCCTCTGTCGGCATGTTGCGGCAGGCGAAAGCCCGCTCCAGTTCGGTGAATTGGGTCAACCGCCGGGCCGAGGATCTTGGGCTGCCCGACGCGGCGGTCGATGCCGTCGTCTCGACGCACGCCTTTCACTTCTTCGACCATCCGGCGGCGCTGGCGGAGTTTCACCGGATCCTCTCCCCCGGTGGACTACTCGCGATCGTGCTGATCAATCCGCGCCACCGGTTCGCGCAGTTGTTGCAGCCGACGTCGCTGCAAAATGTCGCGCACTTCCCGTCACCCGATGCGATGCGGTCGCTCGTCGAGGCGGCCGGATTCCGGATCACCGAGCAGCGTGCGGTGCACAGGCCGCTCCCTGCCCCGTTCGTGCCGGACGTGCTGACGGTCGCCCGGCGCGTGTGACCGGAGAGTCGCTGTGCGACAACCTCGCTCGACCCAGCGGGCCGACAGCTCTCCCGCCGCCTGGACCCGGTAGCCCGATTTCCGACGTTGCGCGCACGGCCCACTGATACGTCTGACTCCGACATTCCGCCAGGTCACCTCCCTTCCTATCCCCCAACCTGCCTCG
Source organism: Nocardia sp. NPDC051052 (assembly GCF_044456045.1). Taxonomy (NCBI): domain Bacteria; kingdom Bacillati; phylum Actinomycetota; class Actinomycetes; order Mycobacteriales; family Nocardiaceae; genus Nocardia; species Nocardia sp. NPDC051052. The sequence continues at coordinate 160,341 of NZ_JBITFL010000017.1, forward strand.
CCGAAGAACTGTCGGTGCGCCCAGGTACTGTTGTCGACCGGAACGCGCTGCCCCAGACCCCGTCAGCCGACCGAATTCGATACCGACATCGGTCTTAGGTGGAGAGGGGCAGGTCGTTGGATCAGTCTGCTGATGTTCCGGACGTCGCACACGGGGGCGAAACTTCGAACGCACTACTCGTCGGTGCCATCGGGACCGAGACGGCTCGACCCGTCGAGGAGGTGCTCGGCGCGGGCCAGGTGCAAAGCGCGGGCACCTTTCGCTTCTGGCTGGCCGATCAGCGCTGGGAATGGTCCGACGAGGTCGCGCTCATCCACGGTTACCAGCCGGGCGCGGTCCAGCCGTCCACCGAATTGCTGCTGTCACACAAGCATCCCGAGGATCGAGAGCAGGTGGCGAACACCATCGCCCGCACGGTCGAGACAGGCGAACCCTTCTGCAGCCGCCACCGGATCATCGACACCAAAGGGTGCGTGCGTCACGTCCTGGTCGTCGGCGACGACATGACCGACGACAACGGTACCGTCATCGGCACGTCAGGGTATTACGTCGACATCACCAACGCGCTCGAAGAGGACCGCAGGCAAACCCTCGACGGCGCGCTACCCGAGCTGTACTCCACGCGGGCCGAGATCGAGCAGGCCAAAGGCGCGCTGATGCTCATCTACGGCATCACGGCCGAGCAGGCGTTCCGGGTGCTCATCTGGCGCTCCCAGGAGACCGGCGCCAAGCTGCGCGCGCTGGCCGCCCAACTCGTGTCCGAGGTCACCACGCTGGACGGGCCGATGGTCGAACTCCGCACCCGGTTCGACCACCTGCTACTGACCGTGCACGAACGCATGTGAACTCAACGGTCGAGAATCTTGCTCGCGTCGATGGTGCGGTCTACCACGGCACGAGCAAGATCCGGTAACCGCCCTCGCGTACGGCGGGCGTAGCCGCGCAGCGCGTCGAACGCGGCCTCAGGATCGAGATCGCCGTGCGCGGCCAGCATGCCCTTGGCCTGCTCGATGACAACGCGACTCTGCAACGCCAACTCCAATTGCCCGTTGACCGTCTTGTGGTCGGCGAGCAACCTCGCCTGCAGGATGGCGATGCTCGCGATATCGGCCAGCGCCTGCCCGATATGCAGAGCATCCTCGGTCAGCTGCTCCGCGCCGGCACTGAACAGATTCAGCGCGCCGACTCGGTCCATGCGCAGCCGCAGCGGCAGCGCGTACACCGACTGAAAACCGTCCAGCAGAGCCTGTTTGGCGAACGCGGGCCACCGGTCGCGCGCCTCCTCGAGATCCTCGACGATCACCCGCTCGCCATGGCGATACGACTGCACACACGGCCCATCCTGCGCCTGAATCTGCAGCAACTCCAACCAGCGTGTCGCCTCACTCGTCGACGCCAGCACCTTCAGCTCACCATCCTGACCCGCCAGCAACACCGCGGCGGTATCGACGGGTAGCAGGTCGACGGCGCGATCCAACAGCTCCTGCACCACGTCCACCGGGTCGTAGTCCTCCACCAGCGAGTCCGCCAGCTGCACAAACGCCTCGACCAGTCGCCGCTCCCGACTCATACTCGCCGTCTCCTTCGGTTCCGCCGGCACCCGAGGGCCCGGCACTTTCGTACAGTCGAGAATGCCCCCACTGCCCGCCACCAATCGACCCCCACCATCGGACCCCCGTCACACCCCCTGCGCCCGACCAGGTTTCACGCCACCCGCCGCCCCCTCCGCCACGCCGCTCACCAGGCGATTCGCTCCCCTGGGCTCACCTGAGGTAATCTCTTCGAGCGCCCAGCAATGGGCGCGGAACGGGCTGTGGCGCAGCTTGGTAGCGCACCTGACTGGGGGTCAGGTGGTCGCAGGTTCAAATCCTGTCAGCCCGACCAGGTCAGAGGCGGTTTCCGCCTCTGACCTCGTTGGTTCTATGGACCAATCTTGGACCAGGGCGCTAGCCCCGGGTCCAACGGTCCTTGCAGGTAGAGACGTAGTCAACGGGTCTAACGGGCGGTCACGGGGTCTTGGACCAAGTTGTGGTCCCGTTCGAGATGCGCCTTCGCCCGCGAGCAACACCGGATGGATGCCGGATGGTTGCGAGGGTTCTCGGCGTCGGCATACCCTGCTAGAGCGCCCTGTTTGTGGGTGCTTCCCGGTAACCGCGGAAGCGGAGGCGGATGCAGCGCCAGCCGACCACCTCGTGATCTCGCTGAGGGTGGTCGATCCCATTCCATTCGGCCGATCTGTCCGCGGCCGGATGTCTGCGGGAGAACTGGTATCCAGCGTCGATCGGCGTGGACATTCGCCCAAGACTATCGGTGTCTTCGGCTCTCGGTGCCCTGCCCGATCATGCGAGGGGGTATGCCATGGCCGAGTCGGATCACGAACCTCTGTCACTGCTCGAGCAGCGGATGTACACGACGGGGCAGGTTTCTCGGATCCTGGGTGTGGACGCGTCGACATTGCGACGATGGCGACGCGGAACACCGGTCGAGGGGCCAGGATTCGTTCGGATCTCCGAACGTGTGGCCAAGTATCCAGAGAGCGATCTGGAGGCCTACCTGGAGGCGCGCCACATCAAGCCGGTGGCGTGAGGAGTCTCCGACCGCGCAACGTCCCGGCTGGCATCGAAGGGGGTGCCACGCGATGAGTGGCGCCGTCGAAACCCCCATCGGGATCAAACTGACCCCCGATATCGAAACCCTCCAAACCAAAAGGGGCGGCAAGCCTTTCCGGGCGCGACTGCGTTGGCAGGACCCGGCAACGAAGGAACGTCGATCCAAGTCTGAGAGCTTCGAAACCGCGACTCGCGCCGGATCGCGGCAGACAGCTCCACCTTCGCGTAACGCGGCGGCACGATCGACTCGTGGGTCCCCGGATTGTGGACAGTACCGAAGGTCTTGCACCACAACCGCGTCGGTGATGTCAAAAGCTACCTGTACCAACAGCTTCCGATGACAACCGGTGTCGGGGTTCACCGGTAAGTGGCTCACGGATCGCTGCACAGCCAGTCGAGCCGGCCAGCATTCGCGGCCCCGGTGCTGGCAGCGGCACAGGTGAAACCCCATGGCGGACAAGCCGATCAGATCGGCGGCTTCGGCCTGCCAGGCGGTGGCTGGTCGCGGCGGGATCGGTCAGTCGATGGTGACGGTGATGGCGCTGTGGATGACGGTGACGCTGACCCCGGCCAGGTGGTGGGTGATCATCGTCGCGATCGGCTGAATGTGTCGGTCGCGGCGGGCGACGACGGCGAGGGTGTGCGCGTCGATGATGTCGATGGTGGCGAGATCGTTCACGGTGGTGGCGGCGACGCTGTCGTGTGGCAGCGTCGGAGCGGGTAGCGCGCATACCGCGTTCTGGATTCGGGTGATCGCGCTGACCGTAGGGGGCCGGTTCTCGGCGGGCCGGTGGGCGGCGGGCGGGGGCAGGGTCGCGGCAGTCATCGCGCTCTCCTCGGGGTCATCTGATAATGAATCCTGCTTGTGGAGTCGCCCGGGCTGGTTCCGGCCGAAGACGGTGGACTGCGCTGCGCTGGTGCGTGCTACAGCCCCTACGGCTCGGCGAACCTCACACAACTTATTTTATACAACGATGGCTTGTAAGAATAGGAGGAGCGTCACATCCCAGGAGTTGACCTTGCGGACCGAAGACGCCCAGTTTCAACGAGTTTCACGTAGCGGCCGACCGGCTGTGCCAAGTGCCCGGGATGCCCGGTGGCAGCCGGGACGTGCTCGGCCGGGGTGCGAATTCGAGCGGCGACGCCCATCGCGATCGGTTGCCCCACATGCAGATCCGCCACGACCACCGCAGCGGCAGCGGCAGCAGTACGGGCCCCGCACTGCTGAGTGCGGGGCCCGAGGTCCTATGGGCGGGAGTCGACGGAGATCAGCCGGTGACGCCGGTTCGGCGACGACGCCAGGGGGGATCGTAGACCGAGGCCAGGCGGGCGAGAGTGAGTGCGGCGAACAGCAATCCCACGTCGCGCAGGGCGATGTCGTAGTAGCCGGGGTAGCTGACGAGGTTGATCACGATGCCTGCCAGCCAGGCCGCGACGATGTAGGCGGCGTAGCGCGGTTTGATCGCCACCGCGACCCCCGCGACGATCTCGATCACCCCGACCACGAACATGCTCTGGTGCACGGTCAGCGGGCTCAGGTCCGCGATCCACGGCGCCAGATACTGATCCCAGTTGGTCAGCACACCGGTGAACTTGTCGATGCCGAACCACACCGGCAACACGATGAAACCCGCGCGTAGCAGCGCGTACGCGCCGTAGGCCGGGTCGGTGCGGATCCGGTGCAACGCCTCACTGAACTGTCCGACCGCGGGTGCGTGTTGGGACGCGACGGTCATGGTCACCACCTCCTGTATCGAGAAGAAATCCTGATTTTAGATTCGCACCCTGCGGTGATTTAGTCAAGATAGTTTTGCGATAGAATCGAGTTCATGATCGACAACCCTGGATCGCCGATGGACGCGGTGGACCAGATCGGCGCACTGGCTGATCCGCTGCGCCGACGCCTGTATGAGTTCGTGCGCAACTACGGTGTGCCGGTCTCGCGTGACCAGGTCGGCGAGGCGACCGGGATCGCGCGTGCCACCGCGGCCTATCACTTGGACAAACTGATCGAGCATGGGCTCCTGGCCGCGGACTACGCGCGCCCGGCGGGACGCGGCGGGCCCGGAGCGGGGCGCCCGGCCAAGCTGTACCGCCGGGCCGAACAGGAGGTCACCGCCAGCGTGCCGCTCCGTGACTACGAGTTGCTCGCGCGGCTACTGGCCGACGCGGTCTCCAGCGAGCCCGACGGCGCCGTCGGGGCCGCACTCGCGAGTGCGGCCCGCGAAGCCGGTCGCACTGCGGCCCAGGAGGCCGAGTCCGGTGGCGGTGACACCGCCGAGCAGCTGCTGGCCGCTTTGCGCTCGTGCGGCTATCAGCCCCACCGCGACGGCGCTCGCATCGAACTGCGCAACTGCCCGTTCCACCGGCTCGCCTGTCGGCATCGCGACCTGGTCTGCGGACTCAATCTGTCGCTGATCACCGGCATGATCGACGCCGCACACGACCCCAGCATGGCCCATCTTGCCCCCCGCCCCGGTCATTGCTGCGTCGTCATCGACCGCCCAGAATCCTGACCCGCGGGGCTACCGCGCGCAGGTAGATGACTCGCTGCGTTCGAGCTGGCCCGGCGGTGCCATCAGGCGAGCGGTGCCGCGCCGTGACCGATCTCATCGGAGGAAGGGCTGCGCGCGAGGACCCCTCCAGTCTATTTTTACAAGACTAGATTGTATTTATCTATTCGTGGAGGTGGACGATGTCCGAGGCGGAGCTGGCTGCGGAGTTGGATGTGCGCGAGATTCGCAAGCCCGACAAACATCCGGCGATCTTCGTGCGATTCGACGCGCTGGCGGTCACAGAGTCGTTTGTGCTGGTGAACAACCATTATCCGCGGCATCTTCGCGAGGAGTTCGAGGTCGAGTACCCGGGCGGTTATGGGTGGGAGGTGGTCGAGGACGGGCCACGGGTGTGGCGGGTGCGGATCGCCAAGACCGCCTCGACGCCGTTGCCGCGGATCCTCACCGACACCGCTACCGCCGATCCTGGGCAACCCGCGACCACGGGTGCGGTATGGACGCTGCCGATGCGGCACCGGGATCTGGACTCCAACATCATCCGGCTCGCCCCGCAGGGTCGGATCGACACCCACCGGGGCCCGGATGCGGATGTGCTGGTGCACGTGCTGGCCGGTTCGGGCACGCTGAACACCGAGACCGGCGAGCTCGACCTCGCCCCTGGGGTGCTGGTGTGGTTGCCGCGCCGATCGCAACGGGCCTTCACCGCAGGACCGGACGGGTTGCGGTATCTCACGGTGCACCAGCGCCGACAGGGGCTCGTGCTGGATCCGATCGGCGACCGCTGACACAGGTGCAGTGGATGTTGCTGGCCCTGCGGCGTGCGAGGTGGTTTGTTACGGCACGACGGTGACGGGGCAGCCCGACCGGCGGGTGAGCCGGACCGGCACCGATCCGGCCAGGCGATGCCACCACTGGCTCGACTGGCCGACGACCACGATGTCGGCGCCATGCTCCTGGGCCAGGCGAGCCAGCTCGACGGCGGGATCCCCGGTGCGACTGATGAACGTCCATGACACGGCGAGTCCATCCAGGATCGCCGCGGCCGCAGCCGCGGCGTGGGCGACGCGAGCGTCGTCGTCGGCGAGTTCGGTGACAGTGACGATACCGGGGGCCAGACCGGCCAACGAGGCGCCTGTGGCGACTCGGTTGACGTGGGTGACATCCAGCGTGGCGTGCAGGCGGCACGCGACTCCGGCGGCGTAGGCCAAGGCGTGCTCGGCGGGCAGGGAGGCGTCGAACCCGACGACGATCACCGGGGTGCGGGTGTGTTCGCGCTGCCCGCGGCGCGGCTGGATTTGCTCGGTCATCGCAGTGGGTCGTGTCAGCGGTCGGTGCCCGGCGTGGGTGTCGGCTGCGAGTGCGCGGAATGGGTGTCGAGGGTGTGCAGCGCGATGGTGGAGTGAGCGAAGGCGGCACCGGCGCGCATCTCGGCTGCGACCCAGATCGCCTCCATGATCTCGTCGTCGCCGGCCTGGCGTCGGGCCAGTGTGGTGTGCCCGGCGATGCAGTACGGACACTGGGTGGCGTGGGCGACCGCGACCGCGATGAGCTGCTTGGTCTTGGTGGGCAGCGCGCCGGGTGCGAACACGCGATTACTGAATTCGTCGAACGCGGCATGGATCTCGGGAGCCAAGCGGCGGCGCTGCTCGGCGAGTTCGCGCGTCGCGACGGGATAGACCGGATCGTTCATCTGGGCACTCTCCTTATCGGGGTGGTCAATGGTCTCACCGTGTGTTGTCACGTCATACGGGTGTTCGGCGGGTAGCGGGTCAGCCGACCGCCCCGGCCAGCACGACAATGCCGCCGGTGAGCAGCGCGGCGACCTTCACGGTTTCCAGTCCCACGTAGGCGTAGTGGGCGTGGGAGCGAGGCGCGTCGTCCCCAGCCAGAACGGCGTTGCTGCGCCGGGTCAGTCGCGGCCGCACGAACACCAGCTGAGCCAGCAGCATCGCCACGGCCACCGCGACCGCGACAACAGATGCGCGAGCGGGCGGGTCGATGACCAGAGCGGCCACCACGACGCCCGCGAGCAGGATTTCGACACTGTTGAGGGCACGGAAGACCAGGCGGCCGATACCGAGCCCGATCGCCACGCTGACACCGGGTGCCCGGAATTTCAGCGGCGCTTCCACAAACGAGATCGCCACGACCATGCCGAGCCAGACGAACACGACCGCGGTGATCACGGCCCCGGCGGTGCTCATGGCGTGGTTCCTGTCGCTGTTGTGGTAGCCGAGCGTGCGCCGGTGGCCCTCAGGTGGGCCAGGCACAGATCCGGTTCGGCGAACGGCTCGAGCCGATCGACAGTCACCGGCGCATGCTGGGACTCCAGCACGCCCTGCATCAGGCCCAGATGCACCGCGCACACCAGATCGGGGCGCACCCCGGCCGATCCCGGCGGCCCGCCGGTCATGTCCAGGAATGGGCAGTGCCGCAACCGGATTCGAGTCGGTTCGGCGGCCTCGTCGAAGTGCGGGGCGAAGTCCAGGTGGTCGAGCACCTCCACCAGGGTCCCGACCGCTTGTGCCGCCGATGGCACCACACCAGCTGAGGGCGCGGGCTTTATCAGCTGGCGTCCCCAGCCTCGGCCCGCGCGGCTCGCGTGGGCGGCGGGGTCAGGTTCGGTGGCGAGCTGGGCGGTGAGGATCTCCGCGAGCACCCGGTAGTTGCGCGGCCCGGCTGGGTCCATGCCCGGGTAGGCGCGAAACATTTGCGGAGGACGCCCCGGCCCGCTCCGGTCGGACTGGACGCGTTCGGCCTGCCCGGCCGATACCAGCGCATCGAGGTGGAAGCGCACCGTATTCGGGTGCAGATCCAGCTGCGCGGCCAGTTCGAGAATGCTCAACGGCACCGGCGATGCCCGCAAGCTCGCCAGAACGTCGGCGCGGCGACCAGTGCCGCGCCCAGCAGGCGAGGTTTCCGGAGGTGTCGGTGGTGTGGTCATGATCGGATACTCCGTTTCGGCAACCCGGCCACCAGTGGGGCGTCTACCCCGAGCGGACCGAGTTTCGTAGCACCCCCAGGAGAACCGATCCGATCCTCGTGGGCGGGCAGGGGCTGGAAGAAGAACGCGGCGTTGTCCTCGCGGTACGCCTCGAGCTCGGCGGGCAGATCGTCTTCGTAGTAGATCGCCTCGACCGGGCATACCGGCACACACGCCCCGCAGTCGACGCACTCGTCGGGGTGGATGTAGAGGGCCCGGGCGCCCTCATAGATGCAATCCACCGGGCACTCCTGGACACAACCGCGGTCCATCACATCCACACACGGTTCACCGATCACATACGCCATACCCTATTTATACAACGAATCTTCGGATAAACTAAGGGCTACGGTGACGCACCCCGCAGCGATGTCCGGCACAACCGCCGCGCGCCTCGGGAGGCCGACCAGATAGTTCCCGGACACGTCGTCCCTGACTGGCCAGCACCGGCCGTGCTTGTCGTCGAGATGGGTTTGTCGAGGAGGATTCTGTGGCTGCACCTGCTGTGACCCGGGTCGAGGCGCTGCGCCCGTTCCCCGCGCGGATGGGGCCCAAGGGGGCGGCGATCTGGAAGATCCTCACCACCACCGACCCGAAACTGCTCGGGGTCATGTACGTATTCACCGCGATGTCGTTCTTCCTGATCGGCGGGCTGATGGCGCTGCTCATGCGCACCGAACTCGCGCGCCCCGGTCTGCAGTTCCTGTCCAACGAGCAGTACAACCAGCTGTTCACCATGCACGGCACGATCATGCTGTTGTTCTATGCGACCCCGATCGTGTTCGGCTTCGCCAATTGTGTGCTGCCGCTGCAGATCGGTGCCCCCGACGTGGCGTTCCCACGGTTGAACGCGTTGAGCTACTGGCTATATCTGTTCGGTGCCAGCATCGCTACCGCCGGGTTCATCACTCCCGGTGGCGCCGCGGATTTCGGGTGGACGGCCTACATCCCGTTGAGCGATGTCCTGCATTCCCCCGGCGTCGGTGCCGATCTGTGGATCATGGGCGTCGCGGTCTCCGGTGTGGGCACCATCCTGGGGGCGGTCAACATGATCACCACTGTCGTCTGTCTGCGCGCCCCAGGCATGACCCTGTTCCGGATGCCGATTTTCACCTGGAATATCTTCATCACCAGCGTGCTTGTCCTCGGGGCGTTTCCGATCCTGACCGCCGCGATGATGGGCCTCGAGGTGGACCGACACCTGGGTGGGCACATCTACGACGCGGCCAACGGCGGCCCGATCCTGTATCAACACCTGTTCTGGTTCTTCGGTCACCCCGAGGTCTACATCGTCGCGATACCGTTCTTCGGGATCATCACCGAGATCATCCCGGTGTTCAGCCGCAAACCAGTCTTCGGCTACACCAATATGGTCTATGCGACGGTCGCCATCGCGGCACTGTCGACTGCGGTGTGGGCGCACCACATGTTCGCCACCGGCGCGGTGCTGCTCCCGTTCTTCTCCCTCATGTCATTTCTGATCGCGGTACCGACCGGAGTGAAGTTCTTCAACTGGATCGGCACCATGTGGAAAGGGCAGTTGACGTTCGAAACACCCATGCTGTGGGCTTTGGGGTTCATCATCACCTTCTTGTTCGGTGGCCTGTCCGGAGTGATTCTGGCCAGCCCGCCGCTGGACTTCCACATCACCGACAGCTATTTCATCGTGGCGCATTTCCACTATGTGCTGTTCGGCACGATCGTGTTCGCCACCTTCGGCGGCATCTACTTCTGGTTCCCCAAATTCACCGGCCGCTTCCTCGACGAACGCCTCGGCAAACTCCACTTCTGGACCACGTTCCTCGGCTTCCACGCCACGTTCCTGGTGCAGCATTGGCTCGGCGCCGAGGGCATGCCGCGCCGCTACGCCGACTACCTGCCCAGCGACGGATTCACCACGCTCAACACCATCGCCACCATCGGCTCGTTCATCCTCGGGTTCTCGATGATCACGTTCGTGTGGAATGTGTTCAAAAGCTACCGCTACGGCGAGGTCGTCACCGTGGACGACCCGTGGGGCTACGGCAACTCCCTGGAATGGGCGACCACCTGCCCGCCGCCGCGGCACAACTTCTACGAACTGCCCCGCATCCGCTCCGAACGCCCGGCGTTCGAGCTGCACTACCCGCACATGGTCGAACGCATGCGCACCGAATCCCACGTCGGGTGGGGTGCAGCGCGGCGCAACCACCACCCCACACCGGTCCTCGCCGCCGCCCCAGCCGCCAGCGGGCCCAGTACTGCCGGTGCCGAAACCGATCCTCAGCAGGACCTGGGATGACCGAGCCGGTATGTGATGTGACGATGCTGCGCCAGATCAACAAGACCGACGCGGTTGCGGCCCCGCGGTACCTGTCGGTGCAACCACATCCCCGGCCCCGGGTACCCGGAGTGGGCAGGACCATGGTGAACCACGAGCCCGTCACCGCGACCTGCCGGGCCAGCTCACTTGGCTACGGTCAGCAGCACCACGCTGTCCTCGACGGCCTCGAGACTGTGCCGGACGGGCGGGACCACGATCAGATCACCGGTGCGGCCCTCCCAGACGGTGGGCGCGGCGTGCAGGCGTACCCGTCCGCGCAGCACCTGCAGCGTCGCCTCGTCGGAGTTCTCGTGCTCACCCAGCGACGCACCCTCGACCAGTGCGATCACGGTCTGGCGCAGCCGATGCTCGTGCCCGCCGTAGACCGTGGTCGCACTGCGCCGCGCCGACACCGACCGTGCCCGCTCGAGCTGCTCACGCGCGATCGCCTCCAACGAAAACTTCTCCACCGCAACCCCTTTCCGTCAACACCCCGTTCTCATACCCCCCTACGATCCCGCCCACCCAGTGATTCGGTGTGCAAGACACTCGAAGCCGAGGATTGCCCATCACGAGAAGGGAGTTCATTGTGCCCGATCCATTGACCGCACTCACCGAGGCGGAGGTGTCGATTCGGCTCGACGCCCTCAGCCGCGCGCGCTTGACCGACGACAGTGAGCTCATTGTCCCCGTGGGAATCGAACCGGGTTCGTGAAGGGTGGTTTCGGATGGCTTCGGTGACGGTGACATCTTGTGTGCTTCGTGTATCGGACCTGGATCGTTCGATGCGCTTCTACCGCGACGTATTCGAGTGTTCCGGGGCGATCCGTGAGTCGGACGCCGCGCTGATTTTGTCGCCTTCGGGTTTCCAGTTGTATCTGTGCCTGGCCCAACATCATGCTGCATCTGGGATGCGTGGCGTGGGTGTCGAGCAAATTGTCTGGTCGGCCGACAGTGAGACGGAATTGCGTCGGATGGAACAGCGCCTGCGCATCCACTACCCCTCCACCTACACCTACACCCGCAACGGAATCACATTTGTCGACGGTGTCGACCCGGACGGTATTCGCGTGTTGATCACACATCCGACTCCCCAGCAACTGCCACGCGAGGTCATCGATGATCAGTTCCGGTGAGGCATGTGAATCCAGCACTGGCCATAGTGAACAGCCCTGGCAGCGAGGCTATTTCACCACGGTCGACAGCGCCGGGCTTGTCCTGGACTACCTCGACCGTGCGTGGAACCACCAGCAGATCACTACGACGACCGCGACGCGTCCTCACCGACACCACCACCCGGCCGGAACCCACCCACACGTACCGCGCGCGACGCGGCCCGACACACCGCGACCTTCGCCGCCGCCGGGTATCTGAGCCCGGCACATCGCAATGGCAGCGCAGCCGCTGCTGTCATGACAGGTCAGGAGGTAAGCAGATATGAGTAGCCACATCACCTATCACAGGGTTTACGACGAGGTCTCGCCGTCCGATGGTGCGCGGGTGCTGGTCGATCGAGTCTGGCCGCGCGGAATGCGCAAAGACCGCCTCGATCTGACCGAATGGCTGCGCGATATCGCACCATCGACCGAGCTGCGGCGGTGGTACAACCACGAACCGGAACGATTCGCCGAATTCCGCCGCCGGTATCTGGCCGAGCTGAAAGAACCGGGGTACCGCGCGGCCGTTGATCGCCTCGAACAGATCGCTGCTCGCGGAGATGTGACGTTGTTGACCGCCACCAAGGATGTCGACCACAGCCAGGCGGCGGTGCTGGCGCACTGGCTCGAGAAGAAAGCGCGATGAAACCCGCTGGCCCTGCGGCATCCGCGGCGAACCCGAACGCTCGTGACTTCCCGCGCAGCCAGGCCGCCCGCGCCGCTACGACAGCCGAGTTGGACGACCTGCTGACCCGGTGCCGGGCCTGTCCGCGCCTGGTCACCTGGCGCGAACGCGTCGCCGCCACCAAACGCAGTGCCTTCCGCGACTGGGACTACTGGGCCAAACCGGTACCCGGCTTCGGGCCCGCCGATGCCACCCTCGCCATCATCGGCCTCGCGCCCGCGGCACATGGCGGAAACCGCACCGGTCGTATTTTCACCGGCGACCCCTCCGGTGACCTGCTCTACGCAACCCTGCACGCCATCGGGGCCGCGTCCCAGCCCACCGCCACACACCGCGGCGACGGCCTGACCCTGCACGGAGTACGCATTACCGTCCCCGTGCACTGTGCCCCGCCCGACAACCAGCCCACCACCATCGAACGCGACACCTGCCGACCGTGGCTGGCCCGCGAACTCCAGCTTCTGCAACCCCCCCTGTCCGCGATCGTGGCGCTCGGCGGATTCTCCTGGCGCACCCTGCTTCCGGTGCTCGCCGAGGCTGGCTGGGCACTACCGAGACCACGCCCCACTTTCGGTCACGGCCGCCACATCCTGCTCACCAACCAGGCAACTCGACGCGAGCTGCACCTCTACGGCTGCTACCACCCCAGCCAGCGCAACGTATCCACCGGCACCCTGACCGGCGCCATGCTCCGCGACGTTCTGCAGCGCGCTCTGGCAACCACGACACCGGCCGTTCAACAGAGGGCGACCCACTGAACAGAGATGAGGAAATATGAGCGACTCATTGACCGCGCTCACCGAGGCGGGGGTCTCGATATGGCTCGACGACCTCAGCCGCGCGCGCTTGACCGACGGCAGCCTGCAACGCCTGGTCCATGACCGGCATGTGGTGGGGGTGACCACCAATCCTACGATCTTCGCCAAGGCGATCACCGGCAGCGACTGCTATACCGAGCAGATCCGCGATCTCGCGCGCCGCCAGGTCGATGTCGCCACCGCATTGCGGGAGCTGACCACCCACGATGTGCGCTGGGCCTGCGATGTGCTGCGCCCGGTCTACGACGGCACCGCCGGTGTGGATGGTCGGGTGTCGATCGAGGTCGACCCGCGCATCGCCCACGACACCGATCGCACTATCGCTGAAGCCCGCGCCCTGTGGTGGCTGGTGGACCGGCCGAACCTTTTCGTCAAGATCCCCGCTGCCAAGCAGGGCTTACCGGCGATCACGGCGTGCCTGGCCGAGGGTATCGACATCAACGTCACGCTGATCTTCTCGCTGGCCCGCTACCGAGATGTGCTCGACGCCTTCGCCACCGGGCTGGAACAGGCCCTGGCGAACGGTAAAGACATCAGCGCGATCCATTCGGTGGCGTCACTGTTCGTGTCCCGGGTCGACACCGAGGTCGATCAGCGCTTGGACAAGCTCGGCACCGCACAGGCCGCCGCGCTACGCGGCCGCGCGGCGATCGCCAACACCAGGCTGGCCTACCGGCTCTACGAACGATTCGTCGACAGCGACCGGTGGCGGGTGCTGGCCCGGGCGGGGGCACGGCCACAGCGCCCGTTGTGGGCCTCGACCGGGGTGAAAGACCCGGCCTACGACGACACCCGCTACGTTATCGAGCTCGTCGCGCCCGGGGTGGTCAACACGATGCCCGAATCCACCCTGCACGCCGTCGCCGACCACGGCCCGGCGCCCCGCGACAGCATCCACGGCAGCTACCGGCAAGCCCGCCAGGTTCTCGACGAGCTGGCCGGGCTCGGCGTCGACTACGACGATGTCATGACCACTCTGGAAACCGACGGTGTCGCCAAGTTCGACGCCAGCTGGGACCGGCTCGGCACCGACCTCGCCCGCAGTCTCACCGCCCCACCAGCACCACAGGAACAAGACGGCGAGCAGCAATGACCACTCCCAACGAGATCGTGATCGTCGGCGCCGGTCTGGCCGGCGCCAAAACCGCACAAGCGTTGCGTGAGAACAGCTTCGACGGGAAAATCACGCTCATCGGCAACGAAGCCCACCGCCCCTACGAGCGGCCGCCGCTGTCCAAGGACTACTTGCAGCGCAAGGTCGATCGCGGCAGCCTCGACGTCCACGAACCCGGCTACTACGCCCGCCACCACATCGACCTGCGCACCGACACCTGCGTGAGCGCGATCGACCGCGCCACCCACCAGGTCGTCCTCGCCGACGGCGGGCGAATCGCCTATGACCGGCTCGTGCTCGCCACCGGCGCCACCCCGCGCCGACTGCCACTGCCCGGCGCCGACGCCCAAGGGGTGCGGTATCTGCGCAGCGTCGATGACAGCGACCAGCTTCGCGACACCCTGTCCACAGCGGCACAGATCGCGATTGTCGGTGGCGGCTGGATCGGGCTCGAGGTCGCCGCCGCCGCCCGCGCCGCCGGGGTCGAGGCCAGCGTCGTCGTCCGCGCACCCCTGCCGTTGGTCCACATCCTCGGCCCGCAAATCGCGCAGATCTTCGCTGACCTGCACCGCAGCCACGGCGTGGATCTGCGTCTGCACCGCAACGCCACCGAAATCACCACCCGCGATGGCGCCGCGTCCGGGCTACGACTCGACGACGGAACCCACGTCGACGCCGACGCCGTCCTCATCGCCGCCGGCGCTGTCCCCGACACCAGCCTCGCCGAACAGGCCGGACTCGCCGTCGACGATGGAGTTCTCACCGACTCCTCTCTGCGTAGCAGCGACCCGCACATCTACGCCGTCGGTGACATCGCCCGCGCCGAGCACCCCCTGCTGGGTACCCGTATCCGCGTCGAGCACTGGGCCAACGCACTGCACCAGCCCGCCACTGCCGCCGCCTCGATCCTCGACCGCCCCGCCCGCTACGACCGGCTGCCCTATTTCTACACCGACCAATTCGAGCTGAGCATGGAGTACACCGGCTACTCCCCACCCGGCGCCACCAGCCAAGTCGTCATTCGCGGCAATCCCGACCAGCTGCGGTTCATCGCGTTCTGGGTGCGTGAGCAGCGGGTGCTGGCCGCAATGAACGTCAACGTCTGGGACGTCACCGACCCGATCACACAACTGATCCGCCAGCGCACCCCGATCGACACCGCAAGACTCGCCGACCCCACCATGCCGCTCACCGACGCCGCAGCCTCACGGACGGAGTAACGCGATGACCCCAACCATCACCATCGACCCCATCGTCGATCACGAATACCGTGTCCGCATCACAGACGAACACGGCGACACCGCCGAATGCGAGATCATCGTTGCCCTCGACGTCCTCGCCGACCTCGGATTCACCCCCGCCGACGAACACCGCGTCGTACAACACACCGCGGCCTTCCTCGTCGAACACCAACCCGTCCTCGACTTCCCGACACTGGTATACCTCGACGAAGTCGCCGCCGCCTACAACGACTACCCCGAACAACTACACCACCGGCTCGCCTGACACCCACCACCGATCCGCCACCCGCCTCCCGTGCAGCCACTGCGACGCAATGTCTCTCGGGCGGTAGCGTTCCGCCCTCGTAACACGCCATCGTGTTTCAGCTTTCAGAGTTGGCCGTATTCACCGATGCATCTGCCGCGTACCCAGGTCTGAAGCACTTCGGTCTGCCACAAGGACTTCTGCGGTGAGAACGGGTCCTGATCGACCAGCAAGAGGTCGGCCTGTTTGCCCGGCTCAATGGATCCCAGGATTCGTTCCTGATGAGAGGCGTAGGCGGCGTCGAGGGTGTATGCGCGCAGCGCTTCAGTGACGGTCATCGCCTGCTCGTGGTGCCAGCCGCCGACGGGCTGCCCGTCGCGGTCCGTCCGGGTCACAGCGGCGTGTATGCCGTCGAATGGACGGTGTGAGGAGACCGGGAAGTCACTTCCTGCGGCGTTGATCGTTCCCTGATCGAGCAGCGACCGCCAGGCGTAGGCACCAGAAAGACAACGCCGCTGTGCTTGCCAGTGCTCGGACTCAAGTCTTAGATACGGGCCAGGCGACACGGCACGTCCGTCTCAACCAGCTGTCCGCCGCCGGGCACGCCGTGGCAACAGGTGCGGCCAGCGGCTCCTCGGCGCAGATCGAACGGTTGTCTAAGAGTGCTGCACACATCGGCAGCCATTCTGATGCCAGGCAATGGCCTCTACCCCACCGACGATGCCAGACAGTTGCCCAAACCGGCGCGCGAGGCTTACCCTGCTAGAGCACCCTCATTTGTCGGGGTTTCCCGGTAACCGCACCAGCGGAGCCGGACGTAGCGCCAGCCAACGGGTCTTCGATCATTTGCGTCTTGCTGGTGGCCGTTTCAACGACCAGACATCCGAAAACCGGCCTTAGGACCGTCAACAGCGGCTGGCATCCCCATGAGGCTCGGTGTCGCCCTTCCGATGATGGTTCCGTCGCCTTCCTGATGGTCCGACGCCGGTTTCGGAGTAAGAACTCGGAACCGACGGATTGTTACCGTCACGGAGGCCAACTGCAGGCCGAACTCGGCCCCTTCCTCCAAATCGGAACAGATACTTGCTAATCCGATGACTGGCCCGTGCGGTCCGTCGCACTCGCCAACGAGGGGATTCCGAATTCACCCAATCCTGCCTCCGACCAATTCACTGACGGGTCGACGAATAACCGGGAGGTGCTCATGTATCCACTATTCCGAATACCCCCAACGCGAATGACTGCACTTCGGGCAATGCGGACCTCATCAGACCCCGGATCCGAAACTTACGTCAGAACTGGGGGCACCAACGAAGCCCCCTTACCTGCCGCTAACGCCAACTTCTCGGTCCCCCAGCGGATCAAGCCAGTGCCGACCCTACACCCCCTCGACGTGCCCAGTTTAGATCATCTCCGATTCACAGTCACCACGATCTACCGCAACAGGCTCGGTTCACGACTCCCCAGCCAAATTCTGGGATGGGCTCCAGGACAAGCAATTTCGGTTGAAGTTCATAACGACGATGTCCTCATCGTTCGCACCGCCCCTGATGGACCAGACACCATTACCCAAGGCGGCCACGTCTACCTGCCGGCAACCGTTTGTCATCGGTGCGGCATTCACGATCGTGATCGGGTTCTACTCGCTGCGTCGACGGCACACCACGCACTCTTCGCCTACACCCCCCAAGCACTCGCCAGAATGCTCCTGGCCGAACTCCCTGTAGTCGCACCGCCGGTGGCGCCATGACCGACCAGGAATCCATCCGAACCGCTCACAGGCTACTGGCCCAACTCGGAGTAACTCCTGATCAACTTCTCGACACTGTGATGGATCCTCCGACCTTCCGCGAATACATTGAGCAGCTTGAGGGGTTCGCTCCCTGCAACAACCGTCCGCGCCTACAGACCCTACTGGCGCAAGATCCTCCGCTGTTGGTCCGATCGACCACTCACCGAACCCTCACCACTAGAGATCGACAGGCTCGCCCAGGACGCCCGCGCGCAGGCAGTCATCCGTCGAAACACCCGCAACGGCCGCGGTGCCGCCGAAACGATGATCTCCGCCATACGGTGCATCTACAAACACGCCGAACGCGACCAGATCATCACCGCAGCCGACAACCCCGCCGCCCGAGTCTACAAACCGCGCCGACTATCCAGCCCCCGCCACGCGATCCCTCATAACCAACTAACCCAGATCCTCGAGGTTGCAGCCACCACAGGCGACGACCCACAACTCGACTCACTCCTCCTCCGATTCCATATCGAAACCGCATCCCGCCGCGGCGCAGCTCTCGCACTACGAACCGAAGACCTCGCGACGAAGAGCTCTGCTGCGTTCGACTTCGCCAAAAGGGCGAAACCGTTCACTGGCTGCCCGTCTCCCCCACTCTCATGCGAGGCCTCACCCAACTCGTCACACAGCGAGCACCGACCGATGCAAACGGCACTGCGCCGGTCTTCCGCTATCGCGACGGCCGACCAGTCACCGGCCGCCACTACGACCACATCTGGGATCGCATCGGCCGATACCTCCCGTGGGTCAATCGTCAGCAGATAACTGCACATTGGCTCCGCCACACCACGCTCACTTGGCTCGAACGGAACCTCGGCTTCGCCATCGCCCACGCCTTCGCCGGCCACGCAGACATCTCATCCCGAGTCGGTGCAACCATCACCTATATCCGCCCCACCCTCCAAGAATTGGCTCAAGCCATCGCCGCGATGACCGGCGAATCTCACCCGCTGGCAACGGCGGAGTGCTCACACGAACCGAGCTAAAATTCCCGAGTAGAGCGCAGTGGGCCCGGCGAACGATGGATCCATTTCGTACTGATCGACTCAACACGAAAGATTTTGGGATAGAAGGCAACTCACAGCCAAGCGGTAAGCGCCCCGGCCCGCGACAGGGTGCGACAAAGGCCCCAGCAGACCAGGGGAATCATGCGAGCATTCACTGGCTGCATAGCCGTCGCTACCGTACTCGCGGTGGCGGGATGAGGTTCAACGGCCGACAAGCCTGAACCCGCTGTGTCAGCGACCTCCGTTGCGCCTACGACAACCACGGCGATCACTGCCAGCTCGGCTACCAAGTCATCGGTCGCTCCGACAACCGGCACAGCAGTCGCGCTCACCGCCAGAGCAGTCGTTGATGCGATCGCAGCCGAAGGGCTCTCTGTCCTGAACCCTCGCGACACGACAGCCCAGCTACGCAAGAACAACTGGGGCTGCGTACAACTCATCACCACAGACCAGTTTTCGGTATATCAGTTCGATGACACCACCCAGGCAACGAAGGTCGCCAACGCATTCCCCAGCGGCCACCTGAACGGGCTGATATTCCTGCGATTCACCCGGGACGGAAGTCATCCCACCAATCTGGCTATGATTCCGCGTTACGAAGCCGTCCTCGACCGACTGACGCAGTAGCGGTGAATGCTACATCGGGCGTTACCCGATCACCCCTCGCTGCGCGAGCGGCCACGCTCGCCGTAGCGATCGAATGTGCCTACCGCCCAACGGCTCCGGCGTGCCTGATCACTCCGCCGTCAGCGGGCAGCGACAGGCCGTGTTCCTCGGACACGATTCAGCTCTCACGTCGACAGCCTCCACAACCAGCGAGTTCTTGGTCTTATCTCTGCATCGGTCGTGCTGAATAGCTCGGAGCTGTCAGTGGTGACGCGTACCGTTTTGACGGTGGCGACTACGGCCCTGGCAGTACTACCCCGCATACGTTGCCTCAACCGGGGGTCGCGACGGTGACCGACGCGTCAGGGATGCCCGCGCTTGCCGGAAGCGCAACGCGACGGCGCCGAACCCTCGCCCATCTGTCGCCGATCTTCGATCTGCACCTCAACCGTGCGCGCAACCCATCCGAAGTCGAGTGGACTTCGTACGACTTCATCGCCCTGATCCAACTCACCGTGGATACCATCGCGTTGTCCTCGGGCTTAGACGGCAATCTTGGCGCGCCGCGCGACGTTGTCATCGACGAAATGACTCGGACAGCAACGGGAATGGCTCCCC
This sequence comes from Nocardia sp. NPDC051052, assembly GCF_044456045.1. Taxonomy (NCBI): domain Bacteria; kingdom Bacillati; phylum Actinomycetota; class Actinomycetes; order Mycobacteriales; family Nocardiaceae; genus Nocardia; species Nocardia sp. NPDC051052. The sequence goes on from NZ_JBITFL010000017.1 coordinate 180,039, forward strand.
AGCGCCCGCCAAGTGAGCACGCGCATGTCGCAGGGTTTGTGCTTGATCACTTGCTGCGTCATGGAGAGCCGACACCGTATTTCACGGTCGACTACGCAAACGCGGACGCTGGTTGGGCGGCGCAGAGCATTCCGGTCCGCGTCCTCTACGAAACACTCGCTGCCGACGGATCGACCGTGCAGGTGAACGTCGACCATAGTGCCGTAACCCTGCTGCTAATCGCGACGAACCGGTCCTTGGAGGACGAGCACGAAGCGGTGATCGCAGTCATGCGTGCACAGACCGACAGCGGTCGTCTCGATGCGGCTATCGACTCGGCCGAGGATGCTTTTACCTTGTCACGCACGTACTCAGCGAACGTCCGCCGCTTGATAATTGAGGCCGAGCGTGACGTTACGCGTGTGGACTACATCAACACGCTTCGCCCTGAGTTGACCAGTGCATCAAGGCATTTAGAGCGGAGGATCCAGGTCGATGGGACTCTGTTGCGGCACCTGGAGAACATGCGAGCGGACGCGTCGGAGAAGCAGAGCCCCACAGAAGTCCGACAGCTAACCCGAGCAATATCTCGCCTCGGCGGTGCCGTCGAGACGCTTGCCGAACTCCATACCGAAATCGTCGGGGCCACCCCGCGCTGGCGTGATGCCCAAGCCGCCCAATCATTTACGGCCGCGCCGGTGACCGAATTGGACCCTAGCGCCGACGTGCTTTCGGCTCTGTTGAGTGGGCGGGCGCTGCCGTCCGGTTCGGACAGTTCGCCACCGGCAACGGCGAAAGTGTTGAGCTTCACCGCTTTAACCAATCGTCTGATTGCTCCACCAAGGCAAGTTATCGATGTGTCCGGCCAACCGGTCACGGTTGAGGCCTTACTGGAAACCGACGGCGTGTACGAGCAGTTTCCGCAGGAGTTTCACGACGCAGCCAATCTCCTGCGCGTTCGGAGGATCCTTCCCGGCACGAAAGCGCGGCTTTCGGATCTGCTTTCGGACGTCGACCGCCTGTTCGTGCACACAGAAGCGCCCCTAGTGGCCGCCCTCACGGCGCTGGTGGGCGCAGCACGGACCGCACGTCTGCGACTTCGACTCCTCCTAGCGCTGGACGCGATGATGCTGTGGCAACCCGACGGCACTCCAGACCCGCACAACGACTGGTGGGCGGTGGACGACAACGTTCGGGCAGCTCTGCCCGATCTCAACGTTCCCGACCTGTTTGTTTATCGGAGAAGCACTGATGTCCACTCGTGATACCAGCCGAGACGTTGGGTTCCTGTTGCGCTACGCGCTCGACCACACGCTCACCCCGTCTCGCCACGACACCTATAGCCACTTGCTGGATCGCTATCACACCGATCCCGAATTGCGGTCGGCATTCGACGAAACCGCAGCAGGGCTCGGCGTTCGTGTGCTGACCGCCGATCGAATGACCGGACTGGTGCTGACTGCAGAAGCCGAATCACCCCTGGCGGTGACCGATACGAGCCGCTGGCTAAAGATCAGAGGATCAGCCGATCGCATGGTGTATGGGGTTGCGCTCGGAGGCGTCGCAGCGTGGTGCTATCCGACAGCGCGATCGGTCCGAGAGCCCGGTACACGCAGGGTCACTGCCGTCGACGTGGACCGCCTCATCCGTGAGCATGCCGCTGCCGTCGAAGTCGGCGATGTAGGCCTCGATGACGGGCTGGGCCCAGCCTGGCTGGAGTACAGCACTCGTCGCAAACAAGTTGAGTTGACCGACGGCGGGCAACTGAAGCGTTACTCCACGGTGCGGATGTGCGAGGACGTGCTGGTGATGTTGTCTGTGTTCGGTCTCGTAATCGTTGACAAGACAGTTTCCCCACCTCGCACCGACTTACAGGTGTGGCGCTCCACCGACCGGTTCCGCGCCCATGTGGCGGCCAGCGGTGGACCTCTCGCGTGGCAGACGATCGCTCATTCCGGTATCTCCGCTCAGATCGTCGCGGATCAAGACAACGGAAATGACGCCTGATGCAGACCGAGTGGCGGTTGGAGCGAACCTTTCTTACTGGGGCAGGCCTGGACGAGTCTCGTCTCGAAGGGTTGGATATCACCTGGTCCGACCCGCTGGAGTCGACCGCGCATGCGGCCTTGTGGGCAGACAATGGCACTGGCAAGACGATGATCACCGCGTTGCGCTATGCGTTGTACTTGCCGCATCCTCGGGACTTCATACGTGGCGATTCCGACCGCTCGCTAGCCAAGCTGGTCCAATCTCGCGATGTCTGCCATGTGATCGAACAAGCCAGTCGCTTCGTCAACGGTGAACACCAGCGCATCGTGGTCGGCATGGTCGCCGACTGGCCGGACGGCGGAACTCAAGACCTCGACAACCCCTCCCGGCTGCATCGTGTGTTCTACGGATGGCTTACCGACGACCACGGGCCGACAATAGATGACCTCCCATTTCGTACCCCGATCGGGCGATGGGCAACGCGCGCACAGTTTGTCGAAGCAGTGCGCGCTCTGCTTCCACACGGCGGCGCTGCACCCCCGCATCCGCCTTCGAATCGTCAGGGCGAGTGGCACACATGGTTGGCAGCGGCGGGTGTCGATCTCGATCAGATTCGCTTCCAGGCCGTCATGAATGCGTCCGAAGGCGGGGTCGACCGAGTCATGCGATTCGCAGACTCCGACGACTTCGTCCGGTGGCTCATCGGCACGACAATGCCCACCTCGACTGTTGAGCAGATCACCAACAGTATCGATACGCTGCGACGGAACGCGACCGCACGGCCGCACTGGGAAGATGAACTGAATCTATGGCAACGGATTATCGATCCGCTGCTGGGACTGGCGATCGCGTACGAACGCGTTGCCGGTGCCCGGCGAACGCTTGGAACCGCTGAAGCAGATGCCACCTCAGTTGTCGCGGACGCCGACGCGACCCTGACAATCCTCCGTGACAAACGCTCGACCGCGACAAAGCTATTCGAGCACCACGATCAGGCGCGGCGCGACGCCGGGACAACCGCGCGGCGAGCGCAGGCCCACCGGCTTCGCATGCAGTTGCGAGCGGCCGAACTTCGCGTCCAACAAGCCGAGAGTGTCGCAGCCGCTAAACAAGCCGACAAGGACACCGCGGTACGGGCGCTGATGGCGTGGCGGCTGGTCTCTGACGTGCTGCACGGCAAGAAGTTGACAAGCACATTGGCCGGATTGGAAGAGCGGCGAGAAGCTGCCGAGCAGGAAACCGAGCAGCTGCGCGGAGCTGAGCGGCAGCACCGCCACGACCTGGCGCGTCTGTTGACCCACCATCGGGATACCGCTGCCGGAGCCCTACTCGCAGCGGAACGGCGGTTGGTCCGCCTCAAGAAGGAACTGGCCGATGCAGATAAAGAATTGCAAACCTGCATAGCTGCACACGCACAATCCGCCGAACAGATGAGGGGGTCTGAGGCCGCCCTTCGAGCTTCAGAGCAGAAGATCGCCGACGCAGTCAGTTCTGGCCTTCTCGCCGAAGGCGCCGATCCCTCCCAACGTGATGCTGTTCTTGCCGATCAGATATCGACTGCGCGCGGCACTCGAACGAGGACCGACGAAGTGTGCGGCCGCATTGCGAACGAGGAACGCGAGGCCCGGCGCGAGGCCCAGTCCGCGCAACAACGTGCCCAGGTCGCCCTCGACGACGCCAACCGAGATGAACGAGACCTCACTGCCGTCGTAAATCGGCTCACCGCACTCATCAACGACAGCCGTTTCCAGGACGTTATCGCAAACACCGACGTCAACCTCTGGGTCCAACGCACAGCGCTGACAGATGCGTTGGATACGTATGCCGGCAACGCCGACACCAACGCGGCTACAGCACGTAAGGCGATCACCGAAGCCAATCGCGTGATCGACTCTGTCGGCACCGATCGACTGCTGCCACCGTCAGCAACGGTCGAAAAAGCTGTCAATCGCTGTGCGACTCAAGAAATTCGAGCATGGTCGGGGTGGAAATGGCTGGCCGACACAATGACTGCCACTGAAGCCGCGGAATTTGCCGAAGCACGCCCCGAGATTGCCTCTGGTGTAGTCATTGCGCACCCGGATCTCCTCGACCCGGCGGTTTCGGCGATCATCGGCCTTGATCTGGACGTCGCCTTGTGGGTCGGTGCTGTCGTCGATCCGGATACCGCTCAGACAAGACCGGGAGAACCCACCAGCACGCGGGCGCAGATCCTACTTCCACCAGCCGGAGTCTACGACCGCGAAGCCGCCGAACGGATGGTCGGTGCCGCCGCGGACGCTCGCACCCAGGCACACCGCAACCTCACCGAGGCGACCAGCCAAGGTGGGAACTCTAGAGCCGTCCTTGCCGCCTTGCAGCAACTGTGGTCTGACAACTCCACGGATCCACGTTCGCGACTACAGGACGCAATCACGACCGCGCAGCAGAGACACCTAGACGCGAAAGCCGACGAACAATCCGCCGACAACCGACTCGTCGAGCTCGAGCAAGTTCGCAAAGAACAGGACAAGATCGCCACTGCAGCACAACAGATCATCGACGACGCAGCCGAAGACCGCAGGCTTCTCGTCCCAGTCATTTCGGCCGCTGACACCGCGGCCCGCGCATATCGGCTGTTGCCGACCCTGCGCGACACGGTCGCTGACCTCGGCGACCGTATACAGGAACTCCGAGTTGATATGCCTCGACTGACCGGCGAGGTCTCCGATGCCAACGATCTTGTCGGCACGCATCGTCGGGCCGTCGAGAACGCTACCGAACAGCTGCGGGAGGCAGGACTTTCACCTGTGACCGACGGTCCAGTACCGGTCGGCGACCACGAGACGATTCGTGCACGGTTGACCAGCATCGAGGATGCTCTCGCTGACGCTGCCGTGGATCCCGCGCTGTACGAAGACATTCGGCGCACACGTCAGGACTTGTCCGATGTGGAAGCCGTACTCGGTGTGGATGCCGAACGTCGCGAACTGGCCGAGAGTTTCGCGGCCAGTGAAGGTGCGCGTCATCCCGTCGCAGTCACCGAATCGGTCCGCATCGCTGAAGAACGAGAAGCAACAGCTCGGGAAGCCTGCGGGAAGGCCGATGCGGCGGCCGAAAACGCACAAAACGTGCATCGGCAGCGTGTCGAGGACCGCGCGGATCGATCCGCTGCTGACGTCGAAGGATTCCTCCCGGCCGCACGGGTTGCAACTTCGACTGACGCCGACCGCTTTGCCCGACAGCTCGATGAGCTGGCGCAGCAGCTACTGGAGACGCGCGGAACCGAGGAACGACTGGCCAAAGAAGCTGAGCTGACAGCACAGCAAACCGAAGCGTCAGCCAAGCTCATAGAGACCTCCGCGAAGCAGCTGCGACATCTCGCCAGCGCGATCCTCATGGGACGTGCTGCCGAGAATGTCGACGAACTCGTCAATAACCTCAATCGAATTGCCGACGAGGTTCGCTCGGCACGAGATTCCCTCTCCGCTGACGAGAACATACAGCGGACAGCATCTGACACCGTTCACGCCCACGCCAACAGCTCCGACGCTCGCGCCGTCGAAGACCGAGAGGATTCTCGTATTGGCGACCTGATCCGCCGCCTACGCGCCGACCAACAGTTGCCTGCCGACGCCGAACGGCTCGCTATGCAACTCGAACAGCGTGCCGCGACCTTGAGCGATGACCTGGCAGACCACGATAGGCGCGTACGGATGTGCGCACAGATGCTCCACATCCAAGCCGCAACTGCAATCGAGAAACTACGCCATTACCAAAACCAGTCACGCCTGCCCGAGGGTCTCGGCGAGTGGTCCGGCCAACGATTCGTCGTGATCGAACACGATCCAGTCCCCACCGACGAATCCGTCGCGGTGGACCGAGTTGCTCGCATCGTGCATGCCCTGCTGATTCCGGGGGCCGGACGCTCCGACGCCCAGGCCATGCTATTCGCGGCCACACGTGCGCTCGTCGACGCGCCATTTCGTGTCAAACTGCTCAAACCACACATCGACCTGGCGCTGGATCGGGTCGACGTTGCGGAGCTGAAGAACTTCTCCGGTGGACAACGAGTAACTGCCGGAGTGCTCATGTACGCCACCATGACCCGAGTTCGTGCCGCCGGCGATGCCAGCTCCATCGGCTGGCTCTGGCTCGATAACCCCTTCGGGCAGGCATCTGCTGACCAATTCATCCGGACAATGCGCCTGGCCGCGGACAAACTGGGCCTGCAACTCGTCTTCACTGCCGCGCCGAAGGATAAGGGAGCCCTCTCGATGTTCGATCGGATTATCGCCCTCGCCCGGCGCTCACGCCCGTCTTCTGGAGAAAAAGTCATCGTCATCGACGATGGCAAACGACAGATCACCGACCTCATGCTGGTGCAAAACGACGTGCTCGCGGTGCTCGGCGAATGACCACCGTAGATATCGAAGCACTAGTCGCCGCACTCGATCCCACTAAACACGGTGGTCGTCGACACATAGACGACGTCGCCGTAGCGCTGCGCGAAATAACTCCGAATCTGGATTCGGCGGCCTTCCCTGACCTCCTTCTGGAAACCATTCAACACGGCGAAACGGCTGGCTACTGGTCACCTGCGCGGACCACAACCGTTCGCCGTGGACGCATCACGCTGCCGAAATCAATAACGCTCACCCGCAAAGACGTGACTACAGACCAACGCCGACCAGTCGATGTTCCACTCCGCCCGGAACTGGCACCCTGGGCCGCTACTCTGCCGCTGCTTGCAGCCCAACGCCGGGTGCTGCTCGCTGTCAACGCTTGGCTCAGACAGACCGGTGGCAATACACCGATCGTTGCCGCAGCCGAACGCGCGTACCAACTACTAAACGACGAAAAAGCCTTCGACACCGTACCGCCACTCGGCGGCAAATCCCTATGGAGGGATGACCGCCTCACATTCCAACTTCTTCGCTGCGAACGCACTCCCACCCCGCTGACATGGGAGCCCACAACTCAAGTTGTGACCGAAGCTGGAGCGATCGTTTGCGTGGAGAATCATGCGACATTCCGCACCCTGCTACGAATTCTCCGCAGCCACCCCACCCCACCGTGGACAGCCGTTGCCTGGATACAGGGTCGCAATACCGCCCCGCTGGAATCCCTCGTCGACATGCCCTTCATAGTCGAAAGGCTGGACTACATCGGTGATCTCGACCCCGCTGGCCTCGAAATCGCCGAAGCCGCCTGTATGACATCAGAACGAGTCGGTGTGCCGGCCGGACCCGCTACCGATCTTTGGGACCTTCTGATCAAACAGGCTTCCCGACCCGGGCGTGCAGTCAACGAAACCCGCGCACGCCAACTAGTGTCCTGGCTGCCCGAGCAAACGCGAGACAGGGCAGCTGCGTTACTCATCGACGGGCGCCGGATCCCGCAGGAAGCCCTTCGCTACGACATCCTGGAACTCGCATTACCCCGTCCTGGGCAGCTGGACATTTCCAAATAACTAACCGGGTCGGAGTCGCGAGCACTCATGTCGACTTCTGCAGCCGTTTCAACCGCGCGGCAATACTCGAAGCCTCACCCGATCGGGATTGCGAATAGCCGCTTGACATCGACGCCGTTGGACCGCGTATTCTAGTGCGCATGAGCACATTCCTTACACAGGAATGCTCACGATCTGTGGCGAAGTCCCCACTCACACATAGATCCACATCTCGGCATATCCTATCCGCCTTCCGTGCGTCCGGCACACCAGTGGGCAATTCGATATTTGGCTCGTAGCCGAAGCTCAATCCAGGCCCCACACACTCCGAGCGACCCAGACGAGCTCCATTGGCCGATTGCCAATCCATCGCCCCGGCGAGGTCAACGACCAAGCTCGACTCGCATGGATATGTTCATATGTCGCCATCCAGCAGCGCCCCTCGTCCACTCCTTCGAGACATCGACCCACGAACAGCAGTTTTCGCCGGTGAAGGCGGTGAGCGTAGGGCCGTTCCCTCCGAACACAGTTCGAAACGACGAACCAGTGGTGTTGATCTGTGTCGGACTTTGACATGCGGCGCCTCCTCCGTCGTCCTCGCCGGATCGGGAACTGAACCTTCCAGCGACGAGATCTCCGCGAACGACTGCTTCGCCGCCCGACTACCGGAGTTGGCGTCGCGCCTGATACACCCGAGAGATGACAAAGGCTGGCTGCGTTCCCGATGAGCGGGAGCAACCGTGCGTCCAGCCACCCGGCCCGGCCTAGCGTGATGCCGAGCACAGGAGGTAACAGTGGTGAATTGGAACGACGAAGTGGACGTGCTGGTCGCGGGGTCGGGCGGCGGCCTGGCCGGCGCCTATACCGCGATCCGAGAAGGGCTGAGCGTTGCCGTCGTCGAGGCGACCGACAAGTTCGGCGGTACGACCGCGTACTCCGCTGGCGGCGGGATGTGGTTTCCCTGCAATCCCGTGTTACGCCGGGCCGGCACCGACGACACAATCGACGACGCTCTCACCTACTACCATGCCGTCGTCGGTGAACGAACGCCGTGGGAGTTGCAGGATACCTATGTCCGCCGGGGCGCCGATCTCATCGAATACCTCGAAGCCGACGACCGCTTCGTCTTCGAAATGTTGCCGTGGCCGGACTATTTCGGTCACGCACCGAAGGCCCGGCTCGACGGGCAACGCCACATCATTCCGTCACCGCTACCCGCCGCCGAACTGGGCGAACTGGGCGAGCACGTGCGCGGACCCCTCGACACCGAACGCCTCGGCGCACCACCACCGAAAATATTGATCGGCGGACGGGCGCTCGTCGGCCGATTCCTGCTCGCGCTGTCGAGCTACCCCGATGTGCGGCTGTATCGCAACACGCCTCTGGTCGAACTGATTACCGAAGTCGGTGCCGTGGTGGGCGCGATCACTGAACGCGACGGTGCGCCCTTTGCCATCCGGGCGCGCAAGGGCGTTGTGCTCGCTTCGGGCGGTTTCGAGCACAACGACGAACTCCGGCGCCGATACGGTGTGCCGGGGGCCGCCCGAGACACCATGGGACCGTGGGGGAACCAGGGTCGAGCGCATGAGGCGGCGATCGCCGTGGGCGGTGACACCGACCTGATGGATCAGGCGTGGTGGTCGCCGGGCCTGACGCACCCGGACGGGCGCTCGGCATTCGCGCTGTGGTTCACCGGTGGCATTTTTGTCGACCAGAATGGGCAACGGTTCGTCAACGAGTCCGCACCCTATGACCGGCTCGGCCGCGATGTGATCAGCAAACTGGACGCGGGATCGCTCACCCTCCCCTACTGGATGATCTACGACGACAAAGAGGGCGAGGTGCCGCCCGTCAAAGCACCCAACGTGTCGATGGTCGAGTCGGAGAAGTATGTCGCGGCCGGGCTGTGGCACACCGCGGACACCCTTCCCGAACTCGCCGAGCAGATCGGAGTTCCGGCCGATCGGCTGGTCGCCACGGTGGAACGGTTCAACACCATGGTCGCGGCGGGCGTCGACACCGATTTCGGCCGCGGCGACGAGGCATATGACCGCGCATTCTCCGGCGGAAAGCCCCCGCTGGTGTCGATCGAGCAGGGCCCCTTCCACGCGGCCGCATTCGGTATCTCCGATCTCGGTACCAAGGGTGGATTGCGCACCGATAGTGCGGCCAGGGTGCTGAGGAGGGACGGCGAGCCCATTCCCGGTTTGTACGCGGCCGGCAACACCATGGCGGCGGTAAGCGGCACCACCTACCCAGGAGGCGGCAACCCGATCGGGGCCTCGGTGTTGTTCAGTCACCTGGCTGTACGGCACATGCTCGCGCACTGAATTACCTGGCTGCGTGACGCTTCCGGCGCGACCGGGAGCGTCACGCTTCGCTCCGAGGCCTCAGTGTTGGGCGGTCTCGGTTCCCTCGAGCACCGTGATGGCTTCGTTCGAGCAGCACGCTGCCGCCGATCGTGTGCCCTGCTCGCTCACTTCGGTGCCCGGAATCGGGCGGGCAACGCCGCCGTAGGTTCGCGTCTGGCAGGTCGCAATGCTCAGGCAGACGCCTGCGTTCCAGCAGCGGGTGGGAGCAATTCGCAGGGTTCTCACCACATCACCTCCAGGCTTTCGAGCACCCGGAAAGGTCCGGGCCGCCACGGAATATCCGCCGCCGGGGTCGCCAACCGCAGTGCCGGCAGCCGTTGGGTCAGGGAGTGCACAGCGATTCCGATCTCCAACCTGGCCAGCGCCGCGCCTACGCAGTAGTGCGCTCCGTGCCCCAGCCCGAAATGCTGACTCACCGTACGATCAAGCAACAATTCTTCGGGCCGCGCAAAGACGGCAGCGTCCCGATTGGCGGCATGCATCGCGGGAACCACCACCTCGCCGGCCCGGATCTCCACGCTGCCCAGCTTCGTGTCCTGCAACGCCACCCGGCTGAAGCCGCCGTCGACTCGCACCGGTGTGTAGCGCAGCAGTTCCTCCACTGCGTTGTCGATCGTTTCGGGGTGGTCAACCAGGTGCCCGTACTTGCCGGGCTCGCGTAGCAAGGCAAAGATCGCACTCGACAAGAAGGTCGTCGGGGAGTTGCGCCCCGCCGTGAGCAACGTGACGAACATGATCTCGATGTCCTGATCCGACAACCCGTCGAGTTTCACGACCAGGTCGTTGGTGCCGGCGGCAGCGATCTCGCGAATCAACTCCGCAAAATCGACCACCGCGGCGATCAGCTTCTCGGGTGTCCCCTCGCTGCTTTCGAGCAGCTCGCTGAGCTCGGATACCTTGCGACGCAGGGCCTTCGGCACCTGTAACAGCTCGCACACCACCGCAACGGCCAACGGTTCGATAAAGCCCGTCGTCAGGTCACCGCGGTTGCCGCCGGACATGAACTCGTCGAGCAGTTCACCCGCTGTCTTTTCGACCGCTGGCCGCAACTCCTCCACTCGACGCGGCGTGAATAGGCCCGCTATACGTTGACGCAACTCGGTATGCCAGGGTGCGTCAGCAGCCAGGATCGACGTCGGCGGCAGTACGTCATCCGACATTCGGGCAATGTCGGGCCGATTTGCCGCCGACCGGGAGAACACCGGATCCGCGAGGACCTGTTTGACCAGCTCATGGCTGGTGACCAGCCAAGCGGTACCGCCGAGCGGAAGTTCCACCCGGCTGACCGGGACTGCATAATAGGCTGATTCCAGGTCGATGGTGTGCTGCGTTCCGAACGGGTACGAACGCACGGGGCTGTCGCTCATGCAATAGGGCCTTTCTCTGATAGCGGGATAGATGATGTCCGGCGAACGAATACCGCCAAGCGCTAGATCAACTCGCGCAAATACGACCCTATTGCCGACACCTGCTTCTCCGCACTGGCCGAATCGAATACACCGATGGTGATGCTCAACCGGCCACGAAATGTGCTGATCAGGTAGGTATTCGAGGCCAAGGCGGGAGCGGGAGCGTCCGAAACCACGTGCGCATATCCGACAAAATCTTTGAAAACGATTTCCTCGGCCACATCGAACGACGGGATTGACCCCCAGTTTGTTGCTATCACAGGGAACCCCATCGGCGCCGATACGGCTGCCGAGTCCGGGGCGGAAGCGTCCAACGATCCCATCTCCGCGGAATGCAGGCCCGAGTGAATGACGGAACCGTCCTCGAGGCCGGCCCGAAGGGTCGCGTTGATCTCCCGGGCCAGCTCCGTGACACTGGCGGACTCGTCGGTGCCGAGAAACAAGGTGTAGCCCAGCACATTTGTTCCGGCCGTCGCCTCGATGGGAGGCTGGACGCGGCCTCGCAGGTCCGCAGAGTACGCAAATGGAATCGACGTCAGGGGCTTGGCCTGCACATCGGATTCGGTGCGAAGTATCGCGGCCGAGACGAGACCGTGGATTGTTGTTTCGTTACGCCTGCCGTAGTCGAGTAAGGCATTGGTTTCCGCTTCTGAGAGTGTGCATCGGACCACGGGAGCCGTGAAACCGTTCGGGTGCTCACCGGCGAGACTCTCGGAAGTCTCGGCGGTTCCGGAAGTAGGTTCGGCGTACTCGCCTACGCCGCGGTCGGCCATCAGCTTCTCGAAGGGCTCCGGGTATGGGTGCGGAACCACGTCGGTCCGGCGCGCCTTCTGCAGGTCCGCATAAATACGCCAGAAGTCATCGAAAACCGCCAGCGCGTGGTAGGCATCGGCGATGCTGTGGTGAACTATGAAAGTCACCGCAGCCGAATCGCCATCCAGGGTTAGGCGCAGAGCGGACAGGGCAGATCCGTGGTTCAGCTCGGCACCGGCCATCGGGTCTTCGATGTCGCCGTGCAGAACGACAACACCTGCCGTTGGTGCAGTCGGGCCGACGATGACAAAGTCGCCACCTTTCCGTTCCAAGTGTGCCGCCAGCACAGGGTACTTTTGCTGGAGAGCCTCGAATGCGCGGTTAACATTCTCGACGTTCAATTTTCCGCGCACCCGGGCGGAGTATCCGACGAAGAAGCTCGGGGTAACAAATCTTGCCTCGCTTGGCGCCAGCGGTCTAACGAAATTCAATGACATACATATTCCTTGCGGCTACTGCGGCTGTGTGTGACGGGAGGAACGACTAGCGCGTCATAGGGTTTCCTCCATCCATCCCTCGATGACATTGCTTACGCCGACCGAGCCGTCGATAACCACCGAGAAATGATCCTCGGATACCGTCACAACACGATGGGTGGGCGACCAGGGTTGTGCAATGGCTCCCTCCCTGCGCCCGGTCTCATGATCGACGTTGTAGAGGACTGGCTTCCCGCATTGCACGAACAGCACTTCGGTATCGAGATCGCCCGAGTACAACTCCGGGAGCAGGTCACACCAGCTGAACATCGCAGTCAGCCGGGCGCTACTGAAGTCGCCGAAGCTTGATTCCTTGGTCAGCATCTGCTGCGGCAGCTGCTCAACGGGAAGGTCCGTTTGCCCTTCCCCCGAGAGCTTGAACGAGTCGAGGAGGACCACACCCCGCACCGTTGCGCATCCGTTTTCGAGGAGGTGTTGGGCCGCGGCGTACGCCAGGTTTCCGCCCGAGGAGTACCCGGCCAGCACAAAGGGTTCCGCGCCGACCGCCGCCAGCACAGCGGCGGATACCGCCTCGATGGCAATCTCCGCATTCGCCGGTAGCGGCTGGTCGGCGGCGAACCCCGACAATGGAATGCTGAGCACTGGACGCCGGCCACGGAACGCGCGCGCTATATGCGCGTGCTGGTGGACGCCACCGGTGAACACCGGCGTGCAGATGAAAACGAGGTAGGGAAGGGGCCCGTTCGAACTCCAGGTCACGCCCTTCAGGACTCCGGAATCACGCTGCGCGATGTCGAACACTGGTCGTAGGCTCGACGCACTTCGCAAGAGGTCATCGGCGATACTCAACTTGCCCGAGCCGATCGCCTGCTTGTACAAGGCGACAATCGAGTCCTCGGCTGCGAAAGGCGTTGTCGCCTCGGAAGATCGTCCGTGGGCCTCGGGCGTGATTCCCGGAGCCGGGGCAAGGCTTCGAGGTAGCGCATCGAGAATATGGCGAGCCAACTCTGCGGTTTCCGGAATATCGAACACAACCATGGCAGGTAGGCGAAGCCCGGTTACGGCGTTGAGCATGTTGCGCATCTCGATGGCAGTCAGCGAGTCGAAGCCTGCGCTGGCAAGGTTTTGCCCGATACTGTCTGCCGTCGGATAGTCGAGCACCTTCGCGGCAGCTCGGTGGATGTACTCGACCACCAGCTTTTCCCGGTCCGTCGTATTGAGACCCTGCAGTTGCTCGGGCAGAGAGCGTTTCGCCATGGCCGTCGATGTGGGTCGGGCGTTGCGTGGCTCGAGTTCTCGTAGAATTGCCGGGACTGTTGTGGTCCGTCGCAGGGCTGCGAGGTCGAGGTGGGTCGCGGTGACCGTCGCCCGGTCCGCGATCAGGGCAGCGTCGAACCACACCAAACCCTGCTCGACCGACATACCCGACACACCGTCACGGGAGAGCCGGATAGTGTCCTCATCACGTAACCGTGCACCCATCCCCGAACCCGAATCCCACAAACCCCACGCAATCGACACCGCCACAAGCCCTTCAGCGCGACGAAACTCAGCCAGCGCATCCAAGAAACTATTCGCCGCAGCGTAATTACCTTGCCCCGCACCACCCAACACACCAGCAACCGAGGAATACAACACAAACAACGCCAAATCAACGTCACGAGTGGCCTCATGCAAATACCACGCCGCATCCGCCTTCGCCGCCAACACCGCATCCAACCGCCGCGGCGTCAACGCCGCAATCACACCATCATCGAGCACACCCGCGGCATGGACCACACCCACCAACGGCAACTCCACCGGAACCGCACCCAACAGGGTATCGACCCCTACACGGGTAGACACATCACACGCCACCACCCGCACCATGGCACCCAACCCCGTCAGTTCTTCCACCAGATCCGCCACACCCGCAGCGTCCAGACCCCGACGACTCCCCAACACCAACGACGTAACACCATGAGCCACAACAAGATGCCGCGCAACAATCGCACCCAAACCACCAGTACCACCGGTCACCACCACCGACCCCGACAACACCGGCACCGGCACACCTGCCGCAACCGACAGCCGCGTCAACCGTGCAACATGCAGTTGACCGCCACGCACCGCCACCTGCGGCTCCCCACTGGCCAAAATCCCGCCAACCAGACCACCCACATCACCCGCATCGTCAACGTCGGCCAACACAATCCGACCCGGATCCTCCGACTGCGCCGAACGCACCAACCCCCACACCGCCGCACCCGCCAGATCGCTAACCCTCTCCCCCGCAACCGAAACCGCACCCGCGGTCAACACCACCAAACGACCCTCACCAAACCGAGAATCACCCAGCCACGCCTGCACCACCGCCAAGGCGGTGGCTGCAACAGCATGCACCCGCTCCACCACGGCAACTTCGGCGTCGGCCGCTCCGATGCGACGCATATCGAACACAACTGCGGACGGCAGATCGCGGGGCGGGTCGGCCAGATCGAGAGAGGACTCGATCCCGATAAACGACACAGATTCCGAAATGCTTTGTGCGCGTGGCGAAGTAGCCTGCCCGTTCCACTGCACGCCCAGCAGTCGATCCGTCATCGCGGCGATGGGTCGCATCGGCCGGGTAGTCAATGATCCCGCAGTGACAACCGGCTGCCCGGACTCGTCCACCGCGTGGATCCGCACCGCACCCGAAGCTGAGTCATCCCCCGCGCTGGGCGCGATATGGGCTCGCAGATAGGTGGCGCCGACTGCGTGCAAGACCACGTCCTGCCATGCGAACGGCAATCTCGGCCCCTGGCCCCCGCGGTCGACCTCGGTCTCCGCGGCGGCCGCCATGCCGTGCAACACAGCATCCAGCAGAGCTGGATGCAACCGGTACCGAGCCACCTCCGCGCCGGGTTCGGGAAGAGCGGCCTCGACGAACAGATCCGCACCCCGCCGCCACACCGACCGCAAACCCCGGAACGACGGCCCATACCGATACCCGGCATCCGCCAGCCGGTCATACAGCCCCGCCAAATCCACACCCACCGCACCCACCGGCGGCCACTGCGCCAGCTCAGCGGACATGGCGGGCAGTTCCGCACCGAAGACATTCCCACCTGACGAAACCACGCCCTCGGCGTGCAAAGTCCAGTCCGCACCGCTACCCGGATGGCTGCGCTCGGCTTCGGGGCGGGCGTAGACCGCGACAGCGCGTTCACCCTGCTCACCCACCCCGGCAACCACAACCTGCACCTGCACACCACCGCTGGCAGGCAACGCCAACGGAGCCAACAAGGTTAGTTCCCGCAGCACCACGCACCCCACCTCATCCGCGGCACGCATCACCAACTCCACAAACCCGGTCCCCGGCACCAACACCACATCCGACACCGCATGATCAGCCAGCCACCGGTGCGCATCCACCGACAATCGACCCGTCACAGTCACCCCACCCGAATCCGGTGAATGCACCACCGCACCAACCAGCGGATGGTCCGAGCCAGCCAACCCCCACGCCACCGGATCCCC
>NZ_JBITFL010000018.1:0-18731 GCF_044456045.1 Nocardia sp. NPDC051052
CCGCGGCCTCTATGAAGGACTCGAGGACCATGGGGAGCCAAAGGAGTCACCGCACCCAGACCGGAACGACGCCGGCCTGGCGACCGCATCGTTCCTAAATAAGTAGGGGAGCCTACTTATGGTGCGTCCGCAAGGTCACCGATCCGGATCACGTACCCAGCCGCCGAGAAGATCTGGGAACAGCCGCCAACTGCACCTCGAAACTTCCCACTACCAGCAGGCCGCTTGCCGGGCAGCCCGGCGGCGGTGACAACTACAACCTGTATTCGGTGACAACCGTCGCCTGTAACACCGATTAACGGTCCAGGTCGTCGGCGTCATCGGTGACAACTAAAACCTGTGGTCACATTGATCCAGGCATAGACCGAAGCAACACCTACGCCCGAATCGGCCGCGACTTGATGATACGAACGCCCGTCGCGGTCATGGAGGGCCTTGAGGGCGGCGCGTAGGTCAGTGCGGGTGCTGATGCGTTCGGGATCGATTCTCAAGCCGTGCCACCTACCAGTTGCCGTTCGATTTCGTTAGGACGATATGCGCGTCTCTTCTTGAGTACCAGGTCGTTTCGGCGGCTTCTCCTCGCCGAATGCGTCCGAACGGTCAGCGCACCGACGGTAGTCGCATGACCGAAGCAATCGTGCACATCACCCTGATCGTTCTAGTGCTCCAGGCTGCGAATCAGTGCCGCTCGCGGTCGCGGAGCTACTGCGCTCCTGCCAGGCCGCGCTCCTCGCGATCCGTGACCTGTGCGCGGTACTCAATCCACCAGCGGCTTCGCAGACGAGCAAGCATCCAGCCTGGATGAGCAACCGTGATCCCCCAGGGCTACGGACTTCGAACTCGAACGGATCGAGCTGTGCGGTCAACGGCTTGCCGACGGACACGCTGGCCCGTTTGAGCGCCATCTGCCACGGGTTGCGCAACTCGAGTGCTGATCGAACTTGGTCCAGTACTGGTTATCGGAGGCCGAAGCCTGCTGACATCCTGATCGCGCTGGCGCGCTGACGTTTTCGTGTCGCCTTCCACCGGTTCGGTGCGCGATGCCGCCGGTATCGCCTCTGTCGAGCGGACTACCGTCGCCACCCATTACGGGGCGGAAGCGAAGCTGAGCGGACTGCGGCCGATCACCGGCGGCCAAACCCAACCGCGAGATCGGCTCGAGTCGAACGGCGCAACGGGTTCGGAGCAACAGATCAATTCCTCCGGCCGCCGCGGATCGTCCGCCAGCACGCCGCTCGCTGGCTAGCAGGCCATCCTTCCGATCTATCACCTAAAGCGCCCACTGACAATAAGCAAGTAGTGGCCCTGCGTTCACACCGCTTCGACCAGTTGGATGCCAGAGATCTAACTCAAACCCCGACCCCCAACCATCGCCGCAGGTCAGGCATGCGATCAACCACTCTGGAATAATCGATTAAAAAAGCCAGGTCTTTGACCTGCGGCTTTCTAACGAGTGGAGGAATGTCACGTTACTCGAACCCACGGCCTTGCTCCGCAACAACCAGATAGCTGAACTAATGTTCAGAATTCTGCTGCTGCAACTCAAGCAAAACCGTGCGCTGGCAGCCAGATACGACAAACTCGCCGTCCGCTACCTGGCCACCATCCACATCGCCGCTATCGACCTATGGCTACGGTGACGACTTTCGAAACACGACCTAGGCGACAGTGACATCAGCGGCACGCCACCCGGGTGCCGCTGACGACGGACGAGACCTCGTCAGTTACCAAACACACCTCGCTTACGCAGCAAGGCCAGCGCGGCGGGCAAACTCAGTCAACCCGGGTGTTTGCTGGCCTCCGATGTGCATCAGGTCGCGGATGCAAGCATGTACGAGCCGATGGGCTTGGACCTGCTCAGGTGTCAAGCTCTCCGCTTCTTCCAGCGCGACGAGCCAACGGTGGATATCAACAGAGCCCCGCGGAGCCGATGAATGACGGACGTGCGGGGCTTTTTCATATATTTCGACCAAGGCATTCCATATGCCGGAGAAGAGGGAATCGCCCAACCCGAGCAAGTTGGACGCGCATGTATGGTACTTGGGGAATGGACTATCGCGCATGCATGACTGCTGCCGCGGACCTCGCTGCCGACCGGGAACGCGAGCTCGGGTCAGACCTGATCAGAATCGGCTTCGACAAAGGCGTGACACCACAGCTCACACGGGTGCCTTGCGAGCGGCTATTCCTAGGTCCATAGCCAGGCACGGCACCGAGACGATCTGTCCCGCTGGCGGCGATAAATCGACACCTCCTTTGTTATTCGTGAGCTCGTCGACTTCGCGGTTTCTTACGGAGTTCCTTGCCAGATCGTGATCGTAAAATCTGCAATCGACGCCGACTTACCTCCAGTAAAAGTAATCGCAGCGACGACGCCCTTGCCCACATAACAAATGACATCACCAGCAGCAGGTTGAGAAACAGCTGGGATATATCGAGTATTCTTCCTACATGCGTCGTAGCTGGCTGGAGCGCTGTCCAGTCTGGCCAACGTCGACTTGCCGTTAGCCCACAAGTTGTATGAATCCCATCCAATACCAGGGCCGTCGTCCTTGGTCGGGAATGGACATTCGGAAGTCACGCCAATAGGCAGGTTGTAATGGTAGGCGAGAGCTATTGGACAGCCTTCAATCAGTGCAGTGCCTAGTGCAACCTCGGAGGCCGCCGTTGCCTGAGGTCTGCTCGTAGCGGTCGTCGCCCCAGGGGAGGCGGCGGCGGTAGTCGGGACTGCAGAGGCGATGGTTGGGGCGGGGCTCGGGTTCGCGGGCGCAGTTGCCCGTCCCACGAAGACCCCCGCAAAGGTGGCGAGAGCCAGGACCAGGCCGGAAGTGGCAGTGATCCATGCTGGCCCGATGTCGCGGATTCTGCTTCGATGTGCCGGTCCAGGTCCTGGCGGGGGGCTGCCTTGTTGTCGTGAAGGTGGTTGCGGACCAGGCTGATTCTGACGATCGCCCCCCGCAGAAGGATTCTGCTCGCTCACGCGGCAGAGTCTATGACTAGGCCACCGTCGTCGCTACGAAATGAATTGCAAGGGAACCATATCTGCACGTTGAAATCCTCGGGGATGACGGTACGCATGGTCGGTGGTGCAGACCCAGATAGGTACACGCTGATCAAGTGCAGCAAGGCATCGCGGTCGGCTAGCAGCGACCGGATCACGCGCCTCGCCGTTCGGATCAGCTTGTGGCCGTTCGCGGCCTGTGTCTCCAGTGCGTCGACGCGACCGCGTAGCTTCTCGACCTCCCGCGGTTACCGAGCAGTGACGACTCCGACCACCGAGGCGATCGCGATGCCGATGGCTTGGATTGGCGCGGGAGTAAGCCAATCCAGCACTCTGCCTCCGTGGCATACCGAAAAGCGCGAACCGATAGATCGACGGACAAGACCATGTCACGGTGGGACAATTGCGTCGTGACTCCGTGGCTTCCGCTGTTCAGCGCCTTGGCCGTCGCGACGGTCGCCTTCGTTGGGGTCCTCATCAACAACCAGACTAACCGCCATGCCATCAAAGCGGGGCAGCGCAACGTAGAAGCTACCAATGCAGCAGCTGAGCTGCGCGAGCACGAGAAGTGGCGACGCGATGCAGTCGTGTCGACAGTTGCGGACGCTCTCAAGCTATCGAACGACGTCTACCGGCAGCTCTACTTACACATCTACTGGCGAGAAGAAGAAATATTACCTAACTTCAACAAATTCTGCGCTCGGGCGTTCGAGATGGATTCTGCGGCCAAAACTCTTCTGCTGCTTTCGACCGACGAATTAGCAAGCAAAAGCAGCGAGCTCGGCGAAGCGCTCGGCGCGGCTATTTCCGCGTCAGCGACCCGCCAAACTCGACTCATCAACGAGCAGAAATCCGCTGAAGAGGACACGGCGGAAAGGACCGATTGGCTGGCAAAAATGGACGCGGTATACGCCGCCGAAGATCGCTTGGTTGCCGCTGCGCGCGCCGACATCGGGATTGACGCCTAAGCCTAACTGGCTCAACATTGCCGCTTGGCTTCTAGGTAACGGTCAACGAGCGGCCGGTCCTCGTCTCGATGCCATACAGGCAGTTTGACCGTCGCATGGTCGAATGCGGCCCTCGTAGCTCGATTCGGATCCGTAGCCCGGACTGTGAATTATCAACCGTCGGCGGAACAAGCACCGAGTGTGGTCGACGAACCGCGGGGCGGCGGTCAGCAGTAGGGAACCAAGCCTCGGCGTGCCGGACGGCTACGTTGCCGAACCAATTGGATGTTCGGAGGCATTGAGGTGGCCTGGAAACCAAAAATCCCAGCCTGAGCTGGGATTTTGGTGGACCTAACGCCTCAGAACCCGAACACTCTGACGGTGGAAGGGGCGGAGATCCAGATCAAGCCGGTGGGCACCCGTCGCATGGCCTCGGGCGGTGAACACTGAGGGGAACCATCGACCAGAATCGCCGCGCGTCTCGGGCGAACTGCGCGCTCTGGATACAGTCTGCGTCAGTGACGTTGGTTTGCGTCGGCGCGGCCTACGCCTCCTACAGGCACGGGCGGGCATTCGCACTCCGGTTCGGCGCGGACGACATCACGGCGGGCCTATGGCCGCTGATCGTCGACGGCATGATGATGACGGCCACGGTTGAGCTGTGGCAGACGGGCACAGAGCGCCGCAGCGGTGGTCGGTGGTCGGCGTGGCTGGCGTTCGTCTTTGGGATCACCTTGTCACTATGTGCAAACATCGCCGCTGCTCCCGCGCTGAACCTGTTTGCTATCACCGTGGCCGCGTGCCCGCCGCTCGCACTGCTGATTTCGGTCGAACTGCTCAACCACGCGCTTAAGCACCGCCGCGCCGAGACCACCGGCGGCACCAGGAACGAGACCAGCGAGACCGAGCATCCAGACCGTCTCACCGTTCCCTCAGATTGGCCTCGGTGCGATATGAAACCGACTGCCGAACAGAAGATGTGGGCGTACTACCAGACGGAACGCGCCAACGGGCGGACACCAACCGGGGCCGAATTGGATCGGGTCGCAGGGACGAACAACTACGGTCGGCGGGTGCTACGACAATGGCGTGAGTCGGGATAGATCACTAACAAACTACAGGTCGTTGTCGACCTTTCCCTCGACCAGCCAGGTTGTCAAAGTCACGAGATATTCGTAGTCACTCTCTTTCACGGATCCTCCGTGAAAGATTTCGTTCCTAATCGAATTTAGCTTGTCGATCCAATTTGCTCGCTCTTTCCAGGAGCCACGAGCATGCTCGTCTCCCGGCTTCGTATATCTTTTTTCGAAGATATTTTTCCATCTAGCGTGGTCGTGGGTCAATATCCGCTGATAGTCGAGAAGGTACAAGCAATCCCATGGCTCCACCTCTTGCCCGACGTCACGTTCCGCATTCTTGTCGACGGCCATTCTTCCGGCCGACAATTGAACCGCTCTGGGGACTCCAGTCTTGAACCACTTGCTTCCATACTCATCTTCAAGACGGCTCCTAACGTCAAGCTTAAGAAATAACTCAAGCTCCCTCACCATATCGGTAGATTCCGTATTGAACTGCTTCGTCTCGTTCGCAAGATATTCGTCAAGCCCAGGGGGATTGAACGCTGGAACGGCCTCATGAATAGCCATCTGCAATCGCCGCCAATATCGAGTGCTGCCCCCCGATCCATATTGCTTCCGGTACTCTAGACGCTCTTCAGATGACAGTCCCTGCAAATGAGCTACCATGGGGTCTAGAAGAAATGTGATATTTTCGAATACTCTACCCGAGTCCATTGAGAAAGGTGACGACTCGCGGCCGCCGACGACATGATCTACCGTATCACTGAATATTCTCAACAAAGACTCGACGCCGTTGTTTATGAATACAAATCCACCCTCGGCGCTGCCGAGCTCCCATTGACTCCGTAGCCCATCCCGAACATAGCCTAGGCAAAGTTCAAGAAACTCTACCAGCGGCCCAAGAGTCAAATCATTCGCGCCGAGATAGAATGTCCCCGCACGCCGAACTTCTAATTTACCGAAAGTGCCGAGATAGTTTGCGCGTTCAATACCTCGCCGAACAGCATCGATCGTTATGCATCGGATTGGCGACTTAGCACTTTCCCCCACCAAGACCCGTCCATACAAGGGTGAAGATCTCGATTCCCCAAGATGCTGAGCTATTTGCAGGACCAATGATCGAACTTTTTCTCGGAGATCTGGAGAATCGGAGAGTAGATCGGCATTTAGAGTATTTCGAAGATTTTTCGGTACAGCCTGCTGATTTTCATTTATCTGCATAAACAGACGAACCTGCTCCGCACGGTCAAGATCGACAAATGCTACCACGGGTATAAGATCAGATCCGGCGCGCTTCGAGTTAGCGTAGCCGTACAACCTATGCTGTCCGTCAATAACATAGGCAGCGCGATATGTTTGCGGGAGATACAAGGTGCCAAGACGGCTCATCGCACCCGGAACTTGGCCTCCTGCCAGATCGAAACGGAGGCCACCACGCCTGCCGGAATCGATATTCAGAATCAGACAATTAGGAAAGAATCCGCCATTCTCGACGAACTTCGAAATTGCAACGAGTCGCGGCCGTCTGATAAGCCTCTGGTAGGTTGGCATCAAGCCCTGATTTGCCTTCGTTCGATGTAGAATATATGCCAACTTCAGCAAGCGCTCCGGCTCGATCACGAACGAGTAATACGTGTGGCCGCCCATGCGAGCCTCTATGGCAGAAACACGAGGTTCTAGCTCAGAGATCTTCTGATTAGCAAATAAACTTCCAAGCAATTGATACTTGGCGGCCTTTCCTAAGTGGCTGGTTAGCCCAAGGTAATAGTCTATTATATCTTCGTCCATATAAGATATCTTCGCCTCATCCAATGCTTTCAGAGCCTGAGGGGTTACCTCGCAATTACTGGTGGCCAGAATGAGTCTTGTCTTACGTCCCGGGTATTCAGCCCTGACTCGCGAAATAATTCTATTCCGATGCTGTTCCAGGAATTCAATGTCAGCTCTAAAGTTTTGAATCTTACTTTCGTCGAACGATCGACATAACACTATGAGGGCGACTTCCTCGTCTGCCGCAAAAATATCAATAGTGCGCGTACTCGATTCCGACAGCCAAGGGGTGGCGCCCGCTTCGTTACTTATCTGATTAAATCCCAGCTTGGCCAGAGTAGCCCATACTCGGTCAAGAAAGCGCTCAGAAGCACTCTTCGGCTTTCTCATCTTAACCGTAGTTTTCATCACTTTATCTTTCAGCCAGCCGTCATTCTCAAATTCATCGACTGCGGAGAATGAAACCGACTTCATGTGATAAGGTGAAAATCTACGCCGCGCTTCCGCCGGTATACTCTTGACGGGCAGCATGTAACGTTCTATATCCTGTTGATCTCTCGGGCCAGTAGTCATACTGCCCCCACATTTGTAAACAGAAACTCCGACGCATATCCTCTTTCTGAAGATAAACCACCAACTGCATTCTTTCGTTTCGTCACAATTAGGCGGTCGCCTTTGTCGAACAGTTCTGCGATCGAGTCATGCGCAGCATTCGATAGGATGTAGTATGAATCCGCTTTCTTGATCTTATCGACAAGATTGCTCAGCCTACGTTGATCCTCCCAAGAGAACAGCTTCTGGTTGTATCTCACAAAGCCATTACTGTTGTGTGCAACCGTGTACGGCGGATCCAGAAATACCAAATCTCCCGGCCCGATATTATCTAAACACAGTTCAAAATCTTCTGCCTTGAGGCTGACATCTTGCAATCGACAAGAGAGCGTCTTTAACGTCTCAAGCGTTGGGATTCGCAAGTGCTTCCTACGACCATATGGAACGTTGTACTTCCCGGCAAGATTGACTCGATATATTCCATTATATGACGTGTGATTCAGAAAAATAAACCTGGCGGCACGCTCTCTTGTCGACTCAGGCACATTGCCGCGTACCTCATAATAGTGCTCAGCAGTGTTGACGTGATTAGCAAGGGTCTTCGATACAGCTTCATAATCGTCTCGAATACACTTATATACTTCGATTAGGTCGGAATTTGCATCCGCAAGGAAGGTCCTGCCTAAATGCGGGGTGCCGAGAAATATCGCAGCGCCGCCGAGGAATGGCTCATGATAATTGTTGACCGCAGTATCGTTTAGAATTTTTCTAATAGTCGGCAGCAGCCAACGCTTTCCACCGGCCCAACGAAGGATCGGTTCAGTGTGTTCAAAGTTATGCACGCTCCCCCTCATATGTAGTTGGTTTGGCTCTACCTTGCGCCATCTCGACCGAAAAGCGTTAGGCTGCAAAGAATAGCAAGAGAACACGGCAAGATGTGGGCGTATTACCAGACCGAGCGTGCTACGGGCCACACACACCGCCAGGAGCAGCACCAGACCGCATCGCCGGGACGAAGAACTACAGAGCACGAAAGCCCCCAAACCTGTTGTCGAGCAACTGGTCTGGGGCTTTCCTTAGGCCCAGTCAGGCAGGGCGGTCGAACTCGCGCCCTTGGGCACCGGAAACGAACGCATCCCACTCGCTTGGAGCGAAGACCAGGGCCGGGCCGGTGGGATCCTTGGAGTCCCGGATACCGACATGTCCCTGTTCCAGATGTGCGACCTCTACACAGTCTTGGTTTGATCCGCTGTGGCTGCTCTTGAACCACCGCGCCCCGGACAGGTCAACGCTCACGCCCAAACTCCTTCACTAGCTCCCGGAGCTTCCTCCGGCTTGCCTGTTCATCCAAAGCGGCCCCACGGAGGACTCTATGACCATCACCATACTGCTCAACGGCTCTGGGTCTGTCTTGGTAGAGCGCACCGGTGAAGCCCTCCACGTACACCACCGGCGGTTCCAGGGCGTGCCCCTTCGCGTCCGCTCCGAACGAAAGGATGGTGAAGGGACCGATCTGTGCGCCGGTTGGATAGCCCGCATCGAACGGCAGAACTCGCAGACTCACGTTCGGCAACAGGCTGGCATCGACCAGCGCCTTGCACTGTTCCTCCATCACCTTTCGCGAGCCAACTACTTGCCGTAGCACGCACTCGTGAAGCACCACGTCCAGTTGCACTGGTTCGACTGAGCGAGTCACCAGCGACTGCCGCTTGAGACGCAGTTGAACGCGTCGTTCGATCTCTTCTGCGCTGTCGGTGCGCCGCCCGACAGCAATCGAGACTCGGACGTATTGGGGCGATTGCAGCAGACCAGGGACTAGTTCGGACTGGTAGATGGTCAACTGCTTCGCGGAATTCTCCAGCCCGATGTATACATCGAACTTCTCAGGAATCAGATCGCCGTAGGCGTGCCACCACTCAGGCAGGCTTGCTTGTCTCGCAAGGCCGATCAGCCCGTCGACCTCGGACGGTTCAGCCTCGTAGATCCTGCACAGCTCTCGCACGTCAACGTCGCGAACCTTATCGACCTGGCCCTTCTCGAGTCTTTGCAGCATTGTGAAGCTCCACTGCATCAGCTCGGCCGCAGCCTCGATCGTCAGGCCGACAGAGGTGCGTAGCTCACGCAGATGACGACCCAGCTGCCTTCGAGGGACTGTTGATCCTGCCGCTTCTGCCATCTCTAGATGCCTCCGACCTGGGGCTACCTTCGCTGTGAATATTTCCAGGATTCATCGTAGATACGGTGCTGGGCTTTCGTGGTAATTGTGCTGAATATTCATGATACGTATGGTCCTGGGCTTTCGGGAGTGGTGCACTGGGGTGTGCTCGGTAGGGGGCTTCACAACTCGGACAGAGCCGCCACACCTTCTTGACCGTCGGGCCGGGCACACCCGATGTCCCCAAGTCGATGTACGGAGGTGCTTGCGGTGGACAGCCTTCCGCCAACCACGCACGGCGTGTTGTCGAACATGACGCCTGAGATTGCGCATCGAGTCATGCAGAACCATATCGATTGCTCGGTTACTACGTGTCCACGCAAGCTCCAAGCTAAGACGCTCCTGATTCACACGGGCGCATTGCGGCCACAGTCCAACTCACGCAACAGTTTTGGATACTAGCGATGAACGATCCGGACGAGATAACCGCCATAAAGCTTGAGATCAGAGTCCTTCAGGACGTGATCAATGCAGTCGACACACGCCTGCGCGCGCTCGAACGTAGTGGGGTCAAACTTCGTGCTCCCCGCCCTCTCGTATACGCCACAGTGATCTACGAAGTCATCGCCAGCGCGGCCAAAACATCTTGCGGCACACTCCGTTTGGTGCGCGCACCGATCCTGGATTCCATCCTTGATGGCGTCGAGATTCCAGACGGCGTAAATCTGTTCGACCGACTCCTCGAAATCACCATCACGAACTGAACCGCCCTGCGTATGGCTGCGCATGAAGAGGTCCTAGCGGCCAGTCCGGCAAGAGACACCACCGGAACGCAGGCACCGCCTACGAAGAGGAAACACAGAAATGTTATATCCAGCCTTCGCCCGAGCCTACGCCCAGTCGATCATCGCAGACCATAGCGAGCCAGCCGAGCCAATCGATGTTGCTGCCGCTCACAAACTCATGCAGTTCCATCGCGGATGCCGAATCACCTTCTGCCCTTGCAAGAGGTTCGCGTTCGGCACCCTCGTAAAAGCCGGGAAGCTGGTACCCGCCACCTACGTTCCCGGTGAACGACACAAGAGGCCGTGATGAACATGCCAGCAGCTCTGGGCTATCTCCGTAAAGACGTGTCTGGCGAGGCGCAAGCATGGCACGACACCCAGATGCGGAGTCTCGCAAAGCGACTCGGCTACAACCTCACGAAGACAGTCATTTTCGGCGCTGATACGGAACGCCCGATCGATGCTCTGCTCAACGTGGCTCGACGGACAGCCGCTGAGGCCGTAATCGTGCCCAGCGCAGCTCATTTCGAGGGCGGAACCATCCCCAGCGATCTAACGAAGATGGTCGACGTGATCACTGTCATGCCCGAAGACACCCATGCCCGCTGGTCGCTGCACCCCTCACGATGGGACAGCCGAACAAAAGGGCCATCGCAATGAGATGGAATTGGGTACATCCCTTGCGGTACATAGTTTCTCGCATCGCTCTAATCGTGCTCGAACGCGCGTGGCGAGGCGAGAAAGTGACCGAGTTGTACGCGGTCGAGATGATTCCAGACCCACCCGCCGACGGCCGGGAGGGCGGTACGGACCTAAGAACGGGCACGCTGGCCGAATGCGTGGAGGTCTTGGAAGCGGGGGCCGCAGTGGAGGGCGTGGCGTTGGTGCACGACAGGTACAGCTACCGAATAGAACGCCCAGACGGATACCACATCATCCGCGTCTCTCGGGTTCAGAAGCAGACCCCACCCACCTAGTAAATTGATTTTGGTAGGTCAGTTGAAACATCAGTTTCCTACCCCGGGTTTCCACGTCGCCGAACCCCTTACGAGAGAACGAACAGAAGATGACTCACACACCTGACCCAACGTGCGAGAGCGCCGTTCCGGCGCAGTCGCGTGATGGTTCGGCGCTCACGCGGTTAAGTGTCAACGTGACCCAATCCACGCTCACCGCGCTGCGGGAATACTCCGCAATCCAAGGCGTAACCGTAACTGAGGCCGTGAGACGCCTCGTTGCTTACGGAAGTGTCCTTTATCAGGCGGAGCGGGCAGGAAAGAGCATTCTTCTAAAGGATGGCGAACAGATTGAACGACTTCTGATTATCGACTAAAGCTTAGGCGGCCCCCGCATCGCCGCCACTCTCCGTTCTGCGGTAGCCCGGGTGACATTCCCCCGGGCTACCCGGCAGTCTAACGCAGCCGGATAAGTATTACCGCGTCTGACGGGGAGTGCGCGAGCCGCCGTGCCAAAGATGCCAGTATCCCTGCAACCACAACCCGAATAAAAGATAGAAGTGGAGCGGTATCAGTGCGACGGCAGCCGTCACAAACGCGGCTATGATCAAGCCGATAACCGCAAGGCTGGCCGCCAAGAATGCCGAACATACGACAATCCGCGACTTACCGGTCGGTACTGTATTCCAGCCAGCAACGATACCCCACGCCTGTACCACGAATACTGAGATCATTATCGTCGCCAAGATTGCGGATTCGGCGCCATCCATTATTCGGATAGCAACAAAGGCCATACATATGCTTGGAATCATGAACGCGAACGGCTGGATTCTTCGGTCACGGCGATTGAGTTTGGCCTGACGATCTTGCGCATAGGAGTATTCACTCAATTCAGTCGCCATTTCGACTCTTTGTCTCCGTCGACGGATGCGTCGCTGAAGGAATTCGCGAACGATTCTGGCCAGTGCTTTTTACCGTCCGCGCCCTGAGGGAAGCCGCTGTTGTCTGAAACGGTTGAGTTTATGTTGGCAAACGCGGTCGCTTGACCTCCCACGAGGGTGGCGATTCCGGCCACCGCGCCCCAGATTGCCGCCGTAGTGATCCCGGCATCAGCTAGAAAACCCGCCAGGCTTAACGGAGCGCCGAATCCTGTGCACAAAAGTCCGATCTCGGCGACGCATGCCGCAATGAATTGGTAAGTAATCAAAGCCATTCCGGCATAGAAAGTGAGTCCCGAGGCGGCCGCCGTCACTAAAACAAGTGCAGTTTTATCCCCAGCATCGGCCACTTTTCCTGCAGCCGCGCTCTGTGTGGTGGCTGTTCGCATGTACGACACCTGAGCCGCACCTTTCCACAAGCGAATTGCCTCAAGGTTGTTCGGGTCAAGTGTGCTCTGCACACCGGAGGCGGTGCCCTTGACGTCGTACCAGTCGAGGGCGCGCGTGAACATCGTCACCGGCGCCCAAGCGGATTTCAAGATATCGACAATCTTATCCCATATCCATTTGCATCCCTCGATCATCTTTTCGGCACATTTTTTGATAACGCTTACCAAGCCGGGGGTCCAGTCAACCCAGTCAACGTCCAATGCGGTACTTCGAGCATTCGGTATGCCGGTGCTGATTTGTTTCCCGATATCGTCTACATAGCCTTCGAGCTTCTTTATAATCTCATTGAACGATGCTACATCGAAATCCATTGCAAACCCCTCATTCCAATCACCATAAAGTTTCGAAAGTATGTTTACCGGCGGCGTCTTCGGCATCGTACGTATCTGCACATATCTGTAGTGTGCTGCCGACCTCCTCGAAACGCTGCGAGCCTTCCTGGCAGAGTCCTGAAAGCTTATGAACCAAATCGGCATGTTTGTCAACAATAGCCTGAAAAATTCCAGCGTCGACTCGACCGAATTCCAAGCCATCGATTTTGGTTTTCAGACCCCCCATCGTATCGGCTTCTGCCGTCCAGGTGCGAGCTTCGTTACGGAGAGCGCCGGTAGCTACTTGCAGTTCCTGTGGTGTGGGACTCACTGGAATCCTCCTGTCGGTGTATCGCGAGATGTAATCAGTGTGTCCAAAGCATCAGTGATCAGGGTCGATATTCGGTGGCTGGTGTCTGCGGTATTCAATGCGTGGAGCGCAGCGTCATAGGACTGTTTCAGTGCCCAAGCGATAGTGCTGCCGGAAACATTTCGACCCCAGGCCATCGAAACGCTGCAATTTACGATTGCACTGCGGGCATCGATTTCGACTCGGGTATCCACCTCATCGTCGATTTCGTGCACGCCGACGAATCGGCTCGGCGAATCGGCAGCCCCGCCCTCCATCATGTGGAGTGCTTCGTTGGCGAGTTGACTTGCGCTGAGGTGGTGGCCGCCTGTCGGTTGTGGTAGCTCGAAGCGAGTTGGCTCCATGTCTTCGATTCGCAGATTATCCATCTTGGACATGATGTCGCCCGAGACGACATCACGCATGGTTGCCTCGACCCGTTCAGCGTTGGCATTCTTAATTGCGGTCATTATTCCTGGCGCAATCTGTTCGGCTTGTAGATGCTCCGCCCAGTCGTCCGAAATATTGATATCGACTGTCTTACCCGAGCGATCGAGGGTTATCTCGATTGTCCCGGTGCTATCACATCCAGAAACGCGCTCGGGGCCTGCCTCCTGCGCTTGTTTCAACAGTTTGCCCATTTCCTGTGTATAGGCATGGAATCTTGCCAGATCATCAAGCAGATCTTCGAACATCAGAGTCGATCCTCCCATCGTGTATGCCTCTATAACAAGAGCGAAATCCGAGTGTCGTGGGCGGGGTGATTTCCCAAATCGATATTGACCAACACATACCGACGCCCCATCGCGATCCCGATTCCACCTGCAAGAGCCTTGGCGGACTGTCCAGCCGGGTTCCATCATCATTCATATATGGTCCATTCTCGGAATTCGGAAAAGCCGTTACCACGCATCGGCGGCGTCTTCCTGGAGGCGCTGGGCGGCTTTGTCGATCCATGCCGTGAATAGTGAGGACAACGCGGCGGGTGTCGATGGCCGGACGGTGATGTGTTCGACGGTCCGTTGCTCGGTGTAGCGGCCGTCGTCGGTGATGTCGTACCAGCGGATCGTGGTCAGGGCAGGCGGGCGACCGAGTATCGAGCCGACCAGCAGACCGGCACTGCCGCCGCCATCGGCGGGGCGGCCGACTAGGCGCTGATACTGCTCGCGTGGCGCGTTGTGGGCAACGTCTTCAAAGTAGTTGTCGTCGCGTTGATCGACATCGCGGCAATGGAATGTGGCAGGCGCGTCGGCGCCTGGAGGACACGGCGGGATGAGGCGGACGATGCCGGCAGCCAGAGTCTCGGTGCGGCACAGGGATAGTCGGATTGGCCCATCTTCGCCGTCGGTTGCGGTTTGACGAAGCACCACGGCGTGGTGAAGGTTGCGAGCGCCGACGATCCGGTACTCCTTCATCCTGTTGTGACTATCGCTGTGTCTAGTGGTTCCGCCGAGGATTTCGATCCGAATGTCGGAGGTCGTCAGGGTGTGGACCGCGAGCTCGATTTTCTCCATCTCTTCGGCGTTGTTGCGCTCCCGAACGCTGATGCGGTGGGTGTGGAACGCCTCGGCGTTGGTGAAGCGGCTGCGGAAATGGAGTGGTCGGGGAAACCGGTCGACCGCAGCACTAAACCAGAATGCCGCGAAATCGTCAGGCTCCCAAGTCCATTCAGTAGTCATTCGTCCCTAAGCTCACCGTTGCGGCGAGCGACTGTCGCTATCCGGTGGTCCGTCTCGGTCGCGGTCGGGGACCGGGTGGTTCGCTGGTCGCCTTGCCTGGCGCTGGTTTGTCCTCAACCTTCGCCGTCGACGCGGCTGGCACCCCGTCACCAATCACTGGGCTTATGACCGTGTGCGAGGCACCTAAGAGTTCCTCGGTGTTCTTGCGGTTGATCAGGTAGTCAGGAGTCTCATGCTCTGACTCCTCGTCCTTGCCGCGCCCACCACCCATTCCCGGTGCCGTCATCCCCGGCGTTCCGGGCGCGCCCCGGCCCGCCGCTGAAGCGGCAGTTGCCGCAGGCACGATGCCGGGTACTGCCGGGACGCCCGGAATACTGCGGCCGGGGCCAGGCGGGGTCGAGGGGTTCGCGCCAGGGCTACCGGGGCTGCCAGGGCGAAAGGTTCTGCTCGGAGATCCGGTGACCGTGTCCGGGGTTGCGGAGGTTGGTGTGGTACTTGCCGGGACGGTAGACGGTGACGGCTGGCTTATCGTCGGGCTGTAGCCGGTAGGCGTGGTCGAGGTGCTAGCGGGCGTCGTCGACGTGCTAGCAGGCGCGGTCGACTCTGGCTGTCCCGTGGATGTCGGAAGCTCGGCCGGTGTCTCTGACGGGCTCGGCGTGTTGTGGTCTCCGGGCCGGGGTGCGTTGGGTGCGCCAGAGTTGTTGGAAGCGGGCGGTTTACCGCCGGTGTCGGTGTTGGTGCCGGTATCGCCCGAAGGGGTTGAAGATATGTCTAGTGGGTGATCGACGCTCGTCGGGTGTGGCAAAACGGGGAGCGCGGAGTGGATCTGCGAGAACGGGGCGACGTAGCGTTGGGCCATCACATCACGAGCCTCGGCTTCGGCGTCGTTGCGGCGACCTTCCAATACCGCTCTGTTCCATGGGTATCCGTCGAGGTCGTACCACGGAGGATCGCCGATCAACTCCGGAACACCGTTCTTGGTGTCGGTTGCTGCGGTCGCAGCACTATTCACGTGCACACTCATCGCCGAGAAGGTGCCGGTCAGCTTGTCCGCCTCGCCGGTGTATCGCTTGATCGCATCCACTGATGCCGAAGCGGCGGCTCCCTCCCATGCGGATGCAATAGTCGCCTGCATACGCTGCCGGAACGTCTCCAGCCCTTGACTCCACTTAGCCCCGGCCTCAGTGTATTTCGTCGCTGCACCATGGGCCGGGTCGGCGGCGACCTTATCGAAGGTCTGCTTGATACCGGGATGTATCCAACAACTCGGCCAGTCGCCAAAAGACAGGGCGCTGGACGGCTCGTTCGGCGTCACCGGCCCTGCTCCTGTTCCAGAGATGCGAGCGCGGTGCGAAACCGAGCGGCCCATTCATCGTCATGCTCCATCAACCGATTCCGCACCGCCTCATGCAGCTGTCGGATGTCCTCTACCACCCCGAGGTGCTCCTCGAGAACCTCGTAGTGCGAGTCAGGGCCGCCCTGGGCTTTGTCCCGGAACTGTTTCGCCAGCGACGGCGCGCCCATCAACCCTGAACCTGGGTGATCACCGAACCCCCACGTCTGAACCTGGGAGATGGCAGTCATGTCCTGCTGAACGGCCCGGATGACTTCCTTGAAGTGGGTGCACTCATGGTCGATTTTGGCGAATTCCTCGGGCTTCATCCGCACCGTCAACCGACCCTCCCGGGCCTCGGTGATCAGGTTCGCTAGCGGCGTCGGCTTCGGGTCATCTGCCATGTTCATCCCTCCCGTGAACGTACGATCAGCTCTGTCACGCACCAGTCGGCACGCTGGGCATGACCTTCTCCGCCAGCGTCCGGGCAAGCTGACACGAGTCAAGATGGCCGGTCTCTTTGGCGGAGGGCGGATTGGTCAAGTTGATCTCCAGGCTGCCGCCACGCATCTCCACATTGACCGCGCAGACCTCCATAATGTGAGGGCCTTCGAACTGGCGCGTCGAGATTGCCGCGCGGCCAGCAAGTGTGAACTCCTGCGTATCGGCAAAGTTGCGTGTTCGAATCATCGGCACAGTCAGGTTCGTAGTGCGGATGCTCGCCGCGTAGCCATCACCACCGCGCATCACCCACTGGCAGCCTCGCCATGCCACCCCATCTGGCGAATCGGCGTCTGACCGGCCGGTGGACTTGAGCTTCTCTGACTCCAGCACGCTTCCGGGAATACCCGTGCACGGGTCGAACCCGCTCGGAACGTTCTTGGCAGTGGCGGACGTCGTTGGCGTGTCGGTCGAGGCGGTACCGCCACCAGATGATCCGCACCCGGCCAATACCAGTCCGGCGGCGAAGACCGTCACCGCTACTCGTACCGCTGCGGGGTGCCACCGTGGTCTCGCCACAGTCCACGCCGACGGTTGCACAGTGAGCGACCGTGCACAGGAAACCATCGCAACCCCTCGCCCCTCCGGATGTAGCCGCCGCCCTCAGAGATTGAGCGACATCACAACGTGTGGATCAAATGTACACGGAGGGGGTGCCACGCACGTAGGGCGTCAGCATCTCCAGGTGGCTGGCCACGGGCTCGCTCAATCCCGGAGTGCATGGGTGCCTGTTCCCGTTCTGTGCGTTCGCTGCGAGATCGCTTGGCAACACAAGCGTTGTTTCCGCGCCGGTGTCGCAATCGGGGGTGGCGACTGCAACTACCTCGCACAGGAGGACAACACCTGTCCCCGCGTACCCGGCTCCTGCGGAGGTTGAAAACGAGGGCCGATTCGGGAGTCGAAGGGTGTAAGGAGTCCCATCGAGACCGCCCGGTCCAGGGGGTGTCTCGTTTTCGTCCCGGTCGGGCGTCGGAAACGGGCTGGGTTTCCGGACGTTCAGCCCCGCACGAAATCTTTACAACGAACTTCATCACCCGATGGCGAAAAACACACCCGAAGGTGCCAGTCCCTTTGGTGCACGGGAAACAAATACCAAAGCCGGACTAGCCAGGAAGGGAAGAACGAACACAGTTCGCCACGGCCTATGTGTCGGAAAGGAGCGTGTTTCACGGAGTCACCTAGTTACCGGGATGTTCGTGCCCAGGGCGTTCGTTTCGAACGCCTGTTTCTACAACCACAGGAGAAACAATGACCAAACAACACCGTCCCGACACGACTTTCGGCACCGACGACCAGGGGCAGCCTGAGCGGGTGTCGTGGCTCGAGAGCGCCGAGTTGCGGTTGCGGGAACTGGTCGAGTTGCAGGATGGCCCGCCGCCGGGTGAGTTGGCGGTGTTGCTGGGTGGCTCGATCGATGAGTTGCATACGGCGTTACGGGCGGTGTTGCGTCCGGCGACGGTGAAGGCGCGTGCGGGCCGGTGTGGGCTGCCGTGGCTGGGTTGCCCCCGTCATGGTGATCTGCTGGCCTATCGCGGGTCGGGTTGGGGTTGCACGGTCGAGGGGTGCCGGTTCGAGATCACCGGCATCCTGGCCCGGTTGCGGCATTGCCGCCGCCGCATTGTCGCGGTGCTCGGCGAACCGCATCCCGGTCCCGACCCCTACACCCTGGCCGTGTGTGCGGGACACCTCTTTTCCGAGTGGCACAACGGTGAATGCGGGACACCGTTCACCGTGCGACGCGTCGGCACCCAGGGACTCGCCGCGTAACCCCCTCCCCGGGGGGGGGGGGGGGGGGGGGGGCGGGGGCCGGGCCCCCCCCCCCCCCCCCCCCCCCCCCGGCCCCCCCCCCCCCCCCCCCCGGCCCGGGGGGGGGGGGGGGGGGGGGGGGCCCCCCGCCCCCCCCCCCCCCCGCCTCCGCGCGTTAT
>NZ_JBITFL010000018.1:18741-177372 GCF_044456045.1 Nocardia sp. NPDC051052
CCGGGGCCCCCCGCGTTTGCGGGGGGCCCCGGGCCCCGGGCCGCCGCGGGGCCCCCCGGGGCCCGCCCCGCCCCCCCCCCCCGGGGGGGGGGGGCGCCCCCGGGGGGCCCCCCCCCCACCTCCGGGACTGCGTCGACCAAACCGTTTTGCGGCTGGTGACGGAATCGGGTGGTTCCGCTCGGCGGCCCGTTGCGCAAAATCCGGCTTCTGAGCGGGGCTTGACCAAATTGTTGTGTAGCGGGGTGACGGAATCGGGTGTTTTCCGCGCCTATACCCCCTATGAGAGCACCTTTCTGAGCCTTCACGGCTGAGAGGAGAAAAAAGTTGCGCACGCCCCGTTCACAGGACCGGTCATAACTGGATCTGTCTACCTATAGCAGGGTTCTGCGCTCAAGTTTTGCCGACGAGCTACAGGAGAAAGCACCCCATGACTATCCACACCACCCCATTACGCGGCTCGCGTGCGGTCGTACACCGGAATCCGGACGAGGCAGGTGATAGTCGTTCGATTTTTCGCGGGAGGACTGTCACACGCGCTCGCGTCCGACACCTTCTTCAGTTCAGAGGCCCAGTGATGTTGCCCGGCCGATTGTCAGCAGTACCAGGAGGTTTGTCATGACCGTCGTTCATCTATTCGACTCGGTATTCGGGTTCATCGCGCTCGCACCCTGGCGGTTGCGGCTGTGTGTCGTGGCGGGGTTGATAGCGGCGTTGGTGTGGTGGGTGGGTTCGTGGGTGGTACGCGAGTCCGACACCGCCCAGGCGGTGTGGGTGCGGATCACTCCGCCCGCGCATCTACCGCCGGAGGCCTCGGTTCGGTTCGCGCGGTCGCTGGCCGGGGTGCTGCACCGCACGCGCCGCTATGGGTGGCGGCCACGCTATGTGGCGTGTGAGTTCGTAGCCACCGACACCGTGATGAGCCTCGGGGTGTGGGTGCCGCCCACGATATCGCCACAGGCGGTGATCTCGGCGGTGACGGGGGCGTGGCCGGGCGCGCGGGCTGTGGTGAGCGCGGTACCGGGTGTGTTGGCCGTGGGCGGAGTCCGCGGGCGCGAAGTGCTGCCCCGTGGCGGGGAGTGGTCACCGGTAGTGGAGCCATCGGGTCCTGCGGCCGCCGTGCGAGCGGGTGCGGACGCGGCCGATCCGTTAGGGCAGGTGTTGACGATGCTGGCCCGGCGCGGCCCGGGTGAGGCTGGGTGGGTGCAGGTGATCGTGGCCGCGCAGCGCGGCACCCGGTCGGGCCGCCCGGCCCTGCGGGCACTCGATGCGGTGTTGGCGTTCGTGGAAGAGATGGGCCGAGAGTTCACGCGGATGAACGGTCGTCCCTCGGCCGGCACTCCGCCTCGCGTGACGCCGGCCGTGGACCCGGTACAGACGGTGCGGTCGCGGGCGATCGTGGCCAAGAAGGCATCCGGGCCGCATTTGCGGGTGACGGTGCGGGTCGCGGTGGCGGGGCCAGCCCCGGCCTGGGAGCACCGTTCGCAGGCGGGGTTGATCGCCGACGGCTACGACGCGGTGGCCACGGCCGGGGACGGCTTGATCACCCGCCGCGTGCACCGGTCGGCGGCCAAGGTCAGCTCGCGGCGTCCCGGGACCGGGTTCGCCGCCACCGTGGCCGAGATGGGCGCGTTGTGGCACATCCCCGCCGACGCCGCCCTCTATGGCATCGACACCACCGACGCGCGCACCCGCGCCCCGCACCGCGACCTACCCCGCCTCGAGACTCCCCAAGCGAACAGTGCCGAGACTGCCCGAGACAGTCTCGGCACTCCCCGGAACCGTCCCGAGACTCCCTGGACCGGTCTCGATGATCGTTGGGACCGCAGTCTCAGAAACACGGGGTTCGAGCCGACAACCGAGGAGGGCGACCGATGAATCAGCACACCCCGAAACCGAAATTGCTGCTGGTGGAACAGGGTTGGCCGGGGCGGGCGCGACCCAAACCCCTAGGTGTCGCTTCCGACGGCGGCATGGTCGGGCTCTCGGTGGAAGGCGCGCGTCATCATATGCATGTGCCGGGGGTGACCGGTGCGGGCAAGTCCACGTGGCTTGCCAACCTCGCTCTTGCCGAAGCCACAGCGGGGCGCGGTGTAGTGGTGATCGACCCACAAGGCGATTTGGCCGTTAGCGTGCTCGACCGGTTACCGGCATCGGTGGGCGGACGGTTAGTGATCCTCGATCCGGCCGAGCGGGACGCGCCCCCGTCGTGGAATGTGTTCGCCCCGCCCAGGATTGATGATCTCGAGGGCCGTGAGTTCGCCGCTGAGATGGTCATCGGCACATTCCGCAAGGTGTATGCGCAGTGGTGGGGTCCTCGGATGGATGAGGTGTTCCGGGCGGCGTGCCTGACCTTGGCGCGGCGGCCGGGCTCGACGCTGGCCGATGTGGTGGCGATCCTGACCCGGCGCGGCTACCACCGCGCGATCACCCGCCGCTACGGCACCCCGGGCGGGTTCGAGGGATTCTGGGACGACTACGACGCCTTGACCCCCGCCGCGCGGCAACAGGCGTACGGACCGGTGGTCTCGCGGCTGCGGGCGGTGCTCTCGCACCGCTTCGCTCGCGATCTGCTCGCCGCTCCCACCTCCACGATCGATCTCACCGAAATCCTGGACGGCGGCGTGCTGATCGCCCGGCTGCCGAAAGGCGAAATAGGTGAGCACGGCTGCCAATTGGTTGGGTCGTTGCTGCTGTCGGGACTATGGGCGGCGATCACCCGCCGCGCCGCCTTGCCACCGGCCCGGCGGCGCGACGCGACGATCATCGTTGATGAGTGCCACAACTTCCTGCACATTCCCATCGGTATCGACACCGTGTTGGCCGAGGCACGCGGCTACCGGGTATCGCTGGTGCTGGCCCACCAACATTTGCGTCAGCTTCCCCCGGATATCGCGGGCGCGGTCGACGCCAACGCGCGGAACAAAATCGTGTTCACGGTCGCCCCCGACGACGCCCGCAAACTCGCCCCGCACTTCGCGCCGTACTTCGACCACACGGACCTGGCCAACCGGCCCGGCTACGCGGTGAGTGCGCGTATCGTCCACAACGGGCACACCACACCACCATTCAGCCTGGGCACTGTGGCATTGCCGCCTGCCGTAGCGGGCAGGGCCGACGCGTTGCGTGGCGCCGCACGGGCATCGACTGGGCTGTCATCTGACAAGCGACGGACCCTCAAACAGCGCGGCGACCTGAGCGCTGCACTCGACACCACGCCCGAAACCAGCTCTGGCCATTGGGATTCCCGATCGGTGTCCCCTCCGGTATCCCATTCGCCCTCCCAGCTGAGAGCGGGACACCCGCCGGGATACTCCCCGCCACCGTTACCGCAGGTCGAGGACGGTGAGCAGTGGTGACGACGAAACCCCGATTGGCTTCTATAGCCACCACAAACAAAAACACCCTCGGTATCGCAGAAGCCGTCGCGGCTCAACGGCAACTCACCTCCCGAGATATCGAGCTACTCGATCTACTCACTACTCATCGTGTTCTGACCTCGGTGCAGATCGCGCGCCTGCTGTTCGCCTCGGACAACGTTGCGCGCAAGCGGCTGGCGAAGCTGACCGAACGCGCCATAGTGTCGCGTTTTCGGATCTGCCCCGGCCCCGGGTCGGTTCCGTGGCGCTATACCCTCGGTCCGCTCGGTGCAATGATCACCGCCGCCAACGTCGGACACGGCTTGCCCAGTCCTCGCACCACAGCCGAACGCATGTTGCGGTTGTCGCGGTCCAAACACCTCGAACACCTGCTCGGCATCAACGAGTTCTTCTCGCAACTGGCCGCCCGTGCCCGCGACAACCCCGACTGTCAGCTACGGGTGTGGCTGGACGAACGCGAAGCCACCCGCCGCTGCGCCGCCATCGCACGCCCGGACGCCTACGGCGAATGGGCAGAGACCGGTGGCTCTGTGGCGTTCTTTCTCGAATTCGACAACGGCACCGAACGACTCACCGACGTGGCCGCCAAACTCACCGGATATCACGAACTCGCCGACGCCGGACGCGCCCTACCGGTGCTGTTCGTGTTCACCGGCCCCAGACGCCACGCCGAATTCCAGCACCTGATCACCAACAACCCCACCGACACCGGCGCAATCATCGCCACCACGACCACTGCCGACACCCACGCTTGCGGCCCGGCCGGGCCGATCTGGCTACCCGCAGGACACCAACACCGGCAATGACTCATCGCGCTCACGCGTCCGCCCCGGTTTACAGCCTGACCACGGAAGGACTCTCCATGCGCGAACCTCACACGCCTGACCACGGCTCACCGAACCGGCGCGGCACTGGCCAACCCGACCACACACCACCACCCCGGGACCACCGAGCGACACAGCGAGATCACGACGAGACACACAGTCTCGGCCGGTCTCGCATCACCAGCGACAAAGCCGAGACGTCCCCGCCGAATCCATTCCGACGACACCCCGGCTTGCGACACGGGGAAATCATTGTGGAACGAATTGAGACCACACCCATGACACCCGAGCAATACCGGCGTGCCGTCACAGCCCTCGCCACCCTAATCAATGAATGGAAGGACAGAAAGAACAGCCCAACGCCCGAAGTTAAACCACAATAACCCCAGGTAGAGCCCGGTAAACTCTAGCCGCCGCGCCTAATCTGTGGGACAATGGAAGCACCAAATACCGGGGCAGAAGTCGGAAATTCAGGCAATTCGATAAAAGTGCTAAATCGGTTCATTCCGGACTCCGTCCAAATGAAATAAATCCCGTCGTTCACAGTTCAAGGCCCGTATGGGAGAGGAGCTCTCCACGATGGCGCGACCCAAGAGCAAGCCCCGCACCGCGTGCGTTCAACCGGCCCGGCTCGATGCCCTTGACACAGTACGGGTCGGGATCTACGTACGTCGTTCCACCGACGACGAACATCAGCCCTATTCGATCGAAGCCCAGGATGCACGGCTGGGATCGTATGTGGACTCTCAACCGGGCTGGCACATCGTGATGCGCTTCGCCGACGACGCCTCCGGCGCGACCACCGACCGCGACGAGTTACAGCGCGCGATGCGCGCCGCGCACGCCGGGCTCATCGATGTGCTACTGGTGTACCGCGTCGATCGGTTCTCCCGCAACCTGGGCCACATGGTGACCCTGCTCGATGACCTCGACAAGTGCGGTGTCGTATTCCGCTCCGCCACCGAACCGTTCGACACCTCTACCCCAATGGGCCGCATGCTAGTGCAAATGCTGGGCATGTTCGCCCAGTTCGAACGCGACACGATCATCGATCGCGTCATCGCGGGTATGGAACGCAAAGCCGCCAAAGGCTTGTGGAAAGGCGGGCGACGCCCGTTCGGCTATCTGCCCGACACCACCACACAGACCCTCACACCCCACCCCAGCGAATGCCCGATCGTGAGGTTGATCTTCACGCTGTACACCCGAGACCGGTTGGGGTCCAAAGCGATTGCCCAGACCCTCAACACACGCGGGCACCGCACGACCAACGGCGGCACATGGTCGGGATATCAAGTCCTGCGCACCCTGTCCAACCGGATCTATCTCGGGGAACTCTCGTTTCGAGACATCACCGTCCCGGACTGTCACGCCCCCCTGATCGACACCGAGACCTACACCGAAGCACAACGACTACTCACCGAACGCGGCGAGGACCATGCCCACCGCCGCGCCAACGCCTCTGACTACACCCTCACCGGCCGTATGCGCTGCCCCACCTGTGGCACAGGCATGATCGGCACCCGCGCCCACGGCAAAACCAAGACCTACCGCTACTACACCTGCCACAGCCGCAACCGCTACGACCGCACTCGATGCGACGGCTACCGCCTCAACGCCGACGCCACCGAATCGGCCGTACTCGGCGCGCTGGCACGGTTCTACCACGACCACCGCGCACGCATCGCCGACGCCGTGGCCGAAGCCCAACGCCAGCACCACGCCGGACACGACGCCCATCACGCCGAACTAGCCGCCGTCCACGCCAAAATCACCGACACCAACACCAAAATCGATCGCTACCTCACCGCGTTCGAAAACGGCACCATGGACGAACAACTCATTGGTGACCGCCTCACCCAACTGCGCACCACCCACCGCCAACTCACCCACCGGCGTGACGAACTCACCGCCACCCTCGACACCGCCCCCACCGGACCCGACCCAGCCACCCTCACCGAAGTAGCCGACAACATCGCCGCGCTCATCAACTCCGGCACCGACCACACCCGCAAAGCCCTCATCGAAACCCACGTCGCAGAAATCAAGATCACCGGACCCGACACCATCGTCCCCGTCTTCTACATCCCCCAACTCACAACCACCCCAACAACGAACAAAGCCCTGACCAGCGGAAAACCGCCGGTCAGGGCCTCGAAGAGAGGTGTTCGTGCAATGACTAACTTGGTGGAGCTAAGGGGAATCGAACCCCTGACCTTCTCGATGCGAACGAGACGCGCTACCAACTGCGCTATAGCCCCGTGCGGCTCCTGGGAACCGCGCTGTGTCACTCTAGCAAAGGATGTTGCGAGACTCCGAATCGAGGGGTTTACCTGGGGTGATTCGGAGTTACGCTGGTGTGGTTACTCGCCTGCGGCGCGGCGCATGTCGCCGCCGCCGGTGCGGTCGCGCAGGGCGCGGGCGGTGGCGGGGTCGAAGGGGTCGAGGTGGTCGAACATGGGGTTTTCGTCGTCTACTTCGAGGAGGGCGGAGCGGCGGCGTAGGGCGCGGGCGGTGTCGCGGTCCATGGCGGCGCGGGCGGCTTGTGCCTGCCGGGGGGTGTGTTCGCCGAGTTGTTCGGCGCGGCTGAGGCGGGCGGCGCGGCGGCGGCGGATGTCTTCTTCGATGCGGACTTGCTTGCGGAGGTAGGTGAGGTAGCCGATAAGGACGAGGCCGGCCAGGCCGGAGCCCCACCAGAAGTGTGGTGACATCGCGACGGCCAGTCCGCCGCACAGCACGCCGGCCAGCACGAGGCCGAGGACGGACCGCTGACGGAAGGTGTAGCGGGCCGCGCGGGCGATGGCGTCGGCCTCGGGGTCGTAGCCGCCGCGGCCGCGGCGGCTCGGGACGTAGTCGAGGTCGTCGTCGGGGTCGTATTCGTCGCGGCCGCGGCGCGCGACGTGCTCGGCTTCGTCGTCGGCGAGGTAGTCGTCGAGGGTGACGCGCGCGGGTGCGGTGGAGGGCGCGGGGGGGATCCGGGCCGCGGGTGGTTCGGTGCGCTCTTCGCCCACCTCATCATCATCGACGGCGACTTCGTCCGGTGCGGCGACTTCGGTGTCGTCGGATTCGGTTTCCGCGGTTACCGTTTCGGCGTCGGTCGGCTCGGCCTCGGCGTCCGCCGATTCGGCTTCGGTGAGTTCGGCGTCGTCCAGTTCGGCGTCAGCGATGTCGGGATCGGGTCGGGATGCCGCGGCTTCGGCGATCGCCGGTAGGTCACCTTCGGTGACTGGTTCGTCGGCCGGTGTTGTCATCCGGTCCTCCGCATCATCGCTGTGGGCATGCTTTCTCTGTGCGCGGCGTGGCCGCCAGTTGGGGTCGGTTTCGTGGCCTGCGGCCGGTCCACTCTTGGTGCGCCGCTTGGAATCTCCGCGGACGAGCACCCGGGTGGCGAGGGCGGCGTCGGTGGTCCGCCGGATCCTCGGGTGCCGGTCGGCGAGGATGGGGAACAGGACGAAGACCCAGAGCACGACCAGGCCGATCCACAGGATTGAATTCGGCATCTCGGTCAGCACCTCCGTCCCGGCCTGGTTTGGTCCGTTCGGCCGGCGAGCGGTGCGCAGCACGCCCCGCGTCCGCCCGGCTTCCGTCCGTCGCTGCGGCGTGGACGCCGGTCGCCTCGCAGGCTCCCTGCCGAGGGTGCAGGACGCACCTCCGACGTCCGTAGGTTAATTCCGTGACACGTCGAGATCCGGCAGGCGCGCCGTGCACATACGCCACATGAGTCACAAAGCCACCAATTCCTCCGCGCGTCGGATGCGCCGGGCGTGTCCGTATTGCGTGCTTATCTGGGCAAGATGGCCCTGCCCTCGCGAACGAGCCGGTCGACGACCGTGCCCATCAGCTCCTCCACGGTGATGCCGACCAGCAGGTGATCGCGCCAGGCGCCGTCCACATCGAGGTAGCGGCGCAGCATGCCCTCCTCGCGGAAGCCGACATTGCGCAGTACCGCTTGGCTGGCAAGATTTTCCGGCCGCACGGTCGCCTCCACGCGGTGCAGGCCGACGGGCCCGAAGCAGTGGTCGAGGCCGAGCGCCAGCGCGGCGGTCGCGACGCCTTTACCGCTGAGGTCCTTGGCGACCCAATAACCGATCCAGCCCGAACGCAGCGCGCCGCGCACGATATTGCCGACGGTCAGCTGCCCGCTGAAGGCGCCGTCCACCTCGATCACCAGCGGAACCATCGCGCCGCGCCGCGCTTCGGCCTTCAGACTCGACCACAGCGACGGCCAGTTGGACGCGTGGTTGCGTGCCTCCCACGCGCCGCGGCCGGTGGGCTCCCACGGTTCCAGATGTGCCCTGTCCTGCAACCGGATTCGGCTCCACGCGGCGGCGTCACGCAGGCGCACCGGGCGCAGCGTCACCTCCCCCGCGGCGACCCGGACGGGGCCGAGTCGCGCAGGCCAACCGGGATGCTGGGTGACCCGGAACACGTTCATCGCCTCCACGCCTCAGCCGCGCTGTGCGAGGAAAGCGACCCGGACCTCGTCACCGGTGCGAATCTCGGTGTCGTCGGGATCTATCACGATCAAACTGTTCGCCTCGGCGAGCGTGGCGAGCAGGTGCGACGAGGCGCCCGCGCCACCGCCGAGTGGTTGCACGAGATAGTCGCCGGTGGCCTCGTCGCGCATGAGCTGTGCGCGGAGGTAGCCCTTGCGACCGGCCATCGAGCTGATCGGTGTGATGGTCCGCGCCATGATG
The DNA here is from genome assembly GCF_044456045.1 of Nocardia sp. NPDC051052. Taxonomy (NCBI): domain Bacteria; kingdom Bacillati; phylum Actinomycetota; class Actinomycetes; order Mycobacteriales; family Nocardiaceae; genus Nocardia; species Nocardia sp. NPDC051052. Next base: position 27,640 of record NZ_JBITFL010000018.1, read on the forward strand.
ATCCGCCGCATGGGATGCCTGCGCCCCAGGGCGATTCGGATCAGCGGACGCACCATCACCTCGAAAACGACCAGCGCACCGACCGGGTTGGACGGCAGCAGAAAGGTGGGCACCTCGTCGCGCCCGAGCCGGCCGAAACCCTGCACCGAGCCGGGATGCATGGCGACGCGGGCGATTTCGAGTTCGCCGAGTCCCTCGAGTGCCTCGCGGACCTGATCCGAGGCCCAGCCACCCACCGCGCCCGCGATGACGACGACCTCGGAACGCACCAACTGGCCCTCGACCACATCGCGCAGCCGCCGCGGATCGGCGCTGACGATGCCGACCCGATTCACGTCCGCGCCCGCGTCTCTGGCCGCCGCGGCGAGGGCGTAGGAGTTCACGTCGTAGACCTGGCCGGGGCCAGGGGTGCGATCGATATCGATGAGCTCGCCGCCGACCGAGATCACCGAAAGCCGCGGCCGCGGATGCACGAGCACCTTGTCCTGCCCGACCGCCGCTAGTAGTCCCACCTGGGCCGCGCCGATGATGGTGCCCGCGCGCACCGCGACATCGCCGGGCTGCACGTCGTCGCCGATGCGCCGCACGTAGTCGCCGGTGCGGACCGGCTCATAGATCTTGATCTTGGCGCGGCCGCCGTCGGTGAAGTCCAAGGGCAGCACCGCATCCGCGAGCGTCGGCAACGGAGCACCGGTGTCGACGCGCACGGTCTGGCGCGGCTGCAGCCGGATGGGCTGACGCGATCCGGCGATCACCTCGCCGACCACGGGCAGCGTGAGATCGACGAGTTCGTCGTCCTCGTTGCGAATATCGGTGCCCGCGGCGGCGACATCGACGCTGCGCACCGCGTAGCCGTCGATCGCCGCCTGATCGAAGCCGGGCAGCGGTCGTTCGGTGACGACGTCCTCGGCACACAGCAGGCCCTGCGCCTCGGAAATCGCGACCCGGACCGGCCGAGGCGCGACCGCCGCGGCGGTCACCTTGATCTGCTGATCCTCAACCGAGCGCATCCAGCCCTTCCTGATCTCTTCGCACACCTGTGATTCCACCGCGCGATTTCGCTTCGGCACAACCATTTCGGCGCGCGTGATGGTGAACCATCATTCGTACCCGACGGCCCACTATCGAGGAAACCCGACGCCTCAGTCGTAGGTCGTCAGCTGCGGATCCCAGTCGGGCCCGAGCCGATGCTCCAACCACTCCCGTAGGGCGGGGCCGTATTCGTCGCGTTCCAAAGCGAAATCGACCGCAGCACGAAGATAGCCGCCCGGGTTGCCCAAATCGTGGCGCGACCCACGGTGTACCACCACATGAACTGGATGACCCTCGGCAATGAGCAGCGCGACGGCGTCGGTGAGTTGCAATTCGCCGCCCGCGCCGGGCTCGATGCGGCGCAGTGCGTCGAAAATGGCGCGGTCCAACAGGTATCGACCGGCGGCGGCGAAGGTGGACGGCGCCTCGGCGAGCGTGGGCTTTTCCACCATGCCCTTGACGCGCAGCACATTCGGATTCACCGCGTCCGGCACGGTCGCCACATCGAATACGCCGTAGGCGCTGACCTCGTCCTTGGGCACGTCGATGGCGCACAGCACGGTGCCGCCACGCTTGCGGCGGACCCGGCACATCACGTCCAACACGCCCGAGGGCAGCACCAGATCGTCCGGCAGCAGCACGGCGATGACGTCCTCGTCGTCGTCGAGAACGGCCTCGGACTGGGCGACCGCGTGGCCGAGGCCGAGCGGTTCCTCCTGCACCACCGAGGTCACGTCGAGCAGGCCCGGCGCCTTGCGCACCTTTTCGAGCAGCTGGAACTTGCCGCGCTCGGCGAGGGTGCCCTCGAGCACGAGGTCCTCAACGAAGTGCGCGACGACACCGTCCTTGCCCGGCGAGGTGACGATCACCAGCCGCTCGGCACCGGACTCGGCGGCCTCGGCGGCGACCAGCTCGATGCCGGGGGTGTCGACCACCGGCAGCAGTTCCTTCGGCACCGTCTTGGTCGCGGGCAGGAACCGTGTTCCGAGCCCGGCGGCGGGCACTACGGCCGTGCGGAAGCACGAGGCCGGCGTGGCATCGCCGGGTTGTCCGGCCTTTGCTGTCATGCGCATACCCTATCCATCGTCACAGCCCCTGACTCGGCGTCGAGCCGACCGGTAGTCCGGTCAGCCTATGGTGGTCGCCATGGAGATGCCCGGTGAGCGCGATAAACATGCATGGCGCACCGAAATTCTTGCTCGACGGGCGGCGATGTCCGCCGAAGAGCATGCGACGAACACGCTCGCGCTGGTTGCCGCGGCCGGTCGGCTGGATGTGCCCGAGTGGGTCTGTGCCTATGTACCGGTGCGCGGTGAGCCCGGATCGACCCAGGTGCTCGACGCGTTGCGGGCGGCGGGCGCTCGGGTGCTTGTGCCGGTCACCGGGCCGCCGGGACCGCTGAATTGGGCCGAGTACACGGGCCGGGACAGCCTGCGGCGAGCCAGGTTCGGGCTACTCGAGCCGATCGGCGAAACGCTGCCCACCGCTGCGATCGGCTGGGCGGAACTGATCTTGGTTCCGGCACTCGCGGTGGACCGGCGCGGGGTCCGGCTCGGCCGCGGGGCCGGCTATTACGACCGGACGCTGGCCGTGGCCCGACCGGACGCGCGGCTGGTCGCGGTGGTGGGTGACGAAGAACTCGTCCACCGACTGCCGGAGGAGCCACACGACCGGAGAATGGGCTGGGCGCTGACCCCGGGTCGCGGCCTGCAACCTCTCGGCGAAGATCACGCGCCGGAATGAAAGGTAGATTGGCAACGTTGGCACTGTCGGCTGTAGAGTGCCAGATGACGAAAACTTGCGGAGGATGCTGTGCCAACTTACTCGTATGCGTGCACCCAGTGTGACAACCGCTTCGACATCGTTCAGTCCTTTTCCGACGATGCGTTGACGGTATGCCCGGAGTGCTCCGGGAAGCTGCGCAAGCTGTTCAATTCGGTCGGCATCGTGTTCAAGGGCAGCGGCTTCTACCGCACCGACAGCCGCGGCGGCGCGTCCACCGCGAGCGAACCGGCGAAGACCGACAACGGCGCCAAGGAGTCGAGCTCGACGACTTCCACGAGCTCGGATTCCGGCTCGTCCAACGGCAGCAGCACGTCGGCCAGCACGGCCGTGGCCAGCTGATTCGTCGAGTTATCCCCAGCCCCTTCGTTATCCACAGCTAGCCCTTTCGCGGGCTTGGCGGGTGTGCTCGCGGTCATAGGATTCGGCCATGACTCGCGCACTCGCCGATCTCGGCCGCGGCAGCCGCTTCGAGGTGTGGCATCGGCCACCCTGGGCGGACAGCCTGCTGGCGCGGCGACTCCTCGCCGTCGGCCTGATAGTCGTCGCGGCGATCCTGTTCCTGCGCGGCGATCCGGGCGCGGACCGAACCACGGTCGTGGTCGCCGGGCGTGATCTCGCACCGGGCCACGTGCTCGACGCGGGTGATCTTCGATCGGCTCCCCGCGAATCCAGCGCACTGCCCGAGGGTGTCGTGCGCGACCCGTCGACCGTGCTCGGTGCCACACTGACCGGCGCGATGCGCGGCGGCGAGATGTTCACCGATATCCGCGTCGTCGGACCGCGCCTGGCCGCGGTGGCAACCGGCGCGCGCGACGCGCGCATCGTGCCGATCCGGCTGGCCGACACCGCCGTCGCCGAGATCCTGCGCGCGGGTGACCGGGTCGACGTGGTCGGCGGCGAAGAGCAGGGCGCGCGACCCGCGCGCACGTTGGCCACCGACGCCGCGGTGGTGCTGGTGTCGAGTCCCGGCGATGGGCGCGCCGCGAAAGAACGAGTGGTCCTGGTCGCGATGGACGCCGAACACGCCGCCACTGTCGCGGCCGCGTCACTACACACGGCGCTCACCGTCGTATTCCATTGAGTTGTCCGCATATTTGCATCAAGGTCAACTAGCATCGGCCATACCACGGGCGTCGACCGCCGAGCAAGACTTGTCAGCTCCATACACAGAGGAGATATCGGCAATGCTCAAGGGCTTCAAGGATTTTCTATTCCGCGGAAACGTCGTCGATCTCGCCGTGGCAGTGGTCATCGGTACCGCCTTCGTAGCGATCGTCACCGCGTTCACCAATGGCATCGTCAATCCGATCCTGGCCGTCTTCGGCGGCAGCAATGAGGTCGGTCTGGGTTTCCAGCTCGTTGCCGACAAACCCGCGACCTTCGTTCAGGTCGGTCCGATCATCACCGCCGCGATCAATTTCGTGGTCATCGCCGCGGTGCTATACCTCGTGCTCGTACTGCCCGCGCTGCACGTGAAGAAGCGGTTCAGCAAGGAAGCCGTCGAGCTCAGCGACACCGAACTGCTCATTCAGATCCGCGATCTGCTCGCCGAGGGTCAGCGCAGCGCGGGTGGTAAGCACGAGTCCTGAACGCGCTTGCGGGAGAACAAAAAACGGGCCCGCCGCGATAGCGACGAGCCCGTTTCTCTTGTGCTAGTGGATATTTGCTATCAGCCGAGGCTGAAGGGCTGGCCCCACAGGACCATCCAGGTGATGACGTTGTCGGTCTCCACCTCGACCTTCACGTACGAACGGGCCTGCGCGTAGCCACCGCAGCCGGTCAGACCGATGGTCTCGTCGGCCCAGGTGGTCGAGGCGCTTTCGCCCTTGAAGGCCCAGCTCTTCTTGTGCACCTCGTTACCGTAGTCGTCGGCCTTCTCCCGGTCGATGATGGAGAACGAGGTCGCCTGGCCAGGGCCGAGCGACAGGTCGGCGCCGGTGGTGGCGCCGATCTTCGGGCTCTTGCCTTGCCAGTCGCTGCCGGCGGTCACGCCGCCCTTCGCGTCGCCACCGTCGATGTTGACCTGGCAGCCGACGACGTAACCCGGGATGATCGCGCCACCCTTCGCGCCTTGGATGTTCACCGACGCGGACCCGGAGACCCACGCGTTGCGGTGCACCGGGGTGGAGCCCATCGACGGGCTGATGTTGGCCGATTCGCCGGTCAGCCGGACCGTTACCACGGTGCCGTCGGACAGCGTCTTGACGAGTTCACCGCCCGGCAGCGGGATGAACGTATCGGCATTGGCGGCGCCGGTGGAGAACAGCCCGACCGCCATCGTGGCGGCGGCGCAGAGACCGGCCGCCCGTGCGAGTTTCTTACGGTTGATCATTTTATGAATGTCCTCAGGGATCGAATTCGCTTCAGCGACAACAGAGATGACAGATCCGGTGCGGTCAGCCGATGCTGAACGGTGCACCGTACAGGGTGGTCTTGGAGTAGTTGTCGCCGATGATCTCGACGACGGTGTACGACCTGGCCTGGGCGTACCCGGCACAGCCCTGGATCGCGATCTCGGCGTCTTGGTACTCGACCGAGTAGACGCCCGGCTTGGTGATGTCCTTGCTGTCGATACCAACGAACTTGACATCCCCGGGGCCCAGTTTCAGCCCGATGGAGCCACCCGCGTTGGCACCGCTGAGGTCGATGCCACCGGAGACACCCGCCGAAATAGCGTTGTCGGCGATGCTGACCTGGCAACCGACGATGTAGCCGGTGTTCAGCTGCGAGGTGCCGTGCGTCGACGAGTTGTTGGTGCCCGGGGCGCCGGTGGCGCCGTTATTGGGTCCTGCCTTGCCTTCGGGCGTCGCGGTGATGTCGGCGACGGCATTACCCGACACCCACACAACGCGACCCGCGCCGTTCGCCGCCATCGACGGCGAAATCAAGGCGTGCTCGCTATTGCGCGAGATGGTGACGCCGGGTCCGATCTTCTGGCCGTCCGGCAACGGCACAAAGGTATCGGCGTTTGCGGCGCCGGTCGAAAGCAGGCCCATGGCCACGGCGGCCGCAGCGCCGGCGCCCGCGATGCGGACCCCTCGATGCAGACCCCTGGTGCGGATCTTGCTCATACTTCCCCTCATCAGGTTCTAGCGGTCGACCTCGGGTTGTCGAGGCCGAGTTACCCCTTTCAGGCCGGCGACACCTGGTGGAATGTTCTGTCCATCACGTGAATTGCCGACCATCCCGTCATAGGACGATCTCGGGTGGGGCTTATGTTATTGGTTTCTGCCAGACTTCTCACAGATTTCGAGTATGTTACTCCCGATATCCGCTATGTTCACCAAAAATGTTGGTAGACAACATGTTCGCAGACGAAACGAGCCCGTCGCATAGGGCGCGACGGGCTCGTTTCGTGGTCTTGCCAGGTATTCAACGCAGGTCGACTCAGCCGAGGCTGAAGGGCTGGCCCCACAACGTCACCCAGGTGACGACGCTGTCGGTCTCGACCTCGACATTGATGAAGGCGCGCGCCTGCGCGTAACCGGCGCAACCGGTCAGGCCGATTGTCTCGTCGGCCCAGGTGACCGAACCGCTGGTGCCCTTGAACTTGTTGCGCTTCTTGTGCGCCTCGTTGCCGAAGTCGTCGGCCTGCTCGAGGTCGAGCACGTAGAACGACTTCGACTGGCCCGGGCCGAGCGACAGGTTGCCGCCGGTGTTGGCGCCGACGCCACCGGTGACGTTCTGGCCGTCACTCCAGTCGACATTGCCGTCGACGCCGCCGGTGGCGCCGCCACCCGCGATGTTGACCTGGCAGCCGACGGTGTAGCCCGGGAAGATCGCGCCGCCCGCGGCACCGGAGAGCTCGACCTGCGCGCTGCCGGAAACCCACGCGTTGCGGTGCACCGGAGTGGACCCCATGGACGGGTTGATGTTGGCGGATTCGCCAACCAGCTTGATCGTCACCACGGTGCCGTCGGACAGCGTCTTGGTGATTTCACCACCCGGCAGCGGGACGAAGGTATCGGCGTTGGCGGCGCCGGTGGAGAACAGGCCCAAGGCCATGGTGGCAGCGGCGCCGACACCGGCCATCCGTGCCAAGTTCTTTCGGTTGATCATTTGTACTGCCCCTCGAGGGATTGAGTTCGCTTCAGCGAGAAGATTGTTCGTGTGTTTCGACAGACGTCAGCCGATGCTGAACGGCATCCCGTACAGGGTGGTCTTCGAGTAGTTGTCGCCGATGATCTCGACCACGGTGTAGGAACGCGCCTGGGCGTAGCCCGCGCAGCCCTGGATCTGGATCTCGGCATCCTGGTACTCGACGGAGTAGACGCCCGGCTTGGTGATGTCCTTGCTGTCGATGCCGACAAACTTGACTTCGCCAGGGCCGAGGTTGAGGCCGATGGAGCCACCAGCGTTCGCGCCACTGAGATTGATGCCACCGGAGACGCCCGCCGAGATCGCGTTGTCGGCAATGCTGACCTGGCAACCGACGATGTAGCCGGTGTTCAGCTGGGACGTACCGTGGGTCGAGGAATTGTTGGTGCCCGGGGCGTTGGTGGCACCGTTGTTCGGTCCTACCTTGCCTTCAGGGGTCACGGCGATATCGGCGACGGCATTGCCCGACACCCACACGACACGGCCGGCGCCGTTCGCGGAAAGCGACGGCGAAATCAAGGCGTGCTCGCCATTGCGGGAGATGGTCACTCCGGGTCCGACCTTCTGACCGTCCGGCAACGGCACGAAGGTGTCCGCGTTGGCGGCACCGGTCGAAAGCAGTCCCATGGCCACGGCCGCGGCAGCGCCGACGCCCGCGACGCGGACACCGCGGCGCAGACCGTTGGTGCGGTTCTCGCTCATACTTCCCCTCATCAGGTTCAAACAGTCGACCTCGACCTTCGAGGTGGACAATGGTCCTCTCAGGCCCAGCTCAGTGTGTCGTTACTTTATTGCCGATGTGTAACCGGCCGTAAGTTCGGCGCAACGGTAGCTGGCAACGGAACCGAGCCAGGTTCCGCCGGGCGACCACACACGTGCCGACCCGGGCCCGCGGGGTCCAGTTGTGGGTTGGCTCGTGGCGAACATTAAACGCTAGGTAACGGCGCTGCAACGTAAGCTTTCGTAAAGATCAATGTGATGTAGATCACAATTGATACCATCCGAATAACGCTTGACGTGCATAAATGGCTGGCGGAGACAGTCGGACCGACCGGCCGGTGCTGTCAGCGTCGCTAAAGCGTCAGCCGCCGAATACGGGACAGGGCCGTACATATATCGGCGGAATAACGCCGATGTGAAACAATCACAAGTAAATTACGGTTAGCCAAACTTATCAATACGTAGCTACTACGTAGATCTGGGCAATCAACCGTGGTGCGGCGGCTTCTGCGCGCGCAGCCAATCATCGGCGGAAGACTCGTTTCCGGAGCCATCTCCGCGTTCGTCGCTCGTAGTGTCTGGGAGGGTGTCGCCGAAAATCTCGGCGAGACGCGCCGCATCCCTCGCCCGGCGAGCGGCCGGACGAGGGATGTCGTCGGAAGAACTGGAAACCGTAATTACTCGACCAATCCGGACAGCTCGCCGATGACCTTGCTGGCCAGCGGGCCGAGGGTGGCCATGCCGTCGCGGACCGCGGCCCTGGTGCCGGGCAGATTGACCACCAAGGTGCTGCCGGAGATGCCCGCCACGCCGCGGGACAAGCCCGCGTCCAGCGAACCGGCCACCCGACCGGACGAACGCAGCGCCTCGCTGATGCCGGTCAACTCGCGGTCGAGCACCTGCGAGGTGGCCTCCGGGGTCACGTCACGCGGGGACATGCCGGTGCCGCCGACCGAGATGACCAGGTCGACACCGCCGATCACCGCGGTGTTCAACGCGTTGCGGATCTCGACCTCGTCGGCCTGCACCGAGACGGAGGCGTCCACGAGGAAGCCTGCCTCGGTGAGCAGCTCGGTGACCAGCGGGCCGAGCGAGTCAATACCTCCATGCGCCGTTCGATCATCGACGACCACCACCAGAGCACGCCCCGCCACCGGAGCATCGATTTCCATGGTGCTAACCGTAGCGTCTACGCCGAGAACCTCTGCGGCCGTGTCGAGCAGCGGCGTCCGGCCGCCCTGGACCACGCGCATCATCTGCCACCGTCCGCGGGCGCGCCGGTGAGGGTCACCTCGACGGTCTTCGGGTTCTTGCCTTGATCATCGGTATAGGTGACCTTCACCTTGTCTCCCGGTTGATGCGAGCGGACCGCGGCGACGAGTGCGTCGCCGGTCGTGATGCTGCGGTCGTCGAGCTTGGTGATGATGACGCCCGCGGGGATGCCCGCCTTCGCGGCGGGGCCGTCGGCGGTGGCATCTATCACCTTGGCGCCGTTGATCGCGTCCTGCGCCTGCGCCTGGATCTTGATGCCGATCTGCGCGTAGGTGGCGTGCCCGGTCTTGATGAGCTCGTCGGCCACCCGGCGGGCCTGGTCGATCGGAATGGCGAAACCGAGGCCGATCGAGCCGCTCTGCTGGCCGGCTCCCGGCTCACCGGCGCCGAGGCTGGCGATCGCGGTGTTGATGCCGATGAGCTTGCCGGTGCCGTCGACCAGCGCGCCACCGGAATTGCCCGGGTTGATCGCGGCGTCGGTCTGGATCGCGTCGATCACCGGGTTCACGCCCGGGGCGCTCTGCTGACCCTCGCCCTGGGTCGACACCGGACGGTTGAGCGAGGACACGATGCCCGTCGTCACGGTCCCGGCCAGGCCGAGCGGTGAGCCGATCGCGACGACCGGCTGGCCCACCTGCAGACTCGCCGAGGTGCCGAGCTCGATCGGGGTCAGGCCGGTCTTGCCCGCGACCTTGATGACGGCGAGATCGGAAACCGGGTCGGCGCCGACGATCGTCGCGGGCGCGGAGCTGCCGTCGGCGAACAGGACGTCCATCTTCGCGTTGGGGCCACCGCCCGCGGCGACGTGATTGTTCGTCAGGATGAGGCCGTCGGAGGACAGCACCACGCCGGAGCCCTCGCCCTCGGCGCGGCTGCTGGCCACCTTGATCATCACCACGCTGGGCAGCACCTTCTGCGCGACCGCCTGGGTCGAGCCCGCCGGCGCGTTGGAGACGTTGTTGACGTTGGGCTTCGGCTGGTCGAGCGCGTTGGTGATGGTCGAGTTGCCGTTGTCCGAGTGGGTGGCCAGCGCACCGACCGCGCCGCCGACGCCGCCACTGACCAGGGCCAGGGCCACGGCGCCCAGCACAAGACCGGTGCGGACCGGGCGCCGAGCGGGCGCCTGCTGCCCACCGAGCGGAGCGCCTTGGGATGCGTGCTGATCGAAAGGCTGCGCGTGCTCATAGGGCTGCGCGCCGAACTCCTGGCCGGGGAACGGCTGGGTGTGCTGGTACGGCGGCGGGTACTGGCCCGCCGGAGGCGGTACCTCGTACGGCGGGCGCGGCGTCTCGTACGGCCCGAACCCGGGCCCCTGCGGCGCGTAGCCGCCCCCGTATGGCGCGCCAACGGGCTCCGTCGGTGCGGCCGGGATCTGATCGGTCGGGTTGGGCTGATCCGGTGCGGCGTTCGCCGTTTCCGGCTCGTCCCGCCGGTCCTTCGAATCCTCGGTCATGGACTCCTCGTTTCTCCTCAGCGTCTGCCGACAAGCTTGACGACGACTACTGAGAGCGGACTGAGACCGTGCTTTCAATTGTCCGAGACTGTGTACCCACGCAACGCGGCGCAAGCGGCCGCACCCCCCGCCATACGATACGGCCCCGCCCGCCACTTCGCGCGCCCGCGACGTCAGGCATCCGCAGGCCGGCCGTTTTCTCCCGGCAAGACGATGCGGATGCGCGCCCCGCCGCGGCCGGACGCCTCGATCGTGATGGTGCCGCCGTGCTTCGTGACAACCTGCTTGACGATCGCCAAGCCGAGACCCGAGCCGGGCATCGAGCGCGACGCGGTGGTCCGATAGAAGCGCTCGAACACCAACTCACGCTCGGCGGGCGGGATGCCGGGCCCGGCGTCATCGACGGTCAACTCGAGTAGGCCGCGGCCTGTCTCGCGCATCTCGACATAGACCTGAGCACCGGCCGGGCTCCACTTCGCGGCGTTGTCGAGCACATTGAGAATCGCCCGCTCCAACCCTGCCTCGTGGCCGTAGACGAACCACGGCCGGATCGCGGAGACGAATTCGACCGTGCCACGGCGGCGACGGGCCCGTTCCAGCGCCCGCTCGGCGACCTCGCCGAGATCGACTCGCTCATAAACGGTTTCGGGCGCATCCTCGCGTGCCAGGTCGACCAGGTCGCCGACCAGGTTGGACAACTCCTCGATCTGACCCATCACGTCCGAGCGGAGCTCGGCCATGTCCTCATCCGGAATGCGCGGCGCGCCAGGCCGACTCGACGCCATCAGCAGTTCGGTGTTCGTCCGCAGCGAGGTGAGGGGGGTGCGTAGTTCGTGTCCGGCGTCGGCGACCAGCCTGCGCTGCCGGTCCCGTGACTCGGTCAACGCGCGCAGCATGGTGTTGAAACTCTCGGTGAGCCGGGCGAGTTCGTCGTCGCCCGTCACCGGGATGGGCGTCAGGTCGTCGGTGCGCGCGATCCGCTCGGTGGCCGCCGTCAACCGTCCGATCGGCCGCAATCCGGTGCGGCCGACGGCGGTACCCGCCGCGGCGGCAAGCACGACCCCGCAACCACCGACGACGAACAACAGCCACGCGAGGCGATCCAGCACATTCCTGGTCGGCTCCAGTCGTTGCGAAATGACCAGCGTCGCGCCGTCATCCGTGCGCACCGCGAGCACCCGCTGATTGGCGACCGTGCGCAGCGACGAATTCACCTGGCCCTTGTAGACCGCCTCCTCCGGCGCCCCGACCGGCGGAATGGTCGCCTGCGGCACGGTATAGGGACCGATGCCGGGATAGAGCAGGATGATGCCGGTGTCGGGGTAGAACGCGGTCGCGAGCACCAGGTTCTGCAGATTGAACCCGTACGGGTCGACGGCCGTCACCGCGGTCGCCCTGCTGCGCAGTTCGGTGTCGACGTTCGCGTACAACGCGCGCGCCACCAACGCGTAGGCCGCGATCGAGGTGAAGGCGACCGCGATCGCCACCACCGACGCGGCGAGCAACGTCACCCGCCAGCGCAGCGATACCGAGCGGGTCAGCGGAATCGGCGGCCGCATTTCGGCGGGGTCGGGCGGACGCTGATGCTGTCCGAGCCCGGCGATCACGGCTGGCTTGGGATCTTTTCGTGCCATGGTCTGCCCCTACGGGGGCGTCTCCCGCAACACGTAGCCGACACCACGCACCGTGTGGATGAGCCGCGACTCCCCCTCGGCTTCGGTCTTACGCCGCAAATACCCGATGTACACCTCGAGCGCGTTACCCGAGGTCGGGAAGTCGTAACCCCAGACCTCCTCCAGGATTCGGCTGCGCGTCAGCACCCGGCGCGGATTTGCCATCAGCATTTCCAGCAACGAGAACTCGGTGCGGGTGAGGCTGATCCCGCGCTCGCCGCGAGAAACCTCGCGAGTCACCGGATCCAGCGACAAATCGGCGAACGTCATTGCCTCCGAATCCTCTCCGGGATCGGCGGTCGTGCGTCGCAGTAGCGCGCGCAAACGCGCGAGCAATTCTTCCAACGCGAAGGGTTTCGGCAAATAATCGTCGGCGCCCGCATCGAGTCCGGCAACCCGCTCGGACACCGAATCCCGTGCCGTCAAAACCAAAATCGGAAGATCGTCACCGGTGCTGCGCAGGCGACGGCAGACCTCGAGGCCGTCCATCCGCGGCATCATCACGTCGAGCACCAACGCGTCCGGCCGCTGACTCGTCGCCTTGTCGAGGGCATCGACGCCATCCACCGCGAGGTCGACGGAGTAGCCGTTGAAGGTCAGTGACCGGCGCAGAGACTCGCGGACGGCGCGATCGTCGTCGACTACCAGAATGCGCATGCGACCAGTTTGACCGTATCGACTGAGAGCCGACTGAGAGGGGACGTTCGACACGCCGCGACCGAGTTCGTGCGGCACGCCGGAAGCCAGCAGCCGATCAGCTATCAGCGATCGCACGCCGTATAGATCAATCGTCCAGGAGCTATGTAGACTCGCAAACTCATACAGCGCGAAACATGTTCCGCGTAGCCATATTCGGCCACGAGCAGACCCGGTCCCTCGGATTGCCGACGGCCAGTCAGCACGGTATGTTCCCTGCGGTAAAAAAGAAGACCTTGAGTTGGTTCTCGGCGGGTTGCTCCAGACTGCTCCTAGACAGCCTTCATTCGGGGACCATGCGCGAAGTGGAGGCGACGGAAGCGGAATGGAAGCTGCACCGCGTTCCTGGCAATTCAGCCTGTCCAACATGTCGGTCACGCGCAAGGTCGGCATCGTGCTGTTGCTGCCGGTGCTGCTCGCCTCGGCCTTCGCTGGCCTGCGCATCAAGGATGAGCTCGGGGTGATCTCGAAGCTCGACGCGGCTACCGAGCAGGCCCGCATCCTGCGCCCGATGCTCGAATTCAGCGAGGCCACCGAGCAACTCGCGATCGCGGCGGTCAACGCCAGGCCGGAGGACCCGATCGATACGGTCGCGGCCAAGTTCGATCAATCGGCCATCGATCTGGAAACCGCGCTGCGGACGAAGAAGACCGAAGACGGCATCACCAAGGAACTACCCGCCGCCATCGCGGTGGCCCGCACCATGCGCAACGGACTGCGCACCTCCTCGCCCGCGACCATCGGCGGACAGGTCGACGAGGTCGGCACCCGCATCATCACCGCGATCTCGGTCTCCTCCTCCATCGAAGAGATCGTCATTCAGCGCTACTTCCTGCAGTTAGGCCTGATCTCCAACGCCTCGCGCCTGCTCACCCAGGAGCAGATCATGTCGGCGACGGCGAGCGGCGGCAACAACCCGGCCGCGCAAGCCAGCATGCTGACCACGCTCGGCGCGGAAATGATGCTCACCTACTCCTACCCGCAGATGAGCCCGGGTTCGGCCACCAATGCCCAGGTCTTGATCGACCAGGTGCAGTCCCGCATCGGCGCGCTGAGCCAGAACCCGAACAGCCTCGGCAGCAACGGATTCATCACCGATTCGCTGCACACCAGCTCCGAGGCCTATCGCCAGGCCACCACCACACTGCTCGACACGATCGACTCCAAGCTGGCGGACCGGACCATCGAGCTGCGCAGCGCGGTGCTGCGTGACGTCGCGATCGTGATCACCACCCTGCTCGCCGGCCTCGCTCTCGCCCTCGGCGTCGCCCGCTCGCTGGTGGTGCCGATTCGCCGGCTGCGCCACGACGCGCTGCAGGTCGCGCACGTCGATCTGCCGAACGAGATCGAGGTGGTGCGCACCGGCGGCGCGACGCCGAAGATCACCCCGGTCGACATCCGCACCACCGAGGAGATCGGCCAGCTGGCCCGCGCGGTCGACGATATCCACCAGGCCTCGCTGCATCTGGCCGCCGAGCAGGCGCGTTTGCGGGTGCAGATCGGCAGCATGTTCGAGACGCTCTCGCGGCGCAGCCAATCGCTGGTCGAGCAGCAGCTGGCCCTGATCGAGGACCTGGAGCACGACGAGGACAACACCGAACGGCTGCAGAGCCTGTTCCGCCTCGACCACCTGGCCACCCGCATGCGCCGTAACGGCGACAACCTGCTGGTGCTGGCCGGCACCGCGCTGCGTCGTGGCCAACTGCACCCGGTCCAGCTCTCCGACATGCTCTGGAGCGCGGTCTCCCAGGTCGAGGACTATCAGCGGGTCGAGATCGGCGCCGTCCCGGACGGCATCGTGTCCGGCGAGCCCGCCATCGACATCGAGCATCTGCTCGCCGAACTGATCGACAACGCGCTGCGCTACTCGCCGCCGACCACCCCGGTCACGCTGTCGGTGGCCCGCGCCGTGGACGGCGGCTATCTGATCGAGATCATCGACCGCGGCCTCGGCATGTCCACCGAGGATCTGCGCGCCATCAACGACCGGCTCAGCTCCGGCGGTGAGGTCACCGTCGAAACCGCGCGCCGGATGGGCCTTTTCGTCGTCGGCAGGCTCGCGAAACGCCACACCATCACCGCCAACCTGCGGCGCACCTCCACCACGGCGCAGCAGCCCGGCGTCACCGCGAGCGTGCACCTGCCCGGCGCGTTGGTCGCGCCGCCGCTGGACGCCACCGACCCGACCGGCAAGCCGCTCGAGCTGACCGGTGACTACGAACTGCCCGTCCAGCCGCGCGCGCTGACGCCGGTGCCGAGCCTGCCGCAGCCGCGGTTCGAGGTGTCCAGCACCGGCCTGCCGCAGCGCAGGCCCGCCATCCGGGTCGCCGAGCCGCCCGGCCAGCCCGCCGTCTCGGTGCCCGGCCGGGCCACTACGTCCGACGCCGATTCCGACACGCAGCCGCCGACCGAGCCGTGGTCGATCAACACTCCCACCGACGACCGGTCCCCCTTCGGTCCGCCGACGGTGGGCGTATCGAGCAGCGGGCCGACTCGGACGGCCGAACCGGAGCAGGATTTCTGGAGCGAGTCCGACGCCAAGGGCCCCGAGCCCGAGCCGACCATCCCCCAGCAGCGAGTGCCGCGCGAAGCGGTGCAGCCGAGCGCCGAGCCCGCCCGCACCACCTCGCGGTCCGGCCTGCCGATCCGGCGACCGTCCGCCGTGCCGGAACCCGCACCCGTGCCGCCACGGGCACCCGAGCCTGCGACGGTCACCTCGACCCGGTTGCAGCCGGTGGCGGGCGCCTCGCCGACCCCGATCTATCAACGCATGGTGTCGGAATGGCTGGTCGAGCCCGCGACCTCGCAGGCCGCCGAGAGCACCTGGACCTCGCCCGCCGACGTGGGCTGGACCGCCGCCGAAGAGGCGACGCACCCGACACCGACCGGCCGCACCAGCGGTGGACTTCCTATCCGAACGCCGGGCGCGCAGCTCGTCCCCGGCGGTCTGGCTCAGGCAGACGAATCGGGAGCCCGTGATCCCGAGGAGATTCGGAACAACCTGACCAGGCATCTCAGTGGGGTCCGCAGTGGGCGGGCCAATGCGCAGTACGACGACGGAGGGCTTGCATGACCAACGCGAACAGCACCACGGACGAGAACCTGAACTGGCTGGTCGCCAGATTCACCCGGGACGTGCCCGGCGTGTCCCACGCGGTGCTGGTGTCGGCCGATGGCCTGTTGCAGGCGACCAGCCCACACCTGCCGTCGGACCGGGCCGAGCAGCTCGCGGCCGTCACCGCGGGCCTGGCGAGTCTGTCGATGGGCGCGGCGTCGCTGTTCGACGGCGGCAAGGTGATGCAATCGATCGTCGAGATGCAGCGTGGCTATCTACTGGTTATGAGTGTGGGCAACGGATCTCATCTGGCCGTGCTCGCCAACAAGTCGCACGATATCGGCCGGATCGGCTACGAGATGGCGTTGTTGGTCGACCGGGTCGGCACGGTGGTCACCGCCACCGCGCGCACCGCGGTTTGAGCGGGAGATGTCCAATCCCTACGGACCTG
Organism: Nocardia sp. NPDC051052; assembly: GCF_044456045.1. Taxonomy (NCBI): domain Bacteria; kingdom Bacillati; phylum Actinomycetota; class Actinomycetes; order Mycobacteriales; family Nocardiaceae; genus Nocardia; species Nocardia sp. NPDC051052. The sequence goes on from NZ_JBITFL010000018.1 coordinate 43,875, forward strand.
GGCCGCGACCGACCACGCGCGTCCGACCGTATGCCCTGACTTCGGGGCGCACCGAGCCTGCGGTCGACCTGCCGCTGGAAGCAGTCATCGAGACCCTGTCCTACACTGCGCATCTCGACTGGCCAACCGGTGATGTCCGCACGGATATCCTTAGGCTCGGCACACATCGGCTTTCTGTTGCCGAGATCGCCGCTAACTTGGATCGTCCGCTCGGCATGATCCGGGTGATGATCGGTGACCTCGTGGTCGACGGCATTGTGCGTCTGCATTCGACACTGACTGACGAGGCGAGTTTCGATGAGCGCCGTTCTTTGATGGAGAGGACTTTGCGTGGACTCCGTGCCCTATAAGAGAATCGGGCCCGACACCAACCCCGGCCAGGCCGACGGGGACAATCGGACCGCGTCCACGAAGATCGTGGTCGCCGGCGGTTTCGGGGTAGGCAAGACAACATTCGTCGGCGCGGTGTCGGAGATCGTTCCCCTGCGCACCGAGGCCATGGTCACCCGGTTCTCCGACGGCATCGACGATCTCGCCGAAACGCCGGAGAAGGAAACCACCACGGTCGCCATGGATTTCGGCCGGATCATCCTGCCGGGCAACCTGGCGCTGTATCTATTCGGCACGCCGGGGCAGCGACGCTTCTGGTTCATGTGGGACGACCTGATCCGTGGCGCGATCGGCGCCGTGGTGCTGATCGACACCCGCAGGCTGGAAGACAGCTTCGCGGCGGTCGACTTCTTCGAGGCGCGGCAGCTGCCATTCCTGGTGGCGGTCAATCGCTTCCCCAACGCGCCCCGCTTCCCGATCGCCGAGTTGCGCGAGGCGCTCGCGGTGCGCGAGAGCGTGCCGATCGTGGACATCGACGCGCGCAACGCGAACGAGGTACGCCAGTCGCTGGCCGCGGTGACCGAGTACGCCATCCAACGCCTTGCCGCGCAGGAACGCGAACAGGCCGTGCTGTGAGCGAGCGTCAGCGAGAGAACCGAGGACACAGGCCCTTAGGCACAATGGAGCCGAGCGACAGCGGGGCGGAGTCGTGACTTATTTCAGCATGGGCTATTGGATCATCGGCTTGTCGGCGGCGGTTTCGCTGGTCGGCGCGCTTGTCGGTTTCAGTTGCATCCGGCAGTCGACGAAGTCGGTGACGTCCAAGTTCCGGGTGGTGTGGCAGGCGTCGGCGGCGGTCTCGATCGGCGGGATCGGTGTCTGGCTACCGGTGTTCGTCTCGATGCTCGGTGTCACGGTGCCGGGCAGCCTTGTTCGCTACGACGTGTGGAGTGTCACCGCGGCGGCGGTGGTTTCGGTGCTCGCGGTGTGGGCGGCGCTGCTGATCATGGGGAAGACGTTGAACATTCCGCGCCTGATCGGCGCCGGGGTGGTGATGGGCGGCGGCTTCGGGCTGATGCACTATCTGGCGTTGGACGCCATGCACATTCAGGGTTCGATCACCCTGAAGCCGCTGCTGCTCACCGGCGCGGTGGCGATCGCGATCGCCCTCTCGCTGGCCACCCTCTGGTTCACTCAGCCGAGGCGGCCGCTGGCGATGCTGGCGGGCGCGGCGCTGGTGTTCGCCGCCGGGATCGCGGGCATGCACTACACCGATCTGCTCGGTGTGCAGATCGACCTCGCCAAGGCCAATTCGACGCCACCGGGTGAGGACCTGTTCGGGTTCTTCGTGCCCGCGTTCGTGGTCGGCATGCTGTCGCTGGCCATCCCGATCAGCGCCATCTTGATCGCGCCGGACCGGCGCACCTCGGCTCCGGTGCGAGTGCCCGCGCCGACTTCCGCGTTCTGAGCTGATCCGCGCGGCATGGTTCGGCAATGCCGCCGTAATCCCTGACGGCCCGATTTACAGTGAGAGACATGCGTTTCGGTCTGGACTACGCCACGGCGCGTCCGGGCGGCGCGGCAATCCGCGCGGCGGGTTTCGACTTCGTTGTCCGGTATCTGTCCGATGGCGGCGTCACCTTGCCAGGCAAGTTGCTGACCCCCGCCGAGGCCGACGATCTGCGCGCGCACGGTGTGTCGATCGCGGCGAACTGGGAGACCACCGCGACCCGCATGCTGGACGGCTATGGTGCCGGTGTGGTCGATGCGCGCGCGGGCCTCGCTCAGGTGCTGCGCTGCGGCGGCAGGCCGGATCGGCCGATCTACTTTTCCGCCGATTTCGATGTGACGGCGCAGGATCAGCAGCGGATCAACGGCTATCTCGACGGTGCCGCGACGGTGCTCGGTCGCGCGAATGTCGGTATCTACGGCGGATATTGGTCGGTGAGCCGGGCGTTGGACGCGGGTAGCGCGAGTTGGGCATGGCAGACCGATGCCTGGTCGGGCGGCAAGGTGGAGCCGCGGCGCAGTATTCATCAGACGTTGCGTCAGCAGCTGGTCGGTGGCGTGGTCTGCGATGTGAACGAGGCCGAGACGACCGATTTCGGTCAGTGGGATTTCTTTGCACAGGAGGACGCCGACGTGACGCCGGAGCAAGAGGCAGTGCTGCGCGATATCCAGGTCCAGTTGCGCGGGCCCGGACTAGCGGGCTGGCCGCAGTTGGCCGACGGCGACGGGCCGGGTCGCACGCTGGTGGACGGTGTCGCGGCCGCGCTGGCTCGGATCGGCGAGCTGGAGGGCGAGGTCGGCGAGTTGCGCACCGAGATCAGCGAATTGGAGGCGACCACCGCTGAGCTGGCCGAGCAGGTGCAGCGGCTGACCGGGCGGCATTGGCCGTGGCCGTTGTCGTTGATCGAGGGGCCGGCGGCGCTGGTCGGTGAGCAGTTGGCGCGACTCGAGGCCTTGCTGCCTGACTTGCCCGGTTTGCCGGGGCAGGGCGCGGGTACGCAGCACACATCTAGTAGTGGTGCGCTGGATTCGCGTTCTCCGCGATGAGGGCGGCTGGTGCGGTGGATGGTTCCGCATGCGCGGGGTAGATGTTCCGCGGCCGGGATATTGGCGATGAGCGGGCTCTCTCGGGAACCGGGAGAACCCGCCCTCCCGCACGAGAATACTGACGCGAGGACACGTTCGCATCACTTCGCGGAGACTTTTCCGACGGCCAAAAACCAACCAACAGTAGGTATTTCGCCCCGTAGTTATCGGATCGCAATCACATCGTGCACGAGGTGACAACGTCGCCCTGACCAGGCCAGTAGCTACTCGATTGCCACTCGTTCCACTCCTTCGAAAATGTTGGTCATCAACCCCGCGTGACGTCCCGGCCCGGCCGTTCGACCATCGACCCGGCGCGTTCGCCACCCATGACAGCAGCGTGCGAGTTATCGTCGGCTGGCACATGGCGCTCGCTGGGCGCCGCACATCCAGGTTCGTTCGAAGGAGTTCGCATGGCCGTCAACGTGGTGCTCGACAAGGCTCTCGACAAGGCGTACGAGAACAAGTCGCTGAACGAAATCCTCTCCGCTCCACCCTCGGCCCTCGCCGGTCTCACCGAAGCGCACGACAAGCAGCTGCTGGACGCGCTCAAGATCAAGACGATCGCCGATCTGGCCAACAACAAGTACTTCCGGCTCGCCGCGACCCTCGCGGACCTCGCGGCCAAGGAAGGCTGAGCGAGCCGAGATCGATGACAGCGGGCCCCCGGCAGTCGCCGCGGGCCCGTTGTCCTTTGTCCGTCAGAGCCGATCGAGGTCGATCAATCCCCGCTTGACGGCCGCGACCAGTCGGCGCGGCACCTTGTGCACCACACCGGCCACCGTCACCGGCACCAGATCCGGCGGCGTCGCCTTCCACTGCGCGCGCCTGCTGCGGGTATTGGACCTCGACATCTTCCGCTTCGGAACCGCCATCTCAGCCCGCCACTCGGCGCGTGCGCCTGCCGTACTTGCGCTCGAACTTCTCCACCCGGCCCTGACTGTCCAGCACGCGCTGCGCGCCGGTCCAGAACGGATGTGAGTCGGCGGTCACGTCGACGGTCAGCAGCGGGTAGGTGTTGCCGTCCGTCCAGCGCACGGTGCGGGCGCTCGTCGCGGTCGACCTGGTCAGGAACTGCTTGCCGGTGCCCGCATCCTCGAACACCACCGGGTGGTAGTCCGGATGGATTCCTGTCTTCATTTCGCTTCTCCTCTCGGGCTTTTCACGTCTTCGATCGGTAACGTGGTGTCGGCGGTCTCGCACGGGTCGGCGTGCCAGGCGCCAAAGGGGTCCTCCCACTGGGCAACTCGCTCGGGTGCGCGTTCGACGAGGCGTAATTCGTCGTCCGCCACCAGCGCCCAATGCAATGCCTCGCGAATCTCGGTGGGGTCGGCGTCGTGCACCAGGATCACCAGCGAGATGTCCCGGTCGCCGAACTGCTCGTCCCAGCGCAGCGCGGCCATCGCCCGCCGGTCCGGATCCGCCTGTGCCCGTTCGGCTTCCGACATCGAAGCCAGCCAGCGCCCAGCGCTGCCGACGCGCAGGCCGCCGCCCGCCGACTCCAGCCAAGTCACCTCGTCGGGCTGGGTGGCGAGCCACATCCGGCCGCGCGCGGTCACCACGCCGTCGAAGAGCACGTCGAGCGCCTCGTGCAGGCGGGCCGGATGGAACGGCCTGCTGGCGGCGAATTCCAGCAGGGCGACACCGTAATCGCTGGACAGCGGCGGCTGCCCGCGCAGCAGCGGCGCGTGCGCGTCGAACACTCGGCCGCGGCGAGCATGCGCCGGGATTCGCGTCAGCAGCCCCTCGAGCCGGGCTGCGGTGAGCAGGTGCGGATCGTCCACCCAGTCCACCAGTGCATCGGGGACCAGCCGGGCAAGCACCGCACCGAGCTTGCCGCGATCGACGTCGCCGCCGGGCGCGACCGGACCCAAAGCTATTACCGCGTCCGCGAATTCGACCTGACCGACGGCGACCTGCGCCACCGTGCGCTCGTCGTCGGCTCTGGCAAGTCCGCGTTCGGCCAGGGTCTGCTCGCCGGTCGCGTCGGCCAGCCACGCATCCGCGTCCAAGAAGGTCAGCACGGCATCGATGCGCACATCGCGCCCGGCCGGACCGTCGACCCGGCCCAGAATGCCTTCCACCACAACATGTTCGATGGCATGGCAGACCGCCTCGGCCTCGAACGCGGGATCCAGCGCGAGCACGATGCGGTCGACCGAGTCGCGCGCGGCGAGCGTGCGCAGCAGTGGCAGCAGGTCGATCCGCAAGGTGCAGGAGACGCAGCCGTGCGCGAGTTCGAGCACGTCCGACGTCTCGTAGGTGGCGCTGCGGACCGTGCGGTGCACGATGCCCTCGCGCAGCTGGCCGAGGTCATGATGGACGACGACGGTGCCGGGCGCGTCATTGCACAGCGCGGACGCCGCGTGGTCGGTACCCGCCGCGGCCGGTCCGGCGAATCCCGCGAGCACCACGACCGGCGTTCGCCGGTCGGTCTCAGGTGCGAGCACTGACAGCACCACCTTTCGATAACGATTTTCATTTGCGTCAAGGCAACGGTACATTGTCGGTCAGCCGTTGTCGAAAATGATTGTCATCTACCGGAGGGAGCCCGCATGTCGGCCCACTGCCAGGTCACCGGGCGCAAACCCGGGTTCGGCAAGTCCGTCTCGCACTCACACGTGCGGACGAATCGGCGCTGGGATCCCAATATCCAGCGCAAGACCTACTTCCTGCCCAGCGAGGGGCGGCGCATCACGCTGACCGTCTCGGCCAAGGGCATCAAGACCATCGACCGGGACGGGATCGAGGCCGTGGTTGCCCGCATCCGAGCCCGGGGCGACAAGATCTGACCAGGAGAAACCCCATGGCGTCCAAGTCGACCGAGCTCCGGCCGATTGTCAAACTCAAGTCCACCGCCGGCACCGGATACACCTACGTGACGAGGAAGAACCGCCGCAACGATCCGGACAGGATGGTGCTGCGCAAATACGACCCGGTGGTCCGCAAGCACGTCGATTTCCGCGAGGAGCGGTGAACACGGTGCCGGACAACGACTTTCCCGAGGAGCGCTGACATGGCGAAGAAATCGAAGATCGCCCGCAACGCGCAACGCGCGGCCGTCGTCGCGCGCTACGCCGAGCGCAGGGCCGAGCTGAAAGAACTCATCCGCAAGCCGGGCACATCGGCCACCGCACGCACCGAAGCCCTCGCTGAGCTGCGACGACAGCCGCGGGACGCCAGTCCGGTACGATTGCGCAATCGGGACGCCGTTGACGGACGACCGCGCGGTCACCTCCGGAAGTTCGGATTGTCCCGTGTGCGTGTGCGCGACATGGCCCACCGGGGCGAGTTGCCCGGTGTGCGCAAATCGAGCTGGTAGCAAACCACCGTTCTCGTACGAAGGATCCGTATATGGCAGTCAAGCGAGCACCGTCGAAGAAGGTGCGTGCCGAACAGGCCCGCCGTCCGAAGAAGAACCCACTCATTGCCGCGGGCATCGAGAAGGTCGACTACAAGGACGTCAACCTGCTGCGCACGTTCATCTCCGATCGCGGCAAAATTCGCAGCCGCCGGGTCACCGGGCTCACCCCGCAGCAGCAGCGCCAGGTCGCCGTCGCGGTGAAGAATGCCCGCGAGATGGCGTTGCTCCCCTTCACCAGCCGGTAGTCGCGCCCCCGAACGAAAGCGTGGGGCCCCGGATGCGCCGGGGCCCCACGTTTTGTCTTGCGCCGCAATAGGTTACGGGATGGTCAGCACCTGACCCGGGTTGATCGCGTCCGGGTTGTCGATGCCGCTGGCGTTCGCGATCTCCTGGTAGCGGTTGCCGTCACCGTAGAAGCGCTCGGCGATCGCCCACAGGGTGTCGCCCGGCTCGACCGTGTAGGTGCGCACCTCGGGCGCCGGCGGCGGAACCTCCTCGGCGGCAGGCGCCTCGGCGGCAGGCTCCGGCTCGGGCGCCTGCAGCGGGTTGTCGGACTTGGTGTTCGAGGCCCACAGCGCGCTGCCGTCCTTGCCGTACAGCACCACGTTGCGGTCCGCCTGCACGACCAGCCGGTCCGCGTCCTTGCCATTGGTCTCGGTGGACCAGGCCGACGCGTCGCCCTTGTACACCACGAAGTTTCCGTCGTCCTGCAGCACGGCGCGGTCGACACTCTGACCGTGAGTCAGGGTGGACCACACCACATTTCCGTCCGGCTCGGACAACACCAGGTTGCCGTCGTCCTGCAGCGTAAGGGTGTAAGCACCACCCTGCAGGGACTGACCCAGTCCGAGTTCTTCACCAACGCGCAGTGTGTCGCCCACGGTTCTTCCTTTCGAAGGTTCTGAAGAGCATCCGACAATCGACGCGCGCCGAAGACACAGGCGCGCATCTAGGCCGAAGATACTGCGCGAGACCGGGCTACGTAGGGATTACGCGCATGGTTCGCCGAAAGTTCACTGTGGGGTGTGTCCTATTGCCGTGTCATGTTCGATGTGAGATGCCCGCGGGGATTGCCCACTAGGGTGGTCGCCATGACTCGGATGTCGGGCGGGCGTGCCGCCGCAGCTGTTGCCGTTGTGCTCGGATGCCTTGCCGCGGCGGGGTGTGCCGGTTCGGATGATGGTGGGACGCAACCGAAAACCAGCACGACCACCAGCTCGGCGCCGAGCACACCGACCGAGGACACCGGCGGCAACAGCGGACGGGACTTCACCGCCGACCCGACCATCGTGAACGGGCGCCCGATTCCGTTCAGCACCTGGACGCGGCTGGCAGACGACCGGATCGCGGTCAACTTCCAGACCGGCACGCCCGAATGCTATGGCGTGGACGTCACTGTGCGCGAGACTGATTCGACCGTCACCGTCGAGCTGCGTTCGGGCACCCGCGCCGACGCGGTGGGCCGGATGTGCACCATGAACGCCGTGTTCGGCACGGTCCAGGTACCGCTGAAGGCACCGCTGGGCAACCGGCAGGTGCTGAGCGCGGCGTAATGCGCGGACCCGCTACGCCGCGGGTTCGCCGACGGCGTCGGCCAGCGCCGAGAATTCGAGGTAGCTGCCCGCTTGCGGTGGACCCCAGTTCTGCTGTGCAGTGACCCGCAGCGGCATCGTGACGGCCGCGGCGATCTGGTCCGGCGTTCGCACCGTCGGGTCGTCACACCAGACGAACAGACCCGAGCCGAGGTTGTGGGCGCTCTGGTCCGGTGTCAGCCGGGTGCCGTCCACGAACAGCGTGGGATCCCACAGCTGGTAGGCGAGGGGCGCGGGTACGTTGGCCGCCGCCGTCGGTCCGCCTGCCACGAAGTAGGTCGGGGTGAACGAGGCGTTCCTGACGTCGTGGCCCGCGGCGATGAGATCGGCTGGGCTGCGGGCTGTTCCGAAGAACGGCAAGGGCAGCTGCGGGATGCCCGCCCTGCTCCAGTAGTCGACGACGATGTCGGTGCCGACGGTCAGGGTCCCCGCGCCGGTGTGCAGTCCGTCGTTCCAGATACGCGGGCGCTTGCCGTGCGCGCGCACGATGTCCGCGCCCCAGTTGATCAGGCCGAGAAACGCGTCCACAGGCTGCGCCTGCGGGCCGTAGGTGGCGCGCGCGTACTCGCCGATCTGCGGATACTCGTCGAAGCCTGCGACACGGGCGCCGTCGAGCAGGAACTCGTCGGCGCCGAGATGCCAGTAGCGGCCGGGGAACAGCGGCAGGAACTCGTCGAGAATGTCGCCCATCAGGTCGTAGGCGCGCGGATTCGCGATATCGATGGCCGCGTCGGAGACCCGTCCGCTCGCGCTGCGCAGCTTCAGTTCGGGGTGCGCGGCCAAGACGCCGTTCAGGTGGCCGGGGAAGTCCACTTCCGGCAGGATCTCGACCTGATACCGCGCCGCGTACTCGACCAGATCGCGGATGTCCTGCTTCGAATAGTGCTGTGCCGCAGTAATTTCTGGATGACTATCGCTTTCGAGGCGGAACCCGAAGGCGTCCGAGAGGTGCAGGTGCAGCAGGTTCAGCTTGAGGTAGCCCATCCGGCGGATCTGCGCGCGAAGCAGGTCGAGCGGCATGAACTCGCGGCCGACATCCAGCATGAGGCCGCGTTCCCGGTATTGCGGCCAATCGGTCACGGTGCCACCGGTTACCGTGGTCCGCTGGCGCAGCAGTTGCAGCGCCGAGCTGGTGGCATAGAACGCGCCCGCAGTGTCGGCACCGCGCAGGTCGAGGGTCTCGCCAATCGAAATACGGTATGCCTCAGGCATGTCTGGCGCTCCTGGCACCGAGCCGGTGCCGAGCGCGATGTCCCCTGGGTCGCCGGACGAGCCCTCTTGCGCGACAACATCATTGCCGGTGAATGAACGCAGCGCTGCAGCGAAATCCGTTGCGGTGTCCCGTAATGCGTCCTTGTCGTACCACACCCGCGCATGCGCACCGAGCGAGAACTCGGGCCCACCGGGAGTCCACACCTTCAGCGAAGGCAGCGTCCGAGGTGGCGGTCCCTGCTCCGCGTGCGCAGCGGGCTGTCCGCTGAACGACACCGCCACAGCGGCGACCATCACGACCGCACTGGCTACTCCTGCACGAACCGACATGCGGTTACTGTACGAAACCAACGCAGGCAAAGACGCCGAACGCCACGTCGGCGGACCGACATGGCGTTCGAAGTTGTCAGCTCAGTGGGCGAAGTGGCGAGAACCGGTCAGGTACAGGGTTACTCCGGCCTCGCGGGCGAGGTCGATGGTTTCCTGGTCGCGGACCGAGCCGCCGGGCTGCACGATCGCCCGGACGCCCGCCTGGATGAGCTGCTGCGGGCCGTCCGGGAACGGGAAGAACGCGTCCGAGGCCGCGACCGAACCCTTCGCCCGGTCACCGGCGCGCTGCACGGCAAGCTGCACCGCGTCCACCCGGTTCACCTGGCCCATGCCGACGCCGACCGAGGCGCCGTCATGCGCGAGCAGGATCGCGTTGGACTTCACGGCACGGCAAGCGCGCCAGGCGAATTCGAGATCAGCGAGGGTCTCGGCGTCGGCCGCGGTGCCGGTGGCCAGCGTCCAGTTGGCCGGGTCGTCGCCCGCGGCGTCGAGGATGTCGCGCTGCTGCAGCAGCGCGCCGCCGCTGATCGGGCGCAGCTCGGCACCGGCGCGCCGCGGTGGCTCGGCGATCAGGATGCGCACGTTCTTCTTGCGCTGCAACACTTCTACCGCACCGTCGGCGTAGGCCGGTGCCACGATCACCTCGGTGAAGATCTCCGCCACCTGCTCGGCCATCTCCACGGTGACCTCGCGGTTGGCCGCGATCACGCCGCCGAACGCGCTCACCGGATCGCAGGCATGCGCCTTGCGGTGCGCCTCGGCGATGTCGGCGCCGATCGCGATGCCACACGGGTTGGCGTGCTTGATGATCGCAACGGTGGGCGCGGTGTGGTCGTAGGCGGCGCGCCAGGCGGCGTCGGCATCGGTGTAGTTGTTGTACGACATCTCCTTGCCGTGCAACTGCCGCGCCTGCGCGAGCCCGAGGCTGCCGTCGTTGTTGGTGTACAGCGCGGCCGCCTGGTGCGGGTTCTCGCCGTAGCGCAACACCGCGGCGCGCTCCCAGGTGCCGCCGAGCCAACCGGGGAACTGCACGCCGCTGTCCTCGGCCTGCGCCGCGACGCCGGGCGCGAGCACCGAGCTCATCCAGCTGGCGACGGCCACGTCATAGCTTGCGGTGTGCTGGAATGCCTTGGCCGCCAACGCCGTCCGCTCGGCCAGGGTGAAGCCGCCGGATTGCACCGCGCCGAGCACCTCGTCGTAGTCACCGCTGTCGACGACCACGGCCACCGACGGATGGTTCTTCGCCGCGGCGCGCACCATTGACGGTCCGCCGATGTCGATCTGCTCGACGCACTCGTCCGGGCTGGCCCCGCTGGCCACGGTCTGGGTGAACGGGTACAGGTTCACCACCACCAGCTGGAACGCCTCGACGTCCAGCTCGACCAGCTGGTCCACGTGCTCCGGCTTGCGGGTGTCGGCGAGGATGCCCGCGTGCACCCGGGGGTGCAGCGTTTTCACCCGGCCGTCGAGGGTCTCCGGGAAGCCGGTGAGTTCCTCGACCTTGGTCACCGGGATGCCCGCGTCGGCGATCTTGCCCGCGGTCGAGCCGGTCGAGACCAGCTCGATGCCCGCGGCGTGCAGACCGGTCGCGAGCTCGATGAGCCCGGTCTTGTCGTAGACGCTGACCAGCGCCCGCTTGATCTCCTTGCGGTCACTCACCGGAGTACTCGCTCATCTGGGATAACTGCCTTTCGTCCGTCGGAAACAATGCCCCGGGTGGCGACGGCGGCGACGACCTGCGCGAGCAGCCGCCGTTCCACCACCTTGATGCGTTCGTGCAGGCTCGCCTCGTCGTCCTCGGGCAGCACCGGCACCGCCTCCTGCGCGAGGATCGGCCCGGTGTCCACGCCCGCGTCGACCAGGTGCACGGTCGAGCCGGTGACCCGCACCCCGTAGGCGAGCGCGTCGCGCACCCCGTGCGCGCCGGGGAAGGCGGGCAGCAGCGCGGGGTGAGTGTTGATGATCCGGCCGCCGAACCGGTCGAGGAAGGCGGGCCCGAGGATCTTCATGAATCCGGCGGACACCACGAGATCGGGTGCGTAGCCGGCGACCGCGTCGGTCAGCGCGGCATCCCAGGCGGCGCGATCGGGAAAGTCGTTCAGCGCCACCTTGAAATGCGGTACGCCCGCGGCGTCCGCGTGCTCGGTGGCCGCGCAGGTGCGGTCGACGCCGACGGCGACGATCTTCGCCGGGAAGTCCGCGGTGGCGGCCTCGTCGAGCAGCGCGTGCAACAGCGATCCGGTGCCTGAAGCGAGCACGACGACGGTCGCCGGGGTCCACGGGGCAGACGGCGAAGCAGGCGGGGTGGGCGCGCTCAGGGCTCTACTCCTGCGAGTCGATCGGATGGCGGACGGAAGAGCTCCGCCGTGCTAGAGCCTAACGACCGTCGACCCGGTCACTTTCCGGCAGGTCCGCCTCGACCACCTCGGCATCGACGATGTCGGGTGTGATAATCGGGTCGGGCGTACGCACGGTGTTGATCGAGGTCTGCTCCTCGACGAGTTCGCCGTCCAGTTCGACTTCCAGGTCCGGGCCGTCGTAGTCGGCGTAGTCGTCCTCGAAGTAGTCGCGGTTATCGGCGTAGTTGTCGTCGGTGTACTCGTCGTCGGCGTAGTCGTCGTCCGCGTACTCGTCGTCCGCGTACTCGTCGTCGTAGTAGTCGTACTCGTCGTACGGGTCGGCGTAATCGCCGGGCGCCGTGCCGACCGGGACGAGAAACCAGCGAGCGAAAGCCAGCCCGACGTAGCCGGGGATGGCCAGCCACGCGAAGGTGACCAAGAGGAAGATCGGCAGATCGAGGCCGATCCGGCCGAAGGTGCCGAGCTCGCCGCCCCCGATCGCGCCGAGCAGCGCCAGTCCGACGGTGGCCAGTCCCGCCGAGCACAGCGTCGCCCAGGGCGCGCCGATCCGATCGGTCGAGCCGCGCGCGAGGTCGAGTCCGCCGAGCACGCCGACCGCGGCCGGGATCAGCAGCAGCACCGGCCACCAGCCCGCAGCCGGTCCGGTCGGCACCGCCGCGATCAGCGGCACGGCCGGAATCGGGCCGCCGACAACGGAAAACACGCCGAACGACGCGACACCGATCTGCGCGCTGGAGCCGACGAGCACGCCGACCGCCAGCACCACCAGATTCGGCAGGTAGGCCAGCGAGAGCAGGGTCAGCCCGATCACCCCGGCGGCGTTGCCCGCACCGTGGTAGGTGTCCCCGAGGCGCGGGATGTGCACCAGGAGCGAGATCACGATGAGCGCGGTGGCACAGCCGAGCAGGCGCAGCATCGCACGACCGGCGCCGTACATTCCCGAGATCGCCCACCCTGGCAGGCGAAGCAGCTCGAACACCTGCCGTCGGCTGCTGGTCGCGATCCCGCCGACTGCCGCAACCAGATACAGGCCGCCGACCCAGGCGAACGCGGCGAGGGTATTCGGCGGTTGCAGCGCGACAATCCCGGACGCGTCCTCCGCGACCGCCAGACAGATGGCCGTGACCAGCAGCGGCCCGGCCAGCGCGGCGCCGACTATCCAGCCGAGATCGGCACGCGTGCAATCGGGTTCGACGGCGCGGGCACATTCCCGCCCCGCCAGCCAGACCACGAGCGCGGTCGGCAACAACGGAAGCAGGCCGAGTGAAGTCTTGCCGATAACCAGCAAAACCTGGTGCGTGCCAAGCCACCCCGCTGCGATAGCACCTGAGGTGCCCGCCAAATTGCTACCTGAGGTCAGCAGCGTCGCGAGCACGAGAACGATGATCGCGGTGAGCGCGTAGGTCGTCGGGCGGCCGGCCACCAGGACGAGAACCCTGGCGCGCTCGGGCGTCAACGACAGAAACCCGGCCTCTTCGGGCTCGGGGTGCGGATCGGGCGCACCGCGCGATCCACCGGCCCGGCGCACGAGCGAGTTTCTGGACGAATTCACGACGCCGCCTCGGGCACGCTCGGCTCCATCGTGCGCTCGGGCGCGCCGCATCCCTGACTCACTCGCTGACGCTCACTCATGACAATTCAGCGTGGCAGCTCCCCCGGCGCGAGCGGGTCAGGCGCGCCGCGTAAACCCGCGCCGGGGAACGACTGCTACTTGTTGTCTTCGGAGGGACGGAAAGCCTGCGTGGCGTCGGACGACGGGTCGGCGGCCTGGTCGCCGCCGAACGGCTGGCCTTGCTGCGCGCTCTGCTGACCCGGCTGCGCGTAGTTCGACGAACCGTACGGCGACTGCTGCGCGGGCTGCTGGGCCGAGCCGAAGTGCTGGGTGGCACCCTCGTCCGGCCGGGGCTGCGCGGTGCTCGGCGCGCCGTATGGCGAACCCTGCTGCGGCCCACCGAAAGCCGTGGTCGGCGGCTGCTGACCGTAGGCGGGCGGCTGACCGTAGGCCTGGCCCGGCTGGCCGTACGCGGGCTGGCTCGGCTGGCTCTGGCCGTACGGCGAAGCCTGCTGCGCCGCACCGTAACCGGGCTGCTGACCGTAAGCGGCCTGCTGGCCATAGGGCTGACCCGGCTGGCCCTGACCGTAGCCGGGCTGCTGGTTCTGTCCGTAGGAAGGCTGGTTCTGTCCGAAGGCCGACGGCTGCTGCTGGCCGTAGCCGCCCTGACCGAACGCGGGGGCGCTGGCCGGCCGCGGCGCGGGCGCCTTGACGATGCCCGCCTCGAGCAGCACCGCACCTACCGCGACCGCCGCCTGCACGAACGCGAGCACCAGCACGACGTACGCGCCGAACTTCAGCTCGATGCCGTCGGAGAGGGTGAAGGAGTGCACCGCCAGCGCGAGGAAGCCCGCGACCGACGCCGCCGCGGCCGCGCCCGTCCAGCTCTGCTTGGGCAGCACCGACAGCGCGGCGAGCAGTCCGCCGAGCAGCAGGATGCCGAGCAATGCCGAGCCGCCCGCCTCGAACAGGCTCGCGGTCTCGCTGCTGGCCACCCTGGCACCGCCGAAATCGACCGCCTTGGTGCCGACATAGGGCAGGAAACCGAGCAGGAAGTTGATCACGCCGAGCGCCGCGACACCGACCACCAGGAAAAACGGCAGCCCCTTGCCCTCGGCACCGGTCGCGCTCGAACCGGAACTGGCACCACTCGCCGTCGAAGCGGGGCTGGACGGGGTGGCGGGCGCGGGTGTGTTGTACCCGGAGCCCCCGGACGGGTATGACATGTCGTCGTCTCCTAGGTCGAGTCATACGTGGTCTTCAACTGCTGGATCTGCACCTGACGCTACTGCACTCCTCCGTCCAGGTCACCCTCAACCGACCCCCCGGACCTGATGATTTACACTTCCCGACCAGGTCGCGAGGGGTTTGCCGACAGCAAGCACCGCCCTCCGCAAGCACCTACGGCGGCACGGGAGCCGCGCGGTCGCGCACACCCCGGGCCGAGGCCGACCGAGTCGATTACCGGGTCAGGGCCGGGGAATGAGCTGCCAGGCGCCGTAGCTGCCCACGCAGTCGTAGTTGGACCATTCGCCGTTCGCCATGCCCTGGTTGCCGCGCTCGAGGCACTGGTGTTCGTACTCGAAGGGGCCGAGGTTGCCAGGGGCGGCGGGGGCGGCCGAGCCGCTGTCGAAGGGGCCCGCGAACGCGGGTCCGGTGGCGCCGAAAAGGCCTGCGACGATCAGGGCGGCGGTGGCGGCGGCGCGGGCGGCCGCGATGCGGGTGGTTGTCATCGGTCTTCGCTTTCTGGTCTGGTGTGGTGTGTAGCGAGGACCAGACTCCCGGCGGACCGTCTCAGCGCGGTTTCACCGGCATCTCACGCGATCAGACCGGGCCTGACCAGCCGGTCTGTGTAGCGGTGCCAGCCGAAACCGGCCGCCGCGAACTCGGCGCGGACCTGTTCGAGCAGCGATCGCGCGCCGGCGTCGTCGCCCTCGGCGCGCCGCAGCGTCACGGCGACGGCGCGGGCGGCGAGCAGTGGCACGCCACCCGGCGCCGCCGCGAAGAATTCATCGAGCAGCAGCCTGGCGGCCGCGATGTCGCCCTTGGCGAGCAGCACGTCGGCGAGGTCGATCCGGGCCAGGCCCGTCGCGTCTTCCTCGTGGCCGAGCGCGGCGCGGCAGTACGACTCGGCCGCGTCGAGGTGGCCCGCGACCAGCGCCGCGGCGGCGCGGGTCAGGTCGTTCAGCGGCGGGATCTGCCGGTCGTCCAGGCGGCGGGCGTAGCGATCGGATTCCTCGGCGGTGGCCAGTGCCTCGTCGACGCGGCCGAGGCCGAGCAGCGCTTTGGCCTGATTGCTCAGTCCGCGGGAGAGCCCGTGCTCGTCCTCGTGCGCGGCGTCCACGTCACAGGATCGGGTGTAGGCCGCGAGCGCCTCGGCCGAATCACCCGAATACAGCAGTGCCGTGCCGAGCGCGTCGGCGAACGACGAGCCCTGGGTGTCGCGCACGGCAAGCCGCTCCCCCTCGCGCAGGCGCTCGACGGCCTCCGGGAGCCTGCACCGCTCGATGTCGACGATGCCTTGGTAGTAGCGGACGGTTTGAGCCAGTTCCGGATCGTCGAGGGGCGCGGCCAATTCGCCCGCCTTGGCCAGTTGGGCGGCCGCGGCTTCGAGGTCGCCGGTCATCAGCGTGTGAAAGCCGTAGTGGCTCAAGGCCTGCGCCAGTTCGTGCGTGGCGATGTCGGCCGCGTCGGTGAGCGCCGCGTAGTGGCGTTGCGCCTCGCGGAACCAGGCCCTGGCGAGCCAGGGCACGTGCATTTCCACCGCGAGCCGCAAACCGTCCGTGGCCCTTGATGTTCCGGGCGCACGCTCCAGCGCGGCCAGAATGTTCGGCCATTCCGCGAACACCGCCGCCACCGATTCCGCCGCGGCGAAATCGTCCGGGGTGCCGATCGTGCGCACCAGGTTCACACACCAGCGCAGGTGTCCGGCGCGCAGCTCGTCGACCTCGTTCGCCTCCGCCAGCCGAGCCAGCGCGTAGTCGCGAACCGTCTCCAGGAGCACGAAACGCCTTGTCGCACCATCGGCCTGGACGGTGACCAGGTTTCGGTTCACCAGGTCCGCCATGGCCGGCGCGACATCGCCCCGCTCGACATCGTCGTCCGGCACCACCGCCTCGGCCGCCTCCAGCGTGCACCCACCCGCGAACACGCCCAGCCTGCGCAACACCGCCCGCTCTCGCTCGGCGAGCAGCTCGTGACTCCAGTCCAGCGCGACCCGCAGGCTGGTGTGCCGACCGCCCGCGGCACCGCGTGCGCCGCCGACCAGCAGCCGGACCCGGTCGTCGATCCGTTGTGCCAGTTGGGAAATCGTCAACGTCCTGGTGAGACCGGCGGCCAACTCGATGCCCAGCGGCAGCCAGTCCACCGCCGCGCATATCGTCACCAGCTCGTCCCGCTCCGTCGCGGTCACCAACCCGTGCAGCCCGGCCCGCTCGACGAACAGCGCAACGCCGACACTGCGATCCAGCGGACCGAGCGGGTACACCGACTCGCCCGGCACCCCCAGCGGCTGCTGCGACGTGACGAGCACGCTGAATTCGTGTGCCGCCGTCACCAATTCGGCCACCGAGTGCAATACATGCTCGGCGTTGTCGAGCACGAGCATGGCGCGCTCACGGTCGACGCCGCCGTCGAGTGCGGCGATGATTCCGGGCAGCGGACCATTGGGATCGATCGATCCGTCGACGGCCAGGCCGCCCGCTTCGAGTGCCGCGGCCACCGCTGGCAACACGTCCTCGGCGCGGCCGAGCGGTGCCAATTCGACGAGCACGACGGGCCGGCCCGCTCGACCGATCGATCGCGCGAGCTCGGCGGCGAGACGAGACTTTCCGCTGCCCGCGACACCAACCACCGTTGTCAGTCCAGGATCAGCGAGACGCGTTGTGAGCGTGGCGAATTCACGGCCGCGACCGACGAAGCTCGTCATCGGCGCCGCCAGCACCGGCACGGGCCATGGCCGCGATTCCGGTTCGGTCGCGGCGGCACCTGCTGGATCGATACCAGGCGGCGCAGTGCCCGGACTCGCCATGGATGACCCGACCTGCGCCGCGCCGCCCGTCCCGACCGGAAGGATCCGCAACGCCGGATCATGTTCCAGGATACGAAGTTCCAACGCACTCGTGTCCGGCGAAGGATCGACGCCCAACTCCTCGGACAACGCCCGCCGCAGCCGCGCCAGCCGCTCCAACGCGTCGGCCTGCCGCCCCGTGCGGTACAACGCCAACCCCAACAGGCACGACAGCGGCTCATGCAGCGGATGCCGCGCGACCAGTCCCGTCAGCTCGGTCACCACCTCACCCGCCGCGCCGAGTTCGAGATTCGCCTCCAGGCCCGCCACGGTCAGCGAAAGCCGCCAATCATCGAGCCGCTCCCCCTCCGCCGCCGCGAACGGAATCGTGCGCAGATCGGCCAGCGCGTGTCCACGCCACAGCGCGAGCGCCTCTCGCGCCGCAGCCGCCACGGCACCGAAGTCGCCGCCGCGCCGCGCGGTATGCAACCGCTGCGCCGCCGCCTCGGCGGCGAGCAGATCCGTCGCCGCCACCGTCGCCTGATATCCCGCGGGCGTCCGCACGATGACGTCCGCCAGCGGCCCGAGCGCGGCCCGCAGTCGCGACACCACCACGCGCAGCCGCTGTACCGGGCGTTCGACCTCGGCCCCCCACAGATCCTCGGCCAGCCGCCCGTCCGGCACCGGAACCCGATTCGCCAACGCCAACCGCACCAGCACTGCTCGTTCCAGCGGCCGATCGACGGTCACCGCGACACCGTCAGCCCACGCCTGCACTGGACCCAACACCAGCACATCCACGTCGCTAAGCATGCCCTGTCCGGTACGTCCGCGTCTCCCCCAATATCGATGATCTCAGCGGTGAACCAAGCGGTGTCTCAGCTCGTATCGATGAGGGGAGACGAAATGGAGGTTTCCATCATGAATCCGATGGAACAGTTCTGCGAATGGCTGGCCAGGACGCTCGGCTTCTGCCCAGGCTGAGCCCGCCGCCGCACATGACGAAGGCCGCCCTCCCTCGAACCAGGGGGCGGCCTTCGTTTCGACATGACGAAGGCCGCCTCCCGATCGGGAAGGCGGCCTCGGTCATTCTTGTCAGACTTCGACGCTTGCCTTCTCCAGGATCTCGCGAGCCAGCGCGGCGGTCTCGGACGGCGTCTTGCCGACCTTCACACCCGCGGCCTCCAGCGCGTCCTTCTTCGCCTGGGCGGTGCCCGCCGAGCCGGACACGATGGCGCCCGCGTGGCCCATGGTCTTGCCCTCGGGGGCGGTGAAGCCCGCGACGTAGCCGACGACCGGCTTGGTGACGTTGGCCTTGATGTAGGCCGCGGCCCGCTCCTCGGCGTCGCCGCCGATCTCGCCGATCATCACGATCAGCTTGGTCTCCGGGTCCTTCTCGAACGCCTCGATGGCGTCGATGTGGGTGGTGCCGATGACCGGGTCGCCGCCGATGCCGATGGCGGTGGAGAAGCCGAAATCGCGCAGTTCGTACATCATCTGGTAGGTCAGCGTGCCGGACTTCGAGACCAGGCCGACCGGGCCCTTGCCGGTGATGTTGGCCGGGGTGATGCCGACCAGCGCCTCGCCGGGGGTGATGATGCCGGGGCAGTTCGGGCCGATGATCCGGGTCTTGTTGCCCTTCTCCACGTTGTAGGCCCACGCGAACGCGGTGTCCTGCACCGGGATGCCCTCGGTGATGACCACGAGCAGCGGGATCTCCGCGTCGATCGCCTCGATGATGGCGTCCTTGGCGAACTTCGGCGGCACGAACGCGATGGAGACGTCGGCGCCGGTCTCCTTGATGGCCTCGGCCACGGTGCCGTACACCGGCAGCTCGACCGCGTTGCCGTCCTTGTCGGTGTGCGCGACGGTGGTGCCCGCCTTGCGCGCGTTGACGCCGCCGACGACCTGGGTGCCTGCCTTCAGCATCAGCGCGGTGTGCTTGGTGCCCTCGCCGCCGGTGATGCCCTGAACGATGACCTTCGAGTCTTTGTTGAGGAAGATAGACATTTCAGAATATTCCTTACTTGGCTCGGGGTTACCGGGAAGCCAGTTCGGCGGCCTTGTCGGCGCCTTCGTCCATTGTCTGCGCAAGCGTGATCAGCGGGTGCGCGGCGTCGACCAGAATCTGGCGACCCTCGTCCACCTTGTTGCCGTCGAGACGGACGACCAGCGGCTTGTTCGCCTCGGCGCCGAGGATCTCCAGCGCCTTGACGATGCCGTTGGCGACCGCGTCACAGGCGGTGATGCCACCGAAGACGTTCACGAACACGCTCTTGACCTGCGAGTCACCCAGGATGACGTCGAGGCCGGCGGCCATCACCTCGGCCGAGGCGCCGCCACCGATGTCGAGGAAGTTGGCGGGCTTGACGCCGTTGTGGTTCTCGCCCGCGTAGGCGACCACGTCGAGGGTCGACATGACCAGACCGGCGCCGTTGCCGATGATGCCGACCTCACCGTCGAGCTTGACGTAGTTGAGGTCGTTCTCCTTGGCCTTGAGCTCCAAGGGGTCGGTCGCGTCCTTGTCCGCGAAGGCCTCGTGATCCGGGTGCCGGAACTCGGCGTTCTCGTCGAGGGTGACCTTGCCGTCGAGGGCGAGGATCTCGTCCTGCGGGGTGCGCACGAGCGGGTTGACCTCCACCAGGGTGGCGTCTTCCTTGACGAACACCTCCCACAGCTTCTGGATGGTCACGGCCGCGGCGTCGAGCACGTCGGCGGGGAGGTGGCCCTGCTCGGCGATCGAGCGGGCGAAAGCGAGGTCGACACCCTTGACCGCGTCGACGGCGACCTTGGCGAGACGCTCCGGCTTGGTCGCGGCGACCTCTTCGATCTCCATGCCGCCTTCCACCGAGCACATGGCCAGGTAGGTGCGGTTGGACCGGTCGAGCAGGAAGGAGATGTAGTACTCCTCCGCGATGTCCTTGGCTTCGGCGACCAGGATCTTCTTGGTGATGTGGCCCTTGATGTCCAGGCCCAGGATGTTCTGCGCGTGCGTGAACGCGTCGTCCGGGGTGGCGGCGTACTTGACGCCACCCGCCTTGCCGCGGCCACCGGCCTTGACCTGAGCCTTGACCATCACCGCCTTGCCGATTTCCTCCGCGATGGCGCGGGCGCCCTCGGCCGTGTCCGTGACGCGGCCCTCGGACGAGGGCACTCCGTGCTTAACGAAGAGCTCCTTCGCCTGATATTCGAAGAGATCCATGTACTCACCGTCTCGTCTGCGTTGTGATGACAACGTCTTTGTTGGCGGCCCGACGTCGGAAGCGGGTCGGGTCGGACTCTAATCAGTCACATGGACGGCCAATCGGCCACGTTCATCCTAAGTGGCGCAGGTCACGGGCCGATACGCGTGGCGGAGAAACCCCTGGCCAACGCTACTCATCAGTAGGTTGTTGACACCTCACCAGGTAGAGCGTCAGAACCCGCGGACACGGCTGGATCTACTACGGAACGTCGTGGATCTACCCGCCTCGCGTCCCCAATGCACAGATAGATATTCCGTGGTGTTACCGTGATCAATCTCACATGTTCGGACAGAAAGGCCGCAGCGCTTGCGGACCCTGCAATCGTTTCGTTACCGTCATTGCGGTCGATGTCACAGCACGGTCACGACTAGGAGGACGGCAAGCTTGACGCAGCACAGCACTCCGCAGATGGAGAGCCGTTCCGCAGACGACTCGTCGACGCCACTGATCAGCTGGCCGCTCGGCCCCGCGAACATCTCCCGCTTCACGATGTGGCACCGCCGATGAACTATCGCTCCGCCCTTATTCCTGAACATCGCGCCCAGTCCGGACATCGTTATCGCAACGATGACGATGCCTTCGGCGCGCAGGCTCCGCACGGCAGGCAGGCAGGCCCCTCGGTGGATCGACAGCGGAACTCGCTGTACAACGCCGCGCCCGCCAGGCCGCAGGACGACTACAGCGCGCCGCGCGCCGACTACGGCAATGCGGCACCCGACGCCGGATACCAGAACGGCCGCGAGAACTCCTGGACCGCCAATGACTCGTGGTCCCAGCAGGATTCGTGGGCCCCGCAGGACTCCTGGTCCGACGGCGGCGCATGGAACGCGGGCGACGCTTGGACCGAGAACGAATACCAGGCACCCGAAGACGGCTGCTGGGCCCCGGAAGAGTCCTGGGCACCCGACACCGGTTCGGAAAACGCGGTCGCCCCCACCGTCATTCCGGCCCGCCGCAGCGCCAAGCGTGGCGGCGCGCACCGGCTGCCCGCACCGCCCGCCGCCCTCAAGGGTCGTGCCGCGGTCGCCGCGGTGGCCGCCGGCGCGGTCGTCGCCGCCGGACAGGCCGCGTTCGCCGCGCCCGACCAGCCGTCCCAGTCCGTCGACTACGAGGCCGCCGGGCAGATCCACGAGATCGCCGCGCAGTCCGTCAGCCTGGCCGACCCCACCGCTTCCCCGGAATCGCCTCAGGTCCTGAACGTTTCGGGCGCCACCAACGTCGGCGATTTCAACGACATCCTGCAAAAGGGCCAGAAGTACGCGAACGACCTGGCCGCCCAGGAAGCCGCGAAGCTGCGCCCGCTGTTCACCAAGTTCGCGGCAGGCACCTTCACCTCCGGTTACGGCGCCCGCTGGGGCGTCCAGCACCTCGGCGTCGACATCGCGGGCCCCATCGGCACCCCGATCGTCGCCGTCGCCGACGGCACCGTGATCGAGGCCGGCCCCGCCGCGGGCTTCGGCATGTGGGTCCGCCTGCTGCACGACGACGGCACCGTCACCATCTACGGCCACATCGACACCGCCACGGTGTCCCAGGGGCAGCGCGTGATGGCGGGCGACCAGATCGCCACCATCGGCAACCGCGGCTTCTCCACCGGTCCGCACTGCCACTTCGAGGTGTGGTTGAACGGGTCCGACAAGATCGACCCGCTGCCTTGGCTCGCCACACGAGGCATCAGCCTCGGCGTCCAACGGGACTGAAGCTCCGGGGCTGGGGTCAAAACGCGACAGAAGCGATCATGCATTCTCAGGCATGATCGCTTCTTCGCGTATCTGGATGTGTAAGGCGTCGCCCGCGTCGCCAGTCGGCAGGATCGATCGTTAGTTGGGCACATCAGCGCGGGGGCCTCGGCGATGCCGGAGCCATGCGCCGCGCATTCTGGTCCGATGCCGGGCGACCGGTAGGTGATGAGGCGCACGGTTCATCGATGCTGGTCAGGGACTAGCGTCGTCGGTATGGCACGTACAACGTTGTACACCCAGTTCATTGCGCTTCCAACGGAACTCGTGTGGGCGGTGGTGGCGGATCCGGCTCGGTGGCCGGCCTGGAATCCGGGCGTCACCTCGGTTCGGCTGCACGGTCCGGTCGCAGTGGGCACCATGGGTAATTACCTGCCTAGGGGGCGGGTCTTGGAGACATTGCACGGGCGGACGGCGCCGCCGTTCGTCATCAGCACGCTGATTCCCGGGCGGGAACTGAGCATCGAGCAGCCGGAACCGGTGGGACGGATGCGGCTGACCTGGACGTTGACGCCGCGCGACGGCGGCACCGAAATCACCCAGCGGCTCACGTTCACCGGGCCGTCGGCGCCGGTCGCCAGGATCGTGGTCGGGCCGCTGCTGGAGACCGACGCGCGCGTCTGCTTCGCACGGCTGGCCCAGCTGGCCGGTATCGAACCCTTGGCGACCGCGCTCACCGTCGTAATCGCCGGTGGCACAGGCGCGTTGGGTAAGCACATCGCCGCCGACCTGACGTGCCGCGGCCATCGGGTGACCGTCCTCACCCGGCGCCGCGACACCGGGCTGCCGTTCAACCAGGTGGAGTGGGACGGTAAATCGGTAGGCAATTGGGTTGCGACGCTGCGCAATCCGGGGCCTACCGCGATCATCAACTTGGCGGGCAAGCTGGTCGACTGTCGGCCCAGCAAACGTAATGTCGACGAATTGCGGCGCAGCCGAGTGGATTCCACCCGCGCACTGGTTGACGCGGCCGCGACCCTCGACGCGCCCATCGACTACTGGGTGCAGGCCAGCACCACCGCGATCTGGTCGGACGCTGGCGAAACCCGTTGTGTCGAAACAACTCCGCTGCCGGTGGGGCTGCCACAGATGACCGGAGTAGCCGAACCATGGGAGCGAGCGTTCGAAGGCGCCGACGCCGCACACTCGACCATCCTGCGCACCTCGATCGTGCTCGACCCGCAAGCTCCCGCACTGAAACGCCTTGGCCAGTTGACCAAAGCAGGCCTCGGCGGCCGCGTCGGCCCTGGCGACCAATGGTTCAGCTGGATTCACGTCGAGGATTGGCTTGCCATCGTGCGCGCCGCCCTCGGCCTCGACCCCCAACTCACCCTGCCGAACGGAATCCTGGTGGCCGCCACCGACTTCCCGGTCCGCAACCGTGAGCTGATGGCCGCCCTACGCCGACACCTGCACCGCCCACCGGCCCCACCGACCCCGGCCGCGATCCTGAAGATCGGCGCCGTCTTCCTCCGCACCGACCCGGCCCTCGGCCTCACCGGCCGCCACGCCACCTCAGAAGTACTGCGCGACAACGGCTTCACGTTCCGCTACCCCACCCTCGACGAAGCCCTGACCGACCTACTACCGCGCTGACCACACCCACGGCCGAACAAACGATGCGCGACCCCAACTCCCCACGCCAGCAACAGAGTCCGCACCCACACTCGGGATCCGCACCGCCGCCTCTAGGGCCCTATTCCGAGTGCGCCTCCCGAATGAGGGTGCGGATCTATGGCGATACTGGTCTGGCAGCGCCTCGCGCGCTGTCGCACCCGGATGACCACGCTGGGTGTGGTCTCGTTATGGGGCTGCCGCGATCGCCAAACCGATCAGCGCAACGACTTTGGCCACTTCAAGGCCGATGTACCAGAAGTGCGCGTGCGAGCGCGGCAACTCCTCCCCGGCCAGCACGCGATCGGTCCGTCGGCTCAACGGCGGCCGGACAACGAGGATCTGCGCAGCAAGCAGGATCACGGCGACGACCAGCCACCCCCACGTACCCAATGCGGGCGCGACAACCACCGCTGCCAGCACCAGCCCGACGGCCAACACGGTCTCGGCAATGTTCAACGCCCAAAACACCAACCGCCCGATACCGAGTCCAAGCGCCACGGTGATCCCCGGCGCCCGAAACTTCAACGGCGCCTCCAGGAACGAGATGGCCAGCACCATCCCAAGCCAGAGCATCGGGAGGAACCACAGAACATGCCGCGCAACCGTGTCCATCATCGAACCCTACCGAGACAGGCACCCCGCCGAACCCCTCCGCCGGGCGCTTGGTGCACAAACCCGCGCACCAGCAGCGACAACCTCACCGCCATCCGCGGGCACCATCGAGGCGAGTCGAATGGTCGCTGTTGAAGATCAATTGGCGACCATATGACTCACCTCGATGAGTGCTTACCGCTGCGAGCGGGTCACAGTTTTACCAGGGTCCTGCTGTATTGGGGGATGAGGCGGATCTTGCCTGCGGTGCCGAAGTCGATGGTGACCGTGGCGAGGGGGCCGAAGCCTTCGGCGGCGACCACCTTGCCGAGCCCGTATTTGTCGTCGCTGACTCGATCGCCCACGGCGAGAACGAGGTTGGCGTTGTTGCGGGCCGCGCCGCCGGGGGCGGGGCGACGGGATCCGCGGTCGCCGCCGCGGACGCCGGGTCGCTGCTGCTCGGACCAGCCGTCGCCGCGGGTCCAATCGCGTTCCATCCGGTCGTCGTCACCGCGCCTGCGGATGCCCCTGGTTGCCGCGGAACCGGTCGGTTCCAGGCGCCGCCAGTCGATCAGGTGGTCCGGGATCTCCTGCAGGAAGCGCGATTCCGGGTTGGACACCGGCTGCCCCCAGCCGGAGCGCACTACCGCGCGGGTCAGGTACAGCCGCTTCCTGGCGCGGGTGATGCCGACGTAGGCGAGTCGGCGTTCCTCGGCCAGCTCGGTCGGATCGCCGAGCGCCCGCATGTGCGGGAACTGGCCGTCCTCCCAGCCGGTCACGAAGACGACCGGGAATTCGAGCCCCTTGGCGGTGTGCAGGGTCATCATCGTCACCACGCCGGTGCCCTCGTCCGGGATCTGGTCGGTGTCGGCGACCAGCGAGACCCGCTCCAGGAACGCGGCGAGCGACCCGGGATCGGGTTCACCCTCGGCGGCCTCCGGCAGCAGCCCCTCCGCGCGGGCTGCCTCCGCGTTATTGTGCGCCTCGGAACTGAATTCCCGTGCGACGCTGACCAGTTCGTTGAGGTTGTCCAGCCGGGCGCCGTCCTGCGGATCGTCGGACGACTCCAGCTCGGCCCGGTAGCCGGTGCGCTCCAGCACTGCGTCGACGACATTGCCGACATCGGGGAAGTCGAGGTTTTCCTGCACGCCCGCCGCCCGAATCTCCTCCAGCAGGTCGAGGAACCCGGCGATCGCCCGCTGCGCCCTGGTGTTCAGCAGCGCGACCTTGCCGTCGGCCGCGTCCCGCAGCGCCGCGGCGAAACCGATGCCGCGCTGGTCGGCGTGCACCGCCACGCAGGCCTCGGCGCGATCGCCGATGCCGCGCCGCGGCGTGTTCAGGATCCGGCGCACGCTCACCGCGTCCTCCGGGTTCTCCAGCACCCGCAGGTAGGCGACGATGTCGCGCACCTCTTTGCGCTCGTAGAACCGGACGCCGCCGACCACCTTGTACGGCAGCCCCATCCGGATGAAGATCTCTTCCAGCGCACGGGAGTTGTTGTTGGTCCGGTAGAACACCGCGACGTCGCCGTAGTTGGCCTCGCCCTGATCGACCAGCTTGTCGATCTCGCGGGCCACGAACGCGGCCTCGTCGTGCTCGTTGTCGGCGACGTAGCCGGTGATCAGGTCGCCCTCGCCGGAATCGGTCCACAGCTTCTTGTCGCGCCGGTTCTCGTTGCGCGAGATCACCGCGTTCGCGGCGGACAGGATGTGCTGGGTGGAGCGGTAGTTCTGTTCCAGCAGAATGGTTTCCGCGTCCGGGAAGTCGCGCTCGAACTCCTCGATATTGCGGATGGTTGCGCCGCGGAAGGCATAGATGGACTGATCCGCGTCACCCACCACGCACAGCTCGCTCGGCGGCGCCTGATCCTCGCTCTGCTCTTTCCGATGGTGACCGACCAGCTCGCGCACCAGAATGTACTGAGCGTGGTTGGTGTCCTGGTACTCGTCGACGAGCACGTGCCGGAACCGGCGCCGGTAGTACTCGGCGACCTGCGGATGATGCTGCAGCAGCGCCACCGTCTCGCCGATCAGATCGTCGAAGTCCAGCGCGTTCGCCGCGCGCAACCGCCGTTGATATTCGGTGTAGACACGGGCGACCAAGCCGGGCAGTTCGGTTTCGTCGGACTCGGCATCCGCGACCGCCTGTTGCGGCCCGATCAGCTCGTTCTTCAGATTCGAGATGGCGGTGGACAGCAGCCGCGCCGTGTATTTCTTCGTGTCGATGTCGAAGTCGCGGCTGATCATGGTGAGCAGTCGCCGCGAATCATCGGCATCGTAGATGGAGAAATTGGAATTCAGGCCGGGCAGCAGGGCCGCTTGCATGCGCAGGATGCGGACACAACTGGAGTGGAAAGTGGATACCCACATGTTGTTCGCCCGCGGGCCGACCAGGCCGATGACCCGCTCCCGCATCTCCGCAGCAGCCTTGTTGGTGAAGGTGATCGCGAGCACCTGGCCGGGCGTGACGCCACGGGCGGCGAGCAGGTAGGCAATGCGGCGGGTGAGCACGGCGGTTTTGCCGGAACCCGCGCCGGCCACGATGAGCAGGGGTGCGCCACTGTGCACAACGGCGGCCCGCTGCTGTGGATTCAGGCCATCGAGTAGCTGCTCGGCTTCCTCGGC
Organism: Nocardia sp. NPDC051052; assembly: GCF_044456045.1. Taxonomy (NCBI): domain Bacteria; kingdom Bacillati; phylum Actinomycetota; class Actinomycetes; order Mycobacteriales; family Nocardiaceae; genus Nocardia; species Nocardia sp. NPDC051052. Next base: position 71,035 of record NZ_JBITFL010000018.1, read on the forward strand.
GCGCCGACGCTCCCGTTCGACACGCCGTTGTTCCAAATCGGTGGCCGACGGCGGCGGTTCGGGGACAGCGGCCCGCTGTGTTTCCCGCACCGCACGCACCTCCTCAACAGGCCCGCCCGCTTGGTCGGTGTCACCACCGGTGACCTGCGGTTTTTGTGTCGAATCCGGCTGCAGGGCGCGACCGGCCTGCGTCTTGGGAGCCACCGTGATGTCCATCGCCCATCCACGCTACCGGCGAGCACCGACAGAGACGAAGCCCCGGGTGGCTCCGGTTTCGGTTCGGTACCGCCCCGGCGAACGGCGGGTGAACTCCGCAGGCAGGCGCCGCGACCATTTCGTGTCCTGCTTCTCAGCAGATTCACAAAACGAAATGTTTTGCATACCTACCAGCCCGTGGCAGACTGGCGACATGATGAGTGCCCGCGCGATACATCCGTTTCGGTTACCGACCGGATATCGTGATCGCGGCACCTGTATCTGAGCGCACATCCTGGGGGGACAATTCGACGGCCCCACCAGGTCTGTTTCACGGTGAAAGAACCGATCGGTAACGAGCCGGGCTCACCCGCCGATCCAGTTCTGACACGAGGAGATGAATGATGAGCACCCCCGCCACGACGACCGGGTCCGATTCGGCGTTGCCGCAGAGCGACGCGGAGATCGACAAGCTCCGTAAGGAGATCGATCGTCTCGATGCCGAGATCCTCGCCGCCATCAAGCGTCGCACGGAGATCTCCCGGATCATCGGCCGGACCAGGATGGCGTCGGGTGGGCCTCGCCTCGTACACAATCGCGAAATGAAGGTGCTGGAGCGATTCAGCGAACTCGGCCAGGAAGGCCACACGCTCGCCATGCTCCTGCTGCGCCTCGGCCGCGGCCGCCTCGGCCACTGACGGCCCCCTCCCCTGTCGGCCGCCTCGCGCGGCCCTAGACCCATGCGGCAAAAAGTACGACAACCGCATCCCCAAGGCCGCCCCGGGTGTTCATCACCCCGGGGCGGTCGTTTCGTCTCTGCCGCCGCTCAGCTCAGCGCGATGTACTTGGTGGAGAGGTATTCCTCGATGCCCTCGGTGCCGCCCTCGCGGCCGAAGCCCGATGCCTTGACGCCGCCGAAAGGTGCTGCGGGATCGGAGATTACGCCGCGGTTGACGCCGACCATGCCGGACTCGAGGCCCTCGGCGACGCGCAGGGCGCGATCCAGGTCCCTGGTGTAGACGTAGCTGACCAGACCGAACTCGGTGTCGTTCGCCGCGGCGATGCCCTCCGCCTCCGTCGCGAAGCCGACGATCGGCGCGACCGGACCGAAGACCTCCTCGCGCAGGATCCTGGCCTGCGGCGGGATATCGCTGAGGATGGTGGCCGGGTAATACCAGCCGGGGCCGCCCGGCGCCTTGCCGCCGAGCCGGACCCGGGCACCCGCCGTGACGGCGTCCTCGACCAGTTCGCTGACGATGTTGAGCTGCTCCTCGTTGATGAGCGGGCCGAGGGTGGTGTTCGGGTCGGTGCCGGGGCCGAGGGTCACGCCGCTCGACATGGCCTCGACGAACTTGCTGGTGAACTCCTCGAGCACGCCGTTCTGCACGTGGAAGCGGTTGGCCGCGGTGCACGCCTCGCCGCCGTTGCGCAGCTTCGCCAGCATCGCGCCCTGCACGGCCGCGTCGATGTCCGCGTCGTCGAACACCACGAACGGCGCGTTGCCGCCGAGTTCCATCGACGTGCGCAGCAGCCCGTTCGCCGACTTCTGCACCAGCTTCTTGCCCACTTCGGTGGAGCCGGTGAAGGTCAGCTTGCGCAGCCGGGGATCGTCGAGCAGCGGCTGGGTCACCGCGCCGGAATGGCTCGACGTGATCACCGAGAGCACCCCGTCCGGCAGCCCGGCCTCGCCGCACAGCTTGGCCAGCAGCAGCATGGTCAGCGGCGTCGCCGAGGCGGGCTTGACGATCATCGTGCAGCCCGCGGCCAGCGCGGGACCGATCTTGCGGGTGCCCATCGCGAGGGGGAAATTCCACGGCGTGATCGCCAGGCACGGCCCGACCGGCTGCTTGTGCACCATGATCCGGCCGGTGCCGGACGGTGCGTGCAGGTAGCGCCCGTGCACCCGGACAGCTTCCTCGCTGAACCACCGGAAGAACTCCGCGCCATACTTCACCTCGTTGCGGCTCTCCGGCAGCGCCTTGCCCATTTCCAGGGTCATCAGCAGCGCGAATTCCTCGGCACGCGCGGTGATCTGCTCGAAGACCGCGCGCAGGATCTCGCCGCGTTCCCGCGACGGCCGCGCGGCCCACTCGGCCTGCACCGCGACGGCCGCGTCCAGGGCGCGCACCGCGTCCTCGGGTGTCGCGTCGGCGACCTCGGCCAGTACCTCCCCGGTGGCCGGGTTGTGCACCGGAAAGGTGCCGCCGCCGGCGGCGGCCACCGGCCCACCGATCCATAGTTGCGTCGGGACGGATTCGAGAACTTCGCGTTCGGACACCATGAGGCCAGCGTAGGCCGCGCCGGATCAGTTCTCACCGAGTCCGGCGGGGTGTTTGCCGTGCGCGGCGGTGGGGCGGTGAGTAACCTCGGCGAACGTGAGCAGCGACATCACCGCCACGGCGGCCTGGCGGAAACTGCACGAACACTTCGACGGGATCGCGGGGCGGCACCTGCGGGAGCTCTTCGCCGACGATCCGTCGCGTGGACGTGCGCTGACTATCGACGTTGCGGACCTGCACATCGACTTCAGCAAGCATCGGGTCTCGCGGGAAACCCTGCACCTGCTCGTCGAATTGGCGCGCGAGGCGAAGGTCGCCGAGCGCAGGGACGCGATGTACCGGGGCGAGCACATCAACACCTCCGAGGATCGCGCGGTCGCGCACGTCGCGTTGCGGCTGCCCGAGGGCGAGTCGCTGACCGTGGACGGTGCCGACGCGGGCGCCGAGGTGCACGAGGTGCTGCGGCGGATGGGTGAATTCACCGACGCGGTGCGCTCCGGCGAATGGCGTGGCGCCACCGGCGAACGCATCAGCACCGTGGTCAATATCGGCATCGGCGGGTCCGATCTCGGACCCGTGATGGTGTACCGAGCGTTGCGGCACTATGCCGACGCTGGCATCAGCGCGCGGTTCGTCTCCAATGTCGATCCGGCCGACCTGGTCGCCGAGCTCGCCGGACTCGACCCTGCGACAACGCTGTTCATCGTCGCCTCGAAAACCTTCTCCACCCTGGAGACGCTGACCAACGCGACCGCCGCCCGGCGCTGGCTGGTCGGCGCGCTCAGCGAGGACGCCGTCGCGAAGCATTTCGTCGCCGTCTCGACCAACGCCGAGAAGGTCGCGGATTTCGGCATCGACACCGCCAACATGTTCGGCTTCTGGGACTGGGTGGGCGGCCGCTACTCGGTGGATTCCGCGATCGGTCTCTCGGTGATGGCGGCGATCGGCAAGGCGCGGTTCGCCGAGTTCCTCGCCGGAATGCACGCCGTGGACCAGCATTTCGCGAACGCGCCGCTGGAGGCGAACGCGCCGGTGCTGCTCGGCCTGCTCGGCGTCTGGTACTCGAACTTCTTCGGCGCGGAATCCCGTGCGGTGCTGCCCTATTCGAACGACCTGGCCCGCTTCCCCGCCTACCTGCAGCAGCTCACGATGGAGTCCAACGGCAAGTCGGTGCGCGCCGACGGCAGCCCGGCCACCACCTCCACCGGCGAAATCTTCTGGGGCGAACCGGGAACCAACGGCCAGCACGCCTTCTATCAACTGCTGCATCAGGGCACCCGCCTCATCCCGGCCGACTTCATCGGTTTCGCCCGCCCCACCGACGATCTGCCCACCCGTGACGGCACCGGCAGCATGCACGACCTGCTGATGAGCAACCTGTTCGCGCAGACCAAGGTGCTGGCGTTCGGCAAGACCGCCGAGGAGATCGCCGCCGAGGGCACCGACCCAAAAGTGGTGCCGCACAAGGTGATGCCGGGCAACCGGCCGAGCACCACCATCCTCGCGCCGCAGCTCACCCCATCGGTTGTCGGCCAGTTGATCGCGCTGTACGAGCATCAAGTGTTCGTCGAGGGCACCATCTGGGGCGTCGACAGCTTCGATCAGTGGGGCGTCGAGCTCGGCAAGCAGCAGGCGCTGGAGCTGGCGCCGCTGCTGACCTCCCCGGAAGAGCCTGAGCCACAAGGGGACTCATCCACCGACGCGCTCATCCGCTGGTACCGCGCCAAGAAGTAGGCCTGCCGGTCAGGACGGCACCAGGACGTCGTAGCGGCGGCCGCGTTGACGGAGCACCAGATCGGCTCGCGCCTTTGTGGTGTCGATCAGATCGGCGTTCAACAGGTCGCTGTCACGTACCTTCGTCCGGGCGGCGGCGGGCGTGCGGCCGCCGCGAATGTGGCGGCGCAGCAACCGATCCTCGATCAGGCGACGCGGCGCGTCGAGGTACCAGCACTCGTCCAGCAGCTTGCGCACCGCCGACCATTCCCGGCCCCCGACATCGTCGAGCAGCAGGTAGTTCCCCTCGGTGAGCACGATCTGCTGCCGATCGAAGACGAGACCCGCGGGGATCGGAGCGTCGATGGCGCGGTCGAAGGTCGGCCATGGCACCGGTTCGCCGATCGGGGCGTCCCGTAGCCTGCGGAGGTTGTCCAGGAAAGCGGCGGTGTCGAAGGTGTCCGGTTCTCCTTTGCGCGCAAGGTTTCCCGCGGCGCGCAAGACGTCGTTGGTCAGGTGATAGCCGTCCATCGGCGCGATCTCGGCGATCGGCGACTCGGCGTTGAGCGCGTTGCGCAGCCGGACCGACAGGGTGGACTTCCCCGCGCCGGGCGGTCCGACGAGGCCGAGCAGGTATCGCCCGCCGCGGCCGTCCGCGTGCTCGCGCACCCGCCGGACGAGCGCGCTCAACGATGTTTCGGCATACGCCCTGTCCACCGCGCCACTGTACTGCCGGATCGTCGAGTCGGCGCTCTTCGGTCGCTGCCGCATCCATGCCGATCGCGCATGCCGCGTATGCGCGATTCTCGCTTGTCGCAGGCGATAGCGCGCTCTTACCGTCGATCGGTGAGTGCGATCGAGAACAAGAAACTGCTGGAGCGCGTCTTCGAGCAGATGGCCGCTGGCAACGCCGGCGCGCTGAGTGCGGCGATGGCGGACGAGTTCCGCTGGGTGTTTCCTGGAAGTTGGTCGTGGAGTGGCACGTGGGGGCCGAAAGACGTTGTGCTCGAGCACCTTCTGCGGCCACTGATGGCCCAGTTCACCGAATATCGGGTCGCCGCCGACTTCGTCATCGCGGCGGATGATCGTGTCGTCGTTCAGGCCCGCGGTTACGGCGACACCATTCGCGGCGACCGTTACCACCAAACCTACTGTTTCATCTTCCGGGTAACCGACGGGCAATTGACGGAGGTGGTCGAGCACTGCGACACCGCGCTGGTCGAGCGAGTGCTGGAAACAATCGCGCCCTAACAAACGAAAGAACATCTCACCGAGCTCATGATGAGCGCGGTGAGATGTTCGGTTCCAGCGATAGCGATTGTTAGTCGCGGGTCGTCAGCTGCGGCAGCTTGGTGGCCTTGGTGGCGTTGGCCACCTGGACGCAGTCAGCGGCCGTTGTCCCCGCGGTGTTGTTGCGGACATTGGTGTTGCACGCGTTCTTCAGCGCGGTGGACAATGCACCGTAATTGGAATTCGACGACAGCAGGGTCTGCGTCGTCCAGTAGAGCGCGGCGACCTTCGGGATGCCGAGCGCGCCGACTGTCACGCCATTAAGGGTGCCACCGTCGACCATGATCGACGCGGTCCGGTTGCCGACGCCGCTGTTGGTGTGGACGCCGCCACTGTCGCCACTACCGGAATACCAGTAAGTGCCCCGGTAGGTGTCGGGATCCTGGTAGGCGTTCGGGTTCTTCATATCCCGGATCACGCCGATCGAGCTGCAGACACCGAGCTTCCACCGATTGGCGGCGGTGTTGCACGGGTTGGCGGTGTCCACCAGGAAGGTGAGCTCGCCGAAGACGTCCGACATGGACTCGTTGATCGCGCCCGGCTCATTGCGGTAGACCAGACCGTTGGTGTGCTGGGTTACGCCGTGGGTGAGCTCGTGTGCGGTGATGTCCTCGGTGGTCAGACCCGAACCGTAGGCCATGTAGCTGCCGGACCAGAAGGCGTTCTGGTAGGGGCATTCGGTGGGGGTGCAGAGACGGACGGTGCCGCGCAGCGCTTTACCTTTGCCGTCACCGGTGTCCGACCCGATCAGGTTGGTCAGGTTCGCCACCTTGGTGTACTGCGCGTAGAACTGCTCGGTCTTGCCGAAGTAGTCGTAGATCTTGTCGACATCCGCGATTCCGCTGGCCGGCTGGCCTTCCGACCTGGTGGAACGGAGGCTGCCGGTGCCACACCCGGCCCGGTTGGGGTCGATCCGCCGGTTGGCGTTGTCGCACACGACACGGTTGAGGTTCTTGGTCTCACTCCAGCTGTCGAGCACCTTGCCGGGGTTGTTCGCGTCGACGAAGACGACCCAGGTCGCGGGCTCGCCCTTCTTCTCGGCGGTCGCACCGATGATCTCCACCTTGAACGCGGGCACCGCGATGCTCTGCGCCTCGTCCTTGGCGGCCAGCTTCGAGTCGTACCAGTAGGCCTTCGTGTCGCTCACGGACAGCTTGTCGAGTGCCGTCTTGCTTTGGTCGGCAACCTTTTTCAGCGCGGCCTGCTGCACCTGGGCGGACGGTTGAGTCGTCGCGTACTTGCCCTGCGACTTCTTCGACAGCGAACCGGTCACCGAGATCAGTGAGCCGTCGGCGGTCAGCGACTGTGCCGCCGATGCGCCGAACACCTGTACCTTGTCGATTTCCTGACGCAGTCGGACCGTGGATCCCTCACCAACCTGGAACACAGACTCCACGACCAGATTACCGGCGGTATCGCCATTTCCGCCGAGCGCCTTCTGCACACCGTTCGCGTGCGCCTGCGCCGCGGCCGGTGCTTCGGCAGCCGTTCCCGCCGGAGCCTTGAGCGGCTCCTTGGGGACCACCTGCTGGACGGCGCCCTGCTGATCCGTCGTCACTTCTTTCGGCACGGCGGAAAGGTCGGAACCCGCCGGTGCGGATGGACTGGCCGGGGGCTGACCGCTGGCACCAGGGCCGGACGCGAAGATCATTGCCCCGACAGCAATTATCGCAAAGGCGGTATTTCGACCCGCCCGTTTATGTGTGGGTTTCATGACCAAGTAGAACCACATACGGGCGGTCAACTCGACTGGAGACGAGCACTGGGGAAACAGATGAATGGGCTGGGAATCTTTGAGCTATCACTGAATTCGGGCCGTAAAAAGTTATGCGCGAATATCTTTCGAATGCGTGGATGTCCGGCAAAGAAGCGCCTTGCACCCTGCGGCACGCCGAACCATCAATTGCATTGATCTATCGACGATCCTGAGACGTCGAAACCTAACTCGCTCAGAGAGAACAGCTTTCGATGGCCGACGCCATTGAGGTACGGCACTGTACCCACGACAAAGATCAACAATTGCACCGACGATTCAGCCAGAACTAGTGCTACCCAACCAATTCCGGCAATCGCGGCGGACTCACACCAACGCACGCTCCAAGATCGCTCCGGTATCCACACCGGTCGGCAGGGTGCCGAACGCGATGCCCCAATCGTCGCCGAGCCGGGTGGCACAGAAGGCATCGGCGACCGCCGGGTGACCATGCCGGACCAGCTGCGCACCCTGCAGCACCAGAGCCATGAGCTCGACGATGCGCCGGGCCCGGAACTCGATGTCGCTGAGGTCGGACAGTTCCTTGCCGACCCGGGTGATGGCGTCGTCGAGCCGCGGGTTCGCGCCGCGGGCCAGCGAGACCTCGTTGAAGTACGCCTCGACCGTCTCCGGCTGACGCCCCATGGCGCGCAACGCATCCAGCGCCGCGACATTGCCGGAACCCTCCCAGATGGACATCAACGGCGCCTCTCGGTAGAGCCGCGGCATGCCCGACTCCTCGGCATAACCGTTGCCGCCGAAGCATTCCAGCGCCTCGGCCGCGTGCGAGGGCGCCCGCTTGCACACCCAATACTTGGTCACCGCCAACGCGATGCGCCGCAGCGCCGCCTCGGCCGGATCCTGGGTGGCCCGGTCGGTCGCCCCGGCCAGCCGCATCATCACCGTGGTGGCCGCGTCGGACTCGATCACCAAGTCCGCCAGCACGTTACGCATGGCGGGCTGATCGATCAGCTTGGCGCCGAACGCTTCTCGATACCGCGCGTGATGCGCGGCGAACACCACGCCGGTCCGCATGTTGGTCGCCGAGCCGATCACGCAGTCCAGCCTGGTCATGTTCACCATCTCGATGATGGTCTTGACCCCGGCGCCCTCCGCGCCGACCAGCCAGCCGGTGGCGTTCTCGTATTCGATTTCCGAGGAGGCGTTGGACTTGTTGCCGAGCTTGTCCTTGAGCCGTTGGATGCGAATGGGATTGCGCGTTCCGTCCGGCAATACCCTGGTGAGCAGGAAACAGGACAGGCCGCCGGGCGCCTGGGCCAGCGTGAGGAACATGTCCGACATCGGGGCCGAGGTGAACCACTTGTGCCCGACGATCCGATACGAGCCGTCGGGCTGCGGTGTCGCGGTCGTGCTGTTGGCGCGGACGTCGGAGCCGCCCTGCTTCTCGGTCATCGACATGCCGGCGATCAGGCCCGCCTTCGATGACGGCTCGCGCAGGCCGAAATCGTAGACCCGGGAACCGAGCAGCGGTTCGTAGCGCGCCGACAGTTCCTTGTTGTGCCGCAACGCGGGCACTACGGCGTAGGTCATCGAGATGGGACACATGTGCCCGGCCTCGGCGGCACCCCAGGTGAAGAACTTCGCCGCGCGCGCGACATGCGTGCCGGGCCGATCGTCCAGCCACGGCGAACCGTGCAGGCCATGCGACACAGCGACATTCATCAAGTCGTGCCAGTGCGGATGGAATTCGACCTCGTCGATCCGGTTGCCGTAGCGGTCGTGCGTATGCAGCACCGGCGGATTCTCGTTGGCCAGGCGTCCCCACTCCTGCGCCTCGGATCCGCCTGCCAGCACCCCGAGTTCACGCACCTCCGCCTCGGCCCAGCCCGCGCCCTCCCGGTGCAGGCCCTCGATCAGTGCCGGATTGCGCGCGACGTCGAACGGCGCGATGTCGGGTACCTGGTTGAAGACTTCATGCGTCTGCATCGGACACTCCTGATTCCTGCCGAGCGATGGACTCGCTCGACTCCGCGCGCACCCCGAGTGCGCGTAATGCGAAGGTAATGAGTTCGGGGACAACGGATTCCCCGTGCGGCGCCGAGGCGAGCGGGCCGACGAGCACCTCGCCGATCGCACCGACCAGCGCGGCGGCACTGGTCCGCGCATCCTGTGCGGGTAGCTCGCCACGCGAAACACCATCCGCGACAGCCGATTCGAAGGCTTCGGCGAAGGCACGGCGGAAATGCAGCCGTTCCGCGTCGACCACGGTGTCGACGGGCTCGACGAGCAGCACATAGGCGAGCTTCGGATTCTTCAGCGCACGTCCGGCGAAGGTCTCCACCGCGGCGGTCACCCGCTCGATCGCGGTGCCGTCGGCGCTCGCGGCGGCCACCGCGGCCACCTCCCAGGCGACTACTTTGCGGAATACCGCGCTGACCAGTTCCGCCTTGCCCGCGAAGCTCTTGTACACGGTTCCGGTGGCCACGCCGGCCTCGGCCGCGACGGCCGCCATGGAGAGCCCGGCGTAGCCCGCACTGGACAAAACCGTGGTTGCGGCCTGCACGATCAGCCCCGCCTTGGCGTCCAGACGGGCCTGCACGGCGGGGGTTCTGCGGTAGGCCACCCAAGAAGTGAACCACGAATTCATTTCTTGCCACAAGTGGGGTTTTACGGCGTATGGTCGGGGTCGTGTCCGAGCGGACCAGTGAGGTGGAGTCATGAATGTACGAATCGAGCGCCAAGGCCCGGTGACCACGGTGATCCTGCATCGGCCCGAAGCGCGCAACGCCGTCGACGGGCCCACCGCCGCCGCATTGGCCGACGCCTTCCGCGAGTTCGATGCCGATCCCGACGCGGCCGTTGCCGTGCTCTGGGGTGATGGCGGCACCTTCTGCGCGGGCGCCGACCTCAAGGGCCTCGGCACCGAGCGGTCCAATGTGGTCACCGAAGAGGGCGACGGCCCGATGGGGCCGACCAGGATGCGGTTGTCCAAGCCGGTGATCGCGGCCGTCTCCGGGTACGCGGTCGCGGGCGGGCTCGAGCTCGCGCTGTGGTGTGATCTGCGAGTTGCCGAGCAGGACAGCGTCTTCGGCGTGTTCTGCCGCCGCTGGGGAGTGCCGCTCATCGATGGCGGCACGCTGCGGCTGCCGCGACTCATCGGCAGCAGCCGCGCGATGGACATGGTGCTCACCGGCCGCCCAGTCGACGCCACCGAAGCCCTGCACATCGGCCTGGCGAACCGCGTCGTCCCGACCGGCGAAGCCCGCAGTGCCGCAGAACAACTCGCAGCCGAGCTGGCCGCGCTGCCGCAAACCTGTCTGCGCTCGGACCGCATGTCGCTGCTGGAACAAGACGGCATGGACGAGGAGGCGGCGCTGCGCAACGAACTCCGGCACGGCATCACCGCACTGACCAACGGCGCGCTCGACGGAGCGCAGCGCTTCGCCTCGGGCGCGGGCAGGCACGGCGCGCGGGCGTGAACGGGCGAACCCGCGACTGCGCACGCCATCAGGCACGATGATGCGGAACGGCGGCGTCGTGCGCGTGCCGCACGAAACAGCCATGGGCGCAGCGCAACCGAGCGTGGTCGAGAGCGAGGGGTAACCGTGCGCCCGATGGGCCGCTTGAACGTCGTCGACGAAATCTTCCTGCGTACCCACCGTGGACTCGGGACTCCCATTGCCCTGCAAGGCTTGTGGCGGACGTCCGACCGCATCGACCCCGCGCTGTTGCGTGAGGTGCACGAGGCGCTGCGCACCGGTCCGTTGGGCCGGCGGGTGGTTCGGCCGAGGGTGCCGGGCGCCCGCCGTTCCTGGCAGCGCAATACCCGCGCCTACCCGCTAGCACTCACCGATCAGCCCCTCGCCGCCACCGCGCTCATGACATGGGCAGATGCACAGGGCGCCGACCTCGACCCTGAATTCGGTCCCGGTTGGCGACTGGCCGCCATCGCGCTGGGCGATGGCGGTTCCCTTGTCTCCCTGACCTGTTCGCATTCCCTCGCCGACGGTAGGGCACTGATACTCGCGGCGGATGCCGCCCTCGGCGGTACGTCCCTGACTGCCGCTTCCGGCTCGGACCACTCGTCTGCACATCGCGGCGCATCGGGCTCGGCAGCACGCCTGCCGCGGACACGTTCAGCGACACCCGAGTCGGACTGGACTGATGCGAGCAAGCAGTGGTCGATCGTATTGCGCGGTACCGCGAAAGCGTTGCGTCGCGGGATTCCTGCCCAGCCGAACCGAGCGACGGGCCGCACTCTCACCGGCGCGCCGTCTCGCGTGCGGACGCCCGGCGCGATACTGCAATGCACCGTGGCCGATTGGGACCGCGCGGCCGCCGCACAGGACGGCACTCCCAACAGTCTGTTCATTTCTGTCGTCGCAAACATGCTGTGGAACAGCGGTTTTCAGCACGACACAATCGACGCCAGCCTTCCGGTCGATACCCGCGACGAACCCAGGGTCGACAACGACCTGGCGATGACCGACATCACGATCGATCGCACCGACACCCTCGCGACTATCCGGGAGAAGTCACGCGGTGCTTACGAGTGCCGGATGACCAGTCCCGGCGGCATGCCCGAGGAACTACTCCAGGTAATACCCGACCATTGGGCCTACGCGTTGTCCAAGGGCGCCGGTGAGCGAGACATCCTGTGCTCCAACATCGGAACCCTGCCCGCCACCCTGCGTGCGCTGGGCCCACATCGCTGCCTCGGCGTCGCCGCCCGCGCCATCCACCCTGGCCTGACCGTCGCGCGGCTCCCGAGGACTCGACTGTCCGGCTACCTCTGCCGCATCGCCGACGACTACATTCTGTCCCTGGTCAGCCTCGACCCGTCGAGCATCAAAACATCCGGCGCACTGACAGATTTGGCACAGCAGACCCTGCTGCAATCCGGACTTCCCGTTCGCGCTTGGTGATACCGCACGTCATTCCATCGCGTCGATATCGCTTGCGGTAAGCGCGGCCGCGAAGAGCTGGGCATGGTCCGGCCGATTGGGGTCGTAGCCGGTCACCGTGCCTATTCGGTTGAGGCGATAGTTGCGCGTATCGCGGTGCACGACAAGGGCAGCGGCGGCCTGCTGCCGGTTGTAGTCATTGGCGATGAGCGCACGCAGCGCCGCCAGCAGGTGGCGCCGGGCACCGCGTTGCGTTGCCAGCGCCGCGAAGGTCTTTCGGAATCTCGACACGCTGGACTCCGACCCGGTGAGGTGGTGCGAAACCTGAACAACCACCCCACCATAGGGCCGATCGACCACATATCCGACTACTCCCAGGCAAACAGATTCCGTGTCGAACTCACCGCACCGGTATGAGGCTCGACGCGGACCGCGCGAGCACGTCGTCCGGCACCGCGAGCCCCGGCTCGAGGTCGGCCGAATCGATCGGCTCGCCCCACACCTGGCGCATCGGCAGCACGCCCGCCCACACCCCACCGTTCTCGATATCCGCCGGGTCGTCTTTGGGACCACCGTCGCGGACCTTCACCGAGGCTTCGGTGAGATCGAGCGCGAGCACGACGGTGGCGGCCAGCTCCTTCTTGTTCGGTGAACGCACCCGCGACCAGGCACCCGGCGCGGCGTGTTCGGTGATCACCTCGAGCGCGTGCAGCCGGTCCGCGGCGTCGGTGACCTCTAGCGCGCGTCCGTGCACCACTGCCGAGCGGAAGTTCATCGAGAAGTGGAACGCCGAGCGGGCATAGACGACGCCGTCGACCAGGGTGACCGCGACCGAGACGTCCCCGGCCAGCGCGGCGCGCAGATTGCCCGCGCCGGTCGAGCCGTGCACGTACAGGGTGTCGCCGTCCCGTCCGTAGATGGTCGGCAGCACCACCGGCGCGCCGCCGAGCAGCACACCGAGGTGGCAGACCAGACCTGCGTCGAGGACCGCGTCCAGGTCCGTTCGCTCGTCCCGCCCTCGTTCCTTCGACCGCGTCAGCGTGCTGCGCGGGGTCGGTGAGAGCGGGGTCCTTGGGTTGGCCGATGAGGTCATATGACCAGCATCGGATGGCGAGTGGCATTATGACAGTGCCAATTCAGGGAGATTATTACAGTCCACTCGTGAGGTGACCGTTGCTCGACGAACTACCCCTCGTCCTCGACCGCGCGCTGCCCGAGCCGCTGTCGGTGCAGGTCGCCGACGGCTTGCGGGCCGCGGCGAGCAACGGGCTGCTGCGCGGCGGGGATCGATTGCCGTCGTCGCGCTCCCTCGCCGAACGCCTCGGCGTGAGCCGCACCGTCGTGGCCGCCGCCTTCGACCAGCTGCACGCCGAGGGCTGGATCAGCGGCAAGCGCGGTTCGGGCACCTACTTGACGACCACCCCGCCCGCCGCGCCGCCGCACACGCTGCAACCCGGCGGTGCCGGCGCCGGTCCGGCCCTGCTCGATCTGGAACCCGGCGCGCCGTGCGCCGACGCGATCGACCGGCCCGCGTGGCGGCGCGCCTGGCGGGCCGCCGCCGACCTTTCCCCGCTGGTACGTAAGGACCGCGCGGGCGAGCAGGACTTCCGCGCGGCCATCACCGAACATCTGCTCCGCCATCGCGGACTCGGGGCGGGCAGCGAAACGGTGCTGCTTGCGACAGCCGGAACCAGTTCCGCCGTAGGCGAACTCGCCGCCGCGCTGCTGTCACCCGGCGACGCCGTCGCCATCGAGGACCCCGGATATCAGCGTGCCGTAGGCACTTTCGCGGCGGCGGGCGTCCGGGTGCTGCCCGTCCCGGTCGACGCCAACGGCCTCCGCGTCGACCTGCTGCCGCCGCACATCAAGGCCGTGTATTGCACACCGGCACACCAGTTTCCGCTCGGTGCACGACTGCCCGCCGCGCGCCGGGTCGAGCTCGTCGAGCACGCCCGCCGCGCCGGGCTGCTGATCATCGAGGACGACTACGACGGCGAATTGCGTTACGACACCGCACCATTGCCCTTGCTGGCCGCGATGGCACCGGACGTGGTCGTGCATCTCGGCACCACCAGCAAGATCCTCTCACCGAGCCTCGGCGTCGGCTGGCTCGTGGCCGCGCCGGAGATCGCCGACGCGGTCGTCGCGCATCGGCAGCGGACCGGAACCAGCCCAAGCCCGGCGGGCCAGCAGGTGTTCGTTTCCCTCGCCGCGCACGGCGACCTGGCCAGACACCTGCGCCGGCTGCGCCGCGCGCTGCCGCCACGCCGGGCGTTCATGGTGACCGAACTGCGCAGGCGCGGGCTCGACGTGCTCGGCGACGACGCGGGTTCCCATGTGGTCGTGCCGCTCGCCTCGGCCGAAGCGGAGCAACGCAGCGTCGCCGCGGCCCGCGCCGAGGGCGTCGCGCTCGACCCGCTCGCCCGCTACCACCTCGGCCCGCGGCGGCACCACTTCGGCGTCACGCTCGGCTACACCGCGCTGTCCTGGCCCGACCTTGCCAGGGCGGTGCCGATAGCCGCCGACTGCCTGGCGCGGCCGTAGCATGGTCGCCATGACCGAACAGGACGTTTTGGCCCGCATCAAGGCACTGGTCGACCAGGAGCACGAGCTGCGCGCGCAGGCCGCCAAGGGTGACCTGGACCCCAAGGCCGAACGCCAGCAGCTCGCCGAGCTCGAGGTGATGCTCGACCAGGCGTGGGACCTGCTGCGGCACCGCAGGGCGCGAATCGACCAGGGCCAGTCGCCGGACAGCGCCGAACCGAGCTCTCCCGGTCAGGTCGAGGGCTACCTGCAATAACCGCCATGCCGAGCACCGAGAGCTTGCGCGCCGCGGCTGCGGGCGGCACCCCTGCCGAATACGACGTCATCGTGATCGGCGGCGGCCCGGCCGGCGAGAACGCCGCCGACTACGCCATCGCCGGGAGCGATCGCACCGCCGTGATCGTGGAACGCGAACTCGTCGGCGGCGAATGTTCCTATTGGGCCTGCATTCCGAGCAAGGCCCTGCTGCGGCCCGGCCATGTGCTGGCCGCCGCGCAGGCCATGGACGGACTCAGCGCGACCGGCCTCGACGTCGAATCGGTGCTGCGGCGACGCGACCACTTCATCAGCAACCAGGACGACGCGTCGCAGGTGAAGTGGGCTCGCGACCACCGCATCGAGGTCGTCCGGGGCACCGGGCGGCTGGTGGGCGAGCGTCAGGTCGAGGTCGATGGCCGGCTGCTGCGGGCCAGGCACGCGGTGGTGCTGGCCACCGGCACCCGGGCCAGCGTCCCGGACGTGCCCGGCCTGCGTGACGCGCTGCCGTGGATCTCCCGCGACGCCACCAACCTGCACGAGGTGCCCGGCCGCGTGGTGATCATCGGCGGCGGTGTGGTGGCGTGCGAGGCGGCGACCTGGTTGGCCACGCTCGGCGCGGACGTCAGCATGATCGTGCGTGGCAAAGCCGTGCTCGCCTCGGCCGAACCGTTCGCGAGCGAGCGAGTGCTCGCCGCGTTGCGGGGCAGCGGTGTGCACGTCCTGCTAGGCACCGAACCCACGAGCGTGCACCGGCCCGATGCCAAGGACACCGGCGAGGGACGGATTCACGGCGGCCCGGTCACCGTGCGGCTGCACGGCGCGCAGGGCGACACCGAGATCGAGGCCGACGAGATCATCGTGGCGGCAGGCCGCACCCCGGCGACCGAGGGCCTCGGCCTGGACTCCGTCGGACTGCAGGACGGCTATGTGCAGGTCGACGACCGGCTGACGGCGCGCGGCGTGGCCGGCGACTGGCTGTACTGCGTCGGCGATCTGAATCACCGCGCCGCCCTTACCCATATGGGTAAATACCAGGCCAGGGTGTGTGGCGACGTGATCGCGGCGCGCGCGGAGGGCAAGCCGCTCGCCGACGCCAGGTTCACCGCGAGCGCCGACCACGGGCAGGTACCGCAGGTGGTGTACACCGCGCCCGAGGTCGCGTCCGTCGGGCTGACCGAGGCCGCGGCCAGGGACGCGGGCCATGCCGTCGAGACCGTGGAGCTCGACATCGCCGTTGCCGGTTCCTCGTTGGCGCGCAACGACTTCGCGGGCCACGCGAAGCTGGTCATCGACACCGCCTCCGACACCCTGCTCGGCGCCACCTTCGTCGGCCCGGAGGCGGGCGAACAATTGCACGCGGCCACCATCGCGGTGGTCGGCAAGGTGCCGCTGGCAACCCTGTGGCACGCGGTGCCCGCATTTCCCGCGGTGAGCGAGTTCTGGTTACGCCTGTTGGAGACACGGCGCGCGTAAGTATCATTGGCGGATGGTGGCATCGACAGATATCCAAACCGCCGACGGAGTCGTTCGCGGTCGTCGTGGCCGCCGGGTATTGCGCTGGCGATCCCTGCCCTACGCGGCCCCACCGGTGGGCGACTTGCGTTTTCGGGCACCGCAACCGGTGACGCCGTGGGCCGGGGTGCGGGAGAGCATCGAGTTCGGATTCGCCGCGATGCAGCATCGGGCCGGCGCGCGGATCGGGCCGCGTCAGTACCAGCCGACCAACGAGGACTCGCTGACACTGAATGTCACCGTGCCCGTGACGCCGGCGGACACGCCGCGTCCGGTGCTGGTGTTCATCCACGGTGGCGGCTATCTCACCGGGACGTCGGCGCTCGGCCTGTACTCCGGCGCTCGGCTTGCGGTACGCGGGGACGCGGTGCTGGTGTCGCTGAACTACCGGCTCGGCGCGTTCGGGTACGTCGATTTCGGTGAATTCTCCACGCCGGAGCACGTTTTCGAGTCGAACCTCGGATTACGCGACCAGGTGGCCGCGCTGGAGTGGGTGCACACCAATATCGCCGCGTTCGGTGGCGATCCGGGCAACGTCACCATCTTCGGCGAGTCCGCGGGCGCGCACGCGGTGCTCAGCCTGCTCGCCGCACCCGCCGCGAAAGGGCTGTTCCACCAGGCGATCTCGCAGAGCCCGCCCGCCGACTGGGCAATGACCGCCGACGACGCCCGCCTGTTCGCCAGGCGCTGCGTCGAAGCGCTCGGCAGCACGCCGGACCGGGCCGCCCACGCATTGCGCACCGCGAGCGCCAACGACATTCGGCGCGCGGTCGACCGCACCAGCAACCGGGTCCTGCGCGAACGCCGCGGCCTGTTCCCGATCGCCCCGGTGGTCGACGGTCTGGTGCTGCCGCAGGCGCCGATCGAGGCGATCATCGACGGCAACGCCCACCGGGTTCCGCTCATCATCGGCACGAACCGCGACGAAGGCACCTTGTTCGCGAAGTTCGCGGATTCGCTGCCGACCACACCGGACCGGCTGCGTGCGGCGCTGGCCGATGTCGACTCCGAAACCCGGATCGCCGCAGCGTATCCCGGCTACCCGGACGCCAAGGCCGCCGTGCGCGCCGGTGGCGACTTCGTCTTCTGGCGCCCGTCGGTCACGGTGATGGCGGGGCACAGCCGCCACGCCCCCACCTATGCCTACCGCTACGACTTCGCCCCGCGCGCAATGCGTCTCGCGGGCCTCGGTGCCACCCACGCCTCGGACCTGATCCCGGTCTTCGGCGGCGGCGACTCGCCGTTCGGCCGTGCCATCACCGCCGCGGGCGGCCGTCACGGACTCCAGTCCGTCACCCAGCAATTCCAGGACAACTGGCTCGCGTTCGCCCGCACCGGCGCACCACTGCCCTCCTGGCCCGCCTACTCCGAATCTCGCCGCAGCACCTTGATCATCGATGCGACCACCCGGCTGGAACACGACCCGGACAAAGCGAAACGCCTTGCCTGGCAAGGCGTCCGCGTACCGACGATGACCTGAGCCAGGTAGCACCTACTTGAGCAGCCGCGACATCCGCCGGTCGGCAAGGATCTTGCCGCCGGTCTGACAGGTCGGGCAGTACTGGAAGGACCGCTCGGCGTAGGACACCTCGCGCACGGTGTCGCCGCAGACCGGGCACGGCAACCCGGTGCGGGCGTGCACCTGCATGCCGGAACGTTTTTCGCCCTTGAGGCGGGCGGCGGCCTGACCCGACGAACGCAGCACGGCATCGGTGAGCACCGAGCGCATGGCCGCGTACAGCTCGGGGCCCTTATCTGCCGCAAGGGTTTTCGTGTTGGCGAATGGGGAGATCTTCGCGGTGTGCAGGATCTCGTCGGAGTAGGCGTTGCCGATGCCTGCCAGCAGGGTCTGGTCGACGATCGCGGTCTTGATCCGCTGCGAGGTGCCACGCAGGATCTCGATGAACTCCTGCTCGGTCACCTCCAGGGCGTCCGGCCCGAGCCGGGCGATGCCGGGCACCAGCTTCGGGTCGTCGACGATGTACACCGCGAGCCGCTTCTTGGTGCCCGCCTCGGTGAGATCGAAGGCGGGTGTCGCACCCTCCGGGGTGAAGAAATGCACCCGCAGCGCGAGCGGACTCTTACCGCCGGGCCTCGGCGGCGTCTGGCTGGGTTCGTCGATCCATCGCAGCCAGCCGCCTCGGGACAGGTGCGTGATCAGCCACAATCCACCGCAGTCCAGGCCGAGAAACTTCCCCCAGCGCCCCGCCCCGGTCACGTCCCGGCCGGACAGCGCGGTCACCGGCGGGTCGAACGTCTTCACGGCGCTCAACGCCGCCACATCCACGCGCCCCACCACCGCACCGACCGCGTGTTCCCGCAGAAACTGCGCCAGCGCCTCTACTTCCGGTAGTTCGGGCACCTGCTCAGGCTACCGGCCCGCACCGACAAGAGCAGGGCAGTCAGCGCCGACTGAGCAGGTAGATGTCCATGATCCAGCCCTTTTCGGCGCGCAGCCCGGCGCGGCGTTCGACGATCCGCTGCTCCACCTCGCGCAGCGGTCCCTCGATCAGCGTTTCGTCCGGCATGCCGAGATACGCGCCCCACCAGATGTGCACGTCGTCCCCCGGAACCTCGGTGAACGAGCAGTCGCCGTCCAGCATCACCACGGCGGCATCGGCGAGCCCCTCCGCACGCAGCCGCCTGCCGGTGGTGATGTGCACCGGTTCGCCGATGCGGTGCAGCACTATCCGATGCCGAGCGGCCAGCGCTTGCACGCTGGTCACGCCGGGAATCACCACATAATCGAAGGGCGTCGTCCCGCGTGCGAGCACCCGCTCGATCATCCGCAGGGTGCTGTCGTAGAGCGACGGATCACCCCACACCAGAATCCCGCCGACCCCGCCGACCTTCGCGAACGCCTCTTCCAGCACCGCAGAGCGCCGCTCGTGCCAGTCCTCGACGACATCCTGATAGTCCGCAGGCGTCCGATCACGTGGCGGGTCCGCGATCTCCACGATTCGATACGGCCGGTCGACGTGCTCGGCCAGGATCGCGGTCCGCACCTCGATTAGCTCCCGCTTCTCCGCGCCCTTGCCGATGACGAAGAACACCTCGACCTGCCGCATCGCCTTGATGGCCTGCACCGTCACCTGCTCGGGGTCGCCCGCGCCGATGCCGATCACGTAGAGCTTGCGCATGCGGCGAGTTTGTCAGGTGGCGCGAAGACCAGTGCTCACCCGCCCCGTCGGCTGCGCCTCCTACCATCCCCTAAAGTGGGCAGTCGTGGCGACCGATACCCAGTACGAGGATCTGCTCCGGCTGGTGCTGGAGTCCGGCACCGAGAAGCCGGACCGCACCGGCACCGGAACGCGCAGCATCTTCGGCCATCAGCTGCGCTACGACCTCGCGGCGGGCTTCCCGTTGATCACCACGAAAAAGGTGCATCTGAAGTCGATCGTCTACGAGTTGCTCTGGTTCCTGCGCGGCGATTCCAACGTGCGCTGGCTGCAGGAGCACGGTGTCTCCATCTGGGACGAATGGGCCGATGCCGACGGCGAACTCGGCCCGGTCTACGGCGTGCAGTGGCGGTCGTGGCCGACGCCGGACGGCATGCACATCGACCAGATCTCCGAGGTGCTGCACACCCTGCGCACCAACCCCGATTCCCGGCGGATGCTCGTGTCCGCCTGGAACGTTTCGGAGTTGGACAAGATGGCGCTGGCCCCGTGCCACGCGTTCTTCCAGTTCTACGTGGCCGACGGAAAACTGTCCTGCCAGCTGTATCAGCGCAGCGCCGACCTCTTCCTCGGCGTGCCGTTCAATATCGCCAGCTACGCGCTGCTCACCCAGATGGTCGCGCAGCAGACCGAGCTCGCGCTCGGCGATTTCATCTGGACCGGCGGCGACTGCCACATCTACGACAACCATCGCGACCAGGTCCGCGAACAGCTCAGCCGCGATCCGCTCCCGTTCCCCACGCTGCGCCTTCGCCCGGCGACGACGCTGTTCGACTACGTCTACGAGGACGTGGAAGTGGTTGACTACCAGCATCATCCGGCTATCAAGGCCCCGGTTGCGGTGTGAGCGGATACGCCCGGAGGAGGCAGCTTGCGTAACCACGGCGGGCCCAGCGAACACCGAATCGGGCAGAGCGTGACGCGCACGATCGGACTGATCTGGGCGCAGACCCCCGACGGGGTGATCGGTTTCGAGAACACCATCCCCTGGCGCGTGCCCGAGGACATGGCGAACTTCAAGGCGGCCACCATGGGACATCCCGTGGTGATGGGCAGGCGCACCTGGGATTCGCTTCCGCCGAAATTCCGCCCGCTGGTCGGCCGCCGCAACATCGTGGTGACCAGGCAGCCGGACTGGGCGGCCGACGGTGCGGAACGCGCCGCGTCGGTCGACGAGGCGCTCGCACTGAGCGGACCGGACACCGCGTGGATCGCCGGTGGCGGCGAGATATACCGCGCCGCTATGGATTTCGCGACCGACCTGCTCGTCACCGAGGTGGACACCACCACCGAGGGTGACGCCTACGCCCCAACTATCGGCCCCGAATGGGAGACCGACGAGAACGCGCCATGGCTCGAGTCGGCATCCGGTCTGCGGTATCGGATCCGCCGCTACACTCGCCGCGAATCCCACTAGTCAGCAAACTTTCCGCATCGGTCATTGCAGCGGCACAACACCGTTCGATCACAGAACTCCATGGCCGCGCAAACCCGTCTCGAGACCAAGCACGGTCGGGCATACTTCTGGGGTAAGTGGGGTCGGCCCTTCGTCCGTCCGGACCCCCGAGCCGGTGCGACCAGCCCCCGCACCGGCTGTTGTCATTTGCGAAAGGTGGTCCATGGACAAGAAATCGCTGACTGCGGTTGCTCGACAACAGCTCAAGATTGCGAGCACCGCCACCAGCGGGCGTAGTTCGCAAACGATCTATGGTGGTCACGCGAATTCGCTGCGCCATACCGTGGTCGGCCTCAGCGCGGGCCAGAGTCTGGCCGAGCATGACAACGCCGGCGAGGCCACCCTGCTCGTGCTCAGTGGCACGCTGACGCTGGTCACCGGGACCAAGGAATGGAAGGGCTCGGCGGGAGACCTGCTCGTGGTGCCCAAAGAACGGCACAGCGTGATGGCGGTGGACGACGTGGCCTTCCTCATGACGGTGGCCAAGTAGTAGCCGCGGTGCCCGTGCCACCTCGCCGATGTGTCGGTGCCGGGCACTAGGCTGACGATCATGAGCGAGCCGCAGCCGATCCTCGATCCGCTCACCCCGGCCGCGATCTTCCTCGTCGCCACCATCGATGAGGGCGGCGAGGCGGTTGTCCGGGACACCCTCGCCGATATCCAAGGTCTGCGCCGCTCGGTCGGCTTCCGCCTCCCCGGTGCGGGCCTCAACTGCGTCACCTCGATCGGCTCTGCGGCCTGGGACCGGCTCTTCACCGGACCACGGCCCGCCGAACTGCACGACTTCCCCGGCTTCGTCGGCAAGCACCACACCGCCCCCGTGACGCCGGGCGATCTGTTGTTCCACATCAGGGCGGAAAATCAGGACGCCTGCTTCGAGCTGGCCATGATCATCGGCGACCGGCTGGCAGGCGCGGCCACGATCATCGACGAGACCGTCGGGTTCCGCTACTTCGAGCAGCGCGACCTGCTCGGCTTCGTGGACGGCACCGAGAATCCGGAGGGCCGTGGCGCGTACGCCGCCGCGCTGGTCGGCGACGAGGATCCCGACTTCCGCGGCGGCAGCTACGTCATCGTGCAGAAGTACCTGCATCCGCTGGCGGACTGGCGGGCGCTGTCGGTCGAGGAGCAGGAGAAGGTGATCGGGCGCACCAAGCTCGACGACTTCGAGCTGTCCGACGCCGACAAGCCCGCCGACTCGCACGTCGCGCTGAACACCATCGTCGACGCCGACGGCACCGAGCGCGAGATCCTGCGCGCCAACATGCCGTTCGGCAGCGTCAAGGACGGCGAATTCGGCACGTACTACGCCGCGTACGCGGCGACACCGAGCGTCCCCGAGTTGATGCTCACCCGGATGTTCGTCGGCACCGAGGAGGCGGCCTACGACCGCATCCTCGACTTCTCCATCGCGGTCACCGGCACGTCGTTCTTCGCGCCGTCGCTCGATTTCTTCGATGAACTTCCCCCACCACCCGACGAAGCCGGCGCGGCGGAAGACGTGCGGCGCGCCGCCATCGGCTCGGGCTCACTCGGTATCGGCACGTTGAAAAGGAGCACGCAAGCATGAACAACCTCTATCGCGAACTCGCGCCGATCACCGCCGAGGCATGGTCGGCGATCGAAGAAGAGGCGACGCGCACCTTCAAACGGCACATCGCCGGGCGCCGCGTCGTCGACCTGTCCGGTCCGCACGGACTCGACTACTCCGCCGTCGGCACCGGGCACACCACCCCGATCGCCGCGCCCGACGAGGGCGTGCAGGCCAGGCAGCGGGTGGTCGCGCCGCTGGTCGAGCTGCGGGTGCCGTTCCGGCTGTCCCGCGAGGAGCTCGACAACGTCGAACGCGGCGCGATGGACCCCGATCTGGACGCGGTGAAGGACGCCGCGAAGAAGATCGCGTTCGCCGAGGACCGGGCCATCTTCGAGGGCTATCCGGCCGCGAATATCACCGGCATCCGGGCGAGTTCGACCAACCAGGCGATCGCGCTGCCGGGCGATCCCCGGCTGGTGCCGGAGTCGGTCACCCAGGCACTCACCGCGCTGCGGCTGGCGGGCGTCGACGGCCCGTACTCGGTGCTGCTCAGCGCCGAACTGTTCACGGCCGTCAGCGAGACTTCCGATCACGGTCACCCGATCCGCACCCACATCGAACGGCTCATCCCGGACGGCGAGATCATCTGGGCGCCCGCCATCGACGGCGCGTTCGTGCTCACCTGCCGCGGCGGCGACTACGACCTGCGAATCGGCCAGGACCTGTCCATCGGGTACCTGTCGCACGATGCCGAGTCGGTGGAGCTGTACTTCCAGCAGAGCCTGACGTTCCTGGTGTACACGGCCGAGGCCGCGGTCGCGCTGGAGGCTTGATCAACTTGTGCGCCTTCTGATGGCCCGCGCGCCGAATCGCTGCGGGAGATCAGGAGGTGTGCGGCGCTACGGCGAGCGGTAGCGTGTGCCGCAGCACGCCGGATGTAGGTAGGTGAGATGGCAATGGTGCGGGCGGGTGTGGTGCCGACGCGGCGCGCGGCGCTGTACAGCTCCCTCGGCATCCTGGCGACCGTCGGAGTGTGCGCGGTGGTGGTCGGTCTGTTCGGGGTGAACCGGGTATTCACCGGCCTGCTGGCCGGTGCCGTCGCGGGCGTCGCGGTGGTGGCGGCGCTGTTCACCAGGGATGCCGTGGTGCTCACCGAACGGGCGATCTTCCGGCGCACCCCGTGGACCGAATCGAGCATCGACTGGGACCGGGTGGTCGCCGGACGCTTCACCCTCGACGAACGATCCCGCTGGTCCTTGGCGCTCGACCTGTCCGGCGGGGACGAACAGCACGGCGAATTGGTGCTGCTGTCCATTCCGCCGGTGCTGCGCCCGGTGTCCGGCGCCTACGATCTGCGCAAACGCGAGCAGGTGAACGAGATCCGGGCGCTGTTGCGGCGCAAACGGATTCCGGTCACCGTGCTCCCCGAAATCGCGGGCGCGCTGCAGCAGCACTGGGAGATCGCGCCGCCGACGCGCTGATCAGGTACCCATTCGGGGCGTTTGGCGATACGTTGGCAAGTGTGTCGATGACGAAGGGCGCCAACGTTGCGGTGCCGACATCCGCCGTCCGGATCGAACTGGGCTGGCAGAGCGGACCCGGCGTGCCCGATGCCGACGCCTCGGCGCTGCTGCTGGTGTCCGGGAAGGTGCGCGGCGACAACGACTTCGTCTTCTACAACCAGCCCGTGCATCCGTCCGGCGCGGTCCGGCACGAGGGTAAGCGGCAGGGACCGACCGTGCTCGACGTGCTGTCGGCGAATCTCGCGCAGGTCGAAGCGCAGATCGACACCATCGTGATCGCGGCCTCCGCGGACGGCGGCACCTTCGGCCAATTCCGTGGCCTCCACGTGCGTCTGGTCGATCCGGCCACCGGCGCCGAGGTGGCGCGGTTCGACAGCGTCGGCGCGACCACCGAGACGGCGTTCGTGCTCGGCGAGCTCTATCGACGCCAGGGCGCGTGGAAGTTCCGCGCGGTCGGGCAGGGGTACGCCGCCGGGTTGGCCGGTCTGGCCACCGATTACGGCATCTCGGTGGACGACGCCGCGGCACCCGCGGCGCCGCCGCACCGGTTCACCCCGCCGCCACCGCCCGCCGCCCCGCCGCACCAGTTCACCGCGCCGCCGCCCCCGGCGCCGCCCGCCCCGCAGTACGCCCCGCCGCAGCCGCAGTTCCCACCGCCGCCGCCCGGATATCCGGCGCCGCCCGGCACTTACGGCTCGCCGCCACCGAACATGGCTCCGCCACAACAGTTTCCGACGCAGCTCGGCGCTCCTGTCGATCTCAACAAGATCTCGCTGACCAAAGAATCGCCCTCGATCTCACTGACCAAGCAGGGTGCGACCGGCGGCGTCATGCGGATCAACCTGAACTGGACCGGCGCCGCGGCGCCCGCACCGCGCAGGTTCGGCAAGCGCAAGAGCGCGGGCCTCGACCTTGACCTGTGTTGCCTCTGGGAGATGACCGACGGAACGAAGGGCGCGATCAGCCCGCTCGACAGCTTCGGCTCGCTGCGCAAGGCACCCTTCATCCAGCTCGATCAGGACGATCGGACCGGCGCCGTCGCCACCGGCGAGAACCTCGATATCAACCTGGACCACACCGCGAAGTTCCGCAGGATCCTGGTGTTCGCCTCGCTGTACGCCGGCGCGGACGATTTTCGTGGCGTGCACGCCACGGCCACGCTGTACCCGGTCGGCTCGCCGCCGATCGAGATGCTGGTCGACGGCTGCACCGACAATTCGCGTGAGATGGTGCTCGCGTTGATCGAGAACATCAACGGCGAGTTCGTGGTGCACCGCCAGGGTGTCTTCATTCGGCCGCCCGCCGGTCGCCCGCTGTGGGGCAAGAAGGAAGTCGACCAGGCCTACGGCTGGGGCCTCGAGTGGGGACGTAGCGCGGGCAAGTAGGTCTCAGGCAGTGTCGAGCTGATCGAGCAGCCGCTGCGCCTGGCCGCGCAGTGCGTTCAGATCGCCGGGCCAGCCGAGCACGCGCAGCGCCGCCTCCGGGATCGTCCGCTCCGCGTCCTCGGGCGCGTTGCCCTCGTCCGAGCGCATGCTGATCACCATCTCGACCAGCCGGAACGGCAGCGCCGCCGCCCCGACGATGCCCGCGCCACCGGCCTCGGCCAGCACCGTGGCCGCCAATGTCTCGTAGTGCCCGCGCAGGTCGTCGCGGCGCAGCCGGAACGTCGCGAATCGTTCGGTGCGCAGCTCCGGAAGCAGATACAGCGCACCGAGATTCCAGCGCGCGGCGCACAGTTGCCGGACGTCGAAGTGGGCCAGCGCGTAAAGCCGTGTTGGCGCGGGCTGCGACACATTCCCCAGTCGCTCGGCGAGTTCCAGTGGGGCGGCTATGGTTTCGGCAAGCAGCGCATCGAGGATGTCATCCTTGGCGGCGAAGTGGTGATAGAGCGATGCCTGACGGATGCCGACCGCGTCGGCGACCACACGGGTGGAGGTGTTCGCATAGCCATTGGTGGTGAACAGCTCCCCGGCGGCATCCAGGATCTCGGCGCGCGGCGTCTGGCCGCGACGGCGTCGCTGCTCCACACGAGGACGGCCGGGGCCGAGGTTTGCCACAGGGCCCATTCTGGCAGGTCCGCGCTGGACCGATCCGCATCGGTCGGTCACCCGGTGACCGGCGGAGAGGTTTCTGTCATTCGATAGAAACCTCGGCAACGCAGAAGTAACCGGGGTTACCGCAAGCGATACACGCGGGTCACCGAAAGCGCGATCGCCACCGCAAAACTGTCATCCGATAGTTATTGGCCGCTCGCCGAAGGACCCTCATGGCCACGATGTTCGCCCCAGCCCCTCCGCCCGACACCAGCCGCGACGGCGCCGATCTGGCCCGATTCGGCTATCAGCCCGTGCTGCATCGAAAGCTCGGTCGCTACGCCTCGTTCGCGGCGGGCTTCTCGTTCGTCTCCATCCTCACCACGATCTTCCAGTTCTTCGGCTTCGGCTATTCGTTCGGCGGTGCCGCCTTCTTCTGGACCTGGCCGATCGTGTTCGCCGGGCAGTTCCTGGTCGCGCTGAACTTCGCCGAACTGGCTGCGCGCTATCCGATTTCGGGCTGTATCTACCAGTGGTCGCGCCGTCTCGGCGGCGAGCTCGTCGGCTGGTTCGCGGGCTGGATGATGGTCATCGCGCAGATCGTCACCGCCGCCGCGGCGGCCATCGCGCTGCAGGTGGTGCTGCCGTCGATCTGGAGCGGCTTCCAGCTCGTCGGCGACGACACCGCGCTCACCTCGTCCGCCGGTGCGACCAACGCGGTGCTGCTCGGCAGCATCCTGCTGGCGGTCACCACGATCGTCAATGTGCTCGGCATCGACCTGATGTCGCGGATCAACTCGATCGGCGTCACCGTCGAGATCGTCGGCGTGCTCGCGATCATCGCGCTGTTCTTCACGCACACCGAGCGCGGGCCCGGCGTGGTGCTGGACACCGATCAGGCCGTGCCCGGCTCGTATTGGGCCGCGTTCCTGGTGTCCGGACTGATGGCCGCCTACGTGATGGTCGGGTTCGATTCCGCCGGTGAGCTTTCCGAGGAGACGAAGAATCCGCGCCGGGTGGCGCCGCGCACCATCCTGACCGCGCTCGCGGTGTCCGCGCTCGGCGGCGGGCTGCTGCTCCTCGGCGCACTGATGGCCGCGCCGAGCCTGTCCGACGGCTCGCTGGGCACCGGGGGCCTGGCCTACGTGCTCACCGCGAAGCTGAACAGCCCGGCGGGCACGGTGCTGCTCTGCTGCGTCGCGGTGGCGATCACGGTGTGCACGTTGGCGATTCAGACGGCGGGCTCGCGGCTGATGTTCTCGATGGCCAGGGATGGGCGGTTGCCGTTCGCCCGCCAGCTCGCCGCGGTGCACCCACGCTTCGGCACCCCGGTGCTGCCCTCGGTCATCATCGGCGCGCTCGGCATCGGCCTGCTGGTGCTGAATCTCGGCAACGCCGCGATCTTCGCGACCCTGGCCAGTGTCTGCATCGTGACGCTGTACCTGGCGTATCTGCTGGTTACCGTGCCGCTGCTGGTGCGGCGGATCAAGGGAACGCCCGCGGATGAATCGAGCGAAGCAGCCCTGTTCAGCCTGGGCCGCTTGGGAATTCCGGTGAACGTGCTGGCTGTGCTCTGGGGCATCGCCATGGCGGTGAACCTGGCCTGGCCGCGCGCCGCGGTCTACACCCCGAACGGCGGCGGTTGGTGGATGCTCTGGGCCGCACCGCTATTCGTGGTGCTGGTGATCGCCACCGGCGTGGTCGTGCACTGGTTCATCGCCCGCACGCCGAATAGCACCGAAAGCCCGGTTTCCGCAACACCATCCGCCTGACCGGTGGCGCGGTGGTGGTGCCGGCCACCACCGCGCCCTCGTTCGTATCCGACCGGCCGTTCCCACCAAAGGGGGCAAACAATGACCAGCACCGCATCCACCGAGGGCGCACGGGCACACGCGCGATCGCAGGCCGCCGCGGCGGCCATCGAGGGACCCACACTGCCCGAGGGCATCGAATCGGCGAAAATTACCTTCGCCCAGCGTATTCCGCGCGATGGTTACACGAACGTCGTGCTCGGGCGGGGCACTCGGATCCGACTGTCCGATCCGGCGGGTGCCGCCTGTGCGCATCTGCTGCTGGTGCGCCCCGACGCGCCCTGGGAACGGCTGAATGTCGCCGACACCGTCAAGGTTCCGTGGCAGGCCTATCTGGGCGACGGGCATCCACTGCTGTCCGACCAGGGCCGCATTCTGGCCACCGTGCTCGCCGACACCTCGGGTAGCCACGACACCCTGTGCGGACCGGCCGCCGAGGCACGGCGGCTGCTGCGCCTCGCGGGAGCCAAACACGGCCTGGAGCCCCGCGACATCGGCCCGAC
Organism: Nocardia sp. NPDC051052; assembly: GCF_044456045.1. Classification (NCBI taxonomy): domain Bacteria; kingdom Bacillati; phylum Actinomycetota; class Actinomycetes; order Mycobacteriales; family Nocardiaceae; genus Nocardia; species Nocardia sp. NPDC051052. The sequence goes on from NZ_JBITFL010000018.1 coordinate 99,483, forward strand.
GGTGTCGTTCTTCCGTGGGGTGCGGGTGGAATCCGATGGCGCACTGACCGCCACCGGCAGCGCCGCACCCGAATCCTCGGTCGACCTGCTGGTGCACCTCCCGGTGATCCTGCTGGTCGCCAATGCCGCGCACCCGCTCGACGACCGCGCCACAACGGATCTCGACGTCGTCGCCTGGGCCGCGCCGGAGGACCTCGAACTCACCCACAGCAGCGACCCGGAATATCAACGGGCCGTTGACAACACCGAGCGCGCCTGGACGGCCGCACTGACGCTGGAAGCAAGGCCATGAGCACCGTCGTTCTCGACGAAACCGTCCCCGCCCGCGCCCCATGGTCCGCGGTGGTCAAGGCGGGCGAGCAACTGGAGATCATCGATCTGCACGGCAACCAGGCGGTGGACTGCCTGCTGTATGCGGCGGCGGACCACACCGACCGCTACAGCGCGCAGGCCACCGTCGCCGCGCAGCGCAATATCTTCCTGACCACGGGCAGCGTGCTACTGACGGACGCGGGAACCGCCCTGATGACCGTGGTCGCCGACGAGGTCGGCAACCACGACACCATCGCGGGGGCCTGCTCCCAGGAGTCGAACACGCTCCGCTACGGCCAGCACACCCGGCATCAGCACGCCTGCGTGGAGAACTTCCTCACCGTGGCGTTGCGCTGGGGCCTCGGAAAACGGGACCTGGTATCGAACATCAACTGGTTCATGAATGTTCCGGTGGAGGCCGACGGCACGCTCGGAATCGTCGACGGATTGTCCGCTCCCGGAAAGAAAGTCACCCTCCGCGCCGAGATCGACACCCTCGTCCTGGTCTCCAACTGCCCGCAGATCAACAACCCCTGCAATGGTTTCGATCCCACACCGGTGCGCATGGTGGTGACGAAATGACCAGCACCGAGCTATCCGCGGAAACGGCCTTGAACGCCGAAGCCCGCTCCGTCGAAGTCATCCGGCCCGGAATGCTGACGACTGTGCAGGATTGGCCGGGGCGAACCGGGTACTGGCATGTCGGGGTGCCGCCGTCGGGGCCGATGGACGATCTGTCGTTCCGGCTCGGTAACCGAGTGCTCGGTAATCCGGAGGGCGCGGCCGGGCTGGAGTGCACCCTTAGTGGTCCCGCACTAAGGTTTTCAGCAGCCACGTGGGTATGCGTCACGGGCGCGCCGACCGACGTCACGGTGAACGGCGTTCGATTAGAGCAGTGGCGGACCGTACAGATCCCGGCAGGCGGCGTCCTCGATATCGGTGCCGTTCGCGGGCCGGGCATGCGGTGCTACCTGCTGCTCTCCGGTGGCCTCCAGCTTCCCGAATACCTTGGCAGCACAGCCACATTCACGCTCGGGCGATTCGGCGGCAGCAACGGCAACGCACTGCGGGCTTGGGAAACCTTGTCGCTCGGACCACAGCGCGGCCCCATCGCGACCGGGGTCCCAATGGGTGACCAGCCGGTGCTGACCAAGCGCTGGGAACTGGCGGTGACCGCAGGTCCGCACGGCGCACCGGAATTCTTCACCCGCGTCGACTTCGACACCATCATCGGCACCGACTACGAGGTGCACTTCAACTCCGATCGCACCGGCGTCCGGCTGATCGGGCCGAGACCAGACTGGGCCCGCACCGACGGCGGCGAGGCGGGCCTGCATCCGTCCAACATCCACGACACCCCGTATTCGGTTGGCGCACTGGACTTCACCGGCGACACCCCGATCCTGCTCGGCCCCGACGGACCGAGCCTCGGCGGCTTCGTCTGCCCGATCACCGTGGTCGCCGCCGACCGCTGGAAGCTCGGGCAGTTGACGCCCGGCGACGCGGTGCGCTTCGTGCCGATCCGCAGCGACCGCGCCGCCTCGATTCGAGAGCTCGGCGCCGGGCGCAGGGCCTCCTGGCCGACCGTGCTGTCGTCCGGCGGCGATGCCGATGACGGCGTCCTGCGACGCACCGAGGTCGACGACGAGACCGGCGTGACCTATCGCCGCGCGGGTGACGACGCGGTGCTCGTCGAATACGGCACCATGACACTGGATCTCGCGCTGCGCGCCCGCGTGCACGCGCTACATCAGCACCTGCTCGCCGCGAGTGTGCGCGGTGTGACCGAGCTGACCCCTGGCATCCGTTCGCTGCAGATCCGAGTCGACCCGCACATCCTTTCCGTGTCAGCCCTGCTCGATCTACTCGCCGAAGCCGAACAGCAGCTGCCCGCCGTCGACCAGCTCGTCGTCCCCAGCCGCACGGTGCATCTCCCGCTGTCCTGGGATGACCCGGCAACCCGCGAGGCCATCACCCGCTACATGCACGGCGTCCGCGCCGACGCCCCGTGGTGCCCCTGGAACATCGAATTCATCCGCCGCATGAACGGATTGGCCTCGGTAGCAGACGTTTACGACACCGTCTTCGGTGCCGAATACCTCGTCCTCGGCTTGGGTGATGTGTACCTCGGCGCCCCCGTCGCCACCCCGACCGACCCGCGCCACCGCCTGGTCACCACCAAGTACAACCCGGCCCGCACCTGGACTCCGCAGAACGCGGTCGGCATCGGCGGTGCCTATCTGTGCATCTACGGCATGGAAGGCCCTGGTGGCTATCAGTTCGTCGGCCGCACCACCCAGGTGTGGAACCACCACGCAGGTCCGCTCGCCGGTCGGCCCGGTGCGGACCGCCATCCCGCCGGCGCGGAAACCCCTTGGCTACTGCGCTATTTCGATCGCATTCGCTGGTATCCGGTCTGCGCCGACGAACTACTCGACCTGCGCGCCGATTTCGCGGCGGGCAGCGTTGCGGCGCGGGCCGAGGACGGCGAATTCCGGCTCGCCGACTATCGCGAGTTCCTCGCCGACAACAACGAGTCCATTACCGAGTTCCGCGCCGTGCAGGCAACAGCCTTTGCCGCCGAACGCAACTCATGGCAGCTCGCCGGTGAACTCGCCGCGGGTTGACGCCGTCAGGTCATCGTCGTCGGCACGACGGGTCCGCTCCAGCCACACGGCAATCCACAGGTGGCGACCACCAGTTGCTCGACGTCGTCGTCATCGAAGTGCGCGGTGATCGTCGACGCGTGCGCGGGATACCCGCACAGCGGACACTTGCCGAAATAGTTCAGGACCGGATCCACCTGTGATGAAACCATCGTGCGATCCCGGTGACTCGGTAACCCCGGTGTGGTCATGCTCGTTCCTCCCGACCTGATGGTGCGCCTCCGGCCGGGCAACGGCAAGCCCTGAATTCACCAACCGAAAAGTTCCGCCAGATCGATCGAATCGTCGTCCCACGCGCGTTCGATCGCCGCGCGCTCGGCCTCCGGAAGTTCGGGCGACCACCCGCAGCGGCGCCAGAACTCTTCCCGGTGTTCCTGAGTGAATGGTCTGGGTTTATCCATGGGCTGCACCTCGCCGACGGTCCGCTCCCCCGATTGTGGGCCTGCTCCGGCGGCGACATGCCGGAACAGGCCCACAGAATTCAATTTTCAGCGCAGATCGCGGAAGAACTCGCGAATATCGGCGGTCAGCAGCACCGGCGCTTCCAGCGCGGCGAAGTGACCGCCCTGGTCGGCCTCGGTCCACCGGGTGATGGTGTTCTCAGGTTCCGAGTAGCGCCGGATGCCGACGTCGTGGGCGAGAATCAATGCCGCGGTAGGTACTCCGGAGTTCACCTTCGGCGCGCCCCACGCATCGGAATGCGCATAGCCGACATACGCCGCCGAACCCGCGGTTCCGGTGAGCCAGTACAGCATTACGTTGGTCAGCAGCCGATCTCGGTCAATGATCTTGTCCGGGTCTACGTTTCGCGGATACGTCCACTCGCGGAACTTGTCCATGATCCAGGCGAGCTGTCCGACCGGGGAATCCACCAGCCCGTAGGCCAGCGTCTGCGGTCGGGTGGACTGAATCGCGATGTAGCCGAACTCTTCCTGCATGAACGCCTCGATCCGGCGCACCCGATCGCGCTCGACCTCGTTCAAGCTCGCCAGTTCCGCCTCGGACAGCGGCAGCTGCGGCATGGGGCCGGGTCCGCCGTTGACGTGCACGCCCACCACACTTTCCGGCGCGATCCGGCCGGTCTCCGGGCTCACTCCGGCGCCGATGTCACCGCCCTGCACGCCGTAGCGCTCGTACCCGAGCCTGCGCATGAGTTCGACCCAGGCCTGCGCGGTTCGCTCGATCCGCCATCCCGCCTCGGTGACCGGGCCGGAGAAGCCGAAGCCCGGCAGCGACGGGATGACCAGGTGGAAAGCGTCTTTCGGATCGCCACCGTGTGCGGTGGGATCGGTCAGCGGCCCGATCACGTCGAGGAATTCGACCACCGAGCCGGGCCACCCATGCGTCAGCAACAAGGGCAGCGCCGCCGAGTGCGGCGAACGGATGTGCAGGAAGTGGATGTGCTGTCCGTCGATCTCGGTCGTGTACTGGGGGTAGGCATTGAGCTCCGCCTCCGCGGCACGCCAGTCGTACTCGGTCCGCCAGTAGTCGACCAGCTCGCGCAGCCAAGTGGTCGGCACGCCGGTGTCCCAGCCGTCGCCGGGCAGCGGCGCGGGCCAGCGCGCGCCATCGAGCCGAGTACGCAGGTCATCGAGCTGCCGCTGCGGGATGTCGATGCGGAATTCGTTGATCTCGTTGGTCATGAAATGAACGATATGACCCACCTAGGACATCTACCGCCCTAGGTTTCCGGCAGACTGAAACCCATGTTGGAAACCTCCGCGCGACTGCTGCGACTGCTCTCGCTCTTACAGACTCCCCGCGACTGGACCGGCACCGACCTGGCCGAACGTCTCGAGGTGGACGTGCGCACGGTCCGCCGGGACATCGACAAGCTGCGCAACCTCGGTTATCCGGTGGATGCCACGCCGGGCGTCGCGGGTTATCGGCTCGGCGCGGGCGCGAAGCTGCCGCCGTTGCTGCTGGACGACGACGAGGCGGTGGCAGTCGCGATCGGTCTGCGCACCGCGGCGGGCGGCACCATCACCGGGATCGAGGACAGCTCGCTGCGCGCGCTCACCAAACTCGAACAGGTGCTGCCGTCCAGGCTGCGCCATCGCGTCGGCCTGCTTCAGTCGGTCACCGTCACGGTGCGGGCCGGCGGGGCGACCGTCGACCCGGACACGCTCACCGCGATCGCCGGCGCCATCCGGGACAGTCACCGCCTCCGCTTCGACTATCGAAGCCATGACGGCACCACATCTTTGCGCACCACCGAGCCCCACCGCCTGGCGCACACCGGCCGCCGCTGGTACCTCATCGGCTGGGACGTCGACCGCGCCGCCTGGCGCACCTACCGATGCGACCGCCTGCACCCGCGCATTCCGACCGGCCCCCGCTTCACCCCGCGCGAGGCACCCGACGTGGACCTGTCCGGCTATCTCTCCCGGGGAGTGACGAGTTCGCCGTATCGCTATGCCGCTCGCGTCACCCTGGGCGTGCCTGCCGAGATCGCCACCGACCGCATCGCACCCACCATCGGCGCCGTCGAGGCCGTGGACGCCGAAACCTGCGCACTGCGAATAGGTTCGGACTCACTCGACGAATTGGCCGTCTATCTAGCCACTTTCGGCTTCCCATTCCGCGTGCACGAGCCGCCGGAACTCATCGCGCACATTCGCGAGCTGACTACCAGGCTCGCCCAATCCGTCGACTAGCTCAGCCGACGAGTACCGTCTTGCCTTGGGCGTGGCCTTCGATGATGTGTTGTACGGCCGAGGCCGCTTGGGCCAGCGGGTAGCGCTTTTCGATCAGGGGACGGAGCTTGCCGTCGGCGACCAGTCCGGCCAGGAACTCTAGATCCGCGCGGTGCGGGCGCATGAGCAGGATGGCGATCTTCGGGCCGACGAACAGGTTGGTCAGCAAGACCTTTCCCATCCACACGATCGGACCGACCCAGTTTCCGCCCGGGGCACCGGCCGAGGAGACGAAGACGCCCTTCGGGGCAAGTACCTTCCGGCAGTCCCGCAGTGATCGGTTACCGGCCAGGTCGAGCAGCACGTCGTAGCGTCGATCGCTCGCGGTGAAATCCTCACTGGTGTAGTCGATTACGTGATCGGCACCGAGCGATCGCAGCACCTCGACGTGGCGAGTGCTGCACACTGCGGTGACCTCGGCGCCGAGCGCCTTGGCGAGCTGGATCGCGGCGGTACCGACCCCGCCCGAAGCGCCGTTGACGAGCACCGTCTGCCCGGCCTTCAGCTGTCCCACATCGCGCAGCCCCTGGAGTGCCGTCATCCCCGAATCCGGTAGGGCCGCAGCCTCTTCGAGGGATAGTCCCGTTGGCGCGAGGGCAAGCCGCTGCGCTGAGACACACGTGTACTCCGCGAAGGCTCCCGAATTCACCGAGCCGAAAACCGCGTCGCCGGGCCGGAATCCGGTCACCTCGCGCCCGACCGCCACCACTTCCCCGGCCAGGTCGTGCCCGATGATCGGATCTTTCGGTCGCCGCAGGCCGAAACCGAGCCGCAGCAGGTAGGGCGTGCCGGTGAGCAGATGGGCGTCGCCCTGGCAGACCGCCGCGGCACGCACTCGCACCAGAACCTCGTCGGGGCGCGGATCGGGCCGGACGACCACCTCGGTCCGCAGCACCGAACCGGCACCGTACCGCGGGGCGACTATCGCCGTCATAGTGCTGACATCGACCGTTGATTGCGGGCTGCTGGCCTCGGACATCGCATTTCCTCGCCTGAAAACATGTACTTACAGCGTAAGTCGCTCACCACGAAAGGTACGCTTACATCGTAAGTCCGTCAAGAGAGGGGCCGATGCCGAACACATCCGCCAACGGCGCCGCACGCGCGCCGCTCAACCGGGAAAAGGTGCTGCACACCGCCGTTCAGTTTGCCGACGAGCACGGACTCGCGGCCCTGTCCATGCGCAAACTGGCACAGACGCTCGGCGTCGAGGCGATGTCGCTGTACAACCACGTGACCAACAAGGACGACCTGCTCGACGGCATCGCCGATCTGGTGGTCGCCGAGATGGGCGTGCCCGAGATCGGCGGGGACTGGAAGGCGGCCATGCGCGCGCGGGCCATCGCCGCGCACGAGGTGCTGCTGCGGCACCCGTGGGCCAACGGACTGATCGGCACCCGGCTCAACGTCGGCCCGGCCATGCTGCGCTACGTCGATGCCACCGTCGGCTGCCTGCGGGCCGCGGGCTTCTCCTACCCGCTGGCCGATCGCGCATGGAACGCACTGGACAGCCACATCTACGGATTCACCTTGCAGCAGGTGAACTTCCCGCTGCAGCCGGACGAATACGCCTCTGCCGCACAGCAGTTCCTGCCGCTCATCCCGGCGGATCGGTTTCCATACATGAACGCGTTGTCGCAGTTGGTGATCGACGGAAAGCACACGGGTATAGCGGATTTCAGCTTCGGCTTGAACCTGATTCTCGACGGGCTCGAACGGCTCCTCGTCGAAGCCCCGGACTGAGTCTCACACCTTGGCCGATCGGTCGATACCCACCGTCGCCGTCGGATTGGTGACATCTCGAACCACCCGCAGGGCGGCGATCAGCCCGTCGAGCTGCGCGGGCGTCAGCAGCCCGGTGAACCAGCGCTCGACCGCGTCCAGATAGTCGGGCAGCACCTCTTCCAACCGCGCCGCACCCGGCTCGGTCAGCACCGCGTACGCACTGCGCCGATCGCCGGGGTCGAGTTCACGCTCGACCAGCCCCGCCCGCGCCAGTCGATCGACCAGGCGGGTGACGCCGCTGGTGGACAGCGTGGTCTGCGCGGCGAGATCCGTCATGCGCAGCCGCCGGTTCGGCGAACGACTCAGGCGCATCAGCGCATTCAGATCCAGCCCGGACAGGCCGTGCGCCTTCCAGACCGTTTCCAGCTTTGTGACCACGCCTTCGAACGCCTCGAACAGCAGACCCATCGTGGTCAGCCGGGGGTCGTCGAACAGCTCGGTCGCATTCATGACGCCCAACCTACCCGAAGTACTTGCCATGGGGATAGTTGACACTAGGAATACTGCGTTGTAGAAATATGCCAACGCATTATTCCGCATGACAACTACTGGAGTTCTCGATGCCTGACACCACCGCCTGGGTCGCCGGTTTCCGTTCCGCGGTCATCAGCCCGTACGAGCAGGTCAAGCTCACCGAATCGCGGGAATTCGCCGACGAAACCGTGCGTCAGGTGCTGCATCTGGCCGGTGGCGGCGAGCAGTTCCGGATCCACCTGACCAATCTGTTCGGACGGACTCCCCTGGTGATCGGTGCCGCGCGAGTCGCGTTGGGCAAGAATGGCAGCGAGATCGTCGCGGAAACCGACACGGTGCTGAGGTTCGACGGCGCGGACCGGATCATCATCCCCGCGGGCGGTGCCGTGGTCAGCGATCCGGTCGAGCTGGCCGTCGCCGCGGGCACCGATCTCACCCTGAGCCTTTACCTGCCCGAGCCGACCGGCCTCGCGACCCGCTCCCACGAGCCGAGCGAAACCGCCTACGTGGCAACCGGAGACGTCACCGCGGAGCCGAATCTCGCAGCCCCAGAAGAGGTTCCGGCGCGTTTCTACATCACCGGTGTCGACGTGCTCGCCCCTGTTGGCACCCCCGTCGCCGTCGCGTTCGGCGACTCATGGTTCGAAGGCGTCGGCTCGACCATGAGCGCGAACCTCCGCTCGGTGGACGCCCTCAACAACCGACTCGGCCACGGCTGGGCCGTCAATCAGGGCATCGGCGGAAATCGCCTGCTGACCAACGAAATCGGCGTGCCCGGCCTGGACCGCTTCGACCGCGACGTCCGCAGCGTCCCCGGCGCGCGCACCGTCTTGATCAATTTCGGCATCAACGACCTCATCCTCGGCGGCATGTCCGGCGAACCGCACGCCACCACCGACGAACTGATCGCCGGCTTCACCGAGATCGCCCGCCGCGCCCACGAGGCGGGCCTGACCATCCACGCCGCTACCATCGGGCCCTACGCGGGCTGCATCTACCCCGGCATGCCACTCGAGGAGACCCAGCAGACGCGGCGCGAAGTGAACGAATGGCTGCGCACCACCGGCGTTTTCGACTCGGTCTTCGATGTGGCCCGCGCCGTCGAAGACCCCGCCCGCCCCGGCTTCATCGCCCCCCGCTACGACTGCGGCGACGGCATGCACCTCAATGACGCGGGCCACCGCGTCATGGCCGAAACCGTCGACATCGCCGCCCTATTCAACTGGCCGCGCCCAGAGCCGTTGCGCCACAATAACTAACGGCTCTTCCCTCTGAGAATCGCTACGGCGCCAACCCGCGCAACACAATCCCGAGACCGCCACGAAACTCGTCGTCGATCGACATCTTCCTGGCCTGCGCCGCAGTCTGAGTAAGCATCGGGTACTCCTCGGGAGAGAGCTGCGCGATGGCCGTGGTCGCGGGGGCGTTGATCGACGCGTAGTGCTGGTTCTCCAAGGACCCGAGCAGGAACGCGACCAGCGTGCGCTGAGCGATCACTCGATCGGGCCCGGCGAAGCCGCCCTCGGTGAGCACCGCCAGCATGGCCTCCATCCAGCGCAAGGTGGCGGTCGAAGACTTCCGGTGTCGAGGGACCAACGGCACCGTCGCCGAGTGGTTGGCGATGGCGGCCCGCATCCGCTCGAGCAAGGTGGTCAGCCGGTCTCGCCAGGGCGCGTCGGCCGGGGTCGACACGTCGATCCCGGCCAGCACCTCGTCTACGACGAGGACCTCCAATTCCTCCCGGTCGGACACGTAGCGGTACAGCGCCATGGTGGCCATGTGCAGTTCCTTCGCCACCGACCGCATGGTGAGCGCGGCCAGCCCATCGCGGTCGATCACCGCCAGCGCGGCGACCCCGAGATCGTGTTTCGTCAGCGAACGAGGACGTGGCATGGCTTGACAGCGTACAAGCTAGGCGCATACTGGTCGTAGGCGTACAAGGTACGCCTACGAAAGGAAGCGCTCATGTCACTACCGGCCTCCGTCTCCGATCGGGTATTGACCACCATCTCCGGTGCGCCCGTGCACATCCCCGACCCGGACCGCCTGATACACCTGCAATTTCGCCGATTCGCCGGCTGCCCCGTCTGCAACCTGCACCTGCGCTCGATCGTCGCGCGCCGCGCCGAGATCGCGGCCGCGAACATCCGCGAAGTGGTGGTATTCCACTCCAGCGCAACGGAATTACGCACCTACACCGAAGACATTCCACTCGATCTCATCGCCGACCCCACCCGCGAGCTCTACCGAGAATTCGGCGTCGAATCAGCACCGCGCGCGCTACTCGACCCACGCGGCTGGCCCGCCATCCTCCGCGGGGTAACCCACGCCGCCCGCACCGCCCTCCGCAAGCAACAACCCGCTCCCCCAGCAAAACCCGAAGGCGGCCGCCTCGGCCTCCCCGCCGACTTCCTCATCGCCCCCGACGGCCAAGTCCTCGCGTCCAAACACGGCCAACACGTCTACGACCAATGGTCAGTAGACGAACTCCTCGCCCTGGCACGCCTTTCGGAGCCACGCCGTTGACCACCTTCGAAAAGCCCGTCCTGGCAAGAGCGTCCGCCCTGTGCTTCGGTGGCCTGCTGGCAGGCGCGTTCGGCTACGGCGCCGTCAACGTCCTCTACGCATTCCGCGAAGTCCCACTGAACGTCCGCTTCACCTTCCACACGGCGCTGATGTCCGTGAACGGTCCCGTCATGCAATCGCTCATGGGCCTGACCATCCTCAGCTGCCTGGTGCTGGCATTCCGGACAACCGCCCGTGACCGCTGGTTCGCCGGAACCGCGGCAGTTCTGGCCGTTGCCGCATTCCTCATCACCCGTTTCGGCAACGTACCGATCAACCAGCACATCAAGGTGTGGGCGGTGACGTCCCCGCCGCCCGACTACGCCGAGATCCTCAACCGTTGGGAGGCATTCCATTTCGCACGCACCGCCTGCGCCCTCCTGGCCTTCCTCCTGATCGTCACCCGCACCCTGACGCCCGCGAAAAGAGCGACCCCAGGATGACCGTCGAACCAGGAGCGCTGAACTCGGAGTTCTCGGCGGTCAGTGCTCAGTGAGAACAGACGAAACCGCCGGTGCGGAGTGCTGCTGCACTCGGCACCGGCGGATTGCCTTTTGCGTTCTACTCCGCGATCACGATCTTGATCTCGGGGTCTGCCGCATCGGTGGCGTCGGTGGGGGTGACGAACCAGTGGGTGACTTCGCCGTCGGCTAGGTCGTTGGCGACTTCGCCGGTCGGGAGGGCCGAGAGGGCGCCCGCGGTGGCGGCGGCCAGGAACTCGAGCATGGCGGCGCGGCCGGAGGGGGCCGTGGTGTAGGTGGTCGACTCGTAGTCGATGCCGTACTCCTCGCGGACGTGTTCGGCTCGGGCGAGGGCCTCGGTCTGCGAGATCGCGAGGACGCCGTCGCCGGTCGGGACGACGAAGGCCGGGTGGTCCTCGCCGAGCGGGCGGACCCGGTCGGCGTAGGAGACCGGGTGCGACGGGGCCGCGACCAGGTCGGCCCGCATCCGCGGCTCGGACGGGACCAACCACTGCATCGGGCTGTCCGGCACCGCATTCGGCGTGATGCCGAAAGTGGCTCCGGCACCGACCATGTCGTCGACGGTGAGATCACCGGCGAACAGCAGTGCCGCACCGGCCTTCTGCACCGCCCAGGCCGCGACCACCGCGTCCAGCGAACGCGGCAGCGCCACCGCGACGATGTCGCCCGGCCCCGCACCCCGATCGATGAGCACCCGCGCCAACTGCGAGGAGCGTCGATCCAGGACGTGGTAAGCGATTTCGTCGCCGTCGGCGAGCAGCGCCGGCGCCTCCGGATCCTCCTCGACCACCTCGGCGAGCACCTTGGCGACCGTGTGCGCGCCGACCCGGCCGGTCGGCTCCGGCGCGGAAGTGGTTGCCGTGATGCCGGATTCGACGAGCAGGCGGGCCCGTTCACCGGCATCGAGGATGTCGATGTCGCCGACGAGCCCGTCCGGATCGCCGAGCAGCGCTTCCAGCACCCGGACCAACCGCGCGGACATGATCTCCACCTCGTCCGCGGAGAACCGGCTGCCCAGATACTTGAGCGTCAGCTCGATCGTCGCCTCGGCGGTCACCAGCAGCGTCAGCGGGTAGTGCGTGGCGTCGTTGACGCCGACACCGGTCACCGACATGCCGTCGATGGAGCTGGCGGCCGAAATGGCCTCCTTGTCCATCGGATACGACTCGAACACCAGCAGCGTGTCGAACAGCGATCCGGTGCCGGCCACCCGCTGGATGTCGGTGAGTCCCACGTAATGGTGCTCGAGCAGATCGGCCTGATCGTGCTGCAACCGCTCCAGCAGCTTGCCGATGGTCTGCCGATCATCGATGCGCAACCGCACCGGCAGCGTGTTGATGAACAAGCCGACCATCGACTCCACGCCCGGCAGTTCGGCGGGCCGCCCGGAGACGGTGGCGCCGAAGACCACATCGCCACGGCCGGTGAGCCGGCCGAGCAGGATGCCCCAGGCCGCCTGCACCAGCGTGTTGACCGTGACGCCCAATTCGGCGGCGTGCTTGGTGAGTTGGCGGGTGCGGTCGGTGTCGAGCTCGGTGACCAGCTTGCCGATCTCGTACTGCTCGGCCGAACGCGGCTGCGGCGCAAGCTGAGTCGGCTCACTGACGCCGTCGAGCGCGGTCGCCCAGGCCCGCAGCGAGGCCTCGCGGTCCCGCCCGGCCAGCCAGCCGAGGAAGTTGCGGTACGAGGCGACCCGGGGCAGCGCCGCCTGGTCGCCGCGAACCGCGTACAGCACCAGCAGATCCCGCATCAGCAGCGGCATCGACCAACCATCCAACAGGATGTGATGGGTGGTGATGGCCAGGTGCCACTGGCTCTCGTCGGTGCGGAACAGGGTGAACCGCAGCAGCGGCGGCACCGCCATGTCGAAGTGCGTCGCCTGATCGGCCGCGACCTGCCTGCGCAGTTCCGCGGTCCGCTCGTCGGCGGGCAGCGCGGTGAGATCCACCTCGCGCCACGGCGCCTCGATCCGATCGAGCACGACCTGCACGGCCTGCCCGTCGGAGTCGGTGACGAACGCGGTGCGCAGGTTCGGGTAGCGGTCGATGATGCCCTGCGCGGCCGCGTGCAGCCGCTGCACGTCGAGCGCGCCGCCGAGGTCGACCACGGCCTGCATGGTGTACACGTCGACCGTCGCCTGGGTCATCATCGCGTGGAAGAGCAGACCGGACTGCAGCGGCGAGAGCGGCCACACCTCGGCCAGCGCCGGGTAGTTCCGTTCCCACAGCTCGATATCGGTCTGCGCGACCCGCACCAGCGACATGTCGGACGGCGTGAAGCCACCCGCGTCCGACCGCCGCGCGTGCGTGGCCAGCGCGGTGAGCGCGGCGACCCAGTGGTCGGCGAACTCCTGCACCTGTGCCCGCGTCAACAACCCGGTCGGGAAGGCGAACGCCGCGCCGAGCTCCGGACCGTCCGCGCCGTCGGTGACGATCGCGTTGATGTCGATCGTCGCGTTGGCGGGCATGTCCAGATCCATGTCGCCGTCCAGCTGACCGAGGTCGGCCACCGGCACCCACCCGATTTCGGCGAGCTGCTCCGGGATCTCCCCGGCCGACATGCGACCCAGATAGTTGAAGCTGATCTGGCCGCCCGCGGCACCGAGTCGCTGACCGGTCGCCGAATTCAGGTGCCGCAGCAGGCCGTAACCGAGACCCTTGTCCGGCACCGCGAGCAACTGCTCCTTGATCGACTTCACGATCTCGCCGAGCGCAGCACCACCGTCGAACGCGTCGGCGAGGTCGGCGTCGCCTAGGTCGAGCCGGACCGGGTAGGCCGTGGTGAACCAGCCGACGGTGCGCGAAAGATCGGCACCGGGCACGACTTCCTCTTCGCGGCCGTGACCCTCGAGTTTTACCAGCGTCGCGGAGCGACTCGATGAGGGGCGGTGGTCGGGCGACGGGTGGGCCAGCGTCGCGGAGCGACTCGATGAGGGGCGGTGGTCGGGCGACGGGTGGGCAAGTGCGGCCGCACCTTGGCCACGCCAGCGGGCAACCGCCATCGCCAGCGCGGACAGCAGCCCGTCGTTCACGCCGCCGCGGTAGAGGCCGGGGATCGCGGTGAGCACCGCGTCGGTGACCTCGGCGGGCAAGGTGACCTCGACCCGCTCGACCGTGGCGAACGTATCGACCGCGGGGTCGAACGGGCGCGCGCCGAGCAGCGGATCCGGCGTCGTCGAAACCTGCTGCCAGAACGGCAGTTCCGCGACCCGCTCGGCCGAGGAAGCCGCCTCGACCAGGCTGTGTGCCCAGCGTCGCATCGACGTTCCGTTGGCGGGCAACGCCACCTGCTGACCGGCGGCCAGCCGCGACCACGCGACCGCGAAGTCCGGAATCAGGATGCGCCAGGACACACCGTCGACCACGAAGTGATGCGCCACGATAAGCAGCACATCGCGCCGCTCGCCCTCAAAAGCGAACCAGATGAACTGCGCCATCACAGCATTCGCGGGATCCAAGCGGCCCAGCGCGGCGTCGAACGCCTCGCTGCCGACCCGCTTGAGCTCCGCGTCGTCGACGTCGGCGGCGAGCTCGACCCGATGCACCATGGCATCCACGTCGACCGCACCGGTCGCCAGCGCCTCGAACACCCACCGATCGTCGTTGCGGCGCAACCGAGTACGCAGCACGTCGTGGTGGTCGAACACCGCCGCGACGGTTCCGACGAGCGTCGCCCGGTCGATACCGTCCGGCAGCCGCAGCGCCATCGTCTGCGAGAAGCGGTCGTAGGCCGAGCCACTCGCGAGGATCTGCGTCATGATCGGCGTCAGCGGAATGTCGCCGACCCCGCCGCCGGGCAGTTCCTCCAGCTTCACCTGTTCCGAACCCGCACCCAGCGTGGCGATTTCGGCAAGCGAGGCTACGCTGCGCCGCTCGAACACCTCGCGCGGGGAGAACACCACGCCGCGCGCCTTGGCCCGCGATACCAGCTGGATGGACAGGATGCTGTCGCCGCCGAGGGCGAAGAAGGAGTCGTCCAAACCGATCTGCTCGACCCCGAGCACCTCGGCGAACACCTCGGCGATGACCGCCTCGATCTCGCTGGCCGGTGCCCGGAACTCACGCGGCGCGAGCACCGGCTCGGGCAGCGCCTTGCGGTCCAGCTTGCCGACCGGGGTCAGCGGGATCTCGTCGAGCACCATGATCGCCGACGGCACCATGTGCGGCGGCAGGCTGCGCGAGGCGTGCTCGCTGAGCCGGGCCGTGTCGATCTCGTGGCCGGGCACCGCGAGCACGTAGGACACCAGAATCGTGGCGCCCGCCGCGGTCTCCTTGCCGAGCGTGATCGCGAACTCGACGTCGGGATGGGCCGCGAGCACCGTGTCGATCTCGCCGAGCTCGATGCGGAAGCCGCGGATCTTCACCTGGAAGTCCGAGCGCCCGACGTAGTCCAGCTCCCAGCGCACCTCGGGCACCGCGGCATTGCCCGCGCGCTCGCCCGGCTCGGCGAACCAGCGCACCACGTCGCCGGTGCGGTACATCCGCGCGCCCTCGTTGCTCCACGGGTTGGCGACGAATCGTTCCGCGGTGAGGTCGGGGCGGTTGTGATAGCCACGCGCCACCGCGCCACCGGCGAGGTAGAGCTCGCCCGCGACACCCGGCGGCACCGGGTTGAGCCGGTTGTCGAGCACCAGCGCCGACATGCCGCGTACCGGCAGGCCGATGGTGACGTGCCGTCCCGGGGTCAGGCTGGCGTACGACGAGATGATCGTGGTCTCAGTCGGGCCGTAGGCGTTGAAGTACTTCCGGCCCGGGTACCACTTGGCCAGCAGCTCCGGCGTGGTGACATCGCCACCGACCGAGGCGACCTCTAGGGCCTCCATGCCCGCCGGATCGACGGTGCCGAGCACCGCGGGGGTGATGATCGTGTGCGTGACCCGCTCGGTGCGCAGCAGCTCGGCCAGGTCCGGCCCGCCGATGATGGTCGACGGCACGATCACCAGCGTCGCGCCGGTGTAAGCGGCACACAGCCATTCGAGCACCGACGGGTCGAAGCTCGGCGAGCAGATGTGCAGGAACCGGTGGTGCGCCTCGAGCTGGTAGAGGTCGGTGGCGACGCCGACCAGGCCACCCATGCCCGCGTGGGTCACGGTGACGCCCTTGGGCATACCCGTGGAACCCGACGTGTAGATGACATAGACCGGGTGCCGCATGGCCAGCGACGAGATCCGGTCCGCGTCCGTCACCGAGTCCGGCGACTTGGCCTCGATCAGCTCGCCGAGCGCCGGATCGTCCAGCCGCAGCCATTCGACGTCGCGCGGCAGGCGATCCACGTGCTCGGTCGCGGTGATGCCGATGACCGCGCCGGAGTCGTTGATCATGTGCCGCATGCGGTCTTCGGGGTAGGTCGGGTCGACCGGCACGTGCGCGCCGCCGGCCTTGGCCACCGCCCAGAACGCCGCGACCATCTCGTAGGAGCGCGGGAAGGACAGCGCCACAATGCGTTCCGGACCGACACCGCGTTCGATCAGCACCCGCGCCAGCCGCGACGAGTATTCGTCGAGCTCGCGGTAGGTGATCGAGCGCCCCTGGTAGCGGACCGCGATCTGCTCCGGGTTCAGCTTGGCGCCGCGCTGCAGCAGATCCGGCAGCAGCCCGGTGGCCATCACGTCTTCGCCGTGCACGTGCGTGAGCAGCTCGTACTCGTCGGCGTCGAGCAGCGGCAGGTCACCGATCGGCAGCTCGCGTTCGGTGGCGATGGCGTCGAGCAGCCTGGTGAACCGCTGCGCGAAGACCTCGACTGTGGCGTCGTCGAAAAGGTCACGGGCGAAGGAGAACTCGGCGTACATGCCCGCGTCGCCGCCAGCGGCGGCCTCGCGGATCGTCAGCGACAGATCGAACTTCGCCGTCTCGACCTCGAAATCGACCGCCCCGACGTGCAATCCGGGCAGCTCGAAGCTCGTCTCCGGCAGATTCTCGAACGACAGCGCCACCTGGAACAGCGGGTGCCGCGCGGTCGAGCGCTCCGGGTTGAGCAGCTCGACGAGCCGCTCGAACGGCAGGTCGGCATGCGCGAACGCCTGCAGGTCCGCGTCCTTGGTCCTGGCGAGCAACTCGCCGAAGGTGAGGTCGCCTGCCACGTGCGAGCGCAGCACCAGCGTGTTGACGAACATGCCGATCACGTCGTCGAGCTCGGCCTCGCCACGACCCGCGATCGGGGTACCGATGGCGATGTCGTCGGTGCCCGACATGCGCGCCAGGAACAGCGCGAGCGCGGCGTGCACCAGCATGAACATGGTCGCGTTCTGTTCCCGCGCGATCTCGGTGAGCTTGCCGTGCAGCTCGCCGTCGATCGGGAACACCACGCGGCCACCGGCGAACGACTGGGTCGTCGGCCTGGTCCGGTCGGCGGGCAGGTTGAGCTCGTCCGGCAGCCCGGCCAGCGCGGCACGCCAGTATTCGGCCTGCTGCGAGATCAGGCTCGCCGGATCGGCCTCCGAGCCGAGCACGTCGCGCTGCCAGAGGCTGAAGTCCGCGTACTGCACCGGCAGCGGCGCCCAGCCCGGGGGCACGCCGTTCGAGCGGGCCGCGTAGGCCAGCATCACGTCGCGGGTCAGCGGGCCCATCGACCAGCCGTCCGCGCTGATGTGATGAACAACGAACACCAGCACGTATTCGCCGTCGGTGATCCGGAACAGCTTGGCCCGCAACGGAATCTCCGCCGTGACATCGAAGCCCGCGGTGATCACGTCCACGATCCGTTGCTGAATGTCTTCGACGGCAACGGTTTCCGGCGTCAGGTCCGGCACCGACCGCTCGGCGGGCATGATCACCTGGCTCGCGGCGCGCCCCTGCTCCGGGTACACCGTGCGCAGCGTCTCGTGCCTGGCGATGACATCGCCGACGGCGTCCTGCAGCGCGGCGACATCGAGGTCACCGGTGAGCCGCACGGCAACCGGGATGTTGTTGACGGCCGACGCGGTGTCGAACTGGTTCAGGAACCACATCCGCTGCTGCGCGAGCGACAGCGGAACCTGTTCCGGACGCGGCCCCGCCACCAGGGCGCGACGGCCACCGGCACCGGCGTGCTGTTCGACCTTCACGGCCAGACCAGCGACGGTGGACGCCTCGAACAGTGCGCGCACCGGCACCCTGGCATCGAGTGCGGCACCGATGCGGGCCGCGACCTGAGTGGCCAGCAGCGAGTTACCGCCGAGACCGAAGAAGTCGTCGTCCGCGCCGACCTGCTCCACACCGAGCACCTCGGCATACACCGACGCCACGATCTCCTCGATCGGCGTCGACGGCGCACGAAACGCCTGGGCCTCGAACTCCGGCTCCGGCAACGCCTTTCGATCCAGCTTGCCGTTCACGTTCAACGGCAGCGCCTCGAGCACCACGAACGCCGACGGCACCATGTACGACGGCAAACCAGCGGTCAGCGCCGACTTCACGGCGGCGACATCGACGTCGCCGTTCGACGCCACCAGGTAGGCCACCAGGCGATCACCGGTGCGCGGATCCGACTTGGCGATGACAGCGGTCTGCGCGATCTCCGGCAGCGCGAGCAGCGCGGCCTCGATCTCGGCGAGCTCGATCCGGAAACCACGGATCTTCACCTGGAAATCGGTGCGGCCCCGGTACTCCAGCTCACCGGAGGCGTTCCACGCCACCAGGTCACCGGTGCGATACATCCGCGCACCGGTCTGGAACGGGTTGGCCACGAACCGATCCGCGGTCAGATCCGCGCGACCGAAGTACCCACGGGCCAGCTGCGCACCCGCGAGGTACAGCTCACCGGCGACACCGTCGGGCACCGGCCGCAGTCGCGAATCCAGCACGTAGACCTGACTGTTCCATTCGGGCAGACCGATGGACACCGAGGTCTCGTCCGCCCTGGTCACCCGATGATTGGTGATCGACACGGCGGCCTCGGTCGGGCCGTACAGGTTGAACAGCTCGGTACGTGAGTGCTCGCGCACGAACCGCTGCGCCAGCGCACCGGGCAGCGCCTCACCGATGGCCAGCACCCGCCACAGCGAGTTCGGGAAATCACCGGCCGTGAGCGCGTCGAGCATCGACGGCACCACATGCAGCGTGGTCACCCACTCGCGGGCCATCAGCTCGTTGAGGTAGGCCGGGTCCTGGTGACCATCGGGCGCGGCGATGACAAGTCGACCGCCACACACCGCGGCCGACCAGAACTCCCACACCGAAAGGTCGAAGGTGGCAGCGGTCTTCAGCAGAATCGCATCGGCGGCATCGAGACCGAACTCGGTGACCTTCCACTGCAACTGATTCGCGATCGCGCCATGCGAAACCGCAACACCCTTCGGACGACCCGTCGAACCCGACGTGAAGATCACGTACGCGGTGTTCTCCGGGCGCAACGGCGCCACCCGGTCAGCGTCGGCGATCGGGGTCTTGGCCACCTCGGCCAGATCCAGCTGATCGATCCGCACCAACGGCGCGACATCGGTATCGAACTCGGCATCGGCGTTGGTCAGCACGCACACCGGAGCGGCGGTCTCGAGGATGTAGCTGGTCCGCTCAGCAGCCTGAGCCGGATCCACCGGCACATACGCCCCACCGGACTTCGCCACGGCATACATCGCCACGATCAAGTCGACCGAACGCCGGAACGCGAGCGCGACCCGCGACTCCGGCCCGACACCGATCGAGATCAAATGCCGCGCAAGACGATTCACCCGAGCGTCGAGATCGCCGTAGGTGATCGACGCGCCGTCCTCGGTGACCAGCGCGACTTCCTTCGGCCCGGCCGCCACCGAGGCGTCGAGCAGCGACACCAGCGTCGCTGCCGTGTCCACCGTGTTGTCGGTCGCATTGCGGCCGGTCACCAGCTGTGCGCGCTCCGCGACGTCGAGCAGTTCGATGTCGCCGACCGAGGTGCGCGGCGCGGCGATGATCTCACCGATCAGGCGCGCGAACCGATCGACGAAGCCCTGCACCGTATCCCGCTCGAACATGTCGGTGGCATAGGTGAAGAACCCGGTGATGCCCTCGGGTTCGCCCGCGTCGCTGTAGCGGTCGGTCGCGATCAGGTGCAGATCGAACTGCGACAGCGCCGTGTCGATGTCGAGCCCGGACACCGCCAGACCCGGCAGCTCCAGTGCGGCCTTGGCGAGGTTCTGGAACGAAAGACCCACCTGGAACAGCGGATGCCGCGCGGTGGACCGGACCGGGTTGAGCACCTCGACGAGGCGCTCGAACGGCACATCGGCGTTGGCGAACGCCTGAATGTCGGTCTCGCGTTGCCGCGCAAGCAGTTCGGTGAACGGCTCACCGGCGTCGACCTTGGTGCGGAACACCAGCGTGTTGACGAACATGCCGATCAGGTCGTCGAGGACGGCCTCGCCGCGACCCGCCATCGGCGTGCCGATGGCGATGTCGTCGGTGCCCGACAGCCGCGCGAGCAGCACCGCGAGCGCGGTGTGCACGACCATGAACAGCGTCGCGCCCTCGGTGCGGGCCAGCTCGATCAGGGCCTGATGCGTCTCGGCGTCGATGCGCAGCTCGACCTTGCCGCCGGCGAAGGACTGCACCGCGGGACGCGGCCGATCCGAGGGCAGATCCAGCTGATCCGGCAGCTCGGCCAGCGCCTGGCGCCAGTACGCGACCTGCTTGGCCGCCAACGACTCCCGTTCGTCCTCGCTGCCGAGCAGCTCACGCTGCCAGATGCTGTAGTCGGCGTACTGCACCTCGAGCGGGGCCCAGTTCGGCGCCTCGCCTGCCGAACGCGCGGCGTAGGCGATCATCAGGTCGCGGGTCAGCGGGCCGACCGAAGAACCGTCACCGGAGATGTGGTGCACCACCATCGCGAGGACGTATTCGACCTCGGCGGGAGCGGAACCATCCGACGACACCGCATCCGATTCCGTTTGCTCCCCGGCGATCTGGAACAGCGCGACCTTCATCGGCACCTCGGTGGTGACGTCGAACATCGTCGAAGTCAGTGCCACCACGGCGGATTCGATCTGCGCGGGCGCGACCACGCACACGTCCAGCCGCGGCACGGCCTGGGCCGGCGGCAGGATCACCTGCACCGGACCGCTGTCGGTCTGCGGGTAGATGGTGCGCAGGATCTCGTGCCTGCTCACCAGGTCCGCGATCGCGGCACGCAGCGCGGCCACGTCGAGGGCACCGGTGAGCCGCACCGCGATCGGCACGTTGTAGGCCGCCGACTGGGTGTCGAACCGGTTGAGGAACCACATGCGCTGCTGCGCGAGCGACAGCGGAATGTGGTCGGGGCGTGGCGCCGCGGTCAGTGCCTTGCGACCACCGGCGTCGGCATGCTGCTCGACCCGGACCGCCAGCGCCGCAACCGTGGACGCCTCGAACATCAATCGGACGGGCACGCGAGTGTTCAGCGCCTCACCGAGGCGGGCCGCGACCTGCGTGGCCAGCAGCGAGTTACCGCCCCAGGCGAAGAAGTCGTCATCGAGGCCGAGTCGTTTCGATTCCGCCCCTTCCCGATCCGAGATGCGCAGCACGTCGGCGAAGGTGTTCGCGACGATCTGCTCGATCGGGGTGACCGGCGCGCGGAACACCGCCTTTTCGAAGGTGGGTTGCGGCAACGCCTTCCGGTCCAGCTTGCCGTTGGCGTTGAGCGGCAACGCGGCCAGTTGGACGAGCACCGACGGCACCATGTACGACGGCAGCTCCGCGGCGAGCGCGGCCTGCAGCCCGCGCTTGTCGAGCTGACCCGCCCGCGGCACCACGTACGCCACCAGACGGTCCCCGATACTCGGATCGGTATGCGCGAGTACCGCGGCCGCCGTGATCGCGGGCTGACGCAGCAGCGCCGCCTCGATCTCGCCGAGCTCGATACGGAAGCCACGGATCTTCACCTGGAAGTCGCTACGACCGCGGTAATCCAGCTCTCCGGCGGCATCCCAGGCCACCAGGTCACCGGTGCGGTACATGCGCTCGCCCGCCGCGCCGAACGGATCGGCGACAAACCGGTCGGCGGTCAGCTCGGCCTTGCCGAAGTAACCACGCGCCAATTGCGCACCGGCCAGGTACAACTCGCCCGAGACGCCGACCGGGACCGGCCGCAGCCTGGCGTCGAGCACGTAGACGCGGCTGTTCCATTCCGGCGCGCCGATCGATACCGAGAGCTCGTCGGCGTCGGTGACCAGGTGGCTGGTGATCGACACCGCGGCCTCGGTCGGGCCGTACAGGTTGAACAGCTCAGCGGCGTTGTCACGGCGGAACCGCTGCGCGGTCGCGGCGGGCAGCGCCTCACCGATGGCGAGTACCCGGCGCAGCGAATGCGTCAGGCGGCCCGCGGATTCGGTGAGCAGCGAGTCCAGCATCGACGGCACCACGTGCAGCGTGGTGACGCCGGTAGTGCGCATCAGCTCGTTGAGGTAGGCCGGATCGCGGTGACCGTCGGCCGCCGAGATCACCAGGCGACCGCCCGACGCGGCGGCGGTCCAGAACTCCCACACCGAGAGGTCGAACGTCGCCGCGGTCTTCAGCAGGATCGCGTCGTCGGCGCCGAGGCCGAAGGTCGCTATCTCCCACTGCAACTGGTTGACGATCGCGGCGTGCGGAACGGCGACACCCTTGGGCTGGCCGGTCGAGCCGGACGTGAAGATCACGTACGCGGTGTTCGCCGCGGCGAGCGTGCCGCGGCGTTCGGTGACCGGCCCGGCCGCGAACACGGCCAGATCGAGCGCGTCGATCTGCACGACCTCGGTTGCGGCGGTACGGAATCCGTCACGACCGGTGGTCAGCACGCAGACCGGTGCCGCCGTCGCGAGGATGTAGTCGGTCCGCTCGGCAGGCTGATCCGGATCGATCGGCACATAGGCCGCACCGGATTTCGCGACCGCGTACATGGCGACCACGAGATCGGTGGAGCGGCGGATGGCCAGCGCCACCCGGTCCTCCGGGCCGACGCCACGCTGAATCAGGTAGCGGGCCAGGCGGTTCACCCGGGTGTCCAGCTCCGCGTAAGTCAGGATCGCGTAGCGAATCCTTGAGGGGGGGTGGCCGGGCGACGGGTGGGCCTGGTGCTGACCGGTCGGCTCGTCGGCGACGAGCGCCACCGCGTCCGGCGTCGCCGCGACCGAGGCGTCCAGCAGCGACACCAGCGTCGCGGTCGTGTCGACCTCGTGCGCGGTGTCGTTCCAGGTGCTGAGGATCCGGGTGTGCTCGTCGGTGGCCAGCAGGTCGATCTCGCCCACCGGCCGGGTGGCGTCGGCGACCACGGCGTCCAGTACCCGCACGAAGCGGTCCGCGAAGCCCTGGACCGTGTCCTCGTCGAACAGGTCGATGGCGTAACCGAATTCGGTGATGATCTCGGCGGGCGTGCCGTCCTCGGCGTACCGGTCATACAGCGTGACGTGCAGGTCGGTTTTGGCCAGCTGCGAGTCGAAGTTGACCGCGCTCACCGACAGACCCGGCAGCTCGAAGGTGGTCTCGGCCAGGTTCTGGAACGAAAGGCCCACCTGGAACAGCGGATTGCGCGCGGTGGAGCGCACCGGGTTGAGCACCTCGACGAGGCGCTCGAACGGCACGTCCGCGTTGGCGAACGCCTCGAGGTCGCGTTCCTTGACGTCGGCGAGCAGGTCGGCGAAGCGGTCGCCCGGCGCGACCCTGGTCCGGAAGACCAAGGTGTTGACGAACATACCGATCAGGTCGTCGAGTTCGCGCTCACCACGACCCGCGATCGGGGTGCCGACCGCGATGTCGTCGGTGCCGGACAGTCGCGACAGCAGCACGGCGAGCGCCGCGTGCACCACCATGAACAGCGACGCGTTGTTGGCGCGGGCCAGTTCGTGCAGGCGGGCGTGCCGCTCCGGGGATATCTCGAAGCGAATCGCCTTGCCGTGGAACGACTGCGCGGGCGGGCGCGGCCGGTCGGCGGGCAGTTCCAGCTGATCGGGCAGCCCACCCAGCGCGGTCCGCCAGTAGGCGACCTGCTGGGCGGCAAGGGATTCCGGATCGTCTTCGGAACCGAGCACCACGCGCTGCCAGAGCGCGTAGTCGGCGTACTGCACCGACAGCGGCAGCCACTGCGGCACCTCGCCTTGCACGCGGGCCACGTACGCGGCCATCACGTCGCGAGCCAACGGGCCCATCGAGGAGCCGTCGGCCGCCACATGGTGCACGGTGAACGCGAGCACGTGCTCATCGGTGCCGGATCCCGCCCTACTCCCACCCGCGCTGATCCGGAACAGCGCAACGGCCAGCGGCACCTCGACGGTGACGTCGAAGGTGGTCAGCGCGAACGCGATGACCGCGTTGAGCAGATCGGCCTCGGTGACCTCGACCGGGGTGAGCGCGGCCGCGGACTGGGCTGCGGGCCGGATCACCTGGTGTGGCCCGTCCGCGGAGCGCGGGTAGGTGGTGCGCAGCACCTCGTGGCGCGCGAACACGTCGCCGATCGCCTGTTCCAGCGCGGCGACATCGAGCGCACCCGACAACCGCACCGCGAGGGGGATGTTGTCGACCGCCGAAGTGGTGGTGTCGAACTGGTTGAGGAACCAGTAGCGCTGCTGGGCCGGCGACAGCGGGATCCGCGCGGGACGCTCCCCCGTCTCCAGCTTCGGCCGCTGCCTACCCGATCCGGCGTTGCGCTCGACCCGGGTGGCCAGCGCGGACACCGTCGACGCCTCGAACAGGTCGCGGACCGCCAGCCTGGTGTCCAGCGCGGCACCGAGCCGCGCGGTCACCTGGGTGGCCAGCAGCGAGTTGCCGCCGAGTTCGAAGAAGTCGTCGTCGAGACCGACCCTGGCGACACCGAGCACGTCGCCGAAGGTGCCTGCGACGATCTCCTCGATCGGGGTGGACGGTGCGCGGAACACCTTGGCCTCGAACACCGGCGCGGGCAGCGCCTTGCGGTCGAGCTTGCCGGAGGCGTTGAGCGGGAACTGCTCGAGCACCACGAACGCCGAGGGCACCATGTACGCGGGCAGCTCGCCGCCGAGTTCGGCGCGCACGCCGTCGATGTCGATCGCCCGGCCGGTGGTCGGCACGACATACCCGACGAGTTGATCGCCGAGGCGGTCATCCGAGCGCACGACCACCACCGCCTGCGCGATGGAATCCAGTGTGGTGAGCGCGGATTCGATCTCGCCGAGCTCGATCCGCAAGCCACGCAGCTTCACCTGGAAGTCGGTGCGGCCCAGGTACTCCAGCTCACCAGCCGCAGTCCAGGTGACCAGGTCTCCGGTGCGATACATGCGCTCGCCGTCCGTACCGAACGGGTTGGCCACGAACCGATCCGCGGTCAGCTCCGGACGCGCGACATAGCCGCGGGCCAGCTGCACACCCGCGAGGTACAGCTCACCGGCGACGCCGACCGGCACCGGGTGCAGCCGCGAATCCAGCACGTACACCTGGGTGTTGAACACCGGGGCACCGATCGGCACGGACACCGCGTCGGCCTCGTCCACCTCGTGGAAGGTGACGTCGACGGCGGCCTCGGTCGGGCCGTACAGGTTGTGCAGGCGGGCGCCGGTGAGTTCCTGCATCCGCTGCGCGGTGGCCGCGGGCAGGGCCTCACCGGAGGCGAAAACGTTGACCAGGCTGGTGCATTCGTCCGCGCGCTGCTCGGCGACGAACACCGAGAGCATCGACGGCACGAAGTGCGCGGTGGTGACCTGTTGCTCGGTGATCACCTGGACCAGGTAGCCGGGATCGCGGTGGCCGTCCGGCTTCGCGACGACCAGGCGGGCACCGATCTGCAAAGGCCAGAAGAACTCCCACACCGACACATCGAACGTCGCCGGAGTCTTCTGCAACACCACATCAGTGCGCTCCAAGCCGTACTCGGCCTGCATCCACACCAAACGGTTGACGATCGAACCATGGCTGACCGCGACACCCTTCGGGCGCCCCGTGGAGCCGGACGTGAAGATCACGTACGCGGTGTTCGAAGGCCGCAGCGGCGCACGACGATCCGTGTCGGTCACCGGCGCGCCGGAGTAGTCCGACAGCTCGAGGCGGTCGATCTCGACGGCAGGTGTCTTCCCCGCATCGAACTCATCACCCACGGTGGTCAACACGCAGACCGGTCGCGCGGTATCGAGTACGTAGTGCGTGCGATCGGCCGGGTGATCGGGATCCAGCGGCACATACGCACCACCGGCAACGCTCACCGCGTACATGCCGACGACCAGCTCGATCGAGCGGCGCATACCGAGCGCGACCATCGAGTCCGGGCCAACACCCATCGAGATCAGATGACGCGCAAGACGATTCACTCTTGCCGAGAACTCGGCATAGGACAGACTCGTCTCCTCGAACGTCACCGCGATCGTGTCAGGTGTCCGAGCGGCCTGCGTCTCGAACATCGACACCAACGTCGCCGAATCATCCACCGCGTGCGCGGTGTCGTTCCAGCGCGCGACCACCTGCGCGTGCTCGGCCGCATCCAGCAGCTCGACGTCACCGACCGCCACGGACGGATCCGCGACGACAGCGGTCAACAGCCGGACGAGCCGATCCGCGACGCCGGCGATGGTGCCCGCGTCGAACATATCGGTCGCGTAAGCGAATTCCGCGGTCATGCCGTCGGCGGAGCCTTCGGCGTCGACCCGGTCGGACAGGCTCAGGTGCAGATCGAACTTGGCCGTCACCACGTCCAGGGGCACGCCGGCGACCTCGAGACCGGGCAGCTCGAACGAGGCCTCCCCGGTGTTCTGGAACGACAGCATCACCTGGAACAGCGGGTGCCTGGCCTGCGAGCGCGCCGGGTTCAGGATCTCGACCAGCCGCTCGAACGGCAGGTCCGCGTGCCCGAAGGCGGCCAGGTCGCGGTCCTTGGTGTGCGCGACCAGGTCCGCGAACGGCGCCGCGGGGTCGACCTCGCTGCGCAGCACGAGCGTGTTGACGAACATGCCGATGGCGTCGTCGAGTACGGCTTCACCGCGGCCGGCGACGGCGGTGCCGATGGCGATGTCGTCGCTGCCGGACAAGCGGGCGAGCAGCGCGGCGAACGCGGCGTGCACCACCATGAACAGGCTCGCGCCGTGCTCCCTGGCCAGCGCGTTCAGGTCACGCAGCAGCTGGGCGTCGAGCGAGAACTCGTATACCCCACCACGATTGGATGCGACGGCGGGCCGCGACCGGTCCGACGGCAGGTCGAGCTGGTCGGGCAGCCCGGCCAGGCTTGCCGACCAGTAGGCGACCTGCTGCGCGATCAGCGAGGCCGGATCGTCTTCGGAGCCAAGGGTTTCGCGCTGCCACAGCGCGTAGTCGGCGTACTGCACCGGCAGCGGCGGCCAGGCAGGCGCGTCGCCGCGGGAGCGGGCCGCGTAGGCGATCATCACGTCGCGGGCCAGCGGGCGCACCGACCAGCCGTCGCCGGAGATGTGGTGCACCACGAAGACCAGCACGTGGGTGTCCGGCTGCGAGCCGTCCATCGAGCCGGCCACCCGGAACAGCTGGGCCCGCACCGGCACCGCGGTGGTGACGTCGAAGCCGGTCAGCACCAATTCGCGGACGCGGTCCTGGATTTCGGTCTCGGACACCTCGATCGGGGTCAGGTCGATGGGTTCCTGCCCGGCGGGCAGCACCACCTGAACGCCTTGACCGTCGGCGGTCTCCGGGTAGACGGTGCGCAGCACCTCGTGCCGGTCGACCACGTCGGCGACGGCCTGACGCAGCGCGTCGGTGTCGAGCGAACCGGTGAGCCGGACGGCCAGCGGGATGTTGTTGACTGCCGAGTCCGTGTCGAACCGGTTGAGGAACCACATCCGCTGCTGTGACAGCGACAACGGAATCCGGGCCGGACGCTGTCCCGCGACGAGTTCGCGGCGGCGTCCGGTGCCCTGGTGGGCCTCCATCCGCCCGGCCAGCGCGGCGACGGTCGGCGCCTCGAACAGCATCCGCACCGGGACGCGGGTGTCGAGTGCGGCGCCGAGCCTGGCGACCACCTGGGTCGCGATGAGCGAGTTGCCGCCGAGCTCGAAGAAGTCGTCGTCGATGCCGACGGCGCGTTCGCCATCGGCGGCGGTCAGGCCGAGCACCTCGGCGAAGGTGTTGGCCACGATCTCTTCGATCGGGGTGGACGGTGCGCGGAATTCCCTTGCCTCGAAGGCGGGTTCGGGCAGCGCGCGCCGATCCAGCTTGCCGTTCGGGTTGAGCGGCATGGCGTCGAGCACCACGAGCGCGGCGGGCACCATGTACGACGGCAGTCGCCCGGCCAGGTGCGTCCGGAGCTCGTCGACGTCCACCGTCGCACCGCCGGCCGGCACCACATAGCCGACTAGCTGATCGCCGGTGTGCCCGTCCGCGCGCACCATGGCGACGGACTGAGCCACCGAATCGTGTGCGGCGAGCGCGGATTCGATCTCACCGAGCTCGATGCGCAAGCCGCGCAGCTTCACCTGGAAGTCGGTGCGGCCGATATAAACGATGGCGCCAGTGTCGTCGCGGGTGACGAGGTCACCCGTGCGGTACATCCGGGCACCCTCGGCACCGAACGGGTTGGCCACGAAGCGATCCGAGGTCAGGTCGGTGCGGCCGAAGTAGCCGCGCGCCAGCTGCGCGCCCGCGAGGTACAGCTCGCCCGCGACACCCGAGGGCACCGGCTTCAGCCGGGCATCGAGCACGTACGCCTGGGCATTCCACACCGGCAGACCGATCGGCACCGCGCCGGTGACGTCGTCGGCCACCGGGCCGTGCGTGGCGTGCACGGTGAATTCCGTTGGGCCATAAAGGTTGTAAAGCTCGGCCGAGCTGACCCGGCGGATCGCCTCGACCGCTTCGCTGGTGAACGCCTCACCGGCGATGAACAGCGTCCGCAGCGAGGCGAGAGCGTCACTGCCGCCGGTGATGTCGACGTTTCCGGCGAACACGGTGAGCATCGAGGGCACGAACGAGGTCATGGTGACCCGTTCGGCGGCGATCACGTCCGCCAGGTACTGCGGATCGCGATGACCGTCATAGCTCGCGACGACCAACCGCGCGCCGGTGGTCATCGGGCCGAACAGCTCCCACACCGACACGTCGAAGGTGGCGGGCGTCTTGAACAGCACGACGTCGTCGGCGCCGATGCCGTATTCGCCGGTGATCCAACGGATCTGGTTCACCACGGCGGCATGCGGCACCGCGACGCCCTTGGGGCGGCCGGTCGAGCCGGAGGTGAAGATCACGTACGCCGGGTGCTCCGGGCGCAGCGGCGCGAGCCGCTCGGCGTCGGTGACCGGCTCGTCCGCGTAGCCGGACAGATCCAGCTCGTCGATCGACAGCGTGGTCCGGCCGTCCGCCTCGAACCCGTCGCGGGACGTGGTCAGCACGCACACCGGATCGGCCGACTCGAGCACGTAGTTCACCCGGTCGGCGGGCTGGTCGAGGTCGAGCGGCACGTAACCGCCGCCGGCCTCGTGCACGGCATAGACGGCAACTACGAAATCGACCGAGCGCCGCAGGCCGAGGGCGACCAGGGACTCCGGGCCGACACCGGCCTCGATCAGCCTGTGCGCCAACCGATGTACGCGAGCGCCGAACTCGGCATAGGTAAGCGTCGCGGAGCGACTCGATGAGGGGTGGTGGCCGGGCGACGGGTGGGCGAGCGAGCTTCCGGTGGCCGGGTCGACCACGGCGATCGAATCCGGAGTGGCCCGTGCCTGAGCGGCGAACTCGGCGACCAGCGTGCTCGGCGCGCCGAGATCACGCTCGGTGTCGTTCCAGCCGCGCAGTGCCTGCTCGGTCTCCCGCTCGTCCAGCAGCGCGATATCGCCGATCGGCCGATCCGGTTCCGCCGCAAGCGCGCCGAGCAGACGGTTGAACCGCTGCCCGAGCTCCGCCATCGTCTCCGGATCGAAAAGGTCGGTGGCGTAGATGAATTCGGCGCTGATACCGGCAGGGGCCGCACCCGTGCCGTTGACAGCCTGGCCGGTGTTCTTCTCCGACAGCGTCAGCTGCAGGTCGAACTTCGCCGTGTCGATCGGCAATTCGACGCCGCTGACCGTCAGGCCGGGCAGCTCGAGACTGTTCTGGCCGAGGTTCTGGAACGACAACAGCACTTGGAACAGCGGGTGCCTGGCCTGCGAGCGCGCCGGGTTCAGGATCTCGACCAGCCGCTCGAACGGCAGGTCCGCGTGCCCGAACGCGGCGATGTCGGCGGCGCGCACCGTGCGAAGCAGGTCGGTGAACGTCGCGCCGCTGTCGATCGGGGTCCGCAGCACCAGGGTGTTGACGAACATGCCGATCAGGTCGTCGAGGGCACGCTCGCCACGACCGGCGACCGGGGTGCCGATGGCGATATCGTCCTCGCCGGACAGCCGGGCGAGCAGCACCGCGAGCGCGGTGTGGGTGACCATGAACAGCGTCGCGCCCCTGGTGCGGGCGAGTTCGGTGAGCTTGGCGTGGGTGTCGGCGTCGATCTCGAAGGCGTGGGTCGCGCCGCGACCGGAGGCGACCGCGGGCCGCGGCCGGTCGGTGGGCAGGTCGAGCTGATCGGGCAGGCCGGCCAGCGAGTTCGACCAGTACGCGATCTGCTTGGCGATCACCGATTCCGGATCGTCCTCGTCGCCGAGGACCGCGCGCTGCCACAGCGCGAAGTCGGCGTACTGGACTTCCAGTGGCCGCCAGGCGGGTTCGCCGCCCTCGACGCGAGCGCCGTAGGCGGTCATCACGTCTCGGGTCAGCGGGCCCATGGAGAAGCCGTCGGCGGAGATGTGGTGCACCACCAGGGCCAGCACGTGCTCGGTCGGGCTGACCTCGAAAAGCCTTGCCCGGAACGGCACCTCGGTGGTGACGTCGAAGGCGGTCAGCACCAGCTCGGAAAGCCGTTGCGGCAGTTCGGCCTCGGTGACCTCGAAGGGCGCGAGATCCGGAATCACCTTGGCGGTCGGCACCGTCTGCTGGTGCGCGGTGCCGTCGACCTCGGGGTAGAAGCTGCGCAGCGACTCGTGCCTGGCCAGCACGTCGGCGACCGCGATCTGCAGCGCCTGCCGGTCGAGCAGACCGGACAGCCGTACCGCGGCCGGGATGTTGTCCACCGCCGAGTCCGGATCGAAGCGGTTGAGGAACCACATGCGCTGCTGAGCGAGCGACAGCGGCACCAAGGCGGGTCGCTGCTGCGGCGCCAGGGCCGCCCGCGCACCGGCACCGGTGTGCGTCTCCGCCCGGGCCGCGAGCGCGACCACCGTGGACGCCTCGAACAGTTCCCGGACACCGAGATCGGCGTCCAGCGCGGCGGACAACCGCGCGGCCACCTGGGTGGCGGTCAGCGAGTTGCCGCCGAGCGCGAAGAAGTCGTCGTCCAAGCCGACCCGCTCCAGGCCGAGCACCTCGGCGAAGGTGGCCGCGACGATCTCCTCCACCGGCGTCGTCGGCGCGCGGAACACCGCGGCCTCGAAGACCGGCGCGGGCAGCGCCTTGCGATCGAGCTTGCCGGAGGCGTTGAGCGGGAACTCGTCGAGCACGAGCACCACGGACGGCACCATATACGCGGGCAGCCGCTCGGCCAGATCCTCACGCAGCAGCTCGATATCCACCCGGACATTCGGCGCGGGAATGATGTAGGCGACGAGCTGATCGCCGGTGTGCTGGTCACCGCGGACCACCACGACCGACTGGGCGACCTCGTCGAGCGCGGTGAGCGCGGTCTCGATCTCACCGAGTTCGATGCGCAGACCGCGCAGCTTCACCTGGAAGTCGGTGCGGCCCAAGTACTCCAGCTCACCAGTCGACGTCCACGCCACCAGGTCACCGGTGCGATACATGCGCTCGCCGGTGGCGCCGTACGGGTTGGCGACGAACCGGTCGCTGGTCAGATCCGGACGCGCGACGTACCCGCGCGCCAGCTGAGTACCCGCCAGATACAGCTCACCCGCGACACCAACCGGAACCGGGCGCAGCCGCGAATCCAGCACGTACACCTGGGTGTTGTAGACCGGAGCACCGATCGGCACGGTGTCGGTGTCGGTATCGACGACCTCGTGGAAGGTGACGTCGACCGCGGCCTCGGTCGGGCCGTACAGGTTGTGCAACGCCGCACCGGTCAGCTCACGCAGCCGGTGGGCGGGCTTGGGCGGCAACGCCTCACCGGAGGCGAACACCAACCGCAGCGAATCACACTGGGCCGCGGCCGCGTCGGCGACGAACACCGCGAGCATCGACGGCACGAAGTGCGTGACGGTGATCCGCTCGGCGCTGATGATCTCGGCCAGGTAGGCCGGGTCCCGATGCCCATCGGGCTTCGCGACAACCAGGCGCGCGCCGATCTGCAAGGGCCAGAAGAACTCCCACACCGACACGTCGAAGGTGGCCGGCGTCTTCTGCAACACCGCGTCCGTGGCGTCCAGCGCGTAGGCGGACTGCATCCACACCAGGCGGTTGACGATCGCGGCGTGCGAAACACCGACACCCTTGGGACGCCCGGTGGAACCGGACGTGAAGATCACGTACGCGGTGTTCGACGGCCGCAACGGCGCCCAGCGATCCGCGTCGGTGACCGGCGCTTCGGACAGGCCGCTCAGATCGAGCAGATCGATGCGCACCTGCGCGGTATCGATGTCGAGATCGGTGCCGGAGGTCAGCACACACACCGGATCCGCCGTGGCCAGAATGTATTCTGTGCGCTCGGCCGGGTGATCCGGGTCCAACGGCACGTACGCGCCACCGGCAACGGTGACGGCATACATACCGACAACGAGGTCGATCGAGCGCCGCATGCCAAGCGCCACATACGATTCCGCGCCGACACCGCGGGCGATCAGCCAGCGGGCGAGCTGGTTGACCCGACCGGCGAACTCGTCATATGTCAGCGTCGCGGAGCGACTCGATGAGGGGTGGTGGTCGGGCGACGGGTGGGCCAGAGTTGTCCCCTCGAAGCTCAGCGCGGTCGCATCGGGCGTGCTCGCGGCCTGCTCGTAGAACTTCGAGACGAGCGTCGCGGCCGAATCCACCTCGTACGCGGTGTCGTTCCAGCCGGACACCACGAGCTCGCGCTCAACGGTGTCGAGCAGCTCGATATCGCCCACCGGCACAGCCGGTTCGGCGGTGATCGCGGTCAGCACCCGGATCAAGCGATCGGCGATCCGCCGCACGGTCTGCTCGTCGAACAGATCACGCAGGTAGCCCGCGCGAATCCGCAGTCGCGAGTCCAGCTGGGCAATCAACGTCAACGGGTAGTGCGTGGCATCGGCCGCGTCGAGGCCGACGACCGCCATGCCGTCGATATCCGCGGCCTGCGCCTGTAGTCCCTCGGCGTCCATCGGGTAGGACTCGAACACCACGAGCGTGTCGAACAGCCCACCGATGCCCGCCGCAGACTGGATATCCGCAAGCCCGACATAGTGGTGATCGAGCAGATCCGCCTGCTCGCCCTGGGTCCGGGTCAGCAGCTGCCGCGCGGACTCCGCCGGGTCGAAGCGCACCCGCACCGGCACGGTGTTGATGAACAGGCCGACCATCGACTCCACGCCGGACAGGTCGGCGGGACGCCCGGACACCGTGGTGCCGAACAGCACGTCGTCGCGACCTGTCATCCGGCCGACCACGATTCCCCACGCGGTCTGCAGCACGGTGTTCGGCGTGACGCCGAGCGAACCGGCCAGCGCGGTAAGCCGCGCGGTGGCCGTCTCATCGAGCTCGAAGAAGTATTCGCCGGACAGCGAGGTGATTTCCCGTCCGGCGTCCGGGCGGGCCAGCAGCGTCGGCTCGGTGACACCACGCAGCGCGGTGGTCCACGCGGCGACCGAGGCCGAATGATCCTGCTGCGCCGTCCATTCCAGGAAGTGCCGGTAGGACCGCACCGCGGGCAGCACGCTGGTGTCCGCGTGTGCCGCGTAGAGCACGAGCAGGTCCTGCATGAGCAGCGGCATGGACCAGCCGTCGAGCAGGATGTGGTGGTTGGCCACCACGAACTGCCAGCGGTCGCGCGCCACCTGGATCAGCGTGAAGCGGATCAGCGGCGGCTCGGTCAGATCGAAGCGCGTGGTGCGGTCCGCGGCGATGAGATCGTCGCCGTCGCCCTGCTCGATCCGGTCGTGCTCGGACCAGGCGACCCGGACGCTGTCCAGGACCACCTGCACCGGGCTGCCGTCCCGGTCGGTGACGAACGCGGTGCGCAGGTTCTCGTAGCGGTCGACCAAAGCCTGTGCGGCCGAACGCAACCGGGCCGCGTCGACCCGGCCGGTGAGGGTGAGCACCGCCTGCGCGGTGTACACGTCCACCGAGCCGGCGGCGAGCCTGGCGTGGAACAGCAGACCCGACTGCAGTGCCGACAGCGGCCAGATGTCGGCCAGGTTCGGGAAGCGCCGCTCCCAGCCGTCGATATCGCCCTGCGCGCTGCGCACCAGCGCGAAGTCGGACGGCGTGTGCCCACCGGCGCCGGTCGAATTGGCATGCCGGGCAACCGCTTCCAGCGCGGTCGTCCACAGCTCGCCGAATTCGCGGACGGCGGCGGCGTCGAGCAGCGTCGACGGATAGCCGATGTTCGCGGTCAGCTTGTCGCCGGTGACGATCGCGTTGATGTCCAGCGGCGCCATCGCGGGCATGTCCGCGTCGTAGGCTCCGCCGAGCGCGCCCAGCTCAGCGGCCGGGATCCAGCCGAAGCCGCGCAGCGACTCCGGCACATCGCCCTCGGAGACACGGCCCAGGTAGTTGAAGCTCACCTGGCCGGGCAGTTCGACGGGCAGTTCGGTGGCAGTCTCCGGGTTCAGGTAGCGCAGCAGCCCGTAGCCGACGCCCTTGTCCGGCACCGCGAGCAGCTGCTCCTTGATCGCCTTGACGGCCTGGCCGAGCGCGGGCCCGCCGGCCAGCGCGGCATCGATGTCGATGCCGGACAGGTCGAAGCGGACCGGGAAGATCGCGGTGAACCAGCCGACGGTGCGGGACAGGTCCGCGCCGGGCACGATGTCCTCTTCGCGGCCGTGGCCCTCCAGGCGGATCAGCAGCGAATCGCCGCGAGCACCGGCCCGGCGCGCCCGCCATTTCGCGGTCGCCAGGGCAAGCGCGGTGAGCAGGCCGTCGTTCACGCCGCCGTGGAACAGCGCGGGGACCGTGGTCAGCAGCGCCTTGGTGACCTCGGCGGACACCTCGACCCGCAGCTTCTCGATGACACCCGAGGTGTCGATCGCCGGGTCCATCGGACGCTCGGTGAGCAGCGGATCGGCCGCGTCGACCACCGAACGCCAATGGTCGAGCTCGGCGACACGTTCGGCACTGCGCGCCTCGCGTTCGAGCCCGTGCGCCCAGGCCCGCATCGAGGTGGCCGGTGCGACCAACTCGGGCTGCTGGCCCGCGGTGCGCTGGCCCCAGGCCGCGACGAAGTCCGGCACCAGGATGCGCCAGGAGACACCGTCGACCACCAGGTGATGACCGACCACGATCAGGCGTCCGGCCCGTTCGCTGCTCGACGGCTCCAGCCAGACGAACCGAATGACAACGCCCGCAGCGGGATCCAGTCGATCGAGCGAGGAATCCAGTGCGGCGGAAGCGATCTCGATCAGCTCGGCATCATCGACACCGGCGTCGAAGGTGCTGTGGTCGACCAACGCGTCCACGTCGACCGTGCCTGCCGCGGCGGTCTCGAGGATCCACTCCCCCTCGACCTCGCGCAGGCTCGCCCGCAGCATGTCGTGGCGGTCGATGACCGCGCCGACCGTCGCGACGATGCCCGCCCGGTCGATACCGACCGGAAGCTCCAGCGCGAGGGTCTGGTTGAACCGGCCGAACGAGCCGCGCCGCTCCGCCATGAACCGCACGACCGGGGTCAGCGGCATCGCGCCGACACCACCACCGGGCAGCTCGGCAAGCACCACGGCCGACGCCGCCGCGGCGTCGGCGGTGCCTGCGACCGAGGCAAGCCCGGCCACGGTGCGCTGCTCGAAGACGTTGCGCGGCGTGAACACCACGCCACGCGCCTTGGCCCGCGACACCAGCTGGATGGAGACGATGCTGTCGCCGCCGAGCGCGAAGAACGAATCGTCGACGCCGACCCGCTCCACGCCGAGCACCTCGGCGAACACCTCGGCGATGGCCTGCTCGACCGGCGTGCGCGGCGCACGGAACACGACCTCGGTCGCGAACACCGGCTCCGGCAACGCCTTTCGGTCCAGCTTGCCGACCGGGGTGAGCGGCACCCGGTCGATCACCATGATCGACGACGGCACCATGTACGCGGGCAACCGATCCTCGACGTGTGCGGTCAGCGCCGCCACATCGATCGTCCGGCCCTGTGCCGCAACCACATAGGCCACCAGCGAGGTGGCACCGGCGGTGCCCTTGTGCCCGACGGTGACCGCGAAGTCGACGTTCTCGTGCGCGGCCAGTGCCGCGTCGATCTCACCGAGCTCGATGCGGAAACCGCGCACCTTGACCTGGAAGTCGGACCGCCCGACGTATTCCACCTCACCGGTACGGGTCCAGCGGACCACGTCACCAGTGCGGTACATCCGCGCACCGGCCACGTACGGATTCGCCACGAAGCGGTCGGCGGACAGCCCGGCGCGCGCGTGGTAGCCGCGGGCCAGCTGGACACCCGACAGATAGAGCTCACCCGCGACACCCACCGGCACGGGCCGGAGCTGGGCGTCCAGGATCAGCGACTGCATGCCGCGGGTCGGGCCACCGATGGTGACCAGATCGCCCGGCGTCAGCGCGTCGCTGATGTTGGTCATGATCGTGGTCTCGGTCGGACCGTAACCGTTGTGGAAGCGCCGCCCGGAACCGTCCGGCGCGCCGCCCCACTTGGTGACCAGGTCGGCCGGGACCGCCTCGCCACCGGCCACGACCACCCGCATGCCGGCCAGCGCGGCCGGATCCAGCGAGGCGAGCACGGACGGAGTGATGAACGCGTGCGTGACGCGCTCGGCGCGGATCAGCTCGGCCAGCTCGTCGCCGCCGTACACCCCGGGCGGGCAGACCACCAGGGTGCCGCCGCAGCCGATCGCCAGCAGGAACTCGAGAATCGACGCGTCGAAGCTCGGCGACGCGAAATGCAGTGCGCGCGTGGATGAATCGACGTCGTAGCGAGCGTTCTGCTCGTCCCGGAAGTTGGCGAGACCGGTGTGGGTGACCACGACGCCCTTGGGGACGCCGGTGGAGCCGGAGGTGTAGATGACGTAGGCCGGATGCTCCGGCCGGACCGGGCGCACGCGCTCGGCGTCGGTGATCGCGGCCGCGTCGACGCCGGTCAGATCCAGCTCGTCGAGGACGAGCCATTCGACCGAGTCCGGCAGGTCGCCCCGCACCGACGTCACAGTCAGACCGACCGGGGAACCCGAATCGGTGACCATGTGCGCAATGCGGTCGGCCGGGTAGGTCGGGTCGATCGGCACGAAGGCGGCACCGGACTTGGCGACCGCCCATTCGGCGAAGTAGGAGTCGTCCGAGCGCGGCACGGCGATCGCGACCAGATCTTCGGTGCCGAGGCCACGCTCGATCAGCAAGCGAGCCAAGCGGTTCGAGCGTTCGTCGAGCTCGCCGTAGGACAGACTGCGCCCCTGGAACACCACCGCGGGTGCGGCCGGGTCGATGGCGGCGGCCTCGGCGATCAGGTCGGGTAGCGTCCGCGCGACCGTAGCCTGCGGGCCGGTGCGGGCGGTCAGGTCAGCCCGTTCCGCGGCATCGAGCACGTCGATCTGGCCGACCGCGATGGCCGGGTCGGCGACGATGGCCTCGAGCACCCGCTGCCACCGCTGCGCGATCTCCGCAGCAGTGGACTCGTCGAACAGCTCGGTGGCGTAGGTGAGCGCCAAAGCCATTCCGGCCGTGCCTGGTTCACCCAGCTCCGACAGCGTGAACTGCAGGTCGAAGCGCGCGACATTCTCTTCGAGGTCGAGCGCGGACACCGAGAGCCCGGGCAGTTCGAGGCTGGTGCGATCCAGGTTCTGGAAGGCGAGCATCACCTGGAACAGCGGGTTACGCGCCTGCGAGCGTTCCGGTGCGAGCAGTTCCACCAGTCGCTCGAACGGCACGTCGGCGTTGCCGTACGCGTCCAGGTCGGTGCGCCGCACCCGATCGACCAGCTCGGTGAACGATTCGGCGGCGTCGATGCCGGTGCGCAGCACCAGGGTGTTGACGAACATGCCGACCAGATCGTCGAGCGCCTGCTCGCCGCGGCCCGCGATCGGCGTGCCGACCGCGATGTCGTCCGCGCCGGACAGCCGCGACAGCAGCACCGTCAGCGCGCCGTGCATCACCATGAACAGCGACGCACCGCGTTGCCGCGCAATGTCTTCCAGCCCGGCGATCAGTTCGCCGGGCAGCTCGCGGTGCAGCGTCGCGCCGCGGAACGAGGCGATCGCCGGACGCGGGCGGTCCGCGGGCAGCGTCAGCTCGTCCGGCACACCGTCGAGGACCTGCTGCCAGTGCGCCACCTGGCGCGCCAGCAGCGAGTCCGAATCGTCTTCGGTGCCAAGGACTTCACGCTGCCAGACGGCGAAGTCGGCGTACTGCACGGCCAGCGGTGCCCAGCCGGGCGCGCTGTCCTGGGCGCGCGCCGAGTAGGCCAGCATCACGTCGCGGGTCAGCGGCCCCATCGAGAAGCCGTCCGCCGCGATGTGGTGCACCACCACGACGAGTACGTGCTCGTCGGGGCCCGCGCTGTAGAGCCTGGTGCGCAGCGGAACCTGTTCGGCCACATCGAATCCGGTGGTGACGAAGTCGGTCACCACGGCGGTCAGCTCGGCCGGATCCACCTGCACCGGGTGCAGGTCGAGCGCGATGTTCTCGGCGGGCACGATCACCTGGACCGGGGTACCGCCGTGCTCGGGGTAGCGGGTGCGCAGCGACTCGTGCCTGCGCACCACGTCGGCCACCGCGAGCCGCAGCGCGGCCACGTCGAGCGCGCCGGTCAGGCGGATGGCGACCGGCAGGTTGTAGGCCGCCGAGGAGGTGTCGTACTTGTTGAGGAACCACATGCGCTGCTGCGCGAACGACAGCGGCACCAGCTCGTCGGCCTTGCGCGGCCTGGCGACCAGCCTGGCCCGCGCGGCGCCGTCGGCGTGCGATTCCACCCGCGCGGCCAGGGCGGCCACGGTGGGCGCCTCGAACAGCGCGCGCACCGCGACGGTGGTGCCGAGCGCGGCGCCGATGCGGGAGACGACCCTGGTGGCGATGAGCGAGTTACCACCGAGATCGAAGAAGTCGTCGTCGACACCGACCCGTGGCAGGTCGAGCACCTCGGCGAACACCGCCGCCACCGTCTCCTGCACCGGGGTGACCGGCGCGCGGAAGGCACGCGACTGCACAGCGGGCGCCGGCAGCGCACGGCGATCGAGCTTTCCGTTGACCGTCAACGGAATCCACTCGAGCCGCACCAGCGCGGCGGGCACCATGAACGACGGCAGCCGCTCGGCGGCACCGTCACGCACCCGGTCGAGCAGCGGCACGACGTCGGGCTCCGCGACCACGTAGGCCACGATCCGCTGATCGCCCGGCTGGTCCTCGCGCACGATGACCGCCGCCTGGGCGATGCCGGGCTGGGCCAGGATGGCGGACTCGATCTCGCCGAGTTCGATGCGGAAGCCGCGGACCTTTACCTGATCGTCGGCGCGGCCGAGGTATTCGAGCTCGCCGAAGCGGTTCCAGCGCGCCAGGTCGCCGGAGCGGTACAGGCGCGAGCCCGCCGCGTCGGAGCCGCCGAGCGGGTTGGCGACGAAACGGGTGGCGGACAGGTCGGGACGACCGAGGTAGCCGCGCGCCAATTGCGGTCCGGCCACATACATTTCGCCCGCGACACCGACCGGGACCGGCCGCAGCCGGTTGTCGAGCACATACACCCGCAGACCGGCGATGGCGCGGCCGACCACGCTGCCGGAGGCGGCGGCGATGGTCGCGGCGTCCAGTGCGCGGTAGGAGACGTGCACCGTGGTCTCGGTGATGCCGTACATGTTGACCAGCAGCGGAAACCCCGCCGCGGAGCTCGCGGAGGCGTTCTCGGGCCCGGCGCCGTGGCGGGCAACCCAATCCGAGAGCCTGCGCAGCTCGAGCGCCTCGCCGCCGAACACCACGTAGCGCAGGGCCAGCGGGGTGGCGTCGGGCGCGGCGTTGCGATCCGCTTCCGCCAGTTGATAGAACGCGGACGGAGTCTGGTTGAGCACCGTAACCCGCTCCGCGCGCAGCAGTTCCAGGAACTGCTCCGGCGAGCGCGAGGTGTAGTAGTCGACCACCACGAGGGTGCCGCCGAACAGCAGCGGGCCCCACAGCTCCCACACCGAGAAGTCGAAGGCGTAGGAGTGGAACAGCGTCCACACATCGTCGGGGCCGAAGTTGAAGTCGCGATCGGTATTCGCGAACAGCCGCACCACATTCCGGTGTGTGACGGCGACGCCCTTGGGGCGGCCGGTCGAACCGGAGGTGTAGATCACGTACGCGACGTGGTCGGGCGAGAGTGCCGCGTTGCGGTCCGCGTCGGTGATCGGCGCGTCGTCGGCGTCCTCGACATTGCCGGTCTCCACGGCGAAGCCGTCCAGCACCACGCTCGGCAGGTCCACCGGCACCGTCACCTGGACCGTCGAGTCCAGGATCACGCTGGTCGGCTGCGAATCCCCCAGCACGTAGGCGATGCGTTCCGCCGGGTAGGTCGGGTCCACCGGCACATAGCCCGCACCGGTCTTGACCACCGCGACCAGCGCGACGACCAAATCGAGCGAGCGCGGCAGGATCACCGCGACCAGCGACTCGGGCCCGGCGCCGTCCGCGATCAGCCTGCGCGCCAAGATATTCGCGCGCCGATCCAGCTCGCCGTAGGTGAGTGTTTCGACGCCGAAGCGGGCCGCCGTGCGGTTCGGATGCGCGGCGACGGCCGCGTCGAACACGGTGACCAGAGTGGCCCCGGATTGATCGAAAACACCTGCGCTGTATCTATTGGTGGCGCTCCCGGTGCGCTCCGTGGTTACGCCGGCTGCCGCCTCCGCGCCCGTCGCTCGCGCCACGGCGTCCATCCCGGAGGACACCCAGCGCTGCGAGACATCGAGCCGCTCGGACTCGCCGAGCAGGTCGATGTCACCGACGGCGATCTCGGGATCCTCGGCGATGGTGTGCAGCACGCGCACCAGCCGGTCGGCGAACGAGGCCACCGTCTCCGGATCGAACAGCTCGGTCGCGTAGTTCCACGACATGGAGAGTGCGCCGTCGGCGGTCTCGCCGACGGTCAGCTGCACGTCGAACTTGGCGGTGCCCGCGTCGAATTCGACGACATCGAGATCCAGGCCGGGCAGTTCGACGGTGCCCATATCGGCGGCCGAGGCCGCCTCGAAGGTCAGCGCGACCTGGAACAGCGGATGATGCGCCTGCGAGCGGGCCGGGCTGATCACATCCACCAGCCGCTCGAACGGCACATCGGCATTGCCGAAGGCCGTCAGATCGGTCCGGCGCACCTGCTCGAGCAGCTCGCTGAACCGCGCGGCGGGATCGACCTCGCTGCGCAGCACCAGCGTGTTGACGAACATGCCGACCAGGTCATCGAGGGCCCGCTCGCCACGTCCGGCGATCGGGGTGCCGATGGCGATGTCGGAACTGTTGGACAGCCTGCTCGCCCACGCGGCCAGCGCGGCGTGCACCACCATGAACAACGTGACCCCGCGACGACGGGCCAGTTCGGCCAGCGCGGCGTGCAGTTCGGCATCGACCGAGAAGTTGTGCGTGCCACCGGCATTGGAGGCGATCTCGGGACGCGGCCGGTCGGCGGGCAGCTCGATCTGATCGGGCAGATCGCGCAGTTGCTCGGTCCAGTACGCGATCTGCTGGGCCGCAACGGATTCCGGATCGTGCTCGATGCCGAGCACGTCGCGCTGCCACAACGAGTAATCGGCGTACTGCACGTCCAACGGTGCCCAGGACGGTGTTTCACCGCGGGTGCGCTCGCTGTAGGCGACGACCACGTCGCGCAGCAGCGGCCGCAGCGAGAAGCCGTCGGCGCTGATGTGGTGCATGACCAGCACCACGACGTGGTTGCGCGCGTCGAGGCTGAGCAGGCTTGCGCGGAACGCGATCTCGCGGGTCACGTCGAAGTGGAAGCCGGCCAGCTCGACGATGCGCGCGGGCAGCTCGTCGGCGGTCACCGGCTCGGCGGTGACCGGGAACGACACCTCGGAAACCGGCAGGATGCGCTGGTAGCCGACGCCTTCCACCTCGGGGTACACGGTGCGCAGCGCCTCGTGGCGGGCCAGCACATCGCCGATGGCGGCATTCAGCGCATCGATATCGAGGTCACCGGTGAGCCGGATGGCGACCGGGATGTTGTTGACCGCGGTGCGGTTGTCGAACCGGTTGAGGAACCACATCCGCTGCTGTGCCAGCGACAGCGGGACCAGGCCGGAGCGCTCCTGCGGCACCAGCGGCGCCCGGCCGCCTTGTCCGGCAGCCGATTCCACGCGTGCGGCCAGCGCGGCGACACTCGACGCCTCGAACAGCGCGCGCACCGGAACCTGGGTATCCAACGCCTCGCCGAGGCGAGCCGCCACCTGGGTGGCGACCAGCGAGTTGCCGCCGAGCTCGAAGAAGTCGTCGTCCAGGCCCACGCGCTCGACACCGAGCACCGCGGCGAAGGTATCGGCGACGATCTCCTGCACCGGGGTGGCCGGCGCGCGGAAGATCTTGGCCGCGAACGTCGGTTCGGGCAGTGCCCGGCGATCCAGCTTGCCGGACGGGTTCAGCGGGAACTCGTCGAGCTCCACATAGGCCGAGGGCACCATGTACGCGGGCAGCTGCGCACCGAGCGCGGTCTTGACCGACTCGACGTCCAATGCCCGATCCGGGTTACCGACCACATAGGCGACCAGCTGATCGCCGGTCCGCTCGTCGGTGCGCACCAGCACGACCGCCTGCGCCACCGAATCCAGTGCGGTAAGCGCGTTCTCGATCTCGCCGAGCTCGATGCGCAGGCCGCGCAGCTTCACCTGGAAGTCGGTGCGGCCCAGGTACTCCAGCTCGCCGTCCTCCGTCCAGGAGACCAGGTCGCCGGTGCGGTACATGCGCTGGGCATCGCCGAACGGGTTCGCGATGAACCGGTCGGTGGTCAGGTCCGGGCGGGCCACGTACCCGTGCGCCAGCTGCGCGCCGGCCAGATACAGCTCGCCGGGCACGCCGACCGGAACCGGCCGCAGCCGCGAATCCAGCACGTACACCTGAGTGTTGAACACCGGGGCGCCGATCGGCACCGAGCTGGTGTCGGCCTCGGTCACCTCGTGGAAGGTGACGTCGACGGCGGCCTCGGTGGGGCCGTACAGGTTGTGCAGCCTGGCACCGGTCAGCGCGCGCAGTCGCTGCGCGGTGACGGCGGGCAGCGCCTCACCCGAGGCGAAAACATTACGCAGGCTGACGCATTCGCCCGCGCGCTCCTCGGCGACGAACACCGAGAGCATCGACGGCACGAAATGCACCGTGCTGACCCGCTCTTCGATGATCAGCCGAGCCAGGTACGCGGGATCGCGGTGGCCGTCCGGCTTGGCGACGACCAGGCGGGCGCCGACCTGTAAGGG
Organism: Nocardia sp. NPDC051052; assembly: GCF_044456045.1. Lineage (NCBI taxonomy): Bacteria > Bacillati > Actinomycetota > Actinomycetes > Mycobacteriales > Nocardiaceae > Nocardia > Nocardia sp. NPDC051052. The sequence goes on from NZ_JBITFL010000018.1 coordinate 142,819, forward strand.
CCAGAAGAACTCCCACACCGACACGTCGAAGGTGGCCGGCGTCTTCTGCAGCACCACGTCGTAGGCGGCGAGGCCGTACTCCGCGTGCATCCAGACCAGCCGGTTGACGATGGCCGCGTGCGAGACAGCGACACCCTTCGGCCGACCGGTCGAACCCGAGGTGAAGATCACGTACGCGGTGTTGGCCGGGCGCAGCGGCTTGTGCCGGTCCGCGTCGGTCAGCGGCGCGTCGGAGAACTCGGACAGGTCGAGCTCGTCGATGCGCACCTGCCGGGAGCCCGTGGACGCCAGGCCGGTGCCGGAGGTCAGCACGCACACCGGGCGCGCGGTTTCCAGGATGTAGTCGGTGCGCTCGGCCGGGTGATCCGGATCGAGCGGCACGTACGCGCCACCGGCCGCGTTCACCGCGTACATGCCGACGACGAGATCGATCGAGCGCCGCATGCCAAGGGCGACATACGATTCCGGGCCGACGCCGTTCTGCTTCAGCCAGCGCGCCAGCCGGTGCACCCGGCCCGCGAACTCGGCGTAGGAAAGACTTGTCCCCTCGAACGTGACCGCGGCCGCGTCGGGTGTCCGCGCGACCTGCGCTTCGAACAGCGAGACCAGCGTCCCGGCGGCATCGCCGACCGGCGAGGTCAGCGCCGCGTCCACCGGGAATTCGGTGTCGTTCCACCGCTCGATGACCAGCTCACGCTCGGCCACGTCGAGCAGCTCGATATCGCCCACCGCCGCGGTCGGCTCGGCGGCGACGCCACCGAGCACGCGAAGGAAGCGCTCGGCGAAGGTATTCGCGAACGCGCCGTCGAAAAGGTCGGTGGCGTAGAGGAGTTCGGCGTCCATCGACGCCTCGGTGCCCTGCACCTCGCTCAGCGTGAGCTGCAGGTCGAACTTCGCGGTCGGCTGGTCGATGCCGAGCTCGGAGACCAGCAGGCCGGGCAGTTCGAGCGACGCGCGGCCCAGGTTCTGGAACGACAGCATCACCTGGAACAGCGGGTGCCGCGCCTGCGAACGGGCCGGGTTGAGCACCTCGACAAGCCGCTCGAACGGCACGTCGGCGTGCGCGAAGGCCTGCAGGTCACGCTCGCGCACCTGTGCGAGCAGTTCGGTGAACGACGCGTCGGTGTCGACCTGCGCACGCAACACCAGGGTGTTGACGAACATGCCGACCAGGTCGTCGAGGGCCTGCTCGCCACGACCCGCCACCGGGATGCCGATGGCGATGTCGTCGGAACCGCTCAGTCGAGCGAGCAGTGCGGCGAAGGCGCTGTGCACCACCATGAACAGCGTGGTGCCGTGCGCGTGCGCGACCCGGTTCAGCTCGTCGATCAGCTCGCCGGGCACCCGGAATCGGTGTGTCCCCGCCTGATACGACGCGACCGCGGGCCGGGGACGCCCGGCCAGGCGCAGCTCGTCGGGCAGACCGTTGAGCGCGTTGCGCCAGTAGTCGAGCTGCTCGGAGATCAGCGAGGTGGGATCGTCCTCGGAGCCGAGCGTTGCGCGCTGCCACAGCGCGAAATCCACGTACTGGACCGCGAGCGGCGGCCAGCCGGGCTCGGACTCCGAGGTGCGCGCCACGTAGGCGGTCATCAGGTCGCGGACCAGCGGCCGCATCGAGAAGCCGTCCGTCGCGATGTGATGCACCACGACAACCAGCACGTAGTCCTGCTCGCCGAGCTGGTAGGCCCGCAGCCGCACCGGCGGCTCGACCGTCACGTCGAAGCCGCGCTCGACGAATTCGTAGAGCGCGCCGAGCAATTGGCCCTCGGCGACCGGGAAGACCTCCAGGTCCGGGATCGCCCTGGTCGCGGGCAGCACCCGCTGGTAGGCGACGCCGTCCTGCGACGGGTAGACGGTGCGCAGCGATTCGTGCCGCGCGACCACGTCGGCGACCGCGCCGCGCAGCGAGGCCAGATCCAGCGCTCCTTCCAGCCGCACCGCGGCCGGAATGTTGTTGGCGGCCGAGTCGGCGTCGAAGCGGTTGAGGAACCACATCCGCTGCTGCGCCAGCGACAGCGGCGGCCGCTCGGGGCGCACCTGTGCCGTAAGCGCCTGGCGCGCACCGGTTCCCGCCCGCGATTCGACGCGGGCGGCCAGCGCGGCCACGGTGGGCGCCTCGAACAGCGCGCGCACACCGACCTCGGTGTCCAGCGCCGCGCTCAGCCGCGCCACCACCTGGGTGGCCACCAGGGAGTTGCCGCCGAGCTCGAAGAAGTCGTCGTCCACGCCGACGCGCGGCAGCCCGAGCAGCTCGGCGAAGACCTCCGCCACGATCTCCTCGATCGGGGTGGCGGGCGCACGGAAACGCTTGGCCTCGAACACCGGAGCGGGCAGCGCCCGGCGATCGAGCTTGCCGCTGGCGTTCACCGGGAACGCGTCGAGCACGACCAGCGCGGCCGGAATCATGTAGCCGGGCAGCAGACCGGCGAGTGCGGCCTTGACCGCGTCGGTGTCGATGACCGAATCCGCTTCGGCGACTAGGTAACCCACCAGCTGATCGCCGGCGTGCGCGTCGGTCCGCACCACCACGACCGACTGCGCGATGCCGGGCTGGGTCAGCAGCGCGGCCTCGATCTCGCCGAGCTCGATGCGCAGGCCGCGCAGCTTCACCTGGAAGTCGGTGCGGCCCAAGTACTCCAGCTCACCAGCCGCCGGCCCACCCGTCGCCCGGCCACCACCCCTCATCGAATCGCTTCGCGATGCGGTCGTCCATCGGACCAAGTCACCGGTGCGGTACATCCGTGCACCCGGGGCGCCGTACGGATTGGCGACGAAACGATCCGAGGTCAGATCCGACCGGCCGAGGTAACCCAGCGCGAGCTGATCGCCCGCGAGATAGAGCTCACCCGCGACACCCGGTGCGACCGGGTGCAACCTGGCGTCGAGCACGAAGACCCTGGTGTTCCACACGGGTCGGCCGATCGGCACCGAGACCGAATCCGCGTCCGTCACTTCGTGATACGTGACGTCGACCGCGGCCTCGGTCGGGCCGTACAGGTTGTGCAGCTTGGCACCGGTCAGCTCGCGCAGGCGCTGCGCGGTTTGCGCGGGCAACGCCTCGCCCGAGGCGAACACCTGCCGCAGCGACGACGGGTACCCGTCCGCGTCACCGTTCTCGTTGCCGAGGGTGGACACGAACACCGACATCATCGACGGCACGAAATGCGCCGTGGTGATGCCGTGTTCGGCGATGAGCTGCGCCAGGTACACCGGATCGCGATGGCCGTCCGGCTTCGCGACGACCAGTCGCGCGCCGGTCTGCAAGGGCCAGAAGAACTCCCACACCGACACGTCGAAGGTGGCCGGCGTCTTCTGTAGCACGGCGTCGCCGGGCCCGATCGGGTACTCGTGCTGCATCCACAGCAGTCGGTTGACGATCGCGGCATGGCTGACCGCCACACCCTTCGGGCGGCCGGTCGACCCGGAGGTGAAGATGACGTAGGCGGTGTTGCCCGGCCGAAGCGGTTGGGTGCGTTCGGCATCGGTGATCGGCGCGCCGCTGGAGGCGGCGATGCCTGGCACGCCCTCGATGCCCTCGATCGCGATGACCGAGACCTCACGCTGCAGGTCGATGCCGAACCCGTCCGCGGAGCGGTACAGGATCATCCGCGGGCGTGCGGTGTCGACGATGTGGTTGATCCGGTCGGCGGGCTGATCCGGGTCGAGCGGCACATACGCCGCACCCGTCTGCAGCACCGCGTACATCGCGATGACCAGTTCGTTGGAGCGGCGGATGGACAGCGCGACCAGCGATTCCGGTCCGACGCCCGCCTTGATCAGCTGTCTGGCGATCCGGTTGGCCCGCACCTGCAGTTCGCGGTAGGTGAGCCGCTCCTCGTCGAAGACCAGCGCGGTCGCGTCCGGCGTCGCCGCGGCCTGCGCGTCGAACAGCGAGACCAGCGTTTCGCCGGGCACCTGCCGCGCGGTGTCGTTCCAGTCGACGAGCACCTGTGCATGCTCTTCGGGCACCAGCAGGTCGATGTCGCCGATCGGCACGTTCGGGTCGGCGGTGACCGCCGCGAGCACCCGGTCGAGCCTGCGCGCGAACGCGGCAACCGTGTCCTCGTCGAAAAGGTCTTCGGCGTAGGAGAATTCGGCCGACATACCGGCCGCGTCGCCCAGCTCGTCCTGGGTCTCCTGCAGGGTCAGCTGCAGGTCGAACTTGGCCAGGCGCGCGTCGTAGTCGACGCCGTTGACCGAGAGTCCTGGCAGCTCCAGGCTGGCCTGCCTGGTGTTCTGGAAGGTCAGCATCACCTGGAACAGCGGATGCCTGGCCTGCGAACGGGCCGGGTTGAGCACCTCGACGAGGCGCTCGAACGGCACGTCCGCGTGGGCGAACGCGTGCAGGTCCTTCTCCCTGGCCTGCGCGAGCAGATCGGCGAAGCCGGCCGCGCCGTCCACCTCGGTGCGCAGCACGAGCGTGTTGACGAACATGCCGATCAGATCGTCCAGCGCGGCCTCACCGCGGCCGGCCACCGGCGTGCCGATGGCAATGTCACCGGTGCCGCTCGCGCGGGCGAGCAGCACGGCGAGCGCGCTGTGCATCACCATGAACAGCGAGGCATTGTGCCTGCGGCCCAGGTCGACCAGCGCGCGCTGGGTCTCACCGGAGATCACGAACGGATAGGTGCCGCCGCGATAGGACGCCGCCGCGGGGCGCGGCCGGTCGGAGGGCAGCACCAATTCGTCCGGCAGATCGGCGAGTTCGCGGGCCCAGTAGCGAATCTGGTTAGCGATCAACGAACTCGGGTCGTCCTCGGAGCCGAGCACCTCGCGCTGCCACAGCGCGTAGTCCGCGTACTGCACGGGCAGCGCCGACCAGGCGGGCGCCTCCCACGAGGTGCGCGCGGCGTAGGCCACCATCACGTCGCGGGCCAGCGGGCCCATCGACCAGCCGTCGGCGGAGATGTGGTGCACCACCATGCCGAGCACGTACTCGGTCTCGCTGACCTCGAAAAGCCTTGCGTGCAAGGGCACTTCGTTGGTCACATCGAACGCCATCGAGGCGAGCTGGACCAAGTGGTCGATCAGGTTGTGCTCGGTCACCGGGATCGGCGTCAGGTCGGGCACGATCTGCGCCGCGTCGAGGACCACCTGCACCGGCCCGGTCTTGGTCTCCGGGAACACGGTACGCAGCGACTCGTGCCGGTCGATCACGTCGATGACGGCGACCTGCAGCGCGGCCACGTCGAGGTCGCCGGACAGCCGGATGGCGACCGGGATGTTGTTGACCGCGGACGCGGTGTCGAACCGGTTGAGGAACCACATGCGCTGCTGCGCAAGCGAAAGCGGCACTTCCTCCGGACGGACCCGGGCCACCAGCGCCTTGCGCGCGCCGTCACCGGCGTGCGATTCCACCCGCGCCGCGAGCGCCGCGACGGTGGACGCCTCGAACAGCATGCGCACCGGAACACGGGTGTCCAGCGCGATGCCGAGGCGCGAGGCGACCTGGGTCGCGATCAGCGAGTTGCCGCCGAGCTCGAAGAAGTCGTCGTCGACACCGACCCGGTTGACGCCGAGCACCTCGCCGAAGATCTGCGCGACGATTTCCTCGATCGGCGTTGTCGGCGCACGGAATTCGCGCACCTCGAACATCGGCGCGGGCAGCGCCTTGCGGTCCAGCTTGCCCGACGGGTTGAGCGGGAGCGCCTCGAGCACCACGATCGCCGACGGCACCATGTAGGCGGGCAGCGTGCGGTGCAGCGCGTTCTTGATGTTGTCGATATCGACCGGACCCGCCGGGGTGACCACGTAGGACACCAGCTGATCGCCGGTGACGGTGTCCAGCACGAGCACGACCGCCTGGGTGACGGCCGGGTGGTCGAGCAGCGCGGCCTCGATCTCGCCGAGCTCGATGCGCTGACCGCGGAACTTCACCTGGAAGTCGGTACGGCCGATGTATTCCAGCACGCCCGCGGCGCCGACCTCGGGGTCGTGCGGCTCGACCCAGCGGACCAGGTCGCCGGTGCGGTAGAGGCGGCTGCCCGGCGCGCCGAACGGGTTGGCGACGAAGCGTTCCGCGCTCAGGTCGGGGCGGCCGTGGTAGCCGCGGGCGGTCTGTACGCCGCCCATGTACAGCTCACCGGGCACGCCGACGGGGACCGGATCCAGGCCCTCGTCGAGCACGTAGGCCTGCGCGTTCCACACCGGGCGCCCGATCGGCACCGAGATGGGCGCGACCTCGTTGAGGTGCCATGCGGTGGCGTGCACCGTGAACTCGGTCGGGCCGTACAGGTTGTGCATCGCGGCGGTGGAGAACTGCCGGAACGCGGCGACGGTGGCCGGCGGCAACGCCTCACCGGCGACGAGAACCGCACGCAGCGAGGCGCATTCGGCGGTGGACGCGGCACCGGCGAACACCGAGAGCATCGACGGCACGAACGAGGTCATGGTGACCTGGTGCCGTCCGATGATCTCGGAGAGGTACATCGGATCGCGGTGCCCGTCGGGCGCGGCGATGAGCATGCGGGCACCGACGGCCAAGGAGCCGAACAATTCCCACACCGACACGTCGAAGGTGACCGGCGTCTTCTGCAGCACCACATCGGCGGGGCCGATCCGGTATTCGCCGGTGATCCAGGCGATCTGGTTGAGCACGCTGGCGTGGCTGACGGCCACGCCCTTGGGCCGGCCGGTGGAGCCGGAGGTGTAGAGCACGTACGCGGTGTTCGTCGCGCGCAGCGGTGCGCGGCGCTCGGCGTCGGTGATCGGCTCGTCGCCGAATTCGCTCAAATCCAGGGTGTCGAGGGCGATCACCGGGCAGTTGTCGGACGTGACGTCGTCGGACAGGGTGGTCAGCACGCACACCGGCGTCGAGTTCGCCAGCACGTAGTCGGTGCGTTCGGCCGGGTGATCGGGGTCGATCGGCACGTAGCCGCCGCCCGCGGTCATGGTGGCGTAGATGGCGATCAGCATGTCCACCGAGCGGCGGATGCCGACGGCGACCAACGATTCCGGGCCGACGCCCTCGGCGATCAGCTTGCGCGCCAAGCGGTTCACCCGCGCCGAGAACTCGGCGTAGCTCAGCCGCACCTGCGGGCCGAATTCACCGGCGCTACGGGTGCCGCCGTCGAACAGGACGGCGATGTCGTTCGGGCGCAGGCGGACCTGTTCCTCGAACAGATCCAGCACGGTCGCCGCGGGTAACTCGTGCGCGGTCTGGTTCCAGCCGGTGAGCACGAGCGCGCGCTCGGCGTCGTCGAGGATGTCGATGTCGCGCACCGCGGACTGCGGTGTGGTGACGGCGGCTTCCAGCACGCGCAGGTAGCGGCGGCCGAATTCGGCGACGGTCGCGGCATCGAACAGATCGGTGGCAAAGGAGACCACGGCCGCCATACCCGCCGGTTCGCCTTGCGCGCCGCGCTCTTCGGTGACGGTCCACTGCAGGTCGAACTTGGCGATGTCGACGTCGAGCTCGTCGGCGGTGACCGAGAGACCGGGCAGTTCCAGTGCGGCGTGCGACATTTCCTGGAACGACAGCATCACCTGGAACAGCGGGTGCCGCGCCTGCGAGCGGGTCGGGTTGAGCACCTCGACGAGGCGCTCGAACGGCACGTCGGCGAACGCGAACGCGGCGAGGTCGGTTTCCCTGGTGCGGGTGAGGAACTCGGTGAACGGCTCGCTGCCGTCGACCTCCGAGCGCAGCACCAGCGTGTTGACGAACATGCCGATCAGGTCGTCGAGTGCCTGCTCACCACGCCCGGCGACCGGGGTACCGATGGCGATGTCGTTGGTGCCGGACAAACGCGCCAGCAGCACCGCGAGCGAGGCGTGCATGACCATGAACAGGCTGACGCCCTGTGCCCGCGCCAACGCCGAAAGCCGCTGGTGCAGTTCGGCATCGATGTCGAAGCTGACCCGGCCACCGCTGAAGCTCTGCACCGACGGGCGCGGACGATCCGCGGGCAGGTCGAGCTGATCCGGCAAACCGGCCAAAGCCCTACGCCAGTAAGCGATTTCGCGGGCCGCCATGGAACCGGGGTCGGATTCGGCGCCGAGCAGCTCGCGCTGCCAGACGCTGAAGTCCTGATACTGCACCGGCAGCGGCGCCCAGCTCGGCGCCTGCCCCGCGGCGCGCGCAAGGTAGGCGGCGGCCACGTCGCGGGCCAGCGGGCCGAACGAGAAGCCGTCCGCGGCAATGTGATGCACCACGAAAGCGACCGCGTAATCGGCGGTGCCGTTGCCGTTGCCGCCGGTCACCGCATAGACCCGGACCCGGATCGGCAGTTCCCGCGACACATCGAAGCCGGTGGACGCGAACGCGGTGAGTACACCGTGCAATTCGGCTTCGTCGATCGGCTCGATCGCAATGCCGAGGTCCACCTGATCGACCGGCAGCACCTGCTGGTAGCCGCCGTCGCCGGACTCGGGGAAGATCGTGCGCAGCGACTGCTGGCGCGCGACCACATCGATCAGCGCGGCCTGCAGCGCGTCCAGGTCGACCTCGCCGCGCAACCGCACCACGAACGGCAGGTTGTAGGCGGGCACGGTCGAGTCGAACTGGTTGATGAACCACATCCGCTGCTGCGACAGCGACAGCGGCACCCGCTCGGGCAGCTGCTGGGCCACCAGCGGCGGCCGGGCGCCCTCGGTCTGGCTGGCGTTCTCCGCGCGGGCGGCGATCCCGGCCACGGTCGGCGACTCGAACAGCGCGCGCACCCCGATCTGGGTGCTGAACGCGACGCCGATCCGCGACACCACCTGGGTCGCGACCAGCGAGTTGCCGCCGAGATCGAAGAAATTGTCGTCGATGCCGATGCGGTCCTGGCTCAGCACGTCGGCGAAGATGCCCGCGACGATCTGCTCGGCCTGGGTACGCGGGGCGCGGAAGCTCGTCGCGTCCACGCTGAACACCGGCTCCGGCAGCGCCTTTCGGTCCAGCTTGCCGGAGGTGTTGAGCGGGAAGGCGTCCAGCACCATGACCGACGCGGGCACCATGTAGCTCGGCAGCTTCTCGGCCGCGAACCTGGTCAACTCGGTCGGATCGATCGAATGACCCGGCGCGGGAACCACATACGCCACCAGCTGCTGACCGGTGGCGGTATCCATCACCAGGACAATGGCCTGACTGACCGCCGGGTGGGCGAGCAGATCGGTCTCGATCTCGCCGAGCTCGATGCGCTGGCCACGGAACTTCACCTGGAAGTCGGTGCGGCCGATGTATTCCAGCGTGCCCGCGTCGTTCCAGCGCACCAGGTCGCCGGTGCGGTACATGCGTTCGCCGTTGTCCGACAACGGGTTCGCGACGAAACGATCCGCGCTCAGATCCGGGCGGCCGCGGTAGCCGCGGGCCAGCTGACGGCCACCGAGGTAGAGCTCACCCGGTGCGCCGATCGCGGCCGGTCGCAGCCGCGAATCCAGCACGTAGACCGAGACATTCCACTCCGGGATACCGATCGGCACGGTCACCGTGTCGGCGGCGGTCGCCTCCCAATAGGTCACCGAGACCGCGGCCTCGGTGGGGCCGTACAGGTTGTGCAGTCCGGCCGTGGTGATCGCGCGGAAACCGGCGGCGGTCTCCGGCGGCAGTGCCTCACCGATCACGAAAACCGCACGCAGCGTGGCACATTGCGCCTGCGTCGCGTGCGAGACGAACACCGTGAGCATGGACGGCACGAAGTCGGTGACGGTGACGCCGTGCCGCTCGATCATGTCCGCGACGTACAGCGGGTCACGATGCCCGTCGGGCGCGGCGATGACCAGCTTCGCGCCGACCAGCAGCGGCAGGAAGTAACCCCACAGCGACACATCGAACGTGGTCGCGGTCTTCTGCAGGTACACGTCGGCCGCGGTGAGCCGATACTCGTCGAGCATCCACAGCAGCTGGTTGACGATCGCGCGATGGGACACCGCAACGCCCTTGGGGCGTCCAGTCGAACCCGAGGTGTAGATGACGTAGGCGGTGTTGTCCGAGCGCAGCGGCGCGAGCCGGTCCGCGTCGGTCACCGGCGCGGCGGAGAACTCCGACACGTCGAGCGTATCGATGCGCACCTGCCGCACTGACTCCGGCAGTTCCACCTCGTCGGCGGACAGCGTCAGCACACAGACCGGTGCCGCGCTGTCGAGGATGTAGGCCGTGCGATCGGCCGGATGATCCGGATCGATCGGCACATACGCGCCACCGGCCTTCAGCACCGCGTGCATGCCGATGACCAGCTCGAGCGAGCGTCGCATGCCCAGCGCGACAAGCGATTCCGGGCCGACACCGTCGGCGATCAGGTATCTGGCCAGCCGGTTGACCCGCGCGTCGAACTCCGCGTAGGTGAGGGTCGCGCCCTCGAAATCGAGCGCGATGTTGTTCGGCGCCAACGGCATCTGCGTGTCGAGCAGCGCGGACAGCGTGGTGTCCGGCACGTCCTGGTCGGAGTCGTTCCACTCCAGCAGTGAGCGCTCCCGCTCGTCGGCGGTGGTGACGTCCAACGCCCAGATCGCGGCGTCGTCGTCGGCCGCGAGGAACCGGTCGAAGAACTCCAGGAAGCGCGAATGATGGCGCCGCGCTTCGTCTTCGGTGTAAAGGTTCGGGTTGGTCTCGAAGTCGATGTGCGAACGGGTACCCGCCACCGACTGATAGAAGTTGACGCCGAGATCCTCGATGCTGCCGGTGGACAGCACGTGCAGCTGGCCGACCATCGGGCCCATCACCAGCTCGTCGTGGAACAGCATGATGTTGACCCACGGACCGAAGAATTCCGTGGTCACCATGCCGTCGCCGGCCGAGTCGCGGCGGATGTCCTCGTGCCGGTATCGCTGATGCCGCAGCGCGCCGGACACCTCGACCGTCACCTGCTTGAGCAGTGCGCTGACGGTGGTGTCGTGGCCGACGTGCAGCCGCAGCGGCACGATGTTCGACGAGACACCGCCGGAGCGACGCATCGCCGCGGTGGTGCGCGCGGTCACCGGCAGGCTCAGGATGACGTCCTCGACGCCGTTCCACTGCGCCAGGTACCCCGCGAACGCGGCGAGCAGCAGCCCGGCGGGCGACGAATCATGGCGCCGCACAGCCGCATCCAGCAGCGTGTTCTGGTCATCGGACAGCGCGGCGCTGGCGATCCCGTTGATCGCGGCGGGCGGGGCGGACCGGCCGGTCAGGCTGGTGCCCTCCTCCAGCCCGGCGACCCGTTCGGCCCAGTACTCCTTGTCGGTACCGAAGCGCTTGCTCTCCCGGTAAGCCATTTCCTGCTCATAGAGCGTGTGCAGGTCGGTGGCCTTGGAGACGGCGGGCTCGGTGCCGTTCGCGTACGAGGTGTACAGCTCGGCGATCCGGTTCAGGTTGGTCATCGCGCCGAAGCCGTCGAGCGTGACGTGATGCGCCCGCGAGTACCAGTACCAGTGCTCGTCGGCCAGTTGCAGTGCCGCGACCGCGATCAGGCGGTCGGTCGTCAGATCCATCGGACGGCTGTACTCGGCACGCATCCACGCCATCGCGGCTGCGGCCGGATCGGCCTCGGCGCGCAGGTCTACATAGGTGACCTTGTCGTAGTCGGCGATGCTGTGATCGACGAACTGCAGCGGCTCGCCGTCGCGTTCGATGATGCGCAGGAAGCCCGAACCGAGCTCGTGCGAGGCGTCGATACTGGCCTGTTCCAGGATCTCGACATCCAGCGCGCCGTGCAGATCCACGTACTGCGCGATATTGACCGGCACCTGCGGGTCAACGTGCTGCGCGTACCAGATGCCCAGCTGCGCAGGAGACAGCGGGAAGTAGTCCGAACCAGCGTGCGCCCGTTCGTCACCAGCTTCGCCGTTTCCGCCGAAATCCAGCCGGTCCAACCGTAACCTCGCTTCCGGAACACCACGCAAGCGCTCCCCGACGACACCCGGACAGGACGCTCACCTATCCCAGCGTGGCGCCCGCGTCTCGGGGTTCAGTTCTCTAATCAATCAGGCAAAAAAGCTCATTGGCACTATCTGTCCGCCAGGGTGACCTTGTTACATAGGCGCGACCGCGCCCACTACCCACCGACCGGCAATGCCGGGAATCTCGCTGCAGATCACCGAACCAATCTACCGTCGTCGTCCGCACCGAACCAACCAACCTCGATAGCTGACCGACATCATCACAGGCAGTCGGGGTGTCAGTACTTTGCGGCCCTCATGTTGCAGACCTCACATCCTGCGCGACGCGCTGTGCGGGCGGCGCGGCGGGTCACCGATGGCGGGCGCGCGCCGGGTCGTAAAGGTGCGATTGCGCACAGGGCACCGTGCTCGCGAGGGCCTTGCTCACCAGGATGATCGCGGCCTGCCGCAGCCCGGCGGCCTCGACCTGAGCGGCGATATCGGTGAGGGTGCCGCGCAGGACGAGCTGGTCGGGCTGGCTGGCGCGGTACACCACGGCGACCGGACAGTCCGCGCCGTAGTCGGCGACGAGCTCGGCGGCCAGCGTGCGGATGCGGGTGATCGCGAGGTGCAGCACGAGAGTGGCGCCGGTGGCGGCGAAGTTGGCCAGCGCCTCGGTGCCGGGCATGGCGGTCGAGCGGGCCTGGGCTCGGGTCAGCACGACCGACTGCACCACCTCGGGGACGGTGAGTTCGGTGCCGAGCAGGGCGGCGGCGGCCGCATAGGCGGGGACGCCGGGGGTGATGTCCCACGAAACCCCGTGCGCGTCGAGTCTGCGGGTCTGTTCGGTGAGGGCCGAGTAGAGCGACGGGTCACCCGAGCACAGCCGGGCTACGTCCTTGCCGGATTTATCGGCGCGTACCAGGTGTTCGGTGATCTGGTCGAGGTCCAGGTGCTGGGTATCGATCAGTTCGGCGTCGGGCGCGCAATGGCCGAGCACCTCGGGGTCCAGATAGGTGCCCGCGTAGAGGCACACCGGTGACGAGCCGAGCATGGTGACCGCGCGGACGGTGAGCAGGTCGGCCGCGCCCGGCCCGGCTCCGATGAAGTGCACGGTCATGCGGGTGAGTGTAAAACGCTGTCCGGGTCAGGCCGTCGCGTCGAAGTGCGCGAGCACCTTGGTCGGCCGCAGTCGAACGACGAGTTCGCCGGGCACCCCGTTGCGCTTGCCGAATTCCTCGGCACGGTCGGCGCCCATGTAGCGGCCGCCGATCTCGGTGGCCGTCCGCACCAGCTCTTCCGGATCCTCGGACAGGGTCACGGTGCCCTGCAACTGCACCGACGGGTACGGCGCCGCCTCGACGTCGACGATCACCGCGATCCGGCCGTCGCGCGCGAACGCCTTGCCCTTGGCGGTGGTCTTGCCGGTGTTGAAAACCAGTTCGTCACCCTCGAGCACGAACCAGACCGGGGTCACCACCGGCCTGCCGTCGGCGGCAACGAACGCCACTTTGGCCGTCCGCGTGCCCGCGGAGAGGAACTCGCGCACCTGAGGATCCGACAGAGTTGCCATTGACTCACCCTAGAGCCACACAGGCGGTCGGACGGGGCAGCCGCGAGCGCATGTCGCAAGATCGGCGGGCGCTGCCGCCGAGTACCCGCCTTCTCTCAGATCGCGCCTTGTTCGCGGGCGCGGGCGACGGCCGAGGTGCGGGAGCGGACACCGAGTTTCGCGTAGATGTGCACCAGATGCGATTTGACGGTGGTTTCGCTGAGAAACAGCTCCTTGGCGATCTCGCGATTGGAGCGGCCGTCGGCGACCAGCCGCAGCACCTCGATTTCGCGCGCGCTCAAGGTGGTATCGGCGCGGCGCACGCGGGTCATCAGCTTCGAGGCCACCGCGGGCGAGAGCACGCTCTCCCCCGCCGCGGCGGAGCGGACGGCGGCGAGCAGTTCGCTGGGCGGGGTGTCCTTCAGGATGTAGCCGCAGGCGCCCGCTTCGATGGCGCCGAGGATGTCGGCGTCGGTGTCGTAGTTGGTGACCACCAAGACATTCGGCGGTTGCGGGAGTGCGCGCAGCTCGGCGGTGGCGTCCGCGCCGGACCGGCCAGGACCGAAGCTCAGGTCCATCAGCACCAGATCTACCGGGGTGGTCGCGCAGAACGCGACGGCGGCCTCGCCGGTGGGCACGTCGCCGACGACGGTGATGTCGCCGCCGCCGTCGAGCAGCGCGCGCAGGCCCGCGCGGACGATGGCGTGGTCGTCGGCCAGCAGCAGGCGGATCATGCGCGCTCCCCCGGTTCGGCCGAATCCGGTTCGGGTGCGGCGGGTTCGAGCGGGAAGGAGACGGTGACCGCGGTGTGACCGGGCTCCGATTCCACCGCCATGGTGCCGCCCTGCTGCTCCACCCGCGACCGCATGGCGGCGAGGCCGAACGAGCCGGACGGTGCGTGCGCGAGGACGTCGGGCTCGATTCCGACGCCGTCGTCCACCACGTCGAGCAGGACCTCGGCGCCGGCGTAGGTGAGCGTCAGGCGCATCCGGTCGGCCTTCGCGTGCCGCACCACATTCGAGACCGCGCCCTGCGCGATGCGCACCAGCGCCGCCTCGATCGGCATCGGAAGGCGTTCGGGGGTGCCCTCGACCACGAGTTGCGTGGCGAGCCCTGGGGCATTGGCGCGCAAGCAGATTCGCTCCAATGCCTGGGCCAGCGACTGACCGTCGAGCGCGGCGGGTGCCAATTCGGCGATGAGCCTTCGCGTTTCGGCGAGGTTCTCCGCAGCAGTTTCCCTGGCCAGCTGAATCCGTTGCATTGCGGGGTGATCCGGGGCGGACTGTTCGACGGCGTGCAGGAGCAGCTGAATGCTGCTCAAGCCCTGGGCAACGGTGTCGTGGATCTCCTGCGCCAAACGCTCGCGCTCGGACAGCTTGCCCGCTGTGCGCTCCTTATCCGCGAGTATCGCTCGGGTACTGATCAATTCGTCGATCAGCCGCTGTCGTTCGGCGGACTCGCGGAACAGCGCTTGATAACCGAGGCCGATGCCGACGGCAACCGCCGCGCCGAAGATCGGGCCGATCGCGCCCGCCACCGACCACCCGCGGTGCGCGCCGAAACCCAAGACCGCGATCGCCGTTGCCGCCGCCACCGCGAGCAGGCTCCATGGCCGCGGCAGCAGATGCAGGTAGAGGAAGAAGAGGCCGAAGGCCAGGTATCCGGCGTCGGGGGCGAGCACCACGAGGCAGAGCCACCACACCGTCAGCGCGGTCAACCAGATCGCGATACCGCCGCGCCGCCCGCTCAGGACGTGACCTGCGAAGTAGGTCGCCAGGAAGCCCGCCGTCAACGCCACCACCGGGATCGGATGCGGTGCGCCGGGCAGCAGCGCGCGCACGGCGATCACCACCGCCAATGCCGCCACCAGCACATGCAGGCCGAGCCGCAGCGCGGTGAAGACAGGCGTGAGCGGGGACGAGTGCACCCTGCCAGCTTATGTGCGGCTACCCGGGCGGCATCCATCGAAAGGTGTAAACCGCCACCCACCGTTCGATGGTGCGCCTTTCCTTCCCGCGTGCGATGGCCGCGGGCGCACCGCGCGGAACAGTGAAGGCATGTTCGTCGCACTCCGAGATCTGCGCGCCGCCCGCGGCCGCTTCCTACTCATCACCCTGGTCGTCACCCTGGTGGCGCTGCTGGTGAGTTTCCTGAGCGGGCTCACCGCCGGGCTCGCGCACCAGAACATCTCGGCCGTCGAATCGTTCCCCGGCGACACCATCGTCTTCGCCGACACCGGCGCGGCCCCGTCCTTCGACGCCTCGACCCTGACCGCCGAACAGGTCGCGGCGTGGCAGGCCGCGGCGGGCCAGGGCGGCACCGTCGACCCGATCGGCATCAGCCACGGCAAGGTCGACCCCAGCGGCCGGGCCTCGGTGCAGGTCGCCTTCTTCGGCACCACCGGAACGGCATTCGGCAACCGATCCGCAACCGAGAACGGCAGCGTGGTGCTCAGCACCGGCGCGGCCAAGGATCTCGGCGCGGCCGCAGGCGACTCCGTCACCATCAGTGGCCGCGCCTTCACCGTGGCCGCCGTACGCGGAGACGACTGGTACAGCCACACACCGGTGGTCTGGACCACCCTCGCCGACTGGCAGGCGATGAGCCCCCGCTCCGGCGCGGCCACCGTGCTCGCGGTCTCCGGCGTCGCCGATCAGGCCGCGGTGAACACCACCGCGCACACCCAGACAACCGATCCATCCGGCGCACTGTCGGCACTCAGCGCGTACCAGGCCGAGAACGGTTCCCTGACCCTGATGACCGTGCTGCTGTTCGCCATCTCGGCGCTGGTGATCGGCGCCTTCTTCACCGTCTGGACCGTCCAGCGCATGCCCGACATCGCCACCCTCAAGGCACTGGGCGCCACCTCCGGCTCCCTGGTCCGCGACGCCCTCGCCCAGGCCGCCGTCGTGCTGACCGCAGGTGTCGCGGTCGGCCTCGGAATCACTGTCGCCGCAGCCGCTTTCATGGGCGACGCACTGCCCTTCGTCCTGAGCCCCGCCACCACGCTGCTGCCCGCACTAGCCCTGATCGTGCTCGGCCTACTCGGCGCAGCCTTCGCCCTCCGCTTCCTGTTCACCACCGACCCACTGACCGCACTCGGCGCCGGACGCTGACGGCCACCGCACAAGACTCGTTGACGCACTGGAGTTTTCGACCTATGACCACCACCCTGACCCTCGAAGACGTCACCCTCACCTACCCGGACGGATCGGGCAGACTCACCGCACTCGACCGCGTCGGCCTCCGCGTCGCGGGTGGCGAGATAGCCGCCATCACCGGCCCTTCCGGCTCCGGCAAATCCAGCCTGCTCGCCGTCGCCGCCACCTTGATCTACCCGGACTCAGGCCGCATCGACCTCCGGACACCCAGCGGCAGCGTCGATCTCGCCACTGTGGGTCGCCGCGAAGCCGCCGAGCTCCGCCGCTCATCCATCGGCATCGTCTTCCAGCAACCGAACCTGATCCCCGCCCTCACCGCTCTCGAACAACTCCAGGTGATGTCTCACCTCGGCCAGCAGTTGCGCACCTCAGCCCACCAGCGCCGCGAAACCCACACCAGGGCAATGGAACTCCTCGACGCCGTCGGCCTAGCCGACCAAAGGTCCAAACGCCCCGCCCAACTCTCCGGCGGCCAACGTCAACGCGTCAACATCGCCCGCGCCCTGATGAACAACCCCGCCCTACTCGTCATCGACGAACCCACCAGCGCCCTCGACACCGAACGCGGCGCCGCCATCATCGACCTGATCCTCACCATCGTCCACGACCACGGAGCCGCCACCCTCCTGGTAACCCACGACCGCACCCACCTCCACCGCATGAACGCTGTCCATCACATGACCGACGGACACTTGACCCAAAACTGGAACGTTCCAACACAATTCGTTCCACACACCGTTTGAGGCCGGGCCTATTCCAGCCGGTGGCCACTCACCGGCCTACGCCGAGGAGGGCCGCGCGCTGGTCGTGGACTTTTACGCGAAGTGCGTCTACGAAGGCGGCTACCTCTGGTCGGCGGAGCGTTTCGGCGCGCGCAACGAGCCAATACGCCAGTTGCACCGAGACCTCGTCCGCTAAGACTCGGATGAGGTCGGGGTGGCGGTCGGCCATGAAGCAGGGGAGCAGGCCGATGCCCGCGGCGGCTCGGGTGGCTTCTACATGGACGAAAACGTTGGTGGAGGTCACGGATTCGCGCATGGCGGGGACGAAGCTGGAGGCCAGGTCCAGGTCGTCTACTTGGAGCATGGAGTCGATGAAGTAGACCAACGAGTGTTGGGCCAGGTCATTGATGGTCGCGGGGGTTCCGTGGTCGCGCAGATAGTCTCGGCTGCCGTAGAGGCCTAGGGAGTAGTCGGCGAGGCGGATTGCGGTGGCGCGGTGGACTTGTGGTTCGCCGACGACCACTTCGAGGTCCAGACCCGAGCGCTGGGTGCTCGCTCGCCTTGTGGCGGCGACGATTTCGACGGTGATCTTGGGATGTTGGCGTTGGACGTCGGCGGCGGCGGGCGCGGCGAGGTAGGCGCTGAAACCGTCGGTTGCCGAAATCCGTACTACCCCTTCGAGGACTCGGCTGCCGTCGGCGTCGGCGGCGAGCGACTTGACGGCCGACTCGATCGCCTCGGCGGCCGCCAGCGCTTCCTTGCCCAGTTCGGTGAGCTCCCAGCCGCCCGCGGCGCGCGTGAGCACTCGGCCGCCGAGGGTGTGTTCCAGCGCGGCGATGCGGCGGGAGATGGTGGTGTGGTTGATGCCGAGCTCCTCGGCCGCCGACACGAAACGCCCCGATCGGCCGACTGCGAGCAGCACCAGCAGGTCGTCCGCGCTCGGCCGACGGGCAGACCCCGCGGAACCGACGTTCATATCTGCATCCTCGCAGATACGTACTGCACATCTAGCCATTGCGGACAAACCCATCTGCACTAATACTTCGTTGCAGCCGAGATTTGTGGGGGCCATCACATCTACACCCTGATGTGACCCCTGGCACGAAGGAGAGTTCGATGAGCGTGCGCAGTGCATTGTGGCCCAGCGACCCCGGCGGGGTACCGACCGGCTTGAGACGGGTGGTCGCCGCGTCGATGGCGGGCACGGTCGTCGAATGGTACGAGTTCTTCCTTTATGGCACGGCCGCGACGCTGGTGTTCAGCAAGGTGTTCTTCGCCAAGGGCACCAGCGATCTGGACGCGATTCTCGCCGCCTTCATCACCTACGCCGTCGGCTTCGCCGCACGCCCCCTCGGCGGCATCGTGTTCGGGCACTTCGGCGACAAGTACGGGCGCAAGAAGCTGCTGCAGTTCAGCCTGATCCTGGTCGGCGCTTCGACGTTTTTGATGGGCTGCCTGCCGACCTTCGGTCGGGTCGGCTACTTGGCGCCCGCACTGCTGGTTGTGCTGCGCTTCATCCAGGGTTTCGCGGTCGGCGGCGAGTGGGGCGGCGCGGTTCTGCTGGTGGCCGAACACAGTCCGAGCCGCAGTCGCGGCTTCTGGGCGAGCTGGCCGCAGGCCGGGGTGCCGATGGGGAACCTGCTGGCGACGGTCGTGCTGCTGGCACTGACCACCTGGCTGTCGGACGCGGCCTTCCTCAGTTGGGGCTGGCGCGTTGCCTTCTGGCTGTCGGCGGTGGTCGTGCTGATCGGCTACTACATCCGCACCAAAGTCACCGACGCACCCATTTTCGTTGCCGCGCAACAGGAATTGGAGCAGATCAAGGCGACCTCGTTGAGCGTCGTCGAGGTGCTCAAGCGCTACCCGCGCGGCGTGTTCACCGCCATGGGTCTGCGTTTCGGCGAGAACATCCTGTACTACCTGGTCGTCACCTTCACCATCACCTACCTCAAGGTGCAGGTGCACGTCGACACCAAGGTCATCCTCTGGTGGCTGCTCGCCGCGCACGCGGTGCATTTCGTGACGGTCCCGCTGGTCGGGCGGCTCTCCGACCGCTTCGGCCGGCGACCGATCTACCTGATCGGTGCGCTCACCGCGGGCACCTGGGGTTTCTTCGCCTTCCCGATGATGGACAGCGGGCACAACGCGATCATCTTGTTCGCCATCATCATCGGCCTGGTCTTCCACGCCTTCATGTACGCGGGCCAGCCCGCGATCATGGCGGAGATGTTTCCGACCCGCATGCGGTATTCCGGTGTGTCCCTTGGTTATCAGGTCACCTCGATCGTCGCCGGGTCGCTGGCGCCGATCATCGCGGTCCGGCTGCTCAACACCTACAAGTCCGCGGTACCGATTGCCATCTACCTGGCCATCGCCGCCGCCATCACCGTCGTCGCCGTCTTCTTCGCCCGGGAAACGAAAGGTCTGGATTTGGAAACCGTCGACCTCGCCGATGCCGAGTACCTAGCAGGCAAGCCCGCGACGGTGGCCGCCAAATGAGCGACCTGACCGGCCGTTCCGCCCTGATCACCGGCGGCGCCAGCGGTATCGGCGCCGCCTGCGCGCGGGCGCTCGCCGCCCGCGGCGCGCTGGTCACCATCGCCGACATCGACGAGGTGGGCGCCAAGTCACTGGCCCGCGAACTCGACGGAAAGTCCTGGGCGGTGGATCTTCTCGAGGTCGAGGCGCTGGAAACGCTCGAGCTGGACGTGGACATACTGGTGAACAACGCAGGGGTGCAAAGCATCAGCCCGATCGAGGACTTCGCCCCGCAGCAGTTCCGCGACATGCTCACCCTGATGGTCGAGGCGCCGTTCCTGCTCATCCGCGCGGCCCTGCCGCACATGTACCGCCGGGGGTTCGGCCGGATCGTCAATATCTCATCGGTGCACGGGATTCGGGCGTCGGAGTACAAGTCCGCCTATGTGACGGCCAAGCACGGCTTGGAGGGCCTTTCCAAGGCCACCGCACTGGAGGGCGGCCGACACGGCGTCACCAGCAACTGCGTCAGCCCCGGCTACGTCCGAACCCCGTTGGTGGACAAGCAGATCGCCGATCAGGCCAAGGCGCACGACATCCCCGAGCAGGAGGTGCTGGAGAAGATCCTGCTCACCGAGAGCGCGATCAAGCGGCTGGTCGAGCCCGAAGAGGTTGCCTCCTTGGTGAGTTGGCTCGCCTCGGCGGACGCGGGCATGGTGACCGGCGCCTCCTACACCATGGACGGTGGGTGGAGCGCTCGATGAGGGAGCGCTCACCCCAAGGCGGACAAGGCCATCCGTCGCAGGATGGGCCTGGCGCGCGCGGCGGTCGCCGTGGTCGCGCTGTGCGGGGTGGAGTTGATCAGCCCGAAGGCGGCGTGGGCCTGCACCCGCGCCGTCTCCTCGGGTAGCCCGGGATGCAGCTCGCGCAGCACCGTGACCCAGATTTCCACGTACTGGCGCTGGGTGCGGCGCAGCTCCCGCCGGGCGGTGGCGGGCACGTTCTCCAGATCGCGATCCTGGATCCGGATCAGATCCGGGTCGCCGAGCGCGAAGTCCAGGTGGAAGTCGACGAGGCCGTCCAGCGCCTCCGCCGCACCGGCGGTGCGCGCGACCACTGCCTTGCCGCCGTCGAGCAGTCGCTGGCTGACCCCGACGAGCAGTTCCACCAGCAACGCTTCCTTGTTCGGGAAATGACGGTAGACCGCGGGCCCGCTGATGCCGACGGCCGCGCCTAGGTCGTCGAGGCGCATGCCGAGGAAGCCACGGTCGGCGACGAGCCGGGCTCCGGCGTCGAGGAGCTGCTGCCGACGCTGCGCCTTCAGCTGTTCACGGCGGGTGAGCGTGACGGGGTCAGTGCTGGTCACACGCGCTCCTTTCGCCTGATGTGGACATCTCGGTTAACCAAGATTAACCTGGATTCCAGTTATCGGCGACTAACTGGCCCACCCGTCACCCGACCACCACCCCCCATCGAGTCGCTCCGCGACGCTGGCACACCCGCCGCCCGACCACACCCCTCATCGAGTCGCTCCGCGACGCTCACTTGACAGGATCACGTGATGACCGTTACCGAAGAGGCCGTCGACAACCGGGTCGCCCACAAGGCACTGGTAGACGACCTGGGCGCCCGGCTATCCGCCGCCGCGCTCGGCGGACCCGTGAAGGCACGGGATCGCCACGTGGCACGCGGCAAGCTGCTGCCCCGCCAGCGGGTGGACCAGCTGCTCGACCCAGGCAGCCCATTCCTCGAACTCTCCCCCCTCGCCGCGACCGGGATGTACGGCGACGAGTCTCCCGGTGCGGGCATCATCACCGGGATCGGGCGGGTGTCCGGCCGCGAGTGTGTGATCGTGGCCAACGACGCCACCGTCAAGGGCGGCACCTACTACCCGATGACAGTGAAGAAGCATCTGCGCGCCCAGGAGATCGCGCTGCAAAATCAGCTGCCGTGTCTGTACCTCGTCGATTCCGGCGGCGCGTACCTGCCCGAGCAGGACGAGGTGTTCCCCGACCGGGAGCATTTCGGGCGCATCTTCTACAACCAGGCGACGATGAGCGCCAAGGGAATTCCGCAGATCGCCGCGGTCCTCGGCTCCTGCACCGCCGGCGGCGCGTATGTGCCCGCGATGAGCGACGAGGCCGTGATCGTGCGCAATCAAGGCACCATCTTCCTCGGCGGCCCGCCGCTGGTGAAGGCCGCGACCGGCGAGGTGGTCACCGCGGAGGAGCTCGGGGGCGGCGAACTGCATTCGCGCACTTCGGGTGTCACCGACCATCTGGCCGAGGACGATCAGGACGCGCTGCGCATCGTGCGCCGCATCGTCGCGACCCTCGGCCCGCGTCCGGCGAGTCCGTGGGCGGTGCTGCCGACGGTGGCGCCCGCCGCAACGGAGTCGGAGCTGTACGACGTGGTGCCGGTCGATCTGCGCACCCCGTACGACGTCCGGGAAGTGATCCATCGCCTCGTCGACGGTGCTGCGAACGGGGAGAGCGCCTTTCACGAGTTCAAGGCCGAGTACGGCAAGACCTTGGTCACCGGTTTCGCGCACATCCACGGCCACCCGGTCGGCATCGTCGCCAACAATGGCGTGCTGTTCAGCGAATCCGCCATGAAGGGCGCGCATTTCATCGAACTGTGCGACAAGCGCAAGATCCCGCTGCTGTTCCTGCAGAACATCACCGGGTTCATGGTCGGCCGCGACTACGAGGCGGGCGGCATCGCCAAGCACGGCGCCAAGATGGTCACCGCCGTGGCCTGCGCGCGGGTGCCGAAGCTGACCGTGGTGATCGGCGGTTCGTATGGCGCGGGCAACTATTCGATGTGCGGGCGCGCCTACTCGCCGCGCTTCCTCTGGATGTGGCCCAATGCCAGGATCTCGGTGATGGGCGGCGAGCAAGCCGCCTCTGTGCTGTCGACGGTGCGCGGTGATCAGCTCGACGGCTCGGGACAGCCGTGGTCGGCGGCGGACGAGGAAGCGTTCAAAGCACCGATCCGCGACCAGTACGAGAGCCAGGGCAACCCCTACTACTCGACGGCCCGTCTCTGGGACGACGGCGTGATCGATCCCGCGGACACCAGAACCGTCCTCGGACTTGCCCTTTCGGTGTGCGCGCAAGCGCCGCTCGAACCCGTTTCCTACGGCGTCTTCCGGATGTGAGTGCGATGTTGACTAAATCTCATCCCGTCGGGTTCGGCACCATTCTCGTCGCCAATCGCGGCGAGATCGCGGTGCGTGTCATCCGCACGTTGCGCGCCATGGGAATTCGCTCGGTCGCGGTATACAGCGACGCCGACGCCGATGCCAGGCATGTGCACGAGGCCGACACCGCGGTGCGGCTGGGCCCGGCCCCGGCACGCGAAAGTTACCTCGCCATCGACAAGGTGGTGGCCGCCGCCGTGCGCACCGGCGCACAGGCCGTGCATCCCGGATACGGATTCCTCTCCGAGAATGCCGCTTTCGCCGCGGCGCTCGCCGACGCGGGCATTGTCTTCCTCGGCCCGCCCGTCCGCGCTATCGAGGTGATGGGCGACAAGATCGCGGCGAAGAACACCGTGTCCGCCTTCAATGTCCCGGTCGTGCCCGGCATCGCCAGGCCCGGTCTGACCGACGCGGATCTGATCGACGCGGCCCGTGAGGTCGGCTACCCGGTGCTGGTCAAGCCCTCCGCCGGCGGTGGCGGCAAGGGCATGCGGCTGGTCGAGGATCCCGCGCAGCTGCCGGACGCGCTGCGCAGCGCGCGCCGCGAGGCCGCCGCCGCGTTCGGCGACGACACGCTGTTTTTGGAACGCTTCGTCACCCGCCCACGGCACATCGAGGTGCAGGTCCTCGCCGACCAGTTCGGCAACGTGCTGCACCTCGGCGAACGCGAATGCAGTCTGCAACGCAGGCACCAGAAGGTCATCGAGGAGGCGCCCTCTCCGCTGCTCGACGCCGCGACGCGGGCCAGGATCGGCGCGGCCGCCTGCAACACCGCGCGCAGTGTCGATTACGTCGGCGCGGGCACGGTCGAATTCATCGTCTCCGCCGATCGGCCCGACGAGTTCTTCTTCATGGAGATGAATACCCGGCTGCAGGTGGAACATCCGGTCACCGAGCTGGTCACCGGCATCGACCTGGTGGAGTCCCAGGTGCGGGTGGCGGCCGGGCAGAAGCTCGCGGTGGAGCAGGCCGAGATCCGGATGATCGGGCACGCCATCGAGGCCAGGGTGTACGCCGAGGATCCTGGTCGGGGGTTCCTGCCCACCGGTGGCACGGTGCTCGAGCTGTCCGAGCCCGAAGACGTTGGGGTCCGGGTCGATTCGGGCTTGCGCATGGGCACCGTGGTCGGCAGTGACTACGACCCGATGCTGTCGAAGGTCATCGCGCACGGCGCCGATCGAACCGCCGCGATCGCGAAACTCGATCGGGCACTCGGCGATACGGTGCTACTCGGGGTGACCAGCAATATCGAGTTCCTGCGCTTTTTGCTCGCCGACCCGAATGTCGCTGCAGGACACCTGGATACCGGGCTGCTGGACCGCCGGGTCGCCGACTTCCACCCCGCCCCGGTCGCCGACGAGATGTTCCTGGCCGCCGCCACCTATCGATGGGTGCGACGCTGGCCGACGACACAGCGCGATCCCTGGCACGTCCCCTCCGGCTGGCGCATCGGCAACGCCGCGCCGACCTCGATCCGGCTGGCCGGGGGTGATCGGACCGAACATGTCTACCTCACCGGCACCCCCGCCGACGCGACGGCTCGTATCGATGGCGGCGAAACGACCTCGGTTACCGCCGCTTTCGACAACAGCGTGCTGACGCTGACGCTGGACGGCATCCGCCACGAATACCGGGTCGCCGAATACGACGGGCAACTGTGGTTGGCCGGACCCGATGGCAGCGCGATGCTGCGCGAGGTCCCCGAGGCCAGCGTGCGCGGCGCGACCGAACACGTCGGCGATGCCGAAATCAAAAGCCCCATGCCGGGTTCGGTGATCGCGGTGCAGGCCGACACGGGCGTCACCGTCGCCGCGGGTGCCCCGGTGGTCATCGTCGAGGCGATGAAGATGGAGCATTCGCTCACCGCGCCGATCGCCGGAACCGTCGAAATACTGGTGACACCCGGCACCCAGGTCCGCCTCGATCAAGTGCTGGCCCGCATCATCGCGACGCCCGTCGCCGAAACCCCCGATACCGCCGAGCGAGAAGGAAACCCAGCATGACCGACTTCCTGTCCACCGGCGCACTGCCGCAGGAGTACCGCGACCTCGCCATGACCGTGCGTGATTTCGCGCGGACGGTGGTCGCACCGGTGGCCGCCGAGCACGACGCGAAGCACACCTTCCCGTACGAGGTGGTCTCCGGCATGGCCGACATGGGCCTGTTCGGCCTGCCGTTTCCCGAGGAGTACGGCGGCATGGGCGGCGACTACTTCGCGCTGTGCCTGGCGCTCGAGGAACTCGGCAAGATCGACCAGAGCGTGGCCATCACCCTGGAAGCCGGTGTCTCCCTCGGCGCGATGCCCATCTACCGCTACGGCAACGACAAACAGAAGCAGGAATGGTTGCCGCAGTTGACCAGTGGGCGTTCGCTCGCCGCGTTCGGGCTCACCGAACCCGGTGCGGGCAGCGACGCGGGCGGCACCAAGACCACCGCGATCGCCGACAGCGGTGACTGGGTGATCAACGGCAGCAAGCAGTTCATCACCAACTCCGGCACCGACATCACCACGCTGGTGACGGTGACCGCGGTGACCGGCCAGAGCGGCGGCAAGAAGGAGATCTCCACCATCCTGGTGCCCACCGACACCCCTGGCTTCGTCGCCGAACCCGCCTACAACAAGGTCGGCTGGAACGCCTCGGACACGCACCCGCTCAGCTTCACCGACGTCCGGGTGCCCGAGGAGAACCTGCTCGGCGAGCGCGGCCGCGGCTACGCGAACTTCCTGCGCATCCTGGACGAGGGCCGCATCGCCATCGCGGCGCTCGCGGTCGGCGCCGCGCAGGGCTGCGTCGACGAGAGCGTGCGCTACGCCAAGGAGCGCGAGGCATTCGGCCAGGTCATCGGCAGGAATCAGGCCATCGCCTTCAAGATCGGCCGGATGGAGGCGCGGGCACACACGGCCCGCACCGCCTACTATGACGCCGCGGCCCTGATGCTGGCGGGCAAGCCGTTCAAGAAGCAGGCGTCCATCGCCAAGCTGGTGGCCAGCGAGGCGGCGATGGACAATTCCCGCGACGCCACCCAGATCTTCGGCGGCTACGGATTCATGAACGAATACCCGGTGGCCAGGCACTACCGGGACAGCAAGATCCTCGAAATCGGCGAGGGCACAACGGAGGTGCAGTTGATGCTGATCGGACGGGAACTCGGACTGTGACGGATACCGATAACTTGCGCCGGGTCGTGCAGACCGGGATGTGGTTCGAGGAACTCGAAACCGAGGTGCTGTACGAGCACCGGCCCGGCCGCACCATGACCGAGACCGACAACGTGCTGTTCAGCACGCTGACCATGAATCCGCAAGGGCTGCACATCGATGCGGCCTACAGCGCGGCCCAGGAGCCGTTCCATCAGCGCCTGGTCAACTCGCTGTTCACCCTCGGCACCATGGTCGGCCTCGCGGTCGCGCACCTGACCCAGGGCACCACCGTCGCCAATCTCGGCTTCTCCGAGGTGAAGTTCCCGGCGCCGCTGTTCCACGGCG
This sequence comes from Nocardia sp. NPDC051052, assembly GCF_044456045.1. Taxonomy (NCBI): domain Bacteria; kingdom Bacillati; phylum Actinomycetota; class Actinomycetes; order Mycobacteriales; family Nocardiaceae; genus Nocardia; species Nocardia sp. NPDC051052. The sequence continues at coordinate 169,196 of NZ_JBITFL010000018.1, forward strand.
ACACCGTCTACGCCGAGACCGTCGTGCTGGACAAGCGGGTGTCCAAGAGCAGGCCGGGCGAGGGCATCGTGACCTTCCGCCATACCGCGCGCAACCAGCACGGCACCGTCGTCGCGGTCGCCGTGCGCAACGCGATGATCCGCCTGCGTCCCGAATCCGGAAAACCATGACCTGGGCGATGCCGGGGCCCGGGTGGCTGTTCTGTCCGGCGGATCGGCCGGAGCGCTATGAAAAGGCCGCGGTCGCAGCGGATGTGGTGATCCTCGATCTCGAGGACGGTGTCGCCGCCGGGGACAAGGCGGCGGCGCGTAAGGCGCTCGTCGAGACGCCCCTCGACCCCGAGACCACGTTCGTCCGGGTCAATGCCGTCGGCACCGACGAGCACACCCTCGATCTGGCCGCCTTGGCCGACACCCGGTATCGGCGCATCATGCTGCCGAAATGTGAATCGGCCGAACAGATCACCACGCTGGCCGAGTTCGAGGTGCTCGCGTTGATCGAATCCCCGCTCGGCGCGCTGACGGTCGGCGACGCGATGACGGCGGACAACGCGATCGGCGTGATGTGGGGCGCCGAGGATCTCGTCGCCGGGCTCGGCGGTAAGTCGAGCAGGCACGCCGACGGCAGCTATCGCGACGTGGCCCGCCACGTTCGGTCCACCTCGCTGCTCGCGGCCAAGGCGTACGGGAAGTTCGCGCTCGACTCGGTATATCTCGATATCGGTGATCTCGACGGCCTACGCGCCGAGGCATTGGATGCGGTCGCCGTCGGATTCGACGCGAAGGTCGCCATCCACCCCAGCCAGGTAGCGATCATCCGTGCGGCCTACGCTCCGTCGGCCGACGAGATCGATTGGGCCCGAAGGGTGCTCGACGAAGTTCCGAAACATCGTGGCGTGTTCGCCTTCGAGGGCCGCATGGTCGACGCCCCCGTCCTGCGGCACGCCGAGCAGATCGTGCGGCGCGCGGCGCGCGCCTGACCCACCAGTTCGAACAGCCAGGAGGAACGCGGTGCAACCACAGTGGGTGCCGACCGAGCAGGATATCGCCGACGCCAGGATCACCGACTTCGCGAAGTTCGTCGAGGCCCGCACCGGTCTCGTCGCGCCCGACTATCACACGCTGTGGCAGTGGTCCGTCGATGAGCTCGCCGACTTCTGGCATGCGGTATGGGACTACTTCGAGCTCGGCGAGATCGCGGGCGAGGTGATCGCCGAAGCCGAAATGCCGGGTGCGCAATGGTTTCCGGGCACCCGGCTGAACTATGTCGATCAGCTCATCCGCCAGTTCCGCAGCGACCGGCCCGCGATCATCGGGATCACCGAGGACGCATCGCCGCGCGAGGTGTCCTGGGCCGAATTGATCGACGACACAGCGGCATTGGCGCGCACCCTGCGATCATTGGGTGTACAGGCCGGCGATCGGGTCGCGGGCTATCTGCCCAACATCCCGGAGACGGTCGTCGCGCTACTCGCGACGGCCAGCATCGGCGCGGTGTGGAGCGCCTGCGGCCAGGACTACTCGGCCAAGGCCGCACTGGACCGGCTCGGCCAGCTCGAACCCACCGTGCTGATCACCGTGGACGGTTACCGATTCGGCGGCAAGGCGCACGACAGGCGCGCCGACATCGCCGAGCTGCAAGCCGGTCTCGGCACGCTGCGCGCCACGATCGCCGTTTCCCAGCTCGGCCTCGACGTCGCGGACGCGACCGCGTGGACCGACGCGATCGCCTACGACGAGGCCGCGCCCGCCGTGATCACCACGGAGTCGGTCGATTTCGACCATCCGCTGTGGATCGTGTTCTCGTCCGGCACCACCGGGCTGCCGAAGGGCATCGTGCACGGTCACGGCGGCGTGCTGCTGGAGCACCTCAAAGCCGTTGCGCTGCAATCCGATATCGGGCCCGCCGACACCTTCTTCTGGTACACCAGCCCGAGCTGGATGATGTGGAACTTCCAGATCTCCGGTCTGCTGGTCGGTGCGACCATCGTCTGTTACGACGGCAGCCCCACCTATCCGGCACCGGATGGGTTGTGGCGCATTGCCGCCGAGACCAGGACGACCGTGCTCGGCACCAGTCCCGGCTACGTGCTCGCCTGCATGAAGGCGGGTGCCGTGCCGCGCGCCGAGCACGACCTGTCCGCGCTGCGCACGGTCGGCATCACCGGCGCGTCGCTGCCGACCTCGTCGGCACTCTGGTTGGGCGCGAACACCGGTGAGCACGTCCAGGTCAATTCCATCAGCGGTGGCACCGACGTGGTGTCGGCCTTCATGGGCGGCGCCCGCACCGTGCCCGCCTGGCCGGGAGAGCTGTCGACCCGCTTCCTCGGCGCCGCGCTCGAGGCCTTCGACGGCACCGGAGCACCGGTCCGTAACGAGGTCGGCGAGCTGGTGATCACCAAGCCGATGCCGTCCATGCCGGTTCGCTTCTGGCACGACGACGACGGCAAGCGTTATCACGACGCCTATTTCGATATGTACCCCGGCGTGTGGCGGCACGGCGACTGGATCACCATCACCGACCGCAACTCCGTCGTCGTGCACGGCCGTTCCGATTCCACCCTCAACCGGCACGGCATCCGGATGGGCAGCGCCGACATCTACCAGTCCGTCGAACGCCTCCCCGAGATCGCCGAGGCCCTGGTCATCGGTGCCGAACAGCCGGACGGCGGGTACTGGATGCCGCTGTTCGTCGTGCTCGCCCCCGGGGCGGAGCTCACCGAGGACCTGAAGACCCGCATCAACACCACCATTCGCACCGAGGTCTCCCCGCGCCACGTCCCCGACGAAATCCTTGTCGCCCCCGGTATCCCGCACACCCGCACCGGTAAAAAGCTCGAGATCCCGATCAAGAAGCTGTTCCAGGGTGCCGAGGCGGCCCGCGTCGTCGAACGCAGCGCCGTCGACAACCCGGACCTGCTCGATTGGTACTCCGCGCAGCGACCCGGCACCGTAAGTTAGCGGCCCGCCGGTGACGGGCCGCTAGGCGCCGGAGTCACCGGCAGTAGGGATGCCCACCCAGGGCGGCCGTGGAAATGGCCGCCTGGGCGGCGCGGGCCACGGCTGGCACGCGCGCGTCGCCGATACCAAGTCAGACCACCGCGTCAAGTCCGGTTGATTACCTGCCGCGTTATAGACCCCACGGCATAGATCTCTTAGCGTGGTATGAAACAGGTTCGTCTCATACTCAACGAAGGTGGCATCGTGGCCGCACAGGACGTCCAGGAGCGTGACGAGACCACCGCCTATCCGCCGGGGTCGCGACTGCCCGCCTTCGTGCAGAGCGTGCTGTTCCAGCTCGATCGCCAGCGCTTCGTGCCCGCCGTCGCGCGCCGATACGGCGACGTCTTCACGCTGCGTATCCCGCCGCTCGCCGACCATTCCGTGGTGTTCTCCCGCCCGGAGCACATCAAGGAGATCTTCGCGGGCAACCCGCGTGACCTGCACGCGGGCGAGGGCAACCAGATCCTCGGCGTCGTGATGGGCCAGCACTCCCTGTTGCTCACCGACGAGGACGAGCACGCGCGGGCCAGACGATTGCTGATGCCCGCGTTCAACGGCTCGGCACTGCGCGGCTACCGCGATCTGGTCGCCCGCATCGCCGTCGCCGAAATCGACCGCTGGACACCGGGTTCCACGGTGGTCACGCTCGACCGGATGAACGCGCTCACCCTCGAGGTGATGATTCAGGTGGTGTTCGGGGTCTCCGACGAACAGACCCGCGCCGAGCTCGCGCCGCGACTGCGGCGGATCGTGCACCTCAACCCGCTGGTGTTCCTCGGGATCAAGTGGGGCGTGCTCCGCCGCGTCGGGCCGTGGAAGCGGTTCGCCGAGAATATGCGCGCGGTCGACGCCCTGCTCTACGCCGAGATCGCCGCCCGTCGAAGCGCGCCGGATCTGGCCGAACGCACCGATGTGCTGTCCCGGCTGCTGCACGCGGGCACCGGCGACGATCACGACCCGCCGCTCACCGACGCCGAACTGCGTGACCAGCTCATCACGCTGTTGCTGGCCGGCCATGAGACGACCGCGGCGGCGCTGTCCTGGGCGCTATACGAGATCGCGACGCACCCCGACATCCAAGAAGCGGCCCTCGTCGCCGCGCGCATCGGCGACGACAAGTACCTCGAGGCCGTGATGAAGGAAGCGATGCGGCTGCGCGTCATCATCAACGGCACCAATCGAAAACTGACCAGGGACATGACAATCGGCGGCAGGCGACTGCCCGCGGGCACGGTGGTGAACACCTCGATCCTGCTCGCGCACCGCAGCCCCGACAACTATCCCGACCTCGCGGTCTTCCGGCCGGACCGCTTCCTGTCCGGCGAGGTGGCGCCGAACACCTGGCTGCCCTTCGGCGGCGGCGTCCGGCGCTGCATCGGCGCGGGCTTCTCGCTGATGGAAGGCACCGCGGTGCTGCGGGAAATCATTGTGCGACATTCTCTTTCACGCCCGGATGGCGCGGATCCGGAACGCGCGAAGACCAGGAACATCACCACGATCCCCGAAGGTAAGGCGCTACTGGTCATCACGCCGCGCGACTGATCGGGCGACGACGCTCGACGCCGCCGTGGCCGATCGGCTGTGGCGGCCCTCACCTGCGGCGACCCGCGCCTACGGGTCGCGGCGACGGCCGCGGGCTTCCGGCAGGTGCCGCCCCGATTCCGGGTGACCTGGCACACCCAGCCGGTCCGGCAGCTGCCCCGCACCGAGCCGTAGCCCGTCTAACCAGCCCTGATCAGTACGATGTCCGCATGAGTGTCGACAATCGCCGTACGGCGCGGAAGGCGAGCACCGGCGACTCGGCACCCCGGGAGGTCCGGCGCAGGCCGAAGAATCGGCGGGCTCAGATCGCCGCCGCCTCGGCCGCCGCGTTCGGCGCGCTCGGCTATCACGGCGTCAGCATGGAGGACATCGCCACCGGCCTCGGCATCAGTTCGGCGGCGCTGTACCGCCACTATCCGAGCAAGTACGCGCTGTTCCGCGAGGAATTGCTGCGGGTCGGCCGGGCGATGACCGAGTCGGTCGAGCTGCCGGAAGAGGCGACGGCGTGGACGCCCGAGCGGCGGCTGCGGCACGTGCTCGACGCACTCATCGCCGTCACCATCGAGAACCGGCCGACCATCACCCTGGTGCGCTGGGAGGGCCGCTACTTGGAGCCCGACGATTTGACGCTGCTGAACGATCAGCAGTTCGCCGTGCTCGGCGCGCTCGGCAGCCAGCTCGCCGAGCTGCGGCCGGAGCTGACCGAGGACGACACTCGTATATTGCGCATGGCACTGCTGAGCACGATCACCAGCATCGCCGACCACCACGCCACTCTCCCGGCGAAATCCCTTGCCCGGCTGTTGAGTTCGGCGTGCCAGCCGATCATCGGCACGGAACTGCCCGCGGCGCAGGCCGCCGAACCGGTCCAGGTGGTCGAGATCCCGGACTCCTTCAAACACGAACTGCTGCTGCGTAAAGCGGTCGAGCTGTTCCACGAGCGCGGGTATCCCAATGTCAGTGTGGAGGATATCGCCACCGCGGCGGGACTGTCCGCCGCCTCGGCGGTGTACCGGTTCTATCGCGGCAAGAGCGACCTGCTCGCCGCCGCGTTTCGCCGTGCCGCGGAACGGGTTTCGGGTGCGGTCGGTCCGGCGGTCGCGACCGCGGCGAGCCCGGAGGCCGCGCTGACCACGCTGATCGACCAGTACGTCGCGGGGTCGTTCGCCGAGCGTGCGCTGACCTACGTGTATTTCACCGAGTTCCAGCATGTGCCGACGGAGGAACGCACGGTGCTGCGAAACATCCAGCGGCTCAGTGTCGAAGAGTGGGCGCGGCTGCTGCGCGAGGTGCGCCCGGAGCTGTCCCCCGCCGAGGCGCGCTTCCTCATCCACGCCGCGTTCGCGTTGGTGGTGGATCTGGGTCGCGCGTTCGACGACCAGCCGATGGCGGCGCAGTGCCGGGTACGGCTGTTGATGCAGGTGGTTCTTTTCGGTCGTCCCGCCGCGGCCTAGACCTCCCGGACAGGCGAGCGGTACCGACCGGTCGCTTATGTTACGTAGTATTCTATCTATGTGAATCGGAAGAGCTAGTGGTAGCTGCCCAAATCATCCTCACATTGTGATCTTCCATTCAGTTTGCTTCCAGAAAGAAAACGCCCCGCTACCGAGCGTCCAGTTCGGCTACCATCGCGGCATGGGTGCCCAGGAAGGCCGCGCCGCGGACAAGGCGTCCGACGGCACCGCCGCGCGCGTGGTTCGGCGGCGGCCGCGGGATCGGCGAGCCCAGATCGCGGCGGCGTCGGCGGAGGCGTTCGGGTCGCTCGGTTACCACGGCGTGAGCATGGAGGACATCGCGTCCCGGCTCGACATCAGCTCGGCCGCGCTGTACCGCCACTACCCGAGCAAGTACGCGCTGTTCCGCGAGGAGGCGCTGCGGCTCGGCGCGCTCTGTGAGGCGGCGGTGCGCCTGCCGGACGCGGCACGTGGACTGCCCGCCGAAGCACGGCTCGAGCAGGTCATCGACGCACTCATCGCGGCGTCGATCAGCAATCGCCGCAGCGCCGCACTCTTGCGTTGGCAACGCCGCTATCTCGAAGAAGCCGACGCCGCGATCCTGGACCGCCAACTAGCGGAGGCGGATTCGGTCCTCACGTCGCTGCTCGGCGAGACCCGGCCAGAGCTCGCCGCGGCGGACCGGGCTGTCCTGTCCGCCGCCGTGCTGAGCGTGCTCAGCAGCATCGGCGATCATCATGTGTCGATCCCGGTGCGTGCGTTGACCGCACTGCTCGGCGCCGCCTGCCGGGCCGTCGCCGCCTGCACCCTTCCGCCCTCCGCCGATCACGCCAAACGCCTTGCGGCGAACGAGATTCCGTGGACCTTCAAGCATGAACTGCTGCTCGCACGCGCCATCGAGCTGTTCCACAAGCACGGCTATCCGAATGTGAGCGTCGAGGACATCGCGACCGCGGCCGGGCTGCCCGCTTCCTCGGCGGTGTACCGCTTCTACCGCAGCAAGGGCGACATCCTCGCGGCCGCGTTCCGTCGTGCCGCGGAACGGGTTTCGGCCGCGATCGGCCCGGCCGTCGCGGTGGCGGACGGCCCCGAGCAGGCGTTGACGACAGTGATCGAGCTGTACGTGGCAGGCTCGTTCGCCGAACGCGAGCTGACCTTCGTCTACTACGCCGAGATCAGCAACGTGCCTGCCGACGAGCGGACGGTGCTGCGGAACATCCAGCGGCTCAACGTCGAAGAGTGGGCGAAGCTGCTCGTCGGCGTGCGGCCCGAGCTGTCCGCGGCCGAGGCCAGGCTGCTGGTGCAGGCGGCGCTCGCCCTGGTCGTAGATCTTGGTCAGCGCTTCGGATCCGACGACCCGGTGTGCTCGCGGCAGCGGGTAGTTCACCTGATGCGGGTCGTCCTGTTCGGTCCCGACGGCGGGTAACTACGGCTGCGGCGGCGGTGCCAGCGGTGAGTTCACCTTGTTCACCAACCAGCGACCGTCCACCTTCTCCAGCCGCATCACCATGGACAGCTGGCCGGGTGCGGGCTTGCCCTGGGTGCCCAAGCTGGTGATGGTCTGGCCGATCACCACGATGGCCTCGGCGGAGTTCTCGTCGCCGGTCTTGATCGCGCACTGGACGTCGTTGACCTTCGACACCACCTGGCCCTGGGTGAGCACGTCGCGCAATTCCTTGCTGGTGCTGTCGAATTGCTTCTTCCAGTCGCCGGTCGCGCCGCCGAGGACGGCGGCGAAGTAGTCGTCCAGTTTCTTGGCGTCGTAGTCAGCCAGGACCGGGGCGTACTTGCAGGCGGCGGTGCGCGCGTCCGCGTTGGCGTCGATGATCGCCTTGTTGCCCTTGTTCTGGAGGTAGAAGACGACGGTCGAAGCTATTGCGGCGCAGAGTAATACGGCAGCTGCCACGCGGAGTGCGATCCGTCCGGCCCGGCCCGGGATCAGCCGGAAACGCTTGCCCGCGAGCGGCGGTGCTTCCTGTTCCGGTTCGACCGAAACCCCCTTTGCCGCAGGATCGCTCGACTCAACAGGCGTCGAATCCTCGGTCGGCGTTTCGATCTCGCCCTCGTTGTCGTTCATCAGATGTGCTCCTTAAGTTCGTTGGGGTTCAGTACGTTGTGCTGGACACCCAGGCGGGTCGGGTGAGGCTTGAGAAAGGTGCTTGTCGGCCTTGTTGGTGCG
>NZ_JBITFL010000019.1:0-96878 GCF_044456045.1 Nocardia sp. NPDC051052
CGGCTAGGTTCTGGCCCGAGGATCGGGCTGTCGCTGCTTGGGTCTGCTCTGCGGTGGTGAAACCTGCTGGTATACGGGGGGATTCACAGACCCCCATACCTCCCACAGACACCTCACGTGAGGTGTCTGTGGGAGGTATGGGGGGTCTGTGGGTTCGGCGCGTGCGCTTCGATGGACCGGATCAGCGCCACCGGTCGCAGACCCTGACTGTCAACGGCCAAGGAACCCGCACCCTCCCGAAATCCGCACCCTCCCTGGGGATCTGCACTCGCTTTAGGGTCTTGGAGGCAGTGCGGATCCCTAGAGACAGTGCGGATCTCGACCGTTTCAGGTCCCTACCCCGGGATGGCCTTCGAGGTGCATCCCGCCGGACCGCCCAAGATCCGCACTCCTTCTCGGGAGCTGCACCTTTTCTGGGGAACCCCGAAAGGGCGGATCACATGGGCGGGTGGGGATTTGGGGTCCTAGGCGCGTTCGCGGTGGACTGGGCCGTGGGAGTCGTCGCAGTGTTCTTCGAGGACCGGGAGTAGGCGGTCGGGGTTGGGGGGTGGGGTGGTGGAGATCAGTTGGGAGTGGTCGACCTGGAGGGTGGTGTGGGTGATTTCGTAGTCGTGGTCGAGGAGGCGTTCGATTTGCTGGCGTAGGCCGTGGCAGTCGGCGCCGGGCTGGACGAGGACGTGGGCGGAGAGGGCGACGTTGCCGGAGGTGATCTGCCAGACGTGCAGGTCGTGCACCTCGTCGATGCCGGGCATCTCGACGAGACGGCGGCCGAGGGCGTCCGGGTCTACGCCGGCGGGTGCGGCTTCCAAGAAGATGCGGCCCGACTCGCGGACCAGGCCGAGGCCGGCCTTCACCATCAGCGCGACGACGACCAGGGTGGCGATCGCGTCGGCACGGGTGAATCCGGTGACCAGCACGACGACGCCAGCGACGGCGGTCGCGATGAAGCCGTACAGATCGTTGAGCACGTGTTGGAACGCGCCCTCCACATTCAAGCTGGAGCGGTTCGCCTTGCTGATCGCCCATGCCGCGGCAATATTCACCACGATGCCGAAGAGCGCGGTGGCGACCACCAGCCCACCGGTCACCTCCGGCGGATCGAGCAGCCGTCGAATGGCCTCGTAGGTCAGCCAGCCCGCGAGCACCAGCAGCGTGATGCCGTTCGCCTGCGCGGACAGGATCTCGGCGCGCTTGAAGCCGTAGGTGTATTTGCCGCGCGCGGGGCGGGCGGCGAGCCGAATCGCGGTGAGCGCGAGCACGATCGACGCCGCGTCGGTCAGCATGTGTGCCGCGTCCGAGAGCAGGGCCAGCGAATTCGCCAGCAGGCCGATCACGACCTCGACCATCATGAACCCGGCGATCAGCGCCAGCGCGACCGTCAGCCAGCGGCGATCGGCGTCACCGGACACCCCGTGCGAGTGTCCGTGGCCGCCGCCATGGCTGTGCCCGTGCTCGTGTTCATGTCCCATTAGCCGCCCGCTTTCATCACCGCCACGTATGCGCATATCTGCATCTGTTCGACCACTTTAGCCCACCCTGTGCCGACCGCAGCCTACTACGTCGGATGACCTAGATCACAGGGCTGCGGTCGGCGGGTGCGTCAGCTGTAGAGCCCCTTGGCGAGCACCGGCCAGGAGGCGACGAACGCGTCCTGCCAGTAGCCCCACGAGTGCGTGCCAGTCGGCGTGAAGTCGAAGGTGGCCGGGATACCCAGCTGGTCCAACCGGAATTGCAGGTTCGCCGAGCACATCCGGATGCCCGCCTCGATCGCGCCGCCGACCACCAGCTGGTCGGCCCACTGCGAGACGCCGGGCTTGATCTGGAACGGCCCGTCGAGCGTGTCGTGCGCGCCGGGCAGGCCGCTGCCGCTGGAGACGAACAGGTTCACGCCGCGCAGTTTGTCCGCGTGCACGAGCGGGTCGTTGGCCACCCACGCCGGATCGCCGGGCGGACCCCACATGTTGGCGACGGTGCCGCCACCGCGTTCCACCGTCATCTGCACGAAGGCCTGACCGATCGGGTCGCTGGTCTGCGCGCAGCCACTGTAGGAGGCGACGCTGCGATACAGCTCGGGCTTCGCGATCGACAGCGCGAGGACCGAGGTGCCCGCCATCGACAGTCCCGCGATCGCATTCACCTTGTTGGTGCTGAGCGCCGCATCGATCAGCGGCGGCAATTCCTCGGTGAGGTAGGTCTTCCACTTGTTGGGGCCGAGTACCGGATCGTCCTCGAGCCAGTCGGTGTAATAGCTGAACTGCCCGCCGACCGGCTGGACCACGTTGATGTTCTTGTCCGACAGGAAGTCGAGGACATTGGTGCGCAGCTGCCAGCTGGCATCGTCGACACCGCCGCCCGCGCCGTTCAGCAGATACAGCGTCGGCCGGGCTTGCGAGGTGTCGGCGGGCCGCTGAATGTCGACCGGGAAGGTCGCGCCCTCCATCGCCGTCGACCGCACCCAGATCCGAATGTTGCGTCCGTCGGGCTCCTCCACCCGCGCGATCACCGACCCGTCGGGCGCCGCGGGCGTATCAACCCACTGCGCGCTCGTCGCCGTCGCCTGCGCCGGTGCCCCGGCCGCGATGCCGACGCCGAGACACAGCGACGCCGCGAGCACTACCGCCCGAGCCCGAACCACCCACATCGATCTGCGATCCACGAACACACTCCCAAAACCCCGACCCACACGGCACCGAACTCGAAAAGAACTTCCCCACCGTGTCGGTCGTTTGCCCAGGTCTGTTACTGGATGTTCGCTGGGACACACCACAGCGGCGGCCTCCGTGCGCTGCGCACACGAAGGCCGCCGCAAGTTCAGGAGCGCCTGGACGCGGGACAACCCTGCCGCGCCCAGGCGCCCTCCGACGGGCGATGGTGAGATCGCCCTCCGCTCAGCGCGCTCCCTCGGCGCCGCGTCGCGCGACCGAGTCGATGGCGACCGAGATCGCGAGCACGGCGCCGGTGACCATGAAGCGCACCGAGGAGTCCACGTTGAGCAGCAGCATTCCGTTCGTAATCGATTGTATGACAAGGATTCCCAACAGCGCGGCGTAGGCGCGGCCGCGTCCGCCGAACAGGCTGGTGCCACCGATCACGGCGGCGGCGATCGCGTTGAGCAAGATGTCGCTGCCGCCGGAACTCTGGTTGACCGCGACCAGCCGGGAAGCGGCGAGGATGCCGCCGAGGGTGGCCAGCACGGAGCAGCCGACGAAGGCGTAGATGCGGATCGCGGTGACGTTGATGCCTGCCCGGCGGGCCGCCTCGGCATTGCCGCCGACCGCGTACATGCGGCGGCCGAAGACCGTGCGCCGCAGGATCAGGTCGAGGGCGAGGACAAGTCCGCCGAAGATCACCAGGGTCAGTGGCACGCCGCGATCGGAATTCAGCACGACCACGGTGATGCCGAGCAGCACGGCCAACCCGCCGGAACGCACCACGATCCAGACCGGCGTTGGTGCGTCGAGCCCCGCGTGCACCCGTTGATGCCGGGTGACCAGGCTCGCGACGAGGTGTCCGCCCGCGAGCAACACCACCAGCAGCCAGCCGAGAACGGACGGCAGCCAGGTGTCGCTGATGGTGGCGATGCCGCGATCGAACGGCAGGTTGACGGTGCCTTCCTTGCCGAGCAGATACAGCATCATGCCCTGCCAGCCGATCAGGCCGGCCAGCGTCACGACGAACGACGGCATGCTCAGCATCGTGCGCATGAGCCCGTGCAGCAGGCCGATCGCGGCACCGACCGCGACGGCCGCGAGGACCGCGAGCACGACATTCCAGCCGTGCCGCACGTAGAGCAGCGTCATTGTCACGGCCGTCAAGCCGCTGACCGAGCCGGCGGAGAGGTCGATCTCGCCGAGCAGCAGCACCAGCACGATGCCGAGCGCGATGGTTCCGGTGGCGGCCATCTGCAGAGCCAGGTTGGTGAGGTTCTCCGCGGACAGGAAGTGGGCGTTGAGCCGGTAGAACACGATGCCGATGATGGCCAGACCGATTGCCACCGGTACCGATCCGACCTCGCCGCGACGTAGCCGGTCCATTGCGGCGTCGGCTAAGCCGCGTCCTTGGTTTCCCTGCCAGACAGTTCTTTTCATGACGACGTCACTCATGACTCCACCTGGCTGGCGCTCGGTTCCGTCATAAGCGACGCACGCTGTGACATGATTCGTTCGCTTCGCTCTCTCATGCGGCCGCTCCCGTGATCGCTGCCACAATATCTTCTTGAGTCGCTGTAGCGGTCTCGAATTCTCCTGCGTTCCGGCCGAGCCGCAACACCACCACGCGGTCGCTGACCGAGCGCACATCGACCAGGTTGTGCGAAATCAACAGCACTCCGAGGCCGCGCTCGCGCAATCGGCCGATCAACGCGAGTACCTGCGCGGTCTGTTCGACCCCGAGCGCCGCGGTCGGCTCGTCGAGAATCACCATCCGCGGCCGCCCGAGCAGCGCTCGTGCGATGGCGACCGACTGCCGCTGCCCGCCGGACAACGCGGACACCGGCGAGCGGACGTCTTTGATCTTCACGTCGAGCGAGGCGAGCAGGTCGCGGGCGCTGCGTTCCATCTCGATCTCGTCGAGCACGCTGCAAATGCTGGTCTCCGCACCGAGATGCAGGTTGGCGACGACGTCGAGGTTGTCGCACAGCGCGAGATCCTGGAACACGGTCGTGATGCCGAGGGCCTGCGCGTCCTGCGGGCGGGTGATCCGCACCGCCGCACCGCCGAAGACGATCTCGCCCTCGTCGGCCACTGTCACGCCCGAAATCGCCTTTACCAGAGTCGATTTGCCCGCGCCGTTGTCGCCGACCAGGGCGACCACCTCACCGGCGTGCACCTCGAGATCCGCGCCGTCCAGCGCCTGCACCGCGCCGTAGCGCTTGGTCAGCCCGCGGGCCGAGAGAACCGTTGTGGGAGCTGTCATTTGATGCCCGCGGCCTGGCATGCCGCCGCCACGTCGGGCGTGCAGATATCGGCGACGGTGTATAGGCCGTCCTTGACGATGGTGTCCTTGATGTTGTCCTTGCCGACCGCGATCGCGTCGAGCAGATACGACGGGATGTCGGTCGCGCCATTGTTGGTTTTCGCGGGCGCCGTCGGCTTTTCGCCCTTCGCGACGGCCACCGCGAGTTCGGCCGCCTTCTCCGCCTGGGCGCGGTAGTCGAGGTAGATGGTCATGGTCTGCTCGCCGGTCAGAATCCGTTGCACCCCAGCGAGTTCCGCGTCCTGGCCGGTGAGCGGGGGCAACGTCGCGTAGCCTGCCCGCTTCAGCGCCGCGATGGCTCCGCCCGCCATGCCGTCGTTGGCCGAGTACACGCCGACGATCGCGTCCTTGCCGAGTGCGGTGATGGCCTGTTCCATCTGCTGCTGCGCCTTGTCGGGAGACCAATCGGGAGTGTCGAATTCGCGCCCGATCTTCACCTTGCCGTCCAGCGCCTCGTGCGCGCCCTTCTTGTAGTCGCCCGCGCTGGGATCGGTCGGCGATCCATTGATCACCACCAGCTGGCCCTTGTCGGCGGTGCCGCGCTTGCTCAACTCGGCGAGCAGGGCCTCGCCCTGCACCCTGCCGACCTTCACATTGTCGAAGGACACGTAGTACTCGTAGCCGATGCCGGAGATCAGCCGGTCGTAGGCGATCACCGGGATCTTCTTCTGCCGCGCCGTGTTCACCTGTGGCGCAACGGCATCGGCGTTGACCGCGTCGAAGACGATGACGTCGGCGCCCTGGGTGAGCGCGGATTCGAACTGGCCCTGCTGTTTTGCCGCGTCTTGATCGGCATTGAAGTAGAGCACCTTGCACTTGTCGCAGAGCTGCTTGACCTTCGCCTCGAACAGCGGACGATCGAAGGCTTCGTAACGGGTGGTCTTGGATTCCGGGAGCAGCAGCGCGATCGTCGGGGTGTCGCCGCCCGATTTCGCGTCTGTGGTGCTGTCGCCGGAGCTACAGCCTGCCGCCAGGACGAGTGCGGCCGCCGCCGCGGTGAGGAGCTGAATTCGACGCATGAGGTCACCGTGCCGAGAGGAGAGTGAGAGCGCCCGGTTGAGCGTTGGTAAGAAAGGTAGTTTACTAACACGGTGGTGTCCAGTGGTACGAGCAGGAGGATTGATGAGTAGGGTCGGCAATCCCCAGCTCCTTCGGACGATGAACGAGCGGTTGCTGCTCGACTACCTGCGGCTTAGCGGGCCTGCCTCGCGCGGTGACCTGGCCAAGGCCAGCGGATTGTCGAAACCGACTGTGTCGGCGGCGCTTTCGGGGCTGGAGCAGGCCGGGCTGGTGCAGTTGGTCGGGTCGCTCAGCGGCAGGCCGGGGCCGACCACCGCACTCTACGACGTGAACGTGCGCGCTGGGGTGGTTGCGGGCATAGACATCGGCCGCAACTGGATTCGCCTCGCCATCGCCGACCTGCGCGGCGATTTCATCGGACGCCGCGATGTGCGCAACTCGGCCCGTTCGGCCGCCGATCTGGTGCGGCGGGTGCGCGCGCTGGCCGACGAGGTCGCCGACGAGTCCGGCGTCGACTGGTCGGCTGTGCACTACGCGGTCATCGGCAGCCCCGGCGTGCTCAATCCGCGCACCGGCCGCCTCGACTACGCCCAGAACCTGCCCGGCTGGGGCCGCGCCGGGCTGGTCGGTCAGCTGCGGGACGCGCTCGCGGTCGAATCGACCATCGAGAACGACATCAATCTCGCCGCCGTCGGCGAGCTCACCTTCGGCGCGGGCGCCGGCGTGCGCAACTTCGTGCTCATCTCGGTCGGCACCGGCGTCGGCATGGGCATCGTGATCAACGGCGAGCTCTATGTCGGCAATACCGGTGCGGCGGGCGAGGTTTCGTTCCTGCCCGCCACCGAGGTCGACGCTCCCCCGCTCGATGCCCGCGAGCGCGGCATGACCGAAACCGTCGCCGCCGCGGGCGGAGTCGCGCGTACGGCCGAGCAGGCCGGTCTCGCAGGGGCTTCCGCGAAGGAGATCTTCACAGCGGCGGCCGCGGGCGACCCACGCGCTCTGGCGGTGGTCGAGTCCGAGGGACGGCGGATCGGCGCGCTCATCACCGCCGTCGCCTCGATCCTGGACCCGGAACTCGTCGTGCTCAGCGGCGGTATCGGCAACAACCTCGAGCTACTCGGCGACGCGATCGCGCGCCGGATGGCCGAACTCGGCCCGCTGCACCCCCGCATCGTCGCCAGCACGCTCGGCGACGATGGGGTCCTCACCGGTGCCGTCTCCCGCGCGCTGTCCGTCGCCAGGGATCGGCTCTTCGAAAGGCGTTCGACGGGAGCTTGATTCGGCTCAGCGGGCGCTGAGCGGTGGACCGTACTGCGGGCCCTTCGGTTCGGCGAACACGGCGGGGCAGGTGCGGCGCATGCGGTCCATGGCGGAGTTCAGGGACGTCAACGCGGCGGTCACCGAGTCGGCAACCGGCTGGGCGGGGTTGCCGTTGTCCAGCACGGAGGCGAAGCCGGACAGTGAGTTGTGCAGTTGACCGCCCGCGGTGGCGACGTCGCGGTAGGCGCTGCCGATGAGCGGGGATCCGATGCGATCGACCGCCGGGTTGAGGGTGTTCGAGACCTGGTTGGACAGCCACATGCCATGGGTGACACGGGTTTTCACGTCGCCGAGGTCGCCGCGAGACGCGGCCGGGCCGAGGCCGTCGAGCTGCTCGGACAGCTGACGGAAGGTGTCGCGCAGGCCCGCGACGGCTTGGCCGCCGAGGGCGCAGTCCGCGGTGTCCGCGTCGGCGACGCGGTCGCGGATCGCGGTGGTCGAGCCGCCACTCGAACACGCGCACAACAGCGCGGCGGCGACCAAGAACAGCACGGCCATGGCGGTCACGCCGAGGGAGGTTGCCCCTCGGCGTGACCGCCGCCTCCGCGCGTTATCCAGCATGGGTCAGCACCGTGAGGACCGCGTTCTGCACGGCGGGCACGAAGGCGAGCGTCATGACGATCGCCATGCCGCACCCCGCCTGTACGTGCCGGTGCCGGTTCCACCACCCGATCGGGGCGGTCCGGGACCGGGTGTTCCACTCGACGCCGTTGGCGACGGCGACCTCATTGCGTTCGTAATAGCCGAACGTGACTGGGGCCGATCGGACGTCGAGCAGACCACCGAGCGCATCGGTGGCGACGCCACCGGAGCCGATGTTTCGCGAATCGAACATGGTGCCAACCCCTTTCGTGCTCGTCGCGGACTACACGTCGATATTGCTGCTCCACGGCCGCATCAGCTCGTCGTAGACCGCCTGAGTGAATTCGCCCTGACCGACCAGGTCGCTCAGCACCGACGCGGTGACGGCCTGACCGACCACGGTTACCGCGCCGATCGAGCCGAACGACTCGAGCAGCCCGCTCAGGTCACCCGGTGCGCCCGCCGCGGTTGGCGAGACGGCCTGACCGGCGATCATGCCCGCGAGCTGCACGTTGCGGGATCGCCCGAAGGCCTTGGCCGTCGCGGCCGCGATGTTCAACGGATGCGACGCCACCGTCTGGGCATTCGCACCCATGCCGAGCCCGGCCAGCAGGCCACTGAGGCCGCCTTCCATGCCTGCGCCGTTGGACAGGGCCGAAACCTTGTCCTGCATCAGCTTCTTCGCCGCCGCGTTCAGCTTTTCCCGTTCCTCGGCGGTCAACTGGCCGGAGCGCTCGATGATGCGGACCGCGTCCTGCCACTGCGGGCCGTAGAGGTACTCCAGGTGCAGGGTTTCGGTGGCGTTCGTCATGTCTGATCTCCTTGGCTAGAGCTGGATGGCTTGGCACAGAGCAGGATTCGTCACAGTGAGATGCTGACGAGGCGCGAGGCGCGATCGTGCGCCACCGCTTCGGCGGCCCCCTTTCCGGTGTAGGGCAGGTCGGCGAACGCGACCGGCGCGGGGGCAGGGGTGCTCGGCAGTGGAGCGAGCAGTCGCTGTAGCGAGGCCGCCAGTTGCTCCAGGCTCGGGTCGTCGGGAATGTCGTCGAGGAACTGCGTTCCGGTCGCGGCGGTCCCGCCGCCCGAAGCACCCAGCGGCCCATTGCGATCCAGTGCGGCCCGGATGCCGGAGATGATGCCGACCCGCGCACCAGGGGTGAGCAGCACGGCGAGGGCGAGGGCGAGCGCCACCGCCGCGGCGGCGCCCAGCGCGGCCAGCGGCGCACCGATCAGCGCCGCGAGCCCGACCAGCGGTGCGGCAATCAGCGCGGCCAGACCGACCGCGGCAAGCGGTGCCAGGACCGCCGCCGCCGCGCCGGTCAGCACAGCACCGATCAGCAACTTCGGAATCTCGATCAGCGCGAACAGTCCGAGCGCTGCCAGCGGCAGGCCGATCACCGCGGCCAGCGCTCCACCGGCGAGCAACACCGGAAGAGCAAGCAGCGCAAGCGCACCGACTACGGCGAGCGGCACGCCCACCAGCGCGACCAGTCCGGCCAGCGCACCGCCGACCAGGAGCACCGGAAGTGCGAGCAGGGCAAGCGCACCGAGCGCCAGCGGCAGGCAGATCAGCAGTTTCACCGCGACGAACGCGGCCGCGAGGGCGGCCAGCCCACCGCCGACCAGTAGCACCGGAATGCCGATAATCGCGGCGAGCGCGGCGCCGGCCAGCAAGACCGGAACGGCGACCGCTGCGAGCGCCACACCGGCTACCGCGGCCAGTGCACCGGCGGCCAGCAGCAGCGGAATGGCCAGCAGCGCAACCGCTCCCACCGCCGCCAGCGGCACACCGATCAAGGCGGCCAATCCGACCAGCGCACCACCGATCAGCACGATCGGCAGCGCGAGCAGCGCCAGCGCACCGAGCGCGGCGAGTGGCACACCGACCACGGCGGCCAAGGCCCCACCGATCAACAGCACCGGCAGCGCAAGCAGGGCGAGCGCACCGACCGCGGCCAGGGCCAGCAGCGGAACGATCGCCAGCAGTGCCAGCGGAGCACCGATCGCGAGAATCCCGAGCACCGCTACCGCGAGTGCCGTGGCCCCGGCGACCGCACCGGCTACCAGGGTCACCGCCAGCGCGGCCAATCCGGCCAGCGCGAGGAGCGGCACCGCCACGAGGGCGAGCAGGGCGAGGACCGGCAACGCGAGGACCGCGAGGATCGGAATAGCCACGACGGCAAGCGCGCCGAGTGCGGCAAGCCCGAGCACGGGCAGCGCGACCGCGGCCAGCACCGGTAGCGCGACCACGGCGAGCGCACCGAGAGCGGCCAGGCCGAGCACCGGCGCGGCGAGCAGGGCAAGCACCGGGAGGGCCAGCAGCGCGAGCGCGCCGAGTCCGGCCAAGGCGACCAGCGGCGCGAGTACCGCCGCGACGAGGCCGAGCGTGGCGAAGTCGAGCAGCAGGCTGCCTGCGAACAGCGTGACCGCGAGCGCCGTGGTCACGGCCACCACCGAGACGCCGATGATCGCCGCCAGCACCGGCAGACCGGCGAGCCCGAGCAGGCCGATGCCGATCCCGACGGCCGCGACGACGAGTCCCGCCACCAATACCGGCGACCAGACCGCGAGCAGCGCGAGTGCGATGATCGGCGACAGCGCCGTCGACACCACCACCGCGAACGGCCCGAAGATCAAGAACGGCACCGTGAGCACGGCGGCGAGTGCGAACCCGACCACCGCGACCGCGGCGGTGGCGATCACCGCCGCCACCCCGAGCACGGCCGCGATCAGCCAGCCCGCCGACAGGATCGCGCCGAGCGCGACTCCGCCGACCGCGAGTGTCGCGATCGCCAGCACCGCCATCACCGCGAAGGCCGCGGCCGCGAGCGGCACGGTGATCAGCAGCAACGGCGGGAACAGCGCGGACGCGGCCACGAAAACACCGAGCGCGAGCACGCCGAAGAACACCCAGGCGGCCACCAGGCCGAGTCCGAGCGCCGCGACGAATCCGCCGAGCAGCGTGCTGACCACGGCCACCGTGCCGAGGGTCGCCAGCGTGCCGAGCAGCACCGCGCCGAACAGCAGCGGTATCGCGAGCAGCGCGAGCGGTGCGTTGATCACGATCGCCGCGAACGCCGCGAGGGTCAGCATGACGAACGACAGCACCCCGACGACCAGCCCGCCGGCGAATACCGTGGCGACCACGGCGAGTGCGACCGCGAGGAGGCCGAGCACGATGGCGCCGCCGCCCACCCAGGTCGCCACCACGAACGCCGCGGCGACCGCGCCGATGCCGACGCCCGCGATGATCGAAAAGGCCAGTGCGGCAACCAGAATCAGCGGAATCGCGTAGGGCATGGTGACCATGAACGCGAGCGTCGCGAGCAGTGCCGCACCGGCCAGCGTCGCGATCCCCAGCAGCACCGTCCCGGTCAAGGCGAACACCGAGAACGCGATCAGTCCGAAGCCGCCGAACAGCACCGCGAGCCCGATGGCCGCCGGAATGGCGACCAGGCCGATGAACAGCAGCGGGGCAAGCAGCGGCCCGAGGACCGGGATGGCGAAGACCAGCGCGAGGGTGGCGATCAGTCCGCCGACCACCGCCAGCGCGACGCCCACCGCACCGAGCGCGGCGAACACGATGCCCGCCGCGGCGAGCCCGGCCCAGAACACCGCGGCCGCGACGAGCTGAATCGCGGTCGCCACCACGGCAAGCGCGAACAGCACGGTCACCGCGGCCCCGGCCACCACCGAGAGCACCAGCAACCCGGCGAGCGCCACCACGGCGAGGATCACACCGCCCGCGAGGCCGACCGCGCCGAACGCCACCAGGGCGACGGCCGCGAGTGCGATCACGATCGGAATGGCGATGAGCCCGAACGGAGTCAGCAGCGACAGCAGGCCGACGCCGACAATCAGTGCGGCGGTGGCGAGTCCGGCGACACCGAGCACGCCGAAGAAGGCAACGGCCGTGGCGATGAGGCTGACGACCAGGAAGGCGAGTACGCCGCCGAACAACAGCGGCGCGAGCACCAGGCCGAGGACGGGCACGAAGACGGTGGCCAACAGCGCGGCCACGGCCAGCACGGCGAAGCCGACGATGCTGAAAGCCAGTCCACCGGCCAATGCCAGTACGGCGAGGGCGATTCCGCCGACGATGGCCACCACGATCGCGGCGATGCCACCGACCAGGATGACCGGCGCCAGCACCGAGAACGCGACGATGGCCACCGGAATCGCGATGAGCAGCACCGGAATCGCGATCACCGCCAGCACGATCAGCACCGGGATGGCCAGCACCGCCAGCACCAGGCCGCCGATGATCAGCGCACCGATCACCAACGGCGCCAACACAATCGCGCCGAGTATCACCGCACCGAGGGCGAGTACGGCCGCCACCCCGATGCCGCCGGCGAAGAGCAGCGGCACGATCGCGAGTACCGCGATCACCGGCAGCGCGAGCAGCGGCAGCGCCGCCGGATGCCTGGCATCGGACACCAGACCGCGCACCGCCTCCCGGATCTCGGTGAAGACCGCGCCGATCGCGGCCGCCGGGTTCGAGGCCAGCGCAATCAGCGGCGCGAGGAACGCGAGCACCGGCGCCATGCCCGCGAGTTGGGGCGCGAAGAGGCCGATGACCGGCGCGGCGATCGCGAGCAGTCCGGGCGGCAGTTGCTGGGCGACGGGATCCTGTTGTCCCACCGCCGGAGTGAGCATGTCGCGCAGGCCCTTGACCGGATCGGGTCCGTCTTTGGGGAAGCCGAAGAGCGTGCGTGCCTGGTCGATCAGGTCGTCGATGGCCGGGGTCGTGCCACTGCGGCGCGTGCCGGCCAGCTCGGTGGCCTGCTCGACGAAGGCCAGCAGGTCGTTCACCGGGCCGCGCATCGGACCGTCGGGAAACGTGGTGTTTGCCCAGGTGGCCAGCTGGTCGAGCTGCATGCCCGAACCCGCGATTTGCGCGACAGTTGCCGCAAGGTCGGCGACAGGTGCGGGAACGCGGCCTGCCACCTCGGCGGCGGCCGCGGCGGGGGCACCCAGGCCTGCGCCTCCACCACCGAGCCACTCCGGTCCGGGTGGCGGTGCACCACCGGCGCGATAGGTGTCGATCGCGGAGTTCACCTGGTCACCGAACGGAGTATTCGCACTTGCCGCGCTCGCGGCACCGAGTGCGTCATCGAGCGCGCCTTGCTGGCCGGGATCGAGCACCTGCCCCGCCACATCACCGGCGCCGGACAGCACGCCGTTCAGATCGGCGGGCGGTGGCGGCAACTCGATATCGGCGCTGGCGTGACCGGCGCCGATCATCGCGGTCGCCATCGAGGCGAAAGTGGCTGCGGCGTACATGCCGCGCCGGGACTTCTCGACGCTCTTGCGGTGTTTGGCGGATGCTTTGGTTTCGCGCTGGCGTTCCTTGGTGACTACACGCATTTGGAGCCTCTCCGTGAACCCGTCGCTAGGGACGTGCTGGTTGGATGCGCCCATGGCCCTGGTAGTCGAGAGTTCGCGGGCTCCGGCGCGGCAGGCGATATCGGGGTCGAGTCCCCGCCCGGATCAGACCGGACCGGTTTCGGCCGGGGCGCAATTCGCCCTGGACCAGCCACCATCGGTACCGATGGTGGCGCCGATGTGAGTGTGCGGCATGCCGAGCAGGTCGCGGCAGCGGATGAAGGCGTGCTCGCCGACACCGGAGCCGGGGTCACACGTGACCGTCAGTTCATTGGGTACCGACGAGTCGGTGGTACAGCCGGGCAGGTCCGAGTCCGCGGTAGCCGCGCCGGGCCCGGCGAGCAATCCGCCGACCAGCACTGTGCACAACACCAGCAGCGCGGCCGGGAAGGTGCGACTCAGCCACCCCAGACTTTGCTGAAAATTTGCTGAATGTGCCATGCGGTCCATAGTTCGCCTAGCGCAGAATCTCAGTCAACATAACGGAGATCACTATCCGCCATTCACCGAGGTCAAGAGCGCCTTTTTGGTCCAGGAACAGCGGGGCCCGTCAGGAAAGCGTTAACGGATATATACAGGCATTCTCATTCAGCCTATGATTCAACTCATATTTGGTCATGCGTCCAGTTCGCATCGTCGGACGCCTGGAAACCATAGTCCGACACCGGGATCGGCGCGCTAACCCACGGCGGTAGCCCGATATGCCGCGAGCACCTCACCGGCCGCACGTTCGCCGGAACGGACCGCACCCTCCACGTAGCCGGCCCATTCTGTGGCGGTTTCGCTGCCGGCCCAATGAATCGCGCCGATCGGTTGACGCAGCGCCGAACCGATACTGGTCAGCACACCGGGTGGGAAAAACGCGCCGTACCCGCCACGGGTGTACGGATCGTCGGCCCAGACCTTCTCGCGCCAGTCGATCGGCGCACGCGCCGCATGACCGAAGGCGCGGACGAGCGAGCCGACGATCATCGTCCGGCGTTCGTCGGCGGAGAGCGCGGCGAGGCGATGGGCCGCGCGACCGGGGATGAGGGCGCCGAGGCAGCCTGGGCCGCCGGGGCGGGTGGCATCGAAGGTGACCGGGACCGGATCGTGCAGGTTCAGTGCCTGGCCGGTTAGTCGATCATCGCGCCAAAATGGCCGCTCATAGACGGCGAATGCCTTCAGCACCGACCCCATCGGCATCCGCTGGGTCAGGTGGTCGCGGGCGGCGGGCAGTGGCGGGTCGTAGGCGATCCGACCGGCCAGTGCGGGCGGCAGCGCGACGATCACCTGCGCGGCGCGCACCGCACCGAACTCGCCGCTTACCGAAAGACCTTGCGCCACTTGCTGAATCGAGGTGACCGGAGCGTGCAATCGCAGCACGTCGGCCAGCTCGGCGGCGATCGAACGAGCGGGTCCGTCGGCGCCGTCGACGAACAGTCGGGTGACCGTCTCCGCCGTCGCACCCGCGTCGACGCCACCCGCAGCGCGAATAGTGGTCAGCAGGGCGAGCATCGAGACGCTGCCGACGTCGACGCACAACTCCTCACCGATCATCACCTCGGCGAGATGCCTGGCCCGGCGTTCGGGCAGGTTGCGGCGCAGCCAGGTGGCCGCGGTCATCGCGTCGAGCCGATCAGCGCCCGGGGCGGTCCACGGACGCGCGAGGTCGATGCGCGCGGCCAGCCGCTCGATCCGCCACATGGCCTGCCCGAGAACGACGAGCACGAGCGGCGGCAGCGGCGGCCGCGCGCCGTCGAATGAGTGCCGGACGGCGCCCTCTACCAGCAGATTCGCGCCGTCG
Source organism: Nocardia sp. NPDC051052 (assembly GCF_044456045.1). Classification (NCBI taxonomy): domain Bacteria; kingdom Bacillati; phylum Actinomycetota; class Actinomycetes; order Mycobacteriales; family Nocardiaceae; genus Nocardia; species Nocardia sp. NPDC051052. The sequence goes on from NZ_JBITFL010000019.1 coordinate 15,071, forward strand.
GACGGTGCGGCGTACGTCTCGGCGCCGTACTCCCGCGCCAGCGCGGCGAATCGGGTGTGGCCGCCGGAGATCCACTGGGCGCCGAGATCCACGGCCCATTCGTCCGCGATCCGGTCGGTCTGCGCCCGGCCGCCGACCCGCCCGCTGGCCTCCAGCACGACGATCTCGCGTCCGGCCGCCCGCAGCGCCCGCGCCGCGGCCAGTCCCGCATATCCGGCACCGACGACAACCACCTCAGCGTGGTCCATGCCGGCCTCCCGTCACTACACCGTTGAACAACCACTGTTGATCACAGTCCGCCGATGCGCAACCGCTCGACCCGAATTGCCGAACCCGATGTCGCGGTGCCGGATCCCGACCGGTGTCGTCTTCCGTTTCGCGAAGGCGTCCGGCAGGAACCGCCATCCACAGCAAAGCAACGATTACTGTTCTCGGAGAACCTTTCGAGTCCGATCGGCGCGGCCATCGAAATGCTTAACAGCCGTGGACCGAAATGTATTGTGCAGATGACATTTTCAACGATACAACCGTCGTCGGATCAAACCCTTTCGCGCGACCATCGTGAACGGAATGCGAGTTGCGCCATCCGACAGCACAAATCGCATAGCGCTGCATTACATAACAATTGAGCATCCACAAAGGCGAGTTTCGACTTGCACACATAGCGATGCGGTGATGCCGAATTCATGTGCTAATTTCCGGTCATCCTTAACGCCCCCATCGCCGAGAAAGGCGCGATGACTTCACAATCCGTCGAAATTTCGACCAGCGATAAATCGTGGGCGGTCAAAGCCTGGATTCTGCAAACCATCGCCTTTGTCCTGACCTTCGGCGCACCCACGGTTGTCGCCATCGTCTTGCTGGTGCACCGAACCGACCCGCGGTGGACCGGTCTCCCCGCCGACACCTACCGCATCGCGGGCTGGACCGCCTTCCCGTTCGCCGCGCTGGCGCTTTGGGTCGCACACCGCTGGCTGGGTCTGACCGGCGCCGAACTCGGTCTGCGTGCGGGTTCGCGGGCCCGCGCGGGCTTCCTCGGCGCGACGGGCGCGGGCTACCTCGCCATCTGGCTCGGCCTGTTGGGCCTCGGTACCTTCCCCGAATGGGTCACCGGCGAGGACGGCAACCCCCTCGGCGCGATGTCGGCCTGGGACGGCGTGACCTGGAGTCTGCGCGCCGGATTGGTCGAGGAGACCATGCTGCTCGCCTTGCCGATGGCCATCATGCTGCGCCTGCGCTGGGCTTGGCCCGCGCAGCTTGCGGTGCTCATGGCGCTGCGACTACCTTTCCATCTCTACTACGGCCCCGCCGCGATACTGATGGTCCTGGTCTGGTGCGCGCTGCTGCGCTACGCGTACCTGCGCGTGCGGCTGATCTGGCCGTTCATTGCCGCGCACATCCTCTACGACCTGAACGTCGCGGTGATCCCGGTGGGTCCGCTCCGCGCGGCGATCACCCTCGCGATGCTGGTGCTCGGTGTGATCGTCTTCCTGTCCTGGTGGCGCGACCGAGGTCGACACTCCTAGCAAATTTGCTCGACAGTTGCCGTCGGATGACAAACTGGCACGATGGCGGACACCTTGGCGATTGTGGAACGGGGCGCGGCCGAGCTGGGCCGCCGGGCGCGCAAGCGGGTCGGGCGACGCACGCTGGGGATATGGGAGCCGCCCGCCGACCGCGCGGACCCGATCGCCGTGCTCGAACGCCAGGCCGAGACCCGGGTGCCCGAGCTGGTGCCCATCCGATACGCCCGGATGGCCGCCGGCGAATTCCCGTTCCTGCGTGGCGCGCCCGCGATCATGACCGCCGACCTCGCGGCTTCCCCCAACACCGGGCTGACCGTCCAGCTGTGCGGTGACGCGCACCTGTCCAATTTCGGCCTGTTCGCCTCGCCGGAACGCGCGCTGGTCTTCGACCTGAACGATTTCGACGAGACCCTGCCCGGCCCCTTCGAATGGGACGTCAAGCGGCTGGCCGCCAGCATCGCGGTCGCCGCGCGCGCCAACGGCTTCGCCGACACCGACGCCGAGGCCGCGGTCGGCGCCGCGGCCATGGCCTACCGGGAGGCGATGATCCGGCTGTCCGGACTCGGCGAATTGACCGTCTGGTACGAGAAGATCGACGCCGACCAATTGGCGACGCTGGCGCAGAAACCCAAGCGCCGCAAGGGCGTCGAGCAGGCGCTCGCCGAGGCGCGGGCACGCACCAACCTGCAGGCGCTGGAGAAGCTGACCGAGCCCGATGCCGACGGCGTCCCCCGTATCCGGCACCGCCCGCCGCTGCTGATCCCGATCGGGGAGATCGACGCCGCGACGATCCAGAAGGTGTTCAGCGACTATCGCCGCTCCCTGGCCGAGGAGCGCCGGGTGCTGCTCGATCGGCACGAAATGCTCGATCTGGCAGTCAAAGTGGTCGGTGTCGGCAGCGTCGGCACCCGCTGCTTCGTCGCTCTGCTCGCCGGGCGGGTGAATGGCAGCCCGCTGTTTCTGCAGGTGAAGGAGGCCGAGCAGTCGGTGCTCGCGCCACACACCGCGGCGAGCAAGTTCCGTAACCAGGGACATCGAGTGGTGCACGGGCAGCGGCTCATCCAGGCCGCGAGCGACATCTTCCTCGGTTGGGCCAGCGGCGCGGACAATAGGCACTACTACTGGCGCCAGCTGCGCGACATGAAGGGTTCCCCGGTCATCGAGGAAATGTCGCGGTCCTATCTGCGCGACTACGCGGCACTGTGCGGCCATACGCTGGCCCGCGCGCACGCCCGTTCCGGCGACCGGGTCGCTATCGCGTCGTATCTCGGGGCGGGTGACACCTTCGATCGCGCGATGATCGATTTCGCCGTCGCCTATGCCGATCAGACCACGATCGATCACCAAACCCTGCTCGCCGCAATCGAATCCGGCCGGATCGTGGCGGCGGACAAGGCGTATTGAGGCTCAGCTCGCGCGCCGCGACCGATGCTCGGCCACGTGCACCCGGTTCGAGCACTGCGACGAGCAGAAGCGACGCCTGCCATTGCGGGAGGTGTCGATGAAGACGGTGTCACATCCGGCACGGGCGCACCTGCCGATGCGCTCGGGGTCGTCACAGAACAACGTGGCCAGGCCGACGGCGGTGTAGGCCTTGACTCGTTCGTCGACCGGCGCGGTCTCTCGGGCGAAGTGCATATGCGGCATCCGGTCGTCGTGCGTCGAGATATAGGGCTGACTGGTCGTTTTCGCGAGCAACGCGTTGAGCCGATCCACCGTGGGGTGGTCGAACACCGCGCCGAGTTCATCGATCCAGCGGCGTAGTTCCGCGGCCTGGGCCGTATTGAGAGAACCGATCGGTTTGTAATCCGCCGCGGCCAATAACTCCCGCAGATCCTGGCCCCGGCCCGCGTTCACCAGCCGAGCGGCCAGTTCGGCGGCCGCGCCGCCGTAAGGGTTGAAATGCACTAGGTCATTACATCACGCTGTGTGCATGGACCTGACCTGCCCCTCCTGTTCCTGGCCGACACCGACTCTCGTATCCGCGCACGGCTCCGTCCACTACCTGCGCTGCGTGTGTGGTCAGTGGCTGATCGCCGAGCATGGTCTCGTTGTGGCAACGACGGGAAACAGCTCGTTCGGTATGCGCGATGTACCACTGAGCGGCGATGATCCCGAAAGGCCGTGCAGGGCCCGGTATTCGAGCTAGCCTCGATGGGCAGTCTCATGTGGAGGGTATTTCGACATGACCACGGCTACCGTCATCCGGCCGTTGGCACCGAGCGAAGAAATCTTTGCCGGTAGTGAGGTTCTCGTCGGATACTCGATGCGACTGTCCGGTCGGTTGAATTTGGCGGCGCTGTCCGCCGCGTTCGACGCGGTGGTGCGCGCTTATCCGGCGCTCGGCGCGCATCTGGAGCCCGACGGGCGCGGCCATATCCTCGTCGAATCGCCCGGCCGCGCACCGACAATCACCGTCGTCGACGGAGATCCCGAACAGTTGCTGAGTGGCGCACGATTGGACCAGCGCGCGGCACTCGCCGCGCTGTGCGTGGTCCGGGACGGCGACAGCACCGGGGTAACGCTGGTGACCCACCACAGCGTCGCGGACGCCTGCCACTCGCTCGCGGTACTCGCCGAGCTGTGGTCCTGCTACACCGAAATCAGCGACGGCCGCGCGCCGACGCTCAGCTCGCACCGTTTTCCGGCCGCGGTCGAGGACCTGCTGCTCGCCAGGTGCGTCGAGAAGATGTCCGGCCTGCCGGTGTCGAGTCGGCCGTTGATCGTCACCGAATCCCCCGGCGCCGCCGCACCTGTCGCGGCGGACGAATCGTACCTACTACCACTGACGGCCCGCTGCCGTCTGAACAAGCGCGAGACCGCCGCGCTCGCCGACCTCGCGCACCGCGAGGGCACCACGATCAACGGGCTGGCCTCGGCCGCGATCCTGCTCACCGAGGCCGAACTGCGCGAGCTGCCGCTGACCGAGCTCAGCTACACCTACTCGGTCGACCTGCGTAACCGGGTGTCCCCCGCGATCGGCCACACCGAGGGCACGAATGTGCTCGGCTTCGCCGATTTCGTGCCCACCGGCGACGCGGGCACGACACTGATCGGCCTCGCTCGCGGCATCAGCGACGCCCTGCGCAACGGCCTCGCGAGCGGCGTCGTGCAGCAGACCCCGCTGCACATCCCCGACATCGCGTCCGGCCCGCCGCCGCGGGCTCCCGGCATCGTGCTGGCCACCAACTGGGGCCGAATCGACCGGCCGCGACTACCGGAAGGGCTGTGTATCAACGACTTTCGCACCGTTATGATCGCGAAGCCGGACAAGGCCGGGCATCGGCTACAGCAGCCGAGCGGCACCATCATCATCAGCACGTTCGATGACCAGCTCAGTATCGAGATCCATCATCCGGTGGAGACCACCGCGCAACAGCGGCGGCGGGTGCGCCTGCTCGCGGCGCACCTGGATGCGGTCCGCGTAGTCGGCGCCGCGTAGGTCATTCGCTCCGACCGCGGACTGAGACGTCGGTGAAACTCGGCTCGCGGATAGTGGTCGATGGCCGGGAATTCGATCGCTCCGGCATGCGCGCATAGCTTCGATGATCCATGGGCACGCGGAATTCGTCACAGATGAAGGGGAGCTCTATGACCATGTCCACTGTTATCCGTCCACTGGCCCCGAGCGAGCGGATGTACGCGAGCGCCGGAGTCTATGTGGGCTACGCGGTTGAGGTGTCCGGCCGGTTGGACGTTGCCGCGTTGTCCGCGGCATACGAAGCCGTCGTGCGCGCTTACCCGGTGCTCGGTGCGCGACTGGAGCCGGCCGAGGACGGTGGCTACGTCCTCGTCGGCTCGACGGGCGCCGCGCCGGAGATCTCCGTGGTCGACGACGCCTCGGGCCGCTTGGTGATCGACCAGAAACTCGATCAGCGAGCCGCGCTGAGCGCGGTGTGTGTGGTCCGGGACGGCGCGACCGCGAGCGTGGCGCTGTTGACCCATCACAGCGTGGCGGACGCCTACCACTCGTTAACCGTGCTGGCCGAGTTGTGGTCGTGCTACACCGACGTCGTTGCCGGGCGTTCGCCGGAGCGGAAGGTACACCCGTATCCGGTGTCCATCGAAGAGTTGCTGGCCGAGCGCGGCATCGAGAAAATGACCGGCCCGGTTTCCGCTGAGCAGCCGACGGTCGCCATGACTCCGACCGAGGCGGAACCGACACCCGATGATTGGTCGATGGCGCCGCAAGTCTCGCGGTGCCGCCTTTCGGTGGCCGAGACCGCGGCACTGGTCGCGCTCGGGCATCGGGAAGGAGTGACGATCAACGGTCTGGTCTCGGCGGCAATTCTGTTGAGCGAAGCCGAGATTCGCGCGCTGCCACTGACCGGTATCCAGTACATCTACCCGGTCGACCTGCGCACCCGCATCACCCCGGCGGTCGGCCTGACCGACGGCACCGACCTGCTCGGGTTCGCCACCTACACCCCGGCGGAACCCACCGGCCTGCTCGAGCTGGCCCACGGCATCTGCGAATCACTGTGGGCCGGACTGGCCGACGGCACCGTGCGGCAGACGCCGCTGCACATTCCCGACATGGCGGAAACCGTCACCGCGCCGGACCCCGGCCTGGTGATCGTGTCCAACTGGGGCAGAGTGCCGGATCTGCGGGTACCGGAAGGCTTGCGTATCAATGACTTCCGATCCACGGTCACCGCGACCGCGGAACCCGAGGCGGGCCCGCCGCAGCAACCCACCGGTGGCACCTGCATTCTCAGCACCTTCGGCGGCCGGTTGAGCATCGAGATACATCACCTGACTTCGACTGCCACACAACAGCAACGGCGCGCCGACAGCTACGCGGCGAAGCTGCGCGGCATCCTGACATAACCGGGGCAACAGTTCCGTGTCTTACCCCGCCGCCATACAGGACTGATCAGGACGATCCGGCGGTGGCGCCGGACACCAGCATCGACATCACCCAGGTGAAGGCCTGGCCGAGGACCGTCATCCAGTCGCCTACATTGAACGAACCCATCGCGAATTCCTTTCTGGTTGTGCGGATTCACCGCATGCCGGCGTCTGGGCGGACCTCGTCCCCCGTGGCGGTGAGGTCGCAGGAGTGGTCGTTGCTGAGGTTGCCGCCGGTGGAGAGGATGATCGCGAACACCTTCTTGCAGTTCTGCTCGCCGAGGCCGGCGGTGTTCTGCGCGATGGTGGAGCCGCGCAGGATCAGGTGGCCCATACCGGGATTGACGGCATCGGTGAGCTGGTACGGCAGGGTGTCGAGATAGCCGGGGGCGATATTGATGCCGCCACCGCCCTCATCGGCGCTGTTGCCGAGGACGAGGGTGTCGATGAGCACCACCTCGCCGACACCGCGGATGTCGAGTCCGCCACCGCGGCCAGCGAATCCGCCGAATCGGTACCACTTGGTGTGCGGATTGACGACGCGGTTGCCGGTGATTTCGGTGCGGGTGAAGGTGCAGGTGTTGTCACAGCGGACGCCCCCGGCCTCGCCCGCCGTATTGGCGGTGATGATGCTGTCGGTGGCTTTCATGTCGGCGACGGGGATGTTGAAGATGCCGCCGCCGTAGTCGGCGGCGTTTCCGGTAACCGTCACATGATCGAGAATCAGCTTGCCGGAGTTGGCGATTCCGCCACCGCCGGTCTCGAACAGCGGGATCTCGTGTTCGGTGGCATTGCCGCCGGTGATGGTGAGCCCCGAGATCGCGACGTGCGCGGTGGTCAGCATGACACGGTCGCGGTGTCCGGCGTCCAGGACGGTACGGTCCTGCCCCGCGCCTTCGATGGTGGTGTCGGCGTTGACATCGAGGTCGCCGGTGGCCGGATCGATCAAGGGGCCGTTGCTGTTCCAGAAGTTCGGCGGAATCGTCAGCACATACCGCCCTTCCGGCACCCGAATAGTGCTGCCCGGCCGGACATTCGCCGCCTGCACCGCGGCCCGCAGCGTGCACTCGCCGGAGTCGGTGCGGCACTGACCGTCGAACGGATTCGCGGCCGCACCGTCGGCAGTGGTTGTCACGGTGAACACTTCGGGCGACGTCCCCGCCGACCCGGTATCGGCGGCCGCACCGCCCGGCGCCCCGCACAGCGCGCCGAGAAATACGACACCGATCATCGAAATAGCCGAAATCTTCATCTGACCAACCACTCTCGGCGCGACAACTCCGGGTAAAGACGGCGCCTCTCCGACGCACTGTCTCAGTCATTCCGGTTCTAACAGAACCAAAACCCGCGCCGTGGGGTGTCGACCAGTTCCTTCGCTATTGCACAATTCCGCTGGGCGTGTCGACAGGATCGATCCCTTCGCGGAGATCGTGGTCACCCACGACGACGTCGAACCCTCGCGACCGCAACGGTGGAACACGACGGCCGCCGCCTGGAACTGCCATGGCCGCGGCACACCCCCGCTGCTCGATGTCGCGTACGGCACGGCCTCCGCTGCTATCGGTGACTCGGCTGCTGCGGCCGCTACCGCATTTCCGGCCGCACGCCGCCGGTCTTCGTGCCGAATAGTCTGGCCGAACTCAACGGCCCGCGATCAGTACACTGAACCACCCGGCAGCACAACGACTTCCGCTGCCATGTCGGCCGCCAGCTCCGTCCAGTCGCGCGCGATGAACGCACGGAACGATCCGGCCTCCCGGCCGGTCACCTCCGGCACCACCGTCGTGACACGATCTTCGGCACCGCACCGGATCTCGTCATCGAGCCCGGCCAGGAACGCCGCATAGTCGGCGGGCACCCCGGATTCGCGGACCAGCGCGGTGAATTCGGCGACGCCGACCGGCTCGTGCCGGACCAGCCGCCCGGTCTCCTCGGCGATGATCGCGGCGGCCTGCGCGTAACTCAACGCCTCCGGTCCGGTGATCACGTGCTCGGCGTTGTGCGGCAACGGATCCAGCAGCGCGCGTACCGCGACGGCGGCGATGTCCGCCGCGTCGACGAAGGCCACCCGGCCGTCACCGGTCGCGGTGACGATCGCGCCGCCGGCGCGAATGCCTGCCGCCAGCGGATGGCCGCCGACGAAGTTCTGCATGAACCAGGACGGCCGCAGCACCGCCCATTCCGGCACCGCGCCGCGCACCAGGCCGTACACCTTTCCCAGCCCCGGCGACTCGCCGGTGATCGCCGACGAGCCGAGCAGCACCACGCGCCGTACACCGGCCCGCACCGCCTCGTCCAGAAAGGGTGCCACGATCGGCGCTGGATCGGTCGCGCCGATCGGCGGGACCAGGTAGATGCCGTCCACTCCGGCCAGTGCGGGCCCGTGTGTCTCGGGATCGTTCCATTCGAATCGAATGGCTTTGTTGCCCAGCGGGTTCCGGCTGGCGATCCGCACCTCGGCGCCCGCCGCGTCCAGCCCGGCGGCGACTCTGCTTCCGGTCGTTCCGGTGCCACCGGTGACCAGGATGGTCGGCTCGCTCATAGATTTCCCTCCGTAGCACCGAGCGACGCGAGCTCACCGGCGCCACCGAGCGCTTCGGCGGCGGCGAGTGGGTTCCAGTAGTCGCGGTAATGCACGATCTCGCCCGCGCGCACGGTGACCACCGCGATGTACCGCATCCGATACGGCCGCCCGGTCCGCACCGCGACACCAGCCGCCGCGAATTCGACGACGACAATCTCCGGGTCGGCGGTCACGTGCACGGTCGGCGGATCGATCGCACGGACGTCGAGCTGCTCGGGGTAGTCCCGCAGGTAGTGCTCGATGGCCGCGCGCCCGGTCAGCTCGGACGGATATCCGGGCGGCGCGAAAGGAAACTCGATGCTCCCCTGCTCCGCCCAGAGACCCGCGAACCCGACCATGTTCTTCGTCAACAGCAACCGTAAGGCCTCGTCGACCACCTCGGTTGGCGTGCGTACCGATTCGGGCATCAGACCCTCCACTTCATTTGGACGATACGGTACCGTCCCATCCAAATGTAGCCGGGACGGTACCGTCTCGTCCATTCCGTATACTGGCGCCATGCCCGAGAAGCCCCGACGCGCACCCACCGGCGCCGCGGTCCTGCAGCCGCAGATCACCGCCGCCGTCACCGAGGCGGTGCTGGACGAACTCGCCGCGAGCGGCTATGTCCGGCTGTCGATGGAAGCGGTGGCCAAGCGGGCGGGTGTCGGCAAGAGCGCCCTCTACCGGCGCTGGCCGTCCAAGCAGGACATGGTGATCGCGGTACTCGCCGAATTCAGCATCGAGCTGGCCGAATTCCCCGACACCGGCGCGCTGCGCACCGATCTCGTTGCCGCCCTTCGGGTGCTGCACGCGTGGCTCACCCATCCGAGAATGGCGAGGATCCTGCCCGACATCACGGCCGAGGCAGGCCGTAATCCGGTGCTGGCGGACGCGGTTCGGGCGACCATCGGCGAACCACGGCGTGCACTGGGTACCGAACTGCTGCATCGTGCCATCGAGCGCGACGAGCTACCCGCCGACACCGATATCGAACTGGCGCTGGATCTCATTGCCGGGCCGATGTTTTGGCGTTTGAACGTCCGGCACGCCGAAGAGGGGCCGGACTATCTCGACCGGCTGGCCGACCATATGCTCCGCGCGCTGAACGCCCGCTGAATCCGCGATTATCGCTGCCGGAACCGGGACTCGCGCATGCCCTGCGCGGCCTTGTTGCGGTACATGGCCGTATCGGCCGCGTGCATGAGTTGGTCTGGGGCGGTGGGCACATCGTCGAGGAAGACGGTGCCGATGCTGGCGGCCACGGTCACCAGATGGCCCTCCACCTCCATCGGCTCGACAAGCGCCCGCGACAGCCAGCCGGACACCTCGGTCAATTTCCCCGCGCCCGTACACTTTTCGATCAGCACGATGAATTCGTCGCCGCCGAGCCGCGCGACGAGTCCCTCGACGGGCTGGACGGCCGCGCGCAGCCGCTCCCCGACCACGCGAAGTACCTTGTCCCCCACCGTGTGTCCCCACACGTCGTTGATCTCCTTGAACCCGTCGAGATCGAGGTAGCACACGCCGATCGGGGGGCTCGCGTTCGCCAGCCGATCGAAGAACAGGGTGCGGTTGGGCAGGCCGGTGAGGCTGTCATGGTTGGCGTCGTGCCAGAGCCGGTCGGCCAGCTGCTTGCGTTCGGTGATGTCGATCGCCACCCCGATCAGGAACCGCACCTGCCCGACACTGTCGCGCACGGCCGACATCGAGAGGTCGATGGTGGTGATGGTGCCGTCCGGGCGCAGGTGATCGGTCTCCAGCCGGAAGCGGTCGGACTCGCCGCTCAACAACCGCTGCAACTCCGCGAAGGCGTACCCGATGTTCGCCGGGCCGAGCAGTTCGGCGACCGGCCGTCCCGGCATGACTTCCACTGGCAGACCGAGCATTTCGGCCATGGCGACGTTCGAGTCGAGCACCCGCCCCTCGACATCGATGGTGCCGATACCGACCGAGGCGCCTGCGAAGACGGCGGCGAACCTGGCCTCCGACAGCTGCCGCTTGGCCTCGGCCTCCTGCGCGGCGGCGAGGGTCGCCGCCAAGGTGGCTTCCTGTTCGGCCAGCGCCGCCGTCCGCAACGCCGCGGTGAAGCCGGCCGCGAATTCGGCGGCGGCGACCACCGAGCGGTCTCGGACCTGCTCGTAGTTCGGCTCGGTCCCGGTCGGGCAGAGGTCGGCCACCAGGTCATGGCAGATCACCACCACCGAACGACTGACCGCCACCGCGTCCCGATAATTCGCCGCGACCAGCACGAACGCCGCGTCGCGCGCCACGGTGAGATCGGCGGTGCCGAGCACCACCGCCGCCAGCGCCTCACCGAGCCTGGCCAGCATGGCCTCGATCTGGGTTCGCGTGAGAGTGGGGGCCACCGCGCCATCGAGCGCCTCGGCCCACCGCATCGCTAGCTCATGCGACCCCACTCAGGGACCCCCTGCTGGTTCGTATTCGCGCTTCAGACCTTCCGACCGACGCCGGCCAGCCCGAGCGACCGGCCCGGTGCCTCGTGCAGATCCCGCTCGGACTCCGGGCGCCAGACCGGCAACGCGACCACGCCGGGCTCGATCAGGTCCCATCCATCGAACATAGCGGCGATTCCCTCGCGATCGCGGAAATGGATGCCAACTCGACTCTTATCCGTTGCGTGGGCGCCTAATTTGCCCGCGTCCTCCGGACGCATCTCGGAGGTGAGATGCGAGATGGCGACGTAGCTGCCCGGCTCGACGGCGGCCCGCAGGTCAGCCACCTTTTTGACGGGCTCGTCGCCATCCGAGAGCAGGTGCAGTACGGCGACCAGAAGAATCCCGACCGGTTGGTCAAAATCGATCAGCCCGGTCTCCGCCGCCCGATCGAGCAGCTCGGCGGGCTTGCGCAGGTCGGCCTCGAGCGCACCGGCCCGGCTATTGCCCCGCAGAATCGCGCGCGAATGCGCGACGGCCACCGGATCGATGTCCACGTAGAGCACCCGAATATCGGGGTCGATGCTCTGCAGAACCTCGTGCACATTGCCCGCCGTCGGGATCCCCGATCCGATGTCGAGGAATTGGCGGATACCCGAGTCGGCCAGGAAGCGCACCGCCCGACGCAGGAACGCTCGATTACTCAGCGCCAGCCGGGGCAGGTCGGGCACCAACGTCTTGGCCATCTCGGCAGCCTGGCGGTCGATGTCGAAATTGTGCGAGCCCCCCAGCAACGCGTCGTACATCCGTGCCGGGCTCGCCTGCTGCATATCCACGCCTTCGGGTGCCCACGCAGGCCTGTCCATCGAAACCCCTTTTATGCTCACGCTCGACAACGTCGTTATTGGATCGGCCGACCCACTCGCGTGCCGTGTGTTTGATCACCACAATGGTGGTCTGAGCATAGTAGTCGGCTTTGGTGACCAGCGGGAAGATCGCGTCTGACCGCGGTTGGCCCGCACCCGGTTTCAGGCGCGAATCCTGGCCAGCGTCTGCACCGGATCGGTCAGCACGTCGGTGAAAGCGAGCTCCGCCGCGCCGAGCAAGGTCGCGTCGCCGCCCAGCGCCGAGGTGCGCAGCCGCACCCGTTCGCGGACCGCGAGCAGCCCGTCGACGGCAACCCTGCTGCGCACCTGGGCCGCCGAGGCGAGGTAGATCTCGCGCAGCACGCCGCCGAAGACCACCATCGACGGGTTGAAGATATTGACCAGATTGGCGACGCCGTAGCCGAGCCAGTCCCCCACCTGATGCAGCGCGTCCCTGGCCGTCGAGTCGCCGCGGGCCGCGGCCTCCACGATCGCCTCGACCGCGGCCCGGCCCGCCGGGTCGGTCCGCCCGGCCGCGGCGATCAGGCCGAGCTCGCCCGCCTCGACCTCGAGACAACCGCGCGATCCGCACGCGCAGGGCCGCCCGTCCCGGTTGACGATCATGTGGCCGACCTCGCCCGCGTAGCCGCCCTCGCCGCCGAGCAGCTGGCCGCCCATGATGATGCCCGCGCCGATGCCGACGTCGCCGTGCAGGTAGATCAGGTCGGCCAGACCCGAGGCCACGCCGCGTTCGCGTTCGGCGAGCGCGCCGAGGTTGGCGTTGTTGCCGACCGCGACGCGCAAGCCGAGGTCGAGTTCCCGAGTCAGGCTGGCGCCGAACGGCACATCCACCCAGCCGATGTTCGGTCCGTAGCGGACGACGCCGTCTTCCTCCCGCACCATCCCGCAGAACGCCACGCCGACACCGACACACACGGCATCGCGGGCGGCCTCGGCGATCATCTCGCGGGCCATGGTCGCCAGCGTGGCGATCACGTCTTCCGGGTCGAAAGTGCCGCGCGGCCGGGCGGTTTCGACCTGGTCGAGGACCGATCCGCCCAGGCCGACCCTGGCCGCAGCCAGCCGATCGGCGCCGACGTCGAGCGCGACGACGTAGACGCGATCCGATTCCGGCCGCACCACCAGCGAGGGACGGCCCGCCTTGCCGGTCTGGCCCGGGAGTTCCTCACGGACCAGACCGGCTGCGGCGAGATCGGCGGTCAACGCCAGAATGGTGCTGCGGTTCAACCCCATTCGCTCCGCGAGCGTCGCCCGCGAGACCGGACCGCCGCGATGGACGTGCCGGAGCAACCCAGCCAAGTTGCTCTTGCGGATCTCATCGGGCGAGGGGGCTGCCCTCATCCGCGTCTCCGCGCCTGCTGCCGGTCGTGGGTGCCTCGAAGCGGAGTTCGCGGGCCGACGGTGAAGGAACGCCCAAGCTTTGGGCTGGTTACCCATGCACCTGCGAAATCAGTCGTAACGGTGGCCTCCTTCGCATAGACCGTTCCTCGGGCGGTTATCCGGTTCGTAGCGTGCGCTTACGCGACAGGGCGTCTACCCCGGCCGCCAAGAGCAGGACGAATCCTGTCACAACGAATTTCGTGCCCGCGCTGTAGCCCATCAGGCCCATGCCGTTGTCGATCACCGCGACCACCGCGGCGCCGAGGACCGCGTCCAGCATTCGGCCGCGACCGCCGAACAGACTGGTGCCGCCGATGACCGCCGCGCCGACCGCGAGGAGCAGCACACTGCTGCCGCCGGTGTTGGGGTCGACGGAGTTGGCGCGCGAGGCCGCGACGAGGCCGCCGACCGCCGCCATCGTCGAACACAGCACGAAGGCAGCGATTTTCACGCGATCCACCGTGATGCCCGCGCGTCGTGCGGCCTCGGCGTTGCCGCCGACGGCGTAGATGTGCCTGCCGAAGGATGTGCGGTTGAGCACAAAGGTCCACAGCAGCAACAGCATCGCGATCAGCGGGACCACGATCGGCATGCCCTTGAGCGAGTGCAGTTCCGGGTTGCGGCTGCGTTCGCCGTTGAGTACCAGCACCGCGACGCCGAGCACCACCGCGACCGCGACGATCCGCGCCACGATCACCGGCGCGGTCTCGCCGGTGAGCCCGAGCTTGGTGCGGGCCCGCAGTTTTCGGTACTGCAGGAACGCGAACCCGACGATGAGCACGAGGTACATCAGCCAGCCGAGCAGCGGCGGCACGTTCTTGTTCGCGACGGCCAGGATGGTGTCGTCGCGGATGGAGATGTTGCGGCCGTTGTCCATGATCTTCAGCGCGACTCCTTGCAGCGCAAGGAATGCCGCGAGCGTCACCACGAACGACGGTATGCCGATCTTCACCACGATGGTGCCGATGGTCAGCCCGATCACCACGCCGGTGAGCAGCGACGCCACGACCGCCAGGTACCAGGGCCAGCCGCGGTCGGTGAGCAACACCGCGAGCACCGCCGCGCAGACACCGCTGGTGAATCCCGCCGACAGGTCGATCTCGCCGAGCAGCAGCACGAAGATCAGGCCCATCGCGATCACCGCGATCGCCGCGCCCTGGGTGAACAGGTTCGCGAAGTTGGCCTCGGACATGAAGACCGGGCGCGCGGCCCAGAAGACGCAGGACAGGATGATCAAGGCGAGCACCGAGGGGAGCGCGCCCATATCGCCGCTGCGCACTCGTCCGACATAGGTATTCACCAAATCGGAAACCGGTGCGGTAGCAGGCTTTTCAGTCAAGACGGCGCTCATCCTTTAACTCCATTCGCGTCCAGGCCCAGTGCGCCGCTGCGGCCCGCCGTTATCAGTTCTACGACCTGGCCGTGGGTCACATCGGAGGTCCGGACCTGGGCGGCCATCCGTCCCAGGTACAGCGCCGCGATCCGATCGGAGACCGCGAAGACGTCGTTCATGTTGTGCGAGATCAGCACCACCGCGAGGCCTCGGTCGGCCAGGCGGCGCACCAGCTCCAGCACCTGCTGGGTCTGCTGCACGCCGAGCGCGGCGGTCGGTTCGTCGAGGATCACCACCTTGCTGTTCCACAGCACGGCCTTCGCGATCGCGACGGTCTGCCGCTGCCCGCCGGACAGGCTCGACACCTGCTGGCGGACGCTCTTGACGGTCCGAACGGACAGGCTCGCCAAGGTCTTTCCGGCCAGCTCTTCCATCGCGTACTCGTCGAGCACGATCCCGTTCTTGCGCTCGCGGCCGAGGAACATGTTCTGGACGATGTCGAGGTTGTCGCAGAGCGCGAGATCCTGGTACACGATCTCGATGCCGAGCGCGCCCGCGTCGCGCGGGCTGTGCACCTGAACGGGGTTGCCCTCGAACAGGAATTCGCCCGCATCGATCGGGTGGGTGCCGCCGATACACTTGACGAGCGTGGACTTTCCGGCCCCGTTGTCGCCGACCAGCGCCGTCACCTCACCCGCGTAGGCGCTGAAGGCGACGTCGTGCAGAACATGCACCGGCCCGAAACTCTTTTCTAGGCCGCGTAATTCAACTACCGGCGTATCGATCATGGGTGCTGCTCCTGAGAAGGTGCCCCCTCCGCCGTCCCCTCATCGAAACGGCG
This sequence comes from Nocardia sp. NPDC051052, assembly GCF_044456045.1. Taxonomy (NCBI): domain Bacteria; kingdom Bacillati; phylum Actinomycetota; class Actinomycetes; order Mycobacteriales; family Nocardiaceae; genus Nocardia; species Nocardia sp. NPDC051052. Next base: position 30,848 of record NZ_JBITFL010000019.1, read on the forward strand.
GAAGGGGCTGGGTGCGATCAGATGCCGTTGTCCGCGCAGAGTTTCGCGATCTCGCCGGTGCACAGCTCGGCCTTGGTCACATAGCCGTCCGCGACAACGTCTTTCACCTGCTGAATGTAGATCGGCTTGGGCTCCAGCAGCACCGACGGCACGTCGGTCTTGGCCTCGGGGTCCTGCACCTTGCCGTTCGCCTGACCCTGCTGCCCCTTGGTCAGCGCGATGGCCAGCTCGGCCGCCGCCTCGGCTTCCTTCTTGATCGCCTTGTACACGGTCAGGCACTGATCGCCCTTCAGGACGTTCTGCAGGCCCTGCACCGTGGCGTCCTGGCCGCTCACCGGAACCTGGCCGTTGAGCTTCTGCTTCTTCAGCACCGCGATCGCGGCGTTGGCGAGGCCGTCGTTGGCGGCCACCACGCCGCCGATGTTCGGCGTGCCGGTGAGCATCTGCTCGAAGATGGTGCCCGCTTGGGTGTTATCCCATTCCGGGACCGCCTGGTCTGGGCCCTTCACGTACTCGCCCGCGTCGAATTTCGGCTTCAGCACCCCGTCGTAGCCGGTCTTCAGCAGTGTGGCGTTGTTGTCGGTCGGCCCGCCGTTCAGGTAGGCGACCGCGGGCTTGACCGCGTTCTTGTCGGTCAGGCACTTGGCGACGCCCTGGCCGAGCAGGCTGCCGACCTTCACATTGTCGAACGACACGTAGAACTGCGCGCCGCCGCCGAGGGTGAGCCGGTCGTAGTCGATGACCGTGACGCCCTGCGCCTTCGCCTTCTGGATCACGGCCTTGCCGGTGCCGCTGTCCAGGTTCGTCATCAGCAGCACCGACGCGCCGTTGGTCATCATCTGATCGGCGATCGTCTGGAACGCGGTCTTGTCGCCCTGCGCGTTCTGGATGTCGGCCTTGACGCCCGCGGAGTCGAACGCCTGCTGCAGGTACTTCCGGTCCGCCGTCTCCCAGCGGGCCGACGTCTTGCTGTCCGGCAGGATCACCCCGACCTTGGCTCCGCCGCCACCTCCCGAGCCCTTCGAATCGTCACCACAAGCGGTCAATGTCAACGAGGTGAGCACGGCGACCGAGACTGCCGCAACGCCGAGAATGCCCTTACGCATGAGGGGCCCTTTCGTGGAACCACCGCCCCGGGAGTGCCCGGGCGGTCGAGGTCGAGCGAATGTTGTTCGCTGCAACATATTCGACTGTGACCCACCACACAACCTGTTCTAGCGACCAATTTGTTGTTCGAGATAACAATCAGGACACGTGAGCATGTGCTCACATCCAACGCAGGCCGGTCGCCGTCGCATCGGCTCGATGACCGCCTAGATGTCCGCGGCAAGAGCGGCCGCCAGGTCGCGGGCTTCCCGTAGCCAGGCGGTGCGCGTCGCCGCGGTGGAGTCGGTCACCGTTCGAAACACCCTGCGCCGCACGTCATCCACGCCGATGTAGGGCAGCACGCAGGCGGCCCAGATCTGACGCAGCGGGTCGCCGAAGACGTCGCGCTCCCGATCCTCGGTGGTATCGGAGGTGTTGAGCACCAGGGCACGCTTGGCCCGCAGCAATCCGATCGGTTCTCCGGCGGCGTCGGCCAGCTTGTAGGCCACGGCGGGGGTGAGCACCCGCTGCACCCAGCCGGTGAGGATCGCCGGCGGCATGCCCCACCAGTTCGGATGGACGAAAATCAGGGCGTCGAGCTCGGTCAGTTCCTCCTGGTACCGGCGGACCTGTGCGTTGTCCGTCGGCGTGCCGTCGACGGTTTCCGTTTCCGCGGCGGCCAGCATCGGGTCGAAGCCCTCCGCGTACAAGTCGTGCGACACGACCTCGATCGCCCGCTCCCGCAGCTCATCGATCACCGCGTCGAAGAGCGCTCTGTTGAAACTGCCTGCTTCAGGATGGGCCAGGTACACCGCGATACGCATGACGATCACTGTGCCTGATCCGCTGAGAAGCCGTGCTGGACAAGCACCTTCAGCACGGCTTCGCGGTCAGGGGGTTTCCCGGCGCAACACGGCTTGATATTCCCACGCGTCCCACAGCGGATGCGCGGTCGAATATCGCTGGTCCGTCCGGAGTTCCGCGCCGTCGAGTTCCATTCGCTCGACGGCAAGGCCGGTGCCTTCGACCAACAGCAGCAGGTCGGCGGGCGTATAGCAGCGCCCGAACTGATCGAGCGCTTCGGACTCCTTGTCCACCGGCCACCATCTGTCGCTGAAGCGGCTGGTTATCGGGTCGTAGTCGTTGAAGTTCGCGAGGTCGACGACGTATTCCTCGTGGTCGAGTTCGCCTGCGACACGGGCCCATTTCCACGGGCTGAACACATCGACGATCATCGTGCCGCCGGGACGCAACCATTCGCCGCTCACCCGGCGCAACAGCGTGCGCTGTTCGGCATCACTGCCGATACCGAAGCCGTTCCAATAGACCACGCAGTCGAATTGCCCATCGAGCTCGACCTGGTAGAAGTCACCTTCGACGATCCGCAGGTCGCGCCCGTCGACCTCGGCGGCGCGTTCCCGCGCCTGCCGCGCTCGCACCGAACTGAGCTCGACCGCGACCACGGAGTAGCCGAGATCGGCCGTGACGACCGCGGTTGTCCCGCTGCCCGCACCCAATTCGAGGACTCGTTCGACCCCGCCGCCCGCCAGCCGCGCGATAGAAGCCGCGCGCTCCCGGTCCGACTCTTGCACCGTTTGCGGACCCCACCACATCGGCGCGGTCTCGAAGAACACCTTGACCCAATCCATGAGTAATCCCCCTAGCCAGACGGTGATCGGCCCGCATACCCCCAGACCGATTCGGTACCAGTCGGATCCTGCCCGATCTTCGACCGCACGGATAGACAGATTTCCAAGGGGCGCATCCGGGTCGCCCAGATCTGCCAGCCTGTCTACCGTGACCGCGCAGATCGACTCGACCAAGTGGGTACGTGTGGCCGCGCTCGACAATGCGCGGTGGTGCGATGCGATATGTCGGTCGCACGGGCTGACCGGCGAGTTCGATGCCGCGGCGTGGGCGAGTGCCCAGCGGACCCCCATGCTGTATCCAGACGCGGTAACCCTGAGCCCCCACACGGCCGCAGACCAGCTGCTGCGTCGAATCGACCGCACCGCGCCGGGAGCCTCGATCAAGGACAGCTTCGCGTGTCTGGAACTCAGCGCGGCAGGCTTTCATATCCTCTTCGAAGCACAGTGGATCTATCGACCAGCCGACCTTCGGCCACCCGCCTCGTCACGTCCGTGGACACCGATCGAAGATCCCGATTCGCTGTCCACATGGGCGACCTCGTGGAGTCGGGATCCGTTAGTCCGCAAGGTATTTCGACCGCAGCTGCTGGTCGATGATTCGGTAACGGTGCTCGGCCGCTGGGGAGGCGGCCGGCTCACCGCCGGTGCGGTCGCCCATCGGAGCGGGGACGTGGTGGGCGTATCCAATCTGTTCCACCCAGGCATCGAAGCAGCCGAGGCTTGGGCTGAATGCGCGAGCACGATCCACCAATTGTGGCCGGGCCGAAGCATCGTCGGCTACGAGCACGACGAGGACTTGATCGGAGCGATCCATAATGGGTTCACCCCTGTTGGCCCGCTGCGAGTGTGGGTTGCCTCGTCCCAGCGGAGATCAGCCGACGTGCGGTAAGACTTCGGCGGCGATGCGTTCCATCTGTGCGGCCGAGTCGAAAAGTGGGTTGATCAGGATCATTTCGGCTCCGGCCGCGGCTACCGCGCGCAGCTCCTGAACGCAGGTTTCCGGCGGCCCGCAGACGGCGACCGGCAGCAAAGTCTTGCCGAAGTCACCGTATTGGGAGATCAGGACCTCGGTCATCCGCTGCCGTGCCCGGTCGACGTCGTCGTCCACCGCGATGTACACCCGCTTCGCGATGGGGAAATCCGTGGTGTCCCTACCGGCCTCGGCGAGCGCCGCGCGGACGACCGGAACCTGCTCGGCGAACTTCGCCGTCGTCGTGGACCCGGCTCCGAAGAAACCGTCCCCCTGCCGAACCGCCCGGCGCAGCGCGGCGGGCTTACTGCCACCGAACCACAAAGGCGGATAAGGCTTCTGGAACGGCTTGGGCTCCATCGTGGCCCCCGCCAACTGCCAGAACTCCCCGTCGATATCGACCTCCGGCTGAGTCCACAGCGCCTTCATCACCCGCAACCCCTCATTGAACCGGCGCACCAGATTGTCCGCGGGATCGACATCGAAAGCCGAAAACATCCGTCCCCGACCGCCGATCCCCACCCCCACCTCCAGCCGCCCCCGGCTCAATTGATCCAACGTCGAGATCCGCTTCGCCAGATGCACCGGATTGTGCAACGGCGTCACAAACACCGCACACCCCAACCGCAACCGCTCATTGCTGGCCGCCGCGAACGCCAACGTCTCCAACGGACTCAAAGCAGCCGCCGACCCCAACACCTGCTCCGTCATCCACGCCCCCTCGAACCCGAGCCCCTCCGCCCGCCCCAAATATCCCCGAAGTTCCTCGGGCCGAAAGGTGCCGTCGGGCGCATGCTGCGGAATCGAGATCGCGTATCGCATACATCCGACCCTAACGCGGCATATCGACAACGTCTCCCTACCGGCGGGGTGAGCGCTGCGTCGTCAGTTCTCGAGAGCGAGGGTGACGACGGGGATTACTCGGTCGGTCTTTTCCTGGTATTCGGCGAAGCCGGGCATTACCTCGACCATGGCGGCGTAGAGGCGGTCGCGTTCTGGGCCGGTGGTGATGGGGGTGGCGGTGGCTTTGTGGGTTTCGGTGCCGACCTCTACGGTGACTTCGGGGTTGGCGCGGAGGTTGTGGTACCAGTCGGGGCTGGTGGGGGCGCCGGCTTTGGAGGCGATGATGACCAGGTTGGCGCCGTCGCGCAGGTAGGCGACGGGGGTCGTTCGGGAGAGGCCGGATTTCGCGCCGGTGGTGGTGAGCAGGAGTAGGTCGGCGCCCTCGAAGGGGCCACCTACCTTGCCCGCATTGCTGCGGAATTCTTCGATGATCTGCGAGTTCCAGTCGGACATGCGGTGCTCCTCGGGTGCGTAAGGGGGTTGACGCCGTTACCCGAGCCTATCGACAAGATCGTCGAATCCAGCACTATCCGACCACCCTCCGGCCCGTCGAACGGGACATGACCGCGGGGACACCTAATGCGGGCCGCAATGATGCCCCGGCCGACGGGTTCGGTCAGCGCACCGCCGACAGATCAGGTTCTCGCACTGCCGATTTCGGGGTGGCGGCGAGAGTTTTGTTCAGGTCGGTGCGCAAGGTGGTCGCGGAGTCGAGGAGGTAGTTCTGGCGAACCTTCCAGGGGTGGCGGTCGCCCTGATGGGGGAAGTCGGCGATCGAGCGCTGGATGTAGCCCGCGTCGAGGTCGAGGAGCGGTTGTTCGTTCAGTTCGCCGTCGGGCTCGGGGACGACGGCGGCGTAGCCGCGGCGGTCCATGTGGTTGAGGATCTTGCAGACCAGGCGGGAGCTGAGGTCGGCGCGCAGGGTCCAGGACGCGTTGGTGTAGCCGACGCAGACGGCGAAGTTGGGCAGGCCGGTGAGCATGGCGCCCTGCCAGATGAACTGATCGGACAGGGTGACCGGTGCGCCGTCGACGCGCGGCACGATGCCGCCGAAGGGCAGCATCTGCAGACCGGTGGCGGTGACGACGATGTCGGCCTGCAGGATTCGGCCGGACCTCAGCCGAATGCCTTCCGGCACAAAGCTATCGATGTGATCGGTGACGACCTCGGCCTTGCCCTTCTTCATCGCCTTGAAGAAGTCGGCGTCGGGGACGGCACACAGGCGCTGGTCCCACGGGTTGTAGGTGGGCGTGAAGTGTTCGGCTACCGCCTTCTCGTCCTTGAGGATTCGAGTGGTGAGGGCGGTGAGCAGTTTGCGCGCGGCGGCGGGACGGCGGCGGCAGTACTGGTAGAAGCCGATCGTGAACAGGATGTTTTTGGTGCGGATCACCCGGTGCGCCAAGTTCGGTGGCAGCAACTCGCGGATCTTGTCGGCGTACTTGTCGCGGCCGGGCACGGCGCTGATCCAGGTGGGGCTGCGCTGCAACATGGTCACCAGCTCGGCCTGCTCGGCCATCGACGGCACGAGGGTCACCGCGGTGGCCCCACTGCCGACTACGACGACTCGCTTGCCGGTGTAGTCGAGGTCTTCCGGCCAGAACTGCGGGTGCACGACCTGACCGGAAAACGAAGCGAGGCCGGGGAATTCGGGCGTGTACCCGTGGTCGTAGTTGTAGTAGCCCGCACACGCGTACAGGAAGCCACAGGTCAGCGAGCGCCACGAGATGCCGCCCGTGTCGTCACGCTCTTCGAGAGTCAGTGTCCAGCGGGCGGTTTCGCTGGACCAGTCGGCGGCGACGACCTTGGTCTGGTAGCGGATGTGCCGGTCGATGCCGAATTCGGTGGCGGTGTCGTTGATGTAGCGCCGAATCGACGGCCCGTCGGCGATCGATTTGGCCTCGCGCCACGGCTTGAACGGGTAACCGAGGGTGAACATGTCCGAGTCCGAGCGGATGCCGGGATAGCGGAACAGATCCCAGGTGCCGCCCATCGCGGCGCGGGCCTCGAGGACGGCGTAGGTCTTGCCGGGGCACTCGGTCTGCAGCCGATAGGCGGCGCCGATGCCGGACAGGCCGGCGCCGACTATCACGACGTCGAGGTGTTCGAGGGCTACGGCGGTCTCGTTCATGGTTCCAGTGTGAGACCGGACAGACTCGCATTCTTGACTTTGTGCGACAAGTATTTAACTCTGAACGACATGACGGTGATCCGATCGGCCGGACTGCGCGGCTTCCGCGCGACGGTCGCCGAACTCGGCGGCGATGCCGAGCAGCTCGCCGCCGCCTGCGGCCTGCCGATCGCCGCGCTCGACGCCGACGACCTCCTCATCCCCGATCAAGCGCTGGCCGCGGTGCTGGAACTGGCCGCGGCGCGGCTGGACTGCCCCGACCTCGGCCTGCTCATCTCCCGCCGCCAAGACCTCGACATGCTCGGCCCGCTGGCCTTGGCCATCCGCAATTCGCCGTCGCTGACCCATGTCCTGGAATGCTCGGCGCGCTACCTGTTCCTGCATGCCCGCGCGCTCACCCTGACCCCGGAGCCGGACCCGTACGGCGATCGCGGCGTGATCGCGCTGCACTACGGCGTCCAGCCCGGCATGCTGTCCCCCATCCAGGCAACAGATCTCGGGCTCGCGTTCGTGCATCACACAATTCAGCGTCTGGCGGGCGACCGCTACCATTTACTGTCGGTCGAATTGCCTTATCGCCCAACGGCACCGATCGACCGCTACGAGGAATTCTTCGGCGCACCGGTACGGACGAACCGGCCGTACGCGGCGCTACGGGTGCCGCGAAATCTGCCGTCACTATCGCTGAGCGGCGGTGACGAGAACCTGCACCGGCTGGCGATGGCGTTCCTGGCCGAGCAGGCGGGCGGCATCGACGCCTCGGTGGTGCCCAAGGTCCGCGCCACCGTGCAACAGCTACTCGGCACCATCGCGCCCGAAATCGGTGCCGTCGCAAGGCTGTTGACCGTCCATCCGCGCACCCTGCAACGCAGGCTGGCCGCGGAGGACACGACGTTCGCCAGCATCCTCGACGACGTCCGCCGCGACGAAGCCCACCGCTACCTCACCACCACCGACATGCCGATGAGCCAGGTGGCCTCCGTCCTCGGACTGTCCGAGCAGTCCACCTTCACCCGATGCTGCCGAAGATGGTGGGGCACAACGCCGACCGCGGTGCGCCGCGAGGGCGCACCCCGTCGCGGGTGACGACTATCGGGAAACGCGCAACCCGTCGAGGGTGACACCGAGCAGCCGCTCGGCCGCCTCCGGCGTCTTCTCGCAGGCGACGCCGATGCCGTGCCCCAACCGCAGCATGTCCCTCGGCTCGATATCGGCGCGGATCACGCCCGCGTCCTGCGCGGCTTTCAACAGCGCGGTGGACGCGTCGTTGATCAATAACCGGCACAGGGTGAAGGTTTCGGAGTCGTGGTCGATCAGCGCCTTCAACGTGGTCGCGAGACTGCGTTTGTCCATGACGAATGCCACCTGCTCGCGCATCCACTGCTCGAACGCGTCGGCGGGCGAATGGGTTTCGAGCAGTTCGGCCGCGCGCCGGCTGAGCCGTTCGATGCTGTCGCGGTAGACCGCCTCCATCAGCGCCTCGCGATTCGGGAAGTGCCGGTAAAGCGTTCCTGGTCCGACAGCGGCGCGGCGCGCGATGTCATCCAGGGGCACCTCCGGGCCCTCTTCGCCGAACGCCTCGCGCGCGCACTCGACGATCCGCGCGTAGTTGCGCCGCGCGTCGGCCCGCATCGGCCGCGCCGTCGACGGTTCGTCCACGATCCCTCCAGTGGAAACGGATGAAGTCTCCGGTTAGTCTTGCGTAAACGGAGAACCTCTCCATATGATAGCTCCATCGGAAACGGAGACTCTCTCCGTTTAGCTCACGATTCGATGGAGCGCTTCTTGTCCACGACCACAATCTCCGCGGGCACCCCCACGTCCGCTATCCGAAGCCGGCCGTTCCGCTCCGGCCTAGTGCTGGTCACCCTGCTGACCTGCCAATTGATGATCATCCTCGACATCACCGTGATGAACGTGGCGCTGCCACGCATCCGCACCGACCTGGAGTTCAGCGCCACCGGCCTGTCCTGGGTGATGAACGCCTACACCCTGGTCTTCGGCGGCCTGCTGCTGCTCGGCGGCCGCGCTGGCGACCTGTTCGGCAGGCGCAACCTGTTCATCGCGGGCACCACCCTGTTCACCCTGGCCTCGCTGGCGGGCGGCCTGGCACCGTCGGCGACCTGGCTGCTCGTTGCCCGGGTGGTGCAGGGCATCGGCGCCGCGATGGCGGGCCCCAGCACGCTCGCGCTGCTGACCACCACGTTCACCGAACCGAAGGCACGCATCCGGGTGCTCGCGCTGTTCTCCGGCATGTCCAGTGCGGGCTTCGCCATCGGCCTGATCCTCGGCGGACTGCTGACCGAATGGCTCAGCTGGCGTTCGGTGCTGTTCATCAATGTGCCCTTCGGGCTGGTGGTTGTGGCGCTCGCGCTGCGCTACCTGCCTGACGCGGTGCGCAAGCCGGCCCACCTCGACCTGCCCGGCGCGGTCACCGCGACCGGTGGTGTCGCGGCGCTGGTCTACGGCTTCATCAGCGCCGCGTCGAAGGGCTGGAGCAACGAGATCACCGAGATCTCGCTGGCGGCGGGCGTCATCCTGCTCGCCGCATTCCTGACCGTCGAACTGCGAACGGCGGAGCCGCTGCTGCCGCTGCGATTGTTCATCGACCGCAACCGCGCCGCCGCGTACGCGAACATGTTCCTCGGGCCGATGGCGGGCATGTCGATGTTCTTCTTCCTGACCCAGTATCTCCAGGAAGTGCGCGGATTGAACGCGCTGGCAACGGGTTTCGCGTTCTTGCCGACCGCGGTGCTGATGTTCACGATGATCCGGCTGATCCCCCGGTTGCTGCCGAGGTTCGGGCCGAAGCCGGTGACCATGATCGGCACGGTGTTGATGGGCTCCGGGTTGGCGTTGCTCACCCAGCTGAGCACCGACAGCGGCTACTTCCCGCTGCTGTTCGTGGCGATGCTGCTGATGGGACTCGGTATCGGACTGGCGTTTTCGCCGCTGAACGTGATCATCATGTCGTCCGTGCCGCCGAGCGATGCCGGTGCGGCGGGCGGTGCCCTGCAGACGCTGCAGCAGACCGGCTCCTCGCTGGGCCTGGCCATCTTGGTCACGGTGTTCGGCACGGCGGCGCGCGGTGCCACGGGATCGGCACCGGAGGTTCTGGTGAGCGGCATCACGACGGCCTTCGCCGCGGCGACCGGCATCGCCGTACTGACCTTCCTCGTCGCGCTCACCTTCCGCGGCAACCGATCGACCACCTGATCCCTTCGGCGCGGAAAGCCTGCGGTCCAGTGTCCACTCGCGGCGCTGGACCGCAGGCTTTCCGGCACCGGCCACGCCGAGGTCAACTCGCCGATCGCGCGGCGGCGACACGGCGCCACGTACACTCCCAGCGTTCGGGAGGTATAGGTGCAGTTCGTGGTGTTAGGCGAGGTCAGAGCGTGGCGCGGGGAGGAACCGCTACCGCTCGGGCCGCCACAGCGTCGGGCCGTGCTCGCGGCCTTGCTTTTGCGTGCCGGTAGCGCGGTGACGGCGGCCGAATTGGTCGAGGGGCTCTGGGGAGCGCGACCGGTGCCGCGCGCGACCGCCGCACTGCGCACCCACGTCGCGCAGTTGCGCCGGACGCTGGAACCCGATCGGGCGGCGCGCGCACCGGCGACGGTGCTGGTATCCATCGGGGACGGCTACCTGCTGCGGATACCGCCGGGATCGACCGATGTGGCGGAGGTGGAGCGGCTCGTCGCGGCGGCCGCACAGGTCCGCGACAGCCATCCCGCCGCGGCGCGCGCGAATCTGGTTGCCGCGCTCGGTAAGTGGCAGGGCACCGCGCTGAGCGGGCTGCCCGGCCCGTTCGCGGAGCGGCAACGTGCGCGGCTGGCGCAGTGGCGGCTGGCCATCCTGGAGGATCGGCTCGCCCTCGACATCGAGACCGGCCGCAGCTCCGACGCCGTCGCCGAGCTCGCCGCGTTGATCGAGGAATATCCACTGCGCGAACGGTTTCGGGCGCTGCTGATGACCGGGCTGTACCACTGCGGCCGCCAATCCGACGCGCTCGACGCCTACGCGCAGGCGCGCCGGGCGCTGGTGGACGGCGTCGGCGTCGAACCGGGGCCGGAGCTGACCGTGCTGCACGAGCGGATCCTGCGTGGCGCGATGCCCGCGATCACCGAGCCGCGCGTGCTGGTCGAACCAGGCACCGAGCCGGTACCCGCCCAATTGCCGCCCGACATCGCCGATTTCACCGGCCGCGAACGGCTGGTCGACGAGTTGGCCGCGCAGCTGACCGACTCGGGCAGTGCGGTGGCCATCTCCGCCGTCGGCGGCATGGGCGGGGTCGGCAAGACAACCCTCGCCCTGCACGTCGCGCACCGCGTGCGAGATCGGTTCCCGGACGGGCAGTTATACGCGAACCTGCACGGCGTCGACCCGGTCCCCACTCCCCCCGGCGCCGCGCTAGGTGGCTTTCTGCGCGCGCTCGGCACCGCCGAGGCAGACATACCGTCCACCGTCGACGAGCGCGCTGCCGAACTGCGAACCCGGTTGTCCGGCAAGCGAATACTGATGGTGCTCGACAATGCTCGGGACTACGCGCAGGTGGCCCCGCTGCTCGCCGGGTCGGCGGTGCTGATCACCAGCCGATCCGCGCTGACCGAGCTGCCCGCGGTGACCCGCACCCGGCTCGACGTGCTGGAGACGGCGGAGGCGATGGCGCTGCTCGTCCGCATCCTCGGCGCGGAACGCGTTGCCGCCGAGTCGGAGTCGGCACGCGCGGTAGTCGCGCACTGCGGCTTGCTGCCGCTGGCGGTGCGCATTGTCGGCGCCCGGCTCGCGGTTCGGCCGCAGTGGACGATCGCCTCGTTCGCCGACCGGCTCGCCGACGAGAAGAGCAGGCTGAACGTGCTGAAGACCGGTGAGCTCGCGGTCGAGGCGGTGTTCCGGCTCGGCTACGGACAGCTGTCCGACGCGCAGGCCAAGGCATTTCGCACGCTGGCCCTGGCAGAGGTGCCCGATCTGTCCGTCGACGGCATCGCGGCGATCCTCGGCATCTGCTCGCTCGACGCGGAGGAGGTGTGCGAATCACTGGTCGACCTCAGCCTGTTGGAGACCACCGCGCCCGGTCGCTACCGATTTCACGATCTGCTGCGGCTTTTCGCGCGCGGGGTGGCCGACGAGGACGAATCCGCCGTGCTGGTCCGCGTTCTCGACTACCACCTGGCCAGCGCGAAGAACCTGCTCAGCGCGATCGACTACAGCAATACGACCCGGCTGCTCGTCGCGACCACGGTTCCCGGCCGGGCGTTCGACAGCGGCTCGGACGGCCAGGCGTGGAACGACATCGAACGCCCGGTCGTCATCGCGTTGCATCAGCAGGCGGCGCGGGTCGGCGGCCGCGCGCTCGATGTGGCGGCCGACCTGGCCTGGGTGATGGCCGAATTGATGGACGCGGGCACCGGTGCGCGCGAGCTGTCCCGCGCGCTGGAATCGTTGCTGGACACCGCCATTGCCGAGGACAACCTGGCCGCCGAGCGGCGGATCAGGGCCGCGCTCGGAGCGCTGCTCCAGGTCGGGCTCGGCGAGGTCGAGGCGAGTCTGCCGCACCTGCGCGCGGTTTCGGGTCCGCCGACCGACGATGTCGACCGCAGGCTCTCGGTGCTCGCGTCGGTGCTGCTCGGCGTAGCGGCGCGACGGCTGGGCGACGCGGACGCCTCGCACCAGCATTTCGAGCACGCCACGGAGCTCACCCGCACCCTCGGTGACCGATCGATGGAAGCCTGGTGCCTGGCGCTGGTCACCCGAACCTACTGCGAGGCCGGGCAATACGACGAGGCAGTGGCGATGGCGCAGCGGGCCATCACGCTCGCGCGCGAGTCGTCCAATCCGGTGGCGCTCGGCTGGGCCACGCACGAACTGGCCGCCACGCTGTCGATGCGCGGTGAGCACCAGCGCGCGATCGAACTAGGCGCCGAGGCGGTGCGCGCGGCGCAACGCAATGGGGTGCGCCTGTGGGAGGGCTGGGCGCGCACCCGGCTGGCGCAGATCCATTTGCAGGCAGGCAATGTGGCCGAGGCCGAGGCGAACGCCGCGGGCGCGCTGCACCTGCTGACCACGGCCGCCGACCCGATCGATCGGGCGCGGGCGATGGCGTTGCATGCCGCCGCGCTAGCGGCGCGGGGTCGGCAGGCGCGCGCCGAGCAGGAGTTCCGGGAGTCTGCCGAGATCTTCAGTCGGGCCGGGCTTTCGCCGCCGACCATCGACCGGCTGTTCGGCACCGGCGCGACTCGACTCGACGGCGTCGAATAACGAACGTTTATTCGATATTTATCGGTCGCTGAGCGGCGGCTGGCATTCTGCTTTGTCGATGCGACCACCTTCGCCAGTGGTGCGCAGGAGATGGGTCGTGCGGACTCGCGACCGCCGGAACTGGGACCGAGCGGTCGGTCGGGTCCGCGCCGACTCGCGCTCGCGGGGTGCGCGAGGCGTTGCGCGGACCCGATGATATCGGCATCGGTGCGACGGCGCTGACGGTTCGTCAGCGCCGAATCCCCTTGGGCAGAGCGGTGATTCTGCCCTGGTGGCGTTCTTGGAGTTCGCGGGAGCGGCGCAAGAAGTCCAGGACGGTGCGCAGCTCGTCGGCGGTATAGCGACCCACGTCGGACGCGCCCTCCTCGGCGAGGGGGCCGTAGATCTCCCATGCCTTCGCGGCGGCCTCGGGCGTGATCCGGACCAGAACTTTGCGCCGATCCCCCGGCTCGGGATGACGGACGACGAAGTCGAGCTTGGCGAGGCGATCCAGCATGGTGGTCACGCTGCCGCTGGTCAGGCCGAGCGCGGTCGCGAGCGCGCTCGGCGTGGAGTCACCCGCCAAGAGGATCTCCAGGCAGCGCAGGTCGGTCCGGTTGACGCCGAGGACGGCGGCGGCTGCCGAGTCGACCGAGTCGACCGCAGCCTGCAACGACTGCGCTTCGTGTCCTACCTGCTCACGCAGGCTTTCCAAGGTTTCTCTTGACATTCAAGCCTCTTGACGGTCAAATTACTTATGTCTTGATAATCAAGATACATGAGAGCGTAGCGAAGTTTCGGAGGCACACCATGAAGAAGGCGTTGATCATCGGCGGCGGGATCGCCGGGCCGGTCACGGCGATGGCACTGCAGCAGGCGGGGCTCGAACCGATCGTCTGCGAGGCCTACCAGGAGGCGGCGGCCGAGCAGATCGGCGCGTACCTGACGGTCGCGGTGAACGGGCTGTCGGCGCTGTCACTGCTGGATGCCGAGCGCGTCGTGACGGAGACGGGACATCCGACCGGCACGCTGTCCTTCTCGACCAGCGGGGGCAAGCACATCGTGGACATGCCGATCGGCGGAACCTTGCCGGACGGCACCACCACGCACAGCGTCAAGCGGCGCGACCTGTACCGCGCGCTCAATGCCGAAGCCGCACGACGCAACGTGCGCTACGAATACGGCAAGCGACTGGTCGACGCGACGCCGACGCCCGATGGCGGGGTCAGCGCCCGGTTCGCCGACGGCAGCACGATCGAGGCCGACGTGCTGATCGGTGCCGACGGAATCCGCTCCCGGACACGGGAAATCATCGATCCGACGGCACCGGCGGCGCACTACCTCGGCATCTACGGGCTCGGCGGATTCGTCACGAACCGCGCCCTGTACGCCGAGCTCGGCCTCCGGCCCGGCGTCTACAGCATGATCTTCGGCAAGAAGGCGTTCTTCGGCTACCTGGTCGCGCCGGACGGCGAGATCTGGTGGTTCGCGAATGTGCCTCGGGCGGCCGAACTTTCGCGCGAGGAATCCGCGAGCACCACGGTGGCGCAGTGGCGGGACCAACTCGTCGAGCTGCTACTGGCCGACAACACCCCGGCCGCCCGCATTGTCGGCGCGACACCGGATCACACCTTCGTCCCCGGCTTCAACCAGTACGACATGCCCTCGGTACGAACCTGGCACAACGACACCATGGTCATCGTCGGCGACGCCGCGCACGCCGTGGCCTCCTCGTCCGGCCAGGGTGTCTCCATCGCGGTGGAAGACGCGGTGACACTGGCGATCTGCCTGCGCGACATCCCCGGCACCGCCGCCGCGTTGACGGAATACGAGGTCCGCCGCCGCGACCGCGTCGAACGTGTCGTGGCGCACGGCGCGGCGACCAGCGGCGACAAGGCGTCCAACGGGTTCGGCAGATTGCTTGTCCGCCTGCTCACCCCGTACTTCCTGAAGAAGGCCGCCAAAACCGGTGTCGCCCCGTTGAGTTGGATGTACGACTACCGGATCAGCTGGGACACCGACGCTCAGAGCGCGACGACGAGCTTGCCGGTGGCCGCTCCGGACTCCATATAGCCGTGGGCTTCCCGAATCTGGTCGAGGGTGAAGACGCGATCGACGGGTATGGCGATCCGCCCGGCCGCGGCCGCGTCGAGGAATTCCTGCAGGACGTAGGCGGGCAGGTCACTCGCGTCGCCGCCGTAGGCGGTGAGGCGGACGCCCTGCGGGAGATAGCCGATGGGATAGAAGTTCTCGACGAGCCACTCATTGGACAGCATGCCGGTGAAGCAGACGACGCCGTGGATCCTGGTGGCGCGCAGGGTATCCGGCAGGGTCGGGGTGCCGACCAGTTCGAGGGCGGTGTCGACGCCACCGGGGCTGATGCGACGGACCTCGTCGGCGACCGAACCCGTGTCGATCAGCACGTGATCGACGCCGAGTTGCTTCAGCGCGTCGGCCTTCGCCCGATTACGAGTGGTCGCGAAGACGATCATGTCGCGCTGTTTGGCGAGAATCGCGGTGGCCGCGCCGACCGAGGAGGTGCCGCCGCGAATCAGGATCGATTGACCCGGTTGGCCATCGAGCCCGATGGTCAGCGAACCGTACGCGGTTTGCAGCATCTCCGGAACGGCGCCGAGGGTGGGCCAGTCCAGCGTGCTGGTGAACGGAATGACCTGGGCCGCAGGGACGCGGGTGTACTCGGCGTATCCGCCGTCGAAGGTGCGGCCCATGCCGCCCATCATCGCGACGACCTGCTGGCCGACCTCGAATTCGCCGGTGGGACAGGCCGCTACGATGCCGGTCGCCTCGATACCGGGCACCCTGGGGAAGGTGACCCCTTCCGCAAGCCCGAGCCTGGTGTGCAGTTCAGACCTGTTGAGGCCGAACGCTTTTACCCGGATAAGCACCTCGCCCGGCCCTGGCGCCGGCACCGGTAGCTCCCGTATCCGCAGAGCCTCCAGCGGGCCTGGGCCATCCAGCACGACGGCCCGCATAGTGTTGGGAATCGCAGACATTCGATTACTCCTTCTCGAGCTCCGCCGTCGGCGCGGCGGACAGGTTGGCGGTGCGGAGCAGCCGCAGGGTGGCGTCGAGCCGGTCCACGGAATCGGTGCCGAGCACCGCGCCGATCCGCTCAGCGAGTTCGGTTTCGACGGTTGCCGTGGCGGCACGAAGCTTGCGTGCGCCACTGGGCGTCAACGTGATTCGCGATGAACGCCCGTCGGCGGGATCGCGCTGCCGTTCCGCGTAACCCGCGGCCTGCACCCGATCGACGACCTTGCTGGCACCGCCCTCGGTAATCGTCATCGCGTCGGCGATATCCCGCACCCGCGCCCCGCCGAGCCGTTCGGCGACCCGCATCATCTCGAACCACGGCAGCGGCATCGAATGGTCGTCGCGCAGCCGCCGCTCAACGGCGTTCCACAGCAGGATCTCCACCCGCACCAGCTGGTCGAACAGCTCGACCAAGCGCGCTTCCGCCACCAGATACTCCATTCCGTGTCATGCCTCTCAACCAGCTAAGCCCGACTGTCGAGCGGCTTATGTCGAAAATATCCATTCCGTGGAATGGAACGCGCCGGTTGGCACCCAGTATTCCCCCTGGCCGAAATCGGCATCCATGGCCGCAGCGGCCGCATGCCTTCCCGCCTGCGTGCCATCGGCCGCCGCCGGGATTTCGGTATCGTCGGGCTGGTGATCGGGCTGCGACGAGCTGGCATCTTCTTCGGAGCCCTGCTCGCGCTGGTCTCGCTGATCGGGCTCGCGGGTCTGCCGGTGTACGTCTATCCGCAGACCGATCCGTTGCGCAAGGCCGATGCCATCGTGGTGCTCGGCGGCACCGCCTACGAACGCTTCGACGTCGGGCTCGAGCTGGCCCAGCAGGGGTACGCTCCGACGCTGCTGATTTCGCGGTCCACCGGCCTCGACGACCATGAGATGGACAAGTACTGCGCGGGCCGATTCGACTTCACCGTCAGCTGTTTCGTACCCGATCCGTGGACCACCGAGGGCGAGGCGCACGAAATCCGGCGGCGGGCCCAGCAATCCGGCTGGCGGCACATCATCGTGGTGACCTACACCCCGCACGTATCGCGGGCGCGCTACATCGTGTCGAAATGCTTCGACGGCGAACTGACCATGGTGGCGAGCCCGAGCGATTCGGGCCTGCGCTTCTGGGCATGGATGTACATCAGGCAGTCGGCGGGGTACCTGCGAGCATTCCTGTCCCCGGGATGTTGAGCGGCTGACGGCTCACGGGCCGAACGTCGCTTAGTCTTTCGCCTCATGGACGAAACGACCGGCCAACCCGCAGGCGCGCATCCGCATGAGCCCCATACCGAGGGGTTGGCGTCCAAGTTGAACTGGTTGCGTGCGGGGGTACTGGGCGCGAACGACGGCATCGTGTCCACGGCCGGGCTTGTCGTCGGCGTCGCGGCGGCGACGACCAGCACCGGTGCCATCTTCACCGCGGGCATCGCGGGGCTGTCGGCGGGCGCGATCTCGATGGCGGTCGGCGAGTATGTGTCGGTGAGCACCCAGCGTGATTCCGAGCGGGCACTGCTCGCGAAGGAACAGCGCGAACTGCTCGACGAACCGGAATTCGAGCTGGCCGAGCTGGCGGGCATCTACGAGGCCAAGGGGCTGTCCGCGGACACGGCACGCAAGGTCGCGGAGGAGCTCACCGCGCACGACGCGTTCACCGCGCACGCCGAGGCCGAACTGGGGCTCAACCCCAACGAACTGACCAATCCGTGGCAGGCGGCGTTCTCCTCGGCGGTGTCGTTCACACTGGGCGCGCTGCTGCCGCTGCTCGCCATCCTGCTGCCGCCGGTTTCGGTGCGAATTCCGATCACCTTCGCCGCGGTGCTTGTCGCGTTGGCGGTTACCGGTTCGGTGAGTGCCCGCCTCGGCGGCAGCGCGCGCAGCCGGGCGGTGCTGCGCGTGGTGATCGGCGGAGCGCTGGCCATGGCGGTCACCTACGGCATCGGGCAACTCGCGGACGTCGCCGGGCTCTGATGCGCTGGAAGGGTTTCCGGCCCATCAGAGCCCGGCAGCACCGATGTCACCCAACCGGCAGCGCTTCGAAAATCGCATCGAGCCAATCGAATACCCGCTGGTTGGTCAGCAGCGCCGCGCCCATGTGGCAGTGTTCGCCCGCCCCCTCGGCCCCGGTGCCGACGATCAGCTCCTTCGGGCAGGTGAGCGCGTCGTAGACACGCTGCGCCTCACCACGGAAGAACAGATCGTTCTCGGCGTCGAGAACCAGTGTCGGGCAGTCGATCTGGTCGGCGATCCCGGCCAAGGTGTACGGCTCGGTCTTGCGGACATAATCGGCGGGCGAGGCGGCGCCGAAGGTCCAGGTGCCGTTGCGCAGTGCCCACCGAACGGTGGTGTTGTATGCCATGAGCAGTGCGGTGACCGGGAGGGCCTCGGCATCGCGTCCGGATTCGACCCACTCGGCGAGGAATTCGGGCATCGCCTTGACGTTGGTGGCGTGGTAGTCGAAGAGACCGTCATTGAGCACCAGCGCGGCCAGCCGGTGCTCGAAGGCGGCGGCGCGAGCGACCAGGTAGCCGCCGAAACTGTAGCCGTACAACGCGATTCGCGCCGGATCCACCTCCGGCAGGCTCAACGCGTAGTCGACCACCGGGGTGATGACGGCCTCCCAGTCGTGTCGGAAGGGCAGTCCCTGCTCCCGGATCACCGCGCCCTGCCCGGGGCCGTCGAAGGCGAGCACCTGATAGCCGCGCTGGACCGCGGCGGCGGCCAGGACGAACCAGGATTCCTCCAGGGTGGAGTCGAAGCCGCTGTTGAAGATCACCGTCGGGCGCGGTGCGCCGGAGTCGTCGACGAGGTAGAGGTAGCCGGGAAGGGCGGTGTCCTGGAAGGGAATCGACACCGGCCGCACCGGGGTGTCGAGCAATTGCGCTGCCTGAGTGAATGTTTCGCGCGAGCGCTGGGACAGCTCACGGGCCTCGGCGTCCTCGGCCGGGTTGTCGCGGCGGTAGAACTCGGCGGTGCGGTAGTAGTTCGAGGCGCGCAGCAGGGCCTCGCGCGCGCTGACCTTGCGCCCCTTCGCGAGGCAGTCGTCGCCGATCGCGTGCACCCGCTCGGCGGTGGCTCGCCACTCGCGCAGCCAGGCCGCCTCGTCGCCGTCGGTAATCCGGCGCGCGGTGGTCAGCACCTCGCCGAGCTCGGCGCCGCCGTAGCAGGCGAAGCCCGCCGCGCGCAGCGTCTCGAAGTCGAAGGACTCGTCGTCGAACAGGAATTTCATCTCTACCTCGCCTTTAACGTCGATACGTTTGCGTTTCGTCGTACTAGGAGAACGGTACGACGATTGACGACGAAACGCAACCGTATCGACGTTGGTAGACTGCTGGCATGACAGAGGCACTCCCCGACCGCAAGCGCGTCCCCGCCGGGGCCGCGGTGCGGCAGCCGCAGGTGACCGCCGCGATCACCGGCGCGGCCTTCACCGAATTGGCCGAGGTCGGCTACGGCAAGCTGACGATGGAGGGGATCGCGCGGCGCGCGGGCGTCAGCAAGCCGACGCTGTATCGGCGGTGGGCAACCAAGGAGCAGATGGTGCTCGCGCTCGTCGAGCAGGTCGCGGTCGCGGCCGCCGAGGTGCCCGATACCGGGTCACTGCACGGTGATCTGCGGGCATTTCTCGAGGTGACCGCGGGCGGCTTCAGCCATCCGCTGGCCGCGCGGATCATCCCCGACCTGCTGGCCGAGGGCATCCGCACACCCGCCGTCGCCGACGCGCTGCAGGCCGTCGGGCAAAGCCGTCGCGGGAAGGTCGGGCAGCTGCTGCGACGCGGGATCGATCGGGGCGAACTTCCGGCGGACCTCGATCTCGAGCTCGCCCTCGACCTGTGCATCGCCCCGCTGTTCTGGCGGCAGCTGGTTGGCGGCGAGCCGACCAGGCCCGATTACCTTGACACCCTGACGAATACGTTGATCGCGGCGTTCCGCGGCTGAGGCCGGTGACGGTGAGCAGGCGCGTTGACAGCGACATGGCCGGTGTCGGCCGAGGGGCTTGAATTGCCCCTCGGCCGACACCGGCCCTCAGGTCAGCGCTTGAACGCGTCCCGTAGTTTATCCGCGGCGCGTTTCATGTTGCCGCTGGCTTGTTCTCGACGTCCCTCGGATTCCAGGCGGCGGTTGCCCACCGCCCGGCCGAGGTATTTCTTCGCATTGCCCCTGGCGGCTTGCACCTGGTGCGCGATTCTGTCTTCGAACTTACTCATGATCGGTCCCTAGTAATACCAGCGCCGACCACCGACCGGACGGCCCACCGATCCGGCGACCATCAGCACGAGGCCGATGACGAGGATGATGATGCCTGCGGTGGTGAGCAATCCGATTCCGAGCAGCCACCCCGCGATGAGGAGGACAAGTCCGAGAATAATCATGGTCGTATTTCCTTTTCTCGATGATTATTTCGACGCCGGCGCCTGCACGCGGGGCGTGCTTGCGGCGCGCGGTGTGTCACCGGCGGGAGTCGTGGCCGGACGGCGCACGAACCGACTCCAGACGGGTTCGCGGTGCGGCTGCGGTACGGGCTCCTTGCGGACCGGCGGTGTGCCGTCCGCTAGGTCGCGCCGGACCGCCGCCATTTCGCGGCGGGATTGTCTGAGCTCGCGACGTGCCGCCATGTTGCGGCGGGATACACGCCAGACACCGGTCAGCAGGAGAGCTAGGCCCACCATGCCGATGGCGCCGAGAACGATGCCGTAGCCGAACAGCAAACCGCTGGAGCCGTGGAAGTGGTAGTCGAAGACGGCGAAATCACTTGGTAGGAAGTTGGCTTCGCCGTTGTTCGCCACCACCGCGGCGACTCCGACGATCACTGCTGCGATCAAGACGACGAGCCCGATGATGATGATCATGACAATCCTGTTGTGTCGAGTTGTATGACACCCCGGCTATTCCCGGGGACTCGGCGACCAAACGTAGGGAATCGAACTCAACTGTTCGCCGGCGTTTACGCCGGTCGATACGGTCTATTCGAAGGTCATGAGTTCGTACACCTTCACCTTGCCCAACGTCACCCACGAGTCCGCCTCCGCCATCGAGTCCACCCTGCGCGGCGTCAACGGCGTCGATTACGTCGACATCGACGTGCCTTCGGAGTCCGCCACCGTGAACTCCGACCTCACCTACAACGAGGTGCTCGAGGCGATCCGCAATACCGGCGTGGCCGCGAGCTGATCTTGTTGCCCGCCTGGCCGATTCGGTGACACCGGGTTCAGCGCCTGCCGAGATCGAGCCGCCTGGTCACCCGGTCGACGAGATCCGGCGGCATGCCCGGTTCCCGCCGGGCGTTGAGAGCCTCGCGGCGGCCTGCCTCCACGACGTCCTCACGGATGCCGCGTAATCGTTTGGCCAGCTTCACATTCCGTGCCGCCTCCGATTTGGCGTCCGCGTCCGCGGCCTGCGGGTCGGCGCGCATCATGCGTTGTCGGAAGCCGTCGCGGAGCCGCTCGTAGACATCGTCGGGGAGATCTTGTTCGGCGGCAATCTCTTTCAGCCTGGCCATTTCCGCCTTGATCACCCGCTCCCACAGCTGTCGTTCCAGTTCGCGCTCCTTCTGGGTGTCCGCGTGCACGCCGGTGCGGCGGACGACGAACGGCAGCGTCGGTCCTTGCAGCAACAGGGTGAACAGGACGACAACGAAGGCCGTGAACAGGATCTCGGTGCGGCCGGGGAAGTCCTTGCCTTCGTCGGTGACGAACGGAATAGCCAGTGCCAGTGCGACAGTCGCCACGCCGCGCATACCGGCCCACCAGGTGACGACCGTCTCCCGCCAGGTATAGGGCTCGTCGGCATTGGGCCACCAGGTTCGGCCGATCGCCCAGGTGGTCAGGAGCCAGACCAGACGAAGACCGACCACAGTGGCGACCACCGCGCAGGCACCGCCGAGCATCTTCGGCCAATCATGGCCCGTCGCGTCGAGTACCGCGCCGAGCTCGAGGCCGATGAGGCCGAAAGCGAAGCCGCTCAACAACATTTCGATGATGTCCCAGAACGACGCGCCGACCAGCCGGTAGTCCGAGTCGGCGAACTCGGTGACCGCGTCGGTCAGATACAACGCGCAGACCAGCACGGCAAGCACGCCGGACCCGTGCCACGCCTCGGCGAGTCCATACGCGGCGAACGGCAACAGCAGGCTCAGCGCCACCTGCCAGGTCGCCTCCGCGAGATAGTTGGTCAACCGGCTGCCCGCCCAGCCGAGCACCAGCCCGACGGCGATCGCGACCACCGCCGAGATCACGAATTCCGCGGCGGCGTGCGGCGCGGAGAACCGCCCGGTGACCACGGCCTGCACCGCGACCCCGTAGATGACGATGGCGGTGACGTCATTGAACAGCCCTTCGCCACCCAGCCCCACCACCAGTCGGCGCGGCAATCCGAGGCTGCCCGCCAGCGCGGTCGCCGCCACCGGATCCGGTGGCGCGACCACCGCCCCCAACGCGACAGCGGCCGCGATCGGCAACGCCGGATACCAGGCATGGAACACGGCGGCCACCGCGGCGGCGGTCGCGATGACCAGGCCGAACGCGCGCAAGGCGATCAACCCCCAGTTCTCCGCGAACTGCCGCCACGACGTCCGCCGCGACGCCGCGTACAACAGCGGCGGCAACACCAACGGCAGGATCAAATCGGGCGGCACGTTGATCCGCGGCGCGAACGGAATCAACGCCACCACACACCCGAACACCGTCATCAACACCGCCGACGCCACGCCGAGCCGCTTGCCCAGCGGCTCGGCGAAGATCGCGGCAAACAAGATGACGAACATCAGCACCAACTGGTCCATGACCGTCCAGTCTGCGATGCCGGACCCGAGTTGCCCGCCCGGCACGCCGTACCCGGGTCGCCGCGATTGCCCGTCGATAGCGGACAGCGCTAACCGCAACCGGGATCGGGCCATCGAGAAGTCTTGGCGCGCAATGCGAGATGATGATCGGATGACGGACGTATTCGGTGCCGGATTCGCGGCAGATCCGTGGCCGACGCTCGAGCGGTTGCGGGCCGAGGGCGGGGTGCATCGGATTCGGACTCCGGACGGGCCGCCCGCATGGCTGGTGACCAGGTACCGCGACGTGCGCGCCGGGCTGTTGGACGATCGGCTGCCGGTCGACATTCGACGGGCAGGCACCGAGGATTATCGCGGTTTCGTGCTCCCACCGCCGCTGGACACGCTCGTCCTCGCCGAACCCGCCGACCACGCGCGCATGCGCCGAATCGTGACGGGCGAGCTCTCGCCGCGACGGCTGACCGAATGGACGCAACTGGCTCCCGGATTGATCGATGCCTTTCTCCAAGAGCTGGATTCCGGCACCGAGGTCGACCTCGTCGAGCAACTGGCCGTCCCGCTTCCCGCCGCGGTACTCGGCGAACTACTCGGCTTAGGCGAGACGGAACGCGAAAGTCTGCTCGGCTGGGCCACTTCGACGCTGCTTGCCTCGGCCACTCCCCCACGCGCCAGAGACACCCTGGCCACGATGCTCGAGATCATCACCGCGACAACGGAGCAGGCGCGGGCTACCCGCGCCGACACGCTGCTCGGCAGGCTGGTCGCCGCGCACGACGATACCGGCTCGCCGTCCGCGGACGAGCTCGCCGGACTCCTGTTCTACCTGCTCTTCGTCTGGTACGAGGTGCTGGTCGACCTGGTTGCCGGGTCGGTGCTGACACTGCTCGGACGTCCCGACCAGCTGCAGATTCTGCACACCTCGACCGAAAAGCATTCGGCGGTGGACGAATTGCTGCGCTACCTCTCGCCTCAGGTCCTCGCCGGCCCACGCTTCGCGACCACCGACCTCAGCATCGGCGGGCAAACCATCCGAACCGGGCAAACAGTCCTACTGTGCCTCGCCTCGGCCAATCGAGACCCCGAAATCTTCGACCGCCCAGACGAATTGGACCTCACCCGCGCCCCCCACGCACAACTCGGCCTCGGCTACGGCCTGCACGCCTGCCTAGGCAACGCCCTGGTACGCACCCTCACCGCCACCGCCCTCGACCGCGTCTTCACCCGCTGGCCAGCCACCACACTGACCGTGCACGAACGAGATATCGCCTGGCGCTCAGGCTTTCGACACCGCGGGCCCTTCACGTTGCCGGTGAAGCTGGGCTGACACGCCGCTTACCCGCGATCTCAGGCCGGGGCGTCCCGAACCCGTCACCTGTATCGAACGGGCTCCGGTAGGCGGCGGGCGGGGACCAGGTCCCACCAGGTGATGCAGCGCCAAATCCATTCCATGGGGCCGTAGTAGAACAGCTTCAGCCAGGCCCAGCTGGTAACTGCCTGCAGGACAATGATGGCCGCAGCTAAGGCTAGGAGTTGGCCGTACTTGGCGGAGCCGGCGAGGTGCAGGTGGGGTTCAACGAGCAGGATCAGGATGGTGGCGGCGAGGTAGTTGGTCAGGGCCATTCGGCCCATCGGCTCGAGGACTTCGGACAGGACCGCGCCGGTTTCGGTGCGCAGGATCAATAGCAGGCCGGTCAGGTAAGTGAGAGCGCCGAGTAGGCCTGCTATCGGGGGCGCTGTGCTGATCAGGAGGTCGAGGTAAGGGGTGTGGTATTCCCACATCGCGGTGAGTACCGCGGCGGGAAGGGCAAGCGCGAAGAGGGCAGCGAGCTGCCAGCCGCGTTCGTCGAGGGTGTCGGCGATGTCGTAGCGGGCTGCGGCCAGGCCTAGGAGAAACAGGCCTGGCACGAGGCCGAAGCCGCCGCCAAGGGTCACCGCGACGCCGATGGTCGCGGCGAGACCGGCGACCAGGATGGCCAGGCGCGGCAGGCTGGTGGCGGGTAACAGGATCACCAAACCGACCAGGGCGTAGGGCAATAGGGCTTCGCCGGGCTGGAATTGGTGGTGGATCAGGCCGAGCACGCCGAGCGCGACGAGGCGGCGGATCAGCACGAGGCGGGGGCGATCGGTGCGCTGCGCGGCGCTGTCCAGGAACAGCGCGAAGCTCAGCCCGAACAGGAACGAGAAGATCGGGAAGAAGCGGCCCTCGAACAGCACCGAGAGCAGGTGCCGCAGCGGGATCATCTCGCCGGGGGCCCGCACCTCGGCCATGTCGGTGAGCTGCCAGATGTTGACCACCAGAATTCCGCACAGGGCGAATCCGCGCACGGCGTCGAGCTCGTGAATGCGGCCTGCGTCGTTCTGCATGCGTCTCAAACTAATGATCACCGGCGCCGGAACCACGCTTCTCCGACGTGATGTCGCACATATACTTCATGCGCTAACTGTTTGTGCGTTAACATTGTGGGCAGTTCGACAGGAGGACAGATGGACGATCCGCTGCAGCTCGACCGGCAGGTGTGCTTCGCGTTGGCGGTGGCCAATCGCGCGGTGCTCGGCGTCTATCGGCCGCTGCTGGAACCGCTCGGGCTCACCCATCCGCAGTATCTGGTGATGCTCGCACTGTGGGGCGAGGCGCCGATGTCGGTGAAGGCGATCGCCGAGGCCATCCAGCTGGACTCGCCGACATTGTCGCCGCTGCTCAAGCGACTGGAGAGCGCCGGGCTGATCACGCGCGAACGGGACAGCCGCGACGAACGGAACCTGGTCGTGAACCTGACAAAGGCAGGTGCCGCGATGCGCAAGCAGGCCGAGCGGATTCCACCCGCGGTGGTCGAGCGGCTCGGCGTCACCCTCGCCGATCTCGAGGAGCTCCGCGAGGTGCTGACTCGGGTGAATGAGGCCGCACGGCGGTCGCTGTCGGTCTAGCTCTATTCGCAACACCCATCAGGAGATTGCGCATGACCCGAAAATCACGGCGGCCCAACCCAATCCAGTGGATCGGCTACGCGTTCGGCCGCCGACTGCCCGATTCGATGACCGACTGGGTGCGCAACGACCTGGCCGGAAAGCACGCGACCACCCGACACATCGTGCGCGGGATGATCCCGTTCACCCCGCTGTTCGTCGTCTTCCTGCTCTTCCCGGGCGAGCTGTGGTTACGCGGTTCGATGGTGCTGCTCGCTGTGCTCCTCGCGCTGTTCTACACGGCGGCGTTCATGCCGATGAATCGCGCTCACCGGCTGGCCGAGCACGGACTCCCCGCTGATCTGGAAAGCCCGGAACGCACGCGTCGCCGCGCACTCGAGCGCGCGAGATACGCCGCCCAGCACCCACACTGACTGCCGCGCGCTCACCGGAATCGCCACCGCCGACCCCGCCGCAGGGCAGCGGATCGTCCAGGTGGTGCTGTCACTGTTGTTTTGGCCCGCACCCGATCCCGCCACGGAGCGGGCGCTGGTCGAACGGTTCGTCGTGCCCAATTTCGCCGCATAGCAGGCAGACTCAGCGCAGCGCCCACGGCGCGATATCCTGCACCGCGAAGTAGCCGTCGTCCTCGAGGTCGTCGTCGTCCACGAAGTCCAGCCAATTGCGCAGCGCGCGAACGAGTGTCCACGCTCTGGCGCGATCGGCGTCGAGGGCGGCGCCGTCGACGATCGCGGCGAACCGTTCGTCCAAGGATGACTCCGTCCGGCGGTTCCAGATCAGCGACAGGGTGGTGAATTCGGGGTCGCCGACGAGGGGCTGCGGATCGATCACCAGCCAGGGCTCGCGTGTCCCGCCGAGCACGTTCTCGTAGTGCAGATCCTCGTTGGCCAGCAGCCGGGCCGCACTGGGGCCCAATTGATTACACGCATCGACCGCCGCGTCGAGCAGCTTGCGCGGGAACGGTGCGCCGAGCCGCGCCCAGTCCTGCGGGAGTTCCGCCGCGTACCGCTCGGCCTCGTGCCGGAGGTCACGGCTCAGGCCGGAGGGGGCGGGAATCGCGAGGCGGCGCAGCAGGCCGGTGGCGGTCTGCACGGCTTTGTCGATCGGCTCGTCCACCAGGGATCTCGTCGAGTCGAGGCGTTCCATCAGCAGGACGCCGCGCTCGGGGTCGCTGTCGAGCAAGCGAACCGCGCCCAGGCCGTCCCAGGCGGCGAGCGCGAGCGGTTCGTCGCGCGTCTCCGGTGTCATAATGCTCAGCTTCAACACGACCGCGCTGCCATCGACCCTGGTGGCGGGCAGCACCAGCCCGGCGTAACCGTGCATCGACGGACCGTCCAGGCTCAGCTGCCACCGCCGCAGGTATTCCTCGACCAGCCCGGGCAGCCGGTCCAGAAAGGCCCGCGCCTCCTCCCCTTCATTCCTGGCAAGGCGCTCAGCGAAAAACTCGGGAACAATGCTCACCTATCGAGCCTCTCAGCCCTGTCCAGCTAATTTCAGCGGACGCGCACGCCGAGGACCGCGAGTTGCACCCGGTTGGTGCTCCCCGTTTTGGCCATCAGGTTGGTGATGTGGGTTTTGACGGTGGTGATGCCGAGGTGCAGGCGCGCGGCGATGTCGGCGTTGGCGAGGCCCTCGGCGACGAGCGCGAGCACCTCCGCTTCGCGGGCGGTCAGGCCTTGGGGTGCGGCGTACTCGGGCGCGGAGGTGCGGGCCGCTAGGGCGGAGTCGACGACGCGGCGCAGCACATCGGGTGAGAAGGGGTGATCACCGGCGGCGGCACGGTGGATGCCATGGAGTAGGTCGGTGGGCGAGGCGTCCTTGACGAGAAACCCACAGGCCCCTGCCGCCAGCGCCGGGTAGAGGTGATCGTCGTCGTCGAAGGTGGTCAGCGCGAGCACCCGGGTAGCCGGTCTGGCGGCGAGAATCGTTGCGGTGGCACGGATTCCGTCCATGCCGGGCATGCGCAGATCCATCAGGACGACGTCGGGGCTCAGTTGCCCGGCGAGCCGGACGGCGTCGGTGCCGGTGGCGGCCTCCCCCACCACCTCCAGGCTGTCGTCGGTCTGGCAGAGCATGCGCAGGCCCGCGCGGACCAGGTGCTGATCGTCAACGATGAGGACGCGGATCGTCATGACGACACCGGCCTGCCGAGCGGAAGACGTGCCGCGAGTTGCCATTCCGCGCCGACGCGGGCGGCGGTGAACTCGCCGCCGAGCAGCTCGACGCGCTCGTGCAGTCCGATCAGGCCGAGCCCGTGGCCGCCGGACCGGTTCGCGGTGACACCGTTGGCAGCTCTCGACTTCGGTGAGGATCCATTGTCGCGCAACGTGAATCGAACGTCACCGGCCGCCAGCGCGATGGTCAATCGCGCGGTCGCCCCCGATCCGGCGTGCTTCGCGATGTTCGAGATGCCCTCCTGGGTGAGTCGCAACAACGTAAGGGCGAGTACCGCATCGACGTCCACGACGTCGTCGGCCACTTCGGCGTGCACGGTGATGCCGGACTGCCGCGCGCGGTGCACTACGGCCGCGAGGGCAGCGGGCAGGTCGGCGGGGGCGATGAACGAGTCGCCGGTCATCGCGGGATCGCGCAGGATGGCGACCAGCCTGCGCAGGTCGGTGAGGGTTTCTTTGCCGCTGGCGTGGATGTCGTCGAGAACTTCGAGCGCACCGGGTGGCGCGTCGGGCATGGCATGCCGGGCGACGCCGACGCGCAGCACGGTCGAGGACACGTGGTGGGCGACGAGGTCGTGCAATTCCCGTGCGATAGCGGTGCGCTCGAGGGCCCGGGCGGCCGCGACCTCGGCGTCGCGGCGCTGGGCGATCTCGTGCGCCTCGCGCAGCGCGTGGTCGGCACCCTCGCGCGCCGTGCGCAACAGCACGCCGATCAGCACCGGTGCACCCGCCATCACCACCGCTCGATACCCGTTCGCGGCGAGATCACTGCTGGGATGCAGCAGGTAGGCACCGGCCAGCGCGCACGCGGCCAGCCACGGCTGCCAGCCGGATCGGCGGGCCGACAATTCGACCAGCGCTATCGCGGCGGCGACCTTGGCCACCACCGGACCCGTGTCGCCGATCTCGAATCCGAGCAGCAGCAGGCCGCTCACCAGCAGCGACGTGGCCAAGGGCCAGCGCACCCCGCCCGCGGTCGCCAGCACGGCAAGCAGCCCGATGGTCCAGTCGAGCACGCTCGGCGAATCGGCGAGGAAGAGCAGACACCCCACTGCGGCGACCGCGAGCACCAGCAGCCGCACCGGCAAGAACCGCACGTCGAGCCACGATTCCACGCCTCGTGTCACGCCAGCCGAACTCACCACCCCATCATGCCGTGCGCCTACCCGGCCGGGCTCCGCCCGCCGGAGGAGCGCCCTCCTCCTCGCGGCCGAGATTCGGGCCGGCGGGCGGAGTCGCCGGCACTCGGTTGGCGCGAGGGTTGCTGGCATGACGAACGAAAACGACTCGGCGCGAGTGTCCGACGGTGACGAGCTCCACGATTCCCGGCCCGGGGCCGCGTCCCCGGCCGTACACGAGAAGCCGAGCCGCAGGCGACTGCTCGGCACGATGGCCGCGGCGTCCGGTCTCGCGGTCGGCGCGGCCGCGGGTCTCGCCGGAGGTGTCGCGCTGGGCGCGAATTCCAACCCGCCGCGGTTCACGCCCGCCGCGGTGCGGCGGTTCGAGGGCAAGACGGTGTTGATCACCGGCGCGACCTCGGGCATCGGCGCGGCGGCGGCGCACCTGTTCGCCGCGGAAGGCGGGCGGGTGGCGTTCTGCGGGCGGCGCGAGGAGCGCGGACGGGCGGTGGAGCGGGAGATCCGCGCGGCGGGCGGGGAGGCGACATACATCCGCGCGGACGTCCTGGTGGAGGACGATGTGCGCGATTTCGTCGACGCCACCGTGAAAACCTATGGCGGACTGGATGTCGCGTTCAACAATGCCGGTATCACCGTGCAGAAGAAGCTGCACGAGTACAGCACCGCCGAATTCGATCGGGTGCTGAACACCAACCTGCGCGGGACCTTCCTCGCGATGAAATACGAAGTGCCGCACCTGCTTCGACGTGGCGGCGGCACGATCGTGGTCACCTCGTCGAGTAACGCGCTCGCCACCGATGCGGGCAGAGGCGCGTACACCGCGAGCAAACGTGGTCTGGTGGGCCTGGTGCAGGCCGCGGCGCTCGACTACGCGGCGAGCGGCATCCGGGTCAACGCGCTCGTCCCCGGCACCACCGACACCGAGTTGGTGCGCCGGGCAGGCGGCTTCGAGAACGTCCCCGATGACGTGTATCAGGTAATGATGAAACAGTGGGCGAGCAGCAATGTTCCGGGACTCGGCCGACTGGCGACGGCGGCGGAGATCGCCGCGTTCGCGCTCACCCTCGCCTCCACCGAGCACCCTTATCTCACCGGCGCGCAATTGGTCATAGACGGTGGAAAGACCGCGCATGCGTGAGCGAGCGTCAGCGAGCGAACTGAGGACACAGCGTGCCAAGCTCTCGACGGAACCGAGCGCCAGCGAGGTGGAGTCGTGAGATTCAACGCAACGCCCACGGACCGATCTCCTGGACGGACGGGTAGCCGGGGTCGGCGCAGTCTTCGTCCTCGGCGAACCACAACCAGTTTCGTGCGCACTGCACTAGCGTCCAGGCCCGGGCCAGGTCGGCATCCAGTCCAGCGAGGTCGACCACGGCGGCGAACCGGTCGTCGAGCGCGGATTCGGTTCGCCGACTCCACAACAGCGAGAGGGTGGCGAATTCGGGATCGCCCGCCAGCGGCTGCGGATCGATGACCAGCCACGGCTCCCGCACTGCCGCAAGCACATTCTCGAAGTGCAGGTCCTCGTTCACCAGCAGCTGGTCCGCGACGGGTCCGAGCTGGGTGCACACCTCGACGGCCGCGTCCAGCATCTTGCGCGGATACGGTGCGCCGAGACGGGCCCACTCTCTGGGCAGTTCCTCGGCCCAGCCTGCGGCTTCGGTCCGCAGATTCCGTGAAATGCCTTGCGGCACCGGAATAGCCAGCCTGTGTAGCAGTTCGCAGGTGATCCGTACGGCGTCGTCGATCGGCTCGGTGTGCAACGAGCGTCCGGCATCCAGACGTTCCAGCAGCATCGCGCCGTGGTCGGCGTCGCTCTCGTAGAGCATGACCGCGCCGTCGCCCTGCCACGCGGCCAGCGCGACGGGCTCGTCCTTCGTTTCGGGTGTCAGGTAGGCCAGCTTGAGCACGGCCGAACTGCCGTCCGCGCGCCGGACCGGCAGCACCAGCGCGCCGTAGCCGTGCATCGACGGCCCGTCGAAGGTGAGGCGCCACTGTCCGGCGTAGTGCGCGGCGAGGTCGGGCAGGCGGTCGAGCCAGGTCCGGGCTGGCGCGCCCTCCTGCTTGGCGAGTCGAGTAGCGAAGAATTCGGGCACGACAGTCACGACGTCGAGCATCTCAGCCGTGTCGATCGATTTTCGCGATGCAACAATAGACGCACGGATTCTGATGTCCCGCACACCAACTCGCCGCGCGGATACGCGTGCGGATGTCAAAAGTTGTGCGGCTGCGGCGGCGAGGCCGGGTTTGGGGGCGGATCGGCAGTCAGGGGCTATGGGGGCGGCGGAGGTCCCGGGGGTGGCGGCACCGGAATGAACGGTGGCAGCCCAGGAATGATCGGCGACGGACCTGGATTCGCGGGCGGCGGGCCCGGATTCGCGGGCGGCGGACCTTGATTCGCAGGCGGCGGACCTGGATCGGCGGGTGGCGGGACCGGGTCCACCTGGGGCGGCGGGCCCGGATTCGGCGGCGGTCCCGGGTTCGCGGGCGGCGGCGGATTGGCGGGCAGCGATGCCGGGCCACCGCCTTGCTCCTGCGGGACGCAGACCCAGCGACCATCCGGGGGCAGGGACCACTGAGCGACGATCCCGTCATGCGAACAGTCGTCACCGGCCGCGTGAATGTCCAGCCCAGACCCTTGCGGAAGGCAGACCGAGCGCCCGTCCGGGCCCCGGCCCCACCGCGCGATGATCCCGTCGTGCGAGCAGTCGTCGCCGATTCGGTGCACGTCCTGTCCGGCCGGGACGCACGCCCATTGCCCGGCGCGCAGATCCCACCGCGCGAGGATGCCGCCCGCCGAGCAGTCGTCACCGAGCTTGCGGGCGGGCTGTGGCACCGGCGCGACCGGCGTCGCGGGTCCTGAGCTCAGCCGCTGCGGCGCCGTGGTGGCGGTGCCGCCGGATGACGGGCTCGCGGTGCCGGCCGTCGAGGCCGACTTCTCGTCCTTCGAGTCGTCACTCGACCCGAGCAGCAGCCCGATCGCGACCACCAGCACCAGCGCCGCCGCGATCACCGCCGCAACGACCAGGCCACGGTTGTCGGCGCCGCTTCCCCCTTCGGGTTCGTGACTGCCGCCGGGTGCCACCATCGAAACCGCCTTCACTGTATGGACAGGAAACACCGGTACGAAAGTTGATCTTCACGGCACGCTACCCGAAGGTTGCTGAGTCGATGCTCAATTTATGCATTTTTTGTTTACGCAGGTAGAAGCCATTTACGAGAATTAGCTACCGGTAAACGCGTTTGCTGGCGGCACCGGTCACTGCTTGGGCAGCGCGCCCGCTACCCCGCCGACATCGGCGACCTTCCAGCCGTTGTTCGGATCCACGTTCACCGTGTAGGTGACCGTGGTCTGCGCGCCTTCGGGCGTCTGGGCACTGGTCGAGGTGACATTGAGGAAGACATTCACCTTGTACACCCCGTTGTCGGTGTTCATCACCTTGGCGGTGATCGGGGTGGAGGTCGAGGTCCACTTCAGCGGAACCAGGATGTCCTGCAGCTTCGGCGCGGTGGCGTCGAACTTGCCCGCCAGCTGCGGGGTGGTGTTGGTCTTGAGCTTGGCGACCCAGGCGTTGACGTCCTGGAAATTGATGTTGGAGGCGCCGACCGCGTAATCGGTGGCGACCTGCTCGGCGTGCTGATCGGCGGCGGCTGCGGCGTCGCGATCGTTCAGGTCACCGCGCGCCGATACCCACAACGAGGCGAACACCGCGGTAGCGGCGGCCAGCGCCACCAGCGCGGTGCCGAACGCGACGGTCGACAGGCGGATCGACACGGTCCGCGCGTTCTTGGCCGCGGGCGCGGCGGTCTCCGGCGCCTCGGTGGTCGGCTTCGGTTCGGTCACAACGTCGTTCGACATCGCGGCCTCCTTTCCTATTTGACAGCGACCCGCACCTTGACGGCGCCATCGGCGTCGACGTCGGCGAGGGCCTGGGAGATCAGGGCAGAGATATCGATCCGCGGCGCGGCCGAGACGGTCGCATCCACCAGTGGGCGCAGGATCGGCGCCAGCGAACTCAACTCCGGCTGCAGTTCGCGCAGCGCGGCGATGGTCTTCTCGGTGAACGGGGCAAGCCCGTTGCCGGTGGTGTACTGATCGATCGGCTCGCCGTCGACCATGCTGCCCACGTGGGTGACCAAATTGCTCACCGCCTGGGCGAAGTTGGTCCACTCGGGTGCGGCGGCGCTGAACGACGGGCCGACCCAGTCCATATTGGTCGCCGTGCTCTGCAGGCTGTTGAGCAGCGAGACGATCTGCGGGTTGCGGCTCATGATGGCCGCGGCTAGCAGATCGCCCGAGCGCGCCAGGTTCGGGATCGCGCCGTCGGTGCCGACCAGGGACTGCTCGGCCGTGCTCACCAGCGAGCCGACAATCTTCGGATCGAGTTGGTTCAGCGTCGCGGTGGCCAGCCTGGCGACCTCCGGAATCGACAGCGGCGTACGCACATTCGAGGTCTTGAGCTGCTGACCGTCCCGAAGGTACGGCCCGCCATCGGAATTCGGCCGGAACTCGACGTACGGCTCGCCGAGCGCCGACAGATGCTCGATGGTGACCACACTGTCGGTGGGCACCCGGCGATCGGCGACCAGCTTCATGCCGACCTCGACGCCACCGACACTGTTGGTCACCGAATTGACCCGGCCCACCTCGATACCGGTGAGCAGCACCGGCGAGCCGACGGCCAGCCCGCCGGAGTTGGCGAGCAGCATGCTGGCGTGGGTGTAGTCGGCCAGCGGGTCGACCCGCACCACGCCGAAGGTCAGATAGCCGGCGCCGAGCACGATGATGGCGGCGATACCGCCCAGCGAGGCGAGGTGCCCGAGCTTCATCGGACGACTCCGATCATGCGTAGCGTCTGGATGATTCGGTCGGTCTGGTCCTGAACGGGCACCGCGGTCGCGCCGTCGATCTTGACCCCGACAACGTTCACCTTGGGGCCGTGCTCGGCGAACGGAATGATCTTGTCGCGGATCAGCGAAACCAAGGTCTGCAGATTCGACGGCTGGCTCAGATCTAGCGGCCTTGCCGAGGCGAGCAACGGCAGAAACGCCTGCACCGTGCCGTCGGCGCTGTTCAGCAGCGGGCCGAGCCAGGTGAGCGAGGTGCCGATCGGGCCGAGCGCGTTGAAGATCTTGGTCACCCCGACGATGGACGGCGCGATGCCGTTCATCTGATCCACCGACTCCTGGCTGAGCAGCTGCGCGAGCTGGGGCCGAATCTCGTGCAGCACATTGGAGTTGTTGTCGATGCCGTCCAGCAGCGAATCGAGCTTGTCCAGGTGAGTGCCCAGATCGACGGCGTCGTCGGCCATGGTCTTGCCGATCTGCGCGGTCCGGCCGACGTCCTTGGGCAGCACATCGTTGAGCTGTTCGATGGTGTCCTGCACCTGCTGCACCGCGCCGCCCTGGGTGAAGGTGGCCAGCGCGGCCATCGTATCTTCCAGCTGCACCGGCGGTTTCGTCTGCGACAGCGGAATGGTGCCGCCCTCGGGCAGCAGCTTGTCGAAGCCTGTCGGCGGGGTGAGCAGCGCGAGGTGGATGTCGCCGAGCACGGTGTTCTGCCGTAGTTCGGCGCGGGTGGCGGCCGGGAGCTGCACCGATTTCGAGATGCGGGCGTCGACCACCACATAGCCGCCGCGGCCACCGGCCTTAGCCGAATCCACCAGCGACACATCGGAAACCGTGCCGACCTGCGCGCCGTTGGCCATGATCTTGGCGCGCGCGGGCAGATTCAGCACGTTCTCGAACTGGATCCGAATGTCGTAGGTGGCGCCGGAGACCTCGGCGCCGGGCACCGGCACCGACGAGGGGTCGAAGGCGCAGCCTGCGGCGGGCAGCACGGCCGCCATTACCGCCGCCAGACCGGCAACGAAACGCGCACCGCCCCTACGGCTTTCGCAACTCCGCTGGAATGCGATGTGCAACCGCCCCGTTTCGTCTCGCTGGATCTTCATCGCGCACCTGCCGATCCGAACATCAGGGCCGCCATATCGACCTTCACCAGACCGCCGTCGGCGGTGCATTTTCCCGGCGCGATGGCGTTCGCCGCCGCGCAGACCAGGTCGGCATTCGGCTGCGGAATCGCGACCTTCGGTGGCGCGTAGGCGATTCCGGAGTTACCGACCGAGCGGAACGCGTCGGTCAGCACCGGCAGCATCGACACGATCTGAGCCAGTGAGCCGACCCTGGCACGCAGGAACTTCACCAGCGGAACGGTGAAATCGAGGGCTTTACCGAGCGGGCCGCCGAAGGCGGTGGTGAGGTCGTTGAGCACCGGAAGCAGCTGCGCGAGACCATCGATCACGTCCGCGCCCGGCACCAGCAGGTCTTCCCTGGCCGTGACGAGCACCGGCGCCAACCGGGTGAACATCGATTCGATGTCGCCCCAATGCTCTTCGACCTTCTTACCGACCGAGGAGAAGGCGTCGAAGACACCGACCAGATGCCCGATGTCGGCGTCCGGCGAGGCCATGGCACCGCTCAGCTGTTTGATGATCGCGTTGATCTGCGGCCCGGTTCCCGTGGTAGCCGCGTTCAATTGGGACAACCCGTTGGCGAGCGCGTCGGGCGTCTTCGAGTCCGGGCCCGAGATTTCCGCCGACAGCTGCGCGACCGCGTTCAAAGTCTCGGTGACGCTCTTCGGCGTCATCGTCTTGGTGAGGCACTGCGCGGAGTTCCAGCGCGCGGTGTCCTTACCGCTCGACACCACGGCGAGCTGCCGCGCGGCGACGATGCTGTCGGCCAGCGTGGTGGCGCCCGCGTCGGCGTACACCGGCTTGTCGGCCTCGACGGCGAACTCCACCTTCACCGACTTGCCCTGCGCGGCAATGGAAGTCACCTTCCCCACCGGAATGCCGCGCATAGTCACCTGATTGCCGACGTACAGGCCGACGGTGTCCGGCATGATCGCGCAATAGCTCTCGGTCTTCTTCATCGGATCGAAGGCGATGAAATAGCCGACGACGACCAGCACGACCGCGACGAGCGCACCCGAGACCGACATGAACGCCCGTGAGCCGAGGACCTTGTGCAGCATCAGCAATCCTTCCCCGGTAGCGGCACGCACACCCGCGCGATCGCGTCGGGCGGCGCGGTGATGGTCTGACCGGACTGATCGACCGTCACGCCACCGTCGGGGATGGCCATCGCCGACACCTTCTGCTGGATGTCCTGCACGGAGCCGATCACCGGATCCAGCCGATTCAGCAGCTCCTCCATGCGCGGCAGCACGTCGAAGAGCGGCTGCAGCTTCGGCTTCGCCTCCGCATAGGTCGGCGCGATCGCCGCGGCCTTGCTGATCACCTGCTTCAACAACCGAATGCCTTCGGCCAGCTCGGCGCGCTTGCTGAGCACCAGGTCTTCCAGCTGGTTGGTGGCCTGCACCAGCTTGCCGAGCGAGCCCTTGGCGCCGTCGTACATGGTGGTGTACTCGTCGGCGTTGGCGATCGCCTTGGAAATCATCACGTGCTGGCGATTGAGATCGTCGACGAAGCTGTTGAGGCTGTCGAGGGTGGTGCGCAACGTGTCGGGGGCCTGCGCGACAGAGGTGCCGAGCGCGGCCAGGTTGCGCCGCAAGGTATCTCCGTCGATCTTTCGCAGCAGCTCGGCCGCGTCCTGGAAGGTCTGCACCAGGCTGTACGGCAACCGGACCCGGTCGGTCGGAATGTGCTTGTCGCCCAAGGGGTTTGTGCCCGTGGGGAACAGCGCGACATAGTTACCGCCGACGATGGTGAGCATGCGCACGTCCAGCGTGGACTGGTCGCCGACGAAAACATTCGAGTCGACGGTGAACCGCATGAGCACCCGATCCGGTTTCAGCTCCAGCGATTTCACCGTGCCGACGCTGATCCCGGCGACGCGGATATCGTCACCGGCCTTCACCGACTGCGCCTCCGACAGCTCGGCCGTGTAGGTCTTCTTGCCGAACGGGACGACGAACAGCACGCCGACCGCGACGGCCAGAATCGCCACCAGCACCACGCCGATCAGGCCGAGCCGGATCTCGCGCCGCTTCTTCTCCGGCTCACCGACCACCCGGCGATCGCCGAACATCGTGCTCAACCAGCGCATACCGCCACCTGCTGTCCTGCGATCAGCACGCCGAGTACCTGCGGCACGTCGGCCTGTCCCTTGGTGCACTGCGGCTTCCAGCCCGTCGCGCCGGACTTGGGAATGGCCGCGTCGAAGCCGGCCAATAGCCCCGGCAGTTTGTCGAACACCGCGAGTGCCTGCTGCGGATCGGGAAATATCTTGGTGATCAACGCGTCCACGTCGTCGGGACTTTGCAGACCGAGCGCGTTGAACAGGTTGTCCAGCGGGCCGAGCACCGAGGGTGCGGCCGCCGCGAACTGCGCCAACCCGGTCATATTCGATTGCAGACCGGAGATGACGTCGGCCAGCCGGGCCAGAATCGGCACCATGTAATGGATTTTCCCGCCCGCCGTCTCGTGCAGATCGGACAGATTCTGCAGCACCTTGTCGATCACCGTTTGACGGTCCTTGACGTGCGCCGCGAGTTTGTCGATGGCGGCCAGCGCGGGCCCGATCCCGTTGCCGTCGCCCTCGATCAGCGCGACCATGCTCGCGCTGAAGTGGTTGATCTCCTCCGGCGAGATGGTGGCCAGCACCGGCTTCAGGCCGTTGAACATGCTGGTCACATCGAACGAGGGCACCGTGTGATCGGCGCCGACCGTCGCGCCACCCTGGACGCGCTTGCCGGGCTGCGGCTGTTGCTGCAGGTCGACATAGCGTTGTCCGGTGAGATTCTGATAGCGGATGGCCAGTTTCGAGTTGTCGTAGATCGGCGCGTCGGTCTTCAGCGACAGCTGGACCCGCGCCTGCGTGCCGTCGAGGGAGAGGCCGTCGACCTTGCCCACCTGCACGCCGTACATCCGCACGTCGTCGCCGACCTTCAGGCCGTTGGCATCGGTGAACAGCGCGGCGTGCTGTTCGGTCGGTCCGGAGACCGGTCGCTTGATCGCCGTGCAGACGATGAACAACACCCCGATCATCACCACGGCGAACAGGGCGAGCCGCCATGCGGCCGAACGCACCTTCATCGGACACCACCCAGCAGCGGTGCCAGCACGGGGACCCCGCTCAGGTCGACCTCGGCGTTCAGCACGGGGCCGTTCGGGGTGTCGGGCATCGAGGCGCGCAGCCGGCGCAGCAGTTCGGTGAGGTCGGCACCCGACTGTCGCGGCTGCGGCACCATCTGCGCGAGCAACTGCAACACCGGGGCGAGCATGTCGGTGACGCCGGACAGGTCGCCGCCGAGCACCCCGCCGAGGTTCGCGATGCCGGGCAGCAGCCGGTCGGTGTGCATCCGCACGCCCGCGTCGAACGCGTCCCGATTGCTTTGCAGCCGTGGGATATTGCGCAGGATGTACACCATCAGCTCGTTGGCGCCCGAGAAATCACCGGCGCCGTAGAACGCGGGTCCGAGCCTGCCCGCCAGCTCGGAGGGTGGCATCCGCTGGTTGTCGGTCACGATCTGGGCCACCTGGATGATCGACTGCGCCAACGGGGTGAACGCCTTCATGTCGTGCGAGACCTGGTTGATCACCGTGGCCATCTGCGGGGTGAGCACCGAGTCGCCGGTCTGCGACAGGCTGCGCAGCATGCTGCCCATGGTGGCGTCGAACACCGCGTCGGTGTGGCCGCCGGTCAGGTCGATCACGCTGTCGTCGCGCAGCGCGGCTCCGCCGGAACCGCGGCGCAGGCCGATCTCGCTGATGCCGAACAGGTTTGCGGGCGCGTAGTCGACCTTCATGCTGTCGTCGAGGCCGTGCAGCTGAGCCGGGTTGAGCCGCAGCGTGATTCGCTGCGTGCCACGCTCGTCCGGTGCGATCGCGGCCACCGTGCCCACCTGCACGCCGTCCATCCGGACCGGCGTGCCGGTCAGCACCCCGTCGCCGATCTGCTCGGTATGCAAGGTGATCTGTAAACCGTTGTCGGAGCGCAACTCTCGATACAGCACGGTGACCGCCAGCACGGCGATGATCACGCTGACCGCGATCACGCCGACGAGCCGGGTCTGCTGCTTGTCGATAGCCACTCCGGGCATTCCATACTTCGGCATCGCGGTTACCCCGTAAAGCTGATCGTCGCGTTGAAGCCCCACAGCACGATGGTGAGGACCATGTCGATGGCCACGATCGCCACCGACGACGCGCGCACCGCGCGGCCCGAGGCAATGCCGACGCCCTCGGGGCCGCCGGTGGCGAAGAAGCCGTAGTAGCTGTGGATGAGGATCACGACGGTGGCGAAGATGGCCACCTTGATCACCGCGGCGACCACGTCGAACCCGGATACGAATTGGAAGAAGTAGTGGTCGTAGACGCCGCCGGATTGGCCGTGCACCAGCGTGATCAACCCGCGGCACGACAGGTACGCGAGGATCAGCCCGATCAGGAAGGTCGGCACGATCGAGATCGCGCCCGCGATCACCCGGGTGGTCACCACGAAGGGCACCGAGCGCAGGCCCATCGCCTCGAGCGCGTCGATCTCCTCGGAGATGCGCATGGAGCCGATCTCGGCGGTGATGCGGCAGCCTGCCTGCGCGGCGAAGCCGATGGCCGCGGCGATGGGCGCGAGTTCGCGGGTGGTCGCGTAGGCCGAGACGATGCCGGTGACCGGGCCCATGCCGAGCATGTTCAGCATGGTGAACGACTCGACGGCGACCGATGCGCCCATCACCAAGCCGAGCACGATCATCATCGGCACCGTGCCACCGCCGACGATGACCGAGCCGCGGCCCCAGGTCATATCGGAGATGAGGCGCAGCGTCTCGTCGCGATAGTGCTTCAGCGTCGAGGGGATCGACGACAGCACCTGCCAGACGAAGGCGAGCACGAAGCCGAGCGACTCGAACCGCCGCAAGACCAGGCCGCGGTGGCGGTACATCCAGCCCAATCCCTTGGGCACATAGGTCGATGCCATGTCAGACCAGCCTGGTCGGCAGGAACATCTCGACAACCTGGGTGACGCCAAGGTTGACGACGGCAATCGATACGACCGACAGCACCACGGCGGCGTTCACCGCGTCGGCGACACCGCGCGGCCCGCCCTTGGCCTCCAGCCCACGCTGGCAGGCGATGACCACCACCAGGAAGCCGAACAGGGCGGCCTTGAGCAGCGACACCCACACGTCGGCGACGGTGGTGAAGGAGCCGAAGGTGGCCCAGTAGCTGCCGGGGGTGACGTTCTGGCCGCCGACCGCGACCGCGTAACCCGCGACGATGCCGACGAAGATGATGAGGATATTCAGTAGCGGCGCCACCAGGATCATCGCGACCAGCCGCGGAATCACCAGCCGCGGAATCGGACTGATGCCCATGGTGTTGAGCGCGTCGATCTCCTCGCGGATGGTGCGCGCGCCGAGGTCGGCGGCGATAGCGGCCGCGCCCGCGCCGCCGAGCAGGAAGCCGGTGGCCAGCGGGGCACCCTGCTTGATCACGCCGAGGCCGCCGGTCGCGCCGAGCAGCGAGTCGGCGCCGAGCGTGTGGATGAGGTTGCCGACCTGGATCGAGACGATGACGCCGAAGGGGATCGCGATGAGGATGGCGGGGATCGCCGTGACGGTCACCAAGCGCCAGGCCTGGGTAACCGCCTCGCGCCACTGGAATTGGCCGCGCGCGATCCCGGTGACCGTGCCAGTCACCGATTCCCGCGCGATGTCCACGGCACGACCGAACGTCCGCAAAGACGAGACGACTGTGTCGGAGAAGTTGTTGCGGACGACGCGAACGGCAGAGGCGCTCGAGCGAGCCCGGGTCACAGGCGCCACGCGTGGCCCCGGCCAGGCCGGTGTGTCTCAGATTTCACAATCGCTCTCTCCATGATGGGCGTCACTGCCACCAAGAAGCTATCGGTGACGATCGGTAACAGTAAAGCCGATCACGGTGTGATCATCGCCTCCTAATCGATTGCCGACGACTAGCCGAAAGCGCTGGTAAAAGCGTCCAAACGGAAGTAGTTCGGCATTCTGCAACAAGTTATCAGCGCATTTTGCTAATCAATATGACCCGTGTCACAGAATTCGGTTAACACTGGGCAAGATCTCGGTGTGATTACGGTGCGGACCGAATCAGCAAAAAGGACAAGGTAGACGCAATAGCGCAACGAGCCGGTGGACGCCGGGACAACAGTCAGCACACCGAATAGTCGTGACCCCGGTCACTCGATGACTAATTCGAATTTCTAGCCGTGAGCTGAATCACGTCTTTACGGACTGGCCGCGAGGAACACAAAAGCGGCAAACAGCGCCAAATGCACCCCGCCTTGCAAAAGCGTCGCCCGACCGGGCACTACCGTCAGCACGCCGACCACGATCGTCAGCGCGAGCAACACCATTTGGGTGGCGCCCAGTCCGAGCACCAGCGGCCCGTCCAGCCAGATGGTGGCCACCGCGATCGCCGGAATGGTCAGGCCGATGCTCGCCATGGCCGAGCCGAGCGCGAGATTGAGGCTGATCTGCACCTGATCGCGGCGCGCGGCGCGGACCGCGGCGAGGGTCTCGGGCAGCAGCACGAGCAACGCGATCACCACGCCGACCGCCGAGGGCGGCAGCCCGGCATCGGCGACGGCCGACTCGATGGACGGCGAGACCACCTTGGCCAGCCCGACAACGCAAACCAAAGCAACGAACAGTAAACCGAGGCTGATCAGTGCGGCTCTGGCGGTGGGCGATTCGCTGTGCTCGTCGTCGTCGGTGACCGCGCCGTTGCCCTCGACGGGCAGGAAGTCGTCCGGATGACGCACCGTCTGGACCATCACGAACAGCCCGTACAACGCCAGCGAGGCGACTGCGGCGAAGGCGAGCTGCCCGGCGGAGAACTCCGGCCCGGACTGGCTGGTGGTGAAGGTCGGCAGCACCAGGCTGAGCGTGGCCAGCGTCGCGACCGTGGCCAGCGCGGCGCCGGTGCCCTCGGCGTTGAACACGGCCACCCGCCTGCGCAGCGCGCCGACGAGCAGCGAAAGGCCGAAGATGCCGTTGCAGGTGATCATGACGGCGGCGAAGACGGTGTCGCGGGCCAGCGAGGCGGCCTTGTCGCCGCCGGAGATCATCAACGTGACGATCAGCGCCACCTCGATGACGGTCACCGCCACCGCGAGCAGCAGCGACCCGAACGGCTCGCCGACCCGGTGCGCGACCACCTCCGCGTGGTAGACGGCCGCGAGCACCGCGCCGATCAGTGCCGCGGCCACCACGACAACGGCCACCCCGGACAGGCTTCGCCCCCAAGTGAGGGCCAGCGCGAGGGCGGCGACGATAGGGACGAACACGGTCCAGCGGTCGGTCAACACACGGATCATGAGATCCATCGTTGCAGCTAACTCTCCGCATCCAGGTCAGAGCGGTACCGTAGGGCGATTTGCCCGGTTTTGCGGGTCAGTCGCGGTGTAGCGCGTATCCGGTGATGCCGGTGGGCCGGATCGCGATCGCCACCCGGTCCTTCGCGTCCGGCGGCACCACCGGACCGTTGCCGTAGCGCTCGGACAGGCTGGAATAGAGCCCGCCCTCCGGGTCGTCATCGATGTGGTCGAGCACACCGCGGACCTCGATGTACCGGTACGGATTGTCCGGGTCGTAGATCGAGATCGAGACGCGCGGCTCGTGCGCGAGGTTCTTGAACTTCTGCCGGTAGTTGGTGTGGGTGAACCAGATGA
Source organism: Nocardia sp. NPDC051052 (assembly GCF_044456045.1). Classification (NCBI taxonomy): domain Bacteria; kingdom Bacillati; phylum Actinomycetota; class Actinomycetes; order Mycobacteriales; family Nocardiaceae; genus Nocardia; species Nocardia sp. NPDC051052. Next base: position 73,493 of record NZ_JBITFL010000019.1, read on the forward strand.
ACTCGCCGTCCCACACGAACCACATCGGATTCACCTGCGGCGCCCCGTCCGGCCTCGTCGTGCCGAGGCTCGCGTAGATGGGTCGCTCCAGCAGGTCCCGCACCTTCTCGGGAATCTCGATCGTCATGCACCCTCCAGTCGATTTATGCGCTGTCCGCAGCAACGAAACTACCGCGTCGCCCGGCGGTTTCGATGCGGTAGCCGCCGCGTGGAGCACCCCCCATTGACGGGGGCAGATAACTGGCTATCGAGCCGATACCCTGGTTCGGCCTTGATCGAGACGAACAACAGCGGGGGCTCATGTCTTACCCACCCGGCCAGTACCCCGGGCAGCCATACGACCCGAACGCGCACGATGCGCGGGCGGGTGAGCAGCAGGCGCCCGGTCATCAGCGCTCGGATCCGACGATGCTGAATCCGATCGGCCAGGCCGGATACCAGCAGACACCGGACCCGACTCAGCTGAACCCGGCGAGTCAGCCCGACCCGGCCTACCAGCAGGTGCCGCCGTCGGACCCGACCGTATTCAATCCGCTGAGCCAGCCGGATCCGGGGTATCAGCACGGACAGCCCTACGGCCCGTACGCGCAGCAGCCGGTTCCGCAGTACCCGTCGGTCCCGCAGTATCAGCAGGCGCCGATGTATCAGCAAGCACCGCAGCAGTATCCGCCGCAGCAGGGTGGCATCCCGCCCGGTCCGCCCGGGCAGGGATATCCACCGCAGTACGGGCCCACCGGACCTGGGTCGGGTGGTGGTGGCAGCAAAGTGCTCGCCGTGATCGGTTCGATCCTGCTCACCGTGGTCGTGATCGCCGGGATCATCGGGCTGAAGGTGTGGAAGAACACGGCCAAGCACCACCGCGCCGACGCCAATGGCACCGACACCACCAGCCTCACCATTTCCACCAGCACATCTGGCGCGCCGACCACCCGGCCCAGCGCCAAGGTCCCGCCGGCCACTACCGCACCGCCGACCACGGCACCGACGACTAAGGCCGTCACGACCGTGTGGATCGCGGCGGCCTACAACGAGGCGAGCAACGAAGTGCACTGGGCCAGAAGCTCACTCGGCCAGGACGCCGCCACCGGCCAGGCACAGGCCGCGTGCGGCGCCTCCTGTCAGGAACCCATCTGGTCGAAAGACGCCTGCGTCGCGTTCGCCTTCGGCCGGAACGGCGGCTGGGCCTCAGCCTGGGGTACCACCATCAACGAGGCACAGGATAAGGCGGTGGCCAAGGCACAGGGCGACTGGAATGTGCCGGGCCCCTTCGAATTCTGGTCGAAGTGCGCTAAGGAGTAACCGCGGCTAGCCGTCCAGGTCGACGCGGACGGTGAGCAGGTCGGTGCCGACCAGCTGGACCACCGCGCTGTTGCCGCGCGGCAGCGCACGCAGCCGGGCGCGCGCGTCGTCCTCGGGCAGCAGTCGCGCGGTGCCGGTGTACCAGGTGCCGTGCAGGCGAACGCGAACCCGGTTGTTCGCCTTGATGTTTCGGATGTACTGGGAGCGGTCGCCGAATTCGGAGACCAGCCAGAACGCGTTGTCGACCTTGCGGCCACCGATCGGGGTGATGCGCGGCTGCCCGCTCACCCGGCCGACGGTCTCCAGCAGTTGCTGGGCGGGCAGCCTGCGCTGCAACGGATTGACGACGCGACGCTGCAACGTCGTCACCAGTCGATGTTGAATGTCGCGCTTGCCCGGCATGCGGCGACGGTAGCACCGGGGCGCGATATGGGCACTGTGCCGCACCGCGCGAGCGAATGTGCGACACGGTGACGAAAACGCTTTTGGCGCAATGCCACAGCGGAATACCGGCCCGGTGGGCAATCCGACGAATTGGCGCCATTATCTCGCCCCGATGTGACGCACGTCATAAAGTCCGGTCCCTGCAATAACTCTCCGCACACCAGGACGATTCATGAACGCTGCATCCCTGCATTCACGCGGCCTAGTTCTCGCCGCGACCACCGCGGCACTGTCGCTGATCGGCTCCGGTCTGATCGCTCCCGCCCCCGCGCACGCCGCGGGGGCGATTTCTTTCGCGCCGAAGGTGGATTCGCCGTCCGGCGGCCAGTTTCCGTCGTGGGGGCCGGGCCCGTCCCCGATCGGCACCGTCACCGCCGACTTCAACGGCGACGGCAAGGCCGATATCGTCGCCGCCGATTTCCAAGGGGCTGGGCCGATTCTGATGACCGGCAAGGGCGATGGCCGATTCAACACCGGTACCAGGGTCGGCGATGCCGGCCTCGGTTTCGGTGCGGTAGGCGTCGGCGACCTGAACGGTGACGGCAAGCCCGACGTCGTCGCGCAGGCGTGGACGACGATCGCGACGTTCCTGAACAACGGCGACGGCACCTTCCGCCCGGCCAAGAAGTACACGACACTCGAAGGCGCGCAACAGGAAGTGATCGTCGCCGACGCCAACGGCGACGGCAAGGCCGACGTGCTCAGCCTGGCACCGGCCGGCGTGCAGACCTGGCTCGGTAAGGGCGACGGCACCCTCGACGCCGGGCCGACCAGCCTGATCCCCGGTGTCGCCGCCGCCTTTACCGTCGGAAAGTTCAACTCGGACAACATGATCGATATCGCGGTGAACAACGACGCGCTGCAGCAGGTGCACGTCTTCACCGGCAACGGCGACGGCAGTTTCACCCGGCGCGGCGCGAGCACGTCCGGCCTGATCACCGAGGACGTGCGCGCGGGCGACTTCGACGGCGACGGTATCGACGACGTGATCACCGCCGACTCGTTCTCCTTCAGCACCACGCTGCTGCTGTCCGACGGACAGGGCGGCTTCAAGAAGACCGACCGGGTAAACGTCTCCGGCCTCGGCCCGACCAGCATCGCCGCGGCGGACTTCAACGCCGACGGCAAGCTGGATGCCGCGATGTCGGCGGTGCTGAACTCCAAGATCGTGATCTTCACCGGCAACGGCGGAACCATCAGCAAGACCGGCGATTTCGGCGTCACCGCACAGCCGCAGACACCCGCCGTCGCCGACTACGACGGCGACGGCAAGCTCGACGTGGTGGTGGCGGGCAGCGCGAACGGGGTGTCGTTCCTGAAGAACATCTCCTGACGCCTCAGCAGACCGACGTCGGGGTGACGGTGTCGTCCAAGGGCAGGTAGCCGTCGACCAAGGCGGTGACCAGCAGGCTGTTCACGATGATCTCGCCGCCGTGGTTGTCCAGGAACGCGACATCGGAGGCGTCCCGGCCGGTGGCTATCCGGACCAGCGTCGAACGCGGGGCGAGGCCGGTGGCGTCGAGGGCCCGCCAGACGCCGTCGATATAGGCCTCGGCGACCGCATGGAAGTCCATCGGCGAACAGCCCGGCGCGTACACCGACACCACCCGCGCGGGTATCTTCACCGCGCGCAGCAGTGCCACGACCAGATGCGCGAAGTCGCGGCACACCCCGGCACCGGACAGCAGCGTCTCCACCGCACCGTCGATGGGGTCGCTGCTGCCCGCGACGTAGCGGATCCGGCGCCCGACCCACTGCGACACCTGCACCGCCAGCTCGGCATCCGGTGTGCCGGAACCGAATTCGGTGGCGGCGAAGCCGAGCAGCTTGTCCGACTCGGCGAATCGGCTCGGCCGCAGATACAGCGCGCGGTCGTAGTCGGAGCTCGGCTCCGGTATCGCGGTGCCGAGCACGCTCGCGCGGTAGTGCGCGCGCAAAGTGCCTGGGCCGACGGAGAATTTGTGGATACGGGTGCCGTGCGGGCCGAGGATCTCCCACGGCGTGACGGCCCAGCCGTCCAGCTCGAACACCAGCGACTCGTTCAGGTCCAGGTTTGTCTGCCGTGCTACGGCGATCTGGAATTCGAGGGTGGTCGGCGCGGTGATCGCCACCTCGACTTGGGCTGAGACATCGCGCTTCACGCCACAATCCTGTCAGTCGCGGTCGAGTGCCCTCCCTATTTTCGACCACATAGTGCCGAGTTGGCATCATCTGCGCTGTCAATTCATGGCCAGGAGGGGATTAGTGTGCCCGGCCGCGCGGATATGGGCGAGAATTTGCGCGTGCGCACCCAGTTCACTCGCGAGCTCGTCGCGTTGACCAATGACTTGACGTTGATGTGCCGGCTCACCCATGACGCGGCCGAGCGGGTGACCGACGCACTAGTCGGCGCCGATCTCACCGCCACCTATGAGGTGTTCGCCCTCGACGAGCAGCTACAGACGATGTACAGCTCGTGCGAGGCGCGGACGGTGGTGCTGCTCGCGTTGCAGGCGCCGGTCGCCCGCGATCTAAGGCACGTGGTCACCGCCATCCAGATCGCGACCGAGTTGTCGCGGATCGGCAGGCTGTTCAATCAGGTCGCCGACCAGGTGTATCAAAGCCATCCGGGACATGTTGCGCCGCAATCGATTCTCGAGATTCTCGCCGCCATGGGCAGGCTGGCCGCAACCCGCACCGCGCTCAGCGGCGAAGCCGTCGCCACCGGTCATCAGGATCCGCCCGCCGAACACGATCCCGGCCTGCACGCCATGGAACTCCTGCACAAGCAACTGCATTCGGCGCTGGCCGCCCCCGCATCGGCGCAGTCGACCGCCGCCGCCATCACCATCGCGCTGCTCGCCAACCACCTGGAACGCTGCGTCGACCACACCGCCCGCATCGACCGCCTGATCCGCTTCCTGGACACCGGCGTTCCGCCCGCCGCGCAGCCCGCCGACAGCGCGTGAGTCCTATCGATCGGTGGCGCGGGCGATCGCATAGAGGTCGCGGGCGGGGCCGGTCAGTCGCTGACCCGTCGGCCACACGGCGCGCAGGGTGCGATTCAGTTCGAGGTCGGTGACCTTCGGGGATACCAGTGTGCCCGCGGCGATTTCGGCCGCTACCGCGAGGGAACTCAGCACCGCCGGGCCGACGTCGGACGCGGCGGCGGTCTTGATCGCGGTGGTGGAGGACAGCTCCAGCGCGACCTCGGGTTTCCAGCCGGGAAGCTGGCGAGAAACCGCGTGCTCGAACCAGTTCCGGGTGCCCGAGCCGGTTTCCCGTTGGATCAGCGGGGTTTCGGCGAGCTCGGCCAGGGTGACCGCGCCGCGGCGCGCCCAGCGGTGCGCCGGCGCCACCACGACAACGAGGCGGTCGTGCGCGACGACGTGCGACTCGAGGCCGGGAAAATTCTGTGGGCCTTCGATGAAACCGATGTCCGCCCTGTTGTCGAGGACCGCCTTGGCGACCTCGACGGAGTTGCCGGACTCCAGCGCGATGGCCGTGCCCGGCACGGTGGCCCGCAGCTTCATCAGCCAGGTGGGAAAGAGGTATTCGGCGATCGTCTGGCTGGCCGCGACGCGCAGGTGCGAGGCACGCTCGGCGCGCAAGGTGTCGATGCCCGCGTCGAGCTGTTCGGCCGCGCGGACCACGCCGCGGGCCCACTCCGCGATCAGCGACCCGGCGGGCGTCGGCCGGGAGCCGAGGGTGGTGCGCTCCAGCACCGGCATGCCGACGAGCTTCTCCAGATAGCGCATCCGGGAGGACGCGGACGGCTGACTGATGCCGTGCGCCGCGGCCGCCCGGCCCAAGCTGCCCAGCTCGATCACCGAGAGCAGCAGGTCGAGCGCGGCCAGATCCGGGACACGGGGCGACAACGGCATAGAACGAGTCTATGCATGCATAGGAGCACGGCCGCTACCTGACACCGCCGGATCCGGCGACGCTGGAGACATGACCGCCACCGTGACCTCCCGCCCCGCAGCGCAGCGGCGCCTGGTCGGCGAGCTCGACCGTCGTGCCGACCGCAGGCACCGACTCGGCTCGCTACGCCAACTCGGCCCGAACTGGTTCGCCGCGGTGATGGGCACCGGCATCGTCGCCACCGCCGCGGCTACCCTGCCGCTGCAGTTCCCCGGGCTACGCGGTGCCGCGACCGTGGTGTGGGCGCTGGCCGCCGCGGTGCTGGTGGCATTGAGCGTCGCGTGGATCGCGCACTGGGTGCGTTTCCCCGATGCCGCCCGCGACCATCGCAACCACCCGGTGATGTCGCAGTTTTTCGGCGCACCGCCGATGGCCTTGCTGACCGTCGGCGGCGGCGCCCTGCTGCTCGGCTCCGACGTGATCGGGATGCCCGCCGCGGTGGCGATCGACTGGGTGCTGTGGACCGTCGGCACCGCACTCGGCCTGCTCACCGCCTTCGCCATCCCCTACCGGATGTTCACCAGCCACCGCGTCGCCGCCGACGCCGCCTTCGGTGGCTGGCTGATGCCCGTTGTGCCGCCGATGGTTTCGGCCGCGATGGGTGCGCTGCTCGTCCCGCACACCCCCGCCGGCCAGTTGCGCTTGACCATGATCTTGCTCTGCGTCGCCATGTTCGGCTTGAGCCTGCTTGCCGCGCTGGTCACCATCACCATGATCTGGTCGCGGCTGGTGCATCACGGCACACCCCAGGCCGGCATGGTGCCCACCCTGTGGATCGTGCTCGGCCCGCTCGGCCAATCGGTCACCGCCGCAGGCCTGCTCGCCAACGCCGCCCCCGCCGCGCTCCCCGACCTCTATGCCAAGGGCTTCATGGTCTTCTCGGTCATCTTCGGCATCGTCACCTGGGGCTTCGCCATGCTGTGGCTGGCACTGGCGGTCGCCATCACCGTAAAGACCTTCCGCGCAGGCGAATTGACCTTCACCCTGACCTGGTGGGGCTTCACCTTCCCCCTCGGCACCTGCGTCACCGGCAGCACTGTCCTCTATGCCCACACCGGCGCGAACCTTTTCGCCGCCACCGCGATCGCCCTGTACGTGCTGCTGGTCGCCGCCTGGACCGCAGTGGCGATCCGGACCGTCCGCGGCGTACTGAGCGGCGATCTCCTCCGCCCCGTGACCAGTTGACTTGCCACCGAATGCTTTCCAGCGGCCTCAATCCAGCAGCGGGAAGCGGCCGGAATGCAGGAGCCCCGCGATCGCGTCCATCTTCGCTTGCGGCGCGGCGTAATCCGGGTGGGCGCGCAGCACGGCGGCCGCGTCGTGCAGCCGCACCATCTGTTGCTCGGCCTGGACGACGGTGCGGCCGCCGGGACTGATCGGGTGGCGGGCGAAGTTCGGTCTGCGCGGGTCGACGCGACCGAGCGCGACGGCCTTGTCCACTCGGCGCGAGCAACGGCAGAACGCCTCCGGGTTGGCCAGTCCGCAGGTGCTGGTCAGGAAGTTGCCGAGGCGTTTCTTGGCGCGCTCCAACCGCTTTCGGTAGGCGGCCGGGGTGACGTCGAGGATCCAGGCGGCTTCGGTGGAGTTGAGTGCGAAGACGTCGCCGAGGACGAAGGCGACGCGCTCGTCGCGGGCCAGGCACTGCAGCATGGCCTGGCTGCAGTTGAGCCGCACCTCCTGGGTGAGCAGCGTCGCCTCCGGTCCGCGGTATTCCGCCTCGGCGAATCCGTCGGCCAGACCCTCGCGATAAGCGTCCAGGCTCAGCTGCGCCGCCTCCTGCGGTGTCTGCCTTTTCAGGTTCAGCAGATAGTTGACGCCGATCCGATAGGCCCAGGTCAGCAGCTTCGCCTCGGCGCGCCAAGTGCCGAGGTTGCCGAGCACGCGCAGCAATATCTCCTGCGTCGCGTCCTCGGCCTCGACCGGGCGCCACACCATCCGCAGCGCGAGCCGATACAGCGGATCCTGCAGCAGGCGCACCACTTCGGCGATCGCGTCCCGATCTCCGGCAACGGCGCGCCCAACCAGTTCCCGCTCCTCGGCCCTGACCAGCTCCCCTTCGTGCGCCTCTGTGCTCATCCAGCCATCTTTCGGCTGGTGGACGCTTCGGCGCAACCCGAGGTGTCAGTAGTCCTTCAGAGTGAGCAGCTCCGGGTCGGCCTCCGGCGGGTTGGCGGCCATGGCGTCGAAGACCTCCTGCGGCGGCGGCTCGGCGAACTGCATGCCGACCACCTCGACGGCGCCTGCCTGATTGGTCTTCACGTATTCGCGCAGCTGATTTTCATAGCTGGCGAACGCGGCTTCGTAATCGCCTGCGGCGGTGGCCAGTTCACCGGCCAGGAGATAGGCGCCGATCAGCGCCTGCGAGGTGCCGCGGCCGGACAGCGGTGAGGCGCACGCGCACGCGTCGCCGAGCAGCACCACCCGGCCGGCCGACCACCTGTCCATCTGTACCTGGCTGATCGGCGTGAAGTACAGATCCGACGATGCCGCCAGGTCCTTCAGCAGGCGCGGGATCACCCACCCGTCGCCCGCGAAATGCTCCGCGATGATCCGCTTCTGCGCCTCGACGTCGTTCCGGTCATAGTCGAGCGGGTCCGAGCCGAAATACAGCGACGCCCTGGCCTCGGTGTTGTTCCTGGTGCTGAACACGTTGGCGGTTCGGCCGCTGGCCAGCTGACAGCCACGGCCCGCGTAGTCGAGGTTCAGGAAGTTGTCGGTGGAAAAGATCGCGTTGTAGAGGCCGAGGTGGTGGATGTAGTTCACGTGGTCGCCGAAGGCGATCGCGCGCACCTTCGAGTACAACCCGTCGGCGCCGACCACCAGGTCGAAGCGGCGCGGTTCGCCGCGCTCGAAGCTGACCAGAACGCCGTCCGCGTCCGCGTCGATGGCGGTGATCGAGTTGTCGAACAGGTACTCCGTCTCGTCCTTGGTATGGGCGTAGAGGATGTCGGTCAAATCGCTCTTGAGCACCTCGAGCTCACCGGCGAAGATCGCCGCGGGCATCGTCACAACGTGCCTGCCGTCGGTGTCGACCACCTCGCTGTCGCCAATCGTGGTGCTGCGCTTGCGAACCTCGTCCAAGATGCCCATCCGCTCGAGCACCGTCATCGCCGCACCGCGGAAGTCGACCGCGTATCCGCCTGGGCGCGGTGCCGTCGCCCGCTCGATCACCGTCGCGGTGCAGCCGTGTACCCGCAGCCAATACGCGAGAGCCGGACCCGCCACTCCGGCACCGGAAATCAGGATGTTCGTGTTCGTCATCGCGTTCCACTTCTCTGCGCGTTGTGCCGTCGAGATACAACGTACATGCCAATAGATACGTTGTACAGGCAGTACTAGGCGAGTATTTGCTGCATAACTGTCTACTATTGACGACATGCGTACTAGTACAGCTGACGCCGCGGACTCGACCCCGCCCTATATGCGCATCGCCGGGGAGATCCAGGACCGGATCACCTCAGGCGAGTTACGGGCGGGCGATCGAGTGCCGTCGGCTCGGCAGATCACCAAGGAGTGGGGCGTCGCCATCGCCACCGCGACGAAGGTGCTTGCCGCGCTGCGTCAGGAGGGCGTGGTGCGTGCGGTGCCCGGGGTCGGCACCGTGGTGGACACCCCGCAGGCCGGTCCCGCGCGCGAGAACAGCACCGGCACCGAACTGAGCGAGGCATTGGTGGTGCACACAGGCATGGCGATCGCCGACGCGGAGGGCATGACCGCGCTGTCGATGCGCCGCGTCGCCGCCGAACTCGGCGTGCCGACGATGTCGCTGTATCGCCATGTGGGCAGCAAGGATCGGCTGGTGCTGCTGATGGCGGACGAGGCCTTCGGTGAAGCCGAATTCCCCGATCCGCCGCCCGCCGGTTGGCGGGAACGCCTGGAAGTCCTGGCCCGCCTGCAATGGGCGATGTATCACCGGCACCCGTGGGTGGTCACCGCGCTGTGGTTGAACGACCCGGAGCCCGCGCCGAAGTTGCTGGCGCACACCGAATGGGCGGTGCACGCGTTCGACGATCTCGGCCTCGACCCCGACGCCGTGCTCTACGCGCACGTGTCGTTGTACAGCTACGTGCGCGGAATCGCGGTGAACCTCGAGCTCGAGGCACGACGAGCGGACACCCCCGTCGAACCGTGGGATGTCCGCGAGCGGGAGTACGAGCGGTTGCTGGCCAGCGGCCACTTCCCCACCCTGGAAAGCCTGAACGAGCGCAACGACTTTCAGTTCGACATCAACAAGCTTTTCGACTTCGGGCTGCATCGCCTGCTGGACGGGTTCGCCGCCTTCGTGGTGCCGCGCGACTGATCGCCGCACCACGGCCATTCAGGAGATTGCGGCCGTCGGGGCGACGAGTGCGTGCCGCCGCAGCCAATCCGCCACCGCCGTGCCGATCTCGTCCGGTCGATCCTCGGGCGCGTGATGCCCGGCGGGTCCGATCGACGCGATCTCGGTGCTCGCGAAAGTCGTTGCCGCCCAATTGATCGCTTCGGGTGAGCCGAGCCCGACCCCGTTCTCCAGCCCCATCACCAGCTTGGGCACCTCGGGCGTCCGCGCCGCCCATCGCCCGTAGTTCTCGACGATTGCCACCACATCCGCGGGCTCGCCGCCGAGCGGGAACTCGCGCGGCCACACCAGCATCGGCTTGCGCGACTCCGGCGTCGGGAAGGGCGCGCGGTAGATGTCGTGATCCTCGGGCGATAGGTTCGCCACCCCCTTCGGCAGGTTGAATTCGATGAACATGTTCTCCGCCAGGATCATTCGCTCGCCCTCCGCGCTGCGGAACTTGCGGAACAGCTCGGCGCCGAGTGGCGGCATATCGTCCCAGCTCATCGGCCGCAGGAAGGTCTCGATCAGCGCGATGCCGCGCAGCCGGCCGGGATGACGTGCGGCCCAATCCATGCCGAGTGCACCGCCCCAGTCGTGGCCGACGATGACCACCTGGTCCAGTTCCAAAGCGTCGAACCAGGCGTCGAGGTAGCGGGCGTGATCGACGAACCGGTAGCCGATATCGGGCTTGCCGGACTCGCCCATGCCGATGAGATCGGGTGCCAGCGCCCGGGTTTGGCCGGTGACGTGCGGGATCACCGCACGCCACAGGTGCGAGGAGGTGGGGTTACCGTGCAGGAACACCACCGGCACCGAGCCGGTGCCCGCGTCGCGGTAAGAGAGGAACGAGTCGAGAACATCGACGGTAGCCATGAGCTGTCCTTCCGAGGGTCCGGCGTTGTTGCCTTCACCTGGTTTGGACACGGGCAATCACCGCACTGTGACCGCCACGAAAGTGACGCTCGTCACGTCGTCGAGCGCCCGTGCGACGCCCAACGGCCGCGTCCGCGTTCCCGCAACTGAGCGGCACATCCGTAAGAATCCAGTAGATGTAACCATCAGGCTGAAATGATCCTGAGAAAAGTCCCGAATCAGGGCAATCGACTTGCCAAGATCAAAGCCCGTTATCTACTGTCTCAATACGTAGAAACAAGTCAGGTCGGGACGGAGCGAAGCGGTGCGAGAGCGAGAGGCGAATTCCCAGTCGCGGGTAGCACTCTCAGCGGACACCAATCGAATCCCGATCTGCTCCTAGTCATCACGAGCGAGCTCGCCCGGCGCGGCTCGACACCTCGGGTCCTCCCTCATCGGCCCTGTGGTGTCGGCGGGTGCGGTACCTGGACTGGACAACCAGCCGCACCCCCGCGCAACGAGCGACCTCCCTCGTGATCAGCCACCCTCGAGTCGGCGCCGGCACGGCGACTCGAGGGTGGTTTCGGCTATCAACCCCCCTTGGCTGTGCGGAACGTCATAGCCCACAATCACTTCCACGACCTCGACCTCCGGATACGTTGGCGCCCGATATAGTTCAGGGTGGTTGGCGTTAGGAAGCTCGATGAAGTTCTCAGTTCAGCGGCTCGCTCTGATCGGGCTGGCCATCGCGACATTCATCGGACTGTCTTACTACTACGTCAACCGAGTCGAATCCCCCAGGGCGAACGCGGTGTGCGGCACCGGATCCGCGCTGGCCTGCGCCAACGCGCCGGCCAGCATGCCCAGCCATGACGCGCTCGCCATGCTCGACACCATCCGGGTGGCCGGCCGCGCCCCCAAAACCGGTTACACCCGTGAACAATTCGGCACCGCCTGGACCGATGACGTGTCGGTCCCCGGCGGCCACAACAAGTGCGACACCCGCAACGACATCCTGCAGCGCGACCTCACCGAGGTCACCTTCAAGGACAACAGCCGCTGCGTCGTCGCCACCGGCACCCTGAACGACCCGTACACCGGCAAGACCATCAAGTTCGTCCGCGGCCCGAAGACTTCCGACGATGTGCAGATCGACCACATCATCCCGCTGTCGGACGCCTGGCAGAAAGGCGCGCAACAGCTTTCCGCCGAGCGTCGCCAGGATCTGGCCAACGATCCGTTGAACCTGCAGGCCGTCGACGGCCCGACCAATCAGTCCAAGAGCGACTCCGACGCCGCCACCTGGCTGCCGCCGAGCAAGGGCTACTGGTGCGCGTATCTGACCAGGCAGATCCAGGTCAAGGCGGCCTACCAGCTCTGGGTGACCCAGGCCGAGAAGGACGCCATGACACGGGAACTCAGCACCTGCCCGTAGTTCACGGCATCGTCACTACTACTTTGCCGAACGGGTTGCCGTCCCGGAAGTAGCGGTACGCCTCGACCACCTCGTCGAGCGGGAACACCCGATCGATGAGTGGCCGCATCCGGTGTTCGCCGATCGTCCGGTTCATCGCCTCGAAGTCGGTGCGGCTGCCGACGGCGATCCGGCGGATCGACGCGTACTGCGTGCCGAACACCTCGGCAACCGACTCGGCCACCGGTGATCGCGCCGCGCCGATCATGGTGATCTGCGTGTTGTATCCGCCGGACCGAACGGATTTCGACAATGTCGGCAGCCCGACCGCGTCGACGACGTGCTCGACGCCGTCGCCGCCGGTCAGTTCCTGCACCGCCTGGTCCCAGTCCGGTGTCTCGGTCGAGACGATCACCTCGTCGGCCCCGAGCTTGCGCAGGCCGTCGGCCTTGCCCGGGCTGGAGGTGATGGAAAAGACCCGCGCGCCCAGCATTGTGGCGTGCTGCACGGCGAACAACGCGACCGCTCCGCTGCCGACGGTCAGCACCGTCTCGCCGGGGCGCACCGGCACCGGCTTCGTGAGTGCCGCCCACGCAACGACTCCCGCGCAGGTCAGCGTCGCCGCCTCCGCATCGGTCAGATGCGCGGGCACGTGCACCACCGAATCCTCTTCGACCACCGCGTAAGTGGCGAGCATGCCGTCGAAGTTGGCGCCGTACTGCTCGGCCGCCGTGGCGAGCCGCTGCGGACCGTCGATCCACCGCACGAAGTAGCTCGCGGTGATCCGATCGCCTAGCGCGGCCCGGGTCACGTTCGCGCCCACGGCGATCACCTCGCCGACGCCGTCGGAGAGCGGGACGATCCCCGGGGTGGCGGGCAACGGGTAGACGCCGTCCATCAGCATGAGGTCGCGGCGATTGACCGAGGCCGCGCGGACCCGGATCACCACCTGATGCACACCGGGCTCCGGGACCTCTTGCGCGGCGGCGGTCAGGCCGTCGAGGCCGCGCAGCGGATCCAGGTGGTAGGCAATGCCATTCATCGGACACCCACAATGAACTGGTGGTCGGACAGGATCCGGCCCGCGTCGTCGAGGCCGATGACCTCGAAGCCGCCGCCCGCGACCGTGCCGTCGGCCTTGGCCACCATCGCCCAGGACACCCCGATCAGCCCGGCGGGCAACCGGATCGGCGCCTCCTCGACCGCGAACTCGTACTCACCCGACTCGATGAACATCTCGTAGGCCCGAGTCACCCTGCGGTCCATCGCATCATGGCCGCGGACCTCGAGCGCCGGCATCGGGAACTGTAGCCGCTCAGCCTCTTCCCGCATCTCGATCGGCGGATCGACCAGGGTCTGCGCGCCGGTGGGCGCCCAGAGTTCGCGGATCTGCTTGGTTCGGGCGTCCGCGTCGGACTCGTTCCACTGCGCCGCGTACTGCTCGGCGAAGCGGGCCAGTTCGTTGTCGTTCAGTTGCTTACTCATGGGACATAGCTTTGCGATCGCGGCGATACCGCGCGATTCCCGCGAGGGTATAGCGCAATCGCCGCGCAACTGCTTGGTCATACCCTGCACGGAATCGCACTCCAGCCCAGGTCGGATAAGACTGTGGACATGACAACGGCGATAGCGGCACCGGGGTTCGCCCGCGAGCTCAAGCACTGGCGGACCCTGCGTCGAGTCAGTCAGCTCGACCTCGCGATCCGCGCGGACACCACGCAGCGACATCTGAGCTTTCTGGAACAGGGGCGATCGCGGCCTGGGCGCACCATGGTGGTGCGGCTCGCGGAATCGCTGGATCTGTCGCTGCGGGAGCGCAACGATTTGCTGCTCGCCGCAGGCTACGCGCCCGCCTTTCCCGAATCCGATGTGGATACACCGGAATTGGGCCCGGTGCGGGAGGCGCTGACGACCATCCTCGACGGCCACCTGCCCTATCCGGCAATCGTGGTGCGGCCGCGCGGCGTGCTGCTCGCCGCCAACGCGGCCTTCACGGTGCTGACCGAGGGGGCCGCGCCCGAACTGTTGAAGTCGCCGATCAACGTGTTGCGCCTCGCATTGCATCCGGATGGCCTGGCCAGGCGCGTAGTGAATCTGCCCGAGTGGGGCAAGCATGTGACCGAGGCCCTGCGCGGACGGATGTCGCGCAGCCCCGATCCGGCACTCGCCGAGTTGATCACCGAGCTGGAAGGCTATCTCCCACATGCCGAACCGGGCCCCGACCATCTCGGTTTCGCGGTGCCGCTGCGGCTGCGCAGCGACGACGGCGAGTTGCGGCTGATCACCACCCTCACCTCGTTCGCCACGGCCACCGACATCACCCTCGCCGAGCTGCATCTGGAGGCATTCCTGCCTGCCGACGCGCAGACGGCCGAGATCCTGCGCACCCGCGCGGCCCGGGGATAGCGCCCGAGCGAAACCCGGATCAGCGCCGTCCTGCGCGGCCTCTCCCCCGGCCCGAAGTTCCGGTGCGGCTACCAGGTTCGGGCGGCGGCGCGCAGGCGCGCGTGGACCAGGTCTACGTGGGGGCGGGTGTCGGTGCCGGCGCGGCGGACCAGGAAGCCGGTGTTGATCGGCGGATCCGGCGGGTCGAGCAAGGTGACCAGTGCGCCCGAATTCAATTGGGCCGCACAGAGATAACGCGGCAACACGCTGATGCCTGCGCCTGCGACGACCGCGGTGGCGACCGCACGCAGGTCCGCGACGATGACGGCCGCCTCGCCGGTCAGTCGGATCCCGAAGACATGTCGCCAATACCTGCGCAGGATGGGCAGGTCGGGGGCGTAGCTGACGAGCGGCACCGCGGCCAGCGCGGCCGGGCCGTCGACGACCAGCCGGGTGGCATCGATCCGCGCGGCCACGGCGGGCGCGGCGACCAGCACGAATTCCTCGTCCGACAGCGCCTCGGCGACCTCGGTCCGGCCCCGCGGGCGCAGGGTGGACAGCACCAGGTCGTAGTGGCCCGCGCGCAGTCCGGCAAGCAGCTCCTCCGAGAGTCCGGCGGTCACGGTCAGCCGGACGCCGTGTGCGATCAATGGCGCGAGGGCCGGAAGCGCCTGTACCGCAAGCAGTTCCGCAGGGCCTGCCAGCCGGACCGGCGGCTGCGGTTCGTCCTCGGCGGGCACCGACCGCCCGGCAACGGCGGTCAACGCGTCCAGCGGTTCGGCGATCCGCGCGGCCAATTCGGCGGCGGCCGCCGTCGGTGCCACCCCGCGCGACAACCGCTCGAACAGCCGCTGACCCAACCGCTTCTCCAGCGCCTGCAGCTGCGCGGTGACCGTGGGTTGCGACAACCCGATCAGCCGCGCTCCGCCGGTGATCGACCCCGCGCGGTGCACGGCCAGAAACGTGCGCAACTGATTCAGATCGAGACTGCCATCGGAATCCCTATCGCTCACCAGGCGATTCTATCGCCTCACCGATGCGGCCACCGGCGCTCACCTGGGGCGGACCGCATCGAGGAGCTCGGGCCCACCGGTGGTCAGGCGCTTTTCAGCGATGCGGACGCAGACGATGGCCGCGGCGATGCCGGTGCCGATGCCGACCGGAACCGCGAGCCATTCGATCGCCTTCACCTCGGTGAAATGGCCGATCAGCAGGATGGCCACCACCGGAAGCACCGCGAACAGCTGACCGAAGAGCACGGTGAACTGGAGCAGCACCTTCGCGCAGCCCGGGTTACCCGAACCGGAGAACGGATTCCCGGTGCGCGGCGGTATCGGATACGGCGCGAGCGCCGACACGAGCACGGCCGCACCGACCCCGACGCCGAGCGCGGCGGCATACAGCGCGAGCACCCACGGATACAGGTCCCATCGGCCGACCGCGCCGGGCAGGATCAGCACGAGCAGCAGCGTGGGCAGCCCGAGCACGATCAGCAGCGCGAGCAGGCGGCCGCGCACGTCCGCGCGCACCGCGCCGGGGGTGACGAGGGTTTGCCACACGGCGGTGCCGTCGTAGCCGAACAGGTTGGCACCGGCGAGTGCGGCGAACGAGACCGAGGTGACGCCCGCGAACGGCACGCCGCCGGTGCCGCTGCCCTGGAAGGCGGGGAACACCGGCATCAGGATGCCGACCACCAGCACCGGCAGCAGCGCGGCCCGGCGTCGACTGTCCCGCGACCAGGTGCGCAGCTCCTTGATCAGCACGGCGCCGACCGGTCCGCGCTGGCGCACCCGGCCGAGCAGCCCGCTGCCCGCGCCACTGGCCACGGAATTCATCGGCGCGGCCAGCCGCCGGGCCAGCAGCACCGACCAGGCCTGCCACAGTCCGAGCGAGACCACGGCCAGACCGAGCAGCGGCAGCAGGGCGAGCAGCCAATTACCTTGTGCCGCAGCCTCTACCGCGACCGGGGCCCACCCGGACGGTATCGAGCGCAGCGTCGTCGCCGCCCAGGGTGGCATGTCACGCAGCGCGCTCACGTGCGACATCAGCAAACTCATCGGGTAGTAGGCGAGGCCGAGCAGCCCGGCCAGCAGCACGCCGATGTCTTTGCCCCGCCGCGACCGCATGGCGGCCCCGATCCAGGCCAGCACCACCCGCGACAGCAGCACCACGAAGACCAGCTGCAGCACCACCCCGACCACCGCGACCAGCGTTGCCGCCCAACTCACCTGCGCCGCGAGCGCGACCAACCCGCCGAAGGCGATCAGGTTCACCACCGGCGCGGGTCCGGCGAACGCGGCGGCGAGCAAGCCACCGGCCAGCTGACGACTACTGATCGGCAGCAACCGCAGATGCTCCGGCTGGATGGTCTCGTCGCTGCTGCCGATCAGCACCGGGCCGCACAGCCAGCCGAGCGTCCAGATACCGAAAATCGTTGCGGCAACGGTTGTTCCGTTCGCGACGTCACCATCGCGCAGCGCGAACCCGATCAGCGTCGCGGTGACGATCGCGAAGACGGTGCCGATCAGGACGCCGACCACGTAGCCGAAACCCTGCCAGCCGCTGCTGCTCAGCGCGCGCTTGGTGAGCAGCAGCCGCATCCGGATCAGGATGCCAGCCACGACAGCCCGTCCTCTCCGCCGACCCGGCCACCCACCAGCCGGACGAACGCCTCTTCCAAGGTGGTTCCGCCGCGCACCTCGTCCACCGTGCCCGCCGCGACCACGCGTCCGGCGGTGATCACCGCGACCCGGTCGCACATGCTCTCCACCAGCGCCATCACGTGGCTCGACAGCACCACCGCGCCACCGGCCGCGACGAAGCGCTGCAGGATGGTGCGAATCGTGCTGCCCGACACCGGATCCACCGCCTCGAACGGCTCGTCGAGCACCAGCAGTTTCGGCGCGTGCAGCAGCGCGGTCGCCAGGCCGATCTTCTTGCGCATGCCCGCGGAGTAGTCGACCACCAGGGTCTTTTCGGCGCCGGTCAATTCGAAGACCGTGAGCAGCTCGTCGGCGCGCTCGGCGACGGTGCGCTCCGGCATGCCGCGCAAAAGGCCGGTGTAGGTGAGCAATTCGCGGCCGGTGAGCCGTTCCGGCAGCGCGAGACCGTCCGGCAGCACGCCGACGAGGGTCTTCGCGCGGATCGGATCGGCCCACACGTCGGCGCCGAAGATCGCGGCGCCGCCGCCGTCGGGCCGCAGCAGCCCGCAGGCCATCGACAGCGTCGTCGTCTTGCCCGCCCCGTTCGGGCCGACCAGGCCGAAGAAGGAGCCCGGCGGTACCGCCAGGCTCACGTTGTCGACGACCCACGGTCCGCCGAAGCGTTTACACAGGCCGGTCAGGTGCAGCGCGGGCTGATGGTCAGGTTGCATGGGTCCCCCGGAGTCCTTTCGGATCGATGTTCTCCAAGGGTACGGACCATCAGCCCGCGCGGTTCGACCGAATCAGGCAGTTACCGCGAGTTCTTTCCGCGCCGGGGCGTCCCAGTCGATCCGGTAGCGCTGCTCGGGCCCCATGCTCTTCTCCGGGTTCATCAGCTTGATGAACAGCGGCGCCATCAGCTGCATCATCTTGCGCCCGACCGGTCCGAGGGTCTTGCTGTGATTGACCTTCGCGGCGCGGGCCGCCACGGCTTCCACCCGGGGGCGGCGCAGCTGCTCGTAGGTGGCGAACGCGGCTTCCGGCGTCGGCAAGTCGCGCAGGCAGCGCGCCACCTGAACGGCACTTTCGATGGCCAGCGACGCGCCCTGCCCTGAGCTGTTGGACGGCGCGTGCACCGAGTCACCGACCAGGGCCATGCGGCCGCGGAACCAGTGCGGCACCGACGGCATGATGTGCAGTGCGCCGGTCACTTCCAGCTGCTCTTCGGTGGTGCGCCGGGCGAATTCACCGCCGGGCGTGTCGTCGGCGTAGGTCTCGCGCAGGATGCCGAGCCAGTGTGCCTTCGGGATCGCCCGGGCGGCGGTGAGCGACAGGTACTCCTTGTGCGGCAGGTTGGCGCCCCACATGACCTGGCCTGCGCCGGTCGACCCGAACAGGTAGTAGGCATTCTTGCCGAAGGCGAAGGTCATCGATTCCGGCTCGACGCCGTCGTAGTCGATGATCGCGCCGAAGCCGAGCATGCCGAGGTATTCCGGGCCGGGCGCGTCCGGGTCGATCAAGCCGCGCACCGTGGACCGGATGCCGTCGGCGCCGATCAGCACGTCGGCGGTGGCGGTGCTGTCGTCGGTGAACCGGGCGGTGATGCCCGACTCGTCCTCGACCACGTCGACCAGGCGCTTGTTGTACTCGAAGCCGACGCCGGCCGCGACCGCGTGATTGTGCAGCACCTGGTGCAGTTCGCTGCGATCCACCAATTGCAGTGGCGGCAGGCCGACCAGACCGGGCAGGTAGCTGATCTTGCCACCGATCGACAGACCCATCTTCGATACCGGCAGCGCGATGTCGCGGACCGGGTCGCCCGCCCCGATGATGTCGAGAGCGGCAATGCCGTTCGGCGCGAGTGCGAGTCCGCTGCCGATGTTGTAGGACGGGCCGGGATAGGCCTCGTAGACGCGGGCGTCGATGCCCGCCTTCAGCAGCGCGGTGGCGGCGACCGGTCCGGCGATGCCGCCGCCGATGACCAGTGCGGTCCGTGTTGTGGACATGGGTGTCTCCAGGTTCGTGTGTTACGGGTTTTCGAATCCCCGAACCAACCCGTGCAGTACGCACCCAGTTATCCTGTGGTTGCCAGCCTTGTAGCCGGGTGCGCGCATGCGGGCGCGGTTCGAGACTGTTCAATCGGGCTCGGCGGCGGTGTTGCCGCACCCCGCCGAGCCTGGTCTCGCGGTCAGGACGGTTCCGGTTCGGCCAGCCTCCCTTCCACGGCCGCGATCACTTCCGCGGGCGGGACGTTGTCGGCGTGTACCTGCCGCCACCAGTCCACCTCGGGGAACGTGCCGTCGGCGAGTTGGTCGCGGAACGAACGCGCCCAAGCCATTTCGGCCGCCAACATCGCCACGCCGAATTCGGATTCGATGATGAACAGTCGCGGCAGCTGCATGGCCAGAACCTTGTCGATTTCCCGGCGCACCGCGGCAATGAGGTGACGCAGCGCCTCGATGCGCTGGCCGAGCAATTCGATGACGTCGTCGGGAGGCAGCACCGAGAGAATGGACAAGCCCGCGACGAAGCGGTGCTGTTCGGGTTCCGGCACGGCGACCAATTCCCGGGTCCAGTCGGTGAGTTCGGTCCGTCCGGCGCTGGTGAGCTGGTAGATCACCCGCTCGGGCCTGGCGCCGTCGCGCTCGCTGCCGACGATCTCCAGGAAGCCGGCCTTTTCCAGGCTCTGCACGACGGTGTAGAGCGAGCCCCACTTGATGTCCATGTCGTGCTCTTTGCCGCGGTCGCGCAGCGTCTGCGCGATCTCGTAGCGATGCTTGGGCCGGTCGATCATCACCGAGAGCACCGCCAGCGCGAGCAGGTTGTTCACCTTGCGCTTGGTCGCCATCACACCTCCTTACTCGTATACGAATATACGTGCACGAGTATTTGCGACGCAAGAGGGTTTCGTGGCATGCGGCGGATGAATTCAGGCGCGAGCGGGTTCGTGCTCGCCGGCCTCTTGCTCGAGCAGCTTGGCGGCGAGGTTGTCCAGGGCCTGATCGAACAGCGCGCGGTCGGCGGGGTCGTCGTTGTTCCAGTCGTCGAGCCTGCTGTCGAGCCAGCGGCGCCACGCGGCCTTGACCCGGTCCAGCTCGGCCGTGCCCTGGTCGGTCAGCCGCAGCTCGCGGCCGTCGTCGACGAGGTAGCCCTTGTCGGCCACCCGGCGATAGATCGGCGCGAGCACGTCGTCGGGCAGCTTGTGCGCCCGCGCGACCGAGTCCAGCGTGGCCCCACCCTTGACGCGGTCGCGCAGGTAGACCTGGCCGAGCGCCCAGGCCTCGCCGCGGCTGAGCGTGCTGCCCGCGTCGGCGAGGATGCGCGGGCCGATCGGCCCCTCGGCGTGTTCCTTGCGCAGGCTTCCGGCGATGGCTCGTTCCAGCTGCACCACCCGATCCGCGGAGTCCGGCACCGAAAAGCCTTCGCCCACATCGCCCGCGCTCGTTCGGGCGCTGTCCCGCAGTGGCACTTCCTTCAGGAACCAGGCCACCACGAAACCGACCAGCGCCACCGGGACCACCCAAACGAAGACGTGATCGATGGTGTTGGCGTAGGCATCGATGACGGGCGCGGCCACTTCCTCCGGAACCTTTTGCAGCGCTTGCGGATTCGCCGCGACCTCGGGCGGCACCACCTTCGCCTGGACCAGCGCCTCGCGCAGGTTCGGGCCGATCTCGTTGCTGTACAGCGTGCCGAAAATCGCTGTGCCGAAAGTACTTCCGAGGGTGCGGAAGAAGGTGACGCCGGAGGTCGCGGTGCCGAGCTGGGCGTAGGGCACGGTGTTCTGCACGACGATGGTGAGCACCTGCATGGTCAGGCCGATGCCTAGACCGAGCACCAGCATGTACAGCGATTCTTCCCAGATCCCGGTATCGCGGCCCATCGTCGACATCAGATAGAGCCCGAGCGCCATCACCAATGTGCCGACGATCGGGAAGTACCGGTAGTGACCGGTTTTACCGACCACCTGGCCGGACAGGATCGAGGTCACCAGCAGTCCGGCGACCAACGGCAGCGAGCGCACGCCGGACATGGTCGCCGAAACCCCGTCCACGTACTGCAGATACGCGGGCAGATAGGTGATCGAGCCGAGCATCGCGAAGCCGCAGACGAAGCTGAGGATCGAGCAGACCGTGAACACTCTGCTGCGGAACAACCCCATCGGCAGCATGGGTTCCTCGGCCCGCAACTCGACCACCACGAACGCCGCGAACAGCAGCACCGACGCCGCGAACAGCCCGAGGATCATCGACGAGCCCCACGCGTACTCCTGCCCGCCCCACTCCAGCCCGAGGATGAGGGTGGAAACCGCAACGGCGACAAGGCCGATGCCCGCGTAGTCGATGATCGGCTTGATCACCGCGCGCACTCGCGGAATGGTGCGGGCCGACATCGCGATCATGATGATCGCGACGGGCACGTTGACGTAGAAGCACCAGCGCCAGCTCGCGTGGTCGGTGAACAAGCCGCCGAGCGTCGGCCCGATCACCGTGGTGACGCCGAAGACCGCGCCGAGCGCGCCCTGATACTTGCCGCGCTGGCGCAGCGGGATGGTGTCGGCGATGAGTGCCATCGCGGTGACCATCAGCCCGCCACCGCCGAAGCCCTGGATGCCGCGGGCGATGATCAGCAGCGTCATCCCGTTGGCCAGGCCGGCGATCATCGAGCCGATGATGAAGATCAACGCGCTGAGCTGGAAGATCAGCTTGCGGCCGAACAGATCACCGAGCTTGCCCGCCAGCGCGGTGGCCACCGCCTCGGCGAGCAGATACGCCGTGACCACCCAGGCCATATGCCCGGCCTCGCCGAGATCGGCGACGATCGTGGGCAGCGCGGTGGACACGATCGTCTGGTCGAGGGCCGCAAGCAACATGCCCAGCACAATCGTGGCGAACACGATGTTGATCTTCGCCCGGCTCATCGGCTCGGGAGCTTTCTCGGCGACAGCGACTGCACCGGTCATTGAAACAGTATGGTCTTGATCCGCCTGCCTGTCCGTCCAGCGACACGGCAGCGACTCCATCGGGGGTGGCTGCCGGGTTAGCCGAGCAGCCCTTCGAGCACCTTGGCGCGCGCCGGTTGCCGCAGCTTGGCCATGCCTTTCGCCTCGATCTGCCTGGCGCGTTCACGGGAAACGCCGTAGGTCTTGCCGATCTCGTCGAGCGTCTTCGGGTCGGTGCCGTCCAGGCCGAAACGCAGGGCGATCACCTCGGCTTCGCGCGCTGTCAGCGCGGTGAGGACCTTGTCGAGTTCGCGGCGCGTCGCGGTCGCCAGCGCCGATTCGGACGGGTCGGGTGCGGCATCGGCGATGAGTTCACCGAACTCCGTGGTGTCGTCCGAACCCATCGGGGTGTGCAGCGAAATCGGTTGGCGCGCATGGTCGAGTACCTCGCGCACCTTGTCTTCGGTCATGTCGAGCTCGCTGGCCAGTTCCGCCGTGCTGACCTCACGGCCGAGTCGCACAGCGAGCGCCCGCTGGGTGCGGTTCACCCGGTTCAGTACCTCGACGACGTGCACCGGGATGCGGATGGTGCGGCCCTGGTCGGCGAGCGCGCGGCCGATGCCCTGCTTGATCCACCAGGTGGCGTAGGTGGAGAACTTGAGGCCGCGGTGGTGATCGAACTTCGCCACCGCGCGCATCATGCCGACGGTGCCCTCCTGCACCAAGTCGAGCAGCGACATGCCGACCGGCGTCGGATAGCGCTTGGCGATCGAGACGACAAGGCGCAGGTTGGCTTCGACCATGTGGTCGGTGGCGCGCCGACCATCGGTGACTCGGCTGCGCAGGTCGCGGCGTTCCGCCGGGTCGAGATCGCCGGTGTCGGCGAGCCGTTGGGCGGCAAGCACACCCGCTTCGATGCGCTGGGCCAGCTCGACCTCTTGAGTGGCGGTGAGCAGTGGGGTGCGGGCGATGTGGCGCAGGTAGTCGGTGACCGGGTCTTCGCTGACGGTGCCGGAGAAGCGGGCCGTGCAGAACTGGGGCACGAGAGTCCTTCCAAAGGGAGCGAGCCGGGGGGGGGGGGGGGGGGGGGGGGGCCCCCCCCCGGGGGGGGGGGGGGGGGGGGGGGGGGGGCGAGGGCGCGGTCGACCAAGCGGCGCATGAGGGTTGGTGAGAAGAGGAGGTCG
>NZ_JBITFL010000019.1:96888-144059 GCF_044456045.1 Nocardia sp. NPDC051052
GCGGGGGGGCCGGGGGGGGGCGCGGCGCCCCCGCCCCCCGCCCCGCCCCCCCCCCCGCCCCCCCCCCCCCCCCGGGGGGGGGGGGGGGGCGGCGCCCCCCCCCCCCCCCCCCCCCCCCGGCGGGGTGCTCGATGATCAGCCGCGGCCCGGGATGCGCAGCGGGCGCTGCGAGGCCGCGCGGAAGGCGGTCTGGCTACGGGGCAGACCGGCAGCCTTTCGGTCGAGTCGCGTCGCGCCGGGGAATGCGTTGGCGCGCTGCTTGTTTCGCTTCGGTGCGGCGGCGTCCGGCGCGAGGCGGCTGAGGACGGCGTCGATGGTGGTCTGCGCGGAGGTCTTGTCGGCCATGGTGGCTGGTCCCTTTCGGTCGATGGTGATGGTGCGGGCCGGGGTTGCTTCGACAAGTCCGTAGTTCATTCGCGGTGACGCTCCTTCGTGCTCGGTAACGAGAACAAACTTAGAACAGACCTAAAAATATGTCAAGCATAAATTTTGGTCGGTATCAGATATGGTGTTCGCATGAGCGCAGAGACATTGGGGCTTCGGGACCGGAAGAAGCTACAGACCAGGGAGAACATCTCCCATCAGGCGACCAGGCTGTTCCTCGAGCACGGCTTCGACAAGGTGACGATCGCCGACGTCGCGGTGGCCGCGCAGGTCGCCAAGATGACGGTGACCAACTACTTCCCGCGCAAAGAGGACCTGGCCCTCGATCTGCACGACGTCTTCGTCGACCAGCTCGCGCGCGTCGTCCGCGAGCGCGAGCCCGGCGAGTCGGCCTTGGCGGCGCTGCGTGCCGCCTACCTGACGGCCGCGGCCGGACAGGATCCGGTGGTCGGCTTCTCCGGACCGGAGTTCGCCGGGATGATCAGCGACAGCCCAGCTCTGGTCGCCCGGCTGCGCGAATTCCACGACGAGCGCGAGCAGGCCCTCGCTGACACCCTCGCCGCCGAAACCGGCGCGGCCGCAACGGATATCACGCCACGGGTGGCCGCCGCTCAGCTAGGCGGGGTGCATCGGGTGCTGTTCGACGAGACCATGCGCCGCACCCTCGACGGTCAGTCGAACGACGAAATCGCCACGGCCGTCACCGAATACGTCGGCACGGCGTTCGACTCGCTCGAGCCGTCGCTCGGCGACTACGCCGTGCGCTGATCGGGCACTTCCAGCAGCGACAGCGCGATCGGCACCAGTAGTTCCACCAGCTCGCCGACCGACGGGCGCGGATCGGCCAGCACCCACTCGTGCGCGAGGCCGTTGATCGCGCCGATGAGAGCGCTTGCGCCCCAGCCGCTTCCGCCGCGAATCCGGGCGTCGGGTGCCACCGTCGGTAGCACGCTGGTGGCGAGCAAGTCGGCCCACGCGTGCCTGCGTTCGCGGCGGTGCCGCTCCATCCGGTCGCTGACGCCGACCACCTCGATGAAGGCGACCTTGGCGCGATAGGGGTCGGAGCCGATCGAGCCGAGGTAGGCCGAGACCATCGCGGTCATCGCCGCGGTCATATCGAAGCGCGGGTCGAGGTCGGCCAGCGCCGTGACCAGCACGGCGGCCGCTTCGTCCTGGATTCGGTCGTAGGCGGCGACCAGCACGTCTTCCCTGGTCTGGAATTCCTCGTAGAACTGCCGCTTGGACAGCGACGCGGCGGCGCAGACGTCGGCCAGCGAGCAGTTCGCGTAGCCGCGTTCGGCGAAGATCCGGGTCGCCGCGTCCAGGAAGCGCTGGCGGCGTTCCGCCTTGCGTTCCGTGACGGCGCGTCCGCCGTACTGCCTGCCAACGATGGTCACGCCTCCCACCGTATCGGAGATCCCGGGACAACCCCGGTGACCAGGCGCGGCTCCGCTGGCTGCGGGCATAACTCGGCAGCGCTGGGGGCCAGTTCTCGCCCGATGACATTTGTGATCCGCGTCATGGCGTTGCATACTCGACATAGTCTGAAACCAACTGGGCTCACATGTGCGTCCCGGCAACAAAGAGGTTGATCTGTGGTTCCTCCGCGCAAGCACGCATCGAAGCTGCTCGTCGCCGTCGCCGTGCTGGCGACCGCGCTGCCCTTCGCCCTCGCGGAGCAGGCGGTCGCCGAGCCGGGCACTCCCCCGGTCCAGCCCGCGCTGCCGTTCCCCATTCCGCCCATGCCGCCGGGCTTCGACCCGGCGTTCTATCGTCCGGCGCCGGAAACCTACGCGAATCTCGAACCGGGACAGCTCATCGCGGCACGGCAGGTGAATGTGGCGAACCTGTCGCTGATTCCGGTCAACGTCGATTCCTGGCAGCTGTCCTACCGGTCGACCAACACCCGCGGCGAGCCGATCGCCGCGGTGGCCACCGTGCTGAAGCCGCGGGGGTACGTGGCCGACCGGCCGCTTTTCTCCTATCAGATCGCCGAGGACTCCACCGGTAACTACTGCATGCCGTCCTATCAGCTGCAGATGGGTTCCATCCCGGCAACGCTCACCGGTTCGGTGCTGGTCGCCGCCCAGTTCCTGGAGGTACAGGCGGCGCTCGCGCAGGGGTGGGCAGTGGTCGTGCCCGATCACCAAGGCCCCGATTCCGCTTATGCCGCAGGACCTTTGGCAGGCCGGATCACGCTGGACGGCATCCGCGCGGCGGAGCGTTTCGATCCGATGCAGTTGTCCGGCACCAACACTCGGGTCGGCATGATGGGCTATTCCGGCGGCGCCATCGCCACCGGACATGCCGCCGAGCTGAAGCGGAGCTACGCACCGGAGCTCAATGTCGTCGGCGCCGCCGAGGGCGGCATCCCCGCCGATTTGTCCGCCGCGCTGAAGATGGCCAACGGCAATCTCTCCGCCGGGCTCATCTTCGCGGGCGCGCTCGGCGTCTCGCGCGAGTACCCGGAACTGCGAAACTTCCTCGACGCCAACATGAATGGTCTCGGCAAGCTGATGATGGCGGCCAAGGATCAACTCTGCGCGAGCTACCAGTCGATCTTCTTCCCGTTCGCCGACAACATCGGGATGCTGGCCAAGAATCCGTTCACCGATCCCACGGTCGTCGCGGTGCTGGACAAGACCAAGATGGGCAAGGCCGTGCCGGACATGCCGATGTTCATGTTCCAGGCGAACGCGGACTGGCTGATCCCGGTCGGCCCGGTCAACGACCTGGTCGCCTATTACGCGCAGGATCCGAACGCCCGCGTCGAGTACGTGCGCGATCACTTCAGCGAGCACCTGACGCTCGATCCGATCGGCGCGCCCCGCGCCCTGCTGTGGCTGCGCGATCGGTTCGCGGGCAAACCCGTCGCATCGGGCGTCAGCACCACCGATGTCGGCTCGATGATGCTCGATCCGGCGACCTGGCAGGTGTGGGGAGAGGTGGTCGGCACCACACTCGCCGCGGCGTTCCAGCAACCAATCGGCAGTGGCCGCTGAATGAACTTCGCGTGCGAAAAATGTGATCTGTAGCGAGCGTCTGGCAGTCCGCGGAGTGCCCTGTTGTTATCTCTAACGACTGTGCTCTCTCGCGGCTGTGCTCTCGACCGGCGAGTGACAGGAATCACCTCCGTCTGAGACACTCGTCATCGGACCGCGGGGAAACCCTTCCCCCAGAACTTACTCCAGAGTAAGGTTGATTCATGGCGTGGAAACCTTCTGAAATCCCGGATCAGACCGGACGCACCTTCGTGATCACCGGCGCGAACGGCGGGTTGGGTGCCGTGACCACCGAGGTCCTCGCGGCCCATGGCGCGACCGTCATCATGGCCTGTCGCAACGCGGCCAAGGCCCAGGCGGTCGCCGATGGCATCACCGGTGACGTTCGCGTCGCCGAGCTGGACCTGTCCGACCTGGCATCGGTCCGCAAGTTCGCGGACGAGCAGGCCGAATTCGACGTACTGATCAACAACGCCGGGCTGATGAACGTCCCGTTCTCGCGGACCAAGGACGGCTTCGAGACGCAGTGGGGTGTCGATCACCTCGCCCACTACGCGCTGACCGGCCTGCTGCTCGACCGCATCCGCGACCGAGTGGTGACGCTGGCCAGCATCGCGCACAAGCAGACCCCGAAGCTGTGGGTCGACGATCTCAACTACGAGAACCGCCGCTACCAGCGCAATCTCGCCTACGCGCAGGCCAAGCTGTCGAACCTGATGTTCGCCAGGGAACTGCAGCGCAGGCTCGCCGAATCGGGTTCGGGCAAGCGGTCTTACGCGGTGCATCCCGGTGTGTCGGCCACCGACCTGTTCGCCAAGACCGAGACCCCGATCGACCGGATCATCAAGCCGTTCGTCGCGATCATCGGCCACCCGCCGAAGAAGGCCGCGCACTCCTCGCTGTTCGCCGCAACCATGCCCGACGCCGATCCTGAGGTCTACTGGGGTCCGCGCCGGTTCTTCCAGACCCAGGGCCCGGTGGAGTCGTCGCCGTCGAGCCGGCTCTCCAAGAACAAGGAACTCTGGAAGCGGCTCTGGGCGGAATCCGAGCGGCTGACCGGCGTCACCTACAAGTTCTGAGCCCGAGCGACCCGCCTGTTCGCCGCGGGCGGGTCGTTTCGCGCCAGGAGGCCACGATCACAGCCGGATTCCGACCGTCGACCTGGTCCTACGCACCGTGTAGTAGACGGGTACCGTAGTAGCCGTGTCCGCTTCACCCCGCCGCTCGGCACACAATCGCCCGGCCCTCATCGCGCTGGTGATCGTCGCTGCGCTCGGCTGCTTGGGGCTGGCGTGGTGGCAGTGGGAGCGGTTCGAGTCGACGAGCGGCACCGGCCAGAATCTGGGTTACGCGCTGCAATGGCCGTTGTTCGCGGCGTTCGCGGTGTTCGCCTACTTCCGGTTCGTCCGGCTCGAACGCGAAGCCGAGGAAGACGAGCAGCCCAGCGACAGGCCGCGGCGCGCGCCGAAAGCCGTTGCGCCCCGCGAGATTCCGGCCGGGCTGCTACCGGACCGGCCGAAAGCGGTGCGCGACGAGGACCCGGTGCTCGCCGAATACAACAAGTACCTGGCCGCATTGCATGCCGAAGACATCGATCATCAGGTCCGCGAGGCGGGCCTTGGTGCCCGCGACACCGAGAGGAGCGCCGGTTGACCGCCAGCGAGAAGTCCACCGAGAGCACTGCGGCACCGGCCACCGAGCGCACCCCGGCCAGTAGCGGGGTGCGCACCGCCAAGATCAAGTCCGCGCTGCTGCGCTACCGCGCGCTGGCCTGGATCACCGGCATCTGGCTGCTGCTGCTCACCGGCGAGATGATCGCCAAGTACGGTTTCCACGTACACACCCCCGCCTGGATCCCGGTCGTGCACGGCTGGGCGTACCTGATCTACCTGCTGGTCACGGCTGATCTCGCGGTGAAGGTGCGCTGGCCGGTGCGCCGCACCGTCGGCACGTTGCTCGCGGGCACCATCCCGCTGCTGTCGTTCTTCTTCGAGCACGCGAACGCGAAAAAGGTCAAGGAAGACTTCGGCATCTAGCGGCCGGCTAGTTTTCGGCCAGCTCGGACAACGCCGGGAGCAGCTGGGTCAGCGCGCGGCCGCGGTGCGAGACCGCGTCCTTTTCGGCGGGCGTCAGCTGCGCGGCGGAGGTATCGCCACCCTCGGGGATGAACAGCGGGTCGTAGCCGAAACCGCCGTCCCCCAGCGGTTTCCGGCCGACCGTGCCCGGCCATTCGCCCCGCACCACGATGTCCGCGCCATCGGGCACCACCAGCGCACAGGTCGAGACGAACCGGGCCCCGCGCCGCTCGTCCGGCACGTCGCCGAGCTGGGCGAGCAGCAGCGCGTTGTTGGCCGCGTCGTCGCCGTGCCGCCCCGCCCAGCGCGCCGAGAGTACGCCGGGCATGCCGTTGAGCGCGTCCACCTCGATACCGGAATCGTCTGCGACACAAGCCAATCCGGTGGCGACGGCACCGTCGCGGGCCTTGGCGAGCGCGTTCTCCTCGAACGTCGCGCCGGTCTCCGGCGCCTCGTCGTAGGCGGGCACGTCGTCCAGCCCGACGATCTCGATCCCCGCGATGCCCGCCTCGGCGAGGATGCGCCGCAGCTCGTTCAGCTTCTTGGCATTGCGGCTGGCCACCAGCACCCGACGCGCCACGGCTACTTCTTCTTCGACTCGGACGGCTCCGGCAGCACGCCGGGATACGGCAGCGCCAAGGCCGCTTTCTGGATGGCGAAGATCTGCTCGCAGCCGACCAGCGCGGAATCCAGCATCTTGTCCAGCGTGGAGCGCGGGAAGGTGGCGCCCTCGCCGGTGCCCTGGATCTCGACCAGGGTGCCGGTGTCGGTGGCGACCACGTTCATATCGACCTCGGCGCGCGAATCCTCTTCGTAGGGCAGGTCGAGGCGCACCCGGCCGTCGACCACGCCTACGCTCACCGCGGCGATCGCGCACGAGATCGGCTGCGGGTCGGCCAGCACGCCCTTGGCGGCCAGGTAGGTGATCGCGTCGACCAGGGCGACATACGCGCCGGTGATGGCGGCGGTCCTGGTGCCGCCGTCGGCCTGCAGCACGTCGCAGTCGATCGCGATGGTGTTCTCGCCGATGGCGGCCAGGTCGATGCAGGCACGCAGCGATCGGCCGATCAGCCGGCTGATCTCCTGGGTGCGGCCGCCGACCTTCCCCTTCACCGACTCGCGTCCGCTGCGGGTGTGCGTCGCGGCGGGCAGCATCGCGTATTCGGCGGTGACCCAACCCAGTCCGGAGTCGCGGCGCCACGGCGGCACGCCCTCGGTCACGCTCGCGGTGCACATCACCCGCGTCTGACCGAACTCGACCAGCACCGAACCGGCTGGATGCGTGGTGAATCCACGGGTGATTTTTACCTCGCGGAGTTCGTCGTCCGCCCTGCCATCGGCTCGTCTAGACACGCGCCACAGCCTAGGGGATGGCAGTCGACGTCAGCTGGGCAACCCGCCTCAGAGATCGAAGGTCTCGCCCGGCGCGACGGCGTGCACGGGCCCGGAGAACTGCGCCTTGGCCTCGGCGATGACATCTTCGCGCGAGGTCCACGGCGGAATATGGGTGAGCAGCAGTTCTTTCACGCCCGCCTGCGCGGCGATCTGGCCAGCCTCGGTGCCCGAAAGATGAATGCCGGGCGGTCGATTCGCGGGATCGTGGGTCCACGACGCCTCGGCCATCAGAATGTCGGCGCCCTTGGCGAGCTCGTTGACCGAGTCGCACATAGCGGTGTCGCCGGTATAGACGAAGGTGCGTCCGGCGGCCGTGACGATGCGCAGGCCATAGGACTCCGGCGGGTGGAACATCCGGCGCGCCGACACGGTGTGGCCCGGCCCGAATTCGATCTCCTCGCCGACGGTCCACGGCCGATGATCGATCACGTCGGACCAGTCGTCGCATTCGCCGCCGACCTCGGCCGAGGCGTTACCGATGCGCAGCGCGCTGTCGGACGGACCGCGCACGATGGCCCGGCCGACCGGCGGGGTGGGGTGGTAGCGCCGCCAGACCAGCAGGCCGGGCAGATCGAGGCAGTGGTCGGCGTGCAGGTGGGTGAGGAAGATATCGACCTCGCCGGGGTCGGCGTAGCGCTGCAGCGCGCCGAGTACGCCTGGCCCGAAATCGATCACCACGGGCGTCATATCCGGCCCGGTCAGCAGATAGCCCGACGCTGGGGAGTCCGGGCCGGACACGCTGCCCGAGCACCCGAGGACGGTGAGGCGCATTCCCCCATGCTGCCACGACGAATCAGCACTCAAGAAACTATCCCCCACATTTCTCGACGGGCCGCAAAATCACCGTGGCGACGCAATGAACCCAGCCTGATCCCCGCGACGATTTCGGCGTGCATCACCAGAGAGTACCCAGCCGGCCAGCAGTCCACCCACCGCCCCGAAAAGATGGCCCTGCCAAGAGATTCCATCCTGGCCGGGCAATACGCCCCACAACAGTGACCCGTAGAGGGCCAAAACCACGAGCCCGAGCACGATCTGGCCGATGTTGCGGGTGAACCAGCCGCGCGAGATCAGGAACGTCAACCAGCCGAACACCAGCACCGACGCGCCGAGGTGCACGCTGCCGGAGGCACCGGTCAGCCAGGTGCCCACTCCGGCGACGATCCAGATGATCGCGGTCGCGGCCAGCCCGCGGCCGATGCCGGCGAGCAGGGCGAGGAAGCCGAGGACCAGGACGGGCAGGGTGTTGCCGATCAGATGCGGCCAGCCCGCGTGCAGGACCGGGGCGAACAGGATGCCCGAGAGCCCATCGGCCGCCCTGGGGTGGATACCCGCATTGTCGAGTTGGCCGTGGTCGAGGGTGTCGACGCCCTCGATGCCGTACAGCAGCGCGACGAATCCGGCGATGAGCACTCCGGCGCGCAGCCACAGTTGTTTAACGGCGGCGAGGTTGTTCGACTTCACCGGCGTATTCGCCGGCAGACCCGGCTTTCCCAACTGGGCACGGATCGCCGCGATCCGATCGGGGTCGAATGACGAACCGATTCCCGAACCGCCGGTCATCGCAGCCTCCTCGTCGAGCAGGAGCAACGACGGTTCGCTCAGGCACGCGCGAGCCGTCCTCCCGCTATGTCGAGGGTACCGGCGTGGACAAGGGCGAGCGCTATGCCCAGAGCTGGCCGTCGAGTCGTTCCTCGGCCTCTTCCAGGGTGCCGTCGTACGCGCCGGTCGACAGGTACTTCCAGCCGCCGTCGGCGACCACGAACGCGATGTCGGCGCGCTTGCCCGCCTTCGCGACCTTGCGGGCGACGCCGAGCGCGGCGTGCAGGATCGCGCCGGTCGAAATGCCCGCGAAAATGCCCTCCTCGGAGACCAGCTCGCGAGTGCGCTTGACCGCGTCGAACGGACCGACCGAGAACCGGGTGGTCAGCACGGACTCGTCGTACAGCTCGGGGATGAAGCCCTCATCGATATTGCGCAGGCCGTAGACCAGCTCGCCGTAGCGCGGTTCGGCCGCCACGATCTCGATGTTCGGCACCTTCTCGCGCAGAAATCGTCCGGTGCCCATGAGCGTTCCGGTGGTGCCGAGGCCCGCGACGAAGTGGGTGATCTCCGGCAGATCGGCCAGGATCTCCGGGCCGGTGGTTTCGTAATGCGCCAGCGCGTTCGCGGGGTTGCCGTACTGGTACAGCATCACCCAGTCCGGATTCTCCGCCGCGATCTGCTTGGCCCGCGCCACCGCCTGATTGGAGCCGCCCGCGGCCGGGGAATCGATGATCTGGGCGCCGAACATGGTCAGCAGCTGACGCCGCTCCACCGAGGTGTTCTCCGGCATCACGCAGACCAGCCGGTAGCCCTTGAGCTTGGCGGCCATGGCCAGCGAGATGCCGGTGTTGCCGCTGGTGGGTTCCAGGATCGTGCAGCCCGGCGTGAGCAGGCCGTCGGTCTCGGCCTGCTCGATCATCCGCAGCGCCGGACGGTCCTTGATGGAACCGGTCGGGTTGCGATCCTCGAGCTTGGCCCACAGCCGCACGTGGTTCTCGCCGTCCCACTGCGGGGACAGGGTGCGCAGGCCGACCAGCGGCGTGTTGCCGAGGGTCGCGATCAGCGATTCGTAGCGCGCCACGGGTGGATCAACCGCCGGCGACGGCGGGCAGGATGGTCACGCTCGCGTCGGCGGGCACCTCGGCCGCGAGGCCGCCGGAGAACCGCACGTCCTCGTCGTCGACGTAGATATTGACGTAGCGATTCAGCTTGCCGTCCTTGAGCAGACGCTCGGCCAGCCCGGGGTGGTTCGCGTCGAGGTCATCGATCAGCGCGCTCAGCGTGGCGCCCTGCGCCTGCACGCGCTTCTCCCCTCCGGTGAGGCCACGCATGATGGTCGGGATGGACACGGTTACCGGCATGAGAACTCCTCGGTTTCACGAACAAACATCGGTTCAGGCGGTTTCGTACGCGTCGACGATATGCACCGGTTCCTCGGTGACCTCGCCGTCGACGATCCGGTAGCTGCGCAGCTCGTGCTGCTCCGGGTCGCGGGTGGAGATCAGCACGTAGTGCGCGAACGGCTCGGACGCGTAGGACACATCGGTGCGGCTCGGATAAGCCTCGGTGGCGGTGTGCGAGTGGTAGATCACCACGGGTGTCTCGTCGGCGTCGTCCATCGCGCGCCAGACTTTGAGCTGCTCACCGGAATCGAAACGATAAAAGGTGGGCGAGCGCTCGGCATTGACCATGGCCACGAAGCGCTCCGGACGATCGGACTCGTCCGGTCCGGCGATGATGCCGCACGCCTCGTCGGGGTGGTCGGCGCGCGCGTGCGCCACCATTGCCGCCACGAGGTCGGCCCTGATCACCAGCACGAGTCAAACCCTTCCGCAATGCCGACCTATCGCAGTCGACAACGAGCCAGAATATTCGGCTATTCCCCGAGTGCGTCGGCTGGACCCGAATTCTCCGCTGCTAGCCGGGAAATAAGTCTCGATACGCAGGGACTTCCCCGACGGAGGTGGCCGAAAGAATCGCATCGACAATCGCGCGTTCCACGCAGAGCGCCGCGGCGGTGCCGAGCAGATCGACCATCAGCACGTCGGGCGGGAACGCGGAGGGCAGCGCGAAGCTCGCCGCGGGCGGCTGCCACGAGCCGGTCGACAACGCGAAGAACGCGTCGCCGTCGAACGGTCCATGGGCGGGCCGGATCGCGCGGGCGAGTCCGTCATGGGCCGTCATCGCCAGCCGCTGACAGCCGATCGGATCCAGCGGCGCGTCCGTGGCCACCACACCGATGGTCGTATTGAGTCGCATACTTTTCGACGGCAATGCGTTCGCGCGCGCCAGCTGTTCCGCGGTCGGGGTTCGCACGCCGAAGTGATCCGGCCCGTCGGTGCCGACGCCCCACGGCAGCCCCGTCCTCGGGTCGAAGACCGAGCCCGCCGCGTTCGCGACGACCAACGCGGAAACTGTCGCCCCGGCCGCCGGTCCGTCGCCCAGCACCACGCTCGCAGTGCCGACACCGCCCTTGATCGAACCGGCTCGCGCACCAACACCGCCGCCGGCCACGCCGCGCGCGAAGTCGAGCGACGCGGCGGCCGCGGCCTGGTAGCCGAACTCGGCGGTGGGCCGAATGTCCCACGCGCCCAACGGAAGGTCGTAGATCACCGCGCCCGGCACGATCGGCACCACCCGGCGGGGATTGGTCGGATCCATCGGGATGCCTTCGCCGTGCTCCTCGAGCCAGCGCATGACGCCGTCGGCCGCGGCGAGGCCGTAGGCGCTGCCGCCGGTGAGCACGATCGCGTTGGCCTGGCGCATGGTGCGGGCCAGATCGAGCACGTCGGTTTCCCGGGTACCCGGCCCGCCGCCGCGCACATCGACGGCGGCGGTCGCGCCGCCCGGCGCGTAGATGACGGTGGTCCCGGTCGCCGCGCCGGAGCCGAGCGCCGCGTCCGGGTCGAGCGCGTGATGATGCCCGACGAGCAGGCCGGATACATCGGTGAGCGAATTACGTTGCCCGGCTTGCACCCGCACGGTTGCTCCTGCCTCTCGGTCGCGGCGCGATTCGATCCGCCCGTTCTGTTCTACCGGTCGCGACCGGGTTCGTGGTTCAGGGAGCCAGGGCCTGCAGGAGGGAGTCCTGCATCCAGGTGAGCCAGTGATAGACGTCGAGGTGCGGTGCGCGCGGATCGTCCGAGCCCAGATGGTCGGGAGTGTCGGCGTCGATGCCGAGCACCGTGCCCAAGGCCAGCCGCACGTCGGTGAGCGCGGTGAGCCAGGCGTCGGCCTGCTCGGGGGTGAGCGCGATCTTGCCGCCGGAGGTGGGCACGGTGTTCAGGATGACGCTGCCCGCGGCCAGCTTGGCGTCGATGATCTCCGGCTCGTGCAGCCCGCGCAGCGCGCTGTTCAGATCGGCGCGGTCGGCGTCCGGAGAACCGGGTTCGCTGCGGTGGAAGTCCGGCAGCAGCCTGCGCAGTCGTGGATCGTCGGGGGCGACGGTATTGCCGGTGCGCAGCCCGGTCAGCGCGGCCAGGTCGTCTTCGGGCGCGGCATCGGCCCTCTCGGTGAGCAACCCGGAGACCGCACCGACCAGCGAGCGCAACACGTTGGCCTCACGTGCGTCCATCTCGGATCGCAGTTTGAGGCCGCTCAGCGAGTTCTTCCTGCTCCACTTCCGCACGGCGTCAGGGTAGTCGTCTTGGTCAGTCGTCCCGTTGCATGGTCGCCCAGAGTCCCGCGGCGTGCAGCCGCTGGACGTCATGTTCCATTTTGTCCCGCGAACCCGACGAGACCACGGCTTTGCCCTCGTTGTGCACGCACAGCATCAGCTCGTTCGCCTTCGCTTTGCTGTAGCCGAACAGCTTCTGGAAGATGTAGGCGACGTAGTGCATGAGGTTGACTGGGTCGTCCCAGACCACAGTGACCCATGGGCGATCTTCTGCCTCCAAGATCTCGGTGTATTCGACCGCCTCGGGGGTCGCCTGTGCCGCTGACAGTGTCGCGTCCACGGCGTTCACCACGACGCCGCCTCGGACTATGTTGCACAAGGCCATAACGTCAAGGGTACGACTCGACTCCGAATGAGCAACACCCCACTGAGCCCCGATTCGAGCATTCCCCACCTCGCTGAGCGGGCGGCCCTTATGATGACCGGCCCGGGCAACACGCGCTATAAGCGACCGGTCTGTCTACAGTTGGCTGCGTGGACATCCGCGACGGCGTCACCAGCACCGCACTGCTGACGGACCAGTACGAACTGACCATGCTCGCCGCCGCGCTGGCCGACGAGTCCGCGCACCGCCGCTGCACCTTCGAGGTGTTCGCGCGCCGCCTGCCACACGGGCGTCGCTACGGCGTGGTCGCGGGCACCGGCCGGCTGCTCGACGCGCTGGAGCGTTTCCAGTTCGGCGAGCCGGAGCTGGCAGTGATCGCACACTTCCTGCCCGCGAAGGCGGTGGATTGGCTGCGCGACTATCGATTCACCGGTGACATCGACGGTTATGCCGAGGGCGAGTTGTATTTCCCCGGCTCCCCCATTCTTTCGGTGCGTGGCAGCTTCGCCGAATGCGTGGTGCTGGAGACGCTGGCTCTGTCGATCCTCAATCACGACAGCGCGATCGCCTCGGCCGCCGCGCGGATGGTCAGTGCGTCCGGCGGGCGCCGGATGATCGAGATGGGTTCGCGGCGTACCCATGAGCTCGCCGCGCCGGACAGTTCGCGGGCCGCGTATCTGGCCGGTTTCGACGCCACCTCGAATTTGGAGGCGGTGCGTCGCTACGGCGTGCCGGGTGCGGGCACCAGTGCGCACGCGTTCACCTTGTTGCACGCGGGGTCGGCAGTCGGCGGAGCCGACGGGGTGGGTAAACACAGCGGTTCTGACGGTGAGCACGAGGCGGCGGCGTTCCGCAGTCAGGTCGCGGCGCTCGGCATCGGCACCACGTTGCTGGTGGACACTTACGACATCACTCAGGGCGTGGCGACCGCGATCGAGGTGGCGGGCCCGGAGCTGGGCGGGGTGCGGATCGATTCCGGCGATCTCGGGGTGCTGGCCAGGCAAGTGCGCGATCAGTTGGACGGGCTCGGCGCGACCAAGACGCGCATCGTGGTGTCCGGCGATCTCGACGAATACGCCATCGCCGCGTTGCGGGCCGAGCCGGTCGATGTGTACGGCGTCGGCACCTCGCTGGTGACCGGGTCCGGTGCGCCGACCGCTGGCATGGTCTACAAGCTGGTCGAGGTCGAGGGGGTGCCGGTCGCCAAGCGCAGCAGTCACAAGGAGTCGCGCGGCGGAACCAAGAAGGCGATCCGGTTGTCCCGGCCGACCGGGACGATCGTCGAGGAGATCGTCTATCCGGCGAACGGGCCCACGCCCGAGGCGAACGGGTTCGAGGCGCGGGAACTGCTCGTCCCGCTGGTGCGCGACGGCAAGCTCGTCGAGGACCTGCCGACGCTGTCGGACAGTCGCGACCATGTGGCGCACGGACTGATCAGCCTGCCGTGGGAGGGCTTGAAACTGTCCGCCGGTGAGCCTGCCGTGCCGACCACGTTCGTGAGTTGAGCACTCGGTGTCTCCCCCTGTCTCGAAGGACGGGCCGAGCGGCACAATGCAATACGGGTACTCAGCACAACCGCGGGAGGTCATCATGACCCGAGCCCTGATCATCGTCGACGTCCAGAACGATTTCTGCGAGGGCGGGTCGCTCGCCGTCACCGGCGGCGCCGCGGTCGCGTCCCGCATCAGCGACCATCTCGCCGCCGCGGACTACTCCGCGATCGTCGCGACCCGCGACTATCACATCGATCCCGGCGATCACTTCTCCACGCACCCCGACTACGTCGACTCCTGGCCGCCGCACTGCCGCGTCGGAACCCCGGGCGCGGACTTCCATCCGAACCTGGATACCGCGTCCGTCCAGGAGGTCTTCTCCAAGGGCGCGTATTCGGCCGCCTACTCCGGTTTCGAGGGCACCGCCGAGGACGGCACCACCTTGGCCGACTGGCTGCGCGGCCACGGCATCGAGGCGGTCGACGTGGTCGGCATCGCCACCGACCACTGCGTCCGGGCCACCGCGCTGGACGCCAGGATCGAGGGCTTCGACACCCGCGTGCTGCTCGACCTGACCGCCGGGGTCGCCCCCGACACCACCGACAACGCGCTGGACCGGATGCGCGCCGCGGGCGTCGACCTCGAAGGAAGCGTTTCCGGGTAGGCCGATCAGCACAACGCCCGCATCCGGTGTCGGTATCGGGCAGTAGGCTGCTCGCGTGCCCGAACTCCCCGCCGTCCCCGACCTTTTGGCCACTGCCGTGCAGGCGCTCGGCGGGAAAGAGCGCGACGGGCAGGTGACGATGGCGAGCGCGGTGGACCACGCGATCGACACCAAGGAGCACCTAGCGGTGCAGGCCGGCACCGGCACCGGCAAGTCGCTGGCCTACCTGGTGCCCAGCCTGCGGCACGCGGTGCGGACCGGGCGCACGGTGGTGGTGTCGACCGCGACGATCGCGCTGCAGCGCCAGCTGGTCGATCGCGATCTACCGCGGCTGTCCGAGGCGCTGAGCAAGCCGCTCGGGCGCGCGGCCAAGTTCGCGATCCTCAAGGGCCGCAACAACTATCTGTGCCTGAACAAGATCAATAGCGTGATTCCGGAGGAGCCAGAGGCGGAGCTGTTCGACGCGTTCGCCATCTCCCGGCTCGGCCGCGAGGTGCAGCGGCTCAACGAGTGGGTCTCCGACACCGAGACCGGCGATCGGGACGAGATCGTGCCCGGCGTCACCGACCGCGCCTGGAAACAGGTGAGCGTGTCCTCGCGCGAATGCCTCGGCAAGTCGCGCTGCCCGTTCGGTCAGGACTGCTTCGCCGAAAAGGCACGGGCCGAATCCGCGCAGGCCGACGTGGTGGTGACCAACCACGCGCTGCTGGCGATCGACGCGATCAGCGGCATCCAGGTGCTGCCCGAGCACGACGTGGTCGTCATCGACGAGGCACACGAGCTGGTCGACCGGGTCACCGGCGTGGCCACCGCCGACCTGGCCTCGTCCGCGATCAGCGCGGCCGCGCGCCGCTGCGCCAAACTCATCGACGAAAAAGAGGTCGACCGCCTGGAGAGCGCCGCCGAGGCCTGGCACGACGTACTGGACGAGCTGCCCGCCGCGCGCTGGGAACGGCTACCCGACGGCGTCGCCCCGGTGCTCGCGCTGGTCCGCGACGCGGCGTGGAACGCCCGCACCGCGCTCGCGCCGCAGGGCGGCAGCACCCAGCAGGGTGACGTGGAGACCGCCGCCGCGCGCACCCAGGCGCTGGCCGCGATCGACGAGATCCACGACAGCGCGGTGCGCGCGCTCACCGCGTTCGACGAACCCGACCCGGCGAAACGACACGACGTCATCTGGCTGTCCGCCGAGGAGATGCGCGGCGTGGCCCGGCGCTCGTTGCGGATGGCGCCACTGTCGGTGGGCGGGCTGTTGCGCAGCAGGCTGTTCGGCACCGCGACCGTGGTACTCACCTCGGCCACGCTGCAGATCGGCGGCTCGTTCGACGGGCTCGCGATCACCTGGGGGCTGCCCGCGCAATCGTCGAACCAGATCGATCCCGGCATGGCCAACGGCGCCAAGGCGCCCAGCGATGCCGACAACGTGCGCTGGAGTTCGCTCGATGTCGGCTCGCCGTTCGACCACGCCAAGTCCGGCATCCTCTACGTAGCCAAGCACCTGCCCGCACCGGGCCGCGACGGCCTGGCACCCGCCTACCTGGACGAGATCGAGTTGCTCATCAAGGCCGCGGGCGGTCGCACGCTCGGGCTGTTCTCCTCGATGCGCGCGGCCAAGGCGGCGACCGAGGCGTTACGCGAGCGGCTGGACACGCCCGTGCTGTGCCAGGGCGACGATTCGACCGGCGCGCTGGTCCGCAAGTTCGCCGACGATCCGGAGACCTCGCTGTTCGGCACGCTGTCGCTGTGGCAGGGCGTCGACGTGCCAGGCCCGTCGCTGAGCCTGGTGATCCTGGACCGGATTCCCTTCCCCCGCCCCGACGATCCGCTGCTCACCGCGCGGCAGCGCGCGGTCGAATCGCGCGGCGGCAACGGGTTCATGGCGATCGCGGCCAACCACGCCGCGCTGCTGCTCGCCCAGGGCACCGGCCGATTGCTGCGCAGCGTCGACGACCGCGGCGTCGTCGCGATCCTCGACTCCCGGCTGGCCACCGCCCGCTACGGCGGATACCTGCGCGCCTCGCTGCCGCCGTACTGGGAGACCTCCAACCCCGAGGTGGTCGTGAAAGCGCTGAAACGACTCACCGAAAAAGCGGTGTGAAACAGCACACATTAGCGCGCGCATGCTTCCGAACAGAAGTAAATTAAGGGTGGTACTTCGGTGAACCCCAATTCCCACACCGAACGTATCGGCAGTCCCCGCGCCAAGCCCTGCACGCGGCGCGGGGACACCACAAATTCCCCCGCGCGCCAGGTCCGTGCATGAGACCGTTTCCAGATGAAGCACCCTGCCGACAGCGATGTCCTAGGCGAATTTCTGGTCAGCGCAAGATCATTGGCCGAGTATCGCGCAATATTCTCCCTCTCCGACGCCGATCTGCGCGGCCGAATTCTCGACTGCCCCGGCGGCGCAGCGAGTTTCACCGCTGAGGCGAGCGCACTCGGCGCCCATGTCACCGCCACCGATCCGATCTACGCCCGCCCGCCCGATGACCTGCGCGCTCTCGCGCTGCGCGAGACCGATCGCGGAAGCGACTGGGCCACCGCGCATTCGGAACGATACCGGTGGGACTGGTACGGCGGCCCGCGTCAGCACCGCGAGATGCGCCACGCCGCCGCCCGCCGATTCGGCGCCGACCTGATCGCGAACCCCGCGCGCTACGTCGCCGCCGAACTGCCGTCGCTGCCCTTCCCCGACGACAGCTTCGACCTGGCCCTCAGCTCCCACCTGCTGTTCACCTACGCCGACCGGCTGACCGCGGAATTCCACCTCGCCGCCCTGCTGGAGCTGGCCCGAGTCTGCGCGGGCGAGATCCGCGCCTACCCCCTGGTCGACCACGTCGGTAACCACCTGGACGACCTGGTCGTACATCTTCGAAAGGAGCTCGAAGACAAAGGAATTCGCACCGGTCTCCGCGAGATCAGCTACGAATTCCATCACGGCGCGAATACCGTGCTCGTCTTACGCCCCTGATCACCAGCTGTGCGCCACCGCGCGGTAGGTGGTGTCGATCAGCGTGTGCAGCTGACGCTGGATCTCCTCGACCGGGCCCGGCGTCAGCGTGAACTCGTCGTCGCCGTGGTTGTGCAGCAGGTAGCGGCCGTCGGCGGGCAGGTAATCCATCCAGTGGAAGCCGCGGCCGTCGGTGGTCGGCCTGCTGTCGATCGCGCCGCCCGCGAAGACGCCGACCTCGCCGAGCCCGGAGCGGGGACGGCGGACGATGCGGTTGAGTTGCTCGGTGTGCGAAAGGCGCGTCGGATGCTTGGCGTATTCGACCCGGTGCACATCCGAGCGACGGCCGTTGATCGTCGGATATTTGCCGCCGCCACATTTCGGCAATTGCGCGGCGAGCTGCGCGGGCAACGCCTGCGGCGGGCAGCGGGTGAGCAGGATATCGCGGCCGTATTCCTGTGTCGGGCCGGGCAATTGAACCGCCATGGTCGCGGCGCGGCCCGTCATTCCGGCATGCACACGCACCACCTGCTGGAAATCGCGGCCGAAGAAACCGTGCACCTCGACCCGAACTTTGGGTTCCAGCAACACATTCAGGGCATTGAACAAGTCGGGTGACGCGAAACCCGACAGCTGCTTCGCCGCGTTCGCGCGCAACCGCTGGTAGTCCTCGTAGGCTTCGACGCCCTCGATGGTGTAGCGCAACGGATAGGGCAGGCGGTCACGACCGAGCGCCTCCAGCGCCAACTCGAACATCAAACCGTCCAGGCGCCAGCGGGATTCGTTCATCCGCCGATGACTCCGCCCGGCGGTAAGGCGGGCGGCTGAGTGCCGAGCAGCTCCGAACCACGGTCGTAGATGAGATAGTCCGGGGTCTTGTGCTCGCCGTCTTCATCGCCCTTGCCGCGTCCGGCGCCGGCGCCACCCATACCCGGGGAACCGGACGCGCCCGGCTTGCCGGAGGCGGCGGCGCGGGCCGCGGCGGCGGCAGGGGCCGAGGGAGTTGCCGCCTTGCCGGGGATGCTCTTGCCCGGGGCCGGAGTGGAGCTCGGGGCGCCCGGGGTGCGCGACGGCGAACCGGGGAACGTCGAGGTCGGCGTGTGCGAAGGGGTCGACGGTGTAGTCGGTGCCGTCGGCGTCTTCGATTTCGTCGGATCGTCGGTGGTAGATGTGTTCGCCGGGGTGGTCGAGGCCGGTGTGGTGTTGGCCGACTTCTTGTCCGTCGAGTCGGTCTGATCCGTGCTCGCCGGCTGCGTCGACTGGTCGACGCTGCTGTCCTGCTTCTTCGAATCGTCCGGGGACTTCTGGTCTGTCGTGTTGGGCGAGCCGGCGGGGTTGTTGCTGTTGGGGCTACCGGACTGATTCGAATTCGGGTTGTTGTTCGGGCCACCCGGGTTGTTCTTGTCGACCGAGCTGGTTGGCTCGGGGAGGATCGGCGTGATCTTGTCGACGCCCTCCACACCGGGGCGGTAATACGCCGTCATCACGTACCGCGCCTCGCTCTCCGCTTCCTGCGCGCGGTGCGTGGGGCCCTTGAGGACGTTCTGCAACGGCAGCGCATCAAGGAACTTGTCGCCGAGGGTGTAGTTATCCGGTTTCCCGACACTGGATTTCGCCTGCGCCAGGTGCCCCTGGGTCAGGTCGAGGCCGTGTCCGACCATCTGGAAGGTGGCGGCCAGTTTCGAGAACGAGTTCGAGAATTCGCGCGTCGCATCGATGGCACTAGTTCCCGATTTACCGTTCCAGTGCTCCGTAATGTCTTGCTCGACACCTTTTTTGAACTCATCGACCGCGTTCCGCGCATCAGACGACAGACCCCGC
Organism: Nocardia sp. NPDC051052; assembly: GCF_044456045.1. Taxonomy (NCBI): domain Bacteria; kingdom Bacillati; phylum Actinomycetota; class Actinomycetes; order Mycobacteriales; family Nocardiaceae; genus Nocardia; species Nocardia sp. NPDC051052. The sequence goes on from NZ_JBITFL010000019.1 coordinate 116,219, forward strand.
CAGCCATCGGCCTTGGCGTTGATCTCTCCCTCTCGCACCCCCTCTAGGGCACTGTAGATCGCCTGATGAGACATGGTCTCGAAGGGATCTTGAGCCTTGATCGCAGGCGCGTCGAAAGTGCCACTCCCGTACTCGGACAGCAAGTTCGACCACTCGTTGTTGACGAAAGTGCGGTCCTGATCCCACTTTGTGTTCTCATCAGCAGCACGCTGCTGGTCGTCATGCTTGTTCTTGTCGGCTTCCCGCGAGGAGCCGGTGATACTCCCGGCGCCGATCGCGACCATCCAGTCATTGAACGATGCCATCACGCATCACCCATGCCTAGCCCGGCAAGCTTGTCTGCGGCAGACTGGTCGGATTCGGTTATCTTGCCGATGGCGAGTTTGTAGGTGTCGCTCATCAGGCTGACGATGTCCATGCTCTGCTTAATCCGCTTCGCCGCTGAATCGTTGCCGTTGTTCGCCTTTTGAGCGAACTTCTGTCGCAGATCCTGAGCGGATGTCAGATTGCCGAAGCCGGTGAGATGTTCGAGTTCAAGCGCCTTGTTCAACATCGCTTCGAGCTTGGTGTGCATCTGCTCGGAGTGAGTCGCCAACTGCTGGCCGATCTCCGTGTCCATGCGGAGCTCGCCCCCTTCGGCCTGCTTTTTCAATGTCTGCCAGCGCGTGAGCATCCCTTGCATCTCGCTCTGCTCGGTATCCGACATTGTCCCTCCTCTAACTGACTGGATCCCCTGCTCGTTGTTGCCCTTCGCACGGCGCTGCTCTGGTCATAGGGCCGTGCCCGAGGGCGCTACTTCGGCAGATAAGGCTCGAGCTCCTGTGCATGCCGGACGGCCAAATCGCATGGAGGCGACTGCGGCATAGAAGACCGCGAGCCGTATCGCCACCCGACGGTCACCTCGAACATGCCCTTCGACCATGGCAAGCTCGCGTAACAGCGGAGCTTGTCATCGTCGGATTTGTCCTGGTAGATCAACCCAGGACGGGGACCTATCTTCACATCGCGGAAGCCGGTCAGCCTGTCGTTCTTGCGCGCATCATCCTGGCTGTAGACAGTCGAGGAGACACTGACGAAGTACGGACCTTCAGTCGAACTCCACTGGCAAACCCGAGCGCTGACGGGACCGGTCGGCGCATCCGTGGTCACGTCCTTTGAAGCAGGATCCACTTTGGTGGCGCGCAACGCCTCGTCGGACAATTCCTTACACGGGTTGTATTGAACCGTGGGCTCGCCACTGGTCGGCTGCCCACTCGCCCCTTCCGTCGTCGGATTCCCACCCTTCGTCGGTGAGCACCCCGCGACCAGCCCGACCACCGCCATCCCGGCCAGCACCGTCCGCACTACGAGCTTCGACGACACTATGGCGGTTCGCATATCTCTCCTGACTTCGGACCAGACACCCCGACACAGGATAAGACGCACGTGATCTCCCCCTGGTTCCCTCCAAACTAGACCAATCCAACTCGATCATTCCAGTCCGGTCAGGTTCCCGACCGACCGGCGACACAGGCGGCTACATCGGCAGATACGGCTCGAGTTGCTTCGCGTGCTAGGCAGCAAGTGCGCAGCGGCCACGCCTGACAAGCTCGCCGGATCCCCACCGACTGTCACTTCGATCATGCCGTCCGGGGCAGGCATCCTGACATAGCATCGCAGCTACTACGCACCCGACTTGTCCTGGTAAATCAGCCCAACTCTGAGCCGATCTTCACCTCGCGAAACCCGCTGAGCTTCTCGTTCTTTCGGAGTGCTCCCAACTCGGTGCAAGCTACACCTTTGTGTAAGCCGCTCACCGTTTGTGTAAGCCACACATCCGGTACAGGCGGTGTGCGGCTTAAACCGGGGGTGTGCGGGTTCTTACCTGGGTCGAACCTTCCCGTCGGGGGAGTGCCGCTCGACCCTTCTGTCGTCGGATTCTCGTCCGTCGACGGTGCGCGCCCCGCGAAGACCTCAGCACCGCGGTCCGACGACCGGTACCGCCCGCACGGCAAGCCTCGAAACAAATGGCGGGTTCGCATGACTCTGCTGACCTTCAGTCCAACACCCGGCATAGGAGAAGACGCACACGAGCTCCCTCGGGGCTGCTCCAAACTAGAGCGGTCCAGCCGGATCGATCCAGATCAACCGCGCACTGCCACCACATCCACCTCGAACAGCGTCCCAGGCAACGCGAGCGGGGCGACGCCGTTCGACGTCTGCACCGGCGGACGTTCACCCCATATCTCCGCGATCTTCTTACCGGGGATCGTGAGCTTGTCGAGGTTGTGGTCGACGATGAAGGTACGCAGTTGTGCGACGTCCGCGTAGTCCAAACCCACTGAGCGCAAAGCGATTCCGAGGTTGATGAAGGCGTTGCTCACCTGGACGGCGAAGTCTCTACTGGTGGTATGTCCCGCCGCGTCCGAGTCGTACTGCCCCGCGATGAGCACCAGCTCACCGCTGACTTGCGCGACATGGCTGTATCCGAACACCGTTGGATCGTGCAGTTCGCGGGGTTGCTGATTTCGATGCCCATCATCGTCTCCTTGTTTGCCGACTCTTCCGCTCGACAAGGAGACGACGACGCAGCGTCTCCAACTGTGACATGGAGCAGTCACTGGCAGGACTGCCATGCGACTGCCCGGAATCCGGGCACGCCATCCGAACCGGCAGTCCCGATCCCGCAGTTCAGGTGGGCCTTGTACATCTGGTGACGCGAGTCCAGTCTCCGGCTGGCGACTGGACCCGTGGGCCGCAAGCCGCCCGGCTTCACCGGCAATGGGCTACGACCGCTTTACAACGCCCACTTCAGGATCAAGGTGAGCACCGCCGCGACGACCGCGACCACTACCGCGCCCGCACCCCAGACGAATCCATGCCGCTGCCACGACCGGCCATGGTCCAGCGAGAACTTGCCCGCGCCGGTGAAGGCGAATCCCGCACCGATAACGGCGAACAGCAACGGCATCTCGTAGGTGTCCTTGCCGAACAGCCCCAAACTCCACATCGAGTTGATGGCGTTGATCATGGTGCCCAGCACGATGGCGCTCGCGAGCGGAGTCAGGAGGCCGAGAGCAAGGAGCAGCCCGCCGCCGAGCTCGCACAGGCCGGCCAGGGTTCCGAAGAACTTGCCGGGGTTGTAGCCCATAAAATCGAAGCCCTCGGCATTGGCATTCCAGCCAGGTCCACTGAACCAGCCGAACAGTTTCTGGGTGCCATGCACCGCAAGCAATGCGCCGAAGACGACGCGGATGATCAGGAGTCCGATGTCGGCGGAAACGCCGTCGAGTTCAGTATTGGTGGTGGCGCGATCGAGCACAGATTTCGTAGTCATGTGGTCCTCGTCCCTGCAAGTCAGATTCCAAACGGCTGGTCAATGGCCTCGGCGATGAAGTGGACTGCGGTCCGATTATCGCACAGGGCACCCTAACTTTCCAGGGACTCGGCTAGGTCATTCCGCCAAGAAAAAGAAGTATCCGAGGAATATCACCAGCAGTGCCCACATCGCCGGATGCACGTCCTTGATCCGGCCCTTGGCGACCATGACGATCGGGTAGAACAGCATTCCCATGGCCAGACCGTTGGCGATCGAGTACGTCAGCGGCATCATCACGATGGTGATGAACGCGGGCACCGAATACTCGAGCCGATTCCAGTCGATCTCGCCGAGCGCACGCGACATCAACACGCCGACCACGATCAGCGCGGGCGCGGTCACCTCCCCGGAACCCGCGACCACGGCGAAGATCGGATAGCAGAACATGGCGATCAGGAACCAGCCCGCGGTGGTGACGGCGGTCAACCCGGTGCGCCCGCCCGCGGACACGCCCGCGGTGGATTCGACGTAGGCGGTGGTGGTGGAGGTGCCGATGACGGCGCCCGCCATGGTGCCGACCGAATCGGCGGCCAGCGCGCTCGCGGCGCGCGGCAGTTTGCCGTCCTTGTCGAGCAGGTTCGCCTGGTTGGCGACGCCGATCAGGGTGCCGGAGGCGTCGAAGAAGTCGACGAAGAGCATGGTGAGGATGACGACGGCCATCTGCCCGGTGAACGCGTCGGGCAGATGGATGATCGCCTGACCGAAGGTGTGCTCGAGCCCCTTCGGCGCCGCGACGACACCGTTGGGCAGATCCACGAGCCCGCTGACGATGCCGACGCCCGCGGTGAGCACGATCCCGTACAGCACGGCGCCGTGCCAGCCGATGACGAGGAAGACCACGGTCACCACGAGCCCGAACAGCGCGAGCAGGGTGGTGCCCTTGGTGAAGTCGCCCAGGGTGACGAGGGTGGCGTCGCTGTTCACCACGATGCCCGCGTTCTTCAACCCGAGGAACGCGACGAACAAGCCGATGCCCGCGCCGACGGCGAGCTTCATCTGCATCGGGATCGCGTTGAGGATGCGCTCGCGCACCTTGGTGACGGCGAGCACGAAGAAGATGATCCCAGACAGCAAGGTGCCCGACAGCGCGACCTGCCACGGGATGCCCATGCCGAGCACCACCGAGTAGGCGAAGAACGCGTTGAGCCCCATGCCGGGCGCGAGCGCGATCGGATACTTAGCCCACAGCCCCATCACGAGGGTGCCGAAGACCGCGGCGACGGCGGTCGCGGTGAACACCGCCTGCATCGGAATACCCTTGGCGCCCAACGCACCTTCGTCGCCGAGCACCGACGGGTTCACGGCGAGGACGTAGGACATGGCGAGAAACGTCACCGTGCCGGCCATCAGTTCGCGTTTCATGGTCGAACCAGTCGCGCTGATGCCGAAGAACGCGTCGATGCGACCTCGGGGCTCGGTCGGTACGGCGGTGGCCATGGGCGATCTCCAGTCGGGGAGTGGTACGAGCGTGCCCAGGCACGTTAGCCGACGATTCACTGAATCGGAGAATTCGCCCCGACCGATCCCGCTCGACCGTCCTCGACCCGAAAGGGCTGGTGCGGCCGCTGCGCGGGACCGAATCAGGCGTTGGGCGCGGCGACCAACCCGAGCTCGGCGTCGCCGGCGAGCAACTCGTTGTGCGGCAGCACCCGCACCGTGTAGCCGACGGCGCCGGACAGCGGGACCGGCGTGTCCACGGTGAAAAGCTCGACGCCGGAATCGGATCCGGTGTGCGTCATCGCGACGGTGGTGATGTCGGAGAGGTCGTCGGCGGTCGATACCCGGCCGAGTACCGCCTGCACGACGACGTCGGCGACCTGCAATCCGCCCAGGTCGATCCGCGCGGTCAGCGACAGGCGGGCTCCGATGATCGGCGTGTCCGGCAGGCCCGCGCTATCCACCTGGATCACCTTCACCGACGGCCACGCCGCTTCGACGCGGCGCCGATAGTCGGCGATGGTTCGGGCGACGGCGAACTCGTCGGCGGTCGCTCGCTGGTAGGCGTTGGCGGCGGGCGCGTAGTACTCGACGGCGTAGTCGCGAACCATGCGCGAGGCGAGCACCTTCGGGCCGAGGGTCTGCAGGGTGTGGCGCACCATCTCGACCCAGCGCACCGGCATTCCGGCGGCGTCGCGGTCGTAGAAGCGGGGCGCGACGGTGCGCTCGAACAGGTCGTAGAGCGCGTTGGCCTCGAGGTCGTCGCGGCGGTGTTCGTCGGTGACGCCGTCGGCGGTCGGGATGGCCCAGCCGTTCTCGCCGTCGAACATCTCGTCCCACCAGCCGTCCCGGATGGACAGGTTGAGGCCGCCGTTGAGCGCGGACTTCATGCCGGAGGTGCCGCAGGCCTCGAGCGGGCGCAGCGGATTGTTGAGCCAGACGTCGCAGCCCCAGTACAGGTAGCGGGCCATCGACATGTCGTAGTCGGGCAGGAAGACGATGCGGTGGCGCACCTCGGGATCGTCGGCGAAGCGGACCACCTGCTGGATGAGCGCCTTGCCGCCGTCGTCGGCCGGGTGGCTCTTGCCCGCGACCACCAGCTGCATCGGCCGCTCGGGGTCGAGCAGCCTGGCGCGCAACCGTTCCGGGTCGCGCAGCATCAGGGTGAGTCGCTTGTAGGTCGGCACCCGGCGGGCGAAGCCGACGGTCAGCACATCGGGGTCGAAAACGCTATCCACCCAGCCCAATTCGGCTTCCGCCGCACCACGGTCCAGCCAGGACGCGCGCACGCGGCGGCGGACCTCGGCAACCAGGATGGCGCGCAACGCGTTCCGCGTGGACCACAGTTCGCCGAGATCGACGTCGCGCAGCCGCTCCCAGCCGCGTGACTCTTCGACGAGCTCGGCACCGATATGCTTGCGCGCCTTGTCGAACCATTCGCGGGCAGCCCAGGTCGGCGCGTGCACACCGTTGGTGACCGAACCGATCGGCACTTCGGCCGCATCGAATCCGGGCCACAGCGCGGCGAACATCTCCCGGCTGACCTCGCCGTGCAGTTTCGATACGCCATTGGCGCGCTGGGCAAGTCGCAAGCCCATGTGCGCCATGTTGAAGACCGACGGATCGGCTTCGCGGCCCAGCGCGAGGATCCGATCGACGGAAAGCCCTGGGAGCATGGCAGATTCGGATTCGCCGTGCGCGCCGCCGAAGTAGCGGCGCACCATCGGCATCGGGAACCGGTCGATTCCGGCGGGGACCGGAGTGTGCGTGGTGAACACCGTGCCTGCCCGCACCGCGGCCAGCGCGGTATCGAAATCCCTTCCGGTAGAGACGAATTCACGGATACGCTCGACGCCGAGAAAACCGGCGTGGCCTTCGTTCATGTGGAACACGTCGGGGTCGGGCAGTCCGGTCGCGTTGGTGTAGGCGCGCACCGCGCGCACGCCACCGATGCCTGCCAGGATCTCCTGCCGGATCCGATGCTCCTGATCGCCGCCGTAGAGCCGGTCGGTCACCGCGCGCAGCTCCGGATCGTTCTCCGCGATATCGGAATCCAGCAACAGCAGCGGCACCCGCCCGACCTGCGCGATCCACACCCGAGCCCGCAGCACCCGCTGATCGGGCATCGCCACGTGAATGAGCACCGGCGCCGTCTCCGCGCCACCGTTGTCCGAGGTGAGCAGCCGCAACGGCAGACCCTGCGGATCCAGGTCCGGGTAGTGCTCGGTCTGCCAGCCATCCGCCGACAGCGTCTGCCTGAAATAGCCGGAGCGGTACAGCAATCCGACACCGATCAACGGCAGGCCCAGATCCGACGCCGCCTTCAGATGGTCGCCCGCCAGAATCCCGAGCCCACCCGAATAGTTCGGCAGCACCTCGGTGACGCCGAACTCCATGGAGAAGTAGGCGATCCCACGAACGCCCTCCTCCCCCGCGCGCCGCTCGAACCAGCTCGGCGCGGCCAGGTAGTCCCGCAGATCCGCCGCCGCGGCATCCACCCGGCGCACGTACTCCGGGTCCGCCGCCAGCTCGTCGACCCGCGCGGCGGGCACCTCCCCGAGCATCCGCACCGGGTCGTGCCCCATCTCCAACCACCGCCCCGGATCCATCTCGGCAAACAAATCCTGGGTCGCCGGATGCCACGACCACCGCAGATTCGTAGCGAGCTCGCCGAGCGCGGCCAGCCGCTCAGGCAGATGGGCACGGACGGTGAATCGACGCAATGCCTTCACCCGCCGAACCCTACCGAACGTCGCGGCTTCCGGCCGCCCCGGCAGTGCGGCTCACAGTGGCCGCGCATTTCCATCCGGCAGCATGTCGGCGTCGAATACCTACATGTACGCACAGAGCAAGGCCCATATCGGTAGGCCAGGGGAGGAACTCGTGAACACGACGGACCAAGACCAAGACCAAGTCTTACTTACATCGCGCACTTGTCGTATGGCAACGATAACCATTCACCCGACGGTCGACGATGAGCGCATCATCAACCGCGCCCGCCACCACGAGGAGAACACCACTGACGTCATCCGCCGCGCCCTCCGGTTGCTGGATCGCGAGGAATGGCTAGCTCAGTTCCGCATCGATGCACTCGCATTGAAGGACGAAGACCTCAACGCGGAGCCCGACGCATGGTGAGAGTGATCCGTGGAGCGGTACATCGCGTCGATCTCGGCGACGCCGAGCGCGGCCACGAACAACGCGGACGGCGGTTGGGTGTGATCGTTTCCCCGCCGGATTCCCCGCTGCCGGTGGTGACGATCATCCCGACATCGACCAGTGCCGGAACCGCGATCAACCGGCCCGCCGTCGAGATCGATGGACAGGAAACCAAGTTGCTGATCGATCAGATACGAATCATCGATCGTGACTACCTGGGCAAGTTCGTGCAGATGCTGACCCGCACCGACATGGCCGCACTCGACAACACGCTGGGTCGATATCTCGGAATCGGTTGATGTACAGCGCAATCCCGACTCGCCGCTCGCGAAGGCGTGTCCGTCAGAGGTCGGCGGTCCAAATGCCCGCTGGGTGCTCGTCCGGCTTCAGCCACAGTTGAGGCTGTCGACCTCTGTTTCGCTCTTGTGCTTGCTCTTCCCAGTGGAAGTGGTGGTCCGCGTCGGGCCACGCTACTTGGAGAACGGGGAACGACGTCTTCCGGTAGAAGCCGATGGCTCGGCCGAAGTAGGGGCGGTACCAGCTCGGGTCGATGGCGCGGAGGGCGACCGGGCGGCCCTCGATGACATCGTCGTCCCGCTGGCCGTCTGCCAGCACGGCACCGGCGGCGGCCTTGGCTCCTAGTGTGTTGAGCATGCGGTGCATCACGTGCACATCGATGCCGAACATGGCGAGCTCGGGCGCGCGGTGGGTGTGCGTCAGGCCGATTGTGTAGGCGAATTCGATGTCGTCATCGGCGACCATGACGACGTGCCAACCGTGCCGCCGCACGTCATCGATGATCCTCAGATCCACCCCGTCCGCTTCGTCGCGGTCGCCGTAGTCGTGGCATAGAACGCAGAGGCATTCGAAGAGTCGTCAAGCACGGAACCGACACTACGGCGCGTGCCGGAAGCCCCACTAACCCCGGTTTTCGGGGCGCATCAGCCGCGTACAGCGGCCAGGCACTCGTCGTAGAGGTCGATGATGTCGCCCTCACCGCCGTTGTCGACCCAGGTCATCGATGCGGCATCCAGGCAGGCGAACGCCGTCGCGAGCACCGCACGGACCCTCGGATCCGCGCCGTCGACAACAACATTCATGCGCGCCGCGATGAGCGGCAGTAGAGCTTCCTGGAACCGCAGCCGCTTTTCGAGATAACCGGCACGCAGCGATGCGGTGTTGTGCAGCAGACGGAACCGTTCCAGCGCCTCTTCGCGGCTCTCATGCACGGCCAGTACGGCCGCGAACCCGGCGCGCAGGGCCGCCCAGACATCGGCTTCGGCGGGCTGTTCGCCGACGGTCGTTGTCAGGACTTGCCCGAATTTGTCCTGGTCGCCGCCGAGGAGGTCTTCCTTGGTGCCGAAGTAGCGGAAGAGGGTGCGCTGGGAAACGCCTGCCTCACGGGCAATTTGGGCGATGGTCGTCTCGTCGTAGCCCTGCTCGGTGAACAGGCGCAGCGCCGTTTGGAGGATCTCTTGGGAAGCCAGCTGCCGCGTTCGATCCCACAGTGTGGTCGTCGCCGTCTTGGCTTCCTGCTTCATGCCACCAGAATAGCCCCGCGCTGCCAGCCTGGCAGTCGCATAACACTTGGCAGCGACTGCCATCGAGTCGTACGATGCCTAAAGATGGTCGTCGCGGTTCATCTCGCCTACCGATACCGCCCGGATCCACATAAGGGAACGCATCATGCCCACACCTGCAGCTTTGATCACCGGCGGAACCAGCGGCATCGGCAAGGCGACCGCCGAACTGCTCCACTCCTGCGGCTACCGCGTCATGGTCACCGGCGTAACCAACACCGCCGATGCCGGACTTCCCGAAGACGTCGTGATCGTCCAGGCGAACGCCCGATCCCTGCCCGACATCGACCACGCGATCGAGCAGGTACGCGAGCGATTCGGCTCCCTCGACCTGCTCTTCCTCAACGCGGGCATCTCCCGTCCCGGCCCGATCGAGTCGATCGACGAAGACACCTTCGACGCCCTGTTCGACATCAACGTCAAGGGCAACTTCTTCACCCTGCAAAAAGCGCTGCCACTCCTCAACGAGGGCGCCTCGGTCGTGTTCACCGTCGGCGTCGGCGAAGGGCTCGGGTCCGCCATGACAGCCGCCAAGGGAGCACTGTTGCCGCTCATGCGGTCCCTCGCGCTCGAACTCGCTCCCCGCCGCATCCGCGTCAACGCCGTCAGTCCGGGACTGATCAACACTCCCGCCTACGCCAAGATGGGCGTCTCCCCCGAAATGATCGACTCCTGGGCCGAAGGCATCCCGCTCGGCCGGGCCGGCGCTCCCGCCGACATCGCCGAGGCCGTGGCCTTTCTCGCCTCGGCCAGCTACCTCACCGGGGACAACCTCATCGTCTCCGGCGGCAGCGGTATTCACGCCCACCCCTGACGAGTACGCGGTTTCGATCGGGCGAGGACCTGTGCTCGGCGACCAAGGTCCGTTATCCCGGCGATGCCCTAAATACGGTGGCACGAAAGACGATCGACGTGCCAGCATCGACTGATGCCGCACTGGGTCGCCGTTCTCCCGCAATTCCTGCTGGCCTCGTTGATCCTGGCCGCGCTGCCCGGGCCTGCCACGGCCCTGTTTCTGCAGCGCGCGGTGCGCGATGGCCGTAAGGCGGGGCTGGCCGCGGTCGCCGGGAACGAGATCGGCGTGCTGGGCTGGAATATCGCGGGTGGCGCGGGACTGTCGGTGCTGCTGGTCGCCAACCACTACCTGAATACCGCGATGCACGTGGTCGGCGCGCTGGTGCTGATCTGGCTCGGCGTGCAGGCCTGGCGCGGCGCGCGCAATGACGACGAGTTCGGCAGCACCATGACGAAGATGCTGCCCTCGGGGCGCACACCGGGCGCGGCGTTCCGTGCGTCGCTGGTGTCGATCGCGGCGAATCCGAAGGCGGCGGTGTTCGGGCTGACGATCCTGCCGCAATTCCTGCCGTCCAGCGGCCCGGTGCTGCCGACCGTGATCGCGCTGGTGTTGATCCAGTTGGTGGTCGACACCGCGTGGTGCGTCGGCGTCGTGCTGGCCGCCGACCGGGCGGGCAGCTGGCTGCGGCGAACCGGCATCCGGCAACGGATCGAACGCGCGCTCGGCGCGATCCTGGTCGCGCTCGGCCTCGGTCTGGCGGCCGACGCCCGCTGACGCAGTCCCCCGCTGATCCCGTGCATCCCGGCCCCTGCCGGTAGGTTGGGACCGTGACCGGCCGCATCGCAATCGATGACACTGCCCCGTCCATCGCAGGCGGTCGGCCCGCCAAGGCCGTCGTCGGGGAGGTTTTCCCGGTGCGCACCGTGGTGTGGCGAGAGGGGCACGACGCTGTCGCGGCCACGCTGACCGTTCGCGGGCCCAACTCCGCGCGCCCGATCCGGATCCGGATGGCACCCGATCTCGAGCCGGACGTGTTCAACGCCACCTTCACCCCAAACCTGCCCGGCGCCTGGACCTACCGCATCGAAGGCTGGAGCGATCCGATCGCGACCTGGCGCTCGGCGGTGGAGGCGAAACTCGCGGTCGGGCAGAACGCCGCCGATCTGAACAACGACCTCGAGATCGGGGCCCGCCTGTTCGACCGGGCCGCGCAGGCGGTGCCGAAGAAGCAGTTCGAGCGGTTACGCGCCGCGGCCGCCGCATTGCGTAGCGACGAGCAGCTGCCGGCCAGGGTGGCACCGGCGTTCGCCGAGGAGATCAGCGAGATACTGCGCGCGACACCGTTGCGCGACATGGTGACTCGCGGCCCACAGCACACCGTGCAGGTGGAACGGCAGCGCGCGCTGTACGGCTCCTGGTACGAATTCTTCCCCCGTTCCACCGGCGGCCGGGACAAGGCGGGCAAGCCGATCCACGGCACCTTCGCCACCGCGGCAAAGGAATTGCCGCGCATCGCCGCCATGGGCTTCGACGTGATCTACCTGCCGCCGATCCATCCGGTCGGTGCGGTGAATCGCAAGGGCCGCAACAACACCCTCGTCGCCGAGCCGGGCGAGGTGGGGTCGCCGTGGGCGATCGGCTCGAAGGACGGCGGGCACGACGCCGTGCATCCGCTGCTCGGTACCGCCGAGGACTTCGCCGAATTCGTCGACACCGCAGCGCAACTCGGCCTCGAGGTGGCCCTCGATCTGGCGCTGCAGTGCGCGCCCGACCATCCGTGGGTCGCCACCCATCCGGAGTGGTTCACCACCCTGCCCGACGGCACCATCGCCTTCGCCGAAAACCCGCCGAAGAAGTATCAGGACATCTACCCGGTCAACTTCGACAACGATCCCGACGGCCTGTACGCCGAGGTGCTGCGCGTGGTCCGGCATTGGATCGCGTTGGGCGTCAAGATCTTCCGGGTCGACAACCCACACACCAAGCCCGCCGACTTCTGGGAGTGGCTGATCGCCACGGTGCGCCGCACCGACCCGGACGTGCTGTTCCTCTCCGAGGCGTTCACCCGCCCGGCCAGGCTGTACGGGCTGGCCCGCCGCGGCTTCAGCCAGTCCTACACGTATTTCACCTGGCGCGTGGCGAAGTGGGAGCTCACCCAGTTCGGCGAGGAACTGGCGGCCAAGGCGGACGAGGCCAGACCCAACCTGTTCGTCAACACCCCCGACATCCTGCACGAGAGCCTGCAGCACGGCGGCCCCGGCATGTTCGCCATCCGCGCGGTGCTCGCCGCGACCCTCGGGCCCAGCTGGGGCGTGTACTCGGGTTTCGAGCTGTTCGAGCATCAGGCGGTCCGGCCGGGCAGCGAGGAATACCTGGATTCGGAGAAGTACGAGTTGCGCCCGCGCCCGTTCGCCGAGGCGCTGGCGCGCGGGGAATCGTTGGAGCCGTGGATCACTCGGCTCAACGAGATCCGCCGCGCGCATCCGGCACTGCAGCAGTTGCGCTGCATCCACTTTCACCACGTCGACAACGACTCGCTGATCGCCTACTCGAAGGTCGATCCGAGCGGCGGCGACGCGGTGCTGGTGGTGGTGAATCTGAATCCGTTCGCCGCTGAGTGGGGCATGGTCTCGCTAGACCTGCCCGCCATCGGCCGCGAATGGCACGACCATCCGGTGGTGCACGACGAGGTCAGCGGGGAGGAATACCACTGGGCCCAAACGAATTACGTGCGGCTCGACCCGTCGATATCGGTCGCGCACATCCTCACCCTGCCACCGGTCGCGCAGCAGGCACGCACCGAACTCGCGTATCGGAGCACACTGTGAAACGCCGGGATCTGATGCTGTTGGCCGCGGGCACGCACGGTGACCCGCACACCGTGCTCGGCGCGCACCCGCATCCGGACGGCACCGAGATCAGTGTGCTTCGCCCGCACGCGGATTCGGTCGGTGTCCGCGTCGGCGGCACCGACCATCCACTGAAGTCGTTGGGGCACGGCATTTTCGCCGCGGTGCTCCCCTACCCCGACCTGATGGACTACCGCATCCGCACCACCTATCCAGGAGGCCAGACCATTCTCTCCGCCGACGGCTACCGATTCCTGCCGACGGTCGGCGAACTGGACCTGCACCTGATCGGCGAGGGCCGCCACGAGCGCCTGTGGGATGTGCTCGGCGCGCACCCGCGCCACTACACCACCCTCGACGGCGACGTGGACGGCACCTCGTTCGCGGTGTGGGCGCCGAATGCCCGCGGCGTCACCGTGATCGGCGATTTCGACGGCTGGAGCGGGACCGCCGCCCCGATGCGCGCGCTCGGCTCGTCCGGCGTGTGGGAGGTGTTCGTGCCCGGAGTCGGGCCGGGCACCAAGTACAAGTTCCGCGTGCACGGCGCCGACGGCCGCACGATGGACCATGCCGACCCGATGGCGTTCGCGACCGAACTGCCGCCCGCCACCGCGTCGGTGGTGACCGAGAGCCACTACGTCTGGCAGGACCGGGCGTGGCTCGATACCCGCGCGTCCACCGATCCCACCCAGGCGCCGATGAGCGTCTACGAGGTACACCTCGGTTCCTGGCGTCCCGGCCTCGGCTATCGCGAATTGGCCGACCAGCTGGCCGATTACGTGCAGGCGGCGGGATACACCCACGTCGAACTGCTGCCCATCGCCGAGCACCCCTTCGGCGGCTCGTGGGGCTACCAGGTCACCTCGTATTACGCGCCCACCGCGCGCTTCGGCTCCCCGGACGACTTCCGCGCGTTCGTCGATCGGCTGCACACAGCGGGCATCGGCGTGCTGCTCGACTGGGTGCCCGCGCACTTCCCGCGCGACGAATGGGCGCTGGCGCGCTTCGACGGCACCCCGCTCTACGAGCACCCGGACCCGCGCCGCGGCGAGCAACTCGACTGGGGCACCTACGTTTTCGACTTCGGCAGGCACGAGGTGCGCAACTTCCTGGTGGCCAACGCGCGCTACTGGATCGAGGAATTCCACATCGACGGCCTGCGCGTCGACGCCGTCGCCTCCATGCTGTACCTGGATTACTCACGCCCCGAAGGGGGTTGGGAGCCCAACGTGCACGGCGGCCGGGAAAACCTGGAGGCCGTCGACTTCCTGCAGGACCTCAACAACACCGTGCACCGCCACCATCCCGGCGTGGTCACCATCGCCGAGGAATCCACCAGCTGGCCCGGCGTGACCCGCGGCACCGACGTCGGCGGCCTCGGCTTCACCATGAAGTGGAACATGGGCTGGATGCACGACACCCTCGGCTTCCTGCAGCGCGACCCGATCCACCGCTCCTGGCACCACAACGAGATCACCTTCTCGGCGGTGTACGCGTGGAGCGAGAACTTCGTGCTGCCGATCAGCCACGACGAGGTGGTGCACGGCAAGGGCACCCTCTGGACCAGGATGCCCGGCGACGATTTCGCCAAAGCCGGTGGCGTGCGGGCACTGCTGGCCTACATGTGGGGCCATCCCGGCAAGCAGCTGCTGTTCATGGGTCAGGATTTCGGCCAGTTCCGCGAGTGGTCACACGACCGGGGGCTGGACTGGCAGGAGCTGGAAAACCCACTGCACCAAGGGATTACCACCGCGGTGCGCGACCTCAACGCGGTCTACCGCGCCCATCCCGCGCTGTGGAGTCAGGACACCACCCCGGGCGGCTACTCGTGGATCGAGGCGAACGACCAGGCGAACAATGTGCTGGCGTTCCTGCGCTACGGGTCGGACGGATCCGTGGTCGCGTGCGTGTACAACTTCTCCGGCTCGGTGCACGGCGAGTACCGGGTGGGCCTGCCCTTCGCCGGGCAGTGGACCGAAATCCTGAACACCGATGCCGCCGAATACGGCGGCTCCGGCATCGGAAACCTGGGCGCCGTCAAGGCCACTGACGAAGGCTGGCACGGTCGCCCGGCCTCCGCCACGATCGCGTTGGCCCCGAACAGCGCCGTCTGGTTGGCCCCGAACAGCTGACCCGGCTCAGTACAGCGCGGCGGCGAGCTTACGACGCGCGGCGACCACGAACGGCTCGGCCTGATCGAACAATTCGAAGAGTTCGAGCAGCCGGGTGCGCGCCTTGGTGCGCTCGTCGCCCGCCGAGCGCTTGACCACCCCGATGAGGCGATCGAACGCGGCCTCGGGCTGCTGGTTGAGCATCTCCACGTCGGCGGCGTCGAGGGCGGCGTCCACATTGCCGGGATCGGCGTCGGCGGTCGCGATCGCGGCCTCCGTAAGCCCCTGCGCACGACCGAGGAACCGCAGCTGACGCAGCGCGCCCTTGGCCTCCTCGTTGCCCGGCTCCGCGGCGATGATCGCCTCGTAGGCGGCCTCGGCACCGGCGTAGTCACCCTGCTCCAGCGCCGTCTCCGCGGCAACGAAGCGGGGATCCTCCGGCGCCTCCTCGGGCTCCTCGCCGCCGGGCAGCTTGCCCGCCACCGCGTCGATGACCGCGCTCAGCCACTGCCGAACCTGCGCCTCCGGCTGCGCGCCCTGGAAGTCGGCGAGCGGCTGGCCGCCGGCGACCGCGATGACGGTCGGGATGCCCTGCACGCCGAACGCCTGCGCGATCCGCATGTTGGACTCGGCCTCGACGGTGGCCAGGTCCCAGGCGCCGCCGTTCTCGTCGACCAGCCGCTCGAGCGTCCGGACCAGCTCGACGCTGCCCGGGCTGCGCTGCGAGTACAGCGCGACGACCACCGGCACCTGCACCGAGCGGCGTAGCACCTTGGTCTCGAAGTTCGCCTCGTCCACCGCGTAATCGCCACCACCGGCCGCGGCGGGTGCGCCTGCGGGCGGTTGCTTCAGAACGGAGAGATCAACTGCCCCGGACATGGCGGCGACAGCGGCTGGCGAAGGACGGCGTGCGGCAGGTCGAGTCACGGTTTCCAGTTTGTCACGACGTCGCGGCGGCCGGGGCTCCGGAGTCGGCAGAAACCGCGTTGCTCAGCTCACCGAGCTTGCCCGAACGGACCGCCCAGAGCTCGAACAGCACGGTGCAGAACGGCGGGATGCTGGACACCAGCGCGAGCACCGTGGTCTTCGCGGCCCAGCCGAGCTCACGCGAGGCCACGATGGTGGCGATCACGAACAGCACGAAGATGATGCCGTGCGTCATGCCGAACACCTTGACCGGCCACAGCACCGGCTCGGGGAGGCGCTTGAACACCATGCCGGCGATCAGGAAAACCCAGGAGATCGCCTCGAGCACCGCGATGAAACGAAATCGCTTTGCGACAGTACTCAGGTCGAAGACATTGCCCATGCGCACCATTGTGCCGCATGCACTACGACGTGTCGTAGTGGGACGAGTCACATCGAGTGGGCGCTACTCGACATCGCGGCGACCACGCTCCGTCGTCGCGGCGAAAGCCGCAATCAGGACACAACTTTCGCGCCGGAGACACCGCAGCCTCCGCGAAAGGTAGTCGCGGAGGCTGCGGCGAGAAACTCGGTTGCGCGGGCCTACACCCGAACGATCAGCGCATCACCTTGGCCGCCACCGCCGCACAGCGCGGCAGCGCCGACACCGCCACCGCGGCGCTTCAACTCGAGCACCAGGTGCAGCAGGATGCGCGCGCCGGACATGCCGAGCGGGTGCCCGATCGCGATCGCCCCACCGTTGACGTTCACCTTCGCCGGATCGATACCCAGCTTGCGGGTGGACGCGACGCCGACCGCCGCGAACGCCTCGTTGATCTCCACCAGGTCCAGGTCGGCAGGCGAAATGCCTTCGCGCGCACAGGCCTTCGCGATGGCGTTGGCCGGCTGGTCCTGCAGCGTCGAATCCGGTCCCGCGACAACGCCCGCGGCCCCGATCTCGGCGATCCAGCTCAGCCCCAGCTCCTCGGCCTTGGCCTTGCTCATCACCACCACCGCGGCGGCACCGTCGGAGATCTGCGACGCGGTGCCCGCGGTGATCGTGCCGTCCTTGCGGAACGCGGGGCGCAGCTTGGCAAGCGACTCCGCGGTGGTGTCGGCGCGGATGCCCTCGTCGGCGGCGACCACCAGCGCGTCACCCTTGCGCTGCGGCACCGAGACCGGGACCACCTCGTCGTCGAAGACGCCGTTCTTCCACGCCGCCGCCGCGCGCTGATGCGAGGCCGCCGCGAACGCGTCCTGCTGCTCCCGGGTGACCGGCTCGGTGTCGTTGCGCTGTTCGGTCAGCGCGCCCATCGGCTGGTCGGTGAAGATGTCGTGCAGGCCGTCGTAGGCCATGTGGTCGCGCAGCGTGACGTCGCCGTACTTGAAACCCTCGCGGCTCTTCTCGAGCAGATGCGGGGCCTGGCTCATCGACTCCTGGCCGCCCGCGACGACGATCTCGTACTCGCCGGCCCGAATCAGCTGGTCCGCCAACGCGATCGCGTTGATTCCGGACAAACAGACCTTATTCACTGTGAGCGCGGGCACATCCATCGGAATGCCCGCGGCCGCGGCCGCCTGCCTGGCCGGAATCTGGCCCGCGCCCGCGGTGAGCACCTGGCCCATGATCACGTAGTCGACCTGCTCGGGCGCGACGCCGCCCTTTTCCAGCGCGGCCTTGATGGCGAAGCCGCCGAGATCGGAACCGCTGAAGTCCTTGAGGCCGCCGAGCAGCCGACCGACCGGGGTACGGGCACCGGAGACGATCACAGTAGTCACGACAAGCCTCGCTTCTTGTTTCGCAGGATTCCGTACTCCACGGTAACCGCTACACCCAAGTTGCCTGTACGCAGGTAACGGCTACCTTCGAGTGGTGAGCAACGTTATGGATTCGTCCGATTTCATCCCCGCGGACTACGTCGTCGCCATCGACCACGTCGGTGTCGCCGTGCCCGACCTGGATGTCGCGGTTGCCTGGTATGCCGAGAATCTCGGCATGATCGAGACCCATCGCGAGGTCAACGATGCCCAGGGCGTGCACGAGGCGATGCTGTCGCTGCCCGGCGCCCCCGACCGAGGGACTGCCCTGCAGTTGCTGGCTCCGCTCAACGAGGAGTCGACCATCGCCAAGTTCATCGACCGTAACGGACCGGGCCTGCAACAACTGGCGTACCGCGTCACCGATCTCGATGCGGTCTGCGCGCACCTGCGCGCGCGGGGCCTGCGTTTGCTGTACGAGGGCGCGAGGCCTGGAACAGCGGATTCCCGCATCAATTTCATCCATCCGAAGGATGCTGGCGGTGTGCTGATCGAGTTGGTCGAGCCGAACGCGAATGTTACGCACTAGTATCAAGATCGGGCGGGCAAAACTCTTCGGAATCACATTCGCGGTCGAGTCACCATCAGGTCTCTGTAGGCTGTAGTTTGTGTGCCATGTCGTCACCTGAGTCCGATCGCAATCGCTTCGTTGCACTGCCCTTCACCGTTGTGCGCAAGGGTTATGCGCAAGACGAGGTACGCAACTACTTCGACCGCTTCGACGCCGAACTAAGGGTCACCGCTACCGACCGGGATGCTGCTGCGGCACAAGCCCGTAACCTCGCGAGCCAGCTCGAGGATGCGCGTGACGAGATCGACGAGCTCCGCAAGGAGGTCGACCGACTCTCGGTGCCGCCCACCACCGCGGAAGGCATGTCCGACCGCATCTCCCGGATGCTGCGACTGGCCTCCGACGAGGCCTCCGAGGTCCGTGCCCTGGCACAGGCCGAGGCCGCGGAGATGGTGTCGATCGCGGAGCAGCAGGCCACCGAGATGCGTGGCAAGTACGAGTCGTTGCTGGCCGAAACCAAGGAAAAGCGCGAGGCGCTCGAGATCGAGTTCGAGCAGACCCTGGCCAACGCGCGCACCGAGTCCGCCAAGATCATCGAGGCCGCGCAGGCCGAGGCCGACCGCCTCGGCAAGGAAGCCGATGCCAAGCGCAAGGCGACCCAGCAGGACTTCGAGGTCACCATGGCCGAGCGGCGCACCAAGCTCACCCGTGCCATGGAGGAGCTGGAGGCCACCAGCCGCGCCGAGGCCGCACAGCGAATCAAGGACGCGACCGACGAGGCCAACCGCCTCATCACCTCCGCGACCCAGACCTCCGAGCGCAAGATCGCGCACGCGAAGGAACTGGCCGAGGAGATGCGCGTGCTGCGTGGACGCGTGCTCGCCCAGCTGCTCGGCATCCGCGGCCAGCTCGACTCGGTGCCCGCGATGCTCGCCGCGGTCAACCGGGAAAGCGAACTGCTGGACGGTGTTCCGGATCAGCGCAAGTCGATCGGCAACAGCACCAAGCAGGTCTCGGGCTCCAGCCGCAAGGCCATCCCCGAGGTTGCCTCCGAGGAAGACGACATCGTCGACGAGGAGCGCGAGAACGCCGACATCAGCAACTAGCTGGCCCGCCTCTCCGCGTATTCAGGCCAGATCGAGGTGCGACAGACGTACGTCGGCGGCCGGCGGTGATGGGTCAGGCTGAGTCAGCCGGTCCCCGGTGAGTTACTCATGTACTCACCAAATCAGTTGTCGTGTTACCGAATTCGTCCGAAGGCCGCCCCCTTGGGGGCGGCCTTCCCTCTTTTCCGGGGGCGACGGGCAATGCTTACCCGGAATCGACGCCACCAACCGGACGGCACAGCTACGACCAGCGTCGAGTGATTCCACGAGTCTGGCGGCCGTTCCAGCAACCGCGGTGCCAGTGCCTGCGATCGTCCTCGCCGCCGTCGGCGGGCCAGGCGACGATGTGGGCGACGCCCTGGACGATCTCGTGGTCGCACCCCGGGCAGCGGTAGATCTTCACCGCACGGGCGCCTGGGATGGTGCGAACGATGTATGTCTCGTCACCGCCCGGCCCGGCCTCGGTCCGGCCGAACACATCACCGAGCGGTGCGCCGCCCGTCCGCGAGCGGCCTGTTTGACCGTCTGCGCGCGGTTTCCGACGAGGCATGCTCCCAGACTATTACTCCGGCCGAAGGTGCCCCGGAACGGCCGGTGCGCCGCTGGAACCGAGGCCCGCGCCGAGACTGCCTGGTCAGCTCGTTCACCCTGCCGAGATCCGCGCGATGTGGCACAGTGGGGCACCGCCGTTATACCGATCTCGATGTGCACCGGCGATCAGTTTCGCAGCAATTTCACAGGGAATACCCTGATCAAGCGCAGCAGCGGACTCGATCATGGATGAGACACCGCACAGAACACGGAGGTACGCATGGCCGTCGCCACGACCACGGACGACCTGACAACGGTCGTCAGTTCTCGCTGGTGGCGACCGAGGGTGCCCGCGACCGTCGGCTACCTGGCCGCGCTCGTCCTCGTCACGTCGATCTTCTCCGCCTTGAGCGACTCGGCCCAGTCGAAGGTGGTGCTGCACGCCAGCACCAATCTGCACAACCTGCTGCAAGGGCGCGTCGTCACCCTGCTGTCCAGCGCGCTGGTCATCGGCGACGTCGGCACCGCGTGGCTGATCATGCCGTTGCTCGCCTGTCTGCTCGGGCTCGCCGAGCTGCGCTTCGGCGCGCTGCACATGGTGCGCGTCTTCCTGGCCGGCCACATCGGCGCGACGCTGCTCGTGGCCGGCGGGCTCTGGGTGGCCGTCGAATTCGACTGGCTGCCCGCGAGTGTGCGCTGGAGCGAGGACGTCGGCATCAGTTACGGCTCGATGGCGTTGATCGGCGCCCTGGTCTTCGTGGTGCCGAATCGGCTGCGGATCGCCTGGGCCGCAGTGTGGTTCGCGGCCGCGATCGGCGGCGTGCTGCTCGGGCAGACCTTCACCAACGTCGGCCACCTGCTGGCCTTCGGCATCGGCTCGGCCGTCGGCTACGGCATGATCCGCACCAAGACCCCGGTCACTCGTCGATTCACCCGGGTCGAGCAGGCACTGCTCACCACCAGCGCGATACTGGCCGCGGCGATCCTGTTGGGCTGACGACAAGCTCTCGCACCCGGTCACCTACAGTGCTTGGGTGCGCCTAGTGATTGCTCGCTGTCAGGTCGACTACGTAGGGCGACTCACCGCCCATCTCGCGATGGCCCGCCGCTTGCTCTTGGTGAAAGCGGACGGCTCCGTCCTCGTGCACTCCGACGGCGGCTCCTACAAGCCGTTGAACTGGATGAGCCCGCCGTGCTGGCTGGAAGAGCGCGGCGCCGACGACATCCCCGAGGGCGCGAAGGCGCTCTGGGTCGTCACCAACAAGGCCGGCGAGGAACTCCGCATCACCATCGAGGACATCGAGCACGACTCCTCGCACGAACTCGGCATCGACCCCGGCCTGGTGAAAGACGGTGTGGAGGCCCACCTTCAGGTGCTGCTCGCCGAACACGTCACTACCCTCGGCGCCGGCTACACCCTCGTCCGCCGCGAGTACATGACCGCCATCGGCCCGGTCGACCTGCTCTGCCGCGACGCAGGCGGCGCCACCGTCGCGGTCGAGATCAAACGCCGCGGCGAGATCGACGGCGTCGAACAGCTCACCCGCTACCTCGAACTCCTCAACCGCGACCCGCTACTCGCCCCCGTAGCAGGCGTTTTCGCGGCCCAGCAGATCAAGCCGCAGGCCCGCACCCTCGCCGAGGACCGCGGAATCCGCTGCCTCACACTGGATTACGACGCCCTGCGCGGCACCGAAAGCACCGAATTCCGGTTGTTCTGACGCCGCGGCGTCAGTCCTCGTACGGAACGAAGTCCGCTTTGCGCGCGCCACACACCGGGCACACCCAGTCGTCGGGGATGTCGGCGAAGGCTGTGCCCGGTTCGATCCCGCCGTCCGGATCACCCTCGGCGGGGTCATAGATCATCCCGCAGGTGACACAAATCCATAACTGTACGATTGTCGACTGCTGGACCGCCGCAACGTGATCCGTCATACCTCTACCGGTCCTGTCGTCGAGGCGGCGAGCCCGAATCGGTTGGCGCGGCGGAAGGTGCCGAAATCGTTGAATCGGACGCCGTGCGTACGCAGGATCACCTGACATTCGGCTCTGATCGCCTCGCGGACGTAGAACGGGTCACGCACGAGGAAGTGGTGAATGGCATGGGTGCCACCGAAGTTGAAACACAACGCGTGCACCGGCCACAACCACTTGGCGGTCCAGACCTGGGTCTGCTGCAGGACATTGTGCGGCTCGACGTCACCGTAGTAGTGCATATTCGAACTGACGAAATGCAGGCAGAACGTACGGATCATGTTGGGGGCCAACAAGGTCACGGCTACGACATCTAATGCGTGATGCACGCTCGGATAGGCGATTTGGCCGCCGAAGAACTCGTAGAGATGAACACCGATCGTGAGGTACCAGAGCCCGTAGTGCACCGCACTGAGCGGGAAATAGCCGAGCGGCGTCGCGACGGCGAGGCGGCGAGCTTCCTCGGGATCCCGAGCCGCCTGCGCCACATACGCATGGACGAGCCGCCGCATATGAAACGGCCGCAACGCGTACCCGAGCATGGTGTCCAGCAGGCCGAGCAGACGATGGCCACCCCACCGTTGCCCGTTGGTGATACCTCGCTCTTCCAGATCGGAGTCGGTCCCCGACACGTCGTGATGATGCAGATGCAAGCGGCGCCGGACCCAGGGGTTGATGGTGCTCGGCCGAAACAGCCAGACACTCAACATCATCGAGTTGTGCACCCACTTGTTCGTCCGGAAATACATCGAGTGGATGAGGTCATGCTCGATTTCATGCAGCAGCGACAACCAGAAAGCGGTCATCAATATCGTTGCCCACCAAGGTAATACGCCCCTTGTGTAGAGCACGGCATCGCCCAGCACGCCGACGCCGGCCATCGTGAAGATCGCCATCCCGACAGCGCTCTGATGGCGGTCGATCCACTCGTGCTCCGCTCGCCAACGATCACCGACCTCGATGATCTGCTGCCGGATCGAAGCGATTCGATCAGCATCGTCCTGCGCGAGATTGCGTTCGCCGGGCAGACGATTCGCGAGTCGCATCACGCGGCCCTCGCCTCATCCGCAAGCCCGGCATGGTCGATATACCAGCCGAGCAGCGCACCGAGATAGTCCACGTCCATCGGGAAATCAATGGGCGCCCCGTAGCGTTCGGCGACGTCCTGTGCGAAGAACTTGGCTCGGTCGACATGCGGGGCGTAGAACTGCAAAGTGTTGTGGAATCTGCGTTCGATCGGCGTGAATCCCGCTGTGCAGGTGACATATTCCGGTTCAGTAACGCCGACCAGCGACAACACGGCCGACAGGATCTCACGCAACGTAGGTGCCGATCCGTTCGTCAGGTGGATGATGTCGGCCACGAAACCCGGACGCATGGACAGCGAAACGGCCTGCCGCACCAACAGATCGACCGGAACGAGGTTGATCTGCGCCGCCGGGTCGGCCTGTATCCGCCGCTGCCGCATGACGAAGTTCGGACCGAACACCTTCTCGGTGCGCCGCTTGAACCGCAACGCCTCCCGGGTCAATCCATAGAGGCCGGTGAAACTGGTGGCTGCGTACGTCTCGCTGTGCCCCACCACGATGCTCGGACGCCAAATTCGTGTCTGCATCGAATCTCGTTTGGAGACAGCATATTCGGCCAAAGTCTTGCTGAGTTCATACTGATTGTTGGGGCTGACGTCTGCGGGCACGGCCGATTCCGTGAGCATCCCCGTTGCGGTACCTGCCACATACGCGGTGCTCATGTAATTGAACCTGGCGACGCCGAGCCGCTCGGACAGGTCGAGTAGGCGAGCGGTGCCGTCCACGTTCACCGCGAAGATTTCATCCCGGCTCCGGTCGTCGAATTTGAGTGACGCCGCGCAGTGCCATACCTCCGAGATCTCGTTGGCAGGCAACTGCGCGGCGACCTCGGCCGACCGCAGATCACCGGCGACGACGTGCAGCCGGTCGCGCTGCCGAGCCACGAAATCCGGTTCGTATCCATATGATTCGGCCGCGTTCTGCAGGGCAACGCGGCAACGGTCCGCGCCGGTCCCGGAATCTCGCACCAGTAGATGGATGGGTGCGTCCGTCGCCGTCAACAGTTCCAGGGTGAGCGCGCCGCCGACGAACCCGGTCGCTCCGGTTACCAAATAGCCGGTCATGTCAGTCCTCATTCAGGGTGCTGGAACAGGATTCGCTACGAGCTCGGGACGCTCGGGTAGCGACCGTGGTACTGCGCCACGCCGCACGGCTGCGGGCAGCCGAGGAAACCACCAGTTCCATCGGCCCATGATCTGCATCAACGCGGGCACCAGGATGAGCCGGATCAACGTCGCGTCGATGATCAAGGCCACGGCGATCGCGAAGCCGAATGCCTTCAGGCCGTTGATCTGTGACACCAACAGACTGCCGAAGCCGACAGCGAGAATCACCGCCGCGAGCGTGATCGGCCGGCCGGTACTTTGCAGACCTATCGCGACCGAGCCGCGGTTGTCCCCGGTGACCAGGTACTCCTCCTGGATTCGGCGCACGAGGAAAAGCTCGTAGTCCGTGGACAATCCGAACAGCACCACGAAAACGATCAACGGCACTTGCGGCCAGATCAGCCCCTGGCTGACCAGACCGGACGCCTGGTCACCGACGTCCCGCTGGAACACCAGCACGGTGAGACCGAACGACGCGCCGGTCGCCAGCAGACTCATCAGGATCGCCTTCAACGGCAGTACCAGGCTGCGGAGCATGCAGGCCAGCACCGCGAACATCAGTGCCAGCACGCAACCGACCACCAGCCACAGCTTGGCTGACACCTCGCTGAGGATGTCGCTGATCAGGGCGCTCGGGCCGCCGACGTACCACTGGAGGCCGGGTGGCGCGGTCGTCGGCGCGATGTCCGCGCGTATCCGTCGAACCAGCTCGACAACTTTCGGGGAGGTGGGTAAGTGCTTCGGAATGGCGAGTACCGCGGTGACGTCGACGCCGTTGTCCATCTTCGATGCCGCGGCCACCTCCGGATCCGCGCGCAATGCCGCGAGTAGTGGCTCGGTATCCGGCTCGTCGGTGCCTGCGGGGCGGCTCAGCAGCATCGTGACCGTTGACCCCATACCGGGTACGTCACGGTCCGCGATGGCCACGCCGGTGAGGAACTGGGTGCCCGCCAGCGCTCGACTTTCCGCATCGAAGCCCAAGGTCATGCTCGGCATCGGGGTCGCGGTCAACAACAACCCCGCGGTAACGGCCACCGTGTACGGCCAAGGATGGCGCATCAGATGCTGCGCCCAGCGTGCCAGCCATCCGTGTGCGCCGCGGTCGTCGAGCGGAGCGCGCTTCGACACCCATCGGGGTTGCCACTCGACCCAGCGGGTCAGCGACACCAGAAGCGCGGGCAGCAGAGACATCGACGCCACCAGGGTGACCGCGATGACCACCATGATGCCGATGGCGGCCATGACGAAGATATGCCAGCGCAGCATGAACAGGGTCGTGCAGGCCAGCAGCAGGATCAGTGCCGAATACAGCACCGTCCGGCCGGTCGTCGACATCGCCGTCCTGATCGCCTGTTCCGGACCGGCTCCGGCCCCCAATTCCTCGCGGTAGCGGTTCGTCACGAAGAGCGCATAGTCGATGCCGATACCGAGCCCGGTCGCGTTCACTCCGATGAGGAGCATGCCGTCGATCGGGAACACCCCGCGCATCATGGTGAACAGCCCGAGGGTTGTCAGTACGGCGGCACCGGCGATAGCGAGCGGCACCGCCGCGGCGACCGGAGCCCGAAGACCCAGTAGCAGCACGACTATCGCGGCTGGCACCGCGACCAACTCGATGCGCGTCAGATCGGAGACTTCAGCCTTCTGCACCGCCTGGCCGAACGCCGAAGCACCGATCAGATAAGTTCGCACGGCGCCGCCCGAGGCTGCCCTGGTCGCCTGATCGATCGCTGCCTGCTCTACCGGAATAAGATCTTGGCGCTTCCGATCGTCACCCGAGATCCCGACGAGGATGTACGCGGTGTGCTCGTCGTGCAGCAGCGGGCGAAGGGGTTCCAGCGTCTCAGGCATCGCCGGCGTTGGCTTCGGATCACCGACCACTGGCAACAACACCGCTCCGGATATGCCGTCCTGGCTACCCATGGCCGCCATCGCGCCGTCGATCGCTGCCTGGAACGCTGGATCCATTGTCCGCAGGGTGTTCGAATGCAGCACAGCGCTCATCTGTTCGTTGCCGAACGACGGCATGCCCGCCCGCAATACCGCGCCGGCCTGCTGCGATTCCGAGCCGGCGACCTCGATCGGCGGCGAGGAGATCGACGCGAACAAACAAGGCAGGCCAAGCAGGCTGATAACTACCGCGATCAGCCAGGCCGCGAAGACTCGATACCGATACCGGGCCGCGAGCACCCCGAGCTGTGCCAACGGATCCCCGCGCCGGACGCGCATGTGCCACCTCTATGGATATCGGGACGAAAAGGCAAGAGACCAGGGCAAATTCACTGATTGCGCCGCGCCGCGCCGCGCCGATCGTCCGACGCGGCGCGGTCGACAACTAATCCGTATTCGCCGCGGCGATCTTCGTCACGGTGAACTTGCCGATCGGGACCGCATCGCACTTGCTCATCTTGAGGTCGGCGATTGTCGCCGTAGCGGTGACGGTATCGTCGGCGTCTTCACTGTCGTCACTCAGCTTGGTCGACGTCTTCGCTGTCGCTGGCTTCTTCCCGTCCAGTGGAACAGTCACAGTGACCGTGCCCACCTCGAAAGGCTCGGCCTCCTCGGCATCCGGATCCGCCTCGACACGTTCCTCCGCACCGTCATCGTTCTTGCCGGCCGCGACCAGAATGGGGGCCGTCAACACGCACGCGTTGTCCTTCTTCGTCAGCTTGATCGGCCCTGACTTACCGTCGCCTTTTTGCAGGCAATCCTCACCCTGCAGTGCTTTCGTCAAGGACCCGGACGCCACCACATCAGAGCCGTCCTTCTTGGTGGTGACCGAGCCCTCGCCACCGGAGCATGAACGGTTTTCCGGCTCAGATCCTTTTGCCATCGAGCCGGGAGCTGCGGCAATGCCGTAGGCGGCGGAAACAGCCATCAGACCTGCGGCCAGGTAGGCGATACGCCGAGTTCCCTGACGTCGATTACGTGCCGGACTCGCTGACTCGGATTCTTCTGTCCGTTCAATTGTCATCGCAAACCTTCCATCGACTGTGAGATCACTGGAACAGCACCCCCGCGGGTCTGTAACCCGGGACAGAGGTCGTCACGATCCTGCTGAAAGTCTGTGAAGATTGGACTGTGAGCAGAACCTACCATCCGGAATGGTCATCTATCATTCGTTGCCGGAGTGCGTCTGGATGGAACCAATTGGGCAGATGTGTTCAGGCACAAGGAGATCGGTCTATTGGTCGATAGACCAGTAGACGTCGCCCGGGCTGTGCTCATGGCGCGCCGATGGAACAAGTCGCGAAGAAAACGCAGACTGAAATTGGTTGCGCGGCGTCGGCCAGCTCGAGACCATAAGGGTGCGGATTCTGCGGAGCGGGGGCCGGTTGTGGGTTTCGGCGCGCGGATAGTTGGCGGATCGGTAGAAACGACGAAAGCCCCCCAGCGTGAGCTGGGGGGCTTTCATGAATGATGTTCCGGCGGTGTCCTACTCTCCCACACCCTGTCGAGTGCAGTACCATCGGCGCTGGCAGGCTTAGCTTCCGGGTTCGGAATGGGACCG
>NZ_JBITFL010000020.1:0-136598 GCF_044456045.1 Nocardia sp. NPDC051052
ACTGCAGGTGGGCAGCCGATTTGGGAGCTTCTCACTGGGCACCTGGACCCGATCCTGGCCGGGATCGAGTCCTACCGCCAGTGTTAAGTAGCCGATTTACAGGATTTCGCTGCGGATGGACTGCGCGGTAGCGTCGCCCGCGGAGAGGTCGGTCAGATAGGGCGGAGGCATGATGGTGTCGCTGAGGCGGTGGTGGCGCTCCGTCACCTGCTGGCGCGTGTTGACCCTGGTCCTGGTCGCATTACCGCAGGTGCTCAATACGAACTTCCCGGAGCTGCCGGGCAGTGACGCGGGGGCGATCCACAGCGAGGCCACGGGGTTCGAAGTGGCGGCGGTCTCGCTGCCGTCGCCGCCGCTGCTCGAGCAATGGCTCGAATATGTCGCAGATTCCGGCCTCGTGGTGCTGCTGCCCGCAGTCGTATTCGTGCTGCCGCGCAGCTATGCACGGCTCGGAACGCGCTGGGCCGCAAGTATTCTGGCCGCCCTCGGCGCAGTAGGCGGGATGTCGGTGCTCGAGCACAGCGCCACTGAGGTATCGGGTTTGCTGTTCATGTCGCCGTTCTACCTGCTGGCGGCGGGCGCGCTCGTGCTGAGTGCACGGCAGCGCCGGCCCGAGACGAAGTGAAGCCCGCGACGGGCTAGCGTTGCAATGACTGAACACGCGGATATCCCGTCTTCGTCGGCCAGCACGCCACCGCGACATGCTGTCGCACCTGTCGCGCGCGCTGGCACGGCATTTCCGCCGAGCACGCCCTCGATGACGCCGAGCGAGCCTACGTCGTGGAGCGATCTGGCGGTGGATCGTCACGCAGTACGCACCTGCCCAACCGCCTCCGTGACGACACGGCGGGTCAGTTATTCGACTGTCTCGGTGGACATTCGCCGATCCAGGTGCCAGAGGCGGCCGCGGATCCACGGATTGGCACGCCGGAAGCGATCCTGCTTAGGATGCGCTGCCAGGTCGTCGCGCAGTTCCCGGCCGTAGCCGAGGCAGACCGCGACGCGATCGGCGACGATAACGCTGTACAGCCCCAGAAACTCCTTCCCGTAGGAGTCCAGCACACACACGATCGTGATCACCACGGCACCTGGCAGGCCGACCACGAGCAGCAACGCCCCGGCGATGGCCCCGACCGTCAGGGTTTGCGCAACCACGAAGTGCACTTTGGACACGCCGCCCTCCATGTTGGCCCTGCCACGAGCTGTCACGGCCGAGGCCACGACTGTCACCGCCGCTACCACCGCCGCGACCAACCACGCCATGACCGAGGCAGGCCTGCTATACAGGGCCGGCAGCCGACGGGTGAACCACGGGCCGATCAGGAGCAGGCCCAGTCCCCAGGCACATCGCATGGACAGGCCACGAGGCGCCGGTTCGATCAAGTCCCTGCCGGGCACTTCGATCTCCGCCCGCGGGCGAAAAACCGGACCCAGTCTCATGAAATCGCTCAGCACCACCAACGGATACTTCGCGCCGTCCACCCCAGCCGCACGCGCGACGGTCGTCCATACCGGAGTGAGCAACGCGGCCTCCTCGGCTGTCGGTGAGCGCATCCGCGAGACGAACCGAACCCGGACAGGCCGGTAGCGGGCGATGAGGCACCAGATCAGCCAGGCCGCCGGAAGGATCCACTGCGGCCACCCCAACTTTCGGTCGAGCCACCCCAGCAGCAGTACCGTCACCACCACCAGCGGCAGGCTGACCAGCAGTTGCGCCACGAAGATCACGCTGCGCGATCGCCGCAGCCACGACAGGTCCGCCGGCGTGGCAACCCCTCCCTCTGTGCTCACCCGTCGATCATCCGGCGAACACGCGCGCGCCGCAACACTTTTCGCTGATCAATCCTCCGATTTCGTACCTGTTCGGATACGAGCTGCCGAGGAAATGACGAGTAGGTCATCTCCTCGGCAGCGCCCATTCCACACCATCAACCACCACGCGATGACGCCGTGAACGCTGTTCCAGCTAGCGCCGAGCCGGTGCGGGGCGGGACAGGAGCAGATCCGCGGGACGCCAACGCACGAAAATCAGCGTAAGTCGTTTGGTGTCAAGCAATTCGGTCGGTGCCGACGAGTGAGCGGACGTGGGTGACGGCCGCTTGACGGGTGGTCGGGCCGGGAGATCCCCGGCCTGGGGCTTGCGCAGGTCGAGGATCCTGCTGGCGGGCGGCTGTCTGGAGAAACCCCACCACTGTGCGCCGCCCGTCTCCGCTCAGACTGGGGACCGTTTGGGGACCAAACGCTACGTGGGCACGAACACCGTCATACCGCGGCCCTGGCGGTCGGCCCCCGATCGCGGCTGGCGTTCATGAGGCGTCGAACAGCTGGCGGACGTCGGTTACCTCCCCTGCCTCGGGGCCGCTGATCTCGAAATATTCGGCGGGCGAAACATGGTGCAAAGAAGCGACGGCGGCGGCGGGCACGGATCCGATCTTTGTGTTCAACGCCCGCACATTGCCGTTGTACAACCGCCGCGCCGCGGCGATCCGGTCTTCGATATCGGCCAGGTCGCTTTGCAACGCTCGGTAGTTTCGCACGGTGCCCATGGTGGGGTACTGCTCGGCGAGTGCCCGCAAGCTGCCCAATGCCGTGGTGAGAGCGTTTTCCGCAGTCGCAACCTCCGACACGTCCGCGGCGCGGTGTGCCTGGGCGGGCGTCGATGTCGAAGTGCCGGCGACGTGTGCACGATTGCGCGCCTCGACTACTGCTTTCAAACTTCCGCGTTCGAAGGCCGCTGCCTGCTCGACTGTTGCGACCAAATTCGGCACCAGGTCGTGGCGGCGTTGCAATTCGACTCCGACCTGCTGCCAAGATTCGGCCACCAGGTTCCGCAACCGCACAAAATCGTTGTAGATCGAGAAGTACCAGAGAATCAGGATCAGCGTTCCCGCCAGGGCTACGAGGATGCCGACGGTGCTGCTCATGCCACGTTCCTTTCCGGAGTGGTCGCTGTCGTAGTGCTGTCGGACCACACAAACCGCGGGATGCCTTCGGCGATTATCCGCATCGCGTCGAAGACCGAGGTGATCTCCCAGGGACGATTGCCGAGTGTGGTTACGCCGACCAAGCGATTCCCGGTGATCTCGAATTTGGTCAGCCGCACCGCTGGTTCGCGTCGGCCGAGGTCGATCAGCCGGTCGATGGTGCGCGGGGTGAAAACCGCATGCGCGAAAGCCGGATCCGAGGAGTACACCGCGAATTTGTCGTTGAAGTCGGCGGATTCGAACTCCACCTGAGTCCCGGCGGTGGTGTCGAGGTTGGGGCCCATCGTCAACCGGGGCAGTGCCGTGGGAAGTTCCAGAACGAAAACATTCCGGTAATGGGTGCTCACGTTGATTTTGTTGTTGTTGAGCCAGGTGAGGTGGAAGAAGCTCGCCGGGTAGGCGCCGACTCTGCCTTGCATAGCGTCCCGAACCCGCATGCGTCGCGCCCGGCGGATGGTGAACGGCGGGAAGTCCCAGGCCGGTACCGCCCAGCCGGCAGCACGGTGATAGCTGAACCCGTGTTGCTCGGCCCACCGCGCGGTCCACCGTTTCCGGAACGACTTGACGATCAGCCCCGAGGGCAGGAAGGCCAGCAACGGCGTGGCGGGCAACAGTATCCACGAGAACGGTTTCCCATGATCGCGCCACCAGATGCCCTGCACGATCACCAGGGCCAAGAACGTAATGAACGTCAACGTGTTGAGAAAGCGAGGCCGCGCCCAGATCGGACCCCTCGCACTCTGATCATCGGCCATGCCACCCACTGCTTCTCCTTGTGTCACACCGCGGGCGCGGATGCCTCAATGATCTTCACGAGCCTTGCGATGTTCTTACAAACGGCTGATGGTCGGGGCCGAAGCAATCCAAGGCCCTGTTCGAGGGGGCGCGAGAGGGGACTCGATCGAGTCATCGACCGCTCGCCGTTCCGGGCGTTCGATCGCCCACAACCGTCGTCTCGCAGGCGATCTCGCAAACACGCCGCAATGCCGAATTATGTGATGTGTGCGTGATCTGATGTACCGGGACCCATCCGTATTCCCGTCCGGTACGAATCGGTGTGGTGGTCCGATAGCGGTTCTTGGAGGAGGAAGTGTGAACGCTTCACGTAGCTTCAAGGCTCTTGCTCTGGCCGGCGCGTGCGGGGCTGGGCTGGCCCTCGCCCTCGGCGCACCGCAGGCGCAAGCTGGTCCGTCAGATGCCTGGTCCCAGGTCGATCCCGCCGACGACCATGTCCAAGAGCTAGCGCGCTTCGCGATGGACTATTTCAACCAACGCTCCAACGACTCTATGCAGCACAGGCTGATCAAAGTCCTCGATGCCAGAACGCGGGTACTCGCCGGGATCGCCTACAAGATCGACCTCCTCGAGGGCGAGACCGAGTGCGGCAAGAACACGACAACCAAGGAGGAAAGCCGACGATGCCCGTTGAAGGAGGGAGGCACAAGGCGTCGGTGTACTGCGGAGGTGTGGGAAAGGAGTTGGGAGAACTTCACGGAGGTACGGTCGTTCGACTGTTAGTAAGCCTGCTTGCCGCGGGCGCAAACGGTTGAACAGCCGGTAAGGCAGCTGCGCGGAGGCGAGTTGTGTGCAGTCGATCTCGCGCACGTCAGTAGCTGTCAGTGACGGATGGCTAGACGTGCCGGCTCGATATTCTGGTGCGCGGGTCAAGAGCATATGGCAGGTTTGCCCCATGTCTCACGGGCAGGTCGCAGCGGATAAACGGCGTTCTTTGCCGAATGTGCACATAACGCACTTGAACCGCCAAACCTTCGAAGCGCTCGCGGCAGGCGATCTTGCGGCGGCGAATGCGGCCAGCCCGGTCCCTCTGACGGCTCACTTCGCGGGCCCCGCGTGGCGACGGCTGTGGCTGATGCGTAGCGCACAAGTCGAGAAGGAACCGGCCAGCGCGGGATGGGTCACCGGTGTCATCTGGGACGAACAAGAGCAACTTGCGGTGGGCAGGGCAGGCTTTCACGGGCTTCCCGACGCATCGGGGATGGTGGAGATCGGGTATGCCGTCGACCCGGCGTACCGGCGACGCGGCTACGCCCGCGCCGCACTCGAGTGCTTGTTGCGGCGCGCTGCTCGCGAGCCCCACGTGAGAACCGTTCGAGTCACCATCAGCCCCGACAACCTAGCTTCGTATCGGTTGGCATCTCAGTACGGCTTCGTCGAGGTCGGAGAGCAATGCGACGACGAGGACGGCCTCGAGATCATCTATGAAATCGCCGCAGACAAGTTGTGAGTCCTCGCAAGACTCGCTCATGGTCGAATTGAGGACAGTTTTGGTCGGCCCAGCCTGTGCGGCGACCGCTGACTCAGGGATGCATCTGAACGACAGACAAGCTCTCCGTGGATTGACCGAACTCGCATCCGTGAACGACAACCCCGACATCAGAGAAGTTGGCGAAAACTACTCGGATTGAACCAGGCGGGCTTCGGAACGAGTCGCGCCAATGGTGTGCAGTAGCTCCGCCGCGCGGGTTGGGGCGCTGTCGCACATCGGATGCAGTGGTGCCAGCTGATAGTCGTGCAGCGTCAGTTGCGAATTGCCCCTTGCCAATTCGACTTTCCCCGGTCGGCCGTCTGGATCGAAGACATGAGCGTCCTTGGCGCGCCGTCGCATCTGATCGCTTCGACCATTCTAGTGCGGTGCGGGGCAGGCGGCCCGCGACGGAGCTGGTGGTCTGATGTTGGACATCTGTGGCCGATAGCAGGGCAGCGAGTCCGTCGCGCGGTGCTCGAAAATTCGATCATGAGTGACGCACTGACCACGATCGGTACCGCACCCGTACCCGGACCAACTGCTCATCGCCACCAAAGTCGGACAGGTGCAACCGCGGCCGATCGAATGGGTGCCGATCGGCCACCCGGCCTTCCTGCGCCACCAGTGCGAGATGAGCCTGCGTCGGCTGGGCGTGGACCGGATCGACTGATCGCGATAGCTTGACACGAACTAAGTTCGTTCTATAGAACTTAGTTCGTCATGAAGAACTGAGTTATTTCGATGTCGTGGAGGTCAGTGATGCGAGTTTCCATTGCCGGAGCCGGTCTGGGAGGTCTGGCTCTCGCGCAGGGCCTGCGCGGTGCCGGGATCGAGGCCGACGTATTCGAGCGCGACCCGGGGATCGTCGCACGATTTCAGGGCTACCGGCTGGTGCTGAACCCGACCGGTTTCGAGGCGGTGCGCAACTGCTTGCCGGCCCGATGGCACCCGCTGCTGGACGAGATCGTCATGGATGCCTCCGCCGAGCAGTTGATCCTGGATCCGCAGCTCAACGAGATCGGCAAGCTCGGCGCGAGCCGGACCGGCATCGTGGTCGACCGCCAAGTGCTCCGACACCTGCTGCTGACCGGCCTCACCGTGCACACCGACGCCGCACTCACCGGCTACGACGTCCTGGCCGACGGCCAAGTCCGAGCCCAGTTCGCCCACCGCGACTCGGCCACCGCCGACCTGCTCGTCGGCGCGGACGGCGTCACTTCGGCGGTCCGCGGATTGCTGTCGCCGCAGACCACCCCGACCGACACCGGCGTCCGGTTCGTCATCGGCCGCACCCCGCTGACCGACGAGTTCGCGGGCCTGTCCAAGGCATACGGCTCGAAGATCGCCGGCGACGGCGTCAGCCTGCTGCTCGGCGCGATGCGCTTCCGCACCCCGCCGAAGCAGGCCGCCGAACAACTGGCCCCCGAAGTCGTGCTGCCCGGCACCGGTGACTACGTGCGCTGGGCCATGATCTTGCCGCCGAACGGTTCGCTCGCGGACCTGACCGCGCAGGATGCCGTGCTGTCCAGGGTGCAAGGTTGGCACCCGCTACTGCGCGCGCTGATCGAGCAAGCCGACCCGGACAACAGCGCACTGCTGTCCATCCGGGTAGTCGAGCCGGGTGAGCGTTGGACGCCAGGTCCGGTCACCCTGCTCGGCGACGCGATCCACGCCACCTCGCCGACCGGCGGCAACGGCGCGAACACCGCGCTGCGCGACGCCGACCTGCTGCGCCACTGCCTGATCGAGGCCAACGAAGGCCGCCAAGATCTGCTTGGCGCGGTCGACGAGTACGAGCGGCAGATGTTCGACTACGGCGCCGAAGCCGTGCGCAGCAGTCTCGAAAAACTGCCCGCCTTCGCCCCCACCGCGAAACTGTCCTGACGCCAGGCGGAGGACTTCAGCGCGTGGGCCGGGCACGCGGGATCCCCCCGCGTCCCTGGGTTGTGATCCAACCGTTGTCTTCGGCGTAGCGGTAGACACAGCGCTGCGCGCTGATGACGTGCTCGACGGCGCTCGTGCCGCCACGGAGGCGCGGTTGACCCGGGCGCCGGACTGAATGGCAAGCCGGCCGCGAGAAGCTCATCGACGGCTGCCGGGGGATATGCGAGAAGTCGGCGGTGCTGCGTCGCCCGAGCAGCAGGCACCGGAATTGGTGGTGGCTACTTCCAGGCGAATGCAGGGGCGGCACCATAGCGTGGTCGGTAGATGCTTGTCAGCGATTCGGCCACCATCGATCACCGACGACACGCCGTAGATGAGATCGCCGTCAGCTACCCGGACAATCTGGTCAGTAGGTACTGGACCATGGATCAACTCTTGGAGATGACCTTGGGGTGGGATGAGTGCGGGGATCGTGCGCACCCGATCCAGCAAACCCCTCGCGTGCCATCGATCGGGTTGATTGTGGCCGATAGGCCAAATATATGCGCAGGTCAGAATGGATTGTCACAGCTCGCCCGCCAGGTGCTCGAGAGCGCTTGGACACCCGGTGTGACGATCCGGCAGATATGCCGGTCAAAGGTGCGCGAGAGGGGACTTGAACCCCTACGTCCGTGGACACCAGAACCTAAATCTGGCGCGTCTGCCAATTTCGCCACTCGCGCGTGATGGTACGACCGTGCAAACTCTACCGGGCTTGACCGACTTCGCGAAGCTTCGGGCGGGCGTGGCGTACTGGTGGGTAACCCTACCAGGGATTATAACGATTAGATAACCATCAACATGAGGAGCGCTCATGTTTCCTACGTGTTAGTAACCCGATGGACCAGCGTGTTCAAACATGAGGAAGGGTCATGTTTGGCATGATTCTGGTACGGACGTACATGAATACTCGGCAGTATGCGGTCTAGCCGCCGAGTAAACGTGAGGATTTCCTCATGATTTTGGCTATCCTCGCCGGTATCAGGCCCCAACGCTGAGGAACACCTGCGCACCGGAGGGAGCGGCGTGTCTTGCCAGGGCGCGTCGCCAAGAGAAGGAAGTCGAATCGTCTTGACGATCAACGAGAGCACCGAGACCGGTACCGGACAGAGCGCGAAGGTCGGCGCGGCCAAGGGGGCTGGGACCCGATCGCCACTGCTGGATCGCCTGCTGAGCGGGACGCCGTACGCGCTCGCCTTCGGCGGGCAGGGCGCCCAGTGGCTCGATGAACTGGAAGAGATCGGCCGCGACAGCGCGCTGGAGCCCGAATTGACCGCATTGGTCAACGAGGCGGAAGCGCTGCTGGAACCCGTTGCGGCACAGTTGCTTGTGGTCCGTCCCGTCGGCTTCGACCCGATCGGGTGGATGCTCGAGGACGAACTGGTCGACACCGACCAGGGTGAGGTTTCCGAGGCGCCGTCGGCGCAGGAGTTGCGTTCGGCGGCCGTGTCGATGCCCGGCGTGCTGCTCTCTCAGGTGGCCGCGATGCGCGCGCTGCGACTGCAGGGACTCGATCCCACCGAACAGGCGCCGGTGGCGATCGTGGGCCACTCGCAGGGCCGCCTGGCGGCGACCGCGGTGGAGTCCGGCGGGCAGCGCGACGCCGAGATCCTGGCGCTGGCGCAATTGATCGGCGCGGCCGCCGGTTTGGTGGCCCGGCGGCGTGGGCTGATGCCGGTCGGCGAGCGCTCGCCGATGGTCGCGGTGTCCAATGTCGATCCCGAGCAGCTGCGCGATGTGGTTGCCCAGGTGGCCGAGGGCGTCGACCCGGCGGCGGCCGCGGTGGTGTCCATTCGCAACGGGCGCAGGCGCGCGGTGCTCTCCGGCACGCCGGCGCAGCTGGAGCGAGTTCGCCAGCGCTGCGCGCAGATTCACAACGAGCAGTCGCGTGAGCGCGACACCAAGGTTCGCGGCGGCGCCATCTTCGCGCCGGTCTTCGAGGACGTGGCCGTCGATGTCGCGTTCCATCACCCGGCGCTGGCCGACACGGTGGATCTGGTGACCTCGTGGGCCAACCAGTGCGGATTGGACGCGGCGCTGGCCGGTTCGCTCGCGCAGGAGATCCTGGTCGATCCGATCGACTGGGTGGAGATCGTCGACGGCGTGGTTGCCGCTGGCGCGCAATGGATTCTGGATCTCGGCCCCGGCGATCTGCTGTCCAGGGTGACTGGCGGTTCGCTGAAGGGCACCGGCGTCGGTATGGTCGCCGCCGCGACACGGGCGGGGCAGCGCAGCCTGCTCACCCCGGGTGCCGCGCCGGAGACGGCCGCACCGTGGACGGCGTTCGCGCCGCGTCCGGTTCGGCTGCCGAACGGCCGGATCGTGGTGGAGACCGCGTTCACCAAGCTGACCGGCCGGTCGCCAATTCTGTTGGCGGGCATGACACCTACCACCGTCGACGCGAAAATCGTTGCGGCGGCGGCGAATGCGGGGCACTGGGCGGAGCTGGCCGGTGGCGGCCAGGTGACCGAGCAGATCTTCGCCGATCGAGTGGCCGAGCTGAAGACGCTGCTGCAGCCCGGTCGCACGGTGCAGTTCAACTCGCTGTTCCTCGACCCGTACCTGTGGAAGCTGCAGCTGGGTGGCAAGCGACTGGTGCAGAAGGCACGCACCGCGGGCGCCCCGTTCGACGGCGTGATCGTCACGGCGGGCATCCCCGAGCTCGACGAATCCGTCGCGCTCATCAAGGAACTCACCGAGGTCGGCATCTCCCATGTCGCGTTCAAGCCGGGCACCGTCGCGCAGATCCGCGCGGTGCTGCGGATCGCGGCCGAGGTGCCGGATTACCCGGTGATCATGCACATCGAGGGCGGCCGGGCCGGTGGCCACCACTCCTGGGAAGACCTCGACGACCTGCTGCTGGAGACCTACGCCGAGCTGCGCGCCCACGAGAACGTGGTGGTCTGCGTCGGTGGCGGCATCGGAACCCCCGAGCGCGCAACGGAATACCTGACCGGTGAGTGGGCGACCCCGCACGGCTACCCGGTGATGCCGCTGGACGGCGTGCTGGTCGGCACGGCCGCCATGGCCACGCTGGAGGCGACCACCGCGCCTGAGGTCAAGCAGCTGCTCGTCGACACACCCGGCACCCCCGACTGGGTCGGCGCGGGCACCGCGTCCGGCGGAATGGCCTCGGGCCGTAGCCAATTGGGCGCCGACATCCACGAGATCGACAACGCCGCCTCGCGCACCGGGCGCCTGCTCGACGAGGTCGCCGGTGACGCCGACGCCGTCGCCGCCCGCCGCGAGGAGATCATCGAGGCGCTGAACGCCACGGCCAAGCCGTATTTCGGCGATGTGGCCTCGATGACCTACCTGGACTGGCTGGAGCGCTACGTCGAGCTCGCCGTCGGGCTGGACCGCCGCAAGGACTTCGACTGCGGCAGCGACATCGGTGACGCGATCACCGACGCCACCCGCTCGGTGTGGCTCGACATCACCTGGCGTGACCGTTTCGCGGAAATGATGCGGCGCACCGAGTCTCGGCTCAACGCGGCCGATCGTGGCGAGATCCCGACGCTGTTCGCCTCCGACGCGGAATTCGAGAATCCGGTCGGCGCGCTGTGCGCGCTCAAAGCGCGGTACCCCGTCGCCGAGCAGACGCTGCTGCACCCGGCCGACGTCCCGTTCTTCGTGACGCTGTGCAAGACCCCGGGCAAGCCGGTCAACTTCGTGCCGGTCGTCGATGGCGACGTGCGTCGCTGGTGGCGCTCGGATTCCCTGTGGCAGGCCCATGATCCGCGCTACTCGGCCGACCAGGTGTGCGTCATCCCCGGCACCGTCGCCGTCGCGGGCATCACCCGCGTCGACGAGCCGGTCGGCGAACTGCTCGACAGGTTCGAGCAGGACACGGCGTACTCGCTGGTGCGCGCCGGTGTGGTGCCGGTCGCCATCGACGCGCGCCGCGTCGCGAGCGTCACCACCGGCCCGATCGACACGGTGCTCGCCGCGCCGGACATCGAATGGTCCGGCCGCACCACCGTCAACCCGGTACACCGGCTCGGCGATCTCGCCGACTGGACCGTGGACGGCAAGGGCGCCGTGCACCCGCCGAGCGGTGCCACGCTCACCGAGACCACCGGACCCGAGGCCGACAGCTCCTATGTCGAGCTGACCGTTCCGCTGTCGGGCGGCAAGGCGGTTCGCATCCGCGTCACCGTGCCGGCCACCACCTACAACGGTGGCGCTCCGGTCGTCACCGAGGCCGACGCGCACGAGGCCATGGCCGCACTGCTCGCCGTCGCCGCCGGGCAGGAGCTGCCCGAGGTGAAGGGCAAGGTCGCCCATCTCAACATCGCGTGGTCGCCGGACCTGGTCGCCGACCATGCCGGGGTGACCGGTTCGGGTCTGCCCTCGGCACTGAGCACGCTCGGCCGCACTGTTCCCGACGTGCTGGTCGGTGCTTGCTGGCCCGCCGTGTTCGCCGTGCTCGGCTCGTCGCGTGCCGCTGATGGCGCGAGCGTTATCGAAGGCATGCTGGACCTGGTTCACCTGGACCACCAGATCGAGCTGGCGGGCGAACTGCCCAGCAGCCCAAGCGTTCTCGCGGTGCGGGCGGAGGCGGGCGAGACGCTCGACACCGACCTCGGCCGCGTCGTCGAGGTTAGGGTGCACATCGCGGGCCTGCTGGACCGGCCGGAAACCGGGCTGTCCATGCCGACCGTCGCCACCCTCACCGAGCGGTTCGCCATCCGCGGCCGCAACGGGGCGGGCGAACTCACCGATCCGCCGCGCGCGGCGGGCACGGTGTCCGACGAGGCCACCGACACCCCGCGCCGCCGACGCCGTGATGTCACGGTCGTCGCGCCGCGCACCATGCACGCGTTCGCCGCCGTTTCCGGCGACCACAACCCCATCCACACCAGCGATTCCGCCGCGAAGCTCGCCGGTCTCGGCAGCCCGATCGTGCACGGCATGTGGCTCTCGGCCGCCGCGCAGCACGCGGTCTCGGCGGTCGACCCGGAGAGTGCGATTCCGGCCCGCACCGTGACGGCGTGGACCACCCGTTTCCTCGGCATGGTCCGCCCGGGCGCGGAGATCGACGTGCGCGTCGAGCGGGTCGCGGTCGACGCGGGCAGCGAGATCGTCGAGGTGTCCTGCCGGGCCGCGGGCGATCTGGTGATGACCGCGACCGGTCGCACCGCCGCGCCGAAGACCGTCTACGCGTTCCCGGGCCAGGGTATTCAGCGCAAGGGCATGGGCCTGGACGCGCGTACCCGCTCGAAGGCCGCCAAGGCGATCTGGGACCGTGCCGACAAGCACACCCGCGACGCGCTCGGCTTCTCGATTCTCGCTGTGGTGCGCGACAACCCGACCTTCCTCAAGGCGCGCGGTGTCGAACACCGGCACCCGGACGGCGTGCTGCATCTGACCCAGTTCACTCAGGTCGCCATGGCGGTCCTCGGTGTCGCCCAGGTGGCCGAGCTGCGCGAGGCCGGTGCGTTCGTCGAGGGCGCGATGCTGGCCGGCCACTCGGTCGGTGAGTACAACGCGCTCGCCGCGGCGGCCGGGGTGCTGCCGCTGGAGGCGGTGCTCGAGGTGGTGTTCCAGCGCGGATCGGCGATGCACGAGCTGGTGCCGCGTGATGCCCAGGGCCGCAGCGACTACCGGTTGGCGGCTATCCGCCCCTCGCAGATCGGGCTGCCCGACGACGAGGTGATCGACTTCGTCACCGGCATCGGCGCGGCGACGGGCGAGTTCCTCGAGGTCGTCAACCTGAACCTGCGCGGTTCGCAGTACGCCATCGCGGGCACGGTCGCCGGACTGGAGGCACTCGAGACCGAGATCGACCGACGCCGTGCGGAATTCGGTGGCAAGCGGGCGTTCATCGTGGTGCCCGGCATCGACGTGCCGTTCCACTCCACCGTGCTGCGCAAGGGCGTGCCGGAGTTCCGGCACAAGCTCGAGCAGCTGCTGCCCGCGGACCTGCACCCGGAAATCCTGATCGGCCGCTACATCCCGAACTTGGTGCCGAAGCCGTTCTCGCTGGAACGTGAATTCGTCCAGGAGATCGCGGATCTGGTGCCCTCGGAGCCGCTCGCCGCGGTCCTCGCCGACTTCGAGGGTTGGTCGGCACGACCCGTCGAGCTGTGCCGCGTCGTGCTGGTCGAGCTGCTCGCGTGGCAGTTCGCCAGCCCGGTGCGCTGGATCGAGACCCAGGACCTGCTGTTCACCGACACCGCGCACGGCGGCCTCGGTGTCGAGCGGTTCGTCGAAATCGGTTTGGGCGCAACGCCTACCGTGGCGAACCTGGCCACCCAGACGCTGAAGCTGCCCGCGTTCAGCGGCGCGACGGTGGAGGTGCTCAACATCGAGCGCGAGGCCGGGGTTGTCTACTCGACCGACACCGATCCCGCGCCGGTCGACGAGGCCGCCGACGAGACCGTCGAAACCGCTTCCGCCGCAACGCCCGCCGCGGCTCCCGCGGTGGCCGCCGCACCGGTGGCCAGCTCGGGCGGACCGCGTCCGGACGACATCACGTTCACCGCCGCCGACGCCACCCGCGTGCTCATCGCGCTGTGGACCAAGCTTCGGCTGGACCAGATCGGTCCGGTCGACACCATCGAGGGCCTGTGCGACGGCGTCTCCTCGCGCCGCAACCAGCTGCTGGTCGACCTCGGTTCCGAGCTCTCGCTCGGCGCCATCGACGGCGCCGCCGACGCGGACATGGGTGCGCTGTCGGTCACCGTCGAGCGGCTCGCCCGCACATACCGTGCCTTCGGATCAGTATTGTCCGATTCGATCGGTGACCACCTGCGCAAGGTCTTCGGACCCTCGGGCAAGCGGCCTGCCGCGATCGCCGAGCGGGTGAAGAAGGTCTGGGAGCTCGGCGACGGCTGGGCCAACCATGTCACCGCCGAGGTCTCCCTCGGCACCAGGGAAGGCGCCAGCGTCCGCGGCGGCGACCTCGGCGGGCTGGTCTCCGGCGCGCTGGGCGATGCCGCCTCGGTAGACGCCGCGATCGACACCGCCGTGCAGGCGGTCGCCGCTCGCCGCGGCGTCGCGGTATCGCTGCCTTCCACCGGTGGCGGCGGCGGTGGCACCGTCGACGCGGCCGCGCTCGGTGAGTTCACCGAGCAGATCACCGGCCGCGACGGCGTGCTCGCCACGGCCGCCAGGGTGGTGCTCGAACAGCTCGGCCTGGCCGAGCAGGTGACCGCGCCGGAGGCAACCGACAACTCCCTCGTCGACCTGGTCTCGGCCGAATTGGGTTCGGACTGGCCGCGTTTGGTCGCGCCCGCCTTCGATCCCCGCAAGGCCGTACTGCTCGACGACCGATGGGCCACCGCCCGTGAGGATCTGGCTCGGCTCTGGCTCGGCGACGACGCCGAGACCGCGGAGCTGCCGGTCAACGGCTACCTCGGTGCGGGCGAAGCCGTTGCCGCGCAGGCCAACTGGTGGCGCGAGCGGGCCAAGCACGAGGCCCGTTCGGTGCTGGCCGGTGTGTACGAGCGCATCGCGCAGGCCGCGCTGAGCACCGATGACCGCGGCATCTGGTCCGCGGATATCGCGGTGATCACCGGTGCCAGCAAGGGTTCCATCGCGGCGGCGGTCACCGGGCGGCTGCTCGGCGGCGGCGCGACCGTGGTGGTCACCACGTCGAGCCTCAACGACGACCGCCTCAGCTTCTACCGGAAGCTGTACCGGGACAACGCCCGGCACGGTGCCGCCCTCTGGGTGGTCCCCGCGAACATGGCGTCGTACCAGGACATCGACGCGCTGATCGAGTGGGTCGGCACCGAGCAGGTCGACAACGCCGGTGGCGCGAAGATCAAGACCAAGGACGCGATGACGCCGACCCTGCTGCTGCCGTTCGCGGCGCCGCGGGTGGCCGGTGTCCTCGCCGACGCGGGTGCCCGCGCGGAAATGGAAATGCGCGTGCTGCTCTGGTCGGTGGAGCGGCTGATCGGTGGCCTGTCCACCGTCGGCGCCGATCACGACGTCGATGCGAAACTGCATGTGGTGCTGCCGGGTTCGCCCAACCGCGGACTCTTCGGCGGCGACGGTGCCTACGGCGAATCGAAGGCCGCGCTCGACGCGGTGGTCACCAAGTGGCGGGTCGAGAAGTCGTGGTCGACCCGGGTCACCCTGGTGCACGCGATGATCGGCTGGGTGCGTGGCACCGGGCTGATGGGCCACAACGACCCGATGGTCGAGGCCGTGGAGAAGGCGGGCGTGACCACCTGGTCCACCACCGAGATGGCCGACGAACTGCTCAAGTGGTGCACCTCGCGCGCTCGCCAGGTCACCGCGACCGGTCCGCAGCAGATCGACCTGACCGGCGGACTGGCCAGGGCCAAGCTCGATCTGCCCGCGCTGGCCAAGCAGGCCGCCGAGCGCGCCGCCGAGGATGACGTGGAAGCCGATGCGGCGGTCACGATTTCGGCCCTGCCCGGGCCGCCGACCATGTCCTCCGTGCTGCCGGTGCCCGAATGGGGCACGGTCACCACCGATCTCGCCGACATGGTGGTGATCGTCGGTGCCGGTGAGCTCGGCCCGTACGGCTCGGCGCGCACCCGGTTCGAGATGGAGGTCGAAGACCAGCTCTCGGCGGCGGGCGTGCTCGAGCTCGCCTGGACCACCGGCCTGGTCACCTGGGAGAACGACCCCAAGCCCGGCTGGTACGACGCCGAATCCGGTGACTACGTCGCCGAAGCCGAGCTGGCCGACAAGTACCACGACGCGGTGGTCGCCCGCTGTGGCGTGCGCCGCTACGGCGACGACGGCGCCATGGTGGATAACAGCGCGCCCCTGATGACCTCGGTGTTCCTCGATCAGGACCTGACGTTCACGGTCGGCGGCGAGACGGAGGCCCGCGCTTTCCACGCGGCCGACCCCGAACACACGGTCATTGTGCCGGTGGCGGATTCGGCCGACTGGACGGTGACGCGCAAGGCGGGCACCGAGATTCGGGTGCCGCGCCGGGCCAAGCTGTCGCGCACCGTTGGCGGCCAGATCCCGACCGGCTGGGATCCGACCATCTGGGGCATCTCCGCGGAGATGGCGAATTCCGTTGACCGCGTTGCCCTCTGGAACGTCGTCTGCACGGTGGACGCGTTCGTCAGCTCCGGCTTCAGTCCGGCCGAGCTGATGAGCTGGGTGCACCCGAGCCTGGTCGCCAACACCCAGGGCACCGGCATGGGCGGCATGTCC
This sequence comes from Nocardia sp. NPDC051052, assembly GCF_044456045.1. Classification (NCBI taxonomy): domain Bacteria; kingdom Bacillati; phylum Actinomycetota; class Actinomycetes; order Mycobacteriales; family Nocardiaceae; genus Nocardia; species Nocardia sp. NPDC051052. The sequence continues at coordinate 16,327 of NZ_JBITFL010000020.1, forward strand.
TCGATGCGCTCGCTCTACGTCGACAACCTGCTCGGCGAGTCGCGGGCCAACGACATCCTGCAGGAGGCGCTGCCGAACGTGGCGCTCGCCCACGTGGTGCAGTCCTACGTCGGCAGCTACGGCGCGATGGTGCATCCGGTGGCCGCCTGCGCCACCGCCGCGGTGTCGGTGGAAGAGGGCGTCGACAAGATCCGTCTCGGCAAGGCCGAGCTGGTCGTGGCCGGCGGCTTCGACGACCTCGGCATCGAGGGCATCGTCGGCTTCGGTGACATGTCGGCTACGGCGGACTCGGCGGCGATGAGCGCCAAGGGCATCAGCGACCGGTACTTCTCCCGCGCCAACGACCGCCGTCGCGGCGGATTCGTGGAGTCGCAGGGCGGCGGCACCGTGCTGCTGGCCCGCGGCGACGTGGCGGTGGAGATGGGCCTGCCGGTGCTCGGCGTGGTCGCTTTCGCGCAGTCCTTCGCCGACGGCGTGCACACCTCCATCCCGGCGCCCGGCCTCGGCGCGCTCGGTGCGGGACGCGGCGGGCGCGAATCCCGGTTCGCCGCCGAGCTGCGCAAGCTCGGTGTCGGCCCGGACGACATCGCGGTCGTCTCCAAGCACGACACGTCGACGGCGGCCAACGACCCGAACGAGTCCGAGCTGCACACCAGGCTGGCCACGGCCGTCGGCCGCTCCGACGGCGCGCCGCTGTTCGTCGTCTCGCAGAAGAGCCTGACCGGGCACGCCAAGGGCGGCGCGGCCGCGTTCCAGCTGATCGGCCTGTGCCAGGTGCTGGAAAACGGTGTGGTGCCGCCGAACCGGAGCCTGGACTGTGTCGACGAGAAGATGCAGGCGTACCCGCACCTGGTGTGGGCGCGCGAGCCGCTGCGCTTCGGCGAGAAGTTCTCGCTCAAGGCCGGCCTGCTGACCTCGCTCGGCTTCGGGCATGTCAACGGGCTGCTCGCGGTGGTGCATCCGGAGGCTTTCATCCAGGCGATCGACCCGGAGCGACGCGAGGCCTACCAGGAGCGGGCGCAGCAGCGTCAGCTCGCCGGGCGGCAGCGCTTCACCGAGGCGATGTGCGGCGGGGCACCGCTGTACGAGCGGCCGGCGGACCGGCGCATGGGTGGTGACGGCACGCCTGCCAAGCAGTCGCGTCAGCTGGAAGCGGACGTGCTGCTGTCGGCCGAGGCTCGCCTCGGTGGCGACGGCGCGTACCGGGCCGAGGGCTTCGGTTGCGGCGCTGGCCACACTGCGGACAGTTCGCGCACCGACCGCCAGACCAGGTCGTAGGCTCCCGGCCTATGACGATTCTCGGTATCGGCCTGGACTTGGTGACCATCTCCGAGTTCGCCGAACAGCTCGAACGCGCCGGAACAACCATGATCCGGGAGAGTTTCACCGCGGGCGAGCGACGCTACTGTCAGAGCAAGGCGACCGATCCGGCGCGCAGTTACGCGGTGCGGTGGGCGGCGAAGGAAGCGGTGATCAAGGCTTGGGCCTCATCTCGCTTCGCCCGCCGCCCGCAGATCGGCGACAATCCTTATCCGCTGATCGAGGTGGTCAACGACGCGTGGGGCAGGCCGAGCATCAAGCTGCACGGCCTCGCCGCCGAATTCCTGCCGCGGGTAAGGGTGCACCTGTCGTTGACGCACGACGGTGATACCGCCGCCGCCATGGTGGTCCTGGAAGATCCGGGCGAAATGGTCGACCTGATCGAGGGCCGCGAAGGGTAAGGCGGACAATCACTCTCGGTGCGCGCGCCGCAGCCGCCTGCGCTGCAGCGCCCACCACGCTTCCAGGGCGCGGTCGGGATCGGCGAGATCGATCCCGACCAGCTCTTGGTAGCGGCGCAGCCGGTAGCGCACCGTGTTGGTGTGCAACTGCATCGCCTCGGCGACATGGTCCACTCGCATGCCGTTACTCAAATACTGCTGGGCGGTATCGAGTAGCGCTGTGGCGCCGTCACTTTCGCCGAGCGGCGTGATGTAGCGGTGGAACAGCTCCTCGCCGACTTCGGTGTCGGCCAATACCGCGGGCAACAGGCCGAGGTCGGCCAGATCGTGCACGCCGGTCAGTTCGAAGGCGTCGGCGGTCGCCATCGCCCGGGTAGCGCGGCGGAACGACGGCTCCATCCGGTCCAGCCGGGCGGCCGGGCCGATGCCGACCGCCGTCTCCATGTCGGCCGATGGGACGGCGTCCACGATGCCCGCGACGTCGCCGTCGACGACCGCGAGCAGCCCGTGCGGCCGGTCGCCGCCGACCGGCTCGAGCAGCTTGGCCAGCGGGTCGGCGGGTAGGTCGGCGCTCGGCCTGGCCCGTACCGCGTGGAACTCCCGGTAGGAGTCCAAGCCGTAGCGTTCGACCTGCAGGCGGATCTCGCCGGGACCGAGCGTGCCGAACAGGATGCCGCGCACCAGGTCGGTGCGGTGCTGCTGGTCGTGCCTGGTCTGCTGGAATTCGGCGTCGAGGTGACCGCGAGCCACCGCCAGGATCGCGGTATCGGTGAGCGCGAGGATGTCGTTGGTCAGTTCCAGCAGTTCGCCGTCCGAGACGCCGAGGCGCCGGCCCGTCGTGACTACCTCGTCGATCGCGGTCCGGACCGCGAGCCGCCAGCCGCGCAACATCTCGGTCACCGGAATGCCTTGGCGGCCACGGGTTTCGCCGTGCGCGGTGAAGACGGCCAACTCGCTGTCGGTCAGATCGCGCTCCGCGGCGAGTGTCCGCAACAGCTGCTGGACGGTGCGAACCGCGTCCGGCAGCAGCACCGTCGGATCGATCCGCGCGTAGGTCGGAATCTCGGCACGCATCTTGTCGATCGTCCTGGCGGTCAGTTCGGTGGCGTGCGAGAACAACCGAGCCAACAGGGCACGGCGGTCGGCGGGTGGTGGGCGGCTGACCATTACTGAGCAGGGTAACTCCAGTTGGACTCAGCAACAAAAGACGTGCGAGTAATTCGACTGCCGCACTATAGCCGGCCAGCATTTTCCCGCGTAATACTGGAGAGTCGGCAACGATGCCTAGCCGTGCGGTTGTATTTTCGGACAAACGCGGCGGTCGTGGCCGAGTAGCGCAGGCGGATCGCGGCTTTGCCCGATCGCACGACGAAGGGGATTGCCGATGACCGAATGGAATCGCATCGAACGCGGCGAAGGCCGTCCGCTGGTGCTGCTGCACGGCGGCGGCGCGTCGGCGCGGTGCTGGCTGCCCGTGCTGGACCGGCTGAGCGCGCAGCGCCGGGTCATCGCGTTGGACTTCCCGGGCTTCGGACAGACCCCGGCACCGGGGCCGGACGTGCACGTCAGCATGGACTGGATCGTCGACGGGCTGGCCGCCGAGCTACCGCGCCTCGGGATCAACGGCCCGGTCGATCTGGTCGGCAACTCGATGGGCGGCCTGATCGGCCTGGAGGCGACCAAGCGCGGCCTGGCGAGCTCGTTCGTCGGTCTTGCGCCGGTCGCGTTGTGGCACAAGCAGATGCCGTTGGCGCTGCGGGCGCAGTTCCAGGTAGGACTCGCCGCCGCGCTGCTGACCAGGACTGCCGCGCGTTCGGTGGTCGGCAAGACCAGGTCGGTGGGCCTGTGGTTCCCGGTCGGCCACCCCGATCGGATGACGGCCGTCGAGGCCGTTGATTTCGTGCGCGACTTCGACCACTCCGGGCCGACGTTACGTCGCGCGCTGAAGATCGCGAAAAAGCTGCGCTTCGAGGGCGGGCAGGGGATCACCGTGCCGGTCACCATCGCGTTCGGCACCCTGGACCGGATGCTGCCGCCGAGCACCAGTCAGGTGCGCGATCAACTACCCGCGCACACCAAGTGGGTCACGCTGCCGGACTGCGGCCACATGCCCATGTGGGACAACCCGGAGCTGGTCGCGAACACCATTCTGGACGGCGTCTCGACCACCCGATCGGCCGGGGAGCAGACCGCCTAGCGCCCGCTGGCCGTGCGCGACTCCTTCTCCGCGACCAGCAGATACGCCACCATCAGGCGCTTGAGCTCGGACACCGCCTCGGCGTTGCTCTGCTCGTCCTGGACGGAGAAGTTCAGCATCGAATAGACCACGTGCACCAGCACCTCGGCCATCATGGTGCGTCGCGGCCGCGGTGTGCGCGGCGTGAGCGGCCGCAGCATCTGCGCGACGACCTCCGCGAACTCCTTCTCGTGGATCGCGCCGGTCGCCCGGGTCGACGGGGTGGACTGCATAGCCAGCCACACCTCGCGCCGGGACGGGTCGGTCATCCACAGGTTCGCCATGTGGTCGACGAACTGGTTCATGTGCCGCAGCCAGTCCAGCGACGGGATCTCGCCGTGGAAATCGGCGAGCTCCCGCGAAACGGCAACGAGGTCTTGCCGATTCAATTCGCAGACGATGACGTACTTGTTGGCGAAGAACTGGTAGAGCGTGCCGATCGGAACCTCGGCACGTGCCGCCACTTCTTCACAGGTGAACGACTCGAACCCCACCTCGACGAGTAGTTCCCTGGACGCCTGCAATAGCGCGTCGAACTTCTTTTTGCTGCGTTCCTGCGTCGGCCGTCGCCGCGGCATGAGCTCCTGTGGGTCGTCCTGCAGCTCCAACGCAGGGTCCAGCCGTTGCTTCGACCTGGCCTCCGCGCGTACTTCCACCCATCCAGGCTAACGGTATGGACACACCCACGACACGCGCACGGCTTCTGCGTGTTCATCTTCTGTCCGAATTCACCACCCATCCGGATCGAATGTGGCACCGAACACATACCGAGCGCGCGTGGCTTCTGACACGCGCACGGACCAGGAAGGCGCGACCAGTGGTAGCTCGATCAGTGGTAACTCTCGGCGTTTCCACCGAACGCGGCGCCGTGCACGCGGTAGCTTTCGCCGATACCGGCGCCCGGCTACCCGAGCGCGTGCTGCTGCATCGGGTGAAACGGACGCTCGGCGACAGCAAGGCGGACTTGGCCGAAGCGGTCGAGCTGGCGATGGACGAACTCGCCACCGAACTCGGCCCCGAGCATGAGATCGCCGGTGCGGCGGTCGTTTACCGGGATGCCGCCGAGCGGCGCGCCATCGTCACCCGGCTGGCGTCCGGCCGCTGGCACACCGCGTCGCTGGTGTCGTCCAAATCGGCCCACCTCAGCGTGGCCGGAATGATGACCTGGCTCGACGAATTCGACGATCTGCTGATCTGTGAGGTGGTGCCCGGGCATCAGGCGTTCACCCTGATCGATCACGGCCGTCGCCGGATCCTCGGCGCGACCAGTCAGTCGGGCGGCGCCACGGCGGAGTCGATGGGTGCCGCGGTGACGGCGGCCTGGGATCAGTTCGAGGCGGCGGCGGTCCGGCCGGACGCGGTGGTGCTGATCGGCTCGGCCGCGGGCAAGCCCGCGGTCGTCGCGGCGGTGGACGCGTTCGGCGCCCCGGTGATCCCGTGCAAGACCTCGGCCGCCGCGTCCGCGGCCGGTGCCGCGCTGTACGCCATGGCCGACGTGGACGGCGTCGGCGAGACCGAGGAACGGGTGCGCCGGGTGCGTGGCGGTGCCGCGGTGTTCGCCGCGGCCAGCGTGCTCGCGGGCGGGCTGGTGGTCGGTGGTGTCTACGTGTCGGGCGGTTCGGCGCGGACGCTGCCGGATGCGGCGCTCAAAGACGCGCACGTCACGGCCGACTCGAAGGTCGTTCGTGGCGACGCTGCCGCGGGCAGGCCCGAGCGGGTGCGCAACGATCCGCACAGCGTCGACGGCCCGGTGCTGGACCGCCCCGTTCCGATCGCCATACCGGAGCCCGAGATATCGGTCGTCACCATCGATCCGGCCGACGCCAAGCCGCAGTACTCCGCGCAGCGATGGGGCAGTGGCCAGCAGGATCGGCCGGAGTCGCTGGTGCCCGCCGAGCCCGCGCACGAGGCCGAGACGAATGTCGCGACCTCGCTGCTGTCCGGATCGGGCATACCGGCCGCCACCACCAAGGTCGGCGCCCCGAACGGCGCGCTGCTCTTCCCGGGCGAGCTGCCGCCACCGGAGGCCTTCACCACGGAGTCCTACAACTGGTGGGACAACCACTTCCGGATGATGTTGCAGTGGGCGGCCCAGCAGATCATGCCTGTCTGAGCAGGATTCGCACGACGTAAGGCCCGGCGCTCCCCTCTAGCGCCGGGCCCATACGTAGGTTGCGAAATCAGTCCCTTGTCTTGCGCCGGAACAGCACGCCCGCGACGAGATACCCCGCCAGCGCGATGCCGCCGCACCAGAGCACCGCCAATAGCGCACTGTTGCCGATCGGTGTGCCCATCAGCAGACCGCGCATGGTTTCGATCACCGGCGTGACCGGCTGGTTCTCGGCGAACCAGTGCAAGGCGCTCGGCATCGACTCCGTCGGAACGAACGCGCTGCTCACGTATGGCAGGAACATGAAGAAGAACAGGCACGAATTCGCCGCTTCCGGATTGTTCACCAGCACTCCGAACGCGGCCGCGAGCCAGGACATCGCGAGCACGAACATCGCGATGATGCCGTAGGCGGCCAGCCAGCGCAGCGGGTCGCCGGTCGGCCGGAAGCCGATCGCCGTGGCCACCAGGATCACCACGGTGGTGGTGATCAGGTTGCGCAGCAGGCTCTCCACTACATGCCCGGTCATCACCGAAGACCGGGCGACGGCCATGCTGCGGAATCGATCGATGATGCCGTTGGTCAGATCGGTGGACAGGCTCACCGCCGTTGTCGCGGAACCGAATCCGGCACACAGCAGGATGATGCCCGGCACCACATAGTCGATATACGCGCCGCCGACGTTCATCGCGCCGCCGAACACGTAGACGAACATCAACAGGATCATGACCGGCAACAGGATGGACATGAGCATGGTGTCCGGACTGCGCACGGTGTGGCGCAGGTTGCGGCTCAGCATGGTGGCCGAATCCTGCACGGCCAGGCGGGAATTCGTGATCGTGATGGTCACAGCGCCGCTGCTTTCTGCGTGGTGGGGTGTCCGGTGAGTGCGAAGAACACGTCATCGAGGTCGGGGGTGTGGATCGCGAGTTGGTCGATGGTGATCGCCTGATCGTCGAACTGATCCAGCAGCTGTTTGAGGGCGCCGACGCTGCCGTCCGAGGGGACCATCAGCGCCAGCTGCTCGGCATCGATCTCGGCGTCCGGTATGGCGAGCGCGGCGGCGGCCAGCCCCTGCGCGTCGGCGAACCGCAGCTGGATATGCCCGCCGGGGGCGAGCTGCTTCAAGTCGCCCGGCGTGCCTTCGGCGACGATCTTGCCGTGGTGCAGCACCGCGATCCGGTCGGCCAGCTGATCGGCCTCCTCCAGGTATTGCGTGGTGAGGAAGATCGTCACACCGTCGGCCACCAGGTTCCGGATCACCTGCCAGAGTTCGCGGCGGCTGCGCGGATCCAGGCCGGTGGTCGGTTCGTCGAGGAAGATGATCCGTGGCTCACCGATCAGGCTCATGGCCAGATCGAGTCGTCGGCGCATGCCGCCGGAGTAGGTCGCGACGCGGGCATCGCCGGCCTCGGTGAGCTCGAATTGCGCGAGCAGGCGGGTGGTGCGGTGGGCGATCGCCGGCTTGTCCAGGTGCAGCAGCCGACCCATCAGGCGCAGATTCTCCGCACCGGTCAAGATCTCGTCCACCGCTGAGTATTGACCGGTGACGCCGATGAGGCGGCGCACGGTGTCTGATTCGTACGCGAGATCGTGACCGGCCACCCGGATCTCGCCGCTGTCGGCGGCTGCCAAGGTGGCCAGGATGCGCACCATGGTCGTCTTGCCTGCCCCGTTCGGGCCGAGTAGCGAAAAGACCGTTCCCGCCGCGACTTCCAGGTCTATGCCGGCCAGCACGGTCCGGTCGCCGAAGGCTTTGGTCAACCCGCTGATGCTGACGGCGGGGGTGGATGGGACTGTCATGGGGTTCCTCGAATCGAAACTGTGTATGGGTTAAACTTAGTTTAGACGGTACACAGTTTTTGACGTGAGGGAAGAGGGCATCGAGAAAAGGGGTCGAAAGTGGTGGACACGCCGGAAACGGACATCGGCACGTCGGCGGTAGCCAAGTCCTTCGCGTTGATGTGGGGCCTGGACGAGCCGGGAACTCGCGGACCGAAGCGCGGGCTGAGTCTGGATCAGGTCATCGACGCGGCGATCGAGGTGGCCGACGCCGAGGGCGCCGGCGCGTTGTCGATGAGTCGGGTGGCCAAGCATCTCGGCTTCACCACGATGTCGCTCTACCGATACGTAGACAGCAAGGACACGCTGATCACCCTGGTGTCGGACCGGGCGATGGGGCTACCGCCGCAGTTGCCGGTCGGCGACTGGCGGGCGGGGATAGAGGCATGGGGATGGGGGGTGTCGGCGGCGATCAAACAGCACGTGTGGTTCCTGGATCTGCCCTTGGCCGCGCCGCCTATGGGCCCGTACAACATGGCCTGGCTGGAAGCCGGCCTGGCCATGTTCGCCGAGACCGCCGTGCCCGAGTCGATCAAACTGCAACTCGTACTGAACGTTTCGTTGTACATGATCGGCCGGATGCGCGTCGCCAAGGAGATGGCGGCAGGCGGGGACACCGATGAGTACCCGGCCCTGTTGGGCCAGGTACTCGATCCGCAGCGTTTCCCCGCGCTGACGCGCGCGTTCACCGCCCAGGCCTTCGAGGACGACGACGTGGACTGGGACGACGCCGACCTGCGGTTCGGTCTCGATCGGCTGCTGGACGGCTACGACCAGTTCGTCCGCTCGTTCGAGAAGCAGCCTTAGACCGACAGGTCGCGGCGCAGCTTGGCGACGTGGCCGGTGGCGCGCACGTTGTACTGGGCGACCTCGATCTTGCCCGCCTCGTCCACCAGGAAGGTGGAGCGGATGACGCCGGTAACCGTCTTGCCGTACATCATCTTCTCGCCGAAGGCGCCCCACGCGGTGAGCACGGCCCGGTCCGGATCCGACAGCAGCGGGAAGGTGAGCTGCTCGGCGTCGCGGAACTTGGCCAGCTTCGCGGGCTTGTCGGGCGAGATGCCCAGCACGTCGATGCCCGCGCCGTCGAGGTCGGCGAGATTGTCGCGGAAGTCGCAGGCCTCTTTGGTGCAGCCGGGGGTGCTCGCGGCGGGGTAGAAGTACACGATCACCTTGCGGCCGCGGTAGTCGGCGAGCGACACGTCCTTGCCGTCGGCGTCGGGCAGCGTGAAATCGGGGGCGGCATCGCCGGGGGAGAGTCGTTGGTTGTCGGTCACGTCCTGCACCGTAACCGAAGGCTCGGACATAGCGCGGATAGACCGAACGACACTGTATGGACCGACAAGATCGACCCCGCGCACCAGCCGGGAGCACTGTGTGGAATGACAGAACACCGCGCGCCCCGGGGTAACGCGGCCTCGCGCATACGCACTCGCAAGCGCTCCGATCCGCGCGGACCGATAGACTCGTCCGGGAGCTGAGGGTGACCCGCGAAGGCCGAGCACGCACCGCGATTCGAGCCCTGGCGCGGCACATCAAACACAGGAGGCCTGAACGTGGCGAAGGATACCGAGCGGATCGAGCAGGAGATCGAGGCCGCGCGCACGCGGCTGGCGAGCACGCTCGACGAACTCGCGGTGCGCGCGGATCCGCAGCGGATCGCGAGCGACAGCAAGCAGATCGTGCTGCGGAAGCTGAACGAGCCGAAGGTCAAGTACAGCCTGGTCGGCGCGGCCGCCCTGGTAGTCGGGCTGGTCTTGCTCAAGATCTTCCGCTAGATCGTCGCCGAACAGCAGAACACCCGGTGTGCCTGGCACACCGGGTGTTTCTGTTTACGAATATCAGACCGTGGGGCAGGCGAACCCGTCGCCATCCGGATCCAGGTGCGGACCGTAGCCCGGCTCTCCGCGAAAGAGCGGAGCCCGTCCGGCCGCGCGAGCGTCGTCGCAATTAGCGAAAGCGCCGCCCGCCGAACCGGTCTGCGTCAGACCGGCCGAACCGGTTGCGGCGGAGCCGGTATCGACGGCGGACGAACCGGTCCCTGAGGAACCTGAGGGGGGCTGGGCCAGCGCGGTCGGCGCCGCAAGGAGGGTCAGTCCCGCGACGGCAGCGCTGAAGGTAAGCCGACGAACGTTCATGTATTCCTCTAGATAGTTGCTGCGGTGGATAGGGCGTCCGACCGGACGCCGCATCCACTGTCGTGACGCCTCGCCCGCTTGTCAACCGGATCGCCGGAGAACTAGGGCATTAGGGGATATCCGCGCGGCCGGGTTCACTCGCCCAAACGATGGCCCGCCAGGTGCTCGGCGGGGATGTTTCCCATGCGTCCTGCCTGGTAGTCGTCCATTGCCTGGATGATTTCGGCGCGAGTGTTCATAACGAATGGCCCGTATTGGACGACGGGTTCCTGAATCGGTTGTCCGCCGAGCAACAACACCTCCAAGTCGCCGCTCCGATTGTCTTGGCGCACATCGGCACTCACTGTGATCGCGTCGCCGGGGCCGAAAACCGCCAGCTGTCCCTCGCGCAGCGGCCTGCGCTCGGCGCCGACCGTCCCGCTGCCGGACAGCACGTACACCATCGCCGTGAAGTGTTGCGGCCATGGCGTTTCCAGCTGGCCGCCGGGGCTGATCGAGGCGTGCGCGTAGGCGATCGGCGTGTAAGTCGACCCCGGCCCCTCGAAGCCGCCGACCGCGCCCGCGATCAGCCGGACCAGTGCGCCGCCGTCGTGCGAGCTGACCAGGGTCAGTTCGCTGCTCCGCAGATCCTGGTAGCGGGGCGCGGCGAACTTGAGCGCGCGCGGCAGGTTCACCCACAGCTGGATGCCATGGAACCAGCCGCCCGTCATGACCAGTTGCTCGGTCGGCAGCTCGTCGTGCAGGATGCCGGAGCCCGCGGTCATCCACTGGGTGTCGCCCTCGCCGATCACGCCACCGCCGCCATTGGAATCGTGGTGCACCATGGCGCCGTCCATGACATAGGTGACGGTCTCGAACCCGCGGTGCGGATGCCACGGCGCGCCCTTCGCCTCGTGCGGCTCGTAGGCGACCGGGCCCATCTGGTCTAGCAGGATGAACGGGTCGGCGGTGCGCAGGTCCACGCTCGGGAACGGCCTGCGTACTTCGAAGCCCGCGCCCTCGCGCTGTTTCGGCGCGCTGACCACGCTGCGCACCGGGCGGTCGCGCATGGTCTCGGTGGGCTTGGGCAGGCGTGGCAGCACCATGAGGTCGGGGACGGTGATGGCTGGCATCGAAACCTCCTGGAAGGGGAGTTGGTGTCCATGTCAACCAAACGCGGGTAGACTTCATTCCCATGGAGTGGCTCAGTGACGACGAACAGGCGACCTGGTCGGCCTACATCCGCCTGCGCCAGCGATTGGACGCGGCGATCGCCGCGGGATTGACCAAAGACGGCCTGTCCGCCGCGGATTACGAGCTGATGGTCGCCTTGTCCGCCGCACCGGGTGACTGCCTGCGAGCCAAGGATCTGGCGGCCGAGGTCTGCTGGGAGAAGAGCAGGTTGTCGAAGCATCTCGCCCGGATGGACGCGCGCGGACTCGTCGACCGGCAGCCGGTGGCGGAGGACGCCCGCGGGGTACTGGTCCAGCTGACCACCGCAGGCCGTCGTCTACTCGAACGCGCCGCCCCGAATCATGTCCGGCTGGTGCGCGAGGTATTCATCGATTGCATCACCCCCGCGGAAGCGCACGCGATGCAGGCATTGTCCGACAAAGTCGTTGTCGCAGTAGAGGAATCAACCCAGCCCGCCATCGGCGCCTAACCCACAGACCGTCCAGCTGCGCAGGCACGCGGCGCGTGCTGGTTGCTCGAGGCGAGTCAAATGGCTGCCGTCGAAGATCATCTAGCGACCTTCCGACTCGCCTCGATGCAGCTAACCGGGCTGCAGACCAGGTGGGCGGCTACGACGTCTGACCCCGCAGGTCGGGCTGGTCTCACAGACCGTCCGTACTACTCACAGAGTCCGCACGCCCGCGCACCTCTTGTGAAAGGTGTGGGCGGTCTGTGGATCAGGTGGACGTGGGGCGGTGTCGGCGGAAGATGGTGCGCCATCGCCCGGCGGTTCGAGGGGGGCGCGCGGGGTTGGTGGGTCTTGGCGGCGCTGACGGGTTCCGTTGCCGCTCGGCGTGCCACTGGGCGACGATGTCGTCGGTATCGACCGGCGCGATCCGGACGTACGGGCCGTGCGGTAAGCGTAGCCAGTCGACCACACGTTTGTTGAGTTCGCGTACCGTCTCGCGGACCGCACGCTCGGAGCTGAGCTTGCGCACGGTGTCCGGAAGGCGCTCGATATCCCGGCGTAGCAGCAGTGAGGGCGGCAGCAGTGCGTCGCCGCTCACCCCTTCTTTCCGGAGGTAGCCGTTGAGCCACCAGTTCTCGTCGTCGCTGCCGCGCGGAATGGGTTTGCCCGCGCCGGGCAGATTCTTGAATTCACCACGATCGGTTGCCTCGCGGATCTGCTTGTCGATCCACGATTCGAAGTCCAGGTTCGCTGGTTTGCGCTCGGTCATCTCGTCACCTTTGACGGGCGGGTGCAGTACCACCATGCTACCGAAAGCGCCGAACCCGCTGTCCGGCAACAGGTCACGACCAAGGCGTGATCGGCGGCTTCACCCACGTCAGCTTTTCGTCGGTGTGCGCGCGTCGCGCCGCGGGATGATCGGGGTGTTCGTCGGCCCAGTCGGCCTTCTCGGTGAGCAGGTCCGCCACCGTCACCCAGGTCTCCTCGGTGCTCGGTGGGTTCGTGTCGGCGGCCCTGGCGAGCTTGCGCCGCGTCGCAGCGGGCATCGCCAGCAGCTCGGGCCCGGAGATGCCCAGGTGCCAGACGTAGCTAGCAAGGCGCCGGGCCTTCTCGGCGCGGCTCTTGGCCGCCGTATCGCTGTGCGCGTAATCGGTCATCGCGGAAGTCCAAAGGTCGGTGGTGCACGACCCTAGCCGGAGGGCGGGCCGGACGCGACGACGCCTCCCCGCGGGCAGGCGGGGAGGCGTCGTGGCGAGGGTGGCTCAGTACGCGCTGTTGACGTTGTCCATCGAGCCGTAGGTCCGCGCGGCGTAGTTGCAGGCGGCGGCGATGTTGGCGACCGGGTCGTAGATGTCCCAGGAGGTGCCCTCGACGTGGTACGCGCGGAAGGTCGGGTCGATCACCTGCAGCAGGCCCTTGGACGGGATGCCCGCGGCGGCGTTGGAGTCCCACAGATTGATCGCGTGCGGGTTACCGGTCGACTCGCGCATGACATTGCGGTGGATGCCGTCGTAGCTGCCGGGGATGTTGTTGGACTGCATGATGTCGAGGGCCTGGTGGATCCAGCCGTCGAGGTTGTCCGGGTAGGCGGGGGCCGGGGCAGGTGTCGGCTCCGGGATCGGCACGGGAATCGGCAGCGGCAGCGGCGCCGGGGCGGCCACCTCGGCGGCGGGCGCTGCGGCCTTGTGTACCTCGGCCACCATCGCGATGCGAGACGGAACGCTGTCGTCGGCCACCGATACCGCCGAAGAAGCGGCAACGGCCACGACGCCCGCGGCGGCGATGGCGAAAGTTACGCCCTCGCGAAGCGTCGAGCGGCGGAGAGAAGAAAAGCGTCTGTCAGGCATGACGAAATCGGTTCCTTTGTCGGGGACTGGTTTCGATCCGGGCGCGCGCAGGCAGCACGGATCCAGGGCGGGCGCGTGGTTGGCGCTCGCCGGTGCGGGCTGATGTGCTGTTGTGGGGTTTTGTTGTGGGGGACGCTCTGGGTCCCCGGAGCGCGACAGTTCAGTGCCGGGGCGCTCTACTGCGAGCCCGGCCGCGATGTCGCGCGGGACTCCGCATCGCGATGCGGAGAAAAACGGCCTCTCGGCGCGTCCATTCGGCGGAGGTTAGGGTTAGCGGGTCCTTTGCCGGATCCCGATCCGCCGACCGCAGCGGACGTAGAGCCTGCCATTGCGGTCGTTTTCCGAATGTGGGTAGAAATCTCCTCGGTGTAACCAAACTCCAGGTCGCTTTATGACCTGATCGCAGAATGGTCACACCAGGTGAACGGACGGTAAACGAATCGTGAATGAACAGTGCTACCGATCTTGGAACACCACCCTCACCGTTGCCGAACCGTTACCTACGCAGGGAGTTTGCTGCTAAACCGAATGTGCGTCACGTCACAGAATTTTTCGGGTAACGCACCGCACTCCTGTTGGCGGACTGCGGTGTTGGTCCGGATTGGGATTCCTGAGACGGCCCCGAGCAGGCGGTTTTCGCCAGGAAACGATCCGACCGGTCCGCAGGACCGAATACAGGGAGCAGCCAGCCGCCGACGCCCCGCATCGGGGAGACAGGGACTCCCGACCATGAACTCGAACAGCCTGGTGCGTCGTTCCGGCGCCCTCGCCGCCGGAACCGTGATCGCGGTCCTGCCATCCCTGGGCGTAGCGGCCTTCACGCTCGGCACCCTGGCCGCCGTTGACCTACCCGACGGGACCGGACGCGACATCGCCGCCCGCCAATACGCCGTCATCCCCATCGCGGCCCCCTCCGACTTCTGCCACAGCAAGGACGAGGGCTACTACGCCGACCCCCACGACCGGGCCGTCTTCTACCGCTGCCTGACTTCCCGAACCCGCCAGATGACCACTTATCAATTCCGCTGCACCGACAACGCGTGGTACGACCACGAACGCTTGGTGTGCGTCGCACGAGATGTCCACTGATGGAAACCGGCCGATTCCGGGCAATCCAACGCAGTTTCGATGTGAATGATGTTCCGGTACCGGCCTATTGAGCTACGGCCTACCGCACGATTCCGCCTGGACTTCAGGTTCGGCCGGCGTCATCCTCGACGCTAGCGGAACCTGTGGATGGCACGGCCGGGCTCGTCGGTCGAACAGTGGATACCGGGTCAGGCTTGGGTGCGGCAATAATGTTCGCAGGAATCAGCACCACCGGCTGGAGTCGGAAATGGTATCGCCGCCCGATCTGATCGGCTTGAAAGACTGGATCCATCGTGCGTCCAGCGATTTCGAGGAACGCGTCGCGCAGCATTCCGGCTTGACGTGGCGCGAGCGACGCCGGTTCCGAAACGAAGTCGAGTCGCTACGTCGGACATGTGATGGATCGCCACACGGGCGGGCCGAGAATTCCGTGCGGCAACTGCTCGCGGCCGGCGCGGCTCGGTATCGTGCCGTGTCGTCGTCGAACCAGTCGGGTGGTACTGCGGAACACGCTGTCCTCGATTTCGCGGTATTTGCGATCTGGCCGGTGGTGATCGCTCCCGATCTGCACAAAGACTGGTTCGAAGCGGTCGCCAAAATCACTTCTCCGGACATAGCAAAACTTGTCGTCCACTGCCGTCTTTATCGAATTTCGGGGAATCCGATGAGTCCGAGCGAGTTATTGGCCGCACTGAGTAAGATCAGGTTCTCGCCAGGAATCGTCAATCTTATGGATGATCTCTCGAACCCGAATCGTGGTGGCGGGGCGCTGACCGCACTGGCTATTGCCACCGAGGTCGAGCTGCCTCCGGCCGATCGGTCGGGCAAGAAGCTGGCGGCCTGGGTCTTCGGTGGAGTAGGCGCTGTCGCGGGCGCCGCCGGTGCCGGAGTGATCGGGAACCGTGCTGACGCCGCCGCGCTCGATCTATGGGATTGGCTGATACACGACAGCGCCGATGGTGGGTCGAGTGGTTCGGGAAATTCTGACTTCGATCCGTTCGGTTCCAGCAGTCATGGGCCGTCGTCGAACGCGGCGGGAAACCACGGTGGGAGTCTGGTGGCGATGATAGAGAGCATATTCAACTAGCTTCAAAAGTGGAGTGCCGATGATACAGACCGCCTGGCAGCATATTTTACATTACGGAATAGCAGCGTTAATTCTCGGAGTCGCAACCGCGGTCATCAACTTGATTCTCCTGCTGCTATGGTTCGGAAATATCAGGCGCGTATACTTTCTGCGCCGACTGCGTGCCGCATTACATGGCATACCCGACCAGATGCTGCTCTCCTGCGAGTCCGGCACAGTATCGGTGCTGACATTCGACCGGGCGGCAGGCCGAGAAGAATCTCGGCGCGTGTATACCGGGATTCTGACGTGGCGAGGTAATCCGCGTCCGGCCGAGCGGGTGAAGTCACGCGCGGACCGGCAATATCGCTTCGGCGTCACCATGATTGTGTTGGTATTGATTCCACTGGTGACCATTTCGATCTGGATGACGCTGTTCGATGATTGGCGCCTGATCGGTATCACTACGATCCTGGTCGTACATCAGTTCGTGCCGTTCTACATCTGGGAGTATCCAGGATTCAGCGAGCTGTTCGATCGAGGTTGAGAATGTGTTCAGTCAACTCGATCTGGAACTCCGCTCGCAGGCCGCCGGAGGGCGAGCAGTTCCAGCTTGGTGGGCAGCATCGTCCAACCGACGGCTAGGAGCACGGCGGCGCCGAGGGCGGCGACGGCCAGTGGCAGGTAGGTGAGGCGGACGAAGAGGAAGGTTTCGTCGACCATCGCGTGGTCGGGATCATCGGGGTCGTAGCGGACCGAAACCTGTTCGCCCAGAGAGGTATATCGCGATACCGAGCCGCCGTCGAAGCGGACTGTCTGCCCGCCCGCGGTGGTGAACTCGATGATCGCGGAGGTGCCGTCCGGACGGCTGCCTTTGGTGTTGTCGCAGACTTCCTGTCCGTGTTCGACCGCGGTGCCGCTCGCGAGCCGCGAGTTCGCCAGGAACAGCGCGTTGTATCCGATCGGTGCTGCGGCGAACAGGATTACGACCGCTGCCATCAAGGAGATCGCGAGGCTGTTGGACTTGACGTGAGTGGTGAGCGAACGTTGCACGACAGTCCTTCCCCGAGCCCGCATCAGCAATCCTACTGGGCGCCCGGATCGGCCGCAGGCGGCTTGGGCGACAACACTTTCCAGCGCACCCTCGGGATGTGCTGCGCTTCAGTTCCCACCGATCGCGGCACGGCGCTGGGGCGGGCGACGCGCGAGCAACTATGGCCGGGCAGGCTTGGTACCGAACGGGCGCTCACATTACTGTGCTCGGTGCTCGGCGAGCAGGGATTCGAACCGGCCCGCGTCGCCCCAGATCATGTCCGGTTGCGCAACTGCCCGTTCCACCCCTTGGCCGCGCAAGCCCCGGAACTGGTCTGCGGCCTCAACCACGCCTACCTATCCGGGATCCTCATCGGACTCCGAGCCGACACGGTGTCGGCCGTGCTCGCTCCACAGGCCGGCCAATGTTGCGTGGAACTACGCCCCGCCACCTGATCGCTGCGCCAACGAGCTTCGCGTGTTCGCCTCGGCGGGGGAGCCGAACCCGCTGATCGTGTTTGGCGGCTGCGGTATTCAGGTCGCAATGGTGGTCTGACAGAAGATCAGCAACAGCGAGCCGAATACGTCGAAAGTTTGTGCTCGGCGGCGAAGTAGCCGATGAAATATTGCCGGCTACGGCGTTCTCCGTGCATCAAAACCCGGCAGGGTTCAGTTCCGGGCCGCTTTCCGTGACCTTGCCGGTGCGGTTCAGTCGGGAATGCCTTACGCCGTAGGCGAAGTACCACAGCAGCGCGACGGTGACCCAAAGGAGGAAGACGTATATGGTCGCCCGGCGCAGGTCTTTGATGATCCATATGCAGCCGATCACTGACAGCACCGGAGTTATGGGGTAGCCGGGAAGCTTGAAGGTGCGAGGCAGATCCGGCGCGGTTCGCCGCAGCACGATCACCCCGATCGATACGACGAGGAAGGCCACCAATGTTCCGATGCTGGTCATCTCGGCGAGGAAGTTGATCGGGATCAGGCCTGCGAGCATAGCGATGACCACACAGGCGATGACGGTGTTGTGCGCTGGGGACAGCGTGCCCGAGTTCACCTGGTGGAACACCTCGGGGAGCATCCCGTCCCGCGACATGGCGAACAAGATCCTGGTCTGGCCGTAGATGACGACCAGCGTGACACTGAAGATCGACGCCACCGCCCCCACCGCCAGCAGCGTGCCCGGCCAGGTCGCCCCGGTCACGCGTTCCAGGATTGCCGCCAATCCGGCCTTCTGCTCGCGGAAGTCCGATGGCGACTGTGCGCCGATGGCGACCACGACAACTACGAGGTAGATGCCCGTGACGGAGCATAATGCGATAAAGATCGCCAGCGGCATGTTCCGGTGGGGGTTCTTCACCTCTTCACCAGCGGTCGATATGGCGTCTAGGCCGATGTAGGAGAAGAAGACGATCCCTGCGGCGGACATGATGCCGCCGACGCCGAACGGGGCGAAATCAGCGAAATGATCGCTGTGCCAACCCGTCATACCTACGACGCCGAACACCACCAGGATCGCCAGCTTGATGGCGACCATGGTGGCGTTGACCCGTGCGGATTCGCTGACGCCACGGACGAGAAGAAGGCCGCACAGCGCGACGAGCGCAACTGCCGGAAGATTGACGACTCCGCCCTCTTCGGGGGACTGCGACACCGCATCCGGCAACCGGAAGCCGAACACGTTGTGTAGCAGTGCGTTCAGATACTCCGACCAACCGACCGCGACGGCCGCCGCCGAGACTCCGTATTCGAGCAAGAGGCATGCACCGACCGCCACCGCAGGGAGCTCGCCGAGAGTGGCGTACGCGTAAGAATACGAAGATCCGGAAACCGGCATCGCTCCGGCCAGTTCGGCGTAGCACATCGCAGTGAGGCCAGCGACAACACCGGCCACGACGAACGAAATAATCGCCGCCGGGCCGGCGACCGGAACAGCCTGCGAGAGAACGAAAAAGATGCCGGTGCCGACCGTCGCGCCGATGCCGAGCATCGACAGCTGGACCAATCCGATGGAGCGTGACAGCTCGCCGACATCGGCGCCGGTCTCGTCCGCCGGCTGCCGTACAGGCTTGCGCCGCAACAGCTGCTGAATCAACGCCACTCCGCGCTCCCCGATGATCCGCCACCTATTGTCCGACTGTCCGTCATCCACCGACGTTACGGGTCGAAGTGTCGGCTTCCTTGCTCGGCGCACTCACCTCATTCTTCGTATGACGCTGAGACTTCGCATGTTGCAGTCCCTGCCATATAAGTATGGAGACGAAAACTGCACCAGCTAAGATCAGGTCGCGCCACGAGGCGACAAGCGTTACGAGCCCACCGCCCAGGGCGACTATCGAAATCGTCCGCTCATGCACCGATCGACTGAGGCGCAATAATGAACCACACGCCAGCAGATAGATCAGAAGGAAATTTACGCCGGCTATCGAAAACAGAACTGAGGCCGCATCTTTACGGAACACGCCGAGCAGGCTGACGGTTGATATTATTCCGATACCCATCGGTAGCGCGGCTACGGCGCTACCGCGGAATATAGGTCTAGAGAGTATGTGCGGCAGCGTTCTTTCGGTGGAGAACGTTGAGATGAGTGAGATGTATCCGTACAGGTTCGCAAAAAGGCTTGCCAGCATGATCAGCGAGGCAAGAGCGTAGATGGCGGTCGTGTCGATGCCAAGTACCGATGCCGGAGCCGCGAGCGACAACGCATCATCGGTGCCCGACGATGCGCCATCGCTCACTACCAGCAGCAGGTATAGACCGACGACAATGAACCAGCTGGCCGCGAGGACAGCGCGATAGGCGCCACGGCCGCCCCGCATGTCCCGGCTGAGGAAAGTAACCAATTCCCAACCGGCAAAAGCAAAGAAGGCAATGCCGACCGCGCTGACCGACGCGGCGGATGGAGCTCCCACGTTGGTCAGATTGTCGGCGCTACCGTTCTTGCACAACGCGCCCGCCACGATACAAACGACGACGAGTAACGAAAACAGGCTTGTGACTGTTTGAAACCGGGATGACGATTTCGTGCCCAGCCA
Organism: Nocardia sp. NPDC051052; assembly: GCF_044456045.1. Classification (NCBI taxonomy): domain Bacteria; kingdom Bacillati; phylum Actinomycetota; class Actinomycetes; order Mycobacteriales; family Nocardiaceae; genus Nocardia; species Nocardia sp. NPDC051052. The sequence goes on from NZ_JBITFL010000020.1 coordinate 36,064, forward strand.
CATCACCATGCCGGAACCGACGATAGCAGCGATCGTGACCAACGGGATCGGACTCGTCCAGTTGAATATCGTGCTGATGTACCCGCCAGTGACCAGCGCTATACCAGGTATGCCGACACTGAATGTCGAGATCAGCAGAACCTTTACATAGCCGGACAGGTGGCTACCGAGACCGGCTTGTACCAGCTCGTGGATTCCGGAACTCCCATCGACATAAGTTTCCAGACGGTACAAGCACCACAGAATGGCGGCCATGAGGGCAGATCCTATGATCCAGGTCCACAGCGCGCCGTGCCCGGCGACGAGCCGTACTTGTCCTGGCAAGGCGAGCAGGCCACTGCCGGTAACGATCGAAACAGCGAAGGCAAGTGTCGCCGGGGTGCCCAGTTTCTTGCTTCCCGAATCACCCATGTGCCGGGCATCCCTGCGGTGCGATCTGTGCGTCTCGCATCAGAAAGTTCGGGCGCAGAGTGAAATTCGGACTATCATACGACCGGTGAAATGTTGGGGTAGTGGACGCGGAGATCGGCGGGTTTATCCAGGACCAGTCCGTGGGCACTTTTCGCTTACTCTGCGATTCGCGTTCCACATGCCTGATGAACTGTTTCGCGGCGGTATGGTGGTCGACGATGTGAACTCCGGCCTCGCTGTAGCTCCATTGCACAGCGTAGGTAAGCTCAACTGCCGCACGATCTTTCCATAATGTCGCGTCCCGCCGGGTATCCAGACCCATAGCGCGGGCAACGTAGGGCAGCATATTGTACCGGCTCTCATCCGAGAGGTTCCGAGCGCCGATCTCGGATGATACATACCATCCGCTGAACGGCGCGGCGCGGAAATCTAGACCACCGATCGACAGTATCTTGTCGCTGATAGCTGGATTGACGTGCCATCTCAAACCCAACGCCCCGATATCCGGGTAGTCCGGATGTTCGATCCGCACTTCCATGATGTATTGCGGCGGAATCTCGCACATGGTGACCTGACCGGATGGAGATTTGATCAACAGTGGCAGCACATCGAACGCTGTTCGAGCGGGGGCCCAACCCAACCCGAGAGCTGAATCGGTCAGCTCGAGGTGCAGCGGATCGCCGAGTATCGAGCCGTCCGCTTGCCGATACCCCGCATACCTGATCAGTTGAGGATTCAGAATCTCGAACCCCGTACCGTTGCTCGACTGCGGAAACACGGAGACCACGGCCCGAAGAGCACCGTTGTTGGTCGAGTACTCCAGGTGCTCCAGGCATCCCTCGAAGACGTCATTAACAGTATCGGCGCGACGGAAATCGAGAACCTTCAGTGTGCGCCAATGCATTCTGCCATTGCACCGTGCATGGTTGCGCCAAGCGAGCATCGCGCCGAACCTGAGCTCGTCTCCGGTAAGCTCGTATGAACCGCCTTCTGCTATTTCCTGATCGACATTAGATATCCTGGAATCAGGGACCGTGACGAACTCCTTCAGTGCCGTACAGAACCGCTGATATTCGTCGAAAAGTGAGGATTCTGTGGTAATGTGCGGCGGGCCGGGAGACGCAATATGGGCGTCCTGATGATCCAAATAATTCGTGCAAGAGTTGTTGCCGTTTGATAATTGGCTACTCACTGGTGCATCCCCCGATCGTATTCATGGTGTCGACAAGAAAGCGCAATTCAGTACTTGCCCCGCATCGTCCCGGAAGTGGTCTTCGATGTGACGAGAATTCCCTCGCCTGCGGGCATCGAAGTACTGAGGAGGCGAGGGTCGAATCAGCTCACCTCGTCAGGCAATGCAATTCCGGAAGGCGATATCGGTTTGTCATCAAGACGCTGGCTTCGCGTCGATGTCATGGCAAACGTTAAGAGGGATTGCCGCATCGCGCAACCTTTCGATTATCGATTGAGCAGAATGCGCAACTTCGGGCCGCTCTGCGTGTGCGCTCTGCGCACTGTGACAGATTTACGAAGTAAAATCTGCTCCGCACGCCTTCCTCGAAGGCTATTCGGACCCGGACTGCTCAGTCAAACTTGCTCGCCTTTAATTCTTTGCTAATTTGTTCCATCTTGTTCTGGAACTGTTAATCTGCAACGGGCTACTCACGGGTGTCCGTCAACCGCACACCGGGGTGAGAGCCGATCTTCCCGCGCGTGGAGTTGTTGGCGCGCTTACTATTTCGGGCAGCGGACGAACGGTGCGCCGGGCATGATCGACGAACGCGTCGACCTCGGGGCGACGGCTCGCCCTCCAGATCAGGGACGAGATCACCACCGGAGCCTGCTGCAGCGGTATGTAGGCGACGGCGGGGTGCTGGTAGAAGTCGGCAGTGGACACAGGGGTCACCCCGAAGACCGACTGCGTCGTGGCGATCGTGGTGACCCAATCTTTTGTCCGTCACGTGGTAGTGACGGCGACGAGGGGGGCCTCGCTGCAGCCTGCCGCGATTGCTGCCGCTGCGACCGCGAACAAGTGAACAACTCAGGTGGATTTCGACTTGATGGTCGGGTGCATGCCAGGCCCAGGCCCCTCCCCACATCGTTTGGTGAACCACCCCGGTGAGCCCGGAGACTTTCTGGTTTGAGAGAGCTGTTCGCGTCGATCCTGCCCAGCCGAGACAAACCAGGGATTGAATACCTCGTGCACGAGCACCCGCGCTCGGTTGGAGAATTCGATTTCGTAGATGCGACCCGGAGATCCAGTGGGCAGGAGCCCGAAACTATCCGTGGTGACTCCGGCAACCAGGATTTGGCGCCGTTCGAGCAAACCGAGATTGCGGGTGTGTAATCCGAAAGGAATATCGCCTTTCGGTATTAGCAGATCGCGGTCGCGCAACCGGAAGGTGACGATATTCTCGCTCACCACCGCGGCGGTGTCGTCGCGCAGCCGCGAGCGGCGGATACCGAGATCATCGTGTCCGTCGACACCGAAGACGTGAAAGAGTCGGATGTCGGAAGGTACCGGGCTGACGTCGATTTCCGGCAACACCTCGGCCGCCAACGCCGAGCCCACGAGTGATTGCAGCAGCACGGTGGTTGATCCGTCGTTGTCCAGTATCATCCTGGTCAATGGCGGCATGTTCGACATAGTCGTAAATTCGGGATACAAATCCATTCGCAATATCCTTGTGTTATTATCGATTCTCAGTATTTGTTCAGCTTCTTTCCGGCATCAACACGGCTTGAATGGTGATAAACCCTTCGTCGGTCGTGTCCGACGGGGCATCGAATTGCCGGGAGAAACCTCCGTCACGGCTCTGGTGGTGGGCCAACCAGTCGAAGCATGCCGTCGGCGGGCTCAACATCGAGCAGGTACAGCGTGGCCACGGCGTGATACCCAGGGAAATTGCCGAAACCACCATGCGGGTGCCGGCATCGTCGCAGAAATTTATGGCAGCGCTCGATATCGAAGTCCCGGCGGTTCAGGAAGTAGGTGGCGGGCGCCACGCAATAGGTCGTGAACAGTTCCGACGGCAGCCCAGGCGCTTCACCGAATCCGCCGTAGCGGTTCTGTGACGTGAACAGATAGCTGGTCCGACGCGTGGCCTCGGCGTTGTCGAGCGGCAGGCCGAGCGCCTGGGTGCCTTAAAAGCGCCGGATCTGGTGGATCGCCAGTTCCGGGTCGAGGCGCCGAACATGCTGCTGGTGGCCGATTTCACCGGTGTGCCGTTGTGTCGGGATCGTTCGTCTATATTGCGTTTGTCATTTCCTGCGCCATCGGAGTCGTCGCGCTGCCCAGGAGCCGTAATGCCGCTTCCGACGGTGAGCCGGGCTCGGCTGTATAGGCGATCAGGCGCTGGCCTGAGGCGCTGGGGATGACGAGATTCTCGAAGCTGAGCTCTATCGCACCGACCAGCGGGTGATGCAGGTGCTTCACTCCGGAGGTGCACGTCCGCACCGGGTGCCGGGCCCAGCGAGAGGCGAACTCGGCACAGTTCATGGTGAGTTGACCGACGAGCTCAGCCAGGGAGCGGTCGTCGGGGTGGCGACCGGCGACTTGGCGCAGGGACGCAACGGCGAGTTGTGCCTGGTCGTTCCAGTCTGTGTACAGCTCCCGGTACTGCTCGTCCAGGAAGAGCATCCAGGTCAGGTTGGGGCGGGTGGCGGGTGTGTCAGGGCTATCGGGTGCCAGGTGTCCGGCGAGCAGCGCGTGGCCCAGTTGGTTCCATGCGAGGACGTCGTTGCGTCGGTCCATAATGAGGGCCGGTATGTCAGTCATAGCCGCCAGGAGCTGTCGGGCCGAGGCGCTGGCGTGCGCCACCCGGGGCGGTACGGGGCGGGACGACGCGGCAGCGGGGCGGGCGAGGTCTTTCAGGTGGGCCGTCTCGTCGTCGGTAAGGCGCAGGGTGCGCGCGAGCGCCTCCAATAAGCCGTCAGAGGCACTGGTGACGCGGCCTTGTTCGAGGCGGGTGTAGTGGGTGATGCTGACGGTGGCGAGCATCGCCAGCTCCTCGCGGCGCAGCCCGGTGACGCGGCGGCGGGTCGGGTGCGGGGTGATGCCGACATCCTCGGGGCGCAGTGCAGCGCGGCGCGACTTGAGGAAGTCCCCCAGCTCGGACGGGGCGTCCATTCATACCTCCAGGTTGGCGGACAGTGACAGGCTGTGGCCACTGGCTTCCCGTGACGGCCGCCGGTTCCGAAGGCCGGTAGCCGTAAGAGTGGTCCTGTGATGACTACCCTCGTGCAGGTCGGCGGACTGCGACAGGCTGTGGTCACTTACCTCCCATGATGCCCGCCGGTTCCGAAGGCCGGTAGCCGTAAGGGTAGTCATGTAATGACTACCCTCGTGCTGACTGTGCAAGGCAGGGTTCTAGCTGGGAATCCGGACGCCGACGATCCTTTCGGTAACCGCGTGTGACGCCACCGAGCGCACCGCGTGTCAAGAACCACGAGGAAAGGACTCGACGTCATGTCTGTCACTGATACGGAGGCGACCGGCCCCACGGCCGGCCTTACCGTCGGCACGGCGCCAGCCGTGCTCACCCCCCGGCACCGGCTGGTGCTGGTGTTGCTGCTCGCAGTGCAGTTCATGCTGGCCGTGGACTTCGCCATTCTGAACGTGGCGCTGCCGGTGATCGGTAAGAGCCTGGGCTTCTCGTTGACGAACCTGCAATGGATCGCCACCTCGTTCGCGCTGTGTGCGGCGGGCTTCACCCTGCTCTTCGGCCGGATCGCGGACATGTTCGGCCGCCGCCGGCTGTTCCTCGGCGGCCTCGTGGTCCTGGGCGCGGCCTCGCTCGTGGGCGGACTGGCGCAGAACCCGGAGATGCTGATTACGGCCCGCGTATTCCAGGGACTGGCCACCGCCGCCGTGACTCCTGCCGCGCTGGCGCTGATGACAACCTCGTTCCCGGAAGGCCCGCTGCGCCAGAAGGCGCTTGGACTCAACGGGGCACTCATGTCCAGCGGATTCGTTACCGGTGCCATCCTCGGCGGCGTGCTGACCGACCTGCTGTCGTGGCGATGGGCGTTCTTCATCAACGTGCCCGTCGCCCTCGCCGTGCTGATCATTGCCCCGAGGGTTATCAAAGAGTCCCGGCCTGACGAGCGCCCCAAGCTGGACGTGCCCGGTGCCCTCAGCGTCACGCTCGGTCTGTTGGCCATCATCTACGGGCTTACCCAGGCGGGGGAGAAGGGCTGGAGCTCGGCAGGCACCCTGGTCTCGCTGGCGGCGGGCGCGGTGCTGCTGCTGGTGTTCTACGCCGTCGAGCGCAAGGTGTCCGCGCCGCTTGTGCCGCTCGCCGTGCTCCGCAAGCGGTCGGTGGCCTGGGGGAACTTCGCCGGTCTGCTCGCGTTCCTCACCTTTACCTCCCTAGTCTTCCCGCTGACCCTCTACCTCCAGGAAGTGCTCGGCTTCTCCCCGTTTATCGCCGGCCTGTCCTTCGGCTTTCTCGGCTTGGGAACGGTACTAGGCGGCACCACGGCCTCGAAGGTCATCGGGAAGATCGGTACCAAGCAGACGCTGATCGTCGGCGGCATCCTGCAGACCGTGTTCACTGCGGCCCTGGTCGGCCTCGGCGACGACCACTCGTGGATGTGGCTGATGCTGGGTGCCAGCTTCCTCGGCGGCATCGGAAACATGCTCGCTATCGTGGGTTTCATGGTCACCGCCACTTCGGGGCTCCCCGACCGCGAACAGGGACTGGCTACCGGCCTCGCCACCATGACCCAGCAGGTCGGCATCACGATGGGCACGCCGATCATGAGCGCTGTCGTCACCGCCGCCATGGCCGGTACCGGAGCTGCGGCCATCCTGGGCGGTCTGAAGGTCGCGATCGCGGTGAACGCTGTCATTGTGCTCTTCGGCGTCTTTACCAGCGCCGTGTTCCTGCGAAGTGACCGGCCGACTGTGCAGTAACGGCGGGCGGGCCGAGCCGCTGGGTGCCGCTGCCGGCCGCGACGACCGGCAGCGCGAGGAGGCCCGCTGGGAAGCCCAGGATGCTCGACCCGTACCGGGCGCACCGCGTCCCGGTACGGGTCTTACCGGCTCTTCACCGAACCCGTACGGCTGGCTGGCTGGTCGGGGCGCACGGCGGCAGCCGGCAGGCGGGTCCGTGAAGTACTGACACGAACAGGTCATGGACTTGCTTCGGCGTCCTTTGCAGTGGCCTGAGCCTGAGCACACTATCGACTATGAGGACAATTCGATGAATAGCATGAAAGCCCTCGAGCTCGGGGCCTTCGGTATCTACACCTTCGATTTCGAGAATCAGCCCGCCGCGCAGATGCGCGATTCGATCCAGGAATTAGAGGAGCGAGGATGGCGGTCGTTCTGGTTTCCTGAGTTGCTCGGCCGTGACGGATTGACCCACGCCGCTTTCCTTCTCTCCTGCACCGAGCGGATCCGCATCGTCAACGCCATCGCACAGATCTGGTCCCGGGAGGCCAGGTGGGCCTACGGCGCCGCAGCGCTCCTGGCCGACGCGTACCCCGACCGGCACGCGCTGGGTCTGGGCTTCGGCGGCGTGAGTCGACCGGGGACAACACCCTTGACGGCGATGATCAAATATCTCGACGAGATGGACGAACTCGAAACACCCAACCCTGCCCCGCGGGCCCCGATGCGGCGCTTTCTGGCCGCGTACGGACCCAAGATGATCGCCCTGGCCCGCGACCGCTCGGACGGCGTTCAGGTTTATCACGCCAATATCGCCCACACCGGGCGCGCCAGGGAGATCGCCGGGCCGGACACGTTCCTCGCCATCGAACAGCCCGTGCTGTTCGAATCCGACCCGGATACCGCGCGTGCCATCGCGCGGGAACATATGTACCCCTACCTGGCCAGTGAGTACAACATCGCGAGATTCCGCCGGCTGGGGTATTCAGATGCTGACATCAGCGGCGGCGGTAGTGACCGCATCATCGACGACTACGTCTTCTGGGGTGATCTGCCGACCATCGTCGAGAAGCTGCACGGTCACCTCGATGTCGGCGCCGACCACGTTGGCGTGCAGGTGATCGGGATCGGGCCGGGGCAGTCCGCTATGCGGTACTGGCGCATGCTCGGTGACGCACTGCTACCGCACGGCTCTGTTGTGTGAAACCGCCATCAGCGCACCTTCTGAACCGGCCGCACCGCGCCGGATGGGGCAGCCCAACGTTTCGGGTTTCGAAACATATTGTGGTATGGGCGATTTCGTGTTGACCGAGGCGGAGCTTGCAGTGAAGTTCGAGGTGGTGCTCCCGCATCTGGACGAGCGGCAGCGCCGGCTGGTGTTGGGTGCCGAGGCGCGGACGCTCGGCCGCGGTGGCGGCCGGGTGGTGGCGCGGGCGGCGGGGGTGCGGGAGGCGACGGTGTCTCGTGGGGTGACCGAGTTGGAATCCGGTGCGGCTGCGCTGGGTCGGGTTCGCCGTGGCGGGCGCAAACGAGCCGCCGATCTCGAGCCCGGGCTGGTGCCGGCGTTGCTGGCGCTGGTCGAACCCGATGAGCGGAGCGATCCGATGTCACCGTTCGCCAGGACCGGGCGCGAATGGCGGCCGAGGGGCGATCCGGTGCCGGCGGATCACCGTCTGCCACATCCCGCCCGGCACACAATGCTGTTGCTTGAAGCAGCGAGTACTTCGTCACAGGCGTGGTGACATGTTGGTGATGTGACCTTGTATCGGTCGTGCATCCTTGTATCGGGTTGTCGGATCATGTGCACAGTGTCGGGGCTCCCACCTGGGCGCGCCGATCTAGAGGCGTTGTTCGACTCACGCTCACGCTCCCGATCGGACGGTGACCGGGAGGCCAAGCTCAGGCCGCTTCGCGGTCTGTCGACAGGAGGGAGCGCAGCAGGCTCAACTGATCGTCGAGCGCTCGGGTGCTCGGGCGGATCGGGCGTGGCGCACCGGCGCCCTGTGCGGCCGATGTCGGCGTGATGTACTCGCTCAGGTCCGAGAGGATGTGGCTGACCGCGTCCTGCGAATGTCCTTGCCGGTCTTTCCCTTCCGTTGGGGAGACGCCCAGCAGCAGGAGGGCGTCCTGGCATTCGATCGCGCGACGGTACTTCCGGTACGGGATGTCGATGCGGTCGCGCAGCCCGGACGGGCCGCGTCCGGGTGGAAGTATCACGTCCGGGAATGCCGCGGTGAGCAGGCGCCAGATCGGGCCCAGGCTGCGAAAGGCGCGAAAGTCGTAGTAGCACCGGCGAATTGCGGCCGAGATGTTCCACAGCGACGTGAAATGTAAGCCGAGCACGCAGGCGATCACAGCGGCCTGGGTGAAGATGAAGTTGAGGACGCTGTACCAGGCGAACCAGTTGCTCACCATGAGCTGCGCGGCCACGAGGGCCAAGCGGTTGATACAGGTAATCGCATACGCGGTCATGCCGATCGCGCCCATGCCGACGCCGATCGCGACATACCCCCGCACGACGCGGGTGATACGGAAGCACGCGAGCGCTGCGGTGCCGGAACAGTAGAGGAAGAACAGATTTCCGACAATGTAGATGCCGACGATCTTCCAATCGCCGGTGTACTGGTTCTGCAGCGGATTGGTGCGCTGCGCCGCGGGCGTCGTCACCATCAGTGTGGCCATAATCGCACTGGCCACACACGCGGAGGCGAAAAACGGGCTGCGCCACCACACGTCGTTGAGGCCGCGCCCTAACGGCCGCAGCAGATAGGCCGCCAGCAACGCCAGGCTTATGGACACTCCGGTATCCATAATGATTGCCGCGACCCCCGGAATGTTCGTGAACGGAACGTATTTCCGCAACGGGGGAATGCCGGCCAAGCCAGCGATGGTGAAACTGAGTAGCGAGACGATCAGCATCGTGGTGCGCTGGTCCCGCCGGGCGCTCAGCGCCAATTCGACGATCTTGATCATCAGGGCGATACAGAGAAATCCCGACAGCAGATACTGAAGTTTGGTCGCCATGTCGTATCAGCCCCCCGCGAAGTACCGGTACACATGCCGGGCAATCGGTGAATCGGTATAGTCGTCGGTCATGGATTCGGCGAAAGCCGCCGCCAAAAGCTCAGCCTCCCGCTCGGAGGTGGTGTCGTAGGCCGACCGAAAGCGCACCGTCGCATCGCCGGGGGCGACGCGATCGAGCAGCGAAAGATTCGGTTCGTATCCCGGCAGCTTTTCGCCCTCGTGTTCGCAGAGGATGTGCGCGATCTCGTGCAGGACGATGTGGTCGCGGTGGCCGCCAGTGGCCAACTCCTGCACTACCACGATGTCGTCGCGCTCGCGCGAGATCCATACTCCCATCGGACCCGGAATCGGCAGCGGCCATTCGATTACCCGGATCGGCCGGTTGCGCAGCGAACTCAGCTGATCGCACAGCTCGTAGGCGCTCGCATACGAATCGAGGGACAGCGAGCGCGCATATCTTCGGCAGGCGTGGACATTGCGGAATCGAGTTGATTTCACTTTTGGTCGTCCAACATGTCGAGAATGGCGATGAGCTGGTTGCGCAGTTCCGGTGTCATTTTTCCCGCGCGCATCGCGATGTGCCGCACCTGTTGGTACTCCACGGGCGAGAGCTCTTCGTCCACGGGTGTGGATTCCTTAGCGGCGGACGCTCCCGACGCGAGCCAGTCGACTCCGATCTCCGGAGTTCCCTCCGCCCGATGATCGTTGAAGAAGCGAACCAGTGCGATGACCATCGCGATGGACGGATTCGAATAGCGTCCGGACCGGAGCATGCCGAGATAGCTGCGGGACATCTTGACGCGATAGCGGTCATTGTCCTGGGTGATGAGGTCGGCGACCTCGCCGGTGGTGAACGTGCGCCACCGGCTGTCGGCATCGCGATACCTGACCGTCGAGAAGAGGTACTCGAGCCGGTCCGCGAATGTCTCGCCGCTACCTGGTACTCCCACGCTGTCGCTCCGTTCACCGAGACATTCTCGAGGATCGGTTGAGGCTAGTATGCCAGCGGCCTTGGTCATCGCCGGACCCGGGAGGTGTGGAACGAGCGGGCATACCGGGCGACCTCAGCCGCCTCGTCCGGCCCCAGCGGACCCGCACAGGCCGCAGCGACGTTGTCGCGGAAGTGCTCCGGGCGCGATGTCGCGGTGAGGGTGGAGGTGACCTGCGGATGGGCCAGCACCCAGCGCAGCAGGGCCTCGGTCCAGGTGGCGCAGCCGAGTTCGCGCAGCCATTCTGTCGGCGGTGGTGAGGCGAGCAGTTCACCTTCGCCGAACGGGCGCATCACCAGCACTCCGATCCCGTTCTCGGCGGCCGCGGGCAGAATGTCTTCGGCCAGTTCGATTTCCGCCGCGTTGAGGTTGATCTGGACGAAATCGACCAGACTCTCGGTGACGATGTGCAGGAGATCCGCGCGAGTGCCGCCGAGTCCGAAGGCGCAGTCGAATTGGTACGTCGCACCGGTGAATTCGACCCGACCGGCCGCCTTCTGCCGGTCCAGCCAAGCTAGATTGCGTCGCCAGCCGTTCAGATTGTGTACCTGCAGCAGATCGATCGACGACCGCCCGTAGGCCCGCAGCTGATCGGCGAAGACGGCGTCGACCGCCTCCGGGTCGCTCTCCCAGATCTTGGTCGCGACGAAGAACCGTCGGTCGCCGTGGATCAGGGCCGCGAGATTGGTCTCCGAGGTGCGGTAGACGGGGGCGGTGTCGACGAGATCGGCGCCGGACTCGAGCGCGGTGCGCAGCACCTGTCTTAGTGTGTCCAGATCTGATCCTTCGAACGTCCGCCAGGTGCCGAGCCCTACCACCGGGAGGTCGATTCCGGCCTTGTGTGCCTTGCGTCGTGGCACCGTTAAGGTCATCAGTGATCTTCCGTCCTGGAATCTATAGGAATAGTGTTCAGTCCCAATGAATTCCGTACAGGAGTTCCAGATCGACGAGGACCACCACGCGCTGTTCCTTGCGCATCGCCGCGTCGTACTGCGTCCAGTCGGGGTGCTCGCCGCCGCCCGCCTTGCGATAGATCGTGCGCATCAGTTCGGCGTATCGATCGTCGTCGAGTCGCAGATCGGGATTGTTGGTGGCGAAGCGGTCGTCCCACGGTCCGAAGACGAGCTGGGTGCGGCCCTCCGTCGTCAGCCACTTGCGGTCGTGGTGCACGGTTAGCGATGCCTGCTGTGTGACCGCCAGGCGGGCGACCCGCCGGGAATCGCCGTAGGCCACGTGCGCCATGCTCGGTGCACCCGACACCGGATGCTCGATCAACCCGGCGTTGATCACACTGGTCGGTACCCGGCCCTCCGCGGCGTTGGCAAACACCATCAGTCCGCCGGTCGTGTCGATCAGCGATCGCAGCGTCGCGACGAGTGGATCGCTCCAGCCGGGGCGAACGGCACGCTTCTGCAACGACATGAGTTACCTTCCTTGCGGCTCGGCCGCGTCGTTTGTCTGCTGACTGGTCTTTTCTACCGCCTTCGACGCTCTGCCGCGCTCCCGGTCGGAGACCAGCGACAACGTCATGAGGACGACCACGACCGCCGAAATGCCGTGGTACCCGGCGAAGTGGGTGATCAGGACGCCCCCGATCACACCGCCGATGGTGGTGCCCAGATACATCGTCGAGTTGGTCAGCGCCGACACGGTACCGCGCGCGGTGGTGGTCAATCCCTGCATGGTCGCCATGAACACCGGGAACACGAAACCCCCTGTCATGAAGATCCCGCAGAACAAGGCAACGGCCACAACGAGATTCGGAGCGGACGGCAGCGCCGCGTAGAGCACGATCAGCACCGCGATCGCGGTACGACGCGAGTTCTGCAGTCCGAGGCGGTTGGACAACCGCGAACCAAATAGCGAGCCAACGGCATTCGCGGAGCCGAGGGCGATGATCGCCGCACCGACCTGGGTCACGGTCAGGCCGAATCCGTTGGTGAACCAGGTGCCGATGAACGAGAACGAGGTGAAGTTAGCCGTCTGGAACAGCAGGTAGGCAATGAAAAGTGCTGGTGCGGTTGGCGTTCCGAGGAGATCGCGGTAGGTGCGCGCCAGTCCGGTCAGCGAACCGCTGCCCAGTTGGGGCACCTGCGGGAAGTGCAGCCGCACCACACCCGCGAGTACCAGTGCGACCGCGCCGACGACGAGAAACGGTGAATGCCAAGTCCACCCGGCCAGCGCGCTGCCGATCGGTACGCCGATCATCTGCGCGATCGACAGGCCCGACGTCGCATATCCCATGGTGCGCAGAATGTTCTGTGGCGGCACCAGCACTGGGATCGAGGCCCAGATCTGTGGCGTCACGAAGGCCGCCGCCACCCCGGTCGCGAAACGCAAGGACACCATGGCCCAAAACGTGGGGGCGAACGCGCACGCGGCGGTCAGCACTGCGAACGCCACCAGCCCTCGGACCAGCATGGTCTTGCGGTCGAGCCGATCGGATATCGGCCCGGCGACCAGGGCGAGCAGCGCATATCCGATCGCGTACGCCGACACCATCCAACCGGACCAGGCCGGATCGTTGTGATAGGCGTGAGTGAGAGTGGGCAACAGTGGCGCCACAAGGAAGGTGTCGGTCCCGATCGTCAGCATGACCAGGAACGACAACCAGGAGACGCGTCCGGCGGACCGATTCGACGGCATGTCCGGCAGACTACCGTAGGCCTCATGTCATGGCAGGTGCACGAGATACGTTGCGGCGCATAAGATCAGGGTGGTACTGCGGCAACAGGGTGTTGGTGCAGTACCGGGCGGTTTCACGGCGCTGGCATGGTGAGTGATGTCCGTCACGCGCATGTATCGGGAACTGCCGGTAGCGATGATGCCAGTATACTGTCAGTGGAGCTGGTAAACAATTTCAGACTCCAGGGGGCTGGTACGTGAGTGATCTGTTTTGCGGCGATTCTTGGGTCAGGCACGGCGCGATTATCGACGAATCCACTGTCGGGCGAGGGGTTTTCGTTGGCTTCCGGGCGATCGTCCGACATGCCACTGTGGGGGACGGTGCCCAGATCGCCGCTCGCGCAAGCATTCTAGGTTCACGCGAGCGACCGGTCCGGATCGGCGACGGCGCCTGGATCGGAGTCGGAGCGTTCATCGGGTCCGGCGTCAAAGTCGGTGCGCACGCCATCGTCGGCGCGGGTTCGCAAGTGTACGAAGATATTCCGGAGCTGGCGATCAGCTACGGGCGGCCCGCCGTGATCAGGGGCGAGGCCATGACACGATTCGACGAGGGCGACGGTATCGCGAGTGTGTTGTCGATGGTGCGAAAGAGGGGATCGCGCAATACGACAAGCCTTTTCGACGGAGCACCCGTCGACCGTGACGCCTTCCTCGATTGCGCCGCAACGCTGGGCGCGGACGTCAGTATCGGTCGCGGCGCGATCATGATCGGCCGCCCCGACGGTCCGAGCCCCGACGGTGGAATCACGGTAGGGGATCGGGCCAGGCTGGGAGACTATCTGATCGCCGAGGGCGGTGGGGGATTGACGATCGAGCCGGATGTCGTTGTCGGCAGGGCGGTCACGATCACCACGTCCACACACGACCATCGCAGGCCGGGACGGCCGTGGACGCCCGCGCCCGTGCACATCGATGCCGGCGCCGTGATCGGTGACGACGCGACCATCGCCGGGCCGATCCGGGTCGGCGCGAGCGCGACTGTCGGGTGCGGCGCCGTCGTGACCGGATCCGTTGCCGCGGGCAGCATCTCGAAAGGCATCTTCCGATGAAGGTTCTGTACCTGCCCGCCGAAACCGGCACCGGACACAACATGCGCGCCTTCGCGATGGCCACGAAGCTGCGCGAACTCGTCCCGGACGTCGAGCAGCACGTCTACCTCGGCTCCAAGAGTCCGATCTTCAGCCCGCTGTTCGAATCGCTCGGAACGCGGGTGCATGTGGCGCCGGTCGAACGCGATCACGCCAACATCTCGCAGCTGGGAACGAGTTTCGACTGGACCACCTACGTCACCGGCTATCTGGACCGGACCTTCATCAGCGGTGACAAGATGCTCAATGCGGTCGCCCTGATCGGTGCGACCGTGCCCGATGTGGTCGTCAGCGACTACAACATCGCGGCCAGTCTGGCCGCCGAGGTCTCGGGTGTGCCGCACGTACTCGTCACCGAGCGCTACGACTTCACCCTGGGCCAACTGGAGAACGACACGCTTGTCGGCGCCGGTTTCGTCGTCAAGAACCCGGCTGAGGTCGACATGATCCGCACTGCCCTTACGACCCTGTTCGACTGGGTGACGCGTAGGGCCCGAGCGGTGATCACTGACAAGCCCCCGATCGATGAACTCGACCGCGACACTCCGGTATTCCGCGCTATGGCCGCCGGCCATGGCCATTTCCTCGGCCCGATCGTGCGCGACGAGTGCAGTGCCGCCCCGGTGCCGCGCAGCGCGGTCGACGAACGGTTCGGGCTGGCCGGCTCGGAGTACATCGTCGCCGGGTTTGGCGGTACCACGATGTTTGCCGAGAACAAGCAGCGGCTGCTGGACACCTATCTCAGTGCCTTCCGACGATTTCGGACTACACATCCGCGGGCCCGCCTGGTCGTCATCGGGCGGCAGGAATTCTCCGAGGAGGTCGATGGCGTCGTCTTCCTCAACTACGTCACCGACTGGCATTCGCTCATCAAGCACGCGAAAATCGTGCTGTCGCCACCGGGCTGGATCTCGGTGACAGAACTGGCGGTGATGAACGCCCCGGTCGCCTATGCGCTCAGTGGTCGCAACGAATACCACGAACTAGAGGCCATGCGCCGACTGGCGTTGCTCGGCTATCGGGTGGTGACGGAACCGGATGTGTCGGCGCTGCTGCGCATCCTGGACGAGGCGTTCTCCGCGCCGGATTCGTTCGTGCGCGCGGCCGCGATGGCGGCCGGAGCGATCGCACCGCTCGGCAACGGCGCCAAGGTAGCCGCCGAACTGATTGCCCGAGCGGCCGTCGAACCCGATGCGCGGCGCCGCGCGGACCTGCTGGAGTGCGAGTGACAGAACAGATTTCTCTTGCGGCACGCCTGGTTTCGGCTGGCGAACCACCGTCCGCCGTCTTCTCCTACGACGAACGTATCGTCACGCAGGAGAGCCTGCTCGCCGATGCGGCGCTGGCGGATCTGATCGCACTGCGCTCCGGCGGCGCACCGGGTTTCGTCGAGCGCTTCCGAGACCATGCCGACGGCGGATTCCACGAGATACTGGAACAGTACGGTGTGGTATCGGCGGCCGGTCGTCATCGCCGATTGGGCTCGCAGGCGCTGGCGTACGTCGCGGCTGTCCGCTGTGCTGTTGCGGACGGAGAGGCCGCGAGCGCGGCTCGGTTGCGCGCCGAACTCGGCGCATTTCTGGAACGGGTCACCGAATCGAATGTCGCCACGGTGTATCTCCCGGGTTCGGCTCAGCCGATCGATCGGCAGCGCCGGCTGGCGGATGTTGCGCTGGCGATTCTCGCTTGTCACGGTGCCGGGCTCGATTCGGCGGCGGCGTGGGAACTTGTAGGCGCCCTGTTCGACTTCTTCGACCATGACAAGGGCGTGTTTTGGGAGGTGCTGGAGCCCACCGGCGAACCCGATCGGCTGGAGGGACATCAGGTCGCCGGAAACGCCCTGGCGCTGTTGGCGCTTCGCGGCCTGGACCGGGCCGGGCATGCCATCGACCACGACACCTACGTCCGGCGGCCGCTGCGCTATCTGGACGCCAATCACCGGCACGTGCTGTCCGGTGGGTTCTGGAACCGCAGCGATGGATCCGGAAAAGTCAGCGTCGCGGTCGATCTCGCGTTGTTCAAGGGCACCGCATCACCGTTTCCGAAGAAGGATCTCGGCGATCACGGTCTGCTGTTCGGCGCGGCCCGGGCTTGGTCGAGCCGCTACCCGGACGAGACCGCACCGCTGCTCGCGACCTGTCTGGAGCAGGTCGTCACCTACTCCGACGGCTCGGGAATATTTCAGGGACAGGGCAATTGGTTCTCCACCCCCGTGGACCCGACCGTGCCCCTGGGGCGGCACGTGATGGTGCCGCCACGGACCCCCGGCGGTTTCCACGTCGGCAATTCCTCGTACGTGCTCTTCGGTACCAAATTCGCCGGTACACAACTGATCTGGGAGTTCTTCGATCCGGACGGCACGCTTCGGTCCGGCGTGCGTCCGGTCGAGAACGGTGCGTCCGCGGATGTGGCGACGTTGTCTCGGACGCCCTACGTGCCGGACCTGAGCTTCGTGGCGACGGGCCCGATCGCCACACCCCTGCTGCGCGTCGACGACTACCTAGCCTGGTTGGACTCCACTCGGGTCGGACCCGCCTACGGGCTGACGCCCTACACCTCACCGCTGTCGTTCCGCGCCGACAACACCCCGCAGAACTTCTCCGCACTGCACGTCGTCTCCGATCGGCTGGCATTGGGTCTGCCTCTCGACGACGTCGAAGCCGCGCGTCTGACGAATTATCTGTTCGCGGCGCAGAATTCGGACGGCGGCTTCGGCGAGGCGCCCGGGCTGCCTTCGGAATTGTTTACTACCTATTGCGTCGTGTTGGTCGCGTACGTGCTGAACCGCTGGGAGTTCGATGTCGAGTGCTGCCGCGAATTCCTGCGGCGGTGTCGACATCCGCGCGGTGGATTCGGCAACTTCCCCGGATATCCGGCCGACTCGTGGCACACCAATCTCGCGGTGCTCGCACTGCATGCGATCGGCGAACCGGCGTCGTCACACGAGCATGCGGCATCGTTCGTGCTCGGCTGCCGTAACGACGACGGCGGCTATTCGAGTGTCCCGAACGGGCCCTCGGAGACGTTTTCGACCTTCCGGGCCGTGGACAGCCTGATTCCGCTGGGATTCCGGCCGCCGGATCCGGATGCGACCATCGAATATCTGCGCGGCCTGCAGACTGCGGACGGCGGATTCCGGTATGGCCACGGCCGTGCGGTGAGTTTCGTCGGGACGTATCACGCGGTGGCCGCCCTATACCTGCTCGACGCCGAACCTGCGGATCCGGCAGCGTGTATTGATTGGATCGCTCGACACCAGAGCCGAGACGGCGGTTTCTCTCGACAATTCGACGCCCCGTCCGATACTACCGACGAAGGATTCATCGCCGTGCAGGCGATATTGATGCTGGAGCGGAAGCTCAACAAATACTGGGCATCGATTATGACATGAGGACGACAAGGCGATGACAGAGCACTACCCAGCAAGAGGTTCGATCGTTATCGGCGCGTGGCCATCCGGAGAAACGTCCTGTGGACAGCGTCCGATCGTCATGTTCTCGCCCGGCATCGGCATGTCGCGTGAACACCGCACAGTCGAAGACCTTCCCGGTGACGGCTTCATCGTGACTACCCCCAGCTGCACCTACGAAACCTTCGCGTCGGAATTCCTCGACGGACGGATCGGGAAGGGTATGGTGCCGCCGACCGCCGATCCGACAAAGTCCAGTCCGAGATCGCTGCCGCGTTTTCGACCCGGGTACGGATGCCGACCGGCATTCGCTGCCCGCCAACCTCGTCCACATACTCAATGTGTCGAAAGCCACGTTGTTCGGACATTCCTGCGCGGCGCTATTGCCGCGGCGCCACCACCTAGCTCAAGCTGAATTCTGATAACTATGGGGGGGATTTACTACATGAAGGCCGACAACAGCGTGCCGCGCCCGGTCAGACATATCTGGCGGGTAGAGGGTTCTTGTTCACTAGAGAGCAGTTCGAAGACATGGCTACCCGATCGGGAATCTGCTGGGCGGCAACCCAGACCGACGTCGGCGGTTGTACCGATCAGTTCCTTGTTTCCCGCCGATTCACCGCGACGCGAAGGAATAGACAGTGAGCACGTGCGCGCGCTCGCCGATACGGACGCCGCCCTGCCTCCAATATTGGTCCACCGCGGCACGATGCGAGTGATCGATGGTATGCATCGGCTCCGTGCCGCCCAACTGCGTGGCAACGACACTATCGAGGTCCAGCTTTTCGACGGCAGCCAGGACGACGCGTTTGTTCGAGCCGTCGAGGCCAACGTCGCACACGGACTACCGCTGTCGCTGGCCGATCGCAAAGCGGCTGCGGGTCGTATCCTCGCCGTACACCCCGACTGGTCCGATCGGATCGTCGCCACGATCGCCGGGCTCGCCGACACCACTGTCGGCGCCATTCGCCGCCGTCCAACGTCGGGATTGCAGCAGTCGGACACGAGGGTGGGCGCAGACGGTCGAACCCGCCCACTCAACAGCGCCGCGGGGCGACTGAAAGCCCGTGACGTCATCATCGCTCGGCCCGAAGCCACTCTCCGAGAAATCGCAAAGACAGCCGGCATCTCGCCAGAAACTGCGCGGGACGTACGCGAGCGAATACGCCGGGGCGACGACCCGGTCCCAGCGAAAGCCAGCGTTACACAGCCGGGATCGGTCCCATCACATCCCAAGCCTCCCGGACGTCCCGATCGGCACGCGCGGTCAATGGATCTCGAGGTTGCCTTGCACAAGCTCCGCAGAGACCCTTCTCTAAGGTTTTCAGAAACGGGACGATATCTGCTGCAATGGCTCGGCGTGTTTCAGGTCGACTCTGACGACTCGAGAGACATCATTCGAACAATTCCACCTCACTGTGCAGCCATTGTTGCCGAGCTGGCCCGTGGCTGCGCAGAAAAGTGGAAGCAGATCGCCGACGAACTCGACAAAAATCCGTAGGTCCAAGACCTGTGATCGACTGCACACCAGCCGACGTCGATCCGATAGGGGCCACCGGCCGGGATACTCAGGCAGGCAGGTTGCGCATTCATCGCACGTGCGAATTGGAAGGATTCGGCCGATAGGGAGTTTGTCCAACATTCGGGCCAACTGTCATTGACGCCGTCCGCCTGCTCACCGAAGATGAATACAACGAATACCGGTCGCGGCCGTATTGTAGGAGTGCTTGCTATGTCGGATTAAATCGAGGTGACGGTTGACGCCGAGGATGTCCTCGGCGATAATTGGGTCGCAATTCAATTCTTCGTAGGTGTGGGGCGAGCATCATCGCCCGCACCTCCGGATGACTTCACCATCCGTACCGGACGCGACATGCTCAAACCGGCGGAGTCGCAACAGAACCCGCGGGCATGGCCCGGGCTGGTATTTTTACTTCGGCGCGAGCCGATATTCTTGATTGCCGATGAGATAATCGTATCTCCAATACTTGCTTTCCTGTGCGTGAGGGCCGTTGAACGGGAATGTTGCCAATCGGGCTAATCTAACGCCTTCTGCCTTCTGCCTTCTGATCTCATTGCTATATATCTTCGCTTACTCTTTCGCCTTGCAATGCAGGAGAGGGTTGTGCAGAATCCGTTGAAACTTATCCGATAATCGGACGAATCTTGTTTTCGGTCGACATCATCGAGAAGCTGGAAAACAGAATGAACATTCCCTACTTCCTCTCAAATTTGACTGCCGCTCCGGAAACCGTCGATCAGCCTCCGATAGCGGGGAACGACATGTTCGCCGAAAAATCCGTCAGCGTTGCCGGCTTCTTTCCCGGTCTGGGTAGCCGGACTTTCTACCAAAACCTGGGCTGGTCCCTGCTGGACTCCGGCATCGCAAGCGTCACCGGCATCTATCAGGAAGCGGCTCGGGTGCTCGGTTTTCCGAACCGGCCCCACCTGCTGCTGATGGCACCCGAGAACCTTCCCGAAGGAAGGATGGAGCGACAGGGCTTCATCGGCGCCGTTCTACTGGTGCACAGCCTTGCTTTGGACGCCTACCTGCGGATCCAGATCGAAAAGAACGAGTCTCCCCTTCGGTTCGTCACGTATACCGGTGAAAGCTTTGGCATCCTCGCGGCCGCCGTGGCGAGCGGATCCCTGTCCGTGTCCGATGGAGTCCAAATCGCTCGGGCGTTCACGCCGCTGATGCTGCTGGCCGCCGAGGGCGACCGCAGCGACGAGCCATTCGCCCGAGACATGGCGACCTACCTGCCCGAGGCAATCCGGCACACGCCACTGGTTCCCGAGCCCTCTCACGTCACTGCGGTGCAGGCGCGCAGCCCCGAAGAGCTGGCCGTAGTCCTGGGCAGCTTGGGCGAGACCTACCCGATTACCGATGTCGAGCTGCACAAGACCTATTCGCCGACACAAGCGAATGTCTACGTCCGCGCCGGAATCAAGTCCGATTTCGACATGTACATGACCGCCTTTCCGGATGTGACCACCCGGAGATTGAAAGATCCGACGGTTTTTCTGGCTCACTCCGCTCGCATGTGGCCGGCCCGCCACGCACTGGATCAATTCATGGACGCCAACGAGATCCGCTTCGACGATCCTCGCATTCCGGTGGTGTCGAACCATGATGTCTCACTGCTTACCGGTGCGGCCGATATCCGTCGAGCGGTGCTGGCCATGACCGATCAAGTCATGGCATCCCGGGATACCTGCGAGATGCTCGGCACCCTCGATATCGACATCGTGCTGGAGCTGGGACTGGGCAAGAAATCTGTCCAGTTGTTGCACGACAACAATATTGCCCCCTCCGTCGCGGCCTACACGGGAAGCTGGCTCGACACCGACCGACTCCTGCGTGCCGTCGATGGAGTACATAGTCTGACAACGCAATTGGCAGAGCTTCATACCATTGCGGACAGGCTGGAGAAAAAGCACTATGACATCCTCCGAGACCTGTTCCGGCTTGCCGCATCCAGCGAATTCTGCGACGACTATCTCGCCCGCACACTTGGGCGCGTGATCATCACGCAGATGCTGCCATCCGATCGAGCCGGGGCGCCCGCGTTCTATCGATTCTTGGAAGTCTTTCAGCACACGCGGAAATACCGCCGACACATCTCCGCCGAGCGGGGTGAGTTGATCACCAAAGCTCGACTGAAGAAGCGGATTACGGGCGGCGATCCCGCGCTACTCGGCAAGGCCTACCTCGAACTCGAGGTCATCGATGACGATGGCTACACCGAGGTGCGGGCCGTCGACTCCGCCCACCCAGAGGTGATCGTCGTTCACTTCGACAGCCTGCCGGATCTCGACGGGAAGGATTTGGCCAGCAGGATCCAACTGCTGCTCGACGCCCAGCCGACTGCGCTTCGGGCCTACCACGAGGTGCTATTCCTGCTGGAGGGCGAGTACCTCGATGACGATGATGTTTTCGATGCGGGCAGTCGAATTGCCTACCAGTACCTATTGTTTCACGCCCTCGACGAGCACCGGCCCGCTTTGTTCGCGCAGAGCGACTTCTATCTGGAAGGTAGCGATCCACTGGGATGGCTGGCCGCTCTGGCGGTCTCCGGCGCGATCTCCCTGCACGATGCGATCATTCTGAGCGCAGCGCAAGTTCGAGCGGAGTCCTGCGAACCGATGATGTCCGGCATCGTCGAGGCCGAAATTCCCCTGGTATCGCCCGAGGGTGTGCTGATTCAGTCCGAGAAGGACCTCGTGCATGCCACCCAGGTCGTGCTCCGGCGCAGCGCGCCGAGCATCGACGTGCGACGGATCCGTCTCAACGGCAATCGCCAGATCATCACCTTCGGCTCGAACCTGGCCGACGCGGACATCGACGAGGGTCCATATGAAACGGACATCGTCGCCATATCCGAACCGGCCGAGGTGTGGAAGACACGTCTCAATCTTGCCCTGGACGAATTCGAATACGCCTGCGTGCTCGCCCTGACCGACGAGCACATCCGGGTCTGTGAGAGCGCCCGCAGCCGCAGAATCCTCCCCAGTACGGTATATGCCTATATCGACATCGACGAGTCGATCGTCGGCTTCGGCAGGGGCGGAAGCGAGTCCATGACGATCTTTGTCAGAAAAGCCCGCGGGGATAATGTTGTGGTCCGGAAGATCCTGAGCGAAACGTTGACGACCGCGCCATGGGATCCGGACGGTACCGGCGTCATGCTGCCGCCGTTCGAGAAGGCCAAGAAACAGGCCGAATTCCTGCAGGCACTACCGGATTCGGTACGCAGCTACTTCCCGGAGGTCTATTCCATTCTGGAACGGGAACTTCCGCTCCCGCCCCATCTGCACCGGGACGGCCGGGCGTTCGGCCGCGAAGTCATCTACGAGATGGAGTATATTGCCGGAGAAGAGGTCAGTCGGTTCGTCGAGAAGCAGGCACCGCCGCCGGCGGTTGTTGCCCGCCTCTACGAGCAGATCATCTCCGTGCTGCACCGCGACGTCCACAGCGTGGGCCGCGTACCAGCTCCGGGCGAGACGCTGGAAGTCTCCTATTTCAAGAAGATCGAAGATCGTCTGAATCTGTGCCGTCGCACCGCACCGCAGACCTTCAACGCATATCTGCTCGACACTGAACGAATTATTATCAATAATATGTCCTACCTCAATTCGTCGGCCCTGCTGCGGCGCTTCCGGGAATCCTCGGTGTTCCTCAAAATTCTTGAGCCTGCCTTCCATTCACTCGTCATGGGTGATACAAACACGGAGAACATCAAGATAGTTGATACCGCGCCGCTGTTGCACGCCCAGCGAGCGATCGAATCCGAAGCGTCACAGTTGGATATCGATACGGCGCTGGCGGCCATCGCATCGGTGAAGATCAAGTTTCTGGATCCACGGGCCATCGGCTTCAAGACCGAGGGAATGGACACTCGCGACGACGCGATGTACGATAATAAGCCTTGGCACAATTCCATCGGACATTACGATGAGATTCACTTCGAACAATTCACGATAAACGTAACAGCAGGTGTGGGTAAGACCCCTGACATTGATATCTCGTTTCTGGCGGGCAACCCGTACCAGAAGGCATACCGGGTGCGGGATGTGGTCGCCACGGGCGGTTTCGTCGATACCAAGGCGCCTATCGGTATCGAGGACTATTTCGCCCCGGTGATGACGGCCGCGCTCGGGCTGGACGATCCGGAATCGGCGTTTTTGCGAGACGACCCGTACTGGTTGATCCGATTCGTCTTCATGATGGGACAGCATTTTACGGCCATGCCGCCGTTTCATTTTCAGAAAGAGCTGGACGGCACGCTCATGGATGAGTATCAGACACAACGCCGTCCGGTCGCGATCTATTGCGAGGGCATTAAGTGGCTCAACTGGGCTCTGCAGATGCTTGAAGGAACCAGGACCGAATTCCTGGGCATCGAAGTACCCTCACTGAACCACCTGAGCCGCTGAGGATCTGCCGTTTACAATCTCGGAAAGATAGCCTGCAACAGCTGGCCAGGGGCCCATATGATCGGTACCCAGGGAGCCGCATGGTGTGCGGCATATGCGCAAGACATACATCCCTTTGGAGGATTGAATTCATGAACTCTGTTCCGCGCTCACTTCCCATTTCCGGGCTGAGCGATATGCCCAATGAATCCCGGATGATCGCGACCCCGTGGAGCAGAATGCTTCGCGGCCTCGGCCTCGGCCAGTATCCCATCGACTATGACCCGACTGTCGCCGGACACATCCGGGACGCCTTCGACCAGTTGGCGAAGAAAGTGTCACAGTCCGACGGCTACACCCTGTTCTGCCGCGAAATGGCGGACTTCACGCTGAAGGTCGCCGACTCCCGCCGCGACCGCGCCTGGATAGCATCGGCTGTGGGGCCGCTGCTGGAAGCTGTCCGGTCAGTGCCTAACCCCTACTACCGAGCCACGGCCGGAAGCATTCTCATGGACGCCTTCGCCAAGCTCAATCTCGACCTGTCGCTGTTGGTCCACGACGAACTGGACTTTCCGGCAGAGGTGCTCGGCATGCTTGACGAGATCGCTCCGGATCAGATCGCGGACGAGAACCAGGGGCGGCATGGAGAGTATGAGCGGGTGTCCGCCTGCTGCACGGTCTTCCTCGCCCTGGGACAACTGGGACTGCGAGACCGCTTGGTCACCGCTGAGCGAAACCACATCATCGAGGCGCTGAACCTGCTGGAGCACTTCCCCATTCCCTACTTCTGCGGGCGAGTGGGTGGGATGCTGATGTCTGTGATCGCGCTGCTCAACTACAGCGAGCACATCTTTGACGGTGAGCGCGACTACATGGCGGAAGTTCTCGAGTATCTGACGCGGGCCGACGAGGTGGGGAACTGGCCGGCCTTCCCCAACCCCATGCCGACCCCTTGGCTGAAGGTCTATCCGCTGCTAACGATGCTCAACGCGGTCGCCATGTGCGGCAGGGCGGAGTATCTGACTCGGCCGATCGACGCCCTGGCTGAGGCCAAGAACCTGATGGGCCAGATCCCCTGGGACACCCGAGTCCACATGTCGCAGTACTACGTCGTCGCCTTGCACAACCTGGGGCGCCTGCAGGACGAGCTGCCTGACCTGGACGCCTTTATGCAAGACGTCGCGGCGGTCCTGGACACCCTCGACCCCGGGGAGAACTTCTCGCCCCGAGGCAACGCCTATCCCTACATCATCGAGCTGTCGATGATGACTGGCCGGATGGATCTAATTCCGGACGAGGCGCTGGTGCGCATGGCCGATTCGTTCCCCGATCTGGACCGTAGCGGCGACTGGGCAAACCGCATCGACGACAATCGGGCAAATCGCGCGTTCCCGGTCAGCTACGCACTCAACGTTCTCGGCGAGATCGGTGCCGCGGAGCTGATCTTCGCTCCGCGGGACCGCTACGAGGGCCGCTCGGCCATCGCCTGGGTCGTCGAGAACCTGTCCGAAGGCGCCAAGGAAGAGGGCGATCGGATCTCGATGATCGATCATTCCCTGGTCAGCTACGCCCTACGGATGCGCGGCGCCGACACGGGGGAGACCGAGCTGTTCGAGACCTTCGTGTTTCCCTTCTCGGGATGAACTAGCAGCGTGAACGCGGGGTAGCGACGGACCATGATCCCTGCTATCGCTAGTGACCTGAGTTGGCCGCGACGACCGGCAGCGCGAGGAGTCCCGGCTGGGAAGCCCTGGATGCTCGACGGTGCTGTTTGCGATGGCGAGCGGTAAGAAGGATTCGACCGCCGCTTCGAATATCGGAATCTCGACGCGCACGTACCGTCGCCACGTCGTGGTCGCGATAGTAGCACTGAGAGCTGAAAGCAGATTTCAGGCAGGAATGGTGTGCCGAGATGTTTACAGCCCTGTATCCACGCTGTGGAAGCATTCTAAACGGCGGCAAGTTGCCGTCCCATTGACAGGTGGGGACACCGCTCGGATACTTATCAATAGTCGCCGATTGAATGAGGTTCAGTAAAATGAATAAACGTGGAATGGCGATTGTCACCGGAGGCTCGAAGGGGATCGGACGCGCCGTCGCGATTCAACTCGCATCCGATGGATACGATATAGCATTCTGCTACCGCAGTGATTCGAATGCTGCTGGAAGTGTCGAGAAGGAGATATCGAGACTCGGCGTCGGTTGTTTTCATGAAAAATGTGATGTCTCTGATCTGGATGCCGTAAAATCGTTCGTTGCGGCAGCCGAAGCAGAGCTCGGCGACACAGTGGTGCTGGTGAATTCGGCCGGGATTGTCCGAGACAACCCCATGGTATTGTTGTCAGCGGAGCACTGGAATGAGGTTATCGATACCAACCTGACCGGCACATTCAATTTATGTCGAACTGTCGTCTTCGGACTCATGAAGCGCAGGTGTGGCGCTATTGTCAACATCTCCTCGGTTGCGGGGGTGTTCGGGAATGCTACCCAGGCAAACTATTCGGCGGCGAAATCAGGTATCCACGGTCTAAGTCGCTCGTTGGCGAAGGAAGTGGCCGGTTACGGCGTACGAGTAAATGTCGTTGCGCCAGGATTTATCGAGACCGATATGACATCGGGAATGCCCGAGAAGAAACTAGCTGCCATTCTGGAAAAGATACCCATGAAAGTTGTGGGGCAGCCTGAGCATGTTTCCGGACTAGTATCATTCTTGGTCTCCGGCCGTGCATCATATATTACGGGTCAGGTTATACAGGTAGATGGCGGAATAGTTTTGTAGACCGCAGTCGAAGAGCCCGAAGGTTTGTTAGATGTCAAATTCAGGTACCCGAAGTACTCCATTGCGTGCGATCGATGGCCATGTTCGATTAGACGGACGCGAGATCGTCGCTGAGAAGATGGTGAAAAGCGATGACCCGTATCTTTCTGGACATTTTCCAGACTTCACGCTGTACCCTGCTGTATTCCTGATAGAAGGTGTCAGTCAAATGCTTGACGAGCATCTAGCTGCGGTGCACGGAGGAAATGATATGGTCAACCTTGTCGAAGTGCGAACGGCGCGTTTCACCGCACCCATGCTGGTCGGCGACATGATCGAAATACGAGGTCGCCTGGAGCTCGGTGAAAATATTGCCGATATCAAGGCAGTATGCACCAACAGCACTGGCGTGAAGGTCGGCAGAATAGATGCCGAATTCTCGATCGTGAGACGGAGTCCCGGTGCTGGATCATAGCGCAATCAGGGCTATCATGCCGCACGGTCATCCGATCCTTTTGATCGATGCTGTCGATGAATTGGATCCCTTCCGGAGAATCGTCGCGCGAAAGGCTATATCCGGCTGTGAGCCGTGTTTCGCTGGACTGAAGAGTGATCTCTCCATGGAAGCGCTCGCCTACCCGAGGCCGCTGTTGATCGAGTCCTTCGGGCAGGCCGGCGGGATCTTGTGGCTGGAGAGCCTCAGGCGAGAAGGCGACCGGCAGGCTGGGCAGTTGGTTTTCGCGGCATTGCGGAATGTGCGGTTCCACCGTTCCGTATTTCCCGGCGATGTCATTCGTCAGACGGTCGAGGTCGACCACATCATCGGGAACAACTTCTTCGTGTCCGGCGCGGCCAGCGTTCGCGACGACCCGGTAGTGACGTTCGGGGAAGCGATCGTGTCGATTCGTCCGCAGGCCGAGTTGATTTCCGCTCGTTGAGCGGTGGAAGCCCAAACGGCGGGTCCGGGGCGTTATGGGTTTGAAGCACTTTATTTCCGGACGTCAACGAGAGAGAGAACGACAATGTCTGTATCGGTCAATACTGAAATCCTGGAAGACCTCCGCGAGATGATCGCCGAGATATTGGAGGAGGAGCCGGCGGATATCACCGAGACCAGCCTGTTCGTCGAGGACCACGAGGCCGACTCGTTGCGCGCGATCGAGATTCTCGCGCGCATCGAGAAGAAGTACAAGGTATCGATCCCCCAGGAACGCCTGGCTGACATGATCAACTTGCGGGCGGTTTACGACGCCTTGATCGATGCCGCCGACGGTCGGGTCTGACATGCGGAACCGGGTAGTTGTCACCGGGATCGGCCCGATCGCCCCAATCGGTGTCGGTATTGCCGCCTTCTCGGCCGCGCTACGGGCGGGATCGAGCAAGGTCGGGCCGGCCCGCCGGGTCGACGCTTCGGGAATACCGCACAATTCCGTATCCGAATTCGGTGACATCGACCCGGCCGAGTACGTGCGGTCGATCGATCGTGATTCCTGGGGTCCGTCGAGCGTTGCCGCTGCCGCGGCGGCGCGCCTGGCCGTAGAAGACGCCGGGCTCAACCGGAATCTCCTACGCCGCGGGCGCGCCGGATCGGTGATCGGAACCACCTGCGGTGAGGCCAGATTGCTCGAAGCCGCAGTGCGGCAGCGTGCGGTGGGTGGGTACGAGTCGATCCATGGAGATCTGATTCGCAAGGTGCCGACCTACCGGCTCGGCGTCGCGGTAAATCGTGAACTCGGGATCAATGGTGAAGCAATTACGCTGACGAGTGCCTGCGCCGCAAGCAATTTCGCGGTCGGCTATGCATACGATGTGGTCGGTTCGGGAGATTCCGAGATGATGATCGCGGGGGGTGTCGACCTCGCCACGCTCTACACGATGGCCGGTTTCTACCGGGTCGGCACGTTGTCCAAGAATTACTGTGCTCCGTTCGATCGGGACCGGCAGGGCATCATCCTCGGTGAGGGTGCTTGTGCATTGGTGCTGGAATCACTGGACTCCGCGCTCGAGCGTGGTGCCCGGATCCACGCCGAGGTGCTCGGCTACGGCGTCAACTGTGATGCGAAGAGCCCGATTTCACCGGATCCCGGAGGGATCGCCGAATGCATGCGCCGCGCTCACCGCAATGCTGGGGTGAAGGCGGAGGAGATCGACTACATCTGCGCGCATGGCACCGGCACGCCCGCGAACGATGTGGCCGAAATCGCTGCCCTGCGCATGGTGTTCGGTGACACGATGCCATCGGTCAGCGCTATCAAGTCCATGCTCGGTCACACCCTCGGGGCGGCGAGCGGATTCGGCGTCATTGCATCTTGTCTGGCGGTGCGCGACGGTTTTCTGCCGCCGACGATCAACCTCGCCGCCGTCGATCCGGCATTCGCGGATCTGGATCTGGTGGCCAACGAATCCCGTGACGCTGATGTACGGATCGCTCAGAACAACGGGTTCGCCTTCGGCGGGAACAATGCCATCACAATTATCGGGAGATATGAATGAACACGATCGTCATCACCGGGTTGGGTGTTGTGTCGGCGATCGGGGTGGGTGCCGATGCGTTCACCACGGGGTGGACTCAGCGTCGCAGCGGCATTACCGACGCTTCTGGAATGTACGACGAGAAGTTGCCCTATGAACGAGCTGGCGTGGTCGCGGGTTTCGATGTGGTCGCGTATCTCGGCAAGAAGGGAACCAGTTCCTACGATCGAACCACGGCGATGACAGTGGTCGCCGTCAAGCTGGCGCTCGAGGACGCCGGCCGTTATCGCGCGCCGGAGCGGGACGACGAGATGAGCGTCATTCTCGGCGCCACCACCGGTGCCCTACAGGCGACGGTGGACTTCATGCATGAGACCTGTGTGAGCGATCCGCCGTATCTGGTGAACCCGATGAAGTTCCCGTATGCCGTGATGAACGGCCCGGCGAGTGCGGCCGCGATCCGGCATCGCCTCGGCGGCGCCAATGTGACGATTTCCGGCGGGCAGGTGGCCATGCATTCGGCACTCGGTTACGCGCGCCGCCACTTGGCCAGCGGCCACGGGCCTGTTGCGGCAGTGGGCGTGGTCGACGAATTCACTCCGGCGCGGGCGTGGGCATCGAAGCTCGCGCGTGACGACGTCTCCGGCCGGGCTCCGATCGGTGAGGCGGCCGTGTTCTTCGTGGTCGAGGACGTCGCAGCGGCACGAGCAGCCGGCCGTCGGGTCGACGCCGAGATCCTCGCCGTCGTCAGTGGCCTGTATGGATATCCAGGTTCTGTTGACGACTCGGTCTCGGGTTTCGTCGCCTGTATTCGCACCGCTCTCGAGCGGGCGGGTGTGGCGCCGGACGAGGTGTGGGCGGTGGCGTCGTCGCTGGGCGGCTCGCCTCGGCGCGACGCTATTGAACAGGCCTCGCTCGCAACGGTTTTCGGCACCGACATGCCGATCGTGCTGCCGGTGAAAGAATTGCTCGGCGAGACGTACACGGCAGCTGGTGGTCTGCAGCTCGCCGCGTTGCTCGCCGAGCACCGCTGCGATCCCGCGCGAGACGGCGCGATCTCATTGGTCACGTCGGTGACCTCGGAGGGAATGGTCGGGGTAGCGGTAGTGCGGGGGTGGAGCCGTGCGGCTGGCCATTAACGGATATGCGGCGCGGACCTGCCTCGGTGACGCCGAACAGACCTTTTCTGCTATGTGCCGCAATGTCATCGGAGCCTCGCCGTTGCGACAGGACCGTGGGGATGCGGCGCGCCTGGGCATCGGTCGCGCCTTCCAAGTGCCGGGAAGCCCCAGCACCCGGCGGGCAAGCACCTGGCTGGCCGAGGTCGTGACGGCCGCCGTCGCCGATGCCGGGTTGGACGTCGCAAGCCGGAGAGTGGCGGTGGTAGTCGGCACCGGGCTGCGGGAATTGCCGACGTTGGAACGCTGGAGCCGCGACGGTGCGGACATGAGAGTGCATGAGCTGCATTTCGCCGAAGCGGTTCGTAACGCGTTGCCCGGGGTCGTCGAAGTACTGACCCTCTGCAATGCGTGTTCGGCGGGCAACCATGCGTTGGCGGTGGCTACCGACATGATCGCGGCCGGGGAAGCCGACGCGGCGGTGGTCGCCGCATGCGACGCGATGTCGGAGAGCATGCTTGCGGCCATCGCCCGTACGGTTGGCGAACAACAGACCGGGGTGGTGCGCCCCTTCGACGTCGCCCGGACCGGCCCGCTCCTGGGTGAGGGCGCCGCCGCAGTGGTTCTGGAACCAAATGTGGAACAGGCACGGTACGGGTGGCTGCGATCGGTCGGATTGTCTTGCGACGCACACCATCCGACGGCGCCACACGCCGACGGAATGGCACGCAGCATGGTCGATGCCCACCGGCGCGCCGGAATCGATGCCGGCGAGGTCGATCTCGTCGTCATGCACGCCACGTCCACCGTGCTCAACGATCTCACCGAATCCGCATCGCATCACACGGTTTTCGGCGACGCCGCTGGTCGACCGCTGGTGACCGGGCTAAAGGGGTATATCGGGCATACCTCCGGCTCGGCGTCGCTGATGAGTCTTATCGTGGCCCTGCAGGCCATGCAGCAGCGGTGCGTCCCGGCGATCGCGGGGTTGACCGACCCGATTCCGGAAGTTCGTGATCTGTCGCTGGTCATCGGTGAGGCTGTGACGGCGGAACCGGCGATCGCACAGATCAACGGTTTCGGCTTCGGGGGAGTCAACGCTGTGGCCGTGATCGCCCGCGCCGATGCTGATCGGGACAGTGCCGTCGAACCGGTTCGCCGAACCGTCGCTATCAGCAGTTATAGTGTCCATGTTCCGGGGGCGGGCGGCGATCAAGTATTCGGTTCGGCCACGGCGGCCGACATGGTCGAATTGACCGATATCGCATCCGTGCTCGGGCGAAAGGGGCTGCTGTATTCCGATCCTGCAACCCTCCTCGCCTGGTGCGCGGTGCAGCGCGCCCTCGGATGCCCGGACGGAGGGCGGCCACGAGAACCGTTGCCGCAAGCGGATCGAACCGCGGTCGTCGTCAGTTCGAATCTCGGCAACGTCCACACCGTTTGCGACATCGTTGCGCGGGTTGCGCGGGAGTCGTATCGGGCGGTGAGCCCGCTGGAGTTGCCGAATGCGTCCAGCAATGTGATCGCCGCGGCCATCGCCCTGCGATTCGGCTTCACCGGTCCCAATCTCATGCTGTGCAACGGAGCGACCTCGGGCGTCGACGCGGTGCGGGCCGGCGCCCGGCTGATCGGATCCGGTCGCGCAGATCGCGTTGTGGTGGTGGGAGTCGAACCGGCCGACGACACGGCAACCGCCGTGATGGTTGCAAGCGGAGCCGATCAGCCTGGTGCTGTCGCCCTACGAGCCGCCGCCGCGTGTGTGGTGCTCGAACCCGCACGCGGTACGGGCGTCCTCGTCGGCCACGGAGGTCTCGAGAGATCGTGGGACGAGTTGGCGGAAAACGCGATTCGCCCATCCCTGTGCATGGTTCCGCACGGGCGCGACCTCGTGGCGAGGCAGCAGGTAGATCTGACCGCACGACTGGGTGAGACCTACGGGGCACACGGCGTGCTCCAGGCCGCGATCGCCGCGCACCTGCTCGGCACTGGGGAGCATCGGCAAGCGCTGATCGTCGCGGGGGATCGTCCGGACGGTTACGCCTGGCTGCGACTGGACGCGGAACGAGGCCGACAATGACCAGCGTTCCACCGAAGGCCGAAACGTCTCAGGGCGCCGGTCATGCCTGGCAGTCGGTGGGCCGGACGGAGGTCGGCGCCGGGCGTCTGGAAATGTTCGGCCGGTCCGAACGGCCGGCACTGGTAATGCTGCATGGCCTGGAGGACCATTGGCAGAGTTGGCGCCCGCTGGCCGACCGGCTCGCTGATCGTTTCCGCTGTTACGCACCGGACCTGCCTTGGCATGCGGGCAGTGAATACCGCTGGGGCACTTGGGCAACCGCGGCGCAATGGATCGATGAGGCACTTGCTCTGGTGCCCGACGTCTCCGTGGTGGTTGCACATTCACTCGGAGCTGTGGCGTTGCTGCGGTGGCTGGCCGCCGATCCGAGTCACGGTTTGGGCGCGATCGTCCTGCTGGCCCCGTTCTATCGGACGCAGTCCACCACGATCCAACCGCTCGAGCAGACGATCGTGGACATCCGGTCCGCCGCCCGCGGAGCCATACGCGGGCGCCTCGGCGACCGGGTCGATCATATCGAGCCGGACGTACTTGATCTCATGGTGGCGAAGATGTTCGAACGGATGGGACCGCACGGGCTGCTCGCGATCAGCGATATCTTCCTGTCCACCAGCGGGGCGGATCTGACCGGCAATTCGACACCGATTTTTGTGCTGGCAGGGACGGATGACGAAGGAATACGTCGAGACCGAGCCGACGCGCTTGCCAAGGATATCCCGAACACTGAGATCGTCCTGCGGGACGACCTCAGTCACTTCTGCCACAGCCAACAGCCCGATCGCGTTCACGACCTGATCGTGGAATTTCTGAACCGGGCGCTGCCGGAACACAATTCGAAGGAGATTCGATGACCTCGATGCCCGCGGCAACGACGCATGTCGGACGCCCGCGCTTCAACGGCGCCAATATCCACAAGTACATCGGTTTCAAGAACTTCATGTTCCTTGCCGAAGATGCAGTGCTGCAACACTTTCGGGAGGGTGGAATCGCACCAGGCCGAATGTTCGACGACTACGGGCTCGGTCTCGAGATTGTCGACATCTCCACTCGACTGATCAATATCATGTCGATCGACGACGAGATCGAAGCAGTCGTCGAGACGGTGTCACAGGCACGGGGACCGGGGATGGTCGTGAAGGTGAGATTGGATGCGATTCGGCCGGACGGCCGAGTACAGGTCCTCGGCGGCAAGCTTCGCGTTGTCTTCGTCTCGGAACGGGACGGGACACCGGTGCGGCAGACGCCGGAGGGATTGGCCGAGTTGACCGTTCCCGAAGTGTCGGCGATCTCGGGTGCCAGTGCGGTGATCGAATTTCCGGACGATCCGGTCGCCACGCTCGCACCTGAGAACGGATTTCTCTGGGAACTGCAGATCCCGTACTACTTTTGCCACTGGTACACGCGGATGCAGAGCAATGGGTACATTCGGCTTCTCGAAGAGGGTACCGATCGATTCCTGCGTCATGCCGGCCTCGGCATCACCGAATTACTGGCGCAGCGTGACTGGATTCCTCTGGTGTCACGGGCTCGGGTGCAGATGCATGCCGACGCGTATATGGGCGAGACGATGTACATCACCTACGTTGTCGACGACATTCTCAAGAACACCGTCTACGACTCCACCATGACCTGCTGGGTTCGTCGTGACGATCACCTGATCAAAGTGGCGACCTGCACGATCCTGCATGGCTGGATGATCGCTCGCGGGCCGTCGAAGTTCGAAGGTTTGATAGCCATCGACGAGCAGACCGCCGAACTCCTGCTTGGCGGTGCTACGAAGGCGGGGCTGTCATGAGTTGTCGCGCTCCCCGCCCGAAGTTCTATTTCTCACTGCAGAGCCCATACAGCTGGTTCGCCAGCGTGCTCCTGCAACGGCATTTCCCGGATGTTCTGGCCGGTGTTGAGATGATCCCCATGTTCCGGCCGGACGAGCAGGCGCGCCAGGCGATGCGAGAGCGCGGGGTCGAACTGCTCTACGCCGAGATGACCAAGGCGAAGCATATGTACATCCTGCAGGACACGAAACGGCTTGCGGCACAACTCGATCTACCGATTGTGTGGCCGATCGACCGTGACCCGTGGTGGGTGCTGCCGCATCATGCGTGGTTAGCTGCCAAGCGCACCGGCGATGCGGATCGGCTGTACTGGGCACTGGTGGCAGCTCGTTGGGAGCGGGGGGAGAACATCTGCGATCCGCACACGGTGCAGCGGATTGCCCATGGCATCGGTCTTGACGGCGCGGCTGTGGCGGCGGCCGCGGATGATCCGGCCATCCGCGAGGAGGGCATGGCCTGTATCGAGGCCGCGTATCTCGACGATATTTTCGGAATGCCGTACTTCAAGGTCGGTCCGCACCGCTTCTGGGGTGTCGACCGGATTTCCGACTTCGTCGCAGCGTTTCGGCGACAACAGGAGAAGGTGGCGACGAAGTGAGCATCGCACAGTTGGAATTCGGTATCGCTGCTGCGGTGCTGCATTCTCATATGATCGAGCCGGATTCGGATCCGCTGGACGGGATTCCGGTGGAGGTGCGAGAAGCAGTCGGCTGCTTCGACCTCGATACTGCAGGTGGCTGTGGCTGACATCTGTTTCATCGAAACCGGAATTGAGGACCTGCTCGTCTCGTTTCGTGAAATCAATTGGTGGTCGAGGGTCGCCACGAAGTCTGTTTTCGGTTTGTCGGTCATCTTCGTAGATCGCGCGATTTCCCAACTGGCCGAGCCGGAGGTTCGGCGGCTCTACTCGGAGGCACTGCAAACGGTGAGCGTACAGGTTTTGGTGCGCAGTGAGATCGACGCCGTGCAGGCGCGCGTATCGACGACTGCCTGCAGTTTTCAGGTGATCGGTATCGACGAGTTCGCGGAAATACTGATGGATAAGGGAAGGCATAGTGTCTGGCATTGACAGCGTCGATCGTCCGTCGATTCTGATCGTATCCGAGTTCGCTCCATATCAGACGAATCTGTTCGCACTGGTAGCGGAAACAACCTGTGCGCTGGTCAGTGCCGGCGCCTCGGTCACGTTGTGGATGTGTGGATTTTCCACGATGGCGTGCAGCTCGACGACAGGGACCGAGACCTCACCGTTGCTGAGCCTGGACAAGAGCCGGCCGCCGACAATGAAGGGTCTGCTCGTCGCGCTACGGAAACAATTCCTGGGGTGTCTGCGGGTCGTCTGTTGCGCAGAATGCAGCGGGGAACGCGGTTATTCGGTCGACCGCGAGCACTTCACCGTCGGATATCTGGCCCATTATTCGCGGTACGTCGAGGAAGCCGATAAAATCTACTATTTGGGCAGAGCATGAGCAGGCGGCAACTCGTCATAGTCCCCCGTCTGGATCGAGGTCTGCTCGAGCGTGCCGGGAAGGGCCTGTTCGACGCACTGATACTGCATCAGCGCATCGGACCGGTCGATGTGTTGATACGGCGGCGTGCGCTCGAAGATGTTGTGCTCCGGCATGCGGTACACCAGGTCCCGTCTTCAGTGGCACATAGTTATACGGCTATGTCCGAGATCATGGAGAGCACCTGTGAACTGGGCATTCATTATTTCACCGACACCTCTATCGATGTTCTTATCGATGATCTGGCCGATGATGTCGTGAGGGAAACGGCTGCAAAGGTGCTGCGGCGCTGTGTCATCGAGGTCGATGACACAGCGGCGGCGGCTCTTATTCAGTCCGCAGACCACATCTATTATCAATAGATCGCTACGGCGATCACTGTCTGGAGCTAAGTATGCAGGACCAATAAAGATAACTGGTCAGGTCACGCGGGCAGCCATGGCTGCCTCTCGGCGAACATGACGAGGGGCGTGGCAACTGTGGGCACGCTGGGCTGTGGCGACGGCGCCTCCTCGGATAGGCGGGCGGTCGCCGTTGTGTGTCTTCGTACGTAGAGGGTGCATCCCGCTGGTGGTCTGCTGTACATATGAAGATTCGTACGAGTCGGCGCCGTCAGGCCGACGATCTGAACGCGGCGCTTTGCGCTGTCTCGGAGTTCAATCGCATTATTGTGGCGGCCGATACAAAGGTCGGGTTCTTGCTGACCACGAACGGCTTTGCCTTGATGGGGCTGGTGACCAGCACTCGAACGTCGAGGAATGTGCTGGTCAGCGTGATCGCAACTGTGCTCGAGATTGTTCTGCTGGTGTGTATGGGCTACCTTGCCGCCACATTGCGGCCGAGCTTGCAGAGCGCAGGCACCACGAACTGGTTCAGTTTCCCGAGTTTCCCGGTCGAGACGAATGAGCGCCCTGCGGAGCCGTTGCTGGCCGATCAGGCATGGCGGCAAGCCGCCACCCTTGCTCAGATCGCCCGGCGCAAGTATCGGCGGTTCAGGGTGGCGCTGCGATGGAGCGCGCTCAGTCTGGTCGTGTTTCTGTGCTGGTTCACCGCCGTGCTATTCAGCACCACGAATGTATAATCAAAGCCTCTTCAGGTCCGCGGTAACCTGCACCCATTGTTGCACCGGCGAAACGCACGGTGCGGTGTGGTCTACGCAGGTTCCGCTATTCCACGACAGAAATCCGAGTACGAGAAGTACAGCGGCGATCGACCGAGGAACCCTCCCGGTGGATCGGATTAGCCGCAATACGGCTGTCGCTACTACCCGCGTGCCGTCTGCGAACACCAGCACACCATCACCGTAGCTGTATGCAATTGGCCCGGGTGGGCGCCCGAGCTTGCGGAGGAATCTGGTGATCAGCCATTCCGGTGCCAACAGCACGGCCGGTACCGCGATGATCCACTGGTCAGCCGATTCGAGCAGCGCGGTGGCAAGCCACGGAATCAGTCGGCCAAAGGCGACTACCAGTGTGAGGAAGAGGCCGACCACCAGAACCAGGAATTCGATGGTTTCGGCCCAGCCCATGGAGAATCGGAGATCGAGGAGAAACTTGTCCAGTGATTCGAAAACGCCCCCGAGCAAGGGAAGGGCGGTCAACGGATTCCCGGTGGCTGATGGACTAGTCATGATCGGACTCGTCCTCATCCAGACCTTCGGATTCTTCCACCTGACCGACCGGACCCACCGGTGGCGCTGCCAACTCGGGTAACGGCTCGCGGTGTGCGAGGGAGGCTGTCGGATTCAGGCGATCTGCGATGACCTTGGATATGGGTGCCATGACGTCCTGGACGTCTCTTCTGGTGATCAAACGCTGCTCCATCAGTGTATTGAGTACATCGCGAGCGCTTTCGAGATCCAGCTGTTTCTGGTGCAGCATGATCTGGACCACTTCGCTCACATCCGCAGGGCTGGACGCCAGTTGGAGGGCGAGCACGCCGATACCGCCGGTCTGCAGCGCGCTGGTGTAGTGGGCGATTCGTTGCTGCTCCAGTTCTTCACGGTGCCGTTGCTCGACTGCCGCGGTCTCCTGCCCGTGCGCGAGGCTCTGCATAGCCAGCCCGTGCGCCGTCGTGTTCCAGTCGTGTTGCAGTTCTGCGCCGTGCAGGTGAGCCTTGTGTTCGGCATTCCGCCGTTCGGCCTTGTGGCGGTCGAAGGTGCGTTGCTGAATGTGGTTGCGGGCGCTGTCCTCTGGTGCCAGCTTCACTATGCACCGCACCATGGCGACGCCGCTGGGGAGATCGACCGCGCGGTCCGCGAAGTAGGTATTGATATGACGCTCGGCGTCGGCGAAGCTGCCGACCTCGAATTCCTGGCTCATATCACGCAGCTTCCGCTCCAGAAACGGGCGGTAGATAGGTTCGCATAGTTTGACCCCGTCTTTGACCGCCCGCACCGGATCACTGATCCGCCACGCCACATCGATCGCGGCGCGAAATGCGAAAACACCTTCTGCGGTGGGTAATTCGAGGTGCAACATGGCGTGGTGCACCGAGACGTCCACCCAGTACACTCCTGCAGGCGGCCGATAGTAGATCTCCGAGGGGGAAGGCCGCCGATCCATCAGGGCAAGCTGGCTACGGCGGTCGACCGATACGGCCGCGACGTGCCCATCCGTCGTCGGGCGGAACTGTCTCCAGGATGCGCGAGTCATCTCTTGGTAGCAGATCAAAGGGGTTTGATCACCGGTTTTCATGGTCGAATGTCTTTCTGCTCGATCATCGTCAGCAAGTCGTCGACGGCGTGTACCGGGCCGTTGCGTTCCGCGGCCCAGTCACGCAGGTAGAAGGGGATCATCTCGGTGTCGGCGATGGCATGCCCGAGATCGATCAGCAGTCGCCCGAGCGGGCCACGCAGTTGGGTATCTTTCTCGGCGACCCGAACCCAGCGACCGATCTCCTCGTAGGCGGTGGGCATGTGAATCGGCGCCTCCATCAAGCGTGCGAAGAGTGTGACGATGTGGTCGTGGTTTTCGGGTGACTTGTCCGCTAGCCACACCATTACAGGCCAGGTCCGAGCACCGCGGGGTGTGTCGACGTCCAGGCCGGCGCTCAGTTCCAAGGCGCATCGGAAGCCGGTGTCGCGCAGAGTGATTCGTCTCGATCCGGTCCAACTTCGTAACTCCGTGAGCACCCGTTCGGTCAGTTCGCTGACGCTGAACAGTTGGAGCATGGCGTGGCAGACGGCTGCAACGAGCGACAGCTCGGTGCTGCGGGCCGCGCGGCGTAGCAACTCGAGGGCGCGGTTCGGCATGGTCTGGCCGACGGTGCTGCCCAATGCCACGGCGGCGGTCTCTCGCCTCGGCAACGGCTGGTCTTTGCGCAACCATGCCGCCAGCATCCGTGCGATCACCGGTGCGAATTCGGGTTGCAGGCTCGGGAATTGCAGCGCACCGATGGCGGCGAATCGGAGATGCCATTCGCCACTGTCGGCCCATGGTTCGATCACCAGCTTCCTGGCGTGCTCGAACTCGAACGTGGACAGCATCCCCACCGCGACCCCTGTGCGTGTGCACACTTCGAGATCGGCGGTATCGCCGAGCTCCCGCAACCAGTCTCGGAGCGCCTGGTGCGAGGCGTGGTACTCGTGCCACGCATGCTCCAGAACACGGCGAGGATACTGATCGTCGGTGAATCTCACGGACTGGACCGGGATGCGACCGTACTCGGTGTTCGCGATGGATTGGTACAACTCCGCCTTCACGTCGCTGAGCACTGTGGCGCGGCGCGTACTGAACACCGGCCACGGGTAGCCGTTTTCGTTAGGTATCTCCTCGTCTGCGATGAGCCGGGCGAGCCTGCGGCCGGCATCGGAGACGAAATGTGACGGCATCCCGTTGAACACCGCCAGAGCTATGGCGAACGAGCGAGTCTGGACGTTCAGTTCGTCGTCGAACCACTGCTGGAACCTTTCGTCGGCCACCGCGGAGTACCGTTCGATGACGTCTGCAAGTTCGATTCGGCCGCTAGCCACATCGGCGAGTTGCCTGGCCAGCAGTGCGAGATCGCGGGCCGATGGGTGGCTTTGTGCCACGTCGGACACCACTTGCGCCATATCTTCCTCCGCGAGGAGGTCGGCCGGTCCGCCCGGTAGGTGCCAGCGCAGATGTTTGCCGACCAGTTCCATCGCATCGGCGGGTTCACCTCCCTCGACAAGGAAGGTGCCGACGTCGGCCGAAAGCTCAACGTGGCTGTCCAGCACGACAATCATCCGAGAATCCCGCTCGCGCAATGCGCGGCTCAGCTCATCGCAATGAAAAGCATGCAGCGTCGTGGTCTGCTCGACTTCCAGCGCCTCCAGCAGATACCCGGTGCCCGTAGCGAAGTCGATCTCCAAGGACCGCAACCGCACATCCGGGTTGAGCTTGTGCACTGCACCGGTGCAGGTCTCGTCGAGCGCTCGAAGGGCCGCTGCAGTTCGTCCCCAACCCCGGGCGGCACGCAGTAGAACCAGCGGCTGCGCGTGCAGCTTACTGCGCATTTCGTGGAAGGCCCGCGGAGGAACAAAAGTGTCTTCGAGCTGCTTCAACAGCGCCGTCTCCACCGGTCCACTTGGGACGAATACCCGCCCCTGCGCGATACCGCTCTGGTCGCGGCCTACCAAAGTCCCGACCGAGGCATCGCCGACAATCACGGTGTGAGCACTGATCGATGCCCCGTGCAGAGAAGTGAGTCCAGCGAGGGTGGCGTTGGCTGCCGTGAACGCGTCACGAAGAAGGGGCGGGTCCGGCTCCGCGGCACGGGTGCTCGTGGCACTACTTTCAGTGTCGGGGGCCACCCCATCGCTCGACTCGCGGCCATCCGGTCCGTCCGGAGACATGTCCTCGGCGGCTGGCTCACTCACGGTGCACCGCCGACGATATCGCGACCGACAATGGTGCGGGCATTCACCTTCCCGACGATCAGGTTGTTGGCGGTAACCGAGCCCGGCAGCCCGGCATTCGACGCGCGGTCTCGGTGTTCTTCCCGGGTGGAAACCGCTTGGCGTCCGGGAAGCGATGGGATCGGATAGCCAGGCACTCGGACCCATGCCTGAATGTCGCCTTGGCTCGTGCCGATCACAACGCCGTCGTAGCCGGCAGGCGTCACAGTCGGCCGGTAGCCGTGGCGAACCACGCCCTGATACACGGCATCGCTGATGATGACCACGCCCTGAGAACGAGCCGCGTGCTTCAGCGCATCCTTCACCACCTGTGTCCCGTTCAGCCGGAAGGTGGCGGTCAGGGCGTCGCTCCTCCACCCGTGCTTGTCCCGGTCGACATAGCCCTCGTGGACCGCGATTCGTATCCGCAGCCAGTCCAATGGATCCACGGTGGTGTTGTACTGGCGTACCTTCTCCAGCAATCCCGTCACGACGTGGTCGAGGACATCCAGTGCGGGAAGGTCGAGTATCACCATGACCCCGTCGCCCCGATCCTCCTTCGCCGCAACAGCTTCGGGGTTGGGGATCGACTCTTCCAGCAGGCGGTACAACATCGAGTCCGTCCGGACGAGCTCGACATTGTCCAGGGCGCTTGAATTTTCGACATCCACCACCAAAAAGGATCGGTGGGCGGGACCGTTCACGATTCCTCCATGACGCTTCGAGTTGCTTCTTGTCTACAGGGGGCCGCCGGGCTCGTCTGCGTCCAAATACACACTCGGAAGACCGTCGGCAAGTTTGGTGAGAAGATCGGGCCGCAGGAGTTCTATACGACGACGTGCGGTCTCGACGGCGCCGAGGTCTCGCAGCCGTTTCAGCGCTTTGGCTACTGCTTCCCTGGACGCACCGGCCGCATGCGCCAACTCGGTTTGCGACAGCGGCAGCGCAATGACAACCCGACCCGCATCGGCCCGCCCGTAACGTCCGGCGTAGTCGAGCAGCAGGCGCGCGATTCGCTCGGTAACGGTAAAGGCTCCGAACTCCAGACGCTGTACGTCCGCTTCTCGCAGCCTGCCGACCACGAGACACAGAAGGCTGAACGCGGCCTTACCGTCGTCGGCCAGCAACGCGCGGAATGCCTTGCCCGGCAACGCCGTCGCAATGACCGACGACAACGCTGTCACGGTGGCGGATCGTGGCCTGCTGTCGATCGCGGAGAACTCACCGAGTAGATCACCGGCCCCCCGGATAGCCAGCAGGACTTGCTTGCCGCTCGCAACTGATGAGGTCACCTTCACCCGACCGGCTTCGATCACCAGGACGTGATCGGACAGTTCACCTTCGCGCATAAGCACCGAACCGACAGGCCAGCGATGTCGCGTACCGGCAGCGAGCAACACCTGCCGGTAAAGCCGTGAAACCTCGTCGGAGTCCAGAGTCTCCCCCTGCACGTGAACCTATCCAGCAGTGCCACCGCCAGCAGGAATCCCCCGCTGGCATCCACTGCCGAACTGCCCGCAAGAAAATCGTGACCGAAGTGCATCCAGAATCAGCAACATACTCCGTATTGCGATGTAACACCGAGCTTTTCGCGCCAACGGCCTCAATTCGTCGGGCGGGAATGATCGCGGTGGCGGTCGCGCCGCGTTGAAGTATCAGCCGTAGCCGCCGATACTCCATATCGCCCACCGGAACTCGCTGGGGGAGAAGGGGTCCCTGGGCTGACACGGCGTAGGCATCACCCCGGCGGGTGGTGGGTGCCCAGCCGCTACCAGGACCGGTGTCGACCGGTAGCGGCTGGGAGCTGGGATCGGTGACACTCGGCGCAGCGCCACACCGCGCCCGTAGGCAATCACGGAACGCGTGCTTTCGGATGGAAGGGGCGGCGGCATGAGGGCAGCGCGGAAGTGGGTAGTTGCGGCGGACGGGCCGGGGCGTCATGACGGCTCACCGCCGCCGGATTCGAGGGCATCGGCCAGCACGCGCAGCTTGGCTACAGCCAGAGCTACCGGCGGCGCGGCC
Organism: Nocardia sp. NPDC051052; assembly: GCF_044456045.1. Lineage (NCBI taxonomy): Bacteria > Bacillati > Actinomycetota > Actinomycetes > Mycobacteriales > Nocardiaceae > Nocardia > Nocardia sp. NPDC051052. Next base: position 78,133 of record NZ_JBITFL010000020.1, read on the forward strand.
GGGCCGTCGTCGGCCTGGAACGTGTGAGCCACGACATGGTCAGGACGGTCGGGATCGCGGCCGATCGTGAGGACGGTGAAGGGGTAATAGACCGCATCCAGCAGTTCTGCGGGCGTAGCGTGCCCGCTCACGACAAAGCCCCCTTGTCCCAGGTAGGAAAGGGGGCTCTCGTTAGGTCACGCGACGTGTGCAGGGCCGTTAGGATGCCAGCATGACTCTTAACAACCACGCGCACACGAGTGAGGCGAGCAATAGCAAAATTGCATCGCCGAGCTTGTTTGAGTGCGCCATCAGGGACTCGAACCCCGAACCCGCTGATTAAGAGTCAGCTGCTCTGCCAATTGAGCTAATGGCGCTTGCTCCGTGTTCCGGTGCGGGACAAACTTTAACAGGCCGAGGCGGCAGTTGTGAAATCGCCTCCTGACCGGCGCTGATGCGCGTGTCGGGCGGGGTGTTAACGCCGAACCCGGCAGTTCGGATCTATCCCGTGTAACACGTCTGTGTCGACGCGGCATTCGCGTTGGTGCGAGCACCTCGCGCTGGCAGAATGACCGAACGTGGTTTCGATCACGCCGCGGGCACGGCGAGTTGAGCTGTAAAGCGGTTGGGATCCGAAGCCATCGGTGTGCTTCTGGTGCGCCGGGACTTGAAACGGGGTTTGAGATGAGCGTTGGTCGAGGTCGGCGTCGGTGGATACGACATATCGCCGGACCTGTCGTCGTGTTCGGGGTGGCCGCGCTGGCGTTGTCGGGGTGCTCGTCGTCGAAGGCGCCGGATACGTCGTCGGTCGTCATCGACCGTAACCCACTGCTCGAGCTGATCAAGCCAAAGCTGTTGTCTCCCATCAAGGATGGCGATATCGGGGTGTCGCCGGGAGTGCCGCTGGCGGTCCGGGTCGAGGACGGCAGGTTCACGAACGTCTCGCTGGTGAACGCGCAGAACCAGCCGGTGGGCGGCAGGCTGGCCGCGGACGGGCAGTCGTGGGAGACCGCCGAGGTGCTCGGGTACGGCAAGGTCTACCGGTTGCGGGCGGACGCGATCGGTCTCGGCGGTGCGAGCTCGGCCACGCTGGCCTTCACCACCAGCTCGCCGGACAGCCAAACCCATCCCTACCTGTTGCCTGGCGAGGGTGAGGTGGTCGGTATCGGTCAGCCGGTCGCGGTCTCGTTCGACGAGACCATTCCCGATCGCAAGGCCGCCCAGGATGCGATCAAGATCACCACGGAGCCGCCGGTGCAGGGCGCGTTCTACTGGGTGAACAATCGCGAGGTCCGGTGGCGTCCCGAGCACTTCTGGGCTCCTGGGACCAAGGTCACCATCGATGTGAACGTGTATGGCCGTGATCTCGGTAACGGACTGTTCGGCCAGGACAATCTGCGATCGTTCTTCACCGTCGGCGACGCCACGGTCTTCACCGCCGACGACAACACCAAAGAGGTGGTCGTCGAGCAGAACGGTCAGGTGGTGCGGACCATGCCCACCTCGATGGGCAAGGACAGCACGCCCACCGACAACGGCGTCTACATCGTCAGCGACCGGTTCGACAAGATCATCATGGATTCCTCGACGTACGGTGTGCCGGTGAGCTCGGCGTCCGGATACAAGACGCCGGTCGACTACGCCACTCGAATCTCCTACAGCGGCATCTTCTTTCACTCCGCACCGTGGTCGGTGGGGCAGCAGGGCTACAGCAACACCAGTCACGGTTGCCTGAACCTCAGCCCGGCGAACGCGCTGTGGGTCTATCAGAACGCCAAGCGCGGCGACGTCACCATCATCAAGAACACCGTCGGCGGAACCCTGTCGGGCGTAGACGGTTTGGGGGACTGGAACATCCCGTGGGATCAATGGAAGGCCGGTAACTCCGACAATCGTTGAGTCACCACAAAGCGAACGGTCCACCGTATCCACCGGTGGGCCGTTCGCTTTTTTCGTACCCACCCGCGCTTACTGGGCTGGAGTTCGGTGGCGCGAAAGATTGGTTCCAATCCGTAGTAGCGAGCACAACGAAGATGTATCGAGGAGTCCATCGACGGTGGTCACCAACCACAACACGCCGATGTCGCGGTGGACCTCAGTCGTGGACGACTGAATACGATGGAGGTGTCCACCGGGCGCCTGCTGGTTGTCAGACTGCTTCGTTCGACTGACCAATGAAAGGGTTCTTCGGCAAAGAATCTGCTATAGAAATGTCCGAGTGGATCCGCGATCATAACGAACTGCGACCTCGTGCACAATTTCTGAAAAAGATCTGCCCGGTCCGATCCGCCAGTTCCTGGTCGTTGCCGTCACAAGTTAGATCAGCCTCTGTCATCAAGCCTGTGAGGGAGGCTGACTCGGTGGTTGACGGCGCATCGAGCAGATTGTGGTAGTTCGGTGGTACCCATATCGTCTGCCACGGACGGACTCCACCGCCGGATGGGACGACACGCGAAATTGGGGCCAGTCCGTGCGGACGAGCGCGCCGAAGCACTACCGGTGAGCTCTCTTCGTGAGCTGGGAGTTGCGGCGCGCTGCCGGGTCCAACTGAATAATCCACTGGACGGCACGAAGTTGTACTTGCGCTGTTGAATGCAATGAAGGACGCACACCCACACCCTTATGGCTTTCGTCGACCGATTTCGACCGACCACCGAAAGGATGCTTCTAGTGTTCAGAATCGCTGATGGCCGCAGGACGGTGGCCATGCTTCTCTGTGTCGGATCAGCTCTAACCCTGCTTTTCGCTGGAGCCACTGCGTATGCCGACCCAGACGACGATGCCGACGCGGCCGAGGTCGAAGCCGCCGACGACGCCGCCATCAAAGCCGCCGAAGCCGCCAAGGCCGAAGCCGTCAGGGCCGAAGCAGCCTATAAAGCCGCCAAAACCAAATCCGACGCCGCCGAAGCCGCCGCCGACGCCGATGATGCCCCCGACGACGCCGACGACGTCGCCGAGGCCGCCAAAGCTGAAACCACCAAAGCAGCGGCAGCCTATGAAGCCGCCAAAACCAAAGCTGAAGCGGCTAAAGCCGCCGCCGCCAACGCAATCGACAAACGCGACGCCGCAGCCGCCGGAGCCGCCGCTGACTACGATGCGTTGAAGAACGGCGACAAAGAGGTTTGGATGGGCATAGCTAAATGGACTTGCAGTGACCGTACCTTCCCTCTTGAAATCCTCGAAGGCATGGACGCCGCATACGCTATAAGTCCACTTGACCGGCGGGAAGATGGAACATGGCCGGGTGAGGACTTCAGGAATGCACGCCCGATAGTCTTCCGAGGTAGTTATCAGGGTCCTGCCACGGGTACAGAGCAGGAACAATTAGAGTTCTATCGCAGAACGCTGTGTGATGTAGCATATATAAAGAACGAATGGGTTAAAACTCTTAAAGATCTTCAACGTGAGGGCGATAAGCTCAAGCCCGGCATGGAGGACCCCGAGAACATAAAAGCACTCTACCGCTGCAAGCTTCTTACCTACCGACTTCTCCAGAAGTGGGAGGAAACGAAGGTCAAGCCTGAAGGCTTCGAACCCGGCACGTGTCCAATTCGGCTGAAGCAGGATAATTAGGCCCACCGGTTCACCGGAAACGATTTCTGAACCGAGTTCGATGCGGCTGGTCGAGTGGAGATAGCGAAATGACAGAGGGGCCGTGCGTTGTACGTACGGCTCCTCTGCGATGGTGATGGTGTCCAGTACGTAATCCATGCTTGGGCCACCGTCCTGCTTACGTTGCCCGCCGCTCTACTCGGCAGGCGCTCGTATGTCGTGTCTGGCCACGGTCAGGGGGCATGTTGCAGCCCAGGTGCGTGTCGCCGAAGATCGCCATCGCGCTTCCGGTCGCCACGCACTCCAGCTTGCCGCCGGACCCACTGCCCGCCGAACCGGTGCCGACGGCCCGCCCGCCGACCCGCTCGACGCCGAGCCGGAGTCCGGCAGCCCGATGCCCGCGGCCGCGGTCCCCGTGGCTCAGGTGAGAAGGGTGGCGCCGAAGAAAGCCGCGATAACCGCGGAACGCGTCACGACCTGTTGTCCCTCTGGTCAAGCCGGGGTGGCGCGCAGCGGCGCCGCCCACGCGCCGGAGTCTGCGGACGGGCTGCTTGATCCGTCCTGTATTTGGAAGAAGAGTATTTCACTTTGTGATGCGCGATCTGATCCAATGAAAAAGCCCAGGTTGGGGATTTCTCCGCAACCTGGGCCTCTCAGGGTGACCGACGGGACTCGAACCCGCGACAGCCAGGATCACAACCTGGTGCTCTACCAACTGAACTACGGTCACCATCACCGGCTGAACACCGGCGCCGTCGATATTAGCGCGTTACCCCTTCGTCTCCCTAATCGGTTTCCGACGCGCCGTTGACCTGGGCCGATGCGGCGGGTGTCGCGGCGTTGCTGATCTCGGCGGCGACCGCGGCGATCTCGGTGGTGGACGGTCCGGGCGGCGCGACGAAGGCGGTGCGGCGGTAGTACTCCAGCTCGCGGATGGATTCCTTGATGTCGGCGAGCGCGCGGTGGGCGAGGCCTTTCTCCGGCTGACCGAAGTAGATGCGCGGGTACCAGCGGCGGCACAGCTCCTTGATCGAGCTCACGTCGATCATCCGGTAGTGCAGGTGGGCGTCCAGCGCGGGCATGTCGCGGGCCAGGAAGCCGCGGTCGGTGGCGATCGAGTTACCGGCCAGCGGCACGGTGCCCGGCGTCGGCACGTACTGCTTGATGTAGTCGAGCACCTGCTGCTCGGCGTCGGCCATGGTGACGGTGGAGCGGCGCACCTCTTCGGTCAGCCCGGAACGCGCGTGCATGTCGACGACGACCTGCGGCATAGCGGCCAGCGCGGCGTCGTCGGCGTGGATCACCACGTCGACGCCCTCACCCATGATGTTGAGGTCGCTGTCGGTCACCAGCACCGCCACCTCGATCAGCTTGTCGCTGTCCAGGCGCAGGCCCGTCATTTCACAATCCATCCACACCACGTATTTATCTGACACGGCAGCAACATTAGCTCTGTTGGATTTGCGGCGCGGGTGGCGTTACGTGTTTGCGGCCCTCTTGCTGGGTCGCAGGCCCACCAGCGGCGTGCGCGGGGATAGAGTTTCTGCAGATCGGCACAGGCGTTTTCGGTACGACAGCAAACACTGCGTTAGCAGTTCGAGTCAGACCCAGACGGAGGACGTGCGATGACTAGCCCCCAGGAGAAAGCGGCCGCGGCGCGTAAGGCCGCGGAGGAGGCGGCCGAGGTCGCGGCAGCGGCGGCAGCGGCCGCGGAAGCCGCGGAACGTGAGCTCGCCGAGCAAGAGGGCGAGAGCGGGGCGAAGGCGAAAGCGAAGGCGGAGAGTGCGGCGGCCAAGGCCGACCAGACCGCCGCTGCCGCCGCCGAAGCCGCGAGCAAGGCCGAGCAGAAGACGGCCGACGCCGACGCGGCGGACAAGCCGAGCGGGGGATCGGCCGCCGCGCAGGAGATCGCCGCAGGGTACGCGTTCGACGGGGTCGCGCTGGAGCTGGGCACCGTTGTGGTCGACGGCGAAGTGGATACCGCTGCGCGCGTCCGTATTCCGATGCGCACCATGAACCGGCACGGTCTGGTGGCAGGCGCGACCGGCACCGGCAAAACGAAGACACTGCAGGGAATCGCGGAACAGCTTTCGGCCGCAGGCGTTCCCGTGGTGCTCGCCGACATCAAGGGCGACCTGTCCGGTCTGTCGCAGCCGGGTGCGGAGAACGACAAGCTGAGTGCGCGTGCCGCCGAAACCGGCGCCGAGAACTGGAAGCCGACCGGCTTCCCGACCGAATTCGTGTCGCTCGGCACCAATGGTATCGGCATCCCGATCCGGGCGACCATCACCTCGTTCGGCCCGGTGCTGCTCAGTAAGGTGCTGGGGCTCAACGAGACTCAGGAATCCACCCTCGGCCTGATCTTCCACTGGGCGGACAAGAACGGCCTGGCGCTGCTCGACCTCAAGGACCTGCGCGCGGTGATCACGCACCTCACCAGTGCCGAGGGCAAGGAGGACCTGAAGGGCATCGGTGGCGTCTCCGCGGCCACCGCCGGCGTCATCCTGCGGTCGCTGGTGAACCTGGAGGCCGACGGCGGCGACACGTTCTTCGGTGAGCCGGAACTGGATCCGAGTGATCTGGTTCGGGTCGCGGGCGGGCAGGGTGTCATCACCTTGTTCGAGCTCGGCGCGCAGGCGGCGCGGCCGGTGATGTTCTCCACCTTCCTGATGTGGGTGCTCGCCGACCTGTTCCAGACGCTGCCCGAGGTGGGCGATGTCGACAAGCCCAAGTTGGTCTTCATCTTCGACGAGGCGCACCTGCTGTTCGCGGACGCGTCGAAGGCGTTCCTGGACCAGGTGGAGCAGACCGTCAAGCTGATCCGCTCCAAGGGTGTCGGTGTGTTCTTCTGCACCCAGCTGCCCACCGACATCCCGAATCCGGTGCTGTCCCAACTGGGTGCACGCATTCAGCACGCGCTGCGCGCCTTCACCCCGGACGATCAGAAGGCGCTGTCCAAGACGGTGCGCACCTACCCCAAGACCAGCACCTACGACCTGGAGAAGGCGCTCACCTCGCTCGGCACCGGTGAGGCCGTGGTGACGGTGCTTTCGGAGAAGGGCGCGCCGACTCCGGTGGCGTGGACCAGGATTCAGCCGCCGCGGTCGCTGATGGACACGATCGGCGATGACGCGATCAAGTCGCGGGCGCTGTCGAGTTCGTTGCACAGCAAGTACGGCCAGACTATCGACAGGGAGTCGGCTTACGAGATCCTGGCGGCGAAAGTCGCTGCGGCAGACCAAGGTCCGCAGTCCGCCCCGGCGCCGGGGCGCTCATCGAAGGGCGACGACGATTCGACCGCCGAGCGCATCATGAAGAACCCCGCGGTCAAGAGCTTCCTGCGTTCCGCGGCGACCGCCGCGGGCCGGGAGATCAGCCGCAGCATCTTCGGCACGCGAAAGCGCTGACGGCCGCGCACTACTCGATGTCCCGCACGGGGATCGCAGGCGATTCCCGTGCGGGACATCCGCAGTTGTGCGGCGGTCAGCTCGCGTCGCGGTCGAGCAGGGTCGGCTCGCGACGCACGAGCTGCGCGTAGTGGCCCTCGCGGACCGCGATGACGCGGGTGCGCGGGGAACCGTGCTGGTAGGCCCCGGTGCACGGCACGGCGAGCAGCTCGCCCGGTCGCAGGTCGGCGGGCAGCCTGGCGTCGGTGGCGAGGATGACATCCCCCGCCCGCCCCGCGACGGTCGCGGTCACCAGCGGGCCGCTCGCCCGCCGGTTCGCCACCACCACGCCCGCGAAACCGCCTGTCCTGGTGCGGGTCTCGCTGTCGATGACGACGCAGACGTGGCCGCCGTCGCTGTACTTGACCGACAACACCCGATACAGCGACACCCCGGCCCGCGCCACGATCCCGCGCCCCGGTTCGAGCGCGATATTCGGTCGCGGGAAGTGCTGACGGGCGCAGGCCGCGTCGAGGGCGTCCTCGATGATGGCGGACAGTTCGGTGAGGTTCATCTCGGCGTCGCCGTTGCGGTAGGCGATCGCGTGCCCGCCGCCGAGATCGAGATCGGTCAGGATGCGGTCGTGATCGTGCCGTACCAGGGCCATCTCGGCGACCATCCGGCGGATCGCCTCGCCGTAGTGGTCGGGGTTGTAGATCTGCGAGCCGAGGTGGCAGTGCAGGCCGATCAGATCGAGCATCGGCGCGTCCAATACCCGCGCCACCGCCGCAGCGGTGGCCGCGCCGAGCGGGAAGCCGGCGGGTTCTTCCGGCGCCGAGTCCTGGTCGATGCCGGGCACAACCCGTATCAGCACGCGCTGCGATCGGGTGGCGGCGGCCGCGAGCAGGTCGATCTCGGCGAGCGAGCCGACCACGATCCGGCCGACCCGCCTGGCGACCGCGACCTCCAGCGTATCGCGGGATACGCCGTTGGCGTGCAGGATGATTCGCTTCGGGTCGACTCCCGCGTCGAACGCGGCGATCAGCTCGCCTGCCGAGCACACGGCCACCGAAAGCCCCTCGTTGGTGATCCAATCGGCTACCGCGCCGATCAGCAAGGCCGTTGCGGCGTAGGCGATCTCGGCCTCGGGGAAGGCCTTGCGATATGCGCGGCAGCGCTGTCGCACCTCCCGCTCGTCGAGCACTCGCGCGGCGGTGCCATAGGTTTCGGCGATGTCGGCCAGCGCGACGCCACCGACGACGATCCTGCCCTCGGCGTCATAGCGCGCGTCGGAGGGCCATACCGCGGAATCCAGGTGCGCGGCCGCTTCCGACCGCGTCAGCGCGAAGAAATCCACAAGCGTCACGGGTGCTCTCCTGATCCGCTCCCCGCTTTCTCCATCTGCGGGGCCTACCAAGAACTACGCCGCGGGACCGGGCGCGGGAAGGCTGCTTAGCGCAACGTTGACCACCCCCGACCTGATCTTGACGAATCGCTGACACGCCCGACCGCGCGGCGGGAACTGCCACGCGGTCCGGGGTGTCTCGGTCAGCTCAGCAGCCGACGTCGCGGCACATCAGGTCCGCGATGGTCTCCCGGCGCACCAGTTCCCGGCACTGCCCGTGCCGCACCGCGACGATCGGCGGGCGGCCGACGCTGTTGTACGACGAGGCCAGGCTGTGGTGGTAGGCGCCCGTGCACGGCACCGCGAGCACCTCGCCCGGGCGCAGGTCCACCGGCAGCTGCACGTCGGTGGCCAGGATGTCGCCCGCCTCGCAGAAGCGTCCGGCGACGGTCGCGGTCATGCTCGCGCAGGTGGGGTGCCGGTTCGCGACGACGACGCTGTAGCGCGCGCCGTACAGCGCGACGCGCGGGTTGTCGCTCATCCCGCCGTCGACGGTGACATAGGTGTGGCCGCCCTCGATGTGCTTGACCGACAGCACCCGATACAGCGTCACACCCGCGTGCGCGACGATGGCCCGGCCCGGCTCGAGCGAGATGCTGGGGCGCGGGAAGTGCTGCCGCGCGCAGGCCGCGTCGAGCGCGTCCTCGATGATGGCGGCGAGTTCGGTGAGGTTCATCTCGCTGTCGCCGGTGCGGTAGGCGACCGCGTGGCCGCCGCCGAGGTCGAGCTCGGTGAGCAGGTGCCCGTGGTCCTGCCGGACCCGCGCCATCTCGGCGACCACCCGGCGCACGGCCTCGCCGTAATAGTCCGGGTCGCTGATCTGCGACCCGAGGTGGCAGTGGAAGCCGACCAGGTTCAGCTTGGGCTGACGCAGAATCCGGGCCACCGCCTCCGCGGCCGTGTCGCCGCCGAGCGGGAAGCCGAACTTCTGATCGGTGACGCCGGTGCGCACCGCGGGGTGCCCGTGCACGTCGATGCCGGGGGACAGGCGAAGCAGCACGTTCTGCGAGTCGGTGACCAGCGCCGAGAGCAGGGTGATCTCGGCCAGCGAGTCGACCACGATCCGGCCGACGCCGGCCTTGATCGCGGCGGTGAGTTCATCGAACGATTTTCCGTTGCCGTGCATGATGATTCGGCGCGGGGCGACGCCTGCGGCCAGCGCGATGGCCAGCTCGCCGGACGAGCACACGTCCACCGACAGCCCCTCCTGGGCAACCCAGTTGGCGACCGCGCGGATCATCAATGCCTTACCCGCGTAGATGATTTCGGCCTCGGGGAAAGCCTTGCGGTAGGCCCGGCAGTGCTCCCTGACCTCGCGCTCGTCCAGGACATAGGTCGGAGTGCCGTACTGATCCGCGATGTCGGCCAGGGCTACCCCGCCGATCGTGATCCGGCCCGCGTCGTCGTAATGCGTGTCGCGCGGCCATACGGCCGAGTCGAGGCGTGAGGGCATCCCCGACTTCAGCGACGGGAAGATTTCCAGCAGCGTCACGGTGTCTCCTGTGTGCGCCCCCGCTATTCCGTATGCGGGGCCGTTGTCAGGACTACGCCGCTTTCCTCTTGGGCAAACGTTCAGCTTACGGGTGCTTGACGACCGGGAGCCCGATCTTGACGGATCCCTGACCCCGCGGTGACGGGGGTCTCCCTACCCGCCGAGCTTCTTGTAGAAGGCGCCCGCGATCGGCGCGGTCATGGCGCGCGGACCGTATTGGCCCGCCACGCTCATCCCCTTGCTGATCAGGCCGGGAACTATGCGCATCTTGTTGCGGGCCAGCGCGTCGATGGACACCTTCGCGGTGTACTCCGAGGACACCCACATGAAGTCGGGCACCAGCCGGTCGACGATCGACGCCTCGGCCGGATCCGGCACGTCGGTGCGCACCGGGCCCGGTGCCAGCAGGGTGACGTTGACGCCGGATCCCTTCAGCTCGCCGCGCAGCGACTCGGAGAAGGTGTTGGCGAATGCCTTGCTGGCCGCGTAGGTGGCGTTGTTCGGAATAGGCATGTTCCCCGCCGCCGATCCGCTGATCAGGATGCCGCCGCCCTTGCGAGCGATCATCCCAGGTAGCACCGCGAGCGTAAGGTCGTGCACCGCAACGGCATTCAGCTCCATCTGGGCACGCTCGTAATTCAGGTCCAGCTCGGCGACCGCCCCGAACGTGGCGATCCCCGCGTTGTTGCACAGAATCGCGATGTCGCGCGCCGTCAACTCCTCCACCAGCGCCGCGCGCTGCGCCCGATCGGCGAGGTCCACCGCCCGTACCTCGGCGGCGATCCCATGCGCCAGCGTCAACCGCTGCGCCAACTCGGTGAGCACCTCACCGCGCCGGGCAACCAGAATCAGCGAATAGCCGCGCGCGGCAAGTTCGGCGGCCAGCGCGGTGCCGATGCCAGCGGAGGCACCGGTGACAACCGCGCGATTCTCAGAAGTAGGGGAGGGCAAGCTCACGCCAGGAGCCTATGCGACGCGACCACGTCGCTGGGCACGCACGCCCTGGGATTCGGCGATGTCGAGGGGGAACTGGTGCTGGTAACGCGCGAGAACCGACTTACCTCAGTTCCCCCTCGATCGGATGCTCGGCTAGTTGGGGCGGGGTGTGGTGGCGATTTCGGTGGGGTCGGGGGAGCGGACCGGGAGTAGAGCCAGCAGTCCGACTGCGAGAACGAGGATGATGCCGATGATGCCCGCGCGGTCGTTGTCGAAGAACCAGACGAAGAGACCGAAGAAGGTGGGGGCCAGGAAGGAGACCGCGCGGCCGGTGGTGGTGTAAAGGCCGAAGAGCTGGCCTTCGCGGCCGGGTGGGGCTAGGCGGGCGAGGAAGGAGCGGGCCGCGGATTGGGCGGGGCCGACGAAGACGGTGAGCAGCAGGCCGAAGATCCAGAACATCAGTGGGCCGGAGACGACGAGCAGGGCGAGACCGCAGATGACCATCGAGACGAGCGAGACCACGATGACGATCTTCGGGCCGCCGCGGTCGTCGAAGCGGCCCGCGACGATCGCGCCAAGTGCGGCAACGACATTGGCGGCGATGCCGAAAAGCAGCACGTCGGAGTCGGCGATGCCGTACACCCGAACCGCAAGTACCGCACCGAAAGTGAACACCCCGGCGAGTCCGTCGCGGAAGATCGCGCTGGCGATCAGGAAGCCGGCCGTGCGCCGGTCGGCCGCCCACAGCTCGCGCAGATCGCGCGCCAGTACTCGATAGGACCTGAAGAACCCGGCGCTGGCCGCACCGGGATCGGCGTCGGTGCGCGGCAATTCGGGCACCGCGAACAGCACCGGTAGCGCGAACGCGGCGAACCAGACCGCCGCCACGATGGCTACCAGGCGGATATTGAGCCCGTCGTCGGTGGGGATGCCGAGCAGTCCGCGACTGTCACCGCTGCCGGAGATGAAGCCGAAGTAGCAGATCAGCAGCAAGAAGATGCCGCCGAAATAGCCCATCGCCCAGCCGAACCCGGACACGCGGCCGACCGTCGCCGGAGTCGACACCTGCCGCAGCATGGCGTTGTAGGGCACGCTGGCCAGCTCGAAGAACGCCGAGCCGAACCCGAGCAGCACCAGCCCGAGCCACAGATAGTGGTAGTCGTCGTGCACGAAGAACATCAGGGTCATCGACCCGATGCAGAGCCCGGTCAAAACGGCAAGGGAGCGTTTACGTTTCGCGGACGCGTCGAACCGTTGCCCGCTGACCGGTGCCGTCACCGCGACCACCAGGCCCACGAGCCCGAGTGCCCACCCCAGCCAGGCACTCGGCGAGATCCCGCCGGGCAGATCGTCACCGACCTTGTCGGTCAGATAGACCGAGAACACGAACGTCAGAATCACCGCGTTGAACGCCGACGATCCCCAATCCCAGAACCCCCACGCCACCACGTGCCCGCGCCCGGCGGCCTGCCCCACCGTCGCCCGCGCGTCCACCTCACTCATGACTGCTCCTCGCCGGCGCCGCGCTCCGCTGTCCGCGATGCGCGCGATAACTCGCGTCGCTCACTCATTGCCGCGCAGCCTAGTGCGATTTCGCCCACACAACGGGGGCAACACCCGACACCAAACCCAGGGTATGCACTCAGTTGCATAGTACCGTGTGTCACGGCTACTCTTGCCGCATGGCCCTCGAGCACGCGTTGCTGGTTTCGCTGACCGAGCGGGCCGGCTCGGGGTATGAGCTGGCCCGCCGCTTCGACAAGTCCATCGGGTACTTCTGGAGCGCGACGCATCAGCAGATCTACCGCGTGCTCAAGCGCATGGAGGAATCCGGCTGGCTGAACAGTGAGTCGGTGACCCAGGAGGGCAGGCCGGACAAGAAGGTGTACGCGGTGAGCGCGGCGGGCCGCGCCGAGCTGGCCCGCTGGATCGCCGAGCCGTCCGATACCAGCACCCCGCGCAACGAACTCGCGGTCAAGATCCGCGCCGCCGCGTACGGCGATATCGGTGCGCTGCGCGCCGAGGTCGCCCGGCACCGCGACGAACACTCCCAACGCCTCGACGTGTATCACCTCATCGAGAAACGCGACTTTCCGGCACCGGATCAGCTCTCCGGTACGGCTCTGCACCAGTACCTCGTCCTGCGCGCGGGCGTCCGCGTGGAGGCGGGGTTCGTCGAATGGTGCGACGAAGTTCTACACGCCCTGCACCCGCGCGCGACAGCCCCGCGCGCGGAATGACCAACGGAGAAAGGTGAGACTCGCCGATGAGCGCCTACCCTCATTTATTCGAGCCTCTTGATCTCGGCCACACCACCCTGCGTAATCGCGTGGTGATGGGGTCGATGCATACCGGCCTGGAAGACCGCGCCTGGGATACGAACAGGCTGGCCGCCTACTTCGCCGAACGCGCCCGCGGCGGTGTCGGCCTCATCATCACCGGCGGTTACGCGCCCAACCGCACCGGTTGGCTGCTGCCGTTCGGCGCCAAGCTGACCAACAAGTCCGAGGCCTACCGGCATCGCGCGATCACCAAGGCAGTGCACAAGGAGGGCGGCAAGATCGCCATCCAGATCCTGCACGCCGGCCGCTACTCCTACATGCCGGGCAGCGTCTCCGCTTCGTCGATCAAGGCGCCGATCAACCCGTTCCGGCCGCGCAAGCTCTCGGCCAAGGGTGTCGAGCAGACCATCGACGATTACGCGCGCTGCGCGAAGCTTGCCCAGTTCGCCGGGTACGACGGCTGCGAAATCATGGGTGGTGAAGGCTATTTCATCAACCAGTTCCTCGCGCCGCGCACCAACAAGCGCACCGACAAGTGGGGCGGCTCGCCGGAGAACCGGCGCCGTATCGCGGTGGAGATCGTGCGCCGCACCCGCGCCGCGGTCGGCCCCGACTTCATCATCGTGTTCCGGCTGTCCATGGCCGAACTGGTCGAGAAGGGTCAGACGTTCGACGAGATCGTCGCGCTGGCAAAGGAACTCGAAGCCGCGGGCGCGGACATCCTGAACACCGACATCGGCTGGCACGAGGCGCGGGTGCCCACCATCGTGACCTCGGTGCCGCGTGCGGCTTTCGTCGAGTTCACCGCGAAAATCACCCAGCAGGTGAACATTCCGGTCTGCGCGTCCAACCGGATCAACATGCCGGAGATCGCCGAGGAGATCCTGACTCGCGGTGACGCGCAACTGGTTTCGCTGGCTCGCCCGTTCCTCACCGACCCCGAATGGGTCAACAAGGCCAAGCAGGACCGGGTCGATGAGATCAACACCTGCATCGCCTGCAACCAGGCCTGCCTGGACCACGCCTTCGTGCACAAGACCGTGTCCTGCCTGCTGAACCCGCGCGCCGGACACGAGACCGAGCTGAAGCTGCTGCCCACCCGGCGCACCAAGCGGGTCGCGGTGGTCGGCGCGGGCCCGGCCGGGCTGTCCGCGGCGGTGAACCTCGCCGAGCGCGGGCACCACGTCGATCTGTTCGAGGCCGACGACAAGATCGGCGGCCAGTTCGACATCGCCCGCCGCATTCCGGGCAAGGAAGAATTCAACGAGTCGATCCGGTACTACCGCCGTAAGCTCGAAATCACTGGCGTGACGGTGCATTTGAACAAGCGGGTGACCGCCGCCGAACTCATCGCCGCCCGCTACGACGAGGTGGTGCTCGCCACCGGCGTAAAGCCGCGCATCCCGAACATCCCCGGCATCGACCATCCGATGGTGCTGTCCTACGCCGAGCTGGTCCGCGAGGAGCGCCCGGTCGGCAAGCGCGTCGCGGTGATCGGCGCGGGTGGCATCGGCTACGACGTCAGCGAATTCCTCACCGTCGAAGGACATCCCACGCTGAAGCTCGACGAGTGGAAGGAAGAGTGGGGCGTCAACGCCGAGGACGAGCAGGTCCGCGGTCAGCTCGCCAAGCCGAAGCCGTCGCCCGCCGCCCGCGAAGTCGTGCTGCTGCAACGCAAGTCGACCCCGTTCGGCAAGGACCTAGGCAAGACCACCGGCTGGGTGCACCGCGCCGCACTGAAGGCCAAGGGCGTCGATCACATCGGCGGCGTGAACTACGAGCGCATCGACGACAACGGCCTGCACATCAGCTTCGGCGAGAAACGGCAACGCCCGCAACTGATCCCGGTCGATAATGTGATCATCTGCGCAGGCCAGGAATCCGTCCGCGACCTGGAGGAGGAGCTGCGCGCCGCGGGCATGAACCTCTACCTCATCGGCGGCGCCGACCTCGCCTCCGAGCTGGACGCCAAGCGCGCCATCGACCAGGGCACCCGCCTGGCCGCCCGCCTCTGACCCGGACTTGGTGTCGCTCAGGGACGGTGCCAGCGTTGCACCACCAAGACCATCTCCCGGCCGAGGTAGTCGAGATATCGGCTGATCTCGTCCAGCCGGGCGCCCGCGGGCGTCGTCACGCCGAGGAGTTCAGCTCCGCGGCGGGCCGCCTCGACTCGTACGCCGGCGGCGCGGGCGAGGTTGAGAGTGGTGCGGTACCAGGTGGTGTCGTCGATGCAGTATCGTTCGCGGCGCGAATCACGTTCCCGGCGAACGAGATCGCGCTGCTCCAGCGCGGCGATGGCGGTGGAGACGGAGGCCGGGCTCACGTCGAGCCGGTGGACCAATTCGGCGGCGGTGAGGCTGCCGGAATCGGTGAGATGCAGGCACGTCATTATCCGGGCTTGCATCCTTGGCATGCCGTCGTAGACGAACAACTCGGTGAAGTGTGCCGCGAAATCGCGTATCGCCGCGGTGTCGGCCGTGAAGTCCGGCGAGGCTGCTGACTGCGGCGCGGGCGCTTTGCTTCGGCGCGCCCGCGCCGCGGTGGCCCGATGGGCTCGGTCGGCGCGGTAACGGCCGGGTCCGCCGTTGCGGGTCACCTCGCGGCTGATCGTCGAGGCCGGGCGTTCGAGCTGGCGGGCGATCTGGGTGTATCCCAGCCCGTCGGCCAGTCCGGCCGCGATGCATTCCCGCTCCCGCAGGGTGAGCCTGCCTCCTGGCATCGGTTCTCCTTCGTCATGCGTTCAGCGACATCTCATTGCATGTCGGGCACGCGGCGGTTGCGTTCGACGGCAAGGTCATTGCACGGATGAAACCGAATTTACCTGTGGTGATCCGGAATTGCAGCGCGATGTCTGTTGAGTAATCACTGAACGCAACCTAGCGTTCGAACCCTACTGAACTCGTGCGACAGTGAGGAATTCGACATGACCGAGCCGCTGACCGCCGCCGTCTCGTTGCCTACCACCCGTCCCGCGGGCTGCCCCTTCGATCCACCCGCTGAACTGGCGCAGATCCGTGAGCGGAACCCGTTGACCCGCATGGTTTTTCCGGACGGCCACCGGGGGTGGCTGGCGACCGGGCATGCCACGGTGCGCGCCATCCTTGCCGATCCGCGCTTCAGCGTGCGCCCCGAGCTCGGGCACTCCGCGCTGGCCGATCTCGGCCAACTGCCCCCGGCGCCGCCC
The DNA here is from genome assembly GCF_044456045.1 of Nocardia sp. NPDC051052. Classification (NCBI taxonomy): domain Bacteria; kingdom Bacillati; phylum Actinomycetota; class Actinomycetes; order Mycobacteriales; family Nocardiaceae; genus Nocardia; species Nocardia sp. NPDC051052. The sequence goes on from NZ_JBITFL010000020.1 coordinate 94,349, forward strand.
GGTGCCTTTCTCAACCTCGACGCTCCCGAGCACACCCGCTATCGAAAGCTTTTGGCCGGCAAATTCACCGTTCGGCGGATGCGACTGCTCACCGAGCGGGTAGCGCGGATCAGCACAGACTATCTCGACGCTATGGCACGAGCCGGTGGCCCGGTGGATCTGGTGACCGCATTCGTCCGTCCGATTCCGGCGCTGATGATCTGTGAACTGCTCGGTGTGCCCGAAGCCGATCGAGATCGGTTCCAGCGCTTGGTGACCGATCTGGTCGTCCAGCTGAACGACCTGGCGGTGGCCGCGGAAGAGCATGTCGAACAAGGCCTCATCGTCCTCGAGGAGGCCCAGGAATACCTGCGCGACCTCGTCGCCGCCAAACGCGCCGACCCGACCGACGACCTGCTCAGTGATCTGACCAGCACCGATCTCGCGGACGTCGAACTCGCCGGAGTTGCCGTGCTGCTGCTGATCGGCGGCTTCGAGACCACCGCGAATACGCTGGCACTCAGCACTTTCGCGCTGCTGTGCCACCCAGAGCAGCTGACCGCACTGCGCGCCGATCCCGATCGGGCGGTCGAGGAGTTGCTGCGCTACGTGTCTGTCGTGCACACCATGACCCGCTCCGCCCTCGCGAATGTGGAACTGGCCGGGCAGGTGATCAAAGCCGGTGAAACGGTGGCGCTTTCGGTGCAGGCCGCCAATCGCGATCCGGCCGGGTTCGACGATCCGGACAGTCTCGATCTGCGCCGTAATGCGGTGGGACATGTGGGTTTCGGACACGGCATCCACCAGTGCCTCGGTCAGCAGCTGGCCAGGGTCGAGTTACGCACCGCGTTGCCCGCGTTGGTATCCCGGTTTCCGAATCTGCGGCTAGCGGTGCCCGCGGACGAGGTTCGGATGCGGCCAGACGGTCTCGGTGTTTATGGTGTGCAACAACTTCCGGTCACCTGGTAAGCCTTGCCCGCGCCAGGCGTCAAGGGATGCCCTGGTACGCCACTATGGTGGACCGATGGCACCGGTCAAGCAGGTTCAAATCACCTTCGACTGCGCGGAACCCGAGCGCGTCGCTCTTTTCTGGAGCGCGGTGCTCGGATACGAGCATCAGGGTTCGGCAGCCGTTGATCCCACGGGTGTTGGCCCACGCCTGTACTTTCAGCGCGTTCCGGAAGAAAAGGTTGTCAAGAATCGGGTACATCTCGACGTACGGGTCGGCACCGGGCTCGCGGGTGCAGAACGCCTGGCCGCACTCGAGGCCGAGTGCGTACGACTGGTCGCACTCGGCGCGGTACGCGGGCAATTACTGCGTGCTGATGGGGTGAACGAGTCGTGCCAGTTGATGCAGGACATCGAGGGCAACGAGTTCTGCCTCGACTGAAGGGCTAGCGCTTTGGGATGCCGCGGTGCTCCGCGCCGACCATGACGGCGACGAGAACCGACGGTTCGTCGCCGTCGTTGCGCCAGCTGTGCACCACGCCGTTGATCACCAGCCAGTCGCCCGGACTCAGGCGAACCTCGTTGTCCGCCAACACGAATACCGATTCGCCGGACAACTGCATCACGCAGTCGACGGTCGCGCTGGCGTGCATGCCCGCGACGCCGGGCCGCGAGCCATAGCTGCCTGGCGGGTTCGGGTCGACCAGGAATCCGAGCTGCGCCAGGAGTTCCGGGTCGTGTAGCTCCTCGGACAACGTGTCAGGGTCGTACCTGGGCGGGAGGGCCAACTGGAGCACCTTGAGTCCGCTTTGCGGCGGGACCTGCGAGTCGGCTACCGCCGGTGCGGTGCCGTCGTCCGGGAGGGTCACGGTGTCGTCGGCCGACCAGATCGCCCATCGCCCACCGAATTCCGGTGGCGCCATGGACGGCACCTGCTCGTCGCCGACCACGATGGCCTTGCCGGTGCCGTCGTGGCCGGTGACGACCCGGCGAACAGTTTCGTAATCAGTCATAGGCCCCACCTTGCTCGCTGGCTGATCCGTACGCAAGGGAATATTGACCGCCGGTCCAGTTAATCTATTGGGAAGCGGGTGGGCCACCGCCGCGCAGGAAGGCCCGTGCCCGACGCGGTCTCAGCGTTTCCACAGCGTGCCCCGCACAGACTGGCGCCATGTCCGCCGTCGTCGAATTGCTCGATACCTTCGTGACCGAAGTATCCACCGAAGCCGCCACCGCCGAGATCGCGATCACCGTCGCCGCGATTGCCGCGGTAGTCCTGGTTGGTTCGCTGCTCGCCAACCGCTATCAGCTCACCAGGGCCAGACCCGAGTATTGGCGGATCGTGCGAGCGGTGGCGCTCGCGATCGTGTTCGCGACGCTGGCGGTGCAGGTGGCTCGGTCGGGATGGTTGACCGGTGCGGACGCGGTGACGCTGGAGTGGTTTCGCACCCACCGCAACCCCGCGCTCACCACCGTGGCGTTGGTCATCACCGACGCAGGCAGTCCGGTCGGGCTGGCGGTGGTCGGAGTCCTGCTCGCGGGTGTGGCCGGGTGGCGTCTTCGCACCTCGGGCGCCGCGGTGCTGGTGTTGGGCGTCGTCGCGGTGAGCTTCGGGGCAAGCACGCTGACCAAGCTCGCAGTCGCGCGCGCACGTCCACCGGCCGCGGTTGCGCTGGTGAGCGAAACCGACTTCTCCTTCCCGTCAGGGCACGTGACCGGAACAACCGCACTGGCCGGGGCCGTGCTGCTGGCGTATCTGAGCGGGCGACCCAGCATTGTGCGCCGGGTAGCAGCGGTATTGCTGTCCAGCACCGTAGTTGTGCTGGTCGCGGCGACCCGGCTGTATTTGGGCGTGCATTGGCTCACCGACGTAATCGGTGGTGCCTTGCTCGGCGTCACGATGGTGTTGTTCGGGGCGGTGATAGCGCCGCGGCTGCTTTCGCGTGCCGTGCGACCGGCCGCTGCGGCTGCTGCGGTCGGCCACGACGATGCGATTCCAACGCATGGAATGTCTCGTGCGGCAACATGATTCACTGCCGTAGCGCGCCTGCCCGCCTCGACGGGTCGTCGCCGCGTTGCGGCGTCGTGTGCTCGCCGGCATTGTCGATCCGTGCGTTCGGCGATGCACGGAGAAGGGCAGCCGCGGGTTCGGTCCGGATTGATCGCGGTGTTCTGCTGCCCGTGCCGCGGCAATGTCGGGGAGGGGCTGCATGATGGCGGTCATGGTTGATCTGTCGATCCTGGTGCGACCCGCCCGCTGGGGTCTGCGGGTGCGCTCGGCGGTCCTGAGCACCGCGGTCCTCGCGGTCGTGTTCGGCCTGGGCGCGCTGGCGGCGCTGTGGCTGATGTATCAGTCGCTGCTCGAATCGGTGGATTCCACTGCCGCTGGGCGAGCGAGCGAACTGGCCGGGCAACTGGCCCAACGCTCGCCCGCGCAAGCAGACGACGCACTGTTCGCCCGCGACCGTGCCGTGGTCGCCGTGCAGGTGATCGACTCCGCGGGCGTCGTCGTGCGTGCGTCCTCGGACACCGCGACGACCCCGCTCGTCACGCCGCTGCCGGAAGCGGTGACCGGGTTCGAGGCCCTCGGCCAAGACGATGTCCGCGCCGCGACGCGCACGGCGACGGGACTATCCGGGCGCTTCACGGTGCTGGTCGCGGTCAGCAACGAGGAGTCCGAGGAGACGGTCCGCAATGTCGCGGCGGTGGTGGGTGTCGTGGCTCCGCTGGTGCTGCTTGCCTCCGCAGCGGCGACCTACGCCCTGGTGGGCCGGTCACTGACATCGGTGGAGGCAATCCGGCGACAGGTCGCCGCGATCGATGCCGACCGGCTCGGCGACCGGGTACCGGTCCCGCAGGCCGACGATGAGATCGCCGGGTTGGCGGTGACGATGAACGCGATGCTCGACCGTATCCAGGCCGCCGATACCGCGCAGCGGCGCTTCATCGCCGACGCCTCCCATGAGCTGCGCAGCCCGCTGGCCACGGTCATCGCCGCGCTCGAACTCGGCCGTGACAACCCCGGCATGCTCGACACCGACATGATCGACCGGACCGCGCTGCCCGAAGCCCACCGGATCAAACACCTCATCGAGGACATGCTGACTCTCGCGGCGGCCGACGAGAACGCGCTCACACTGGCCCGCGTCGATGTCGATCTCGACGATATCGCCGCCGCGGTCGTGGTCACCGCCCGGCACGACCACCCGCTGCTGTCGGTGCACGCCGACCTCGCTCCTGCCCGGGTGGTCGGCGATCCGGGCGCGCTGCAGCGCGTGATCCGCAACCTCACCGACAATGCCGCCGCGCACGCGCGCACCCGCATCGATGTGCGCGTGGATGGCACCGACACGATCGCGCGCGTCGTCGTAGAGGATGACGGGCCGGGAATTCCTGTCCCCGAACGTGACCGGGTCTTCCAGCGCTTCGTCCGGCTCCAAGATGATCGAGCCCGCAACTCCGGCGGCACCGGGCTCGGATTGGCGATTGTCGCCGAAATTGTTCGCGCACACCATGGTTCGATCGAGATCGGTGAATCACCAACCGGCGGGGCGCGATTGGTCGCCGAATTCCCGACAGCGGGGGCGGCTCAGCCGGATTCGCTGAGTACGTAGCCGACGCCTCGGCGCGTTTCGATGCTCGACCGGCCGAAGGGGACGTCGATCTTGCGCCGCAGGTAGCCGACATAGACCTCGACCACGTTCTCCGGGCCGTCGTAGTGGGCATCCCACACGTTGTGCAGGATCTCGGCCTTGGTCACCACGATCTCCTTGCGGCTCATCAAATACTCGAGCAAGCCGAACTCGCGGGGCGTCAACCCGATCTCCACGTCACCGCGATACACGGTGCGCCGCGCCGGATCCAAGGCCAGATCACCGGCCTGCAAAATCGTCTGCTGCTGCGGGGTCCGCCGCCGCAGCAAGGCCCGCAGCCGAGCAGTCAGGACTACGAACGAGAACGGCTTGCTCAGGTAGTCGTCGGCCCCTAAGTCCAGAGCATCGGCCACCTCGTGGTCCCCGTCCTTGGCGGTCAGCATCAGCACCGGTGTGCGCACATCGCGCGTCCGAATCGCGCGCAGCACCTGATAGCCACTCGCGCCCGGCAGCATGATGTCGAGGATGATCACGTCGAAGTCCTCGTGCAGCGCCCGCTCGATGCCCTCGGGACCGGTCGCGGCCACCGAGACGACGAATCGCTCCAACGCCAGCCCGCGCACGATGGTCTCGGCCAGGCGCGCTTCGTCCTCCACCAGCAACACCCTCATCGGGGCTCGATCTCCTCTCCTCGGGTCACGATCGGAAACGGGCTCCCCGCCAACTCTGGCAGGTTACGAGGCCGGACCGGGGGCGTTGATCGCAGTGCGGGTTTCTCAGCGTGGTCACAGCGGCTGATGGTTACCGTCGCTGGCTGTGGAGCAGAGGACGCAATGCAAGCAGACTCGACCCGCGCACCGAATTACAGGCACTGACCATCTTGCTCACCATGCTCGGCCAGCAACGATCACCGATTTCACCAGCACTTCCAATGCCCCTGGCGTACACCGTATCTCGATGCGAACAAGTCACCGGACAAGGAACCCCACATGGCAACGGCACCGTCGAGCGACTACAAGCTTCCCCAAATCACCGCAGGTTTCTGGATCCTGAAAATCGCCGCGACCACCCTCGGTGAAACCGGCGGTGATCTGCTTGCCCAAACGTTGGGCCTGGGCTATGCCGCCGCGTCGGTGCTGTTCCTCGCGATCTTCACGCTCAGCCTGCTCACCCAGTTGGGCGCCCGCCGCTTCCATCCCGCCCTGTATTGGACGGTCATCGCCGCCACCAGTACCGCAGGTACAACCATTTCAGATCTGCTCAACCGCGGCCCCGGATCGGGCACCTCCACCGACGGCGGCCTCGGATACGGTGGCGGCGCCGCGATCCTGATCGCCGGTCTCGCCATCGTTTTCCTCATCTGGAAACTGAGCGGGCAAACCTACGACGTCTCCGCCATCACCAGCCTGCGCGGCGAAATCCTTTACTGGTCAGCGATTCTGCTGTCCAACACCCTCGGCACGTCGGTGGGCGACTACCTCTCCGACAGCTCCGGACTGGGCTACTGGGGCAGCGCGGTACTCATCGCTGCCGTGATGGCCCTCATCCTCGTCGCGCACTACCGCACCCGCATTTCTGGTGTGTTGCTCTTCTGGATGGCGTTCGTGCTCACCCGGCCTCTCGGTGCGACCGTGGGGGACCTGCTGTCCAAGCCACATGCCAAGGGCGGGTTGGGATTCGGCACCTGGGGTACCAGCGCGGTGCTGCTACTGATCCTGGTCCTCGGCGTCGGACTACACCACAACCGACGCCGGACGCCCGCGCCTGCCGAACGCGTCGAGGACCTCGAGGGCGTGTAACCGGCCCTGCCAGGGGAACACGAGCCCGCGTGAATCGGTGAGAGCGCGGTGAAACTCGCGTGAGACTGCCGGCGCCGACACTTCGATGTGTACTTATCCATCGGTCACATATCTGGGGGCACCCATGAAATCCCTGAATACCACCTTTTCCGCGGCACGGACGGCCGCAACGGCTTTGCTCGTCTCGGCCGTCGCCGCGACCACGGTGGGCGCGGCTGGTCCCGCGCACGCCGAGTTCGCGTACTGGCTCATGTACAACCGGGGTACCGGCCAGTGCATGACCACCGAGAACGACCCGCACAACGGGATCGGCGGCACCGCCCGATTCGCTCCATGCAACTCCGGTGATCGACGTCAGTGGTGGCTGCGCGCGACGACCGGGCAGGACACGGTCGCGTTCAGCACCCATGATCTGACGTCGCGTGGCAAACATCAGTGCCTCGAAAATGCCCCGGGTGGTTGGGGTTTGGCCTTCCTCGGTGTCTGTGACATCGGGAACTTCCGGCAGAACTTCACCCTCGAATACGTCTTCTTGCCCGACGGCACCGCCACCATTGTCTACAAGGCTGCGTTGGACACCCGCCGCCTCAGCGTCCCCTACGCCGCGGGCACGTCCTATGTCACGATCCGCAATGACTTCCCGAACGAAGATCCGCGGATGCAATGGGACCAGCTCGGCACGCCGTGACATTCGAGGGTGCGCGATCGGCACCGCGGGGTGTGTCGATCGCATCGAGTAAGTGACTGATGGTTATCGATGCTCATGACTTGCGGTCATGGTGTGGGATGGCTACCAACTCGATGGCTCATCTGTTGTAGTCCTGTTGCTACGAAGCTGAGTACATCGTGAAATATCCAGCCAGCTCGGGCTTTTGGCCTCGAAAAGCTGGCGCAATGACCGCGCAGTGAGAGAGATTTTGTGTCAGTTTCTCAAACTCGATACATAGGGCCCGCCTGCTTGCTAAGTTAATGACTATTCTTCCATCGAATGGCGCGAATCGGCACTACCCGCCGTCCCTGCGCCGTCCCGATGGCGTCAGGACTCGGCGAGGAGTAGCGACATGGATGGATTCAGCAGACGCAACGCATTGAAGGCGGGCGGGGCGTTGAGCGCGTTCGGCGCACTGGCGGTGGTGTCCCCGGCCAGGGCGGAGCCGTGGACATGGTCACCGGGTGGCTCGGTGGCGGGCAGCGGTTCCGGAGTCGATCCGCTGACGGTGTGGGATGCCGAGGCGGACCCGCTGGTTGCGGCACTGATCGACCGTGGCGACGTACCGAGGGTGAACGAGCTCTTGCGCACGTGGACCAGAAACGGTCAGCCGTTGCCTGCCGGATTGCCCACGGAGCTAAGGGATTTCATGGAGTACGCCCGTCAGCTCCCGCAGTGGACAGACCAGGGCGAACTGGCCACCGCGGTCCAGTTCAACAAGAAGCGCGGCCTGTATCTCGGTGTGTTGTACGGATTGGCCAGCGGCATGATGAGCACCGTCATTCCGAAGGAGGCGCGGGCGGTCTACTACTCCAAGGGTGGTCAGGACCTGAAAGACCGCATCTCCAAGACCGCGAAACTCGGCTACGACATCGGGACCGCGAATGCCTATGCCCCCGATGGTGAAATGGTCGTGACATGCGTCAAGACCCGGCTGGTGCATGCCGCGGTTCGCCACCTGCTGCCGCAGTCGCCGCATTGGGTGCACTCCGCCGAGGAGGACATTCCGATCAGCCAGAACGACATCATGGTTACCTGGCACAGCCTGCCGACGACCGTCATGAAGCAGCTGACCGCGTGGCAGGTGCCCATCCCGGGCAATGAGTCGGACGCGTTCCTGCATTCGTGGCAGGTGTGTGCGCACCTGCTCGGCGTCCGCGACGAATACATCCCCAATTCGTGGTCCGAGGCCAATGCGCAGGCCGCGCAGGTGCTCGATCCGATTCTGCAGCCGACTCCCGAGGGCGTCGCGCTGGCCGACCGGCTGCTGCGGCTCGGCGTGAACATCGACCTCACCGTGCTGAGTAAGCCGGTCCTCGGCGCGTTCACCCGATTCCTGCTCGGCGACAAGATCGCCGACGGGTTGGCCATTCCGAGGGAGCCGGTCTGGGATCCGCTGCTCCGGGTGAGCTGGGGACCGTTCATCGCGGTGCGCGAGGGCTTGCTGCCCGTCGTCCCACTAGCGCCGGACGCTTACTGGCTGTTCGACGAGTTCCTGCGCCAAGCCGCACTGATCTACCTGGCCGAACTGCGCCTGCCGATCAGCATCGAGATCCCGCAGCTGAACCGGGACATGAGCCAGCCACCGCGCTGACCGGGACCCGCCGGAAACAATCGGCGATCGGACCAAACCGCCGCCGCAACCAACGCGAATCCCCTTGCAATGCCGTACCAGGACAGCGGCGTCCTGGTACGTCACCGCAATGCCGCTCCAGGACAGCGACGTCCCGGTGCGTCATCGGCCACCGTGGCCGGACGGTAAGCAAGCGAGAGGGGCTGCGACTTGAGAACACGGCGATCGACACGGAGGAGAACGCTGCACTGGGTGCTTGCCGGTGCGGTGGCCGCCGCGGGCCTGGTCGGCGCGGCAGGCACCGCCACCGCGGCACCGGGCGTGGTTTCGGTGCAGGACGTGAACGACCGGCAACAGGTGGTCACGGTCTTTTCACCCGCGATGAATCGGCCGATCCCGGTGCAGATCATCCGCGCCGCGGACCGGGCTACGCCACGGCCGACGCTGTATCTGCTCAACGGCTCCGGCGGCGAGCCGAACGAGAGCGGTTGGGACGTGCAGACCGACGCGGTGAGCTTCTTGAGCGGCAAAGACATCAACGTGGTGACGCCGTTCGGTGGCGCCAATTCGTATTACACCGACTGGATTCGCCCGGACGCCGTGCTCGGCTACAACAAGTGGCAGACGTTCCTCAATGACGAACTGCCGCCGGTCATCGAGGGGTTCTTGGGTGCCAATGGCAATCGCGCGCTGGCGGGCGTGTCGATGAGTGGCACCTCGGTGCTGAACCTGGCGATCGCCAAGCCCGGCTTCTGGAACAGCGTGGCGTCCTACAGCGGGTGCGCGCAGACCTCGGACCCGGTCGGGCACGAGTTCGTCCGGCTCACCGTGGAGAACTGGGGTGGCGGGCAAAGCGTCGAGAACATGTGGGGCCCCGCCGACGGGCCGCTGTGGCGCGCCAATGATCCGCTGGTCAACGCGGAACGCCTGCGCGGAACCTCCGTCTATTTGAGTGCGGGCAGCGGCATCGCGGCCGCTCCGCACGACACCCCGTTCGATCGACGCGTGCAGGAGGGGCGGATTCCGCTGCCGGTACAGATCGCGTTCGGCGGGCCGATCGAGGCGGCCATCCATTTCTGCACGGTGAATCTGACGAACCGGCTGCACGAATTGAACATCCCGGTAACCTTCGACGATCGCCCAGTCGGTACCCATTCGTGGGGCTACTGGGAGGACGACCTGCGCACCTCATGGCCGTTCCTCGCGCAAGCGCTCGGCAGCCAGTGACCTGAGATCGTCACCGTTTCGGGCTTGTCATCGTCGCCATGCTCGATTCGGTGTTCAGCTACCCACTCACGGCCGGATACAGCACCGTCACCGCCAGCCACAGAGCGGGATTGCGGGGCGGCAGATCGAAAAGGTGCGGCCGCCAGAGCAGCGCCACATCCCACTACCTAGGGCGCACAACAGTCGACCGCCCGGTGAGAGCTGGCAGGGTGACATCGTCCGTTTTCCGCCAGCTTCTCAGTCGAATATTTGTAGCGTCGACGAGGTGACTCGAGACAACAAAGCCGTCGTGCGGAACGCGTGGAAAGCATTCGCGACACACGACTTCGACGCGATTTCCGCATGCTTCACCGAAGACGCCGAATGGCTCGCGCCCCCGAACAACGCCACTGCCGCCTTTCTGGACGGCCCGAGCCACCTGATCGGCCGGGCGGTCATCGCGGACTTCCTCGCCCACGGCTTCCCGAAGCTGTTCGTCAAGGACGTCGCCATCGCCTTCCGCGGCTTCTATGCCGACGGCGACTGCGTCATCGTCGAGGAAACGATGAGTGCCACCCTCATCAACGGCAACGCCTACGAAAACGACTACTGCTTGATCTTCGAACTCCGTGACGGCCTGATCCACCGCGTCCGCGAATACATGGACACCGCCCGCGGCCACCGGATGATCTTCGGGTAGCCGCTTGCTGCCGAGGAAAGCCCGGCCGACCGCATGTCTCGGCCCGGTTGTCTAGCATCGGGCGTATGGCGCTTTCGTATGTGGTGACCGGTGGCGGACGGGGGATCGGGCGGGGGATCGTGGAGCGGCTGCTCGGCCAGGAGAATGTTGTAGTCGCCGTCGAACGGGATGCCGAGGCGCTGGAATGGGCTGGGGGCCGGGTGATTCCGTTGCTCGGTGATGCGTCGGCCGAAGCGATTGCCGAGGAGGCCGCGGATCTCGCGCAGCAGGCGGGCACGTTGACGGGCTGGGTGAACAACGCGGCCGTATTCCGTGACGCCTCAGTGCATTCCGATTCCGCAGAATGTGTCGTCAATCTGATCACGGCCAACCTGGCTCCGGCGGTCGTCGGCTGCACCACCGCCGTTCGCCGGTTCTTGAACGCCGCCACCCCCGGTGCGATCGTGAATATCACCTCGCATCAAGCGCAACGGGCGGTGCCGGGTGCGCTGCCCTATAGCACCGCGAAAGCCGCGATCGAGGGACTCACCCGTGCGCTAGCAGTCGAGTACGGCCCGAAGGGGATTCGAGTGAACGCGGTGGCGCCCGGGTCGGTCGCGACCGAGCGTTATGCCGAATTCCTTGCGGCCCTTGATCCTTCGGTGGCGGGCAAGGTGGAGCGGGAGCTGGCGGAGCTGCATCCGATCGGCCGGGTCGCGACCACCGGGGAGGTGGCCGCGGCCGTGGCGTATTTGCTGTCGGCGGACGCGAGCTTTGTCACCGGTGTGGTGTTGCCGGTGGATGGTGGGCGCTCGGTGCTGGCATTTGATCCCGAGGCGCGCTGAGTATCAGCGCTCTTTTGGCGGCCACCAGGCGCCCATGCCGAGCGAGATCAATCGCATTTGCTGCACGGTGCGGTCGATGATGTTGTCCTGCTCGCGCGGCAGCGCCGAGATGTAGGCGACGATGCCGTCGGTGACCGTCGCGACCAGTAGGTCGGCGGCGATCTCGAGATCGGCGGGCGCCCAGGAGTCGAGGGCTGGGATGCGGGAGAGGTCCGCGACCAGTTCGCGGACGATCAGTTGGAGTTCCAGCGCGATGGATTTGCGCAGTGCGGCGGATCCGCCGTGGCGTTCGCGGGTCAGGAAGCCGAACAGTTCGCGCTTCGGGCCGACCTGAGCGAACACGAATCGCACCGTGTCGGACAGGCTCGCGTCCGGCTTGCGGCGCACCTCGCGCAGCGCGAGCCGTAGCGCGGTGATGCCGTCGTCGACCAACTGCGCGCCGAGATCGTCCAGCGACGCGAAGTGCCGGTAGAACGCGGTCGGCACGATGCCCGCCGAGCGGGCGATCTCACGCAGGCTCAGTGCGGCGAACCCACGGTCGGCGGCCAGCGCCAGAGTGCCGTCCAAAAGGGCCTGTCGCGTGCGCTCCTTGCGCTCGCCTCGAGTTGCTGCCTGCTCGCTCATCACGGTGAGCATACATCCGTTCACCATTCCATCATTCCCAAGATGTTGTTCGTGTCACATGTTTTGCCGGTTGACACCGGACCCCGGTCATCCGTCACACTAGTTGAGTGTACATACGTGCACTGAAATTGGAACGCAACGTCGCGGGTCCTCACCCAGTCGAACAGCCCCGACCTGAGGCACCCCGACACGAGGCACGGAGAACAGATGGTGGATCTCATCAACCTGGTGCAGACCCTGACCACGCCACATCCGCTGGATCGATACCTGGAACTCGTGCGCCCCACGCTCACCGCGCGGGAGATGCGCGCCGAGATTCTCCGGGTAGACCGCTCGGTCCCCGGCTCGGTGACGCTCACCCTGCGCCCGACCAGGCAATGGAAAGGCCACGCCGCCGGGCAGTATGTCCAGATCGGCGTGGTGATCAACGGTGTCCGCCACGCCCGCTGCTATTCGCCGGTCAACCCGGCGGGCGGCCGGAGCAGGCATATCCAGCTCACCGTCAAGGCGCACCCCGAAGGCTTGGTATCGCAGTTCCTCGCGCGCAACGCCGCGCCGGGCATGGTGGTCGATCTGGAGCCGGCCGCCGGGGTGTTCAAGCTGCCCGACCTGCGCCCGGACCGGGTGCTGCTGATCAGCGGCGGTAGCGGCATCACGCCGGTGCTGTCGATGCTGCGCACGCTGGCCGACGAGGGTTACCCGGGTGAGGTCGTCTTCCTGCACTACGCGAAATCGCCCGAGGTAGTGCCGCACCGCGCGGAGATCGACGCGATTGCCAAGCGGCACAAGAACTTCCGCATCGAACTGCGTCATCCGTGGCGGTCCGACACCACCCGGGTCGACGCGGCCGCACCCTGGGTCGACGTGGCACCCGCACACCCGAGCGGGTACTTAGACTACGACGAGCTGGAGCGGGTGGCACCGTGGTTCGCCGACGCGCACACCTACGTCTGCGGCCCGCAGCCGCTGATGGACGCGGTGCGCAAGATCTACGAGGCCGAGCAGCTCGACGATCGGCTGCACACCGAGGAATTCACCCTCTCGCTCACGCCGGTCAATGCCGACGACGTGTTCGGCACGGTGAACTTCTCCGCCAGCGGCATCGCCGCGGACAACGACGGCGCGCCCCTGCTGGAGCAGGCCGAAGCCGCCGGACTCACTCCCGAATTCGGCTGCCGGATGGGTATCTGCTTCTCCTGCACCGCGGTTCGCCGCACCGGTTGCACCCGCAACCTGCGCACCGGCGAAACCGACAGTGACCCAGATCAACCCATCCAGCTCTGCATCAACGCCCCCGTGGGCGACGTCGACATCGACATCTAGACCAAGCAAAGGATTCCTCTGATGACAATCCTGACCGAAACCAAAGACGGCCCGCTGGTACTGAGCCCGGACCAGATCGAAGAACTCGGCAAGGCGCTCGACGAGCTGCGTGCCAAGACCGTCGCCGACCTCGGCGATCGCGATCGCGAATACCTCTACTCGATCATCAAGGCGCAGCGCGGTTTCGAGATCGCCGGACGCGGCCTCATGTACCTCGGCTTCCTGCCGCCGGTCTGGCTGGCCGCAGTGGCCGCGCTGAGTGTGTCGAAGATCCTGGACAACATGGAGATCGGCCACAACGTCATGCACGGCCAGTACGACTGGATGCGTGAGCCAGGCCTGAATTCCCGTGTCTTCGAATGGGATACGGTCTGCCCGGCGGACCAGTGGAAGCACTCGCACAACTACATCCACCACACCTTTACCAACATCCACAACAAGGACCGCGACATCGGCTACTCCATCCTGCGGATGGACGAGAGCCAGTCGTGGAACCCGCTGCGCCTGGGCCAGCCGCTCTACGCCTTCGCGCTGATGATGCTGTTCGAGTGGGGCGTGATGGCGCACGACCTCGAGATCGAGAACGTGGTGCGCGGCAAGCGATCCTGGGCCGACATCAAGCGCACCGTACTCGGCCAGGTCAAGAAGGCGAGCAAGCAGGCGCTCAAGGACTACCTGATCTTCCCGGCGCTGACCGGCCCGCTGTTCGTCAGCACGCTCGCGGGCAACGTGACCGCGAACCTGGTCCGCAACGTGTGGGCCTACTCGATCATCTTCTGCGGCCATTTCCCCACCGGCGTACAGACGTTCACCGAAGAGGAGACCGCCGACGAGACCCGCGGCGAGTGGTACATCCGGCAGATGCTCGGCTCGGCCAACATCACCGGCAGCAAGCTGTTCCACATCATGTCCGGCAATTTGTCGCACCAGATCGAACACCACCTGTTCCCGGACATCCCGGCCGCGCGCTATCCGGAGATTGCGCCTGAGGTCCGCGCATTGTGCGAAAAATACGGACTGCCGTACAACACGGGATCGTTCAGCAAGCAGATCGGTTCGGTGTGGTGGAAGATTTGCAAGCTCGCGTTGCCGCCGAGCTTCGTCAAGAGCGAGTCATCTCCCGGTGTTATTGTGATGCGTCAGCGAAAGGCAAGCGAAGTGGGCGTGTGAATGATCGGGAAATTCGAAAGCAACAAGGATCTCATTCAAGAATTGACCTCCTCGGGTGCCAAGCATGTCGGCAATATCGCAGGCATCATCGCGGGCACCGTCGCGGAGGTCACCAAGGAGATCGGTGAGTGGTTCACCGACGCGATCGAGATGAAGGAAGCCGCCGAGGCCGCCAGGCGTGATGCCGAGGCGCGGCAGGGTCTTGATCTCGAGCGCGACGACGACCTGGAGCCTGCGGCACCGAAGCCGACGGTGACCACCGAGGCGTCGTTCGTCGACGCCGAGGTGGTCGAGCCGGGAGTCGACGAGACCCGCTGATCACCACACCGGCAGCCTGCGCCGGTGCTCGATGACATCGGTGATCAGATCCCGGTATCCGTCGGTCAGTTCGGCGAGCCTGCACCACTGCAGGTGGGCTTCCCCGTCCACCTGCACCGGGTGCGTCCGCTGCTGCGGTGTTCGACGCAAAGCTCGTTGTGCCGCAATCCATTTCGCCGCTAGTCGATCGATCACCGCGCCGAGCGTCTCGGTATGCAACGAGGCGCCGCCGCGGTGCTCGACATTGTCGGCCACCCAGGTGTCGATGCGCCCGACCAGTTCGGCCCGATACCCGTCGATGTCCTCGACCAGCAGGCTGCACGCCGCGACCCGCCCCGCGGGGGCGTCCGGCGCGTGTGCCGCGTCGATCGCCGTGTTTCTTCGTTCGTGACATTCGACGAGTTCCCGTGCGGCACTGAGCACGCCGTGCCGGTGGCGGTTCGGGTCGTCGGGTTCGCGGAAGGCGCGCAATAGTTCGGCAGGCGGTGGTAACTGTTGTTCGGTCCCGTTACGGACGCCTGCGTATTCGGTCGGCATGTGCGTACACCCCTGCGGTAACGATCCCATTCTGGATGCGCCAGGGCCGAGGGGGATTTCGGGGAGGGGCACCCCTCGGCTCCGGCGCAGCCCCGCGCTCGGACGCCACCCCCACAGTCCACCAGCACGGCAAAGTAACCGGGAAATCCGCGACGATGCGATGAGGAAGACGCCCCGAGAAATCGGGACTCTTTCAGGAAAGCGCGGTTGCCGAATCGGCGCAATAGTATGGTGTACAAATCTGAAAGCAGCTTGTAAATCGTTATGATCCGTTACGGGCAGGTCACGCGAGTGCACCGTCGGCATTACCGACCAGGGTGCGTGGGCTCACCGGCAGCTACCGGGTTGGGCGCGGCGGCTGCGCGGGGTCGTTCGATCGGCTAGCCTCGACATTCGTGCCCGCCTACGTGTCATCACCCGAGCTGACATTCGGGTTCATGTTCGCGCTGGAAGACCCCGAGCGAATCGGAGAGGTCGTGCGCACACTCATCGTTCGCAAGACGGTCTCGGTCTTCCGCCTCGCCAGGCTCTCCGACGACGACGGACCGCCCGAGCGATACGTGGTGAACTGGGCCGCGATACCGCAGATTTCGATCACCACCGAGGCGCCGGAACCCGACGAACTCCAGGCGCAACGCATCATGCTGGTCAACGCATTCCTTAGTGAGGATGGCGAAGTGAGCCTGTATTCGGCACAGGGGAACGGTCCGGGCTAAGCGTCCCATTCCGGAACGCCGAACAGTGCCATGGTGATTTGGTACAGATGCGCACCGAGCGCCGGTAATGCCTGCGGGCCAGGGCCTTCCAGGCAATCGCGGATGCGATCGTCGACGGCGCCGATGAGCGCGTCGAAGATATCCGGCGGAATGTCGGCCGGGATATCGCCCTCGCCGCGGCCGATTCGGAAGGCCGCGCGCATGCGGTGCGCGAGCAGCGTTTTCATCTGCCTGCGCTGCTCGGCGACGATCGGCCCGGCGACCAGGCATTCGATGTGCAGCGCGCGGGCGTAGATGCCGTTGTCGGACAGGACCTGCAGATAGGTCTCCAGCGTTGTCCGGATGAGCGCGCGCCACTCCGAGCGCGGCATGGCCTGCACGCTGGTGTCGAGTTCGCCGAGTACGAGGTCGACCGCGGCCTCGAAGGCCTCGGTGAAGCAGTCGTCCCGGCCGCGGAACAGCTGGTAGAAGGTGCGCCGCGAGACGTTCGCGCGGGCCACGATATCGCCGACGGTCGTTTCGCCGTAACCTCTTTCGGCAACGGCCTCCAGTACCCCCAGATACATCCGCATGCGCTGCGAGTGGGCCACCGCCTCCGGCGTCATGCCATGCGTGCCGCGTGGCAGACGGCCGCGATCGACGCCGGCTTCTAATCCCATCTCCTGACAATAGTCGTTCCGCGAGAGTGACCGGGGTCATACTTGCCCATCCGATGTGGTCCCCGTTACTCTCACATCGACCATAGGTACGCCAGTGTTTTTAAGTAAAAGCTAGAGGGGTCGAGGTCGATGGGGATATTTCGCCGTGCAGTGAGTCGGGCCGGGATTTTGGCGATCGCGACCGCCACGGCCGCGCTATGGGTGGTGCCGAGCACGGCCTCCGCCGAATCACCGCCGGACGGCGGCGACCTCGGCCGGGCGTGGACGGCCGCGCACGACGGCCCGGCGCGGTATCCGGGACCGGTACACATCGACTTCGACGTGCCGATCACCATGAGCGATGGCACGGTCCTCAAAGCCAACATCTATCGGCCGGTCGACGCCGCGGGCCGGATCGTGGACGAGCCGCTGCCCACCATCATCAACCTGACCCCCTACACGAAATTCGCGTCGCTGATCGCCGACCTCGCCCTCAACATCCCGGTCTTGTCGGACGCGCTGATGCAGCTGGTCAACCGGTTCGACCTCAGCGGAACGCCATTCGACTCGATCACCGATCTGACCAAGGCGCTGGCCGGTGGCGCCCCGCGCACCTTCGGCGCGGATCGCACGCTGGTGCAGCACGGCTACACCTACATCGTGGCCGACGTGCGCGGCACCGGGTACTCGCAGGGGGCCTGGCAGTTCTTCCAGGCCAGGGAGAACCAGGACACCCTGGAAATGATCGACTGGGCGAGTAGGCAGCCGTGGTCGGACGGCAATATCGGAATGTCGGGCATCTCCTACTCCGGCATCAACCAATTCAAGGCGGCCGAGCAGAATCCGCCCGCGCTCAAGGCGATCTTCCCGGTCGAAGGCAGCACGGACACGCTGACCGATGTCGCCTTTCCCGGCGGTGGACTCGGCTTGTTCGGGCCGCTGTATATCGCGGCGGTCGACCTGATCTCGAACTTCCCGGACCCGGTCGGCATCGCGCTCGGCCACCTCGACTACCAATGGCTGCTGGATCGGGTGGCCACGCCGCTGGAATTCTTCGATTACATCCTGATGGCGTTGTCGCTCAACGTGGATTCGGTGCCGAAGCCGTTGAAGGACCAGCTGCTGCCTGGCAGTTCGCTGCGGTCGGCGTTCACCGACGGCCATCCGGAGCGGATCCAGGTGCCGACCTTCGCCTACGGCGGCTGGCAGGACATCTTCGCCTCGTCCAGTGCGCGCTCGTTCTCCGACATTCCGCTGCCGCCGGAGCGCAAGAAGCTGATCATGGGCGACACCTATCACTTCAATCCCGGCTCCGGCTTGGGCGATCCAGGCAAGCCGCCGCGCTTGGACGTACTCCAAATGGCTTGGTACGACAAGTGGCTCAAGGGCATCGACAACGGCATCGACCAGTACGGTCCGGTCGCGCTGTGGCAGCAGGGCGGCGGCTGGACCACCGCGTCGTCGTTCCCGCGTCCGGACCTGGATTACCAGCGGATGTACCTGTCACCCGCCATCAGCGGCACCGCGACCAGCGTGTACGACGGTTCGCTGAGCGCGCAAAAACCCGATGCCGCAGCGCAATTGACGGTGTCGCCGATCGCCGGGCTCACCTCGCTGTGCTCCCGCGATGCCGCGGTGGAATCCATCGGCGTCATCGGCCTTGCCAATTTCTGCGGCCGCGACGATCGCATCCACGAGCTGGGCGGCCTCACCTTCACCGGTGCGCCGGTCACCGAACCCACGATGCTGTCGGGTCCGATCAACGTGCACCTCAACACGATGTACGACAACATCGAGGGCTACTGGGCGGTGACCGTGAATGATGTTGCGCCGAACGGACAGTCGACGGTGCTGGCCAGCGGCCAGCTCGCCGCCTCGCTGCGCGCGGTGGACGAGGACCGGAGCACCAAGGACGCCGACGGCGACTACACGCACACCGTCTACAAGCTGACCCTCGCCGATCGCCAAACCCTGGTGCCGGGCCAGCCGACCACGCTCGACGTAGCGGTCAACCCGGTCGACGCGGTGCTGCAGCCGGGACATCGGTTGCGGGTGAACGTCTTCGCCAGCAACTTCCCGCGCGGCATCCTGCCGCCGCCGCTGCTCTTCGACGGCGGCATCCTGAATTCGGTTGCACCGCAACACCTTGTGCTCGACCCGTCGGCGCCCAGCTTCGTGAACGTGCCGTCGAGCAGGCCGCTGGGTTAACCGCGCATGACGGCCAGGAGCAGATGCGGGCCGGGGCGCTCCGGAGTTTCCGCCGGAGCGCCCAAGTAGCGGCTCGCGGGGGATCGCGCCTACCGGGCGATTACGGCGGAGTTTGCGACACACCAACCCGGTGCGCTGCTATTTGTTGGCGTGTCGGTACCCGATCGGGGCGTCGGTGACCACGGAATACGCGAGAATCACCGTATTCCGCACCTGGTTTGTGGCGTGGATCGAAAGGCACCCGAAAAGGAGCGTCGATCATGGAACCCGAAAACCCTGACTACACCGCGCAACTGGCTTATCCGGTCACTCCGGTTCGTGTTCGAGGCGATCTGGATCCCGCGTTGTCACGGTGGATGTGGCTGGTCAAGTGGCTGTTGGCCATCCCGCACTACATTGTGCTGTTCTTTCTGCACATCGCCTACTTCGTCCTCACGGTGGTCGCGTTCTTCGTGATTCTGTTCACCGGTAAATACCCGCGGGCGATGTTCGATTTCAATGTCGGCGTGATGCGCTGGACGTGGCGGGTGGAGTTCTACGCGCTGTCGGTGCTCGGCACCGACAAGTATCCGCCATTCAGTCTGGCGCCGAACGCGGAGTATCCGGCCGATCTCGAGGTTGATTATCCCGAACGGCTGCACCGTGGTCTGGTGCTGATCAAATGGTGGCTGCTGGTCATCCCGCACGGCCTGATCCTCGGCGCGCTGTTCGGCGGTGGCGCGACACTCGTCATGCAGAGCGACGACAATTGGGCGAGCTGGGCAACGGTGCCGCTGATCTTCTTCTTGCTGCTGGTCGCACTGATCGCCCTGCTGTTCACCGCGCGGTACCCGCAGGGCCTGTACGACTTCGTCGTCGGCATCAACCGGTGGAGTATCCGGGTGCAGGCCTACGCCACGCTGATGCGCGACGAGTACCCGCCGTTCCGGCTCGACCAGGGTGCCCGAGAGCCCGAAACCCGGTGAGTCGCACTGCAACACCGAATCCGCCCGCTGACTCAGCGGGCGGATTCGTATATGCGGCGGACCACGTCCTCGATCTCCGGCTCCTCGATGGACAGATCCCGCACCTCGGCTCGCTCGGAGACCTGCGCGAGCAGCTGTGCGGCCGTGGTTTTTTCCGGATCGAAGGCCAACCGCTGCCGCATGCCACCGGCCTCGGACGCCAGCAGTTGCGCGCAGGGTAGATCGTCGATGTCCGGAGTCGGCTCGGCCAGATCGACGACCAGCACGCGCCGCGCGCCCACCGTGGCCGCCAGCCCGGTCAGCGACCCGTCGTAGACCAGCCGCCCGTGATCCACCACGAGCACACGGCCGCACAGCCTTTCGATGTCGCCCATGTCGTGGGTGGTGAGCAGCAGCGTGGTGCCGCGATCGGCGCGTTCGGCCCGCAGGAACTCACGCAGGCGCTGCTTGGACAGCACGTCGAGGCCGATGGTCGGTTCGTCGAGGATCACCAATTCTGGGGAGTGCAGCAGCGCCGCCGCCACTTCCGCGCGCATGCGCTGGCCGAGCGAGAGCTGGCGCACCGGGGTGTCCAGCGTCTCGGCCATCTCCAGCTGCTCGATGAGCTCGTGCTTGCGCTTGCGCGCGTCGTCCGGGTCCAGCCGATGGATGGCCGCCAGGATCGAAAACGATTCGCGCAGCGGCAGATCCCACCAGAGCTGGGAGCGCTGTCCGAACACCACGCCGATCCGCGCGGCCAGTTCGCGGCGCTGCCGGACCGGTTCCAGCCCGCAGGTGCGCACGCTGCCCGAGGTCGGCACCAGGATGCCGGTGAGCATCTTGATGGTGGTCGACTTGCCCGCTCCGTTGGCGCCGATATAGCCGACCGCCGCGCCCCGTTCGATCCGGAAGGACATCCGATCCACCGCGGTGAGCGTCTCGCGGCGCCGGCGCCAGTGCCGGCCGACCTTGCGGGACAGCACGAATTGCCTTGTCAGGTCCTCGATGTCGATGATCGCGTCCGATGAGCTGGAATTCGCCATGTTATCCGCCGCCTCCCTGATAGTGCCGAGTACCGCATCGCCAGAAACTCAATGCCAGCAACCACACCCAGAGCACCGCAACTGGCGCCAGCCAGGCCAGCCACCCGGGCAGCAGCGGCGGGCCAGGCAGCCCGAGCAAGGCGATTGTCGGCAGATACGCGGTGAAGCAGACCGGGATGGCGAAGCCGAACAACAGCCTCAGCGGCGTCGGGAAGACCGTGGCGGGCTGTACCGCGGCGAACGAGCCGCCGTAGGTGAAGCTGTTGGTGAGCTCGGCGCCGTCGATCAGATAGAACTGTAATCCGGCCGCGCACACGAAAACCCCACCGAACAGGGCGATTCCACTGACCAGCGTGAGCAGTACCAGCGCGACGGCGCCCGGACTCCAGTCGATGTCGTTGCGCAGGAAGCCCAGACCGAGCACCGCGATGGCGACGGCGGCGCGGGCGAAGCGGCGCAGCGAGATGTCGCTGGTGACAAGCTGGAGCAGCAGCGGCTGTGGGCGGAGGTAATACGCGTCGACCTGGCCCATCCGGATCAGTGTCGGCAGCGTGTCGAGGTGCCCGAACAACACCTGGGCCAGCGCGAAGGTGGACTGGCCGAACCCGAACAGCAGCAGGGCGGCATTCAGATCGAGGCCGCCGAGCACGCGCACGTTGTGGAAGATCACCCACACCTCCGCGAACTCGACCAGGCCGATCAGGAACGCGCTGAAAACCTCGCTGACGAAAGACAATCGGTAGGCCTGCTGGGCGCGGATCCGGGAGCGCAGCACCGCCGCGTACGGGGTGAACCAGGTCCCCGCCCGCGCGGCGCTCGGCTCAACCACCCTGCACCTCCAGTTTGCGACGCCCGGCCGCCAGCAGTACCCGCCCGATGCCGCCGATCACGAGTACCCAGCACACCTGGACGGCAACCACACCCACCGCGGCCAGACCGGTGATCCGGCCGGACAGCACGTCGATCGGCGATTGCAGGATCGAGGGGAACGGCGTCGCCTGCGCGATGGTGCGCAGCCAGCCGGGGAACATGTGCACTGGCACAAACAGTCCGGCGAGGAATGTGCCGGTGACCTGATACAGCACCCGGAGGCCACGGGTCTCGACCACCCAGAAACCGATCAGCGCGACGGCGAACAGGCAGAGGAACGAAATGGCAACGGCGAGCAGCACACTCACCGCGCCGAGCAGGTAGGGCAGTGGCGTGTTCGGCATGACCAGACCGAAGGTGAACACGCCGATCAACACGCTCGGCACCCCACGCGGCAGGATGGTGCACGCGGCGCGGCCGAGATCACTGGCCAGGTAACCGAATTGGACGTCGACCGGGCGCAGGAAATCGATCGCGATGTCGCCGTTCTTGACCCGATCGGCCAGGTCGAGCGTCGGCCCCATGAACTGCATCGCGCCGAGCAGGCCCTGCGAAAGCCAGACATACGCGCCGATCGAACCCTCGTTGTAGCCGCCGAAATCGCCGGTGGCCCGCACCGCGGCGAGCATGACCGCCGCGCGCACGAAGCCGAAGACACAGTTGGTGAACAGGCCGGCGAACATGGCCAGCTTGTACTGGGACTGTCGTCGAAAACCCGCCCGCGCGAGGTGCGCGTAGACCGCGAAAGCGCGTCGAGAATGCCTTGTCGCGCCGAGCTGCCCGTCCCCTCCCGCTCTGTCGCGCACAAAGAGTCAAGCCTAATGCCTGCCGGAAGACGCGCGGAACCCCTGTCGGCGGTTTTTGGCAAAGTGCTGCATGTCGAGCCCGGCGGCTACCGCACGGCCTCGACCTGCTCACCGCCGCCGTCTGCCGCTGACCCCGCGCCAGCGCATGACATTGTGCGCGATGGTTGCCATACTCAGGCGGCAGCGAGTCGCGAGGATCGGACACAGGGTGTCCAGGTCGCGCAGTAGGCTTGTCATCGAATCATGTCGCGGTAGCGAAAGACTGGGAACCCGGGAGGGGAACGGTGGACACGCTGAAGCTGGATCCGGCGGCGGTGGCCGCTTACACCGCGATCGCGGACGCGGTCTCCCAACAGTTGGCCTCGGCCGCCTCGGTCGCCTCCGGGGCGGTGAATCAAGATCAGCTGGTCGCCGACTTAGGGCTGGTCGGGGCGGATTTCGCCGCGCGATTCACCACGGCGGTCGCCGAACACGCCCAGGCGTTATCCACGGCGGGACAACTCGTCGGCACCTACGGTCAAGTGCTGCGCGACTACAGCGCGGACATGCAGGGTGTCGACGTCGACACCGCGGGCGCCATCACCCGGACAGGGGAGACGCTGACATGAGAAGCCTTTCCGGACTACGCAGGCGGCCGGCCCCGGCCCGCACCGACACCGCCGCGCCGACCACCACGTACCTGGATCCGAACGTGGATCCGCCGATCGTCGCCGCGCTGGTGCGTCCGCTGCTGCAATTGCGAGCCACCCTCGGCACCGGTGTCGGCGTGCCGAACCAGACCGCGACCAGCGCGCTGTCCTCCGCGTCCACCCAGGCCGCCGATGTGGAGGGCCCGCACCGCGACGGCCTGCACGCGCTCGAGTCGACCTGGACCTCCCGCGGTGCCGACGCCGCGGTGCCCGCGCTGCGCACCACGCAAACCGAGATCGGCGAAATCTCCGACCGGGGACCGGCTTACCTCAGCGTGCTCGGCGACGCGCACGCCACCAGCGCGCGCGCCGCGCGGACGGTGGACCAGATCATCGCGGACTTCCGACGCGACGCGCGCGAGATCCTCGGCAACGCCACCGCGGCCCCGGACACCGACGCGGTGATCGCGCGGGCCACCCAGGCCCTGCGCGACGCGCTCACCACGGTCGATACCGCGCAGACCGAGATGAACGACCACAGCAGGCGATTGGACGAGATGGGTCCGCTCACGGTCACCCAGCCGTCCGGTGTCACCGCCGCGCAGCCGGGCACCACGGGGCAGTTCATGCCCGGCGGCACAAGCCAATACGCCCCGAACGGCAGCACCCAGTACTACCCGGGCACCACGACCCCCGGCCTCGGCGGCACCGGGCAGCCGGTGGACCCGGCGCTGGCCGCCCAGCTCCAGTTGCAGCAGCAGCTCATCTCCGCGGGGGTACAGGTCGGCACCGCGGCCATCAACGCGGGCGTCGACATCGGCACCAACATCATCGACAAGATCGCCGGTGTCGGCACGCACATCATCGACAAGGTGGCCGACGTCGGCACGCACGCCATCGACACCGTGGCGGCCGGCGCGGACAAGGCGGTGACCGAGGCGATCCGTCCCGGCAGCACCACGGGCGGCGACCAGTCGACCGGTATTTCGAACTCGAGTACCTCGCCGAAGCTGTTCGACTTCGGCGGCGGCGCGCGGCCGTCCACGCCGTCGACCCCGTCCGCTCCGTTCCAACCGACCGGTCCCGGCACGGCGATTCCGCCGTCGCAGCACGGATCCGCGCCGTCCGCACAGGTGAACACACCGCCCCCACCGGTGTCCGTACCGGCGCCCGCGCCGGACGTACCGGAGCCGTCGGACACCCAGTCCAAGCCCGTCACCCCCGACCAGCAGAGCCATCCCGGCACCAACGGCGGCGTGGCGATGCCGCCGCCGCCGCGCGCCGACGATCAGGAACACAAGCCCAAGGACGGTCAACTCGGTGTCACCGTGCCGACCGCGGCGGTCGCGGTGACCCCGGTTCTCGGCGACTACGACGATGACACCCTCTGATCCGAATTCTCCGAGTCGGCAAGAGGGGCAGGGTAATCCGTTCGACACGGGTCTGCCCATGCTCCGCACACCCACCGGCAAGGCCAAGAAGCGGCGGCGCTCGTCCGGTCGCCGCGCGCCGGTGCGGCGCCGAGATCCGGAGGTCGTCGTGTCCGAGCAACCAACCCCGGACCACGCGGACCGACCGCGGCGGACCGGGGAGTGGGAGGAATGGCTCGACCCGCCGTTAGCGGCGGAGCCGCCGCAGGCACCGCCGATCGAGGAGGACCGGCGGCGGATTCGCGCGGGCGAGTACGCGGCCGACGGCTACGTCGAGGACGCGAATCCGGCGCCGGCGATCATCAACCGGTCCGGCATCCATCCCGGCGTCCCGCTGCGCCACCCCACCAAGCGGCGTGATCCGCAGCGCGGCAACAAGGTGCTCGCGGTGCTGATCGTGCTCGGCATCGGGATCGCGGTCGTCTCGATCCTGCTCGCCGCCGTGCACGGGTTCGGCAAGCGCAGCCCGTCGGTCGCGGCCACCCCGACCGGTCTCACGCCGGCGACCGCTTCCGTACAGAATTCCGCGGGAACCTCGGCGGCGCCGACAACAACGGTGCCCGCCGCGCCTGCGGCCATCGCCACGCAAGGCTGCGAACAGAAACGCACCCCCGAAGCGGTCTCCGGCACCGACCCCGGCGGCACCGCCAACGGACCGGACGCCATCCTCGCCTTCGAATACGCCTACTACGTGGAACGTTCCGGCTATCGGGCGCGCGCGGTGGTCGCCGACAACGCCATCGTGTCGCCCGCCGAGCAGATCCAGCGCGGCATCAACCAGATCCCCGTCGGCACCCGCTACTGCGTGCAGATCACCCAGTCTCGCGACGGTGACGACGGCCTCGCGCACTGGCAGGTGCTGCTCACCCAGCAGTACCCGGGCGAGCAACCCAAGACCTTCACCCAGCTCATCACCACCCGCACCCTCGCGTCCCGCACCCTGATCACCGCCATCGCCTCTGCCTGATGCGTCATTCGCGATCCCGCCGCCAGGGCAGCAGGGCCGGTGTGACCAGCATCAGGATCGCCCCGATGGCGAGCGCGGTGCGGGCACCGGTTTGACTCGCCAGCATGCCCCACGCGACGATGGCCGCGGCGGTGACCACGCGGGCGGTGATGGTCCAGGCGGTGAGGACGCGCGCGACCTTGTCGTTCTGCGTGTGCAGGAGGCGGTAGGTGGCCAGCGACGGGTTGAAAACGCCGATGCAGGTGATCATTCCGAATTCGACGGCCATCACCAGCAGCAGTCCTTTCGCGCCTGCCTGCACGAAGGGCAGGCCGAGCAGCCACGGCACGCGCGCGACACCGAAGGCGAGCAGGAGCTTGCGCTGCCCGTAGCGGCGAACCAGCGGGCGGGCCAGCCGGGCACCGAGGATCCCGCCGAGGCAGGCGACGCCGAAGCCGAGACCGTACTGCCAGGGCGTGAAGCCGAGGTCGTTGAGCATCAGATAGGCCAGCAGCGGCGCGGTCGCCATGATCAGCGTGTTCACCAGCACCGTGTTGCACAGCAGCAGGCGCAGTACGGGATTCGCGGCGATCGTGCGCCACCCCTCGGTGATCTGGACCAGGCGTGACGTGGCGTCGGGCCGGGGCGGCGGGGCGGGCTCGGGGACCTCGATCGAGCGAATGCACAAGGCGGACAACACGAAACTCACCGCGTTCAGCAGTACGGTGATCACGGGGCCCAAGGCGCCGATGAGGACGCCGCCCAGTGGTGGTCCCACGGCCGCCGAGACCCAGGTCGCGCTCTCGAAGCGGCCATTGGCCTCCAGCAAATTGTCCTGGGCGACAAAGCCTTTCAGATGCGCACTGCTGGCGCCGAGGAAGACGATATCCGCGACCGCGACGATCATGGCCGCAACCAGCAACTGCGGATAACTCAGCGCGTCCGCGAAGTACGCGAGAGGCACGGTCAGCAGTACCAAGAACCGAACCAGATCGGCGCGGACCATCAGCCCGCGCTTTGGCCGGAACTCGATCCAGGTACCCAGCGGAACCGCGAGCACCGCACCCACCGCGCCGCCTGCGGCCGCGATCAACGACACCTGCAGCGCGCCGACATGCAACACTAGGATGGCGACCAGCGAAAAGGCGTCCAGCGCAAGGTATGTACCCACCGTGCTGACGGCGAACCCGCGCCACAGTCGCTCGAAGTCGCGGCCGAGCCCGGCGACCACCGGCTGAGTCGCTATCCGATCGTTGACCATCCGAGCGATCAAACCGGGCGGCACGGTCGGCGGCAAGCCCCCAGTTCATTCCGGCGCGCGAGATCGGTGCGAGGCGGACAATTACGGCTGAACAAGGAGGCCGTTAGGTACTTGTTTGCGGGGTGGGTGTCTGCGAAGGTGGTGCATACCTCGGATAGTTTCAATTTCTATCAGTTCGATGGAGAAGGCGGGTCGACAGATGATGTCGCTGCTGTGGATCATCCTGCCTTACAGTGCGTTTCTGTCCTTTATCGTCGGCCACCTGTGGCGCTACCGGCACGATCGCTTCGGCTGGTACAGCACTGGCGCGGATACCGATCGGGCGCAGCGGATCGGGGCGACCGCGTTCCGGATCGGGATGAGTGGCGTGGTCGCCGCGCGGATCACCGACTTGATCGCCTCCGGGCCGCACTCGCGCCCCGACGGCTCGATCTATCTCACCCTCACGATCGTCGAGATAGGCGCACTGGCGACCGCGACGATCGGCGCCGTGCTGTTGTTCGTGCCGGACATGATCGGCACCCCGGCCCGGCCCGCGGTCAGTCCGCTGGACCGCATCACCTTTCCGATGCTGGTGGCCGGGCTGCTGACCTGGGTGGCCATCAAGTTCGACCCGAACTCCACGGATACCGGCTATCGCACCGCCGAGACGCTGTTCGCCTGGTTCCGTTCGCTGTTCACGCTGCACCCGGACCCCGGGGCGATGGAGCACGCGCCGTTCATCTACCAGGCTCGCGGCCTGGTCCTGATGTTGTTCATCGCGATCTGGCCCTACACCCGGCTGGCGAGCATCATCGCCGAACCTGCGTACCGGGTGGCCCGGCGCCTCCGGTCCGCGACGCCGGCCGTCCCCGGCCGGGAATTGTCCGCTCCGCATCGAATGTGACGCGCCGCAGCCGGTTTCGTGGGCCATACTGCTGGTCGGACACAGTGACAGCTCGACGGGCACTACCCGCACTTCCATAGCTGTTCCCCGGACGACGGAAGGCGGGCCCATGACGGACGAGCGACTCGACGCGGGCGGTTCCATCGAGCGCCGCACCATCGAGGTGATTCCCGATGCCGAACGGCACGGCACGCCGTTTAGCCAGTTCACCCTCTGGTTCGGGGCGAACATGCAGATCACCGCGGTCGTCGACGGCGCGCTCGCGGTGGTGTTCGGCGCCGACGCGCTGTGGGCGATCGTCGGCCTGCTGCTCGGCAATATCCTCGGCGGCGTCGTGATGGCCCTGCACTCGGCGCAGGGCCCGCGCCTCGGCTTGCCCCAGATGATCTCCAGCCGAGCACAATTCGGCGTCTTCGGGGCGGTGCTGCCGCTGCTGCTGGTGGTGGTGATGTATCTCGGGTTCGCCGCGACGGGCACGGTGCTCGCGGGGCAGGCGGTGAACAAGATCCTGCACATCGATAACCCGACGGTCGGCATTCTCGTCTTCGGCGCGCTCACCGCGGTGGTCGCGGTGACCGGCTACCGGCTGATCCACGTCGTCGGCCGGATCGCCACGGTGGTCGGCGTCATCGGCTTCACCTATCTCGGAGTCCGGCTTTTCACCGAGTACGACGTGAGCTCCTATGTCGGGGTGAAATCGTTCGACATGGTGACTTTCGTGCTGGCCATCTCGCTCGGTGCGGGCTGGCAGCTGACCTTCGGACCCTACGTCGCCGATTACTCGCGCTATCTGCCCCGCTCGACCAGCGACCGGACCACCTTCCTGGCGACCTTCGCGGGCAGCGTGCTCGGCTCGCAGTGGTCGATGACGTTCGGCGCGTTGGTGGCGGCGGTGGCGGGAAAAGCGTTCCTGGGCAACCAGGTTGGCTTCATCGGCGACCTCGCGGGTCCGTCCGTGGTCGCGCTGCTGATCTACCTGGTGATCGTGGTCGGCAAGCTGACGGTCAACTGTCTCAACGCCTATGGCGGGTTCATGTCGATCCTGACCTCGGTGACCGCGTTCAACCGGCAATCACGGACCACGCCGTTCGCGCGCGCCGCCTACATCGTCGGCTTCACCGCGGTATCGATGCTCGTCGCGATCGGGGCCAGCGCCGACTTCCTCGGCAACTTCAAGAATTTCGTGCTCACCCTGCTGATGGTGTTCACGCCGTGGAGCGCGATCAACCTGATCGACTACTACCTGATCTCGCGCGAACGCATCGACATCCCGGCGCTGTACGACCCGGACGGGCGGTACGGGCGCTGGAACAGCGCCGCGCTGGCCTGCTACGTCCTCGGCGTGCTCGCCCAGATCCCGTTCCTCGCGCAGCAGCTCTACACCGGTCCGATCACCGAAAAGCTGGGCGGCGCAGACGTTTCCTGGATCGTCGGCATCGTCTGCACGGCCGCGATCTACTACCCGCTCGCTCGGCGCACGAGTAACCCGCCGGATCGAATGATCTATCCGGCGGGCACCGTGCACAGTGCCGACGCTCAGACTCGCGCGCGCACGAACTTGTAAATGACCAGCAGGATCACCGCGCCGACGATGGCGCCGAGGAAGGCATGGTTGACCGGCGGTTGCAGGGTGAACTTGTGCGGTGCGAACACCAAGCTGCCCAGCGTGCCGCCGACGTAGCCGCCGATGATGCCGAGCACGATCGTGCCGATCCAGCCGAAGTTCTCCTTGCCGGGAACCAGCAGGCGCGCGATGGCTCCGGCGATGAGACCGATGATGATCATCGAGATGATGCCCATGGATTCGCTCCTTGAAACTCACAGGGTGTGACGCACGGGAGACGCCGCGATCAGTGTGCGGGATACCCGAGTTCCATGGGCGGTAATCGCGCGCCGTGTACGCGTCACACGTCGGAAGTTCACTTGGCGTCGAGCATCGGCGCGAGGTAGCGCCGGGTGAACTCGCGGGCCTGCTCGGCGGTATCGAGCTCGATGGCGGTTTGCTGGGTGAGGATGAGCGACAGGGTGATTCGGATGTGCAACTCGGCCACGGTGCGCAGGTGTTGCAGGTCCGCATCCGCGATGGCGGTGTCGCCGTAGAACTCGTGCCGCCAGAGGGTGACGCAAAATTCGCGGAAGGTGTCGATGATGGGGCCCGCGCCGACGGTGAGGGCGGGCAGGATGGATTCCGGCTCCGTTTCCAGCAGCCGGCGCAGCAGCGGGTGCTCGCGCAGGAATCCGACTGTGTAGGAGGCGCTTTCGGCCATCCGGTCGGCCACTGTCGCCTGGGTGCTGGTCGCCGTTGTGCTGCCCGCGAGGTATTTGCGTAGCTCGGAGACCAGGACCGCCTCGGTGAGCGCGGACTTGCTCGGGAACTTCCGGTACACCGTCGCGCGCCCGAGCCCCGCCCGTTTGGCGACGTCCTCGACGGTCGACCGGCGCCAGCCGACCACGGCCATCTGCTCGAAGGCGGCGGCGAGGATTCGCTCGGTCACCTCGTCGGCCTCGTCGAGCAGTTTGAGTACCTCGGGATCGGGGTCTGCCAGCTTGTTCAGCAGTGTGTCCCTGGTCACTCGCGTCACTGCGCTCCTTGTCGTTGCCGGTGGGTCAACAGTACCTTCGAGACAAACAGGCGATCATTGTCTCGTCTGTCTCAATGTAGCGGCGGGAGCAGCTCATGACACTGATATATCTGGCGGTAGGCGCGCTCGGCCTGATCAGCGGAACCAGCGTGTGCGGGATGATGGCGGTGGACACCTTCGGTACCTGGGTGCACGTCATCGAGGGAATCATTCTCGCCGGTATCGCGGCGTACGGCGTTGCGGTGGATCGCGATTCCGCGGTCCGTTCCGGCGCGAATGGGGTGGCATCGTGACGGCCATTGCCCTGCTGGTCGCGGTGTTCGTACTGGCGACTCTGCTGCTGCGCGACGGCGATAACCAGGACTTCCATGGCCGGGAGATCGCGGAGTCGCGGCACGCGGGGAGTGCGAAGTTCGGCGCGGCTAGCTCAGGCGAAGGTCGGAGACGCCGAGCAGGGTCGTCACCTGATCGGCAGGCATCGGGTAGTGGAAGTGCCAGCCCTGGGCGGTGTCGCAGCCGAGGTCGCGGAGTTGATCGGCCTGGTGGCGGGTTTCGACGCACTCGGCGGTGACGGTGAAGCCGAGGGCGTGGGTGAGATCGATGATCGTCTCGAGCAGCAGCAGGTCGGTGGGGCTCGCGGTGTCCGGGGTGCGGATGCGCTGGATGAACGGCCCCGCGAGTTTCACCACGTGCAGCGGGAGTTGGCCTAGGTAAGCGAGATTGGAGTAGCCGGTGCCGAAATCGTCGATGGCGATGCGGACGCCGGCGTCGGCGAGGGTGTGCAATGCACGCAGCGGCCGTCCGGTGGCCTGCATGAACGCCCGCTCGGTGAGTTCCAGTTGCAGCAGGCTCGCGTCGATGCCGGTCTCCGCGATGACCTGTTGCACGTGGCCGAGCCAGGCGGGATCAGCCACCTCGGCGGCGGAGACGTTGACGCTCACGGTGGGGGTGTGCGGAAAGCGGTCGTGCCATTCGCGGCTGGCGCGGCAGGCGGTCTCCAGCACCACCGAGCCGAGCGCGCCGATGTGACCGTTGTCCTCGGCGATATCGACGAACCGGGCCGGGCTGAGCACGCCGAGATCCGGATGCCGCCAGCGCACCAGCGCTTCTACCGCGACGGTCTGCCCGTTGGTGAGCGAGACGATCGGCTGATAGTCGAGGAAGAACTCGCCGTGCCGCAGAGCCGACGGCATGGCCGCCGACAGTTCGGCGCTGGTGTGTTCGCGGCGGCCGCGGTCGACGTCGAAGATCGCGTACCGCCCCCGGCCCGCGGCCTTGGCCCAGTACATGCTGGTGTCGGCCGCCTGCAGGAACTCGCCCGTGGACAGCCGATCCGCGCGTTCCTCCATCACGCCGATGCTCGCGGTGACGGTCAGCTGATGCTCGTGCACGTAGAAGGGCTGGGCCAGCGCGTGCAGCACCGTCCTTGCCACGCCGGACATTTCGTCGACGCCGGTGGAATGCGGGATGAGCACCACGAATTCGTCGCCACCCATGCGCGCGACCAGCTGATCGGTCCGCGAGACACAGCCGTTCAGGCGCGCGGCGACCTGCGCGAGCAGTTCGTCACCGACCGCGTGGCCGAAGGTGTCGTTGACGGTTTTGAAGTGATCGAGATCGATGTAGCAGAGCCCGACCCTGGCGCAGTCGGCGAAGGCAGCGCTGAGCGCGTCGAAGAAGCGGGACCGGTTCGGCAGCCCGGTCAGCTGGTCGTGGTGCGCGCGATACTGCAACCGTTCGCGCAGCGCGCGACGCTCGGAGACGTCCTCCACCAGCACCAGCGTGTACTGCGGGTTGCCCTGCTCGTCGCGGATGAGCGAGACGTTGATGTGGGTCCACACCGTGCCGCCGTCGCGGTGCCGGTAGGCCTTCTCCAACTGCACGTTGTCGTATTTGCCCGCGAGCACCCCGGCGTATTTCCGCCACATGTCCGGGCCGTCGTCGGGATGGGTCAGATCGGTGACCGACAGCGAGCACATCTCCTCGGGCCGATAGCCGAGCATGGCCGCGAAGGCGTTGTTGACCTCGATGATTCGCCCGGTCATGTCCGAGAGCCCGGTGCCGATTCCGGCCTGGGAGAACACCGCGCGCAGCCGGGCCTCGCTGGCCCGCAGCTGCTGCTCCATCACGCGGCGCGCGGCGATATCGGCGGCCCGCACGCTCTCCTGCTCGGCGAGCAGCCAGGCGCGGAAGGCGCGCAGATAACCGGTGGCAAAGGCGGCCAGCAACTCGGCAGCTCGATCGGTGGGCACCGAGCCGGGGCCGAGCAGGTAGGCGTTGAGCACGGCCAGGCTGCGCCCGAGCACCTCGTCGCCGACGAAATGCGCGCGGGCTAGCTCGCCGCCGAGTTCGCCGACGCGCGCCGCAGGACCCGAGCCGACTGCCGCGGCGACGAATTCCTTGGCCAGAATGGTGAGCAAACCGCGGGTTTCGGCCGAGCTCATGGGCACGACGTGATTGCGCGGTCCGCCACCGAGTGCGGCCGCCCACTGCCCGGCCAGTTCCGCGTGCGGCCCGCCAGGATCGGAACCGCTCCCGGCATCCCACGCCATAAGCTCTGATGGTAGTCCGATTTGCGGTCTTCCGCCCAACTGCGCGTGCCCGTGAAGCCCGCTACGATGACGATGCTTTCGTCGCTGGCGTGCGATGTCGTGCGATATTTCGAGAAGGGTTGGCGATCGATGACCAGACCGAGTTGGGCTCCCGAGGGTATCGATCTGGATCGCCCCAGCGCCTCCCGCGTGTACGACTATTTCGTCGGCGGGATGCACAACTTCGAGATCGACCGGATGTTGGCGCGCCAGATCGAGGAGTTCACCCCCGGCGTCGGCGAGACCATGCGCGCCAACCGGGATTTGCTGCGTAGATGCGTGCGATTCCTGGTCGACGCGGGCATCACCCAATTCCTCGATATCGGCTCCGGCATCCCGACCGTCGGCAATGTGCACGAGGTGGCGCAGGCGGTAAATCCCTCGGCGCGAGTGGTTTACGTCGACATCGACCCGGTCGCGGTCGCGCACAGCCGGGCCATCCTCGACGGAAATCCGGCCGCCATTGTCGTCCAGGCCGACATCGGCCAGCCCGACACCATTCTGTCCGATCCCGAGGTCGCGAAGCTGCTCGACTTCGACAAGCCGGTGGCCGTATTGATGCTCGGCGTCCTGCATTTCGTGGCCGAGCACGCCGATCCCGCGGGCTGCGTCGCGCGCCTTCGGGACGCGATCGCCCCCGGCAGTTACCTCGCCATCACGCACGCCACCGCCGACGGGCAACCCGACGAAGTCCTCGAGGCGCAAAAGCTGTCCGGCCGCACCTCCACCGAGATCGTGCTGCGGGCCAAGCCCGAGATCGCCGCATTCTTCCAGGGCTGGACCGTGCTCGAGCCCGGCCTCGTCCACCTCCCGCTGTGGCGCCCCGACAACCCGTCCGATGTCGGCGACTACCCCGAACGCTCGGGTGCCTACGGCGCGCTCGCCCGGAAGGACTGACCGCTCAGGCGATTGCCGTGCGGAGCGCGAACCAGCCGGTCGCCGGGTCGGCGAAGCCGTGATAGGTCAGGCGGATTCGTTGGTCTATCGCGAAATGGCGGTAGACCGCGAGCATGGCGCGGCGCATCGCCTCTTCTTGGAAGTCCTCGGTGCGGCGGAAGCCGATGGGGCGTTCGGGGAGTAGGGCTAGCCGGGTCATCTCGGCGGGGTCGTCCAGGTCGAGGCCGACCGGTGCGGTGTCGGTGATGTGTCGGTCGTGCAGGATGGTGCGGATCCGGTCTGGGTCGGGCACGCCGGACAGGAACGCGCGGAATTCGGTGTGCACCAGCGGGCCCGGTGCGGCGGAGTCGGTTTGGACCAGCTCGACGAGGTCGGCGTCGGGGGTCGGCGCGGCGGTGCCGTCGGCTAGCGGCGCCTGTTCGAGCAGGTGCAGGATGCTGCCGCCGGGGATCAGCGGCTCGGGGGCGAGGAACAGGGTGACGGTGGGGCAGGCGCAGCCGTGGCCGAGCAGGCAGATCTTCCGGTGCGAGGGATCGGGCATCGGAGCCTCCTCCAGGAAATGGGCCGCGTGCTCGGGCCCTGGACGGATCGGGACTTCGAGATATGCCGATCGCTGAATTGCCGTGGCGCTCCGGCGGTCGACCGTGCCGCAGTTCCTCAGTGTAGGAGCCGGGCCATGCCCGCGTATAGCCGCGGCAGGTCGGTTTTGTCGCGGCTCAGCGGATGGGGAAGTCGAAGAAGGTCGTCGGGAACGGTTCGTCCTTCAGGGTGAAGTGCCACCATTCCTCGGCGAGGTTGGTGAAGCCGTGCTCCGCCATCAGATCCGACAGCAGCGTGCGGACGGCGCGCTGGGTGCCGCCGACGGCCGGGTTGGCGGTGTGCGCGGCCGGATCGAAACAGTCGTAGCCGGTGCCGAAGTCGAGCATGTTGTCGTGGAACCGCTGGTCGACGGGCAGGAAGCATTCGCGCAACGGATCACCGTCGTGATAGGTCTCGGGGTCCGCCGCGGGCAGCGCGACGATGGCAAGATCCAGCGTGCTGCCGCGGCTGTGCCCGGACTTCTCGGCGATGTAGCCGTCGCGGAACAGGTTCGCCTTGTCGACGGTGGGGTAGAACTCCTTCTTCATCTTCACATCGCCGAGATCCTTTGCCCACGCGACGAATTGGTCGACGGCGCGCTGCGGGCGATAACAGTCGTAGGTCTCGAGTGTGAGGTTCATCGGCCGTAGTTCCTGCTGCACCTCGGCCAGTGCGGCGGCCGCCTGCTTGGTCAGCAGGCAGCGTGGTGCCTCATAGCCGGCGATGTGAGTGCCGAGGAAGTTGTGCTCGCCGAAATAGCGGGCGTCGACCAGGATCGTCGGGTCGAGATCGGTGACGGAAACGAACGCCGTCTCATCGGGCACCGGCGTACTCGGGGCGGGCGCGTCATGGCGCGAATCCCCGCATGCCGCGATGGCCACAACCGCCACGCAGGCCAGCGTCACCGAGCTGATACGCCGCAATGGCAGCACAGAATTCATCGCTCGCTCCTCGCGATTCGGGCTCGAGCTTTGCAAATTATCGGGTCGGGTTCCGAAGCGGGACCGTTTCGGCGGATACTGGGGTGGTGACACTGGGCGAAGAGGTTGCACCGGAGGCGGTGACGGCGATGGAAGAGACCATCGGCATCGACGCCTGCGCGGAACCTGGCTGGTTTCGATTCTGGTTTGCCGACCACCGGTGGGAATGGTCCGACGAGCTCGCGGCGATGTACGGCTATGCGCCGGGTGCGGTGAAGCCGACGACCGAGCTGCTGTTGTCCCACAAACACCCCGACGACCGGGAGCATGTCGCCAGCTGCATCGCCGCGGCGGTGGAAACCGGCCAGCCGTTTTGCGGCAGGCATCGGATCATCGACACCAAGGACGAGGTGCGCGAGGTGGTCGTGGTCGGCGATCTGTTCGCCGATGACGACGGCTCGGTGATCGGCACCTCCGGCTACTACGTCGACGTGAGCGAACGGCTCGAGGAGCAGCGCCAGGAGGTGCTCGAGGAGATCCTGCCCGAGGTGATCGAGGCGCGCGCCGTGATCGAGCAGGCCAAGGGCGCGTTGATCCTCGCGTACGGCGTGAACGCGGAGCAGGCGTTCAAGGTGCTGCGCTGGCGCTCCCAGGAGACCAACACCAAACTGCGCGACCTCGCCGCGCAGTTCGTCGAGGAGCTCAGAATGCTCAACGAGGAGACCGCCGGGTTCCGCACCCGTTTCGATCACCTGCTGCTGACCGTGCACGAACGCGTCGACCGGGCCTGATTCATCGATAGGCGGGCAAACCGCCGGTGGCCAGCGCGAGCAGCAGCGGCAACGACACGAGCGTCAGACACGTGACGGCGTTGGTCCACTTGTAGGCGACGACGATCGCGACGAACTCGCGCAGGATCGCGCTCGGCAGGTAGTAGAAGGCGGTGCGGGCGCCGGTAACCTCCGCGTCCAGTTTCAGCCTGCGCGCCAGAATCGCCGTGCGCAATATGTGAAAGTTACTGGTAACCAGCACCATTCGCGTCGTCGTCCCGCGCTCGCCGAGTAGCCGCTTGATGAACAGCAGGTTCTCCCGCGTCGTGGTCGAGCGATCCTCGCGCGCCACGCTCTGCTCCGGAATGCCGCGGGCCTGCAGATAGTCCGCCATCGCGGCGGCCTCCGACACCGCCTCGTCGGAGCCTTTGCCGCCGCTGGCGATGATCACCGGACGGCGGCCCTCGGCCAGTTCCGCCCAGTAGATCTGGGCCGCCCGGTCCAGGCGACTGGCGAGCAGCGGCGACACCCGCGCGCCGACCAGACCCGAGCCGTGCACGACGATCGCGTCCATGCCGGGCCGGTACGGCAGCCAGCCGTAGAGCAGCGAATACAACACGAAGCTGGTGAACACGAACCCGAAGTAGCTCACCGCCAAGGCCAGCGACGCAAGCAGGACCGAGCGGACGCTGCCGGTCGCGATGGCGACGCCGAGCAGCACGTAGGGCACCAGCAGGATGATCCCCGGCCCGATGGAGAGCAGGTTCGCGATCCGCAAGCCCTCGCGGCGCACCATCTGCATGCCGTTGGCGATCAGCAGCCCAGCCAGCACGAGCACCACCAGCGGTGACAGCACCACCAGCAGCCCGACCAGCGCGAGGCTCAGATCCGCGTTGTCGCCCGAGCCGATCGCCCATGCGCTGAGCACCGCGACGCCTAGCAGAAGGTAGACACCGTTGCTCAGCCGCCGCCGGTCCAGATGGAACCGCAGTGCGAAGACACCCAACAGAACCAAGCCGACGGTGAGCAGGATCACCCGCGCACGGTAACCCGCCGGTCGCGCGCGATCGCAGCGGGGCCGGAGTTAGTGGCGCGAATGTCCGATACGTCCCAACGGATTTCGCGCTGATCGGGCGCGATCCGCCGGAGTCAGCGTTGGTCAGGACTCGAGGTTGGGTTTGCGGGGGTGCGCGATGTGCAGCAGGTGGTCGACTTTGGCGCGGAGTTCCGGGGGAGCGAGGTCCAGCGAGGGAAGTTCGGCGATCAGTTGCGCGGCGAGGGCGCGAAGCTTGACGTTGGTGGCCTGCGAGCGACGGCGCAACATGGTGAACGCCTGCTCGGCGTCGACGCCGTAGGCCAGCATCAGCGCGCCTTTGGCTTGCTCGATCACCGCCCGAGCCGCCAGCAGATCAGGGGAGGCGCGCCCGAGGGACGGTTGGCCGCGCTCCTCGAATACATCGCTCATATTCGGGGACTACCCAACGAGCCGATTGTTATGGGGCAGTTGGCAAACCTTCCTGGCCGGGTCCAGGACTGGTCGGTCCGCTATGGCGCGATCCGCTCCAGCAGCCAGCCGGGTCCGACGGTGCCCGCGCCGAGCGCTTCGACGCGCTCGCGCAGCCCACGGTCCGCCGTCACGACGGTGACCGATCGCCCGCTGTCCCGCTCGACGGCCGTCGCCACCACATCGACGATCGCGTCGTCGCCCGATCCGTCGGCCAGTACCACCCGCACGCCGTCGACCTCCGGATCCGCCGCCTTCGCTTCACCCTCGAGCACGACAACCACCTCGGTGGGCCGCGCCAGCCGCGGTGCCAAACCCGTCAGCTGCTCGAGCAATTTTCGCGCCGCACCGGCTCGATCACGCCACCAGCCATTCGGCCGCGACCCGACGACATTCGCGGCGTCCACCACGATCAGCTGAATCTCGGCATCCGGCACTGGGGCGTGTCTCCCTAGGCGTCCACGCTGGAAATGGCCTGACTCGATTCCGCGTTGTCGACGGCGTCGTGCAGGTTCTTGATCACGCCGCGGGCGAGGGCGTAATTGCCCACGCCGCCGACCACCGCGCCGATACCGGCCGGGATCACCTTGCCGAAGGCGAGGGCGCCGCGTTTGACGATGAACTGCACGACGAATCGCTTGACCGGGGTGTCGTTCATCCGCCGGATGACCGGAAGTTTGCTGGCCAGCTTGGTATCCCACTGTTTGGCTGAGCGGCCGGCGGTGCCGAGGGACGCGGTTCCCGCCTGGCCGAGCACGACGGCCGAGACCAGCGGCGGCCGTGGGACGGTCGCCTTGCTCCCCGAAACCTCGGTCGCGCCAACGGCATACACGGTGGACGCCTCCAGGAAGAACAGGGTGTCCGCGCCTGCCGCGGCCAACCCGATCAGCGTGCCGACGCCAGGAACCGCCGCACTCAACCCGACGACCACGCCGCTCGCGGTGACCGCGACCGAGTAGTGCCGCCCGAGTCGGTCGACGATCTGCTCGGGCGACTCGCTCGGATGCCTACCGCGAACGAACCCCGTGTACTTGCCGACCAGCGGCGCCTGCACCCGCGCCGACCTATCGATCAACGAGACGACACCCTTGTCGAGGAACTTCCGCAGCATTGCCAACAGCCCTTTCGGTCGGTCATTACCCGTACGACAACGCTCGATTGCCGACTGCGTAGTCGACCCGCCTGAGCTTACGTTTGTCACGTCGTGTGGCTGGTGATACCCGCCACCGCGGGTCTGAACCGCGCGTCGCGACCCGACATCGGGTCGGCGCGCAGCAGTTCGCCCGCTCGCACCATCCGGTCGACCATGCCGTCGGCGGGGATGCCGGCCTGGAAGCAGCAGCGCGCCCCCGCCAATCGGCCGTGCGCGGCGGCCACCCGCAACAGCTCGCGGGAGTGGTGCGCGAACTGCCGGGCCCGCGTGCCGCCGCCGTCGGCCACCTCGGCCGCGCGCGCCAGCCAGCTCTCGAAACTCGGATACGGATAGTGCAGGATCATCGGCGCGACGACCGCCGCGCTCGTGCCGGTGAAGCCGTCGAACATGTGCCGATCCACCGGGGTCACGTCCGGGCCGAGGCGTACCGCGCTGCGTATGACCGGCACATCCAGGAAGGGTGACCGTCCGCTGATCCGGAACACCGTGCATTCCTGAAACGGATCGGCTACCGGTGTCCGCATTGGTACGGCCTCGTGGCCGAGGAACGTCACCTGCCCGGCTCCGCGCAGCTGCCAGTGCCGGTCGTCGTCGTAGAACAGTTCGTCGATGCCCAGTGGGAGCAACCATTCCATCCCCGCGGCTCGAGCCCGCGTGACGGCCGAGCCGATATTGGCGGTCTCCTGATCTGCGGCATCGCCTGTCACTTCGGTGTTGTCGCAGAGCAGGACCGGCATCCCCGCGGTCAGCTCTTCGGCCGCCGCCCGAATGGCCGCATCGCCGGTATAGACGATGAGCAGATCCGCGCGCACCGAGTGGTAGTGGAACCAGGCAGCCAGGTCCGGACGGTGCCGGTCGAGGGTGACGCAGATCGCGGTCGGCTGGCCGGTCGTCGGCCGGGTAGTCGCGGGCACACCGCGATGGACTCGCTTCGTCAGGTCGTAGATCTGGTGTCGCACCAGGTAATCACGGTATTCCTGAAGGGGGTTCACGCCGGTCTCGTGCGCCGCCGTGAGGTTCGGGCCGCCCACCGGCCTGGTGTGCCGGACGGTGACCGCGTCGATGATGGCGAGCGCGCCGGTGTCCTCGGCCAGCTGCGGCCAGCGGTAGTCCAGGCCCCAGCCGGTTTGGGTGGCGTCGAACGTCGGCAGGCAGCGGGCCAAAAACTCGCGGGTGAAACAGGGCGCCATGATCTCGACGAAATTCGTGTACCGCACCGAGTATCGGCGGTCGACCAGGGTGATCTCGTGGCTGAAGTAGCTGTCCTCGGTGAGGGCGGGCTGCGCCAGCGCGACGCGGTAGCGCGCGCAGTACTCGAACAGGTTGTTGATGCTGGCGGTGTCGGAGTCCAGGTCGTCGTCGGGCAGCCAGACATAGTCGTAGTGGCCGACCACCTCGGCCAGATCCACGGTCAGCACCCGGTGCAGCGCAGGCCATTTCGGGCCCGTCAGATCCAGGCGGGTCACGTCGCCGGTGCGATACCGGTCCGGATCGGTACCGAAATAGCTGATAACCAGGTCCCAGGTGCGCGGTTCCGGTCCGTCGAGCCAGCGCTCGTGCAGCGACGCGTCACCCGCGCGCAGGATCACCAGGTTCCGGCGGCTCGACCCGGCCACGCCGGTGGTCGGCGCGGGCGCGGCAGTGTCGTTGCGCACTACGCGGCGTACCAGCCTTCGCCCCACAGGCCCTCCAGGCGTTCGAAATAGGCTTCGTACTGGGGGCCGATCACGTCAGTCGAGAACTTGGCGATCGCGTAGTCGCGGATGCCCTGGTAATCGAGTTTGTCGACGGCGTCGGCGGCGTCGCAGAATTCGCGCAGGTTGCGGCAGCGGAAGCCGTGCACGCCCTGCTGCACCGTCTCGGTGAACACGCCCCAATCGGTGGTGATGACCGGCGTACCGCAGAGCATCGCCTCGGCATGCACCCCGCCGAAGGGTTCCAGATACAGCGAAGGCACGAAAACGCCACGGGCACGGCTCATCAGCTCACCGCGCCGGACATGGTCCACCACGCCGACGTATTCGGCGTCCTCCGGCTGCGGCACCGTGCCGGCACCGGCGACGACGAGTTTCACGCCCAACCGCTTGCACGTGTCGATGGCGATCTGGATGCCCTTCGCCTCGACCAGCCTGCCGACGTAGAGGAAGTAGTCGTCCTTCTCGGCGGAGAACGGAAAGTCTTCCACCTCATAGTAATTCGGAATCACCGCGTCGTAGAACCGGCCGCGGGCGCTCATCACACCGGGCACCGAGCTCTGGGAGCCGTAGACCGAATGCATCCAGGCGTAGCTCTCGAAGACCCGGTAGTTGGCGAACACTCCGCTGTAGCCGATGCCGAACTCGACGGTCATGAGCTCGGGGAAGGTATCCGCGATCGGCTGCTGGCAGCAGCCGCCGAGTACGCCGATGAAGTCCTTGTCCTGCTTGCGTTTAGCGATCTCGGTGATCGCGCGCTCGTTGGCGGTCAGCCAGTGCGGAGCGTGCACGTCCCAGGAGAGGTTGAGCGGCTCGGCGTACGGGTCGTTGCCGCCGAACCATTCGGCCTGTTCCGCCTTCGTCACGATGGTGATGAATTCGGTGCACTCCGCGTCGTTCTCCTCGCCCCCGTACAAGAACACCTCGTGCCCGAGTCTCGTCATCATGGTGGCGAAGCGCCGGTTCTTCTGGGTGTAGGCGCACGGCTGGTAGTACTTGGTGGTCTGGGTGTTGGGCAGGTTGACGATGTGAAAACGCATGGGAGAGGCTCGCGTTCGAGTCGCAGGGATGGGGGAGGGATCGCTCGGCGGCCGGTCCTCAGCGGTCGATGATGGGGCGCACGGACAGTGGATCCTCGCCGACGGCCTCCTCGAGGTGTTCCTTGCCGTCGAGATAGGACGCGCGTTTGCGCTCCTTCTGCTGACCGGCCTGGGCACCGCCCATGCCGCCCATGGGCATACCGCCCATCGGCATGCCACCCATCGGCATGGCTGCCGTGTCGGCGATACCGGCGCGGGAGACGACGGTGTCCGTCGTGACCGACGCTCCGGTGCCGCCCTTTCCGGCACGGGGAAACAGTTTGTCGTCGGGGTTCTTCATCGGGTTCGGTCCGAGCGCGCCGCCGGGCGAGGAGCCGCCACCGCCGGAGCTCGCGGGCATGGTTAATCCGTAAGGACCCGAGGGGCCTGAGCCGAGTATGTCCAACGGGCCTGAGGGGAGCCAGGGGCCGGACGGTACGCCGGAAGCCAACTGCTGCAACATGTTCGACAGCTTCGACAGGGGGCCGGAGGAGCCGCTCAGCGGGTTCGCGCCGAGGCTGGAAGGATTGAACGCGGACGAACCGGGGGGAGTGGCGGACCGGGGACTTCCGGTCGGCATGCCGCCGAGGGGATTTGAGCTTCCGCCGCTGGATTTGCTTGCGCCTCCGCCAGGTTTGCTGGCTCCGCCGCTGCTACCGCTGGGTTTGCTTCCGCCGCTGCTGGATCCGCTGCCGCTGCCGCCGCTGCCGCTGCTGCCGTTGTGGTTGCCACCTCCGGTTCCGCCGCCGCCGTTTCCGCCGCCGCCGGATCCGCCGCCGCCGGTGCCTCCGCCGGTGGCGC
>NZ_JBITFL010000021.1:0-120613 GCF_044456045.1 Nocardia sp. NPDC051052
CGTACCCGGCTGTAGGTGCACGTCAGGCGCGCGAACTCACGTTCCCGAGGTGGTCACCTGGCTGTGGTGACGTTTCGAACATTTTCAAGATCAACTGAGCCAAATGGTCGCTATCCAACATCGTTAAGCCGCCATAAGACTCACCTCGATGAACGCCCGGGCCTGCATATGCATTGACGTGAGTCAAAAGGCTGCCATCGGCAGATCGTTAAGCCACCGTATGACTCACCTCGACGAAAGGCTGTCCCCGAGTGTGCGCCGACGTCAGCCAAATGGTCGCTATCGAAGCTCGTTGAGCCGCCGTATGACTCGCCTCGATGAGCGCCTGGGCCTGTGTATGCGTTGACGTGAGTCGAAAGGCTGCTATCGGAGATCGTTGAGCCGCCATATGACTCACCTCGATGAACGCCTGGGCCAGGGTGTGCGTTGACGTGAGTTGAATGGTTGCTGTTGGAGGTTGGGTGGCGGCGAAATGGTTTGTCTTGATTAGTGGTTCAGGTGGGGGAAGGGGTGTTCGGCTTCGAGGAGGTAGGCGAGTTCGAGGAGGGGGCGTTCGTTGCCTTGGGTGCTGGCTAGTTGGACGCCGATGGGTAGGCCGGTGGGGGTGCGGGCGGCGGGGATGGTGATGGCGGGGGTGCCGGTGATGTTGTTGATGGGGGTGAAGGAGACGTAGGTGCGGAGGCGGTCTAGTAGGTCGTTGAAGGGCACGGTGGGGCTGAGGTAGCCGAGTTCGGGGGTTTCGCGGCCTAGGGTGGGCAGGAGTATGGCGTCGTAAGGGCCAAGGGCGCGTTGGTAAGTGGCGGCGGCGGCGCGCAGGCGGTGCAGCATGATGGGGGTGCGCCATGCGCTGCGCATGAAGTAGCGGCGTAGACCGAGGGTCAGGTCGTCTAGGCGGGTGGGGTCGAAGCGGCGGTCGGCCAGTTTGCCGGTGGCGGCGATGAAGGTGGCGAGTAGGCCCCAGTACTGCATGAACGCTGTCTCGAGTGTGGCATCGAAAGGCATCGGCACCGGCTCTACTTGGTGTCCGTGGGCTTCCAGTGTGACAGCGACCTTTTCGACGGCGTCGCGGATCGGCCCAGCGGGTACCGGTCCGCCGATGTTCTCCAGCAGCAGCGCGATGCGTAGCCGCTTCGACCCCGGCCCCTCGACGTATCCGATCGGCGGCAACCCGGGATTATGCCAATACTGTTCCGCCGCAGCGGTATACGCGGCAGTGTCGCGCACCGTCCTGGTCAGCACACCTTCGCTGACGATATTGACCGGCAGCTTGCGCGCCATCGCCGAATCGACGTGCCGTCCCCGGCTCGGCTTCAGTCCGACCAGACCGGCGCAGGCCGCCGGAATGCGGATCGATCCGCCGCCGTCGTTGCCGTGCGCGATCGGCACCACGCCGGACGCGACCAGTGCCGCGGCCCCGCCGGACGATCCGCCCACCGAATAGCCTGTGTGCCAAGGGTTTCGGGTCGGCGGTGCGAAGGGCGGCTCGGTGGTCGCGTTGAACCCGAACTCGGGCAGGGTGCTCTTGCCGAGCACTGTCATTCCGGCACTGAGGAATTGGCGGGCATACGCGCCGTTCTCCCGCGCGGTTTTGGCCTTGAACGCTAGAGCGCCCTGGCCGGTCGGCATCCCGACGATGTCGGCATTGTCTTTCACGAACGTCGGGACCCCGTAGAACCGGCCGGTCCGCTCAGCGGGCAGCAGCGGCTTCTCGTAACTCTCGTACGCGACCGCCGCCAACTCCTCGACCTTGCGCGCCCGTTCGACCGCCGCCGCGGCGAGCTCGCGTGGACTGCGTTCCCCGCTGCGCACCAGCTCGGCCAGTGCGACCGCGTCGTGCTCGCCGAGCG
Organism: Nocardia sp. NPDC051052; assembly: GCF_044456045.1. Taxonomy (NCBI): domain Bacteria; kingdom Bacillati; phylum Actinomycetota; class Actinomycetes; order Mycobacteriales; family Nocardiaceae; genus Nocardia; species Nocardia sp. NPDC051052. The sequence goes on from NZ_JBITFL010000021.1 coordinate 1,848, forward strand.
CGTCGTCGGCGAAGGAATGGAGGCGGGTGGTCGGAGCGTCAGGGGTCACTCTTCGAATCTAGCCGCGCGGCACGCGGTGGACCGTCTGTCCAGTGGTGGCCGTCACGCGCATACGGTGGAACGGCAACCCCGCTTGACGAACCGGAAGGAAGTACATGGTCCAGTCGGTCTCCGACCCGCTGCCGCCGCCGGGGCGAATCGGCGCGCTGCTGTTCGCGCTTCCGCCTGCGGGGCGGCGCTGGAGCCCGGGTCTGCGGTCCGCGCTGGCCTTCGCGCTGCCTGCCGCGGTGGTCGTCGCGACGGGGCATCCGCAGCAAGCGTTGTTCGTGCTGTTCGGTGCCTTCGCGGTGATGTACGGCGAGCGCAGGGCTTATCGCATGCGCGCGGGGGTGGTGCTCGCCGCAGGCTTCGCGCTGCTCGCGTCGTGTGCCGTCGGTGCCATGCTTGGGCACGGTCTTTCCGGCGGACTCGGCGCCTCGCTGCTCACGGTGTCCCTGCTGACGATGGTCGCGGTAGTTGCCGTCTACGCGATCGACGCGCTACGACTCGGCCCGCCGGGCGCACTGCTCTTCGTGATCGCCTGCGGCGGCGCCATGATGGCCGCCGAGGTGGGCGTATCGACGACGACGCTGTTGTCCTGCACCGCATTCGGCGTCGGCGCGTCCGTGCTCGCGTCGATGGCCGGCGTACTGCGTGATCGTCGCAAGCCCGAGCGGGTTGCCGTCGAGGCCGCGATCCGTGCGGTCGACGCCTATCTGTCGGCGCGGGAGTCGGGCCGACCCGCCATCGACCTGCGGCATCAGGCGGGCGGCGCGGTCGCGGAGGCGTGGGCCGCGGTGTACGACGCGGGACTGCCGAGCAGGGCACCGGATTCGGAGCTCCTGGCGACTCTGGTCGCGGCCCGCCGTCGCCTCGCCGGTCCGGCCTACGACGACACCAACGACCTGGTTGTCGACCCACTGATCTCGTTCGTCCGCCCGGGCGTCTGGTTCCGGCTGCGCCGATCGCTGTCGTTCGATGCGCACGCCACCATCAGCGCTTTCCGCGTCGGCATCGCCTGCCTGCTCGCCGGCGGGCTCAGCGCGCTGCTCGGCCAGGACCGCCCGCACTGGGCGGTTTTCACCGCGCTGATGGTGTTGCAGATCGGACCGGATCGAGTCCGCGGCAAGGTGCGTGGCATCCACCGCTTCGTCGGCACGGTCGTCGGCTTGGTGCTCTTCGGTGTGGTGCACCAGCTCGCGCTCACCGGCTATGCCCTTATCGCGCTGGTGGCCGCGTTGGTGTTCTGCATGGAGCTGTTCGTGCCGCGCAACTACGCGCTCGCCGCGATCTTCATCACGCCGATCGCACTGCTCGCGGTCGGTTCGACGCCCGACGGTGCCGTCGCACCGCTGATCCGAGATCGCTTCATCGAGACCGTGCTCGGTGTCGGCGTCGCGGTGCTCGTCCCGCACGTCGTCGCGCCGCGCGCACATCGGCGCACCTTCCGCTGGATCGAGATTCGCGTCTGCGACGTCGCTCGTGCTCTGCTGGAACTGTCGCGCACCCAGCCCGCCGGTGCCCCCGCGGTCGCGCTGATCCAGCAGCTGCAATTCGAACTGGTCGGGGTCGCCCGCACCGGAATCGATTCGGCCACCGAGGATCCGCGGTGGACCAGCGCACACTGGCCGGCGCACGCCGCCACCGCACATCTCGGCTACGACCTGCTCGCGGCCTACTGGGAACTGCCGCCCGGCGCACTGCTGCCCGATCCCGACCGCTGGGCGGCGGCCTTCGACGCGCTGACGCCCGTTTCCGACACTCGGTAGCGATGTGCTTACTCCTGCTAGCGTTCGAGCATGCAGGACAGTGTGACAGTGCGAATGGCCGCGCCCGCCGACAAGATATGGGAGCTGGTCAGCGATATCACGAACACCGGACGGTTCAGTCCGGAGACCTTCGCGGCCGAATGGCTCGGCGGCGCTACCGGACCCGCCGTCGGGGTGAAGTTTCGCGGGCACGTCAACCGCAACGGCTGGGGTCTGAAGTATTGGACCGTGTGCCGGATCAACGCGTGCGAGCCGGGGCGCGAGTTCACGTTCACGGTGCTCGGGCCCGGCGGGATGGCGATCAATACCTGGAGCTATCGGTTCGAGCCGGTCGAAGGCGGCACCGATGTCACCGAGTCGTTCCAGCTGCACAGCAATCCTGTGCTGCGGGTGTACTGGTTGCTGGCTGGTCGGGCGCGCAACAAGACGAACGTCAACGGGATGCGGGAGACGCTGAACCGGATCAAGGCGTTCGTCGAATAGCGGTCAGTTCACGCAGGGGATCGTGCTGCCGATCGTCGTCGTAACCGGCTTGCCGGAATCGGGTGCGGGATCGCCCGTGGTGGTGGGCGTGGGCGATGTCGTTGTCGAGGTGGTCGAGTCCGAACTCGTGGTCAACTCGGCGGGCATCGTGAAGTCAGTTCCGGTGACGACCTGAATGTGGCCGGATTGAACGTTCGACGAGGCGGTCGCCGTGAGTCCGCCGAGCGTCTCGGCCAATTGCGTGGCGTCCGCCTCGGCGCCCGTGCCATAGGTCACCGTGGTCGTCGTCATGGTGGTGCCGAGGTTCCCGACTTCGCCCTCGCGGTAGCCCCGCTTCGTCAGCGCGGTGGACAGCTTTCCGGCCACGCCCGCCCCGCTGCCCGCGTTCTTCACATCGACCGTGCTGGTCGGCGTGTGTGCCGGTGTGCTGCTCGGCGTTTCGATCCCGAACGCGGCCCGCACTTCCTTCTTGATGGCGACCGGATCGATGATGTTGACGTCCTGCTCGTTGATGGTGTCGTAGCGCAGTACCGGCAGCGTCCGGAACTCGACCGACATCGAGCCCGCGCCTCCGAGGTTCTGCGCGAAATCGAGCAGGTCCCAATTGTCGGACAGCACCACGTCCTGGTGCGCCACCTTCATCAGCTCGGTCACCTTGCTGACATTGGTCAGCGTCCCGGAATCCTTGAGCGACTTGGCGACCGAGGTGAGATATGCCTGCTGCCGATGCGTCCGGTCGAGGTCGCCGTTCTCCAGCTCGTGGCGCTGCCGGACGAACGCGAGTGCCTCGGAACCGTTGAGGTGCTGCGGCCCGGCGGGGAACTTGGCGCCGGAAAAGTAGCTGTCGTCGACGGCCTTGTTCAGGCACACGTCGACGCCGCCCAGCGCATCGGCCAGGTGGTAGAAGCCGGCGAGGGCCACCTCGGCGAACCGGTCGATCGGCACGCCGGTCAGGTTGCGCACGGCGGACACGATGGACGCCCGCCCCGCCTCGCGGCCCGCGTGTTCCAGGGTGACCTGATCCTTCTCGCCGTTGGCGATCAGCTTGGCCTCCGCCGCCGCCTTCTTCAGGCCGTACGCCTCTTTGATCTTGACGTGGTCGTAGCCGGGAATGTTGGAGACCGCGACGTAGTCGTCGCGCGGAATGGAGAACGCGATGATGTGCTGCATGTTCGCCGGAATGTGCAGCAGGATGAGCGAGTTGGCGTTGTAGCCGCCCTCGTCGCCGTCGCCCGCGTGCAGCTGGTCCAGGATCGCCTTCGGCAGGTTGTTGCCGTTCTGATCTTTGCGAGTGTCCAGGCCGATCAGCAGGATGTTGAGGTCGCCGCCGAGTGAGTGCGGTGCGTCCTCGCCGATCGCCTCCGTGCGGCCGAACCCGTTGTTGAAGTCGACCTTGGCCGACCAGGCGAACCCGGTACCGGACAGCACCGCGAGGGCGGTGACCGAGACGACGACCCGCACCGCGCCCTTCGCCGCCTGCCGGGCCCGGTGGGGTTTTGCCGCGACTCGGCGTGCTTTCGGCGCGGCACGCCGATGGCGCGCCGGCCGCTCGGGCGGGTCGGTGACCCGGGCAAACTCCACTGTGTCGTCATCGTTCAACGCCGCGGACTCTGTGCCCCGCACTTTTCTCGGCACTCGCGCCACGGATCGTTCCTCGCCGTCTTGTTCTTCGTCCGACTCGTTCGAGAGTACGCACGCGCGCGTAATACCCAGATCACCGGCGTTAAATAGCAGCGATCGCGGGCGCCTACCCAGCAACTGTTGGCCGTGATCACCGCGACGGCTCTAGGCTCGAGATCATGTCTGCTCCCGTGCTTCTCGTGCTCGGCGCCGGTCCCGGCGTCGGATTGGCCGTTGCCCGACTCTTCGCCGACGACGGCTATGCCGTGTTTCTGGCCTGCCGCCTGCCGGAGGAGGCCGAGCCGCTGGCCGAACAGTTACGCGGCGAGGGATTCGACGCGGAGGGGGTCGGCGTCGACCTGTCCGACCCGGCGGACGTCGCGCGCGTGGTGACCGCGGTGGGGGAGCAGCACGGCCGGATCGACGTGCTGCATTTCAACCCGAGCATGTTCCGGCAGTCGGACCCGCTGCAGCTGTCGGTGGCGGAGTTGATCGAAGACTTCACCGTCGGCGCCGCCGCGCTGCTGCCCGCCGTGCAGTCGGCGCTGCCGTTCTTCGCCGAGGGCGCGCGGGTGCTGGTCACCGGGAGCGCGGCGGCGGACAAGCCGTGGAATCAGGCCGCCTCGCTCGGCGTGCAGAAGGCGGCGGTCCGCAATCTGGTCACCAGCCTGGATACCACTTTGGCGCCCAAGGGTTTTCGGGCCGTGGCGGTGCAGATCAACGGTGTACTCGGCGAGGGTGCGTTCACCAGGGAACGGGTCGCGGAGGCGCTGCACGCCGCCGCGGTCCGGCCGTTCGATGACTGGACGCCGCACACGTCCTACGACGGCTAGCGCGGCCGGATCGCGGCGTATTCGATCGGCAGGTGCGCCGGGCCGCGCAGGTTCACGTGTTCGCGATAGACCGGCGGATCCGTGGGCAGGCGCGGTGCTTCGACGCGCTGGCTGAACCTGGTCAGCGCCACCCGCGCCTCCAACCGGGCCAGTGGCGCGCCGAGGCAGAAGTGCGCGCCGAGCCCGAAGGCCAGGTGGCGGTTGTCGCGCGACGGGTCGAACCGGTCCGGGTCTGGGAACGCGGCCGGGTCGCGCTGCGCGGCGGCGATCAGCATCACCACCAGATCGCCACGGTGCACGGCGAGCTCGCCCACCGTCAGGTCGTCGGCGGCGATCCGCGGAATCAGCTGGACCGGCGGATCGAAGCGCAGTGTCTCCTCGACAACACCCTGTGCCCGTTCCGGATTCGCGCGTAGCGCGGCGAGTTCGGCGGGGCGGCGCAGCAGTGCGAGGGTCGCGTTCGCAATCAGGTTGACCGTGGTCTCGTGCCCGGCGACGAGCAGCAGCGCGCAGGTGGAGATCAGCTCGTCGTGGGTGAGCGTGTCGCCGGCGTCCTCTGCCGTGAGCAGCTGCGAAAGCAGGTCCGGTCCCGGGGTGGCGCGGCGGCGTTCGGTCAGCCGCTCGAAGTAGCCGCTGAGTTCGGTTCCGGCGCGCTGCAGTTCGGCCGGATCGACCTGGTGCTCGGCCGCGTGACGCGAGGTGGGGTCCAGCGTGCGCGACAGCAACGACGACCAATGACTCAGTTGCGCTTCGTCTTCCAGCGGCACGCCGAGCAGTTCGCAGATGACGGTCACCGGCAGCGGATAGGCGAACTCGGTGACGGCGTCGAATGTCCCTGCCGTCGAGTGCTTGTCGAGGATGTCGTCGACGAGCTCGGTGATCCGCGGTTCGAGCTGCTGCACCACGCGCGGGGTGAAGGCCTTCGACACCAGCCGCCGCAGCCGGGTGTGGTCCGGCGGGTCGAGGAACAGAAAAGACGGCTTCGCCTGCTCCGAGGTGGTTTTCGATGAGTCGTAGATCAGCATCGAGCTGAGTTGCAGCTTTCCCAGCGAGCGGTCGACGCTCACCCTCGGGTCGCGCAGCACGGCCGCGCAGTCGGCGTGGCCGGGCACGATGACGACCGGTGCGGTGCCGATCCGGAACGGCCCGCGCTCCCGCAACCGCGCGAACAGGGGATAGGGATTCGGCCGCTCGGCCGGATCGAGCAAACGGATGTAGTCGGCGATCGACTGTTCTGCTGACGTCATGGGGCTCCCACCTCATCGACCCGGCGACAACCGGTCGTGCCTTTGCCGCGCTCGGATAAGTAGTATTATTCCGATACCGACAGTAGGAATGCAATACCAATGGCGAATGCGAGGAAATGCGGATGACCATCCGACGCCCGGCCGACGATTCGGTGACCCGCGTCGTCGAGCTGCTCGGCGACCGGTGGAGCATCCTGGTCATCGCCGAGGCCTTCTTCGGCGTGCGCCGGTTCAGCGATTTCGCCCGCAATATCGGCATCACCAACCGCAACCTGCTCACCGGCCGCCTGCGCATGCTGATCGACGCGGGCATCTTCGACCGCACCGACGAGGGCGGTGGCCGAGTCGACTACCACCTCACCGCCGCGGGCCGTGAGCTGTATCCGATCATCATCGCCATGTCGGCGTGGGGCGACCGGCACCTGGCCGACCCGGACGGACCGCCGCTCATCCTCGAGCATCGCACCTGCGGTCACGCGATCACGCCGCTGACGGTGTGTGCGCACTGCCGCACCGAAATCGACCCGCGCGACGTCGAGCCACAGCCCGGCCCGGGCTTCCACCCGCCGCCAGCGACGGACGCGGCCGGCTGACGATCAGGACAGCGCGAGTGCCGCGGCGGCGATCGCCTTGGCCGCCCGGTCCACGTCGGCGTGCGTCGTCCGCCAGTTGCTGAACGCGGCGCGCAGAGCGTGCTGGCCGTCGTAAACCGTTGGTGTCACAAATGTTTCGCCGGTCTCGGCAATGGCGGCGGCCAGCGCGTCGACGCGCTCGGCGGTGGGCCGGTCGGCCAGCGTGAAGCAGACGACGTTGAGGCGGACCGGGGCGGCGAGCCGGAGCAGCCCGGTCGCGGTGAGCTGCCCGGCGAGGCTGTTGGCGCAGGAGATGTTGCGCTGCACGATGTCTCGATGCCCGTCGCGGCCGTACGCGGTGAGCGAGAACCACGCGGCGAGCGCGCGCAGCCGCCGCGAATTCTCCGGCACCAGGTGCCCGAAATCCGGTGTGCCCGTTGGCGCGGTCAGATACGCGGCGGAATTCAGGAAGACCCGCAGCTGCAGATCCCGGTGCCGGGTGAACTGGACCGCCGCGTCGTAGGGCACGTTGAGCCACTTGTGCAGATCGATACAGACCGAATCGGCCTCGCCGAGACCGTCGACCAGCGCGGCATGCTCCGGCGCCAGCGCCGCGAACGCGCCGAACGCGCCGTCGACATGTAGCCAGAACGGATACCGTTGGCGCAGTGCGGCGATCGCGCGCAGATCATCGAAGTCGACGGTGTTCACCGTGCCCGCGTTCGCGACAACGATGGCGGGACGACCGTTCAGCGCCGCGAGGGCCTCGGCCAGCCGGTCCACGTCGACGGCCTCCCGGCAGGGCATGGTCGGCACCAATCGCATACTGTCGCGGCCGATTCCGAGCATGGACAACGACTTGACGATGCTGGAATGCGGCGTCCCCGACAGCACCCGCACCGGCCCCAGCGCGCCGATTCCGGCCTGCGCCACCGAAATCCCCTGCTGTTCGCCCAGCCACTCCCGCGCGATCGCCAGGCCGACGAAGTTCGACATGGTCGCGCCGCTGACGAAGGCTCCGGTGTGCTGTTCCAGGCCGAACAGCCGCCCGATCCAGCCCACCGTCTGATGCTCCAGCTCGGTCGCCGCGGAATCCTCGCCCGACATCGCGTTCTGATCGAGCACCCCGGTCAGCCAATCGCCCGCGACCGACGCTGGGGTGGCACCGCCGGTGACGAAGCCGAAGTAGCGCGGGCCCGCGCTGCCGGAGAACTGCGGTTCCCAGCGCTCGCGGAACCGCGCGAGGGCCAGTCGCAAACCGACGCCGTGTTCCGGAAGCTCCTCCGGCCCCACCTCTTTCGGTACCCGCGCGACCGGCCGCGTGCCGATTCCGGTCAACAGGTCCGTCGCCGACTCGTGTACCGCGTCCAGCAGCACGGGCAGCTCGGCGAGGTCGATCGCAAGGTTTTCGTCCACCCCTCGACGCTACGAGGCGCACCCCCGGCTTGTCGGGGGCCAGTCGGCAGGTGCTGGCCTTGCTACTTCAGCGCGCTGCCTGCCTGCCACTGATCCCACGGCACGCCCCAGTCACCGTTCTGCCAGACGTCGAGCGGCGCGCCACCGGTATTGCGGACCTCGACCACGTCGCCGGGCACCGCGAAGTCGTAGAACCACCGCGCGTTCGCCGGACTGAGGTTCAGACAGCCGTGTGAGGTGTTGGTGTTGCCTTGCGCCCACACCGTGGACGCCAGCTCGTGCAGGTAAATGCCGTCGGTGCTGATCCGGGTCGCCCAGTTGATGGATTCCTTGTAGCCGAGCCGGGAGTTGACCGGCAGGCCGAAGGTCGACGAGTCCATGATCACCGGGTTGGCCTTGCTCATCACGGTGTAGACGCCGGGCTGGGTCCAGAAGGTGATCGTCTTGCCGCCGACGTTCTCGCTGCCACCCATGCCCATCGAGGTCGGCATGGAACGGATCATCTTGCCGTCCTCGAAGACCTGGACCTGCTTGGTGTTGTCGTCGGCGATGGAGACGTGCGACGCGCCGATGGTGAACGACGCCTTGGTGTCCTCCTGGCCGTACAGGCCGCCGCCGAGATCGACCGCGTAGATATTGGCCGCGACCGTGACCTTCGTGCCGGACGGGTAGTACTCCTTCGGCCGCCAGTGCACGTGCTGGTTGTCCAGCCAGTACCAGGAGCCCTCCACCGGCGGGGTCGTGGTGACCTGCAGCCGCTTCTCGGCGAGCGCGCGGTCCGGGACGTCCTCGTCGAAGTGGGCGGCGATCACCGCACCGACGCCGAAGGTGCCGCCGTCGAGCAGCCCGCCGCCGGTGGTCTCGAAGTACACCTTGGTCTGGTTGTTCGGCGTCAGCGTGGCGAACGTCGAGGTCAGCGGCCCGCTACGGCCGGTGATGGTGAGTCCCTCGGCGGTGATCGTGTAGCTGTGGCCGTAGCCGACCGGCTCGGTGGGTTTCCACGCCGTCTTGTCCGGCGTGAAGATGCCCTCGATGGGCTTGCCCTTCTCGTTGGTCATGGTGACCGAGGTCAGCACGCCGTCGCCCGCGGACACCTGGACCGGGGTTTTCGGATCGACATCTTTCGCGCCCGACGCCGGGGTGATGGAGATAGCGGGCGGCGCGGGGTCGGCCGATCCCGGCTTCTTCGACTCCGACGCTGAACAACCGGCAACCACCAACGCGGTGACCAGGATGACTATCCCGGCAACGCTGGATCGGAAGCGGCGACTCGACATGATTTCTCCTGTGTTCGCCGTGCGCTTCCCGCTGCGCACCCTCGACTTACTGTCCCGCTCAGCAGTTTACCGGCCCGCGAGGAGGTGCTTTCGCCAGTGTGGGGCCGTCAGTTGTCGGGGCCTAGCCGGAACTGGGTCGCCAGCTGCTGGGCGACGTCGTCGCCGAGGAATGGTTGTAAGAGGAGATAGAGAATCATGGACATAGCTACGGGCCCCGATCACGAAACGCGGTACTTCTTTCCCCCGTGGTCGCCGAGCCCCGACCTCGACGGCACAGCCCGACCTGGCACACAATCAATTCCAGGTTATGGCCGCCGACAATGCCCGGCAACAGTCGGCTGTATCCCGGGCGCGGCGCCTGACCAGTGGCGAGCGCCACAGCGGATTCGAGGGCTACTCATTGACGGTTCATGTTTGCTCATGATTTGCTGACTCATCTTCAAGCGATCGACCGGCACGATTGGGAAGGGCTTGTGATGATCAGCATGACAACCGCTCGGCAGGACCGGAGACGGATCGGCGCCCGGAGCAACAGCGCCGCCGGGCTACCCGACGCGGCTGTCGAACGCGCCGCCATCGAACGCTTCTACGAATTGCTCTTCCTACAGGACCATGAGCAGATCCTGGACCTGGTCACCGCCGACGTGCGGTTCCACGCGCCGTGGCAGCTGCCCGGCCTGCCGGACACCCTCGAGGGACGCGACGAGCTCGGCGAAAGCATGCTCTGGTGGAGCACCGAGCTGTGGCGACCCGGCAGCCTGTGCCGCATCGCCGTGCGCGCGTTCGCCGCGCCGCACGCCTGGTTCGCCGATATCGAGGGCGACTTCACCGCGTTGGAGAGCCAACGTCTCTACCACGCAACGTTTCTCAGCGAGATCCGCTTCGAGAACGGTCAGATCGCCGAGGTGCGGCAGCATCACAACACGTTGAACCAGATCATCGCGCTCGGCGCCGACGTGCCCGGCATCAATGTGCCCGGATACGGCGTCGACGCACACCGCGATTACCTGAGCGCCCCGAGCGAGACCCGCACCTGACTCACCGCGCGGCCGGATGCGGCGCGTTGATCCGGAACGAATCGGCCGCGGCGTAATTCCAGTCCTCACGCCAGGCCACCGGGGTGTCGGCGAGCAGCTCACCCGGGTGAGCCATTCGTACAGTTCGGCGTAGGAGCGAACGGCGGTGGTGGACACCCGTTTCCGGAGCAGGTGCGGGGTCAGGTCGGCCGGGTGCTGGACACCGAGGGTGGCCATCAGGCCGACGGCCTGCGCGACGACCGCCTCGTGATAGTGCTGGACCCGAATGCTCTTGTCCCGAACGCGACCTCGAGTGCAACCTCAAAGATCCTACTGAGCGACACCGCTCGATCGCGCGACCAAGAGCAAATCGGGTTGTCGCGACTCTCCTACAGCGGCTCTGATAGAACTTGCTCGTAGTTCGACCGAACGCGGTCGAGTGTCCGCGGTAGGAGGAGGCGCGTTTTGTCGATGATCACGGTTACCCGCGAAATCGCCGTGCCGCCGGACCAAGTCTGGGCGGTGATCACCGATCTCGACCGCACCGCCGAGGTGATCAGGGGTATCACCCGGCTGGAACGCCTCGATGGCGGTACCGGGTTCGAGGTCGGCACCTCGTGGCGGGAAACCCGGGTCGCGTTCGGCAAGGAAGCCACCGAGACCATGACCGTGACGGCCATCGTGCCCGGCCAGTCCTACACCACGGAAGCCGATTCGCACGGCACCCACTACCGCTCGATCTTCACCCTCACGGCGCAGGGCGCCAATACCCTGCTGGCCTTGGGTTTCGAGGGACGGCCGCACGGCAAAGTCGGCCGCATGGCCGCCTTCATCGGCAAGCTCTTCGAGGGCCCGACCCGTCGCATGCTCCGCCGCGACCTCGACGACATCGCCGCCGCGGCCGAGCACTGAGCGACTACGCCGCGGGCCGGATATCGAGGAGTTGCTCGAAGAACCCGCCGATATTGTTGGCCCGGTCCACCAGGTGGATCTCCAGAATCCAATGGCAGACCCGGCCCTTGGGATCGAGGCGGCGCATCGGCGGCGTGGAGCCCGCCGCGACGTAGGAGGTGAGCTCGGTGCCGGAGATCTGCTTGTGCGGGAACTCGCCGACCAGATGCCCGGCGATCGCCGCGGTCAGCTCCCACCCTTGCGCGGCCGCCTGCTCGGCAACCCAGGTGTAGAGCTGGTCGCCGGTGATATCGGGGTGCGCGTCGAAGTAGGCCCGCCCCTGCTCCCAGAACGGCTCCAGCGCGTCCCGCAACGCCAGCTTGGCCGGATCGCTCACCACCGATTCGCGCGCGCCCGGCGCGATGATCCCGCGCGCGACCACCTCGTCGAACAACCCAACGGCGTTGGCCTCTGCCGCCAATAAGGCGGAAACCCGCTCGGCCTCGGCCACATCCAACGTCTCCATAGTTCGACCCTAAATCATTGAGACCGCCTGGTACGTCGGCCATTCGGCACGCGCGACCTCCCTGCGAACCCGACCGGCCATGAGCACGTTTCTTGCGTCGAGCGTGCCCCCGACGGGAAGAATCGACGGCATGCCACAGTTGACGGACGGTTTGGTCGCCGCCGAAAGGTTCACGCGGACAGCGCAGCCGGTGCTCGATACCGGCGATGGACTATTGCTCCGGCCGTGGACCGCTGAAGACGCGCCGGCGGTCCTCGAGGCCTACACCGATCCCTCGATCCAGCGCTGGCACGTCCGCAGCGCGGACTCCGTCGCCGAGGCGCGCGACTGGATCGAACGGTGGGCGGGGACGTGGAGCGCTGGCGTCGGCGCCCACTGGGCGGTCACCGAGGTCGCCAGCGGACGGCTGGTCGGCCGAGCCGCGCTGAAGGATTTCGAGCTGGACGGCGGGCAGGCCGAGGTCGCCTACTGGACCGCACCCGCCGCGCGCGGGCAGGCCGTCACGCCGCGCGCGGTCGCCACCCTGACGACCTGGGCTTTCGAGGTCGGGTTCCACCGCCTCCAGCTGAGCCACTCGGTGGCGAACCAGCCGTCGTGCCGGGTCGCCGCCAAGCTCGGCTACGCCCTGGAGGGGACCATGCGCAGCGCCGGACTGCACGCCGACGGCTGGCACGACATGCATCTGCATGCTCGCGTCGCGGACGGGTATCCGGCGGGCATGAGCGGACCAGAGCAGGACCGGACGACGGCCGAAATACAGCAGCAGGAACCGGACTTCGCGGAGGAGCACGCCAAGCCGACGCACGCCGATGAGCATCCGAAAGGGGCAGATCTCGAGACCGATGAGTCGACCCCCGATGGTCACGGCGGTATGGACATCTAGACGCGGCGGATTCGGGCCAGCCACGCCGCGACGTCGATGGGGCCGCCCTCGGGCACGCCGAGATCCGGCTGCTGCTCGAGAACGACTGAGGTAACCCTGCCGCGATAGTGGGTGCTCTGCAGATCCTCCAGTTCCCAACCGTCGACGAATGCTTCGCGGATCAGCGAGTCGCTGATCTGCGGCCCGAATCCGGGTCCGGCGTCGGACAGCGCGAGAATATTGACCAGCCCGCCCGGCTTGCAGAGCGCGCGCAGGCTGCGCACGTACGCTGCGCGGGCGTCGGGTTCGGTAACGAAGATGTGGAACAGGGCGCTGTCCACGATCGTGTCGTAGGCCGGTGAGTCGCCGCTGTCCCCGAGGGCGATGGCGTCGGCGACGTCGAACCGGGCCGCTGGAACGCCTTGTGCGGCAGCGTTACCGCGGGCGAACGCGACCGCGCTGGGGGACAGGTCGATACCGAGCACGTCATAGCCGAGCTTGGTCAGCAGGATCGTGTGTTCGCCGGCTCCGCAACCGGGATCGAGCACCCGTCCGCGAATCCAGCCGTCGCGCTCCAGCGCGATGATCGCGGGTTGTGGTTCACCGATAACCCACGGTGCGATGTCGTTGTCGTAGGCGGCATTCCAAGAATCGGCGGATCGAGTCATGACTTCCATGGTCCACCCTGAACGCGGGTTGAGGTCAACGATCGGTTCCGAAAATCGGTGGATCCCGAACAGGTCGCTCCGTAACCTCACCGCCCATGGTCTACGAACATCCGCTGGCCTACCTGCTCGGGCTGGAAGGCATCGTGCTGCTGCGCGCGTTCACCCTGGACGAAAGCTGAAGAGCGGCATGAACATCGACTATCAGTGGCGAGGTGTACTCGCCGACGACGAGGTCGTCGAACTGACGTTGTCCCATGGTGGCGACGCGGAGGCGGGCTGGTGGGACCGCGTACGCCGGCACAGCCTCGGCTGGATCACGGCTCGTTCCGGCGGCGCACTGATCGGATTCGCCAACATCGCCTGGGACGGCGCTGACCACGCCTTCCTGCTAGACCCCAAGGTGCGTCCTGACCATCAACACACCGGAATCGGCACCGAACTCGTCCGCCGCGCCGCCGGAGCCGCCCGTCAGGCCGGCTGCACCTGGCTACACGTCGACTTCGAGGAGCACCTACGCCCCTTCTACCTCGAATCCTGCGGGTTCCGGCCAACGGCCGCCGGCTTGCTGGACCTGCGCGACCGGCCGCGGCCCGGCGAGCTCGATGGTCGGCCGAAAACGCAGGCCTGAACCGGGTTCGAGTTCGCCGGGCGCCACGGGTCAGGCGACGGCGACCAGGCGGGCGGCGTTCGCGGCCTCGTCGTCGGCGGCCTGGTTGGCGGCCAGTTCGGCTTCGACTCGGTCGCGGTAGCGGCTGAGCTCGCACTCGGCCGTGTCCGCATCCCAGCCGAGCCGGGCACCGATCAGGAAGGCCACCTCGGGTGCGGCGATCAGGCCGCGGTCCGACGCCTCGATGGAGATGCGGGTGCGGCGGGTGAGCACGTCGTCGAGATGCAGCGCGCCCTCGTGGGTTACCGCGTAGACGATCTCGGCGGCAAGGTACTCCTCGGCGCCCGCGAGCGGTTCGCCGAGCGCCGGATCCTCGGCGATCAGCTCGAACAGGTCGTGCACGGCGGAACCGTAGCGGCCGAGCAGATGCTCGACGGTGGCCTTGGGCAGCCCGGCGCGCTGCGCGACGCTGTCCAGGTCGGCGGCCATCTCCTGGTAGCCGACCGCGCCGAGTAGCGGCAGCTTCTCGGTCACCGACGGCGCGATGGCGCGGCCGAGGCCCGCCACCGCGGCGTCCACCACGTCGGCGGCCATCACCCGGTAGGTGGTGTACTTGCCGCCCGCGATCACGAACAGACCCGGAACAGGTTCTGCCACCGCGTGTTCGCGCGAGAGCTTCGCGGTGTCACTGGACGCGCCGGACACCAGCGGCCGCAGCCCGGCATAGGTGCCGACGATGTCGTCGCGGGTCAGCGGCTCGCGCAGCACCGCGTTGACGTGATCGAGGATGTACTGCACGTCGGCGTTGCTCGCAGCCGGATGATCCTTGTCCAGCGACCAGTCCGTGTCCGTGGTGCCGATGATCCAGTGCTGGTGCCACGGGATCACGAACAGCACGCTCTTCTCGGTCCGCATGATCAGGCCGGTGTCCAGGTCCAGGCGCTCGCGCGGCACCAGGATGTGCACGCCCTTGGAAGTGCGCACGTGGAACGGGAATTCGACGCCGGTCATCCGGTTCATCTCGTCGGTCCATACACCGGTAGCGCTGATCACCCGGCGGGCGCGCACCGTGTATTCGCAGCCGGTCTCCAGATCGGTGACGTGCGCGCCGACGACCCGCTCGCCGTCGCGCAGCAGCCCGGTGACCTTGGTGCGGGTGAGTACGGTCGCGCCGTGCTGCGCCGCGGTGCGGGCGATCGTCATGGTGTGCCGGGCGTCGTCGACCTGCGCGTCGAAGTAGCGGATGGCACCGGTCATCGAGTCTTCGCGCAGCGCGGGCGCCAATTCCAGTGCGCGCGTGCGGGAAAGGTGCCGGTGCATGGGCAGTGCCCGGGCACCACCGATCGTGTCGTACAGGGCAACGCCCGCACCGATGTACGCGCGCTCCCACACCCGATGCCGCAGCGGCAGCAGGAACGACACCGGGCGCACCAGGTGCGGCGCCAGCTTGTTCAACAGCAGGCCGCGTTCCTTCAAAGCCTCACGCACCAGCCAGAAGTCGAGCTGCTCGAGGTAGCGCAGCCCGCCGTGGATGAGCTTGCTGGAGCGGCTGGACGTGCCCGCCGCGAAGTCCCTGGCTTCCACCAGGGTCACGCTCAGTCCGCGCGCGGCGGCATCCAGCGCGGCGCCGGCGCCGACCACGCCGCCACCGATCACCAGCACATCGATCTCGTCGTCGCCTAGTGCATCGACCGCGTCCGCGCGGTATCTGGGGTCTAATCGTGCTGACATGAATCTCTCCTTGTTCCAGTGATATTCGCGTCGGCGACTCAGTCGTCTACGTCTATCCAGTCGAGGGTGCGCGTCACGGCCTTCTGCCAGCGGGCGTAGCCGCGTTCGCGTTGCTCCTCGGTACCGGTGGGGTTCCAGCGCTTGTCTTCGTGCCAGTTCTGCACGAGTTCGTCGGTGCTGCTCCAGAATCCGACGGCCAGCCCGGCCGCGTAGGCGGCGCCGAGCGCGGTGGTCTCGGCGACCACCGGCCGCGACACCGGCACGCCGAGGAAGTCGGCCTGCAACTGCATGCACAGCTCGTTGGCGGTGACGCCGCCGTCCACCCGCAGCACGTCGAGCGGCACGCCGGAGTCGGCCTGCATGGCCTCGACGACGTCGCGGGTCTGGTAGCAGATGGATTCCAGCGTCGCCCGCGCCAGATGGGCGTTGGTGCTGAACCGGGACAGCCCGACGATGGCGCCGCGCGCGTCCGAACGCCAGTACGGCGCGAACAGCCCGGAGAACGCGGGCACGAAGTACACGCCGCCGTTGTCCTCGACCTGCCTGGCCAGCGATTCGCTTTGCGACGCACCGGAAATGATGCCCAGCTGATCGCGCAGCCACTGCACCGCCGAGCCGGTCACCGCGATCGATCCTTCCAGCGCGTACACCGGCTTGGCGTCGCCGAGCTGGTAGGCGACCGTGGTGAGCAGCCCGTGCTGCGACCGCACGATGTCCTCACCGGTGTTGAGCAGCAAGAAGTTTCCGGTGCCGTAGGTGTTCTTCGCCTCGCCGGGCCGGAAGCACACCTGACCGACCGTGGCCGCCTGTTGATCGCCGAGCACGCCCGACAGCGGCACCTCGCCGCCGAAAGGCCCGTCGGCCCTGGTCTTTCCGAACAACTCCGGATTCGACGACGGCGCGATGGCAGGCAGCATGGAACGCGGAATGCCGAAGATGGACAACAATTCGTCGTCCCAGTCCAGGGTCTCCAGATCCATCAGCATGGTGCGGCTGGCGTTGGTCGGATCGGTGACGTGCACGCCACCGTCCACGCCGCCGGTCAGGTTCCACAGCAGCCAGCTGTCGGTGGTGCCGAAGATCGCCTCGCCGCGCTCGGCCGCTGCCGCGACACCGGCGACGTTGTCCAGGATCCAGCGCAGCTTGCCGCCGGAAAAGTAAGTGGCAGGGGGCAAGCCGGCCTTGTGCCGAATCGTGTCGCCGTGTCCGGCGCGCTCCAGCTCGGCCGCGATGCGGTCGGTGCGAGTGTCCTGCCAGACGATGGCGTTGCAGTAGGGGCGCCCGGTCTTGCGGTTCCACACCACCGTGGTTTCGCGCTGATTGGTGACGCCGACCGCGGCCAGGTCGCTCGCCTGGAGATCGGCCTTGGTGAGCGTGCTCTGGATGACCGCGCGGGTGCGCTCCCAGATCTCGGTCGGATCGTGCTCCACCCAGCCCGCCTGCGGGAGGATCTGCTGGTGCTCGAGCTGGTGGCGAGCGACTTCGTTGCCGCTGTGATCGAACACCATGAAGCGGGTGCTCGTGGTGCCCTGGTCGATGGCGCCGACATACTGGCTCATCGTGGTCCTTTCGAAGAAAATTACTGAAAGAGAAGGTGACTCAGAAAAGGACCTGTGCGGCCAGCCCGGCGAGAACGCCGCCGAGCAGCGGGCCGACGATCGGCACCCAGGCATAACTCCAGTCGGAGTTCTTGCGACCAGGCGGATCGGTGGGACCCGGGTCGGCGAGCGGCGCGGCCGAGCCGCCGCCGACGGTCGCGGGCTCAGCTACTCGAACCGCCGCACCCTTGTGCACCGGCAGCAGCGCGTGCGCCAGCCGGGGCCCGAGATCGCGGGCGGGGTTGATGGCGTAGCCGGTCGGCCCGCCGAGCGACGCACCGATACCGACGACCAGCAACGCCGCGGCGAGCGGGCCCAGACCGGTCGCGGTGTGGCCCATGGCCAGCAGCACGATGACGAGGGCGAAGGTGGCGACCACCTCGGTGGCGAAGTTCCACGGCAGGCTGCGGATCGCCGGGCCAGTGGCGAACACGCCGAGCTTCTTCTCCGCGTCGGTCTCCTCGTCGAAGTGCCGCTTGTAGACGACGTAGGCGAGATTCGCGCCGACGAACGCGCCGACCAGCTGGCCGAGGAGGTAAGCGAGGGTGGTGGCGACGGTGACCTCGACGCCGGGGGCGTACTCGTTCGCGCCGCTGAACAGAACGCCGATCGTGTACGCGGGATTGATGTGGCCGCCCGTTTTGTACGCGACGTACACGCCGGCGAGAACGCCGAGACCCCACCCGAAGTTGATCAACAGCCAGCCGCCGTCGAATCCCTTGGATTTGGTCAGCAATACATTCGCGACTACGCCGACACCGAGTAAGACCAGCATCCCTGTGCCGAGTGCTTCACTCAGGAAGATCGAGCCGAAGTTCATCGTTGAGTCTCCGTTCGCCCGCGGTCGCCGACGCGACCCTGCGAAGTTCGACGTTACGACGGCGGCCCGAACCCGGACATAGCGTGCGTTCGACAATGCTGAACGGTGGGCCTGGCCGCCCCCGGCTGCTACCGCTACTGTCGGGCGGCCGAGGAAGCGGGCATGACGCACGTCACACAGGACCCCGGGGGTGTTGCTTTTTGTTCACCGCATGTTCGACATTGTCGAATCCGGCGGCTAGTTTCGGGACATGCCCGGTCCGATCCAGTCGATCGAGCGAGCGGCGGCCATTCTGCGGCTGCTGGCCCGCGGTGCGGGCCGACTCGGTGTCGGCGAAATCGCGGGCGCGCTCGGTCTCGCCAAACCGACCGCGCATGGCATCCTGCGCACCCTGCAGGGCGTCGGCTTCGTCGAGCAGGATCCGGCGACCGGCAAGTACCAACTCGGCGCCGCGCTGGTCCATCTCGGCACCAGCTACCTCGACGCCAACGAGCTGCGCTCCCGCGCCATCAACTGGGCCGACGCGCTGGCCGCGCGAACCGGCGAATCCGTCCGCATCGGCGCCCCGGTGGATGGCAGCGTCGTGGTGGTCCATCACGTATTCCGCCCCGACAAAACCGAACAGGCACTCGAGCTCGGCGAGTTGCTGCCGCCACATGCGACCGCACTCGGCAAGGTGCTGCTCGCCTATGACGCCGACCTCATGGCCACCCTGCGCGGCGCAACGCTGCCCTCGCTCACCAGGCGCACCATCGTCGATCGCACGGTGCTCACCCGCGCGCTCGCCTCGGTCCGGCAGGTGGGCTGGGCGGGCGACACCGAGGAGTATCGCCCCGGTGAGGCCGGCATCGCGGCGCCGATCCGCGCGCACGGCGGACTCGTGGTGGGCGCCATCGGCATCAGCGGGCCGGTCGACCGGCTCTGCGACCCGCAATTACGACACCGTCCCGCCCTGGTCGGGCACGTGCGTGACGCCGCCCATGCGGTCTCGCGAGATCTGGGCGCCGGACACTGACCCACTGACTCATGGCAGGAGAGGACGCGGATGACCCAACGGTTCGTGCTGGCGATCGATCAGGGCACCACCTCGACCAGGTGCATTCTGTTCGATCAGCGCGCTCGCCTGGTCGGCGTCGCGCAACGCGAGCACAAGCAGCACTATCCGCGACCGGGCTGGCTCGAGCAGGACGCGATGGAGATCTGGCGCAATGTCGACCGGATCGTGCCGCAGGCGCTGCGCGATTCCGGTATCACCGCCGATCAGGTTGCCGCCCTTGGCATCGCGAATCAGCGGGAGACCACCGTGGTGTGGGATCGCCGCACCGGCGCCCCGATCCGGCGGGCCATCGTCTGGCAGGACGTGCGCACCGAGGACCTGGTCCGCGAATACCAGGAAAGGCCTGGCGCGCACCGCATTCGGGAGCTGAGCGGGCTGCCGCTGGCCACCTACTTCGCCGCGCCGCGGCTGCGCTGGCTGCTCGATAACATTGCGGGACTGCGTGATCGGGCCGAGCGCGGCGAGGTGTTGTTCGGCACCATGGAAACCTGGCTGATCTGGAATCTGACCGGCGGGGTCGACGGCGGCCTGCATCTCACCGACGTCACCAATGCCAGCCGCACGCTGCTGATGAACATCGCCACCCTCGCCTGGGACGCGGAACTGCTGAGCTTCTTCGGCATCCCCGCGGCGATGCTGCCGCATATCCAGCCCTCCACCGCGTCCTACGGCACCACCCGTCGCGTGGTGCCCGGCATCCCGATCGCCGCCGCCCTCGGCGATCAGCATGCCGCGCTGTTCGGCCAAACCTGTTTCGCGCGTGGGGAAACCAAGTGCACCTACGGCACCGGCGGGTTCCTGATGATGAACACCGGCCGCGAGTTGGTGCAGTCCTCGCACGGCCTGCTCACCACCATCGGCTACCAGATCGGCGACGAGAAGCCGGTGTACGCGCTGGAGGGGCCGATCGCGGTGACCGGCTCGCTGGTGCAGTGGGTGCGTGACAACATCGGCCTGGTCGCCAGCGCGCCCGAGATCGAAACCCTCGCTCGCACAGTGCAAGACAACGGCGGCTGCTACATCGTGCCCGCGTTCTCCGGGCTGTACGCACCGCATTGGCGCAGTGACGCCCGCGGCCTCATCGCCGGGCTGACGTCCTATATCACCAAGGGCCACATCGCCCGTGCCGTGCTGGAGGCCACCGCGTGGCAGACCCGGGAGGTGGTCGACGCCATGAACGCGGACTCCGGTTTACAAGCCAGGGCGCTGCGCGTGGACGGCGGCATGACCTCCGACAACCTGCTCATGCAGATCGTTTCCGACGTGCTCGACGTCCCCGTCATGCGTCCGTTCAACGCCGAAACCGTCTCGCTCGGTGCGGCTTACGCGGCTGGGCTCGCCGTCGGTTACTGGCCGGACCTGGAGGGCCTGCGCAACAACTGGCGCCTCGCCGCGCAATGGATGCCGCAGATGGACCCGGCACATCGGGCGGACGAGTACGAGAACTGGCAGCGCGCGGTGCAATTGACGTTCGGCTGGTTGCGCTCGAAACGGCGGCGGGACGAAGCCGAGGCGCGCTGACGATTACCCGGTGACGCCGGCGGTGGCGACGGGCGCGCGCAGCGAGCCGGCGATGTTCGCACGGACCCGGGAAGCGGTCCGGCGCAACCGGCCACCCTTCAGGCCTGCCTCTAGCTCGAGCCGCAGCCGGCCATTGTGCAGCGCGGTACGCAAACCCGTTGTCGCGCCTGATATTTCGGCGACGGCGAGGGCGGCACCGGTCTGGAACTTGCGCTCCGAGGCGGTCTCCGGAGCGTCGTCGGAGGTGGCGATCAGGAAGCGGTCGGGCACCGCGAGCTTGTGGATGGTCCGCATGGTGAGCAGGTACTGACGCAGCAGCGACGCGCTGGTGTACGGGAGGTCGTACTTGTCGCACAGCGCGCGAACCCGTTGTGAGATCTCGGCGTAGCGGTTGCTCGGCAGATCGGGGAACAGATGGTGTTCGATTTGGTAGCACAGGTTTCCGCTGGCAAAGGCGAGAGTGGGCCCGGCGTCGAAGTTCGCGGTGCCGAGCATCTGCCGCAGGTACCACTCGGCTTTCGTCTCGTCTTCCAGCGCGGCGGGGGTGAACTTTTCCGCGCCGTCGGGGAAGTGGCCGCAGAAGATGACCACGTACGTCCAGGCGTTGCGCACGACGTTGGCGGTGACGTTGGCCGCCAGGGCGCGGCGCCAGCGCTTGCCGCTCAGTGCGGGGAACAGCACGTAGTCCTTGAGCGCCTGGCGCGCGATCTTCTTCAGAAAAGCCTTTGTCACAGTGGCCTTTTCGGCCTTTGTCTCGACCCGGTCCCGGGCCGCGTAGAGGCCGTGCAGGCCGATGCCCCACTCGAAAGTGGTGGCCAGGATCAGGTTTTGCAGCGGCTGCAGCAGATGGCTCGGGCGCCACTGCTGATCCCTGGTCACCCGCATCACGCCGAAGCCGATGTCGTCGTCCATGTCGATGACATTGGTGTAGACGTGATGGCGGAAGTTGTGCGAGTACTTCCACTGCGACGACAGGCCGACCATGTCCCACTCCCAGCTGGTGGAGTGGATCTCCGGGTCGTTCATCCAGTCCCACTGGCCGTGCGAGACGTTGTGCCCGATCTCCATGTTCTCGATGCACTTGGCCGCGGCCAGCGCCGCCGTGCCGAGCAGCCAGGTCGCCCTGTTCCGGTGCACCGCGATCAGCAGCCGGGCCGTGATGTCGAGGCCGCGCTGGAATCGAATGGTGCGCCGGATGTAGGCGGCGTCGCGGTCGCCGAGCGATTCGCTGACGTCACGATGGATCGCGTCGAGTTCGGAGCCGAGCGCCTCGATGTCTTCCTTGCTCAGGTGCGTGTACACGGCGATATCGGTGATAGCCATTGGTCCTCTTCGGAGGGATCGGCTGCGCAGGGCAGGAAAGGGCGGTCAGGCCGCCGACGCGGGTCGTGCTCGGCTTTGCTCAGGTGCACCGACCTCGATCTAGCCTCGACGCTACCAGCGTCTCGGACACCGCCACGGCAACAGCAGGAGGACGTCAGGACAACGGCACATGACCGCGGCGGATACCCGGGGCCGGGACACGACAACATCCCAGTGGAGCGGGATCATGCGCGGTTCTGTCGGCGGACGGGGTTGAATAGGGGGGATTGGCTATTCGCGGCCGATCGGAGGAGGCTCGACGGATGAGTCAGGAAAGCGGGCAAGGGTCCGGGCTGTTCAGCCACGACACCATTCCCATTCAGGTGTATACGCCTGCCGAAAGCAGTGACGTACATCATCAGCCGGTATTCAGCAGGGCCGAAGACGGCTCCGCGTCTGCTGTCGGGGAGGTCACTCCGCCGCACGCCTGACGCCGGACATGACGCGAGCCCCCGCATCTCTTCGAGAGATGCGGGGGCTCGCGTCGTTTTCGGGGACCCGACGACAGTCAAGTGAATGATACTTAGCGTAATGCAGGTCACTGACCAGCATATTTATCCAATATCTTGCGGCCGACGACGACATCATGTGCAATAAGTGAATATCCACTAGTCGCCGTTGATGGGAACGACATGAGCAGACGCGCCGTCGTCGCCGGGGTGGGAATGATTCCGTTCACCACGCCGAGCCGCAGCGAGACCTACGACGTCATGGGCACGAGGGCGGCGCGGGCCGCGCTACTCGATGCCGGCGTCGAGTACGCCCAGATCCGGCAGGCCTACGCCGGATACGTCTACGGCGACTCGACCTGCGGGCAGGCCGTGATCTACGGCCTCGGGCAGACCGGTATCCCGGTGATCAACGTGAACAACAACTGCTCGACCGGATCGTCGGCCTTGTTCCTCGCGCGCCAGGCGGTGGAATCCGGTGCCGCCGAGGCGGTTCTGGCCGTCGGGTTCGAGCAGATGCAGCGCGGGGCGCTGGCCAGGGGCTACGCCGACCGGCCGAGCCCGTTCGCGCGGTTCGACGAGGTGATGGACGAGATCCAGGAGCGCGACGAATCGCCCTTCGCGGCACAGATGTTCGGCGGGGCCGGGCGGCAGTACGCGGAAAAGTACGGCACCTCGGCCGAGACCTTCGCGAAGATCTCGGTGAAGTCGCGCAGGCACGCCGCCAACAATCCGTACGCGGTGTTCAAGGATCCGGTGACGGTGGCCGAAGTGCTTGCCTCGCCGCACATTTACGGCCCGCTGACCCGGCTGCAGTGCTGCCCGCCCACCTGCGGCGCGGCCGCCGCCGTCCTCGTCAGCGAGGATTTCGCCAGGGCCAACCACATCGACCCCTCGATCGTGATCAGGGCGCAGGCGATGACCACCGACTTCCCGTCGACCTTCACCGAGAAGGACATGACCAAGATCGTCGGCTACGACATGTCCAAAGCCGCGGCACAGCAGGTCTACGAGGCCTCGGGAGTGGCACCCGAGGACATCCGCGTGGTCGAGCTGCACGACTGCTTCACCGCCAACGAACTGCTCACCTACGAGGCGCTCGGGCTCACCCCGGCGGGCACGGCGGAAAAGTTCGTCAACGACGGCGACAACACCTACGGCGGTCGGGTGGTGACGAATCCGTCCGGCGGGCTGCTGTCCAAGGGGCATCCGCTCGGCGCGACCGGGCTCGCCCAGTGCGCCGAGCTGGTGTGGCAGCTGCGCGGCCAGGCCGAGGGCCGTCAAGTGGCCGACGACCTGACGGTGGCGCTGCAGCACAACATCGGGCTCGGCGGTGCCGCCGTGGTGACCCTGTACGAGAAGGTGAGTTGATCGAATGCCCGTGGACCAGAGCGTAATCGGCAAGCGGTTGGCGCCGAGCACGTTGACGGTGGAGGCCGGGCGGCTCCGGTTCTTCGCCGAGACGATCGGTGAGCGGAACCCGATCTTCACCGACCTCGACGCGGCGAAAGCCGCGGGTTACCCGAATCTCCCCGTGCCGCCGACATTCTTGTTCGGCATCGAACTCGACAACCCCGATTCCTTCAGCTGGCTGGCCGATCTCGGCATCGATCTGCGCCGGGTGCTGCACGGCGAACAATCGTTCACCTATCACGCCACCGCCGTAGCGGGTGACGTGCTGACCGCGACGCCGACCATCGGCAACGTCTACAGCAAGAAGGGCGGCGCACTGGAGTTCATCGAGAAGACCTCCATCGTCACCCGCGCCGACGGCACCCTGGTCGCCGAGCTGAAAACCGTGATCGTCGTGCGCAACCCGGAGGCCGCGAAATGACCGACCTCGCCGCCATCGACCTCGGCACCGAGCTGCCGCCGCTGCGGGTGCGGCCGATCTCGCGAACCACGTTGGCGCTGTTCGCCGGAGCGTCCGGTGATCACAACCCGATCCACATCGATCTCGACGTGGCGAAGTCCGCCGGGCTGGACGACGTGTTCGCGCACGGCATGCTGTCGATGGCCTACCTCGGCCGCCTGCTCACCGATTGCGTTGACCCGCAGGCGATTCGGAGCTATCGAGTGCGCTTCGCCGCGATCACACCGGTGCACGCGCAGCCGACCGCGACCGGCACGGTCGTCGCGATCGACACCGTGGACGGCGAACGCCGGGCCACCTTGAACCTCGCCGTCACGCTCGCCGACGGCACCGTCACACTCACCGGCGACGCCGTCGTCGCCCTCTGAAAGGATCTGCGGCACATGGGAACTCTGGATGGCAAGGTCGCCATTGTCTCCGGCTCGGGTCGCGGCATCGGCCGTGAGATCGCGCTGAAACTGGCCGGGGCGGGCGCGAAGGTCGTGGTGAACGATCTCGACGCCGAACCGGCCAAGGAGACCGTCGCGGCGGTCGAAGCCGCCGGCGGGCAGGCGGTGTCGTGCGTCGGCAGCGTCACCGAGGACGGGTTCGCCGAGCGTTTCGTGCAGACCGCCGTCGACGAGTTCGGCGGGCTGGACATCATCATCAACAACGCCGGTTACACCTGGGACTCGGTCATCCAGAAGATGACCGACGAACAATGGGACGCCATCCTCGACGTGCACCTCAAGGCGCCGTTCCGGATCCTGCGGGCCGCGCAGCCGGTGATCGCGGCGGCGGTGAAGCAGGCCAAGGCGGCAGGCGAGCCGGTGCCGTGCCGCAAGGTCGTCAATATCTCCTCGATGGCGGGCACCGGCGGCAATGCGGGACAAGCGAATTACTCGTCCGGCAAGGCGGGGGTGCTCGGCCTCACCAAGGCGCTCGCCAAGGAGTGGGGCCGCTACAACGTCACCGTCAACGCGGTCGCGTTCGGCCTGATCAAGACCCGGCTCACCGAGGCGCCCGCGGGCTCCGGCGGCACCATCGACGTGCAGGGCAAGGAGATCAAGGTCGGCGTGAACCCGAACCTGCTCGCCGCGATGGAGCAGATGATCCCGCTCGGCCGCGGCGGCACGCCGGCCGAGGCCGCCGGTGCGGTGTATCTGCTCTGCCTGCCGGAATCCGACTATGTCAGTGCGCAGACCCTGGTCTGTGGCGGCGGCTTCAACCTCTAGGACCAGGCACCGCCATGTACCTGACCCAATCCCTGCACCGCAATCTGCAGCAGAATCCGGATCGTCCGCTGACGATCTACCGCGACCGGATGCGCACCATCGCCGAATCCGTCGATCGCATAGCGCGTTTCGCCGGTGCGCTGGTGGCGCTCGGTGTCCGGCCCGGCGATCGGGTCGGCATGCTGGCGCTGAATTCCGATCGCTACTACGAATATCTGTATGCGGTGCCGTGGATCGGGGCGGCGGTCAATCCGGTGAACATTCGCTGGAGCCCGGCCGAGATCGGGTACTCGCTGCGCGAATCCGATACCAGGGTGCTGCTCGTCGACGACGCCTTCGCCGCGATGATTCCGGCACTGCGGCAACAGTTTCCGGAGTTGTCCTCGGTGATCTTCTGCGGCGACGGCGAACCGCCCGCCGACGTACTGCGGTACGAGACGCTCGTCGCCGAGCACACGCCCGTCGAGGACACCAGAACCGGCGGCGACACCCTGGCCGGCGTCTTCTACACCGGCGGCACCACCGGGCATCCCAAAGGCGTGATGCTCAGCCACGACAACATGGTCATCTCCGCCCTCGGCAGCACCGCCGGTGGCGAATTCGTGCGCCGGGGCGGCACCGTGCTGCATACGGCGCCGATGTTCCACCTCGCGGATATCGCCATGCTGACGGCGGGCAACCTGGTCAACTGCACTCACGTCATCGTGCCGATGTTCACCCCGGCCGGGGTCTCGCGGGCGATCAGCGAGCACGGCGTTACCAATGTGCTGTTGGTGCCCACCATGATTCAGATGCTGGTCGACGATCCGGCCGTCGCGGACTTCGATCTCGGCACGGTCGAGACGGTGACCTACGGTGCCTCGCCGATCTCCGAGGCGGTCCTCGGCCGGGCCCGAAAGGTCTTTCCCGCAGCGGGATTCACCCAGGCGTACGGCATGACCGAGCTGGCGCCGGTGGCCACGCTGCTCTCGCCCGCCGATCACGACAATCCGGCGTTGCGGCGCTCGGCGGGCCGCGCCACCCCGCACGTCGAGGTGCGCATCGTCGACCCCGACGACAACGAGGTGCCGCGCGGCGAGGTCGGCGAGGTCGTCGTGCGCGGCGACAGCGTCATGCTCGGCTACTGGAATCGGCCGCAGGACACCGCCGACGCCCTGCGCGGCGGCTGGATGCACACCGGCGACGGTGGCCGGATGGACGAGAACGGCTATGTGTTCATCGTCGACCGGATCAAGGACATGATCATCACCGGTGGCGAGAACGTGTATTCCGTCGAGGTGGAGAACGCCCTCGCGGCCCATCCGGCGGTGGCCGCCTGCGCGGTGATCGGCGTGCCGGACGACGAATGGGGTGAGCGGGTGCACGCCGTCGTGGTGTTGCTGCCCGGCGCGCAGGCCACCGGCGAAGAGCTGCGCGCGCACTGCAAAACGCTGATCGCCGGCTACAAGTCGCCGCGCACGGTCGAGTTCACCGACGCGTTGCCGATGTCGGGCGCCGGTAAGATCCTCAAGCGCGAACTTCGCAAGAAGTACTGGGATCCCAGCGACAGTCAAGTTTCCTGAGGGAGCGATATCGAATGGTGAACGGGCCGGGCGTGGTCCGTCCGGCCCGTGGCACCAGGCCGGCGAATCGGCGCGCACTGATCGTCGCCGCCGCCGCGGAGCTGTTCTGCCGCAACGGATACGCGAATGTGGGGATGGGCGAGGTGGCCGAGGCGGTGGCCATCGGACCGTCCGCGCTGTACCGGCATTTCCGTGGCAAGCAGAGCCTGCTGGCCACCGTGGTGGACGAGGCGTTGACCGCGTTCGCCACCGCGGTCGACACGGCGGCGC
Source organism: Nocardia sp. NPDC051052 (assembly GCF_044456045.1). Lineage (NCBI taxonomy): Bacteria > Bacillati > Actinomycetota > Actinomycetes > Mycobacteriales > Nocardiaceae > Nocardia > Nocardia sp. NPDC051052. The sequence continues at coordinate 29,131 of NZ_JBITFL010000021.1, forward strand.
GCGAACCCGGCGACCTCGCGGGCACCCTGGCCGCGACCGTGCTGGCCCGCCGCGACGTCGGGGTGCTGTGGCGGCGCGAGGCCCGGCACCTGTCCGACGACGACCGGGCCGCGTTTCGCGCCCAGGCCAGGCAGATCGGTGCCCGGCTCGCCGAGATCATCGCCGCCCGCCGTCCGGAACTGGATCCGGCGGCGGCCGACCTGCTCGCCTGGGCCGCCTTGGCGGTCGCCAATAGCGTGTCATTCCATGGGCTCTCGCTGCCCGAGCCCGAATTCAGCACGCTGCTCGGCGAATTCATTACCAAGGTGATTTCCGCACAGACGCCGGAGCTGGGGGAGCGGCGGGATCGGCAGGTGGTGCCACCGCCGCTCGCCGCGCGCTCGCGTCGCGAAGCGATTCTCACCGAGGCGACCACGCTCTTCGCCGAGCGCGGTTTCATGAGCGTCAGCATGGACGACATCGGTGCCGCCGTCGGCATGGCCGGTCCCAGCGTCTACAACCACTTCCCGGGGAAGGTGGACATCCTGATGGCGGCCATCGTCCGTGGTGACGAATGGCTCCGCATCGATATGAACCGCGCACTCGCGCAGGCCGCCGATCCGCGCGACGGGCTCGAACGCCTGCTCGCGGGCTACGGCGCCTTCGTCTTCGAGAATCCGTACCTCATGCAGACCCTTGTCTCGGAGGCCAGACACCTCCCCGACGCGGACCGCAGGCGCGCCAAGGCCGCGCAACGCGCCTACATCGCCGAGTGGGTGCACCTGTTGCGCGGACTGCACCCCGACTGGGACCCGATCCCGGCCCGCATGCGCGTCCAGGCCGCGCAGTCGATGCTGAACGACCTTGCCCTGACTCCGCACCTGCGCGCGTTCCCCGACATCGTGTCCGCGTCGGCGGCGCTGGGCGCCGAGGTGCTCGCCCTGTCCGAATTACGCGGCGGTCCTGGATAACACCGCCACCTGGGTCATCACACCGCGTCGAACGCGGCGCGCTCGCCGGACCCGGGCCGCATCACCTGTAGCCACCAGGAGGCGAGCGGGCTGGGGTCGGGCCACACCACGGTGGGACCGGTGCGGGCTGGGGTGCTGGTAGGTGCTTGGGGGGAACGTGTGAAGTTGTCTGGACGGACCACGACGGAGGATCTCCTCAGAATCAAGACGTTGCGCGGGCACTCCGCGATAGCCGAGTGCCCGCAACGGCGTTACCGAAACTGTATGCAGCCGAACCAGTTTTCGCCGCCGGTTCCTGGCCGACCGGTGCAACGTCACATTCCGTCGATACGAGCCGACCGGCCCGTCAGCGGTCGATCAGGACGCCCACGGCCCGATGCCGCCGACCTTGTCGATCCGGATGCGGGTCAGCAGTCCGGGCGGTGCGTCGGCAGGCGGGAAGCCGGCATCGGGGCTGGCCAGGGTCTTGGCCAGTTCGGCGAGGAGCTCGGGGGCGCCGCCCTCGACGATGCGGGCGGTTCCGGTGACCGAGAGGTAGGGCCGCATGATTTCGCCACGCTCGGCCGACAGGATCGTCACCGCGACCCGGCCGTCCCGGCGGACGTTGCGTACCTTCTTGTATTCGCCGAGGTGGGCGGTGACGAGCTCGTCGCCGTCCGGAGTCGATTGCAGCGCCACCCACACCACGCTCACCTGCGGGCTGCCGTCCGGGTTGATCGTGACCAGCGTGGCGTCCGCGCCGGCTCCGATGAGCGCGCGAGCATCGTCGTCGAGTTGCATGCTTGGTTCTACCACCGGGTTGGCGCATTCATTCCCGGCCTGCGGCCGCGGTTCGTGTCGGCACGCTGTACTACCGTCGCTGGCATGCGGCTTCACGTGGGCTGTGCGATGTGGACGCACGCGGCATGGCAGGAATGGCAACCGGCTTCGGGGGACCGGCTGGCGGCCTATGCCGAGCGCTGTAACGCGGTGGAGGGCAACACCACCTTCTACGCGATACCGGCCCGGCGCACGGTGGAGTCGTGGGCCGCGCAGACCGCGCCCGACTTCCGGTTCGTGATCAAGCTGCACAAGTCGATCACGCACGAGCGCAGGCTGAGCGGCGTCGATGAGGAGATGCGGGCGTTTCTTTCGGCGATCGAACCGCTCGGCCCCCGGACCCACGCGCTGTGGGTGCAGCTGCCCGGCTCGTTCGGTCCGAACGATCTCGGCGCGCTCGCGCTGTTTCTGCGGCGGCTTCCCGCGCATTACCGTTCCGCGGTCGAGGTGCGCCATCCCGCGTTCTTCGAGAACGAGCGGGCCGCCAGGCAATTGGAGAGCGTGCTCGGTCGGGTCGGCGCGGAATGGATACCGTTCGACACCACAACGCTTTTCGACGGACCCCCGGTCACCGTCGCCGAGCAGGAGGCGTATTCGAAGAAGCCGCGCCTGCCGCGCCGGACCCGCGCGCTCACCGAGTTCCCGATTGTTCGGTACCACGGCCGCGACTCGACGGAGCGCACCGTCGAGGGCTGGCAGCCGTGGATCGGCACGGTCGCCGACTGGCTGCGCGAAGGTCGATCGCCCACCGTCTTCATCCACACTCCGGACAACGCGCAGGGCGTGACGCTCGCTCGCCGCTTTCACGCGGAGGTGGCAGCCGAGGTGCCGGAGCTGGCAGCGCTGCCCGAACCCGCGTCTACCGAGCCGATGACCCTTTTCTGACCCCCGAGGCGCCGTAGGCGACCGCGAGAATCACTACACAGCCGATGATTTGGACCGGCGCGGGTCGCTCGCCGAGGATCAACGCGCCGAGCAGCAGCGAGCCGACCGGTGTCAGCAGCAGCGCCGCGCCGATCGCGCTGGGCACCATGGGCGAATACCGGGCGACGAGCAGCCAGCCGATGGCCCCGTTGGTGAGCGCGGTGAGCGCGATCCAGCCGAGCGCCGCCCCGCCGATATGCAGCGTCGACGGGAACCCGCGCACCAGCGCCCAGGCGAGTGCGGCAACGGCGGGGACAACGATCGACACCGCGTAGGTCTGCAGGTTGCGTCCCCGTCTTCCGCTGCGTCGCAACAGAAACAGGAAGCCGGAGTAGCAGATGCCCGCCACGATGGCGTGTACGGCACCAGCCACCGGCGCCGGGCCGGTGCTGCCCTGCTGCAGGAGACCGCTGGCCGCGGCAAGGCCGAAGACCATCACCGGCAGCGCGAAAAGCACACGCCTGCTCGGCCTTTCGTGGTCGATCAGAAACGCGATCAGCGGCACGACCACCACCTGCACATTCACCAGCACGGTGGTGAGCCCGGCGCCCGCCTCGAGCACCGCCGCGCCCCACCAGAACATGTCGGCGGCGAAGAACGCACCGCACAGGAGCGCGAACCCCCACTCGCGGGCGTCGAGCAGACCATTGCGGCGGCTTTCCAGCCAGGCGAACACCGCGAGCACCGGCAACACCAGCGCACAGCGATAGAACGTCGACACCTCGGTCGGCGCGCCCGCCAACGCGATGAACACGCCCGAGGTCGAAACCATCAGCGCGCCAACGGCAATGCCGATCGTCGCGCCGGTGGTTCCGGTCGGCGCGACGATCTGGTGGGCGAGTGCCGCCGTCCGCTGCCCGGTCATCCCATGACTGTGGCACGGTCGGACCGGGATCGCGACGGAATATCGGGTGGGCTATCGGCTGCCGATGGGCTGTTGCAGCAGCCCGGCCAGCACCGTGCCCGCGCCTTGCAGCCAGATCGGCCAGCTGGCGGGATCCAGCGCCATGGAGCCCTCGTCGTGGATCGAGCAGCCCGGCTCGGCGGGGACACCGTCGAACCGGTCCTTCATCCACAGCAGCACCCGCGCGATGCTGTCGATTTCCAGCGTGATGTGTTCGCTGAAGTGGTCACGGGTGTAGTGGACTTGGGCGCTGGGGTCTCGGCAGTACTCGTCGACCAGCGTGTTGACCGGGCCGACCGGGGCGATCCAGTCGGGGTTGGAATTGAAGATGAACATCGGCATCTTCGGCACCGAATGACCCATCCGGAGCGCGTCGAACACCTTGGTGGGGACGGCATCGTCGAGCGCGTTGGGCACGTCGTACATGCCGTCGGTCAGGTTCATGAACGGGAGCAACGCGGCGGAGTAGAGACACAACGAGTTCTTCACCGGCGCAAGGACTTTGCCGATCGGTCTCATGTGCTGGTCGTTGTACGCGGCCAGCTCCGGATACTCCCGCGCGACGCCGAGCAGGCCCGAGAAGATCAGTCCGGCGCCCAGATTGCCGCTGGCCATTTGATACATCGCCTTGATGTCGGCCGGGACGCCGCCCTCCGACACCCCGACGATATCGAGTTCCGGAGCGTAGGAGGCGGCCAGTTCGGCTGTGTGCCCGGTGGTGATCGCGCCGCCGGAGTACCCGGCCAGGCCCACCTTGGTCTGCGGTGTGAGGCCCATCGGCGCGAAGTTCTCCGCCGCCCGGACGCCGTCGAGGGTGATGCGCGCGCCGAGCGGACCGGCGGCGAAGGCGGAGTCGGGCCCCTCGTGGTCCGGCATCGCCACCGCCCAGCCCGCGCCGAGCGCGGTCAGCGGCAGCACGAACTCGAACGGGATGTCGAACTGGCCGGCGATATTGCCCGGCACCGAAGCCTGTTGCAGCACATAGGATGCCGCGCAGTACTGCGCGTTCGAGTCCTGCGGGAACTGGTACGACAGCAGCGGGCGTGGCGCGCCACCGTTGTCGCCGCGCGGCTTCATCAGCGTGGTGACGGCGGCAATCGGCTCGTCCCTGGTGTTGGTGGACCGATACGACAGCTGCCAGGCATCGATATTGAACGGAATGACCGAATAGAACGCCAGATGGACCTCGCGGGCCGCGATGATTTCGCCGGGCTGCTTCGAAGCGATGAGGTCGGCGGGTGGCGCATAGAATCCCGGATCGAGTTCCGGCGGCGACGGCGGTATCGGGAACGGCAGCGGGGGTTGCACTGGAACCTGCTGTGCGGCCGGGTCTTGCCCGGCCGGTGCCGCCATTGCTGGTATTCCAACAGCTACTTGAATGGAAGTCGCGATAAGGGCGATGAACGCCGCACTGCGGAATCGCCCGAGCTTTCCGGGTGCAACGCTATTCATTGAGCTTCTTTCGCTGGTGGGATGTGTTGATGAGATCCAACAAATGGATCTGTCGGGCGCAGAAAGTATTCCGGCCGCGACCTCGCTCCGGTATACGGCGCGCCGCGTATTACCCACCAGAATGTCTGTAAGGCTAAGTAACAGCAAATGCTACAACTGGTCACGGGTCCAGAGGTAAAGTGCTAATTTACCGGGTCACGAATTGTGCACATTGCACAACTTCTAGGACGATCAGGACAGATCCGGCAGCGGTCGGCACGGCACGTGCCCGGTTCGTCCGGGATGCGTTATTCCTCCGCTGCCTCGTTGTGAAACTCGGGGTACTCACGTGACTTTCGATTTCGGCTTCCTCGATCTTCCTGCCGGTGGCCGCGGCGAGGCGCTGACAGTGCGGGTTGTGCTCGGTACCAACGCACCTCGACAGCGTTGGCAGCTGGGCCAAGCGTTGCGGCCCGCACCTCTGCCACGCTCATAAGTGCGCTATCCCGGTTTTCGGTTGAGGCCACCCCCGAGGAGCCCCTCTTGCTCACGCTCGTTGTCGATCGCACCGCCGACCAGACCTTTCGCTCCGACGACGCGGCCACGCCGCGGGTGCAGCGGTGATGCTCTCCACGGTCATCCGGACCATCGAGGTGAACGGCGTACCGATCGGATACACCGACACCGGCGACCCGAACGGCCGATCCGACGCTCCCGTCATCGTTTTCGGGCACAGTCTGCTGTTCGGCGGCTGGATGTTTCGCGCGCAGATCGCCGTGCTGCGCGAGCACTACCGCTGTATCGCGATCGACTGGCGCGGGCAGGGCGGCACCCAGCCCACCTCGGGCGGCTACGACATGGACACGCTGACCGCCGACGCGGTCGGGCTGATCGAGACGCTCGGCCTCGCGCCGGTGCACTGGGTCGGCATCGGCATGGGCGGTTTCGTCGGGCAACGGGTCGCCGCCCGGCGCGGCGAACTGCTGCGGTCACTCACGCTGCTGTCCACCGGCGCGGGCTCCCAGGACCGGAGCATGGTCGGCAGCTACACCCGGCTCATCTGGGCGGTACGCCTTTTCGGCGTCGACGTAGTTCGTGGCAAGGTCGCGCGGCTGCTGTTCGGGCCCGCGTTCCTGGCCGATCCGGCCGCCGCGGACACCATCGATGAATGGGCCGAGCGGCTCGATCGCATCGACCGCGCAGGCACCCGCAGGGCGATCCGCGGCGCGATCGGTCGCGCTCCGGCCGATCGCGAGATCAGCGGCATCACCGCGCCGACCCTGGTCGCGGTCGGCGCCGACGACGCGGTGACCCCGATCGCGGACGCGTGGCGGCTCACGGAGCTGATACCCAAGGCGCGGTTCGAGGTGATCGAAAATGCCGGGCACTGCTGCGTTCTGGAGCAGCCCGGCGTTGTTACCGCACTGGTGCAGAGCTTTCTGGCCGATATCGACGGTTGAGGGACAATCGTGCCGCGTTCGTATTATTCAGGCAATGGCTCGATCCGGCTGCGGGGTAAGGATTTTATCGCCGTAGGTCTGCGCGCAACGCAGCGCCAATTCGATATAGGTCGCGCGTTCTTCGATGGAATGCCCGAGCAATTCCTCGGATTGGTTGATGCGATAGCGAACAGTGTTGGGGTGCACGTTCAACTGCTGCGCTGTTGCCGGTGCGTTGCGCCCGCTCGCCAGGTACGCCAGCAGCGTTTCGCGCAATCGGGCGGTGGTTTCGTCGGTGGTCGTCAACGCGCCCAATTCCCTTGCCGCCAGGACACGCATCGCCTCGACGCTGCCGTCGCCGGTGGTCAGGCAGACCAATTCGACGTCGGCGTAGCGGATCACCGTCGGTGCGAAATCGGTGGCGATCGCCACCCGTTGCGCGGCGAGCGCCTCGCGGTGACTCTGCCGGAATCCGGCGATTTCCGGCGCCGCCGAACCGATGGCCGCGTGCAGCCCGGGCTGCCCGACCGTGGGCAGCGCCGCGAGGTCGGGCACGCCCGAGGTGGCGATCCAGGCCCACATGCCGCGCACGCCGGACGAGAGCATCAGCGGACGCGGCGCGTCGAGCAGCGCGGCGATCTCGTTGCCGAACTTCTCCAGCGTGCGCACCGGATCCGGGATGGTGGCCGAGTCGTCGGCCCACAGCACGATCGCGGTCTGGTGCCTGCGCAGCGAGTGACCGAGCTGCGCCTCGGCGTGGTCGATGTCGATCGCGTCGCCGCGCAGCAGCGAACCCGCGAGCCCGAACCGGCGGGCCAGCGCGCCGCGCTGCCACTGCTCGCGCTCGTCGGTATAGACCGCCACGGACGCCTCCACGCAGGTGTCGGTCCATTCGAGCACCCGATCCCAGAACAGCAGCAGGACCGCGCTGCGCAGCTGGTCGTCCTCGATCGCCTTGTTCAGGAAGTCGGTGATGAACTGCCAGAGCATGGCCTGCCCGACCCGGTAGGTCCGCATCACCACGTCGATCCCGAACCCACGCCTGGCGACGGTCCGCGACAGCGCGAGCACCTCCGCGGGCGGGTGCACCTCGAATACCTCCCTGCTCACCATGGCGAGGAAACTGCGCCAGTGCGCGCGGGTTGCCGCGTGCAGCATCTCGGCGAGTTCGGCGTCGCCGGGCAGTTGCGCGTTGACCTCGTTGATCTTGCCGTCGACCAGGTCGACCAGCTGTTGGGTCTGCTCGTCGCTGCGCGCCTGTGCCCCGAACTGGACGAGCCAGTCGAGGGCTTCCTGATCCAAGGCAGTCATAGCCCACATTGTGCTGCGCGGGCTGCCCGGGCGCGGCGCATTCGTCCTATCGGTGCGACGAGATGTCAAGTAGTCCTGCCTACTTCGGGTTCGGCCGAGTCGTCGAGCGCTATTACCGACTGGTCGGCATCCATGGATTGTTTTTCCGGTCTGAAAAGTTCGCGACGCACACTGAGGAATGCGACTCCGCGGACCACGGATAGGTAATCTGAGCACGTTCCATTCAGCGCTGACCCAACTCATGGAGGGCCGTAATGAACGGATCGTCGATCAGCGAACTACCGAGCACCGCAGAAACGTATTGGTCGGTTTGTATAGCGGACTCGTGGGCATAACCCCGTCATGAAACCAGAGGACGCCGCGCGCCGCTTGCTGGAGGACATTTTGGTGCGCTATACGTCGTTGGAAGAATTCCTCGGCTTGCTACGTGTCGACCCCCTGGTCGATACCACGGAACTCCCGCCGATTTCGGCTTACCTCTGGACCATTCCGTCGTAGCGGCCGCCGGAACTATCGGCGTCCGATCGAACGGGGTCGGCGTGACTCGATGTCGTGCGCGAGATCGGTCCACTGGATCGCGAGCGCGGCGAGCCGGGACCACGCCGCGTGCACACGTTGCTCCGGCACGTTCTCGGCGGTCATCAGCAGATGGTCGGCGAGGATCTGGGCGGCGGCCATTCGGTCGACGGTGCTACCGAGCGACTCGGCGGGCCGGTCCTTCGCGCGCCGCGGCGTCACCTGCTTGGCCACCCAGTCGTCGATCACGGTGACGACTTCGCTACGGCGACAGTCGATTTCCACCAGGCGCTCGGGCTGTGCGCGGCGCGTGTGGTGCAGCTGCGCCAAGGCTCTGGCCAGTTGGATGACGAGGTGGTCGCCGGGGCGGTCGCCGGTGTGCAAGCGCAACGCGGCGGACAATTCGTGCCAGTCCGGCAGCAGCGGTCGGGTGCTGCCGTCTTCGATGGACATCGCTCGCGGTCTCGGTCCTTCAGCGGTCTGCACGGTCACGTGACGGCGTCGACGCGGCCCGGTGCGCTCACCTGGCAAATGCGACCGGCTCGTGCCTCACTGCGGAGACTCTGCCTCATGGTTCGCACGCTTTGTCGCGCGTCCGCCATCTCCCGGTGGTCCAGTTGCGTGGGCAAGGTTGGCCTTCCCTAGCGACGGTCGAGGTGCACCCGGCCCCGGCGACCAGCCATATTCCTTTGGGCCGACCAGCCGTTCTGCGCGTACCCGAGATAAGGGAGCAAAGCGCCCGGCGCCGGATGCATCTTCGATTTTCGTCCTTCGAACCGCCTTCCGTAAGCCGAATTCAGGTCATTTCGCGCTCGGTTTGGCCTCTTTGGTTATGCCTGGGCAATCTGTTCTGAGTTACTAAGGTAGGTTGATAAAGTGAGTTGATCAGGTAGCCTTAGTATGTGACCGACGATCTGGATGCCGCGGACGTTGCCGCCGCCCTGCTGACCGGGGTCGGCGCGCTACTGCGCCGATTACGTCATCTGCAGCTGGCGGACGCGCTCACCATGCCCGAGCGCACCGCGCTGTCCCGGCTGGATCGCGAGGGTCCGGCCACCTCGGCGGAACTGGCACGCAAGGAACAGATCACGCCGCAGGCGATGGGGGCGACGCTGAGCGCGTTGCAAGCCCGCGGCCTGATCGCGCGCAACTCGGACCCGGCGGATCGCAGGCGCGTCGTCCTCGCCGTCACGCCCGCCGGTTCGCGGGTACTGACGGAAAAACGCAGTGCGAAAACCGAATTGATGGCCAGGGTGCTCGCCGAGGAGTTCACGCCCGCGCAGTTGAAGCAGCTGGCCGCGGCCGCCCCGCTGATCGAGCGACTCGCGCACCACCTCTGATTCCCCGCAGCAGCAGACCTTGACTGGGCGAGAGTTCTTCCCGCAGTTGATCTCCGGTCCGGTCCGTTCCATACCGGCCTGGTCATCGTGTTCGCCTTCAGCGCGGTCCTCGCCGCGATCGCGGTGCGCCGCGGCAGCCGACCCAAATCCAGACCACCAGAGCGGGATTCGATCTCAGCCACGACACCCAACTAGGAGAAACAGCATGGCACTCAGCACGCTCGACGCGCGCACCGCGCTCATCCTCATCGACCTGCAGAAGGGCACCGCCGCGATATCCGGCGCGCCGCACTCGATGCCCGACATCATCGCCCGCGCGGCCGAACTCGCCGATGCCTTCCGCGCCCACCGGCTGCCCGTCATCCTGGTGCGGGTGAGCGGAGCTCCCGACGGCTCGGATTTCGCGCAGGGCCGCACCGACGCGCCGCGCCGTACCGGCGGCACTCGCCCCGAGGGCTGGGACGTCATCGTCGACGAATTGGCCGGTCACGCCGAGGATCTCATCGTGACCAAACGTAATGTCGGCGCGTTCTACGGCACCGACCTCGAACTGCACCTGCGCCGCCGCGGCATCACCCAGCTCGTGCTGGCCGGCGTCGCCACCAGCATGGGCGTCGAATCCACCGTCCGCGCCGCGCACGACCACGGCTACCACGTCACCCTGGCCACCGACGCCACGACCGACATGGACGAAGCCGTCCACCGGCACAGCGTTGACCGAGTCCTCCCGCGCTTCGCCGAGACCGGCAGCACCGCCGAAATCCTCGAACTGCTGGACAAGACCCGCTAGTCGATACGTGCGTTCGGCAGCGGCCGGGTGCTGCTGTCGGACCGCCTACGGCTCAGGCGATTTCGGGGATGACGGTGAAGTGGCGGACAGTGCCCGAGAGGCCGGGGAGTTCGGTGGGGGCTGTCCAGCCGCGGAGGTCGGCGCTATCGCTGTAGAAGTACCTCGGGTTGTTCTCGTCGTAGTCGTCGAAGAAGATTCGCCAGCCGCCGTTGGGGAGCGGGATGACGCATTGGCCCTCGCGAGGGGCACCCCAGCCTGCCCAATCTCCGGTCTCGACAAATAAATACGGGCCGAGGGGTGCGGGGGCGATGGCGAGTTCGATGAGTTTGCTGGTTTCGTTCTTCGTGAAGGCGAAGTAGACACCGTCGTGGTGGACGATGGTGGTGTCGATGTAGCCGTAGCCGAAACGATCGCAGGTGGGGCGGTCGGCGGGGGTGACGTAACCGGGGACGGGGCCGAGCCCGGCCAGTGGGGTCAACCGAGTCCACGACTGCAGCGAAGGGTCGGTCGCGGTCATCACGTGCGGCGTGAAGCGGCAGCCGTCGGACAGCGACACGATGACATTGACCCGGCCCTGCGCGTCGACCAGCCATTCCGGAGCCCAGCTCGACGTCACATTCAGGCCGTCCACCTGGATCGGGAAGTCGTACATGTGCTGCCAGTCGACGCGGTTGGTGCTGCGCGCGAAGCCGATCGCCTGGCCCTCCCACGCGGTGGTGTAGGTGAGGTAGTAGACGCCGTCGACGTGCCGGAAGAGGCAGGGGTCGCGCAGCAGTCCGGCCGGGGGACGGTAGGCGGGGCCGCGCAGTAGTTGGAAGTTGGTCGCGTCGGTGGATTCGTAGACGTACAAATCGGATTCAGTGTCATTGGTGAACGCGGTCATCGTGTACCGCATCACCGGTGCTTTGGCCGCGGCATGCTTCAGTGCCAGCAGGCTCAAGGGCAAACCTGCCGCCAACGCCAGCGCGGACCTGCGACTCACCGTCACGAATGCCACCTTCGGGATTATCCAGAGCATATTGCTATCGACTCGCCGACACGCCGTAGATGGGGTTTCGCTCGGCGGCTCGGCCGGAACGTGTCGTCTCGTGATCCTGAACCCGCGTCGGCACGTCGTACTCGGCCCCGGCTGCTACCGGAGCTCGGAGGTTGGGCGAATGGCTGTGTCGGAGAACAAGTTACGCGGCAAACCTTGGCGTATAGCCCAAGACAACCCACCCGCGTACCTGCGACCCTCAGTTCAGGTAAGGGATCCGCCCGGCACAGCACTCCGGTCACCGACCGGGTAGGCCCGCCCGTGTCTCGCTCGTTCGCCGAACGCCAAATGTATGGAGTCGGAACCATGCCCGAGCTCGCAGATGGACCGCAACTGGGGTCGCAGCCGTCGCCCGCGCTGCCAACCGCCCGCGAACTGCTGGACGCGATGCATGACGTTGTCCCCGAACGACATCCGGCGGCGGCGATACTGCGCGCCGCCTGCCTGCTCGCCGCGGTGGACGAGTGGATTCACCGCCATCGGGCCGCGACCGACCTGACCCCGCCTGCCTCGCGCCGGGTCAACAGCCCCGCGATCGAGCGCGCGGCCCGCACCCTGCGCCGATATTTGATCGAAGGCATCGACGACGCGGCCCCCGGCGTCGACGGCGTCGGCAAGGCCGTGGACCAACTCGCCGCCGCCTGGGTCGACTGGCGCAGCGTGACCAGCGTTGATGACCCCGCCCGTCAGGTGGATACCCGTAAAGCCCTGATCGCCGCCTGCGACATCTATAACGCCCTCGCTGGACACGATCCGCACGAGCCATAGTTCAGATCGGGGCGGGATACATCAGATAGACCGGCCGGAAAGTGGCGACGTAGCGGTAATTCAGGGTCGGCGGTGGTTCTTGTTACTGATTCGCGTCAAGCGTCGCACGCATTGGTGTGTCACTTTTTCACGAATGCAAGGTTGCGTTTATGGACGGGCCTTCGGTCGGTAGATCATTCCATCCGGAATCGCCACGGGATTGCTCTCGGCTAGGTAATCTGGTGGGGTCCCACGAACTTCGGGACAGTTCCGCAGAGTGAGTCGTGGTCGCCCCTGCGGCTCGCTATCGCTGTACACACAGTCCGATGAGGTCCGGGTGATCCCCGGGCCTCATCGGTCGTGTCTTCAGCGGCGGGTATTTGTGGCGCAGCCCCGGGTAATCGGGCAATTTATCGGCCACGGCGAATATTCGTGCCGAATTCTCCGATCCAGACCCGCCGTGGATCCGAATATGCCGTAGTGCCGACACGTGTCTGACTTGTTGCCGGCCGCATGTACCGCATTCGATACGACAAGGGGTTACCTATGTTTCACAGAAGCGCGACCGCCGCGGTGACCGGTCTGCTCGCCGTCGCGGCAACGCTCGCCGTTGCCACCGGCGCGGCGAATGCCGCCCCCACGCCGCAGGCACCGGGGTCAAAGCCCAGCGAAACCGCACCCGCCGAGCAGAACGACCTGTTCGGCCTCTTCGCGCCGGAAGGCGGCAAGAAGCCGGGCGACAAGGGCGCCGAGAGCAAGCAGGGCAACGGTAAGGGCGGCAAGGCGGAAGGGGAGACGCCCGCCGCCGACCCGGAAGTCGCCGCCGCGCTCGATTCCGCATTGCGGGACTTCCTTCGGCCCCCGCACGGTGGTGCCGAGATGGGGCCACTCGGCAAAACCTCGGACGAGTGGCTCGATCTCTTCCTCGGACCCAAGCCGAGCCCCGGCGGCGGCGCACCGAAGGCCAAACCGCTCGGGTGATGAGTTGATCCGCACGCGTTACTGATTCATCCGGCGGCAGGCGGGTCCACTTCGCTCCCACGAGCGATCGGGTCCGCCTGCTGTCGATTCAGCCGAGAAAGTCGGTGTCCCAACCCGTTCGGACGATTCGCCGACGCCCCGTGTAGAGCAGGAGTGCGCTCTCCGAGAGCAGCAACGCCCAGACGACGTGCCGGCTTGCCTCGAGTCTCTTGGCCTGTGCTGTCACGGATTCCGGTCGGAGGTGACCGCGGGTCGGCCCAGTTTTGTCCGCTCGGAAGGCCTTGCCCACCTTGGTGGTGGCGTCCTTGGGCTGCTGCGGGTTGCGTTGTGCAGGCGCGGGTTTGGCGGTCGGCGGGACTTGCGCATCTTGACCGGGCATCGAGGCGAGCACGCTGTCCGGTTGGGCGACAACCGGTTTGGGCTGGGTCGGCGCCGGTAGCGCGCGGGAGAGCGCGATGAACCAGTCGGAGACGAATCGCACCGAGGGGCGGTCCGCGGCGACCGCGGTGAACGCGTAGGCGCCGTGCCTGGCCACCGCGTCCTGATATTTAGACCAGACCTGGGTGTCGACGAGTTCGAGATTGTCGCTGACCAGCCGTCCGATGGCATCGAACGCCTGGGTGACGACCTGGGTGAACCGCGGCGCGGCGGAGCGTTTCGGCATCGCGGCGAACATCTTGGCGGCCAACGCGGCCAACCCGGCCAGCGGATCCTTCGCGCCGATGGTGCCGATCTGGCAGACGTCTTCGGGACTGAGGACGACACCGACGATGCTGGTCAGGGTATTCAGCGTGATGGTCGCCAGTCGCACGGCGGCCGACTGCGCGGTCGGGTCGTCGATCGTCGAGCGCGGGTCGGAGGCCTCGGCGAGCCGCTCGCTCAGCGACTTGTCGGGCGACAGCACGAGACTGCCCGGGGTCAGCCCGTGCAGGTCCTTGTCGACCACGTCGGTAGCGGTCTTGCCCGCGGTGGCCGCCAGCGCGTCGGCGATCGAGGACAGCGCGGTCAGCGGGTCGTCCAGTGGCAGCAGCGCTTGGCCCGCGATGTTGGTGATCATGTGCAGGATCGGCGCGTTCGCGGGGGAGTCGCAGGCGAGGTCGCCGTCGATGCAGAACGACGCGACCCGACCGGTGAGCGCGCCGAAGTCGGGGGCGAGGTCGCGCAGCGGTCCGATCCCGCCGCCCGCCGCGGGGGCGGGCTGCGCCTGCAGCGCGGACAGCTCCGCGGCCACCGTGCCCGGTGCGGGATCGGGCGCGAGTTTGCCTGCGGCACCGGGGAACAGCGACGCACCGGGGTATCTGGTGGGGTCGGCGAGCAGGGCGACGCCGGCGATCCGGTCGGCCGGGATGGTGGACGCACCGCGGCCGATCTCCTGGGCGAACAAGGAGGCGATGTGCGCGCCCTGGGAGTAGCCGACGACAGCGAGGCGAGTGTTCTGGCATCGCTCGGCGACCGATTGCGCCATCGACCGCAGCCGCTGTAAGCCGCCGGTCACCGATTGTGCGTAGGGAACCGGGCCACCGGGCACGGCACCGCCGAAGCCGGCATCGTAGGGCACGTAGGCCCGATCGGTCTGGTCGGGCTCGGCCGCCAGCATCGGCAGGAAGATCGACGACAGCATGCCGTGATCATCGGAGGGGTTCGCATCGGGGGATGATTCGCCCGTGCCGGGTACGCCGATGGCGTAAAGGGCTGGGCAGCGCAGTGATTGGCCAGCCGTCGGCTGTGCCGCGACCAGGCCGACTCCCGCGTTCATGGCGAAGGCCGTACCTGCGACGAGGGTTCCTAGTCTCCGAATACCTGTTCTGGAGAATAGCATTCGACGCAACGTACCCACCTTCATATTGATCCGCATGGCCTGAGGCTGGTTCTGGTCGGGAGAGTCTCCGGCGTCCGCCGGTCCGGGGTGGGCTTCGCCGCCACCCCGGACCGTGTCGAATCAGCCGCCGAGAAGCGCGGTTACGACGCTGGTGAGTCCCGAGGTGAGGGCGGTGACGACGGCGGTGAGGAGCGGTGCAATCATGTTTTGCCTTTCGTTTTGCTGTGGTTACAAGCCGCCCGGTCAGTCTTTCTGCGGTAAATCCGACGCTGGGTCTGAAATGTCGGTGGTGCTCCGCGGCGAAAACTCCAGGCGGCGCGAACAACCCGGGTGGGCGTCCAACGCTGACAATGTCGGGAACCGTCAGTGGCAGGCGTCGATAGTGTCTTCGTTACCCAAGTACGTTCGGATGGAAGAAATTTTGGACTGGTTTCGATACGGCTGTGAGCTGGGGCAACGCTTGTGACCGGCGGAACGTCTCGGCGATGAACACGCTGGCGCAGGTGTTTTGTCCTTTTGGGGACTGGTGCGCTAGCCTTCCTCGGCGATCCAGCTCGTGCTCTCGTTCGACAAATGACACCGATCCGTCAATGGCGTATCACAGGAGCAAGTCATGTTGAGTGGTCTCTTCGGTCTAGTGAACAGCGTGCTCGCGGTAACGGAGAACCTCGTAGGGATTCTTACCTTCGGCATCTTGGGCTAGGCGGCACGCGCGCATTTTCGTTGAGTCCGGCGGGAATTCGGACAAACCGGAGATGCGCGCGCACTCCGCATTCTGTGCTACCGCCCCCGCCGGGGCTCGCCGGCACACAATCGTCGATCGAGGAGGTTCGCTGTGGCGCGAATGTCGAAGGAACTGGCGGCATTGGCGGTGCTGGCCGTCGTCATCTACTGCGCCGGAACGGATTCCCTGGCTTTCTGGAAATCCGACGCGGGGCCGGAGACCGCTGGTTCGGACTGGTTCGACGCGGACGACGACACCGAGCAGCTCGAGCACATCGGCGGGTTCCGTTGGTAGGCAAGGTTATTCCCCTGCTACCAGGCAGTGCCCGGGCGACCGCCGTGCTGGAGCTCGACGCCACCCGAGAGCTGGTTGCCCAGGCACACGCCAGGGCGAGTAGTGCCGCGGGCCGCGCCAGCGCCGCGGCCAAGCGAGCGGTGAACCGGGACAGGGCCGTCGACCATGTCGCCCGCGCGCACGGCGCCGCGCGTGCCGTGGCCGCCTCGAACACCACCCGCGACGCGGCCTGGCACGCCTATGTCGCCGCCAACCACGCGATCAAGGCAACCTTCTACGCGGTCGTCACCGCCGACGCGGCGGTGTCCGTCCAAGACGCGGGCGCCGCCGCGCTCGACGCCGCGAAGGCCGCCGCGTTCGCCCCCGACGACAGCACGGTCGCCGATGCCGCGGCTGCGGCGGAGGAGGCCGCCGCGGCCGCCAGCAACGGGGCGTACGGCGCACCGCCGGCCGTGACGATCGCGCGGATCGGCCACCGGCTGTCGATGAACTAGCCACCGAATGGGCGCGCTCCCCGGCCGATACTCGCCGCAGGGACCGGGCCTACCGGGGGTTCAGCAATTAGTCGGTTAAGTTCTCGGTTTATGCGCACATCGACTCGGCGTGCCGCGGTAGCGCTCGCGGTCGCGATGGCCGCGCTGCTGGTGCCCGGCGTGGGTGTTGCCGACCCGACGGAGCCAGTGGCGGGGACCGCCGCGCTCGGGCCCGACTTTCTCTGGGGCGTCGCGGCGTCCGGCTTCCAGTCCGAAGGCCATGCGCCACCGACCACCAGCCCGTCGCCGAACAACGATGCGCCCGATAGCAATTGGGTGCGCTACATCGGGAACCACCCCGAGTTCGACAAGTATCAGAGCTCGATCGACTTCTACGATCGATACGCCACCGATATCGATCTGGCGAAGTCGCTCGGAGTGAAGGTATTCCGAATCGGGATCGAGTGGGCGCGGCTGCAACCGAAGAGCCGACTGGAGTGGGACGCCGACGGATTCCGCTTCTACGACAAGGTGATCGCCAAGATCATCAGTGCTGGCATGCGCCCGATGCTCACCCTCGATCACTGGGTGTACCCGGGCTGGGCCTACGACGGCGCGTTCCATGGGCCGCACTCGGATACCCCGGACACCGGCTGGGATAACCCGGAGATGCTCGCAGCCTGGCTGACCAACATGCGCAAGGTGGTCGACCGATACGCTCCGCGAAATCCGATGTGGGTCACCATCAATGAGCCAGTCGCCTACATCATGCACGAGGTCCGCAACAACGCGACCAATCAGGATCGCATGGAAGACCTGGTCGCCGAGGCGCACAACAAGATCTATGAATACATTCACGACGTGCGGCCCGACGCGCAGGTGACCAGCAATATCGGCTACGTCGCCGGTATCGATGACCAGGTCAACGGCGGATTGTTCGCGAAGATCCGCGACCGGCTCGACTACATCGGCGTCGACTACTACTTCGCCTACGAGCCGCCGGCCTCGAGCCCGCCCGCCACCGTCCGGTCCATCGCGGCCGTCGGGTCGCCCGGGATGTGGAATCTGCCGATCCGGACCGAAGGAATCTACTACGCGGTCAAACGCTATGCGGACGAGGCGCGCAAGTTCGGCAAGCCGAACATGCCGATCTACGTGGTCGAGAACGGGATGCCAACGGAGAACGCCAATTCCGACGACGACAACGTCCCAGGAACCGGAAACTACAACCGCAGCGACCATTTGCGCGACACCGTCTACTGGCTGCAGCGCGCCAAGGCCGACGGCGTGAACCTCATCGGCTACAACTACTGGAGCATCACCGACAACTACGAATGGGGCAGCTACAACCCACGATTCGGCCTCTACGCGGTCGACGTGCGCAACGATCCCAAGCTGGAGCGCCGCCCGACCAAGGCCGTCGCCACCTACACCGAGACCATCGCGGCGGGCGGCGTCTCAGCGGACTACCACCCCACCCGCCCGCCGTCCGGTTGCGTCGTCGTCGACCCCACTCCCGGCTGCATCGACCTCGCCGTTCCCTGACCCCGGCCCCGCGGGCGGCGGATGGTCACCCGGTGGCGTGCCGCTCAGCGCGTTACCGGCTGCCCGCCACCAGCACCGCGATCAGCGCGATCGCGCCGGGCAGTGCCTGCACCAGCAGGATGCGGCGGCTGGCGGTGGCGGCACCGTAGATTCCGGCGACCACGACGCAGGCGGTGAAGAAGATCATCGCGGCGTACCCGACCGGGTCCGACGCGATGATTCCCCAGATCAGCCCGGCCGCGAGGAAGCCGTTGTAGAGTCCCTGATTCGCGGCGAGAACCTTGGTCTGCTCGGCGAATTCGACCGTGCTGCCGAACGCCGCCCGTACTCGCGGCGTCGTCCACAGGAACATCTCCATCACCACGATGTAGACGTGCAGCGCCGCCACCAATCCGACCAGAACCTCGGCTACTACTCGCACGATCGACTCGCTTCCTCGGGTATAGGCCGGGATCCGCCCGGATTTCTGATCAAGGATGACCGAAAACCGGTCGGCCCGAGTGCCGACGCGCGCAACCGAGCGGCATTGCCCATAGTTCCGAATAGTCGCTCACCGCAGGGCACCCACCGTTGCCGGGCAAACAAAAACGGGATGCCCGTCGGGGCATCCCGTTTCCGTAATGAATGGTGTTACGAGTTCACTCCACGACCTCGACGATGTCGCCGGGCTCGAGGTGGCGATACGTCGCCTCGGCGGCGTCGGGGTTCATCCGGATGCAGCCGTGCGAGTTCGAATCGAGCGGTCCGATGTGGGTGGCGATATCGCCGTCGAAGAAGACGGCCCACTCCATCGGCGCATTGTGCATCGTGCTCCAGAAATGTTCACGCTTGAAATCGACGTCGAAGACGCCGACATGGGATTCGTATCCCGGCCTGCCGATTTCGATCGGCTTTGGGCCGTAGATGGTCTTCCCATCCTCCATCAGCCACATTTCCTTGGTCGACAGCCGCATGCACGCGCGGACCTTCGCCGCGGTGCACGGCGCGTAGACCGGCGCGGGCGGCGGCGGCTGAATGATGGCAGGTACGCCGGGAATGTCCGGTCCGCCCGGCCATAGCGGTTCGGCCTGTGCGGTTGCCGTCATTGCGAATCCGGCGGCCGCGACCCCGGCCATAACCACGAATCTCGCCGACCAATTTCTAAAACGCTTGCTGCTCATCAAATTTCAGGCCTCTCTTCGCCTTGCCGCCACGCTGCGTGCCGAAATGCCAGAGTGATAGGAGTACCTCGTCGCAAGAAACTGGAGGATCCGAGGTGGTAGCGATCATCGCGGACCTTGCGCGCCGGGTCAATCGCGGCGCGCAGATGTTTCACAATCCGAACAGTTGCCTCAGCCGAACAGCCCGCCGAGCGCACCGCCGCTCTGCCCGGCCTGCTGGCCGCCGCCGGTGCCGCCGATGAGCCCGCCGGGCGGCAACTCCGATGGCTGCACGATGACGAAGCCGCGCCCGGAGAAGGCCAGCGTGAGCCCCTCGCCGGTACTGCGGCCGATCAACCTGCCGAGGCCGAACGAGTCGTTGCGCTTGATCCCGGTCTGCAGGCTCGACGACCAGGCCACCGCCGCCTGCGGGTCGGCGTAGGTCGGCTGGTCGACCTGGAGTACCACCGGCGAGCCGTGTGTGGTGATGGCGATCCGGCCGCGCCCGGTGAACACGCAGTTGAAAAGCCCGGCGTTGCTGGCGACTCCGGCGGCGCCCTGCACCCGCTGGACCCGGTAGGACAGGCTGGTGTCGAAGGCGAGCACATTGGAGCCGTTGATGGTGAGGCCGTCGGTGCCGTCGAGGTCGATGATGTGCACGTCGGCGGCGCTGTCGGCGAGGAACAGATCGCCGCGGCCGGAGACGTTCATCAGCGGCACACCCTCACCGGTGAGCCGCTGGGTGATGGCTCGGCCGATGCCGCCGGAGCCGAGTGCCTTGAACTGCATGTCGCCCTGGTAGGCGACCATGGAACCGGCCCGAGCCATGACCTCCCCGTTGACGGCGACCTTGATCATCTTGCCGCCCTGCTTCTGGATGCCGCCGCCGGAGACTTCGGCGTGGCTGGGGTTGAACAGATCGCTCTGCATCGGCAGTGCTCCTTGCTGAGGTGATGATGGCGCGGGCGGTGAGTAAGCGGGGGCCGAAGGATAAGGGGGCGCGGCCTGCCGCGGGTAGTTCGGCGCGGGTGCGGGCGGCGAAACCGGCGCGGCGGCAGGTGGATTGGGTGCCTCGGGTTCGTCGTCGATGTTGACGCCGAACGCCGTCGCGATGCCGGCCAGCCCGTTGTCGTAACCCTGGCCGACCGCGCGCACCTTCCAGGCGCCGCCGCGGCGATAGATCTCCACGCACACCACGGCCGTTTCGGTGGTGAGCCCGTCCATCGGGAAAGTCAGTGCCCCCGAATCGGATCCGATCGTCGCGAGCAGCGTGCCCGCGCCGGCGAAGGTCGGCGGGCCGCTGCCGTCGAGGCTGGCGGTGACCACCACCTTGTCGACGTCCGGCGGAAGCGCGCTGGTCTGCACGTCGACCATGTCGCCACGACCGCTGCCGTGCCGGTAGATGACGCCGGGACCGACCGGCTGATTGAAGAACACGAAGTCGGCGTCGGTCCGGACGTGGCCGTCCGCGCCGAGCAGCAGGGCGGAGACGTCGACCCCGGCCGCGCAGCTGACGGTCACCGTCATCCGGTCGGCGGGCGCGGGCCGGTTCTCGCCGCGGGCGAGGGCGGTCACCGTCGACCGGCCCGGTCGTCGGCGATCGGCCCGAATGGCATGCGATTCACGCCGTCAAGTGTGTCCCGAGTCGGGTCCGCGCGCTACCGAGTCGGCCGCACGCCACGCCGAATCGTTAGCTGACGGAGGCTGCGGCTAGGCGTCGCTGGGCGATCGCGACGCCGAGGATGAAGGTCGCCGCGACAGTGCCGAGCAGGGTGGTAGCGACGATGGCCGAGCCACCCACCAGGGTGCTGAAGTTGTCGATGACCAGGGCGGTGATGATCAGCAGCCCGGCGGTGCCGAGGACGGGCGCGACGACGGTGTGCCAGCGGCGCCGATCCACGCCGGTGCGGCGGAAGAAGACGATGATGGCGACGCTGGTGAGCGTCATCAGCAGCAGAATAGCGACGGTGGCCAGGCCGGACATCCAGGTGAACAGCTGCAGGACCGGGTCCGCGCCCACGAGGGCGAAGGTACCGACGACCAGTGCCGCCGACAGGGATTGGGTGAGTGAAGCCTTGTGCGGGGAGCCGTGGCGCGGATGGATATGGCCGAGGGCCGGGTGCCCGACGCCGTCGCGGGCGAGCGCGTAGCCGTACCGGGAGATCGCGTTGTGGAACGCGAGCAGGGCCGCGAACAGGCTGGTCACCAGCAGGATCGACATGAGGTCGGCGGACGTCTCGCCGAGGAACATCCGCGCGGCGGTAAAGGTCAGCGCTTCGGGGTCGTCGCCCGCGGCCGCGGCGACATCGTCGCTGCCGAACGCGAGCACGACTGCCCAACTGGCCACCGCGTACAACGCGCCGATGGTGAGCACCGCGATGTAAGTGGCCCGCGGGATGGTGCGCCGCGGGTCGCGGGTCTCCTCGCCGTAGATCGCGGTGGCCTCGAAGCCGATGAACGACGCGATGGCGAACATCAACGCCACGCCGGGGGAGCCGTCGAAGAAGGCCGACGGGGTGAAGGAGACGGTATCGATGCCGTGCGCGCCACCTTGGCTCAGCACGGCGGCGGACAACGCGACGATGATGCCGATCTCGACCACGAGCAGCACGCCGAGGACTTTGGCGCCGAGCTCGATATTCCGGTAGCCGAGCACCGCGACGAGGGTCATCAGCGCGAAAGCGTAGATGTACCAGGGTAAGTCGGGCCCGCCGTAATGCACGACGAGTCCTTCGACGGTCGATGCCGCGAGCCCGTATATCCCGGCTTGAATGGCGGTATAGGTGAGCAATGCCAGCCCGGCCGCGCCGAGGCCTGCGCTGCCGCCGAGACCGCTGCGGACGTAGCCGTAGAAGGCGCCCGCCTCGTCGAGATGGCCACTCATGGCGGCGTATCCGACGCTGAAGACGAGCAGCACGGCCGCGGCGACGAGGTAGGCCGCCGGTGCACCCGCTCCGTTGCCGAGGCCGATCATGAGCGGCAAGGCGCCGCAGACGGAGGTCAGCGGCGCGGCGGCCGCGATGACGAGGAAGACGATCCCCGTCACCCCGATCGAACCGCGTAATCGGGCACCGGCAGTGGATGTTTCAGTCATCGGGGGCTCCATGGCAACTGGTCGGCTCTTCGCAATGGCCGGAGCTGGTGCGAGGGACATCGAGGGTGGGATTACGGTCGAAGAAGCCGACCGGCTTGAGCACGAATCCGGTGTAGTCGACCGGCATGATCGGCCAGTCCTCCGGTCGTGGGAAGTGGGTGAGGCCGAAGGTGTGCCACACGACCAGGTCTTCGTTGTCGAGCGGTCGATCGGCGCGCACGTACTCCGGAAGTCCCGCGCCGCCGGGGTGCTGATTCACGAAATCGCCTGCGGCATAACGCTGTGCGGGGTCGTATCGGGTGACCCAGAGGCTCTTCGTCGCGAAGGCGGCTCGCTGGGCGATCGGCGATTCGTCGGCGGCGAGCAGCGTTTCCTTGCCCTCCGGGTACAGCACGTAAGAGACGGGCAGGCCGAGACGGTTGTACACCTCGGGATTGCTGATGCGCCAGACGCGCCCGACGCGGTTGTCCGCGAGCCGCTGTGCCGCCGATTCGCGAGCGAGTGTTGTTCGCCGCAGTGTGAAAGCGTTGCCGTGCGGGTTGTCCGGGCCGATCGGCACGCGCACGCTCTCCACCTCCTCGACCCGGTTGCGATGCCCGTCGACCATCATGTCGAGGCGTGCGCTGAACAGATGCTGGTGATGGGGCGCGCCGAGACCGGGCGCCACCTGGGTGGAGAACGGGTGATCGATGCCGGGATAGGCTGCGGTGAAGACGATTCCGGTCGCCTTGACCTCGAAGCCGATGGTGCCGTCGAGGTAGAGGTACCAGAAGAAGCCGTAGTCGTAGTTGCCCACCGTGGTGAAGAACGAGATCACCAGCCTGCGTTGCCTGCGGACCTCGCGTGACCCGGTCCACAGGTCGGTGTGCTTCCACAGCACGCCGAAGTCCTCCTCGTGCAGGCAGATCGCATTGCGCAGCACGCTGGGGTTGCCGGTCTCGTTGGCGATCACCGCGTCGAAATAGGTGATGTCGCCGACGCAATCGCAGCCGAGCTCGAGTGCGTTGGCATAGCGGCCGACGAGGTACTCGCCGGTGTCGAAGTAGTTCTGCCAGGAGCGGATCGGCGACGGATCGGCATACGGCACCACCATTTCCGCGATGGACGCGCGATGGATGATCGGCCGGATCCGGCCATTGTCGTGAAATCCGATCTGGTGCAGGACGAGTCCCTCCCTGGCATCGAAACCCACTCGCATCGACCATTTTTCCCATTCGACGAGGTTGCCGCGCACGGTGAAACTCGGTCCGTGCGGCTGGGTGATCTCGATCGGTTTCTGCGTGGTGCGCGACGGGCCGGTGACGACAGGGTCGTCGAAGTTCCCCGATTCCCGCGGCACGTCGACGGGCCCGGTGTCGATCACCCGCAACACCTCGCGGGTCATCACGTCGACGAACGCCACGAGCCCGTCGATCGGGTGCGCCCAGGGATGGTCCTTCTCGTGCTGCTGATGGAAGGCCAAGCCGCGCAGGATCCGGCGGCCTTGCTCGCCCACGTAGTCGAACACGCCCGCCGACAGCGGAGCGACCCGCACCTGCGCGACGTCGAGGCCGCGGGCGGCCAGCGCGGCCAGCCAGCCCGGATCGGTCGACAGCACCGCTTCGACCAGCTCGAACTCCTCGTCGAGCACGGGAAGCTGACCGTCGATGATGGCGTCCAGGGTGCGCTGGGACAGCACCGCCCGGCGGCTGAGCGACACGACCAGATCGATGGCGTTCGGGCGGTCGATGTCGTGCAGCAGCACCCGGAAGCGGCGATCCAACGCGCCGGACCACTGGTAGATCTCGTATTTGTCCGGCTCGTCCAGTCCGACGTAGACGAAACGTGTGGTCGGCGCGATCAGCCCGGCGGCCGCGACGACGGCACGCACCTCGGCGATCTCGGCCTCGGTGGGCAGGGCGAGCGGATGATCGGCACGTCCCGGTGTGAGCGTGGGCATGAGCCCTCCATGTCAGTGTCACGAATGTGGAAAGCAAGGGGGATATCCGCCGAGAAGCTGCGTCCGCTCATCCTATTCAGCAACTATTTGGACAATTGGGTAGTAAACGCCGCCAACCTGTTCCCGCATTCAGTCGAATGAGAATGCCGGGTACTGGTTGCCGTATGGCGAGCTCAGAGTTACGGAACAGCAAATTATTCCTCGCCTGCTGTCCTGGCGCGGTGTGAGAACTGAGCCTTGACGGTTAGCAACCGATCGGTTGCAATGTAGGAGTGAGCTACGACACGATCATCAAGGCCGGGCGCTGGTTCGACGGCGCCGGTTCGCCCTCCGGCACGCGCCACCTCGGACTTCGCGACGACCGGGTGGTCGCGGTGTCGGCGGAGCCGCTCGACGAGACGGGCTGCCCGAACGTCATCGACGCCGAGGGCAAGTGGGTGGTCCCCGGCATGATCGACATCCACACTCACTACGACATCGAGGTGCTCAAGACGCCCGAGCTCGCCGAATCGGTGCGGCACGGCATGACGACGGTGCTGCTCGGGTCCTGCTCGCTGTCGACCGTGCACGTCGGCGCTACCGAGGCGGGTGATCTGTTCGGCAGGGTGGAGGCGATCCCGCGGCGGCACGTGATCGAGGCGATCGAGGAGACCAAGACCTGGCGCTCGGCGCGCGAGTACGTCGCCGCGTTGGAGGAGCTGCCGCTCGGCCCGAATATCGCTGCGATGCTTGGTCATTCGGATATCCGCACGGCGCAGATGGGGCTCGACCGCGCCACCCGTAAAGAGGTCCGGCCCACGGCGGCCGAACAGGCGGCGATGGAAGCGGCGTTGACCGAGGCGCTCGACGCCGGCTTCGTCGGAATGTCGGCGCAGCAGCTGCTTTTCGACAAGCTCGACGGCGATACCTGCCGTTCGCGCACGCTGCCGTCCACCTACGCCAAGGCGCGAGAACGCCGCCGTCTCAACGCGATTCTGCGACGGCGGCGGCGGGTGCTGCAGGCGGGCCCCGATGTCGGCTCGGTGCGCAGCATCGGCGCGATGGCGCTGAGCAGCTTGGGCATCTTCCGCAAGCGCTTGAAGACCACGCTGCTGTCGGCCGCGGACATCAAGGCGAACCCGGCCGTGGTCTACATCATGGGACCGATCGCGCGCGCACTGAACGCGCTGGGCGGTGACTTCCGCTGGCAGCACCTGCCGGTGCCGTTCGAGGTGTATGCCGACGGCATCGACCTGGTGATCTTCGAGGAGTTCGGTTCGGGTGCCGCGGCGCTGCATCTCGCCGACCAGGTCGAGCGCAATGCGCTGATGCAGGACGAGGCGTACCGGCGACGGTTCCGCAAGGACTACGACTCGAAGTTCGGGATGCGGGTCTGGCACCGCGACTTCTTCGATGCCGAAATCGTCTCCTGCCCAGACGATTCCGTGGTCGGCCAGACATTCGGGCAGGTGGGTCTTGACCGTGGTGGCGTGCATCCGGTGGACGCGTTCCTTGACCTGGTGGTCGAGCACGGCACCAAACTGCGCTGGCGCACCACGATTTCCAACCATCGGCCGAAGTTCCTGACCAGGTTGGGCGCGGATCCCGGTGTGCAGCTCGGCTTTTCCGACGCGGGCGCGCACCTGCGCAACATGGCGTTCTACAACTTCGGGCTCCGCTTCCTGCGCCGCGTGCGCGATGCCGAGCAGGCCGGCGCGCCGTTCATCTCGCTGGAGCGCGCGGTGCACCGGCTCACCGGTGAGCTCGCCGACTGGTACGGCATCGACGCGGGCCATCTGCGCGAGGGCGATCGCGCGGATCTGGTGATCATCGACCCGGCGCAGCTGGATGCCTCGCTGGACGCCTACGCCGAAAGCACGGTCGCGCAGTATGACAACCTGTCTCGCATGGTGAATCGCAATGACGGGGCGGTCTCGGCCGTCTTCATCGGCGGCAAGTACGTCTTCGGCGACGGCACGGCCGCGCCGATCCTCGGCACCGGCCGCACCGGACGATTCCTCAGGTCCCAGGAGCGGTGACCGCGCCGCGCCGAACTCAAGCCCAGCGCCGCGCCGCCACCATCGGCAAGCTCGTCGAGGCCACCATCGAGGCCATCGCCGAGGTCGGTTATCACAATGCCTCGCTCGGTGAGATCAGCCGCCGGGCCGGTGTGTCCAAGGGTGGCATCTTCCGGCACTTCGATTCGCGGACCGACTTGGTCGTCGCTGCCGCCGAAGAGGTCGGCCGCAGGCACATGCGTGCGTTCGATAATATCCGCGCGCGCGAACACGCCGACCAGCCACTGGATTTGACGCACATCCTGCACCGCGCCCGCAATCAGATCCGCCAGGAAACCAACACGGTCTGGTTCGAGCTGCTCGTCGCCGCGCGCACCGAGCCGGAGTTGCGGGCCAGGCTCGCCCCCGTCGCCCGGGCGCTGCTCGACGACGTCGAGCGGGTCGCGATCGCGGCCCTGTCGCCCGCCGTTCCCCCGGAGGTCGCCCGCCTGCTGGCCACCTCGATTGTGCACATGTTCGACGGTGAGGCGATCTTCCGCTCGACCTACCCGCGGCCCGAGCTCGAGGATGCCCGCATCGAATATGTCGCCAGTACCTTCCAGCGTCTGGTGGGGGAGATTCGCGTCGAATCGGGCTCGTGAGCAGCGGGCCGTGGCATCGATTATGGACTATTGCATAATCAATATCGCTGTTGTTGACTGAAGCCCATGGCCGACACCGTTACCGTCGAACGCGACGGACATGTCCTGCTCATCGGACTCAACCGCCCGGAGAAGCGCAACGCCTTCACCCTCGAGATGCTCGGCGAGCTGTCGCGCGCGTATGCCCTGCTCGAAAACGACGACGAGCTGCGCGCCGGCGTGCTGTTCGGGCACGGCGAGCATTTCACCGCGGGCCTCGACCTGGTCGACGTCGCCCCCGCGCTGGCGACCGGCGCGATCACCTACCCCGAGGACGGCCTCGACCCGTGGCGGCTGAACTACAACTGGACCAAGCCGGTGATCGCCGTGGCACAGGGGTGGTGCATGACGCTGGGTATCGAGCTGCTGCTGGCCGCCGACATCCGGATCGCCGCCGAGGGCACCCGGTTCAGTCAGCTGGAGGTCCGGCGCGGCATCTACCCGTTCGGCGGTGCGACACTGCGGTTTTGGCGTGAAGCGGGCTGGGGCAACGCCATGCGCTGGGTCCTCACCGGCGCCGAATTCGATGCCGCCGAGGCGCTCCGCATCGGACTGCTCCAGCAGGTGACCCCCGACGCGGCCACGGCCCTCGCCGCGGCACGCACCCTGGCCACCGAAATCGCCGAGAACTCAGCGCCATTGGGCGTTCGCGCGATCCTCGCCTCGGCGCACCGGGCCCGCGACGAAGGTAACGCCGCCGCGGCCGAACGTCTGGTCGGCGACGTCACCAAGCTGTTCGCGACGGCCGACGGCGCGGAGGGTATCCAGTCGTTCGTCGAGCGACGGAAGGCGAAGTTCACCGGTCGATGATGGCCACCGCACGGGTCAGGCCAGGCGCAGATCCATCTGGATGGTGGTGCCGTGCACGCCGGTGTGGATGCGGACCAGATCGGTGAGGTGATTGACCAAAAGCAGTCCGCGGCCGCCGAATTGGAAGGGTTGCGGTGGCACCCGGCCGGCCAGCGGGTTGGTGATGTGACCCCCGTCGCGAACCTGAGCGCGCAGTTGCCTGCCGTCGATCCAGAGCGCCAGCGTGCCGCTGCCGCCGCCGTGCACCACCGAGTTGGTGATGGTCTCGGCGATGACCAATTCCAGATCGATGACGCGGTCCGGGGTCATGCCCGCCTGGCTGGCGAACTCGCCTGCCCGGTGCCTGGCCTCGGTGAGCGAGGTGACGTCGAAGGCGATGACGCGGGCGATCGGCGGCGCGGGCGGTAGCGGCTTGTTGTACGAGGCGACGATGCGGTCGGGATCGTAGGCGCTACTTGCCCGCTCGCCGCTGCTGTCGATCAGCGTCGGATGGGTCGCGTGCGCGTCGACAAGCACGGTCGGGTCGAGGCGTTCGGTGTCGTAGGGGCACAGGATGGTGACCTCGCGGCCGGTGAACGCGGCGTTGATCAGCGCCTCGTGCTGCACGCACGCCGGATACTCCGTCGCGGAGCGGCCCGCCCAGATGGGTTCGCCGATGATCCGCACCCGTCCGGTCGGGTAGGTGTCGGCGAAGGCGCGGAGTACACCGGGAATGATCCGCCCAGGGTTGCGGCCTTCGACGGTCATGTCCATCAGCCGCACCGACTCGGCGTCGGCGCCGAGTTCGGCGCGAATCAGTTCCAGGTTGGGTCCGGGGACCGACACCGCGACGGGTTCGTTGTTGGCCAATCCTTCGCGAATGAACCCGACGGTGCCTGCCAGGTACTCCTCGGTGTCGCTGTAGAACAGCGCCGGATGCACGAAGGGGTCAGCGGTGGTGCTGGTCATGCGCGATCTACCTCGATTGTCGGAAGCGACGGCCAGAACAGCTCCAGGATGCGGACCAGCGTCACGGGCGGGTTGTGCAGCACGACCCTGCGTCCCTTCGCCGCCTGATTCGTGGCTTCCACCAGTATCAGCGTGCCGCGCGTGTCGATGAAGGTCAGCTCGGACAATTCCAAGTGGATGTCGCGGGTAGCAGGCAGGTCGGCCAGCGCGGTTTCCCACGCGTCGTGCGTCGCGAAATCGACCTGACCCACGCAGCGTAGGCCAGGGGGCTTGCTCGTCGAAAACGTCCGCAGACTGGTCGAATCCGGCGATATCACGGGACCCTTCTCGGCGGGTCTCGCTGGCTCGGCCTGCACTCTCGCACCACCCCTTCTGCCTGTCGACGGCAGGGAAATTACCTCCCGAACATACGCCCTCGCCGAGCCGGATCGATCAGGCGGCTACCCGGGTGTCCGCAGGTTGTTGAGGTAGTCGTCGGCGGTGCCGCTCAGATATACCGCCAATCCTGGGCCGACGCGACCGATGTCCATCAGTTCCAGGCGGACGCCGTCGGTGGTTTGGTGGTAGGCGGAGGCGGAGTCGGAGATGTTGTCGTGGGACGAGATCAGCTGCGCAATGCCCTCGGCGGAGAGTCGCTTCGACTCCTCAGGGATGTCGTCGGTCCAGACGCCGAGGTGATGCAGGCCGGTCTCGGCCCAGATGGTGCCCGGCATCTGTTCGAGCAGTTCCAGGTAGGGCGGTCCCTGCTTGGAGTAGGCCATCCACGGCTGGATGTTCTTGGTCTCGCCATTGCTGAACACGTCGCTGTTGTTCCTGATCGGCGCGTGCCACTCCAGACCGAGCTTGCCCAGCTCGGCCATGGCCTTGTCGAGGTCGGCCACGACGATTCCGATGTGATATGCGGGCTGCATGGTTGGCATGTGCGGTTCCTTTCGGAGCATCACCGCGCGCAAGTTCGCTCGTTGGGCGACGCGATGAGGGTGGGTATGCATTCAGTTGCCCCCGCCGGCGCTGCCGCCGACCGCTATCCGCTGTACGGTTCCACCCTACAATAAGAACGATCGGTCGTAAAGTTTTAGCTCAAGACTTGGGGAGAATCGAGGGATCGGTGCAGTACGCCCGCAGCCGCCCAAGCATGGCGGCGCGTGACTGAGCGAACGCGGCATCGCCATCCAGCAGCCGGGCGCGGGTGACCGCGGCGTAGCCCAGCGCCTCGAGTTCGTAGGCGAGGACGCCGGGGTCGGTATCCGGCCGCAATTCCCCGGCGTCGAGCGCGGTGCGAATGATGGAGTGCACGAACGCATCCCACTCGTGGGCGAGGGCGACGAGGCGGTCGTGCACCGGCCCGGGCTGGTCATCGAATTCGTGCTGAATGGCCACGAAGAAGCAGCCGCCGGGCAGTACCAGGTCGGTGTAGAACGCCAGGCGTGATTCGTGCAGCGCCCACAGCTGACGGACGCCCGCCGGGGCTTTGAGCGCGGGCGCGACGACCATGTCCGCCCACTGCGTTCGCGCGCGTTCGATGGCCGCCAGCTGCAGCTCTTCCTTGTCGCGCCAGAGCGAGAACAGGCCCGACTTGCTCACGCCCGCCTCGGCCGCGACCTGGCCCATGCTCAGCGCGCCGAGCCCGGCGACCGAGGCCATCGAAACCACCGCGTCCAGCACGGCCGTTCTGGATCGGTCGCCGCGTGCTCGGCGCCCGTCGGCGGGGTGCCTGTTCGTCATGTCGATATCCTATCGCAATAAGTCCGACCGATCGGACGTAATAGCCGAGGTGGGGGGCGAGCGGCGTGCGAGTCGAATCATGGACGGGGGTCGGGGGGTTGCCTGACCGCGATCCACCGGAAGGGTACGTCCCACGATGGACGGCCAAATGGGGGATTCCCCTGAGCTGGAAACGGATTCGTTTCGGATAACTTCGGTGCGTCGGAGCTGTGGGATGAAAACCACTGCAATCCAATGCATTAGACGCCTTGCCGCGGCGGCAAAAGCTTCCGTGGGGAAGGGTCTGTCTCGAATCCTGCCGCGAATGCCCGCTCCTCGCCGAGACCGGCGAGCGGCGCAGGTATCCGGTGCGCGTCTGCGCGGCGGCCTTGCTGATGCGGTACGCCCTCGTGTTAGTGTCCCAGACAATCTATACTGTGTTACACAGTGGGGACAACGGCCATGCAGCCGGGAAGAAGGAGACGCTTGCTCGACCGGCTCGAGCGCCTCGCCGATCAGGTGCCGACCATGGTGTCGACAACCCGGAGAACCGTGAATGGTGAATTCCGGGATCTTCCCGCAACCCGTCACGAGAAAGACAACGACCGTGAGCTTTTCGACTCCTCTGTCAGATGAGGTAAGTACGCCCGATCATCAGGTCGCGGTAATCGGTGCCGGGCCGGGCGGACTCGCGGCCGGCGTGAAACTGCTGCAGGCCGGCGTCGGCGACTTCGTCATCATCGAGCGGGCCGACGAGGTCGGCGGCAGCTGGCAGGAAAACACCTATCCCGGTCTCGGCGTGGATATTCCGGCCATCGCGTATCAGTATTCGTTCGCCCGTAACGCCGGGTGGAGCCGGGTGTTTCCGTACGGCGCGGAGGTCAAGCGGTACCACATGGACGTGGCCCGCAAGTTCGGGCTTTACCCGCATGTGCGTTTCAACACCAACGTGGTTCGTGAAGAGTGGGACGACACGCACAACTACTGGAAGCTGCACATCGCCGACGGAACGACCATCACCGCGCGGTTCCTGATCAGCGCGGTCGGCGCTTTCGTTCGGCCCAAGGAGGATCCGGGCATCGCGGGCTGGCAGTCGTTCGAGGGCAAGCTCCAGCGACCGTCCGATTGGGACCATGACTACGACCACACCGGCAAGAAGGTCGGCATCATCGGCACGGGCGCCAGTGCCGTGCAGATCATTCCGTCGATCGCTCCCGAGGTCGCCGAACTCGGTGTCTTTCAACGCACTCCGGTGTGGTCGCTGCCAAAGCCGGACTTCGCCATCCCCGAGGTGGGCAAGCGCATGCTGGGGGTGCCAGGGTTCCAGGCCGCGGTGCACGGCGGTGTCCTCGTGCTTGCCGACCTGGTGCTGCGGGCCACCGTCGCGGCACCCATGCGGGTGGTGCGCCCGACCGTCACCGCCTTCGACCGGTGGACCATCGCCGCCTACCGCCGATATCTGAAGATGATCATCGACGACCCGGCCACCCAGGCACAGCTGGCGCCGACCTTCGGTGTCGTCGCCAAACGCCCGACAATGTCCAACGGATACCTCAAGGCGTTCAACCGCGACAACGTCACGCTGACCACCGACCCGATCGAGCAGATCACCCCGCGCGGCATCAAGACCCGCGACGGCGTCGAGCACATCTTCGACATGATCGTGCTCGCAACGGGTTACGAGGTGTTCTCCGATCCGGAGACATACCGTCCGGGAACCATCGTCGGCCGCAACGGTTTCGATCTCGGCAAGTTCTACACCGAGCACGGCATGCAGGCCTACCAGAGCGTTTCGGTGCCGAGCCTGCCGAACCGGTGGACCCTGGTCGGGCCGTACTCGTGGACCGGCAGCGGCTGGCACGCCTTCGTCGAGATGACCGCCGATCACGCCGTGCGCGCCATCAAGGAAGGCATTCGCCGGGGGGCGAGCACCGTGGAGGTGCGCCAGGACGCGCACGACGCCTACCACCGCAAGACGCTGGCGCGGGCGGAGGCAGTGCGGTTCTACTTCAACGAACTCAACGGGCACGTGCCGACCTACTACCGAAACTCCCAGGGCGACAGCACCTATCTGCGTCCGTCGGGCTTCTTCGAGGCCAGCCGCGGCAATCGCAAGTTCCCGCTCGACGACTACCGCTACGAGCAGGCGCACGTCGTCGCCGATCGGGTCGGTAGCGAGCTCGCGTCGGGAGCATAGGAGTTCGCGCCCAGGCGGCGCTGCCTCGACGGGCAGCCTGGAAGAATCCCGGCGTGGCAACACCAACGGTCGTCGACGACATCACCGAGCAGCTCGCCTATCGCATCGCGGCAGGCAGCTACCAGCCCGGTGAACTGCTGCCGTCGGTGCGCCAGGTCGCCGCCGAGTTCGGCGTCAGCACGCCGACCGCCAACAGTGCCCTCGGCAGGCTCACCGCGCTCGGCTTCGTCGAGGCGCGCCGCGGCCTCGGCTACCTCGTTCGCGACATTCAGCTCTACGGCGGCATCGACACGTGGCGGTTCCTGTTCCGGTTCGCCCATCGGGTGCCCGACCGCGCCGCCACGATCTTCGCCGACATCATCGACGTCGACCACATGCTGCTCATGCAGGCCATCAGCGCGGTCGCCGCCGCGCCGCGCCGCTACGACATGTCGCGGGCCGTGCACGCGCTCGACCGCCTCGAATTGCTGGTCGGCGACGACACGTCCGAGCTGACCGACATCATGGCCGCCGAACTGCACATGCTGCGCTGCGTGTTCGCCGCCCTCGGCAAGCCGGGATTCCTGAGCCTGTTCAACACCGTCGGCGAGATGCTGATTTCCATTCCCGAAGCGGGGCAAGCCTTTTACGATCCATTGGAGCCCGCCGGCCACGTCGTGCTCTGCCGCAAGCTCCTGGACATCTGGCAGTCGAGGGCCGACATCGACCTCCCCGAAATCGGCATGATCGAGACACTGGTTCGCGAATACCACGATCAGGTCGTGCAGACTTTCAGTGAGCTCATCGGTGCGAAACCGGCGACCGATCCCGCCGAGTGAGCGCTGACATGCCCCCGACAGAGAGGCTCCGCGATGCACGCCTTCCGCTCCGACAAGTTCCGGTGGTGTGCGAGAGGGCGCGGATTGCGGATCGCGGTGGTGGTCGCCGCCACGGCGGTGGTGTTCAGTGGCATCACCGCGTGTAGCAACGAGAAGGATCGACCGTCGACCGATTCGGTGGTGGTGGGGACCCAGTCCGGTCCGGTGCGCGGGAAGCTCTCGGCGGACACGCGAACGTTCTCGGGAATCCCTTACGCGGCACCGCCGACGGCGGAGTCGCGGTGGAAGCCGCCTGCGCCCCCGGCCGTCTGGTCCCAGGAGAGAGACGCGACCAAACCAGGGGCGCAATGCACGCAGCCCTTGCAGACCGGCGGTTTCGGGGGCAGCGAGGACTGCTTGTTCCTGAATGTGTCGACGCCGAGTGGTGCCACCGCACAGCAGCGGCCGGTACTGGTATGGATCCACGGTGGCGCCTTTGTTACTGGCAGCGGCGATATTTACGACCCTTCGCGGCTGGTGCGGGCCGGTGACATGGTGGTCGTCACGATCAACTACCGGCTGGGTGCACTGGGTTTTCTCGGACATTCGGCGATGGCGCACGAGGACGGGCAGGTCGGCAATTTCGGGCTGATGGATCAGCAGGCGGCGTTGCGGTGGGTGCACGACAATATCGCCGCGTTCGGCGGTGATCCGGCCAAGGTCACCATCGCCGGTGAGTCGGCGGGCGCGATGTCGGTCTGCGATCACCTGGTGTCGCCCCAGTCGGAACGGCTGTTCCAGGGCGCGATTCTGGAAAGCGGGCCCTGCGAAATACAGGTCGACCGGCAGACCGCGGTCGACAAGAGTGAGCAGTACGCGACCACGCTCGGCTGCCCCGGCACCGATGCCGCGACCGCGCAGTGCCTGCGCGCCATTCCCGCGGACAAGCTCGCCGCAACGCCGTTGAAGTACACCGGAGCGGACGGAAACGATCTGCCCGGCCCGGTCTTCGGCCAACCCCTGCTGCCGGAGGACCCACTGGCCGCGTTCCGGGCGGGCAAGGCCGCGAAGGTGCCGGTGTTGATCGGCGCGAACCACGACGAGTACACCAGCTTCATCGGCGCGCGGACGATCACCGCTGAGCAATACCCGCAGCTGCTGACGATGTTCGGCCCCCGTGCCGACGCGGTGGCCCGACAGTATCCGCTCGACGCCTACGCCCAACCGGTGCTGGCCTGGTCGGCGGTGATGACCGACCATGTCTTCGCCTGCCCCATCGCCGACGCGACCAAATCCCTCATCCGCACCGGTCCCGTCTACGCCTACGAATTCGCCGACCAGAACGCGGCACCGCTGCCCGGCTTACCCTCGCCACCACCGTTCCCCTACGGCGCATCGCACGCCTTCGAAGTGCCCTATCTGTTCGACCTCGCGCAGATTCCGGCGCCAGCGACGCAGGCCCAAAAAATCCTGTCCGACAAGATGGTCCACTACTGGTCCAGCTTCGTCCGCACCGGCGACCCGAACTCTCGCGGGCTCCCCGACTGGCCCCGCCACACCGGCGACCAGTCCCTCGTCCTCGAGCCGGACAAGATCACCACCACCGACGCCGCCCGAAATCACCACTGCGACCTGTGGTCGGGCATCCCCACCCCGTGACCCCGACGATCGAAAAACTAGCCGGGGAGCGGGATGTTGGTGGTGCAGGTGTTGTCGCGGAGCAGCTTTGGCTGCGTATCGACCGGGATGTCGTACCAGAGGTCCATTTCCAGCCGGTTGCCCGCGCCGATGTTGAGCTCGTTCGGCTGGCGCTTGATTTCCATCGCGTCGACGCTGGTTTGGTGGGGGCGGTCGGCGGCGTCGTCGAGCTGGTAGTCGGTGGGGCGAGTGGTGTGGAAAGTGCTGTCGGTGTTGGTGATCGCCACCCGGATGCGGATGTACTGGCCCTTGGGCAGCCACTCGGCGTGGGTGCCGATGATGTAGCCGATGCCCGGTTCGACGGTCAGCGGGGCGACGGTCAGCTTGCCGCAGTCCAGCGGAGTGCGGACGTACGGGGCGGCCGTGGTCGTCGTCGGCGGTGGTGTCGCGGCCGGTTCGGCACCGCAGGCGGCGAGGGATAGCAGCAAGAGAGGGAGGAGCCGGCGCACGGATCAAGAGTAGGAGTGGAATGCCGGTGCTGTAGGCCATATCAGAGACATCCACGACGGCGTGCACGGCTTCGGCCGTTGCTCGTGCGGTATGCCGATGACGGCGGGGTGCGCGACGGCCGGGCGGGTGGGGCAGGACGCCTTCGACCTGGCGTGGGATCGTCAGTACCAGTGGTGCGCTTGCCAGAATTCCCAGGCGCCGATGGGGCTGCCGTAGCGCTTGTTCATGTAGTCGTAGGTCCAGCGGATCTGCGTCACCGGATTGAACGGCCAGTCGGCACCGTGGGTGCCCATCTTTTCCGGCGGCAATGCCTGACCGAGGCCGTAGGCGCCGCTTTCCGGATTGACGGCGAAGACATTCCAGCCACTCTCGCGCGTGATGATGTTGTCGAATGCCCAGAAATGGTGCGGCGGAACCATGGTCATCGCCAGCGCCTTGACGGCGGCCCGCGGCATCGAAAGGACCGAGCCGGCCGGCTGGGTTTTCCAGGCGCTGGACGGTGTCGCGCAAATCGGCGGCGCGTCGGGTGCCGCGCAGTCGGTAGCGACGGCGTGTGCCGGAGCGACACAGAAGAAAAGGGCACAGACGGCTGCTGCGAGGGTAGGAATGAAGTACCGCATCGTTGATTCGGTCCTTTCGTATCCATGGTTGAATCTCAAAGCCGGTCGTGCCAATTCAGCAAATCACTAGGAGCGGGCTTAGCCGCGTAGCCGCTCCGGAGTGTCCGCGAAATGAATAGAACTGCCGCATAGGGGTATAGTCATGAGTTCGGCTCGGGTACGACAACCACCCGCGCGTAATTGACTTGCGTGCGGTGGAATTAACGGTCGGGATTCCGGCCTCGGCCCCGCAAGTGGCGTCCCCATCTATTACGTTCTTTTGTCGTGCCCGATCTCGCCGCGGCGATGGCGGATCTGACAGCCGGTGCACCCGCGGACCGTTGATGCCCGCGCTTCACGAAGCGGAATGAGTACGGCGTGTCGCGGCGCGCGATGTGAATAGGGAGTGGCGACACGCCGGGTTCGCCGATCTTCAACCGGTGCAGGTCAGCTCCTTCCGGCGTTCACCGAAACCGTGCGCTACCTGCGAAAATACTGCCGCGCGGCATCGCGCGACGGTGATGTTTTTCGGCTATTGTCCCTGTTCATGATGACTACCCCGGGTCGGACGCGAATTCGAAACCGTCTCGCCGCGTCGGTGGTGGGGGCGATCGTGGCAGTGCTGGTTTCGCCGTCTTTGGCAACCGCGGATGGCACACCGACGCCGACTACGGCACCGAATGCGGCGCCGCCGAGCACGAAGACGGACGCGAGTCCGCCGCGCATTCGCGGCACGAACTGGGCCGGGTATGTGGTCACCGGGAACTTCAAGAGTATTTCCGCGGAGTGGATCGAACCCGAAGTGCAATGCTCCGACACGGGCGTGATTCAGCGCGTGGTGCCGTGGGTCGGTTTGAACGGGACACTGGTCAACGGAAAGCAGGCATTGCCGTTGATGCAAACCGGTTCCGAGGCCATTTGCGTGAGCGCCGCGGGCGCGTTGGCGTCGCTGCCCGGACTGGCGATCGTGAACTTGGCGAGCGCGACGGTGGCCAATAATCCCGCGTGGTTCCGCAACGCGATCAAGGCCGCCGAGGGCGTGAACACGCAAATGGGTCAGGCCGCGGCCGGTACGTGTGCGGCCACGGGCACCGGCTCGGCACCCGGCGCCGCGATGTGTGCGCAGCAGACGTATCGAATGGCGCTGTGGGAGGCGTATCCGGCGAACCCGGTGATCTACCCGGACGTGACGTCGGCCCCCGGCGACAAAATGCAGGCCTCGGTCGACTTCGACGGTCGGGCCTACACCATGACGGTCGCGAACGTGACGCAGAATTGGACGCGGACCACGGTCGCGCATTCCGACGCTCCCGCGCAGACGGCGGAGGTCATTGTCGAAGGTCAGCTCAACAGTGCGCTGCCCGGCTTCAGCCCGGTCGTGTTCACCAATGTGAAGGTCGACGGAAAGCCGTTGTCGTCCTTCAAACCGGTGAGTTACTCGATCGGCGCCACGAATGGTGAGTTGCACCCGGGACCGATCGCCAAGGACGGCACCAGCTTCACCATCGCCAAATAGGGCGCTACTTGCCCGCGGGGGCGGGCGGCGTGGGCGGGCCCGGCAGTGGGCCCGAGGCGTAATACGCGCGGCAATCTCCGTTGCTGTCCAGATCGGTCGCGGCTTCGATGACCGACTTGCCGTCCGTCGCGGGCAGGAGTGCCGAACTGTAGTTCTTGCACGGTGCGTCGGTGATGCCGCCGATGACGATGGGCGCGGCCATTTCATACCAATTGCCTTCGCCCATCGCGTCGTTGGCCAACAGGGTCCGGCCGGTACTCGGCGTCACCGTGCCGTCCACGCTCGACGCCATCTGGCCGGACAGCAGGATGGTGCCGTTCGGGCCGGGCCCTGGACTCCAGGCCGGATAAGGCGCGTGCTGGGTATAGCCACCATCGGCGGCGGTGCGCACCACGGTCCCGAGGAACCGCGGATCGCCGTAATTCCAACCGTCCGTCGACCTCCGGAAATAGGTCAGACACTGATGCACCTTGTCGGTGTTGCAGATTTCGTAGCTCATGAAGTAGGTGCCGTCCGGCAATCTGATGGCGTTGGCCATGCCGGGCCGCACGTATTGGACGTCGCTGACCACCGTGTCTGTCTGGTTCACCCAGTGCACGCCGTCGGGGGAACGGACCTGCACCAATTTCTGACTGTGTTCGTGGCTGTCGGTCTCGTCGGAGTAGAAGGCGACGAGTTGCCCGTCCGCCGACATCGATAGGCTCGGCTCCCACGCACTCGGCAACAGCGGTCCCCAGTCGGTGAAACTGAACAGGCTGTTCGACGTCGCGATGCTGGACACGAATTCCCAGTGCGCGCCCTGATCCCGGCTGGCCCAGAGCCGTTGTTCGACATGCCGCAGCACCACGTCGAGCACGTCGGAGAACACCGTGTCGGCCCACAGCAGGGTGCCCGCGGGCATATCGCCGACCGCCGTCGGCAGTTCGAACAGCGCCGAACAGCACAGCTGGCCGCTCTTCCTCGAGACGGAATCGGTAATGCTGCCGCGCCGCCGAAAGGTGGTGCCGCCGTCGGTACTTGCCATGATCGCGCCGGTTTGCCGCAACGTATTGATGCTCGCCACGATGGTGCCGTTGGCCGTACCACTGTGCTCGAGGCGGACCAGCCGCGGATAGAAACTGCTGTCGGGATACAGCGGCTGGCGCGCCGTCGCCGGTATCGGCGGCTCGGCACCGGCCGATGGCCAGCCGAGGCCGACTCCGATAACGGTGAGCAGCACACCAATCCGTCGCAACTGATACTCCCCTCGAATCGAACAACGATGGTTCTCAGAAATGCACGCTGGAAACTCGGCGTTCTCGGTACAGGGCGAGCGGAGATCAGGAGAAATCGTACCGAACCGCGCACCCGCGCCCGCCGACCTGAACGGGTAATCGCGTGCCGTGTTTATCGAGAGTCCCGAATCATTGCCCCGGGTTGCGGCGGCGTAGCGGTGCTGGGCCGCCGTCGTCGAAACCTCGAGATTCCGTCGATATTTCAGCGATGACCTGCGCGCCGCTGATAGCGTTGGCGTCCCTGAGCCGACAGCAGTACGGCTACCCGAGACCTGGAGATCACCGTATGCCCCATGCTGGAATCAAGGAACTGATCACCCTCGGTCACGAGCAGAAGTACATCACCCACGCCGAGATCAACGAATACGTTCCGGAGGCCGTCGGAGATCGCGATCAGTTCGTCGGCATCATCCAGATGCTGGACGCCAGGGGGATCCCCGTCTACGAGACGGATCCGGTGGACTAACAGCTCGACCCGAGCGTCGTACCGTTTCGCCCCGCCCCTCTTCGCGAACTATCCGAAGTTCGATTCACCCCCCGAGTGCCGACGAGCTGCCTCCCTCGATCCTTCCCCGCGATGTGTGTGCCGCCGATCCGGATGCCTCGCAGGTACGAATACGGAATGGCGGTGGTGTAGGCCGGGCAGGTTTTCGGTGAGACGGAGGGATGAACTGTGGTCATTCGGGCGCGCGGTGCACGTTCGATTGTGGGGGTTTTCGCGTTGCTGGCGGGGCTGGTGTTGGCGGCGGGCCCGGTGCGGGCCGAGGGTTTGCCCGCAGGGTGTACCGGGGCGGTGACGCCGGGCAACGACACCATTACCTGTACCGACAATCTCCCGGCCGGAGTGGTGCTCGACGCGGGGGATGGCGACGACACGATCGTGATCGAGGGTGATGTGCTCGAGGGGGCGGTGGTGCTGGGTGGTGCGGGCAAGGACAAGATCTCGGCGCGCAATGTCGGCCGGTTCATTTGCCCGGCGGAGGGGATCGGCGCCAACGACGTGAACGGCGGCGTCCTCGACGGAGGTCCGGGCGACGACGAGATCACGGTCGGCGGGCAAGACCGTCCCGCCGCTTGCGACGCGGCCATCCCGAAGGGCCCGGGCGGCAATGTCGGGCGCCATGGCGCGGTCGTGGGTGGTGCGGGCAATGACGTGATCAAAGTCGGCAGCCTCGGCTACTTCTACCAACCGGACCCCGCCAAGCCGGAGACCACTGCGGGCGCCCACGGCGGCCGGGTGTCCGGCGACGAGGGCGACGACTCCATCACCATCGACACCGTCAGTCTCGGTGAGCGGCCACCCAGCGCCACCGCGCCGGACGCGCCCGATGCCGTGTTCGGCGGCGCGGGCAAGGACACCATCGCGATCCATCGAACCGTCGGCGCGGCCGACATCTACGGCGATGCCTTCGCGCCCATCGCGGACGCGGGCGGCGACACCATCACCGTGGACGAGATGACCGGTGGTTGGATACACGGCGGGCCCGGCGACGACACGATCACCGGCGGCACCCTCGGTGGCTCGGGCGCCGCGCTGTGGGGCGACGACGGCAACGACACCATCAAGGCCGGTGACATGTACCTCGGCGCCAGTGTGTTCGGTGGTGACGGCAACGACGTGCTCTCGGCAACCTCACTCAACAAGGACGGAAACTCCCGCGCGGCCACCGTGATCGGCGGCAACGGCGACGACAAGATCGACGTCGGCACCGTCGGCACCACCGACTCCGTCGTACTCGGCGACGGCAGCGATTTCGCCAGCGGCGCCGACCCCAACATCGGCACCGGCAAGGACACCATCACCGCAATCGCCAACAACGGCAGCATCTTCGGCGGCAACGACGACGACACCATCTCCATCGACGTGAACAACAACCTCGTCGACGGCAGCGCGGGCAAGAACACCTGCACCATCAAAGGCCAGGGGTCGAGAGGTTCCGTCACGGCCTGCGAACAGCAGTAGCGCGGGCAACAGATCGGTGCCAGCGCGGAACAGGCCGTCAGGGCGCGGGTTCGAACCAGGTCGGCTCGCCGGACAGCGCGTGTTCGATGCGCAGGAGATCGTGCTCGGGTAACTCCGGCAACGCGGCGACGTCGAACCAGGCGACCTCCAGCGATTCGTCGTCGTTGACCCGCGCCGTGCCGCCGACAGCCCGGCATCGGAAGGTGATGTCCATGAACTGGCAGATGTCGCCGTTCGGATAGGTGTGCGCGGGCATGGCGCGGACCAGGACGATGCGTTCGGCGACACAGTGAACGGCGGTCTCCTCGAACACCTCTCGCACCGCGCACGCCGCGGGCTGCTCGCCGGGTTCCGGCATCCCAGCGAGGATCGCCCAGTTGCCGGTGTCGGCGCGGCGGCCGAGCAGTAGTCGGCCGTCGTCATCGAAGACCACGGCGCCGACACCGGGCAGCCACAGCAGCTGCCGACCCGCGTCGGCCCGGATGGTTCGGATGAAGTCGGGAGTTGCCATGGCTACGACAGTAGGTGGTGGCCTGGTGGGAGATTGCCCAGATATCTGCGTGTGATTGCACAGAAATGCGATCGGTGATTATTTCGTTATAGGTAGCGTGTCGCGCTTGCTGTCCGATGAATGGTGCCGGAGCATGGCTAGCGGATCCGATGGAATCACAGACACCCGGTGTTCTCGAAATCCATTCACGGCTCGGTGATCTTTCCGCACCGAGTCGGCGGAGGTCGGAGGAACGCACCATGGCATCCATCGAAGAAGTTCGACATCGTGGCTCTGAACAGGGCAAATGGTTTCGTGTCATGACGATACTCGTCGTCGCGACCGCGGCGACGGGATCTCTGCTACTGTCCGCCGCGCCGGCTCCGGCCCGGCCGATCGGCCTGCCGGATATCGGAATTCCGGAAATTCCCGGCGAGGTCACCATTCCGGACATTCCCGATATCGATAATTCGGTCGCCGAGCGTGCCTTCAGCGCCGCACGCTCCAAACTCGGCGCACCCTACGGCAGTGGCGGGGCAGGTCCGGACGTCTTCGACTGCTCAGGATTGGTGCAATGGGCCTACCGGCGAGCGGGTCGCGACCTGCCGCGCACCAGCGGCGAACAACTCGCCACCGGCACCCCGGTGTCGCAGAGCGAACTGCGCGTCGGCGACCTCGTCTCGTTCTACGGCGGCGGTCACTCCGGTCTCTACGCGGGCAACGGCACCGTCATCCACGCCGGAACCGAAAGCACCGGAGTCGAACTCGCGCCGCTCTCGTCCATGCCGTTCGCGGGAGCGCGACGGATGTGAATCCGGTCGACAGCCGACGATTGAAGGCGATGGTCGCGGGTATGCCGCCGATAACGGGCTGTTACAGACTGGTCGGCAGGATATGCGGGCCGAGTCCGAAACGGCAACGGTCGAAAGGATGCCCCCGGCATCGTCAACGGTGACGAGCCGCTCGACGTCGAGCAGGCGCGACGGGAGCTATCGTGACGACCTGAGCTGAGCCCGTACATGTTTCGAAGTTGGCTAGGCGTTGCGGTAGCTGGATACCGTGCTCGCCCCTGCGAAAGGGGACACGGTTGTCCTTTCCGTTGCAAAATCCCGATGGCACGCTGCCCGAGCATGTCGCGGCCTCCTTGGGCTGGGATCCGTCCGAGCAAAGCCTGCTGGTCGATGTCGACGGCACGGTCACCCCGGGCAGCAGGATCGACTTGAACTCGGCGGCTTTACTTTTCGCGGGCGAGGTCCTGTTCGACGCGGTTTACCACGAGCAGCTGGTCTCGCGCGACGGATCGATCTCGCACAGCGGCGACAGCCCCACGGGTGACGGTGCCGGCGACAACGAGGTGATCACCGTCGACCTGGCGCATATGGCGCCGGAGGTGACGTCGG
This sequence comes from Nocardia sp. NPDC051052, assembly GCF_044456045.1. Taxonomy (NCBI): domain Bacteria; kingdom Bacillati; phylum Actinomycetota; class Actinomycetes; order Mycobacteriales; family Nocardiaceae; genus Nocardia; species Nocardia sp. NPDC051052. Next base: position 71,869 of record NZ_JBITFL010000021.1, read on the forward strand.
TGATCTTCCTCGTAACCTCCTACTCGGAACAGAGTTTCGCGCAGATCGAGAACGCGTACTTCCGTCTCGTCGACACCACGTCCGGCGCCGAGATCACCCGCTACGTGCTGAGCGGCGGGCCGCACACCGGCCTGGCGATGGGCAAACTCGTTCGCACACCGCAGTGTTGGTACTTCGTCGGGATCGGTGAAGGGATCTACGCGCATCATGTCGCCGAAGCGGTTCCGCAGATGGCGCGATTCCTGCCGTAGACCTCAAAGCGGTTGGTACCCAGCGCCGATCTCGCCGCGCGTGTTCAGGTCGTGCATGATGGAGGTGATGTTGGTACCGACCTCCGGGCCGAAGCAGCCGACGCCGAGATAGGCGTTCACCATGCCCACCAGCGTGCTGCCGACCACTACCGGCGCGCCGGAATCGCCCTTCATCACGCACATTTGGGTCCAGGTCTCGGTGGCGGTCGCGCGCACATCGCCCCACACCACGCCGCAGCTCGTCCCGCTGGTGCTGCCGCGTTTGCACACCACATTCGGGAACAGGGCGGGCCCGCCGAGGCCGGTGATGGTGGTGCCGCCGACCTGGTTCACCGGAGTCACCCGCGCCGAATCGAATTCGATGACCGCGTAGTCCAGGGTGTGATCGGAATAGACGAACCGCCCCGCCGTCGCACCGTCGGGATCGCCCTCCACCACGACGGTCGCGCCCGGCTCCCCGCAGTGTCCCGCGGTCAACCCGACCAGACGCTGCGCGCTGTCCCGGCCGATGGTGGTCAGCGTGCACCCGACGCGCGAGTCGACCAAGATGCCGGAACCACCGCCGATCGCGGGCGGGGTGCGGTCCGTTTGGGCTGCGGCGGTGGCGGTCCCGAGTAGTGCGGCGGCCGAAGCGGCGGCGAAGACGAGTGCGGTTCGTGACACGAGCATGACTCCTCTGGATCGATCTCCCGGCACCGGCTGGCCGGGTCTTTCGCGAGATTCCCGAGTCGAGCGTTTCCAAACAGGCTACGCCGCAATCGAATTCACCTAAGAGTTATCGATATCGAGCAGCAACCGCGCGCCAGCTGCGAAGGCCTCGGGGTCCTCCAGCTGCGGATAATGGCCGAGGCCAGGGAGTTCGACCACTGTAGCCGCCGGACGCAACGCCCGCAGTCCGTCCAGGACGGCCACCGTGGCTACCGGATCCGCAGTGCCCCACAGAAAGCCGAGCGGCTTATCCCAGTCGCGGACCGCGCCGTGCCAGCGATCGGCGTGCGTCACCCGTTCCGCGAGGTAGGCGGTGAGCAGGTGCGCGATCCGGTGGCCGCCGGCGTGCGACAGCAACTCCCACTGCGCCTCGGCCTCGCTCTTGGTCAGCGGGTGCGCTGCCGAAAACAGTTGCGCGAACTCGTGAGTGAAGACCGGCCGGTTCGCCAGCCGCGCCGCCACCGGCCCGAGCGGGCCGCGCAGAATCTTCTGAATCGGCCGCAGCGACGCCTTCTCCAGGATCACGCTGCCATTGCTCAGCACCGCGCGGTCGAGGGTGCAGGTCAACGCGCCGTCGATGTCCCTGGCGAGCAACTCGGTGGCGACAGAGGTGCCCATGTCGTGCGCCAGCAGCACGATCGAACCTGTCACGGTAGCGGCGACCGCCTCCTCGACGATGTCGGCCTGCTCGAACAGGCTGTAGTGATGCGGTCGCGGCTTCTCCGACAGCCCGAACCCGAGGAAGTCGATGGCGAGCCAAGCCCGGCCGCCGAGCCGTTCGACGACCTCGCGGAAGTCATATGAGCTGGACGGATAGCCGTGCAGCAGCACGACGGTCGGCCCGGCACCGGGCGCGGAGCGGACGAACACCGAGCCCGCCCGCGTGCGCAGCTGGCGCCCACCGTCGCGCCACTGCCGCACCCGCATCAGCTGATCAGTCCGCGTCTGGTCAGCAGCGGCTCGATCTCGGGCGCACGGCCGCGGAAGGCCGCGAAGGCGGCCAGCGGGTCCACCGACCCGCCGCGCGAGAGCAGTTCGCGCCGGAACGCCGTGCCCTTCTCCCGGATCGACGCGGCACCGTCGTCGAACCAATCCACCGTGTCCGCGTCCAGCACCTCGCTCCAGATGTAGGAGTAGTACCCCGCGGCGTAGTCGCCCGCGAAGATGTGCGCGAAGTAGCCGGTCCGGTACCGCGGCGGGATCGCCTCGATCGCGACGCCCGCCTTGCGCAGCGCCTCCTCCTCGAACGTCTCGGCGTCCGCCCCGGCCAGCGCCTCGGCTCCGGATACGCGATGCCACGCCCAGTCCAACAGCGCGGCGCCGAGGTACTCGACGGTCCGGAAGCCCTCGCCGAACCGTTCGGCCGCCGACATGCGTTCGACCAGGTCGGCGGGCATCTGCTCGCCGGTGTCGAGGTGCCTCGCGTAGTTCGCCAGCACCGCCGGATGCGACATCCACATCTCGTTCACCTGCGAGGGGAACTCGACGAAGTCGCGGGGCACCTCGGTTCCGGCGAAGAACGGGTACTGGACATCGGAGAACAGCCCGTGCAGCGCGTGCCCGAACTCGTGAAAGAGGGTCCTGACGTTGTCCCAGGTCAGCAGGGCCGGTTCACCGGTCGGCGGCTTCGCGATATTGAGGTTGTTCACCACCACCGGCCGGGCGTCCAGCAGCCGGGACTGGCTGACCAGCTCGTTCATCCAGGCGCCGCCGTGCTTAGCGGGCCGGGCGAAGAAGTCGCCGAGGAACAGGCCGAGTGCGCTGCCGTCGGAGTCGAGTACCTCGAAGACCCGGACCTCCGGGTGGTAGCCGACCAGGTCGTCGCGCTCGCGAAACGTGATGCCGTAGACCAGTTCGGCGGCGAAGAAGACGCCGTCGCGCAGCACCCGCTCGAGTTCGAAGTACGGGCGCAATGCGTCGGCGTCCACCGAGAACCGCTCGGCGCGCACCCGCTGGGACCAGAATTGCCAGTCCCAGGAGCGGAGTTCGTCGTCGCCCTGCCTCGTCGAAGCCAGTTCGGCCGCTTCACGTTCCGCGTTGGCGACCGCGGGCGGGACGAGACGCCCGAGCATCTCTTCGACCGCCTCGGGGGTCCGCGCGGTCTGATCGGCCACCGCGTATGCCGCGTGGTCGGGGTAGCCGAGCAATGCGGCGCGTTCGGCGCGCAGGGTGGCGATGCGGACGGCGAGGATGCCGTTGTCATGGTCCTCGGTCAGGCCGCGCCCCAGCGAGGCCGTCATCACTCGGCGGCGCACCTCCCGGTCGGCCAGCGAGGCGAGAACAGGCTGGTTGGAGACGTTCTGCAGACTCAGCGCCCAGGCATGCTCGCGGCCGACCGATCGGGCATTCTCGGCCGCGGCGGTCACCGCCGCGGGGCTGAGTCCGGCCAGTTCGTCCGCGTTGTCCAGGATCACCGTCGCGGCGTTTCTGGCGGCCACGTTGTTTTGCCCGAACTCGGTTGTCGCCGCGGCAATCTCGGTGTTGAGCTCGCGTAACCGGTCCTGGCCCTTGGCATCCAGTCCGGCACCGGCGCGGACGAACCGGAGGTGATACTGCTCGACCAGCCGCCGTTCCTCGGCATTCAGACCCAGCTCGGTGCGGCGCCGGTAGAGCGATTCGACCCTGGCGAAGAGCGCCGGATCGAGGTGGATGGCGTCCCGGTGCGCGGCCAACCTCGGGGACATCTCCGCCTCGATCGCGTCGGTGCCCGCGCTGGAATCCGACGACGAGATGTTGAAGAAGACATTGGACACCCTGGTCAGCAACGCACCCGACCGTTCGAGTGCCTCGACGGTATTGGCGACCGTCGGCTCGCCCTCCCCGGCGGTGATCGCGGCGACCTCAGCAAGCTGCTCCGCCATGCCGCGCTCGAACGCGGGCACATAGTGCTCCTCGCCGATCTCAGCGAACGGGGGCAACTGGTAGGGCAGCGCGCTGCGCTCGAAGAACGGGTTGCTCGTCATAACTGAACCCTATGCCGGATCGGCGTTCGGTCGCCGGTGGATGTGCGCATTGCCCCGCCGTAGTCGCTGGGACGCCCACGGTTCCAACATGTTTCGCGTCTACGGTGTCATCCGGCAATGGCCTGACTCCGGGGCAGCCTCACCTCAGCTCGACTGGCGAAGCGCCGGTTACGCCGCGTTGGTATGCGTGAACCTCCCGCGCCGGGCAAGCTCGGCCTGATTCACCCCGATCTCGACGCGGCGAAGATAGACGGTTTCGGCCAATGCCAGTACCAGTCGGATTCTCTGACGAACCAAACTCCCTGGTCAAAGCGCTGTTGCTGTATGGCTTATGCCATATTGCTGATATGTAATAGTGTCTGTTACCGTGCGTCACGGCAATGTACCGCTGACGACAGAGATCCGTGACTTGTCGAGTTGGCTGCCGATGTGCTGGCAAAAGGACATAGGGCTCGAACAGATAGCGGAGAAAGTCATGAAGAGTGCCTGGGTGTACGGCGTGGTATTCCTGGTTCTGGCCGTTACCGCGGTATTCATCGCGCGGTTGCGACTGAGCGAGATTCCGGACTTGGCGATCGGGCATTCGAGCGCGCCACCGGTGCTGGGGCGGCCGAGCGAGAAGGTCGTCGACTACGAGATCGACGGTCCGAGTGGAATGCCGGTGCGGCTGTCGTATCTGGACGAGCAGGGCAACGTCAAGGACGTCTCGACCGACCTGCCGTGGCGGACCTCGCTGCGCACCCACCGGCTGACGCTGTCGACGGGTGTGGTCGCGCAGTCGGAGGCCGACCAGGTCTCGTGCCGGATAGTCATCGATGGGCAGCCCCGTGATGCGCAGGTGTCGAACGGACGGTTCGCCGCGGTCAACTGCACGGTGCCGGTGTCATGAACGAGCGAATGACGCGCGCCTCGATCCGCACGCGCGAGGTGCTCGTCCGGATGCGCGCGGAGTTGTCGGTGCCGTTCGACCGGACGCTTGCCCGCCGCCGGTCCGGCCGACCGTTGGTGGCCCGGCTGCTCTATATGTTCTCGCTGCCGATCATCGCGGTGTGGTTGTTGGTCGCCGGTGGGCTCAATCTTTTTGTCCCCCAACTGGAGACCGTCGTCAACGGGCATGCCAAGTCTTTTCTGCCGGACGAGGCCTCCTCGGTGCAGGCGATCGTCAAGATGGGCAACTCCTTCGGCGGGGCGGGGACGAACAATTTCGTCTACGTGCTGCTCGAAGGGGACGCGCCGCTCGGCAATGACGCGCACCGCTATTACACGACGCTGCTCGATCGGCTGAGCAAGGACAAAACGCACGTCAACGCCGCGATGGACCTGTGGTCGAATCCGACCTTCGCCCCGGCGAGCGAGAGTTCCGACGGCAAAGTGTCGTATGTGCTGCTCAACCTGGCCGGAAATATGGGCACGGCGCTGGCCATGGAATCCACCCAGGCGGCCAGGGACATCATCGCCGACACCCCACCGCCACCCGGAATCGCGGTGCACCTGACGGGCCCGTCCGCGGTCGTCAACGATGAGCTCGTCGCGATCAACGATTCGATGCTGCTGCTCATCTTGGTGTGTGCCGGGCTGGTCGGTGTGGTTCTGCTCTGCGTCTATCGCTCGCCGATCACGGTGGCGATGCCGCTGCTGACCGTCGGGATGGGTCTGGCGGTGGCCCGGCCCGTGGTGGCCTACCTGGGCGACCACGAGGTGATCGGCGTCTCGATCTTCGCCTCCGCGTTGCTGGCGGTGATCGTGCTCGGTGCGGGGACGAATTACGGCATCTTCCTGCTCGGTCGCTATCAAGAGGCGCGGCGTGCGGGCGAGGATCCGGAAACGGCGTATTACACAGCGCTGCACGGTGTGCTGCACATCATCGTGGCGTCGGGCTTGACCGTCGCCGGCGCGACCGCCTGCATGTCCATCACCAGGCTCGCGATTTTCAGCACCTCCGGCTTGCCGTGCACGATCGCCGTAAGCGTCACTCTCGCAGCGGCATTGACGCTGGGGCCGGCGTTGCTGGCGCTCGGCAGCCGCCTCGGTTTTCTGGAGCCGCGTGCGCAGTCGTCGCAGCGTCGGTGGCGGCGGATCGCGACCGCCGTGGTCCGCTGGCCCGGGCCGGTACTAGTCGCCAGTCTTACTGTGCTCGTGCTGGCGATACTCGTGTTGCCGACCTTCCGGCCGAGTTTCAACGAACGCATCGCCCAGCCGAGCGATTCACCTGCCAACCTGGGCTTCGCCGCGGCCGACCGGCATTTGCCGCCGAACATCATGTCGCCGAGCATGTTCCTCGTCGAATCGGATCACGATCTGCGCAATCCCGCGGATCTGATCGCGCTCGCGAAACTGACCAACGCGGTGTTGCAAGTCCCCGGAGTCAGTGCGGTGCAGGGCATTACGCGTCCGCTGACCACGCCGCTCGAAGAGGGCACGCTGACCAATCAGGCAGGCTACATCGGCAATCGCTTCACCCAGTTGAAGAGCATGCTCGCCCCGCGCCTCGACGACCTGACCGGCCTCGCCGGGCAGATCGACCAGTTGAATCTCACGGTCAAAGGCGTGCAGGCCGCGCTCGACACCGGGGAGCAGGGGTTCGCTCAGGTGAACGGTAGTGCCGTCGCGTTGCAGTCGGCTGTCGGTGGTGTCGTCGAGAAACTGAACTCGCTGCGCGATACCGCCGGGCCCGCAAAGCAATTCGTTACTTCGATCCCGAACTGTCAAGATGTCCGTGCCTGCCAGGCCGCACTCACCGGCTTCTCGCTGTTCGACGATGTCGGACAGCTCGACAACACCGTCGACGGTCTCGTCAGCGGCGCTCGCGCTGCCTCGCAAGCACTTCCGCAGCTCGGTGCCCAAATCGCGAGCCTGCAGAGTTTCATCACGCAGGTGAACGGCGTCATCGCGCCGCTGCGGGGCACGCTGAATATTTTGCTTCCGCAGATATCGGAGATCACCCAGTTCCTCGACGAAGTCGGTAAGGGTTTCACCGCGGGCGATCCCAACGGATTCTTCTTCCTGCCGAGTCAAGCTTTCGACAGTCCACTGTTCAAAAGCGCTCTGCCGTTCTTCTTCTCGCCGGACGGCAAGGTGACGCGGATGGTGGTGACGCCGCAGATGGAGGGCTTCAGCCGGGACGCCATGGACCTCAGCGCCAAGATCATTCCGGCGTCGTTGCAGGCGATGAAAGGCACGTCGCTGGCCGGAAGCACGGTCAGCATCGGCGGTCCCGGCGGCACGCTGCTCAATATCGAGGCGTTCGCGCGGGAGGACTTCATCACCAGCGTGGTGGCCGCGTTCGCGTTCGTGTTCTGTGTGGTGCTGATTCTGCTGCGTAGCCTTGTCGCGGCTGTCGCGGTGATCAGCACCGTCGCCCTGTCGTATCTGTCCGCCCTGGGGCTGACTGTCCTTATCTGGCAACACCTTATCGGCAATCCGTTGCACTGGTCGGTGGCGCCGGTGTCGTTCATCTTCCTGGTCGCCGTTGGTGCGGACTACAACATGCTGTTGGTGAGCCGATTCAAGGAGGAGTTGGCGGCCGGGATCAAAACCGGAATCATCCGTTCGATGGTCAATACCGGTGGGGTAGTTACCACTGCGGGGCTTGTCTTCGGCGTGACGATGTTCGCGATGCTGGTGAGTTACGCGCACAACATCGCCCAAATCGGTACCACCGTCGGCATCGGACTGTTTCTCGACACGCTCATAGTTCGGTCATTCGTGGTGCCGGCCATCGCGGCGCTGTCCGGTCGCTGGTTCTGGTGGCCGATCAATATCCTGCGCAGTCGCGGTTGATTACGGTCAGCGCCGACTGGCGAGGTAGATCGTGTTGGTCGACTGGCCTCGGGTCAGCGGGTTGTCGAACGGCACCTGTTCGGCTTCGACGTCGGTGAAGACAGTTCCGAGGATCGACAGGAACTGATCGTCCGGGGCGTCGTCGGACCACAGGGCGAAAGTGCCGTGTGGGGCGAGATGTGCGGACAGCGCCCGCAGGCCGTCTTCGGTGTAGAAGGCGGTGTGCGGTTGGTGCAGGACGTGGCGTGGTGAGTGATCGATGTCGAGCAGGATCGCGTCGTAGGTTCGGCCCGGACTTTCCGGGTCGAACCCGGCCGTGCCCGCCGCCGCGGCGAAGAAGTCGGTGCATACCAGGTTGATTCGGCTGTCTGCGGCCAATCCGGCGGTGTCGGGCAGCAAGTCGCGGTTGTGCCAATCGATGACTGCGTCCGAGTATTCGACAACCGTGAGATTGCGAACCCGTTTGTCCCGCAACGCTTCGTGCGCGGTGTAGCCCAATCCCAAACCCCCGACGATCACGTCCAAGTCCTCGCCGCCGGTCCGCGCCAACCCCAACCGCGCGAGTTCACGCTCCGCAACAGTGAACAGACTCGACATGAGGTACTCGTCACCGAGCTTCACCTCATAAACGTCGACGCGCGCCGTCGGCTCGAACCGCCGCCGCAAACTGATCTCCCCCATCGCCGTCTGCTGCCAGCCCAGTTCCTCGAAGTGTGCGCTCATCGCAGTGACGATAGGCCCTATGGCAGGCCCGTTCGTACGACGGCACCTCTTTGGAGTCGGTCGACTGATCACGGGGAACTGGTGTTGGCATCGGCCGAGTGGGCCGTGACACCAGTTCCCCGTGATCAGTTGTCCAGCAATGCATTTCGGATGCGTTCAGCTCAATGCGCGCAGTTCGGTGGTTACGTCCGCGCCGGAGGGGGCGTGTTCGGGGTCCAGTAGCCATTGCATCATCAGGCCGGTCAGTAGGGCCAGTGGGACCGAGCCGCCCATTCCTTCGCGTCCCTCGCGCTGGCCTTTGGCGAGGTGGGCGCGCACCTCGGGGGAGCGCTCGGCCTGCACCATCGCCTCGAGCTGGGCTACCCACAGGGCGCGATGGGTGGTGAAGCTGTCGATCAGTGCTTGCCAGCGTTGCTCCGGCTTGTCGGCGGGGACCTGGGCGAGTTCGTCGCTGAGCTCGTCCACCGCTTGTACCAGAGCCTGAGTGAGTAGTGCGTCCCTGGAGCCGAAGTGGTAGCCGATCGCGGCATGACTTACGCCGGCCGCGGCGGCGATGTCGCGGACGGTGGTGCGCGCCCAGCCGCGTTCGATCAAGCACGCCTTCGCCCCGGCCAGCAGGTCCTCTCGGTTACCCATGCGTCACAGCATACCGAATGACTTGACCAAATGGTTTATCCATATGGATTGACCAAATGGGCAAAAGTTCGCTACTGTCGATCTCATGACGAAGTCGAAGGTCCTGATCTCCGGGGCGAGCGTTGCCGGACCCGCCCTTGCCTACTTCCTGCACCGCGATGGATACGAGGTGACCGTGGTCGAGCGCGCGCCGGTTCCCCGGGACAGCGGCTATGCCGTCGACTTCCGCGGCGCCGCGTTGGACGTCCTGGCGGAGATGGGCATTCTCGCCGCGATCCGCGAGCACGAGACGGAGATGCACGGCACCGCGCTGCTGGACGAGGCGGGTACCGAGATCGGGCAACTCCCCGCCGAGGCGTTCGCCGGTGAACTCGAAGTGCCGAAGCGGGTGCTGACCCGGATCCTGCACGAAATCACCGCGGCCAGTGTCGAATACGTATTCGGCGACTCGATTTCCGCCCTGACCGAGCACGAGTCCGGCGTCACGGTCGAGTTCGAGCACGGGCCTGCTCGCGAGTTCGATCTGGTGTTCGGCGCGGACGGGGTGTACTCGAAGGTTCGGCAACTGGCTTTCGGCCCGCATGACGAGATGGTCTGTCACCTAGGGCTTTCCGGTGCCGGATTCACCACTGCCAACTACCTCGGCCTCGACCACTCCGGACTGTTGCAGTCCGCGGGCAGCACGGCGATCTACCTCTTCAGTGCCGCCGACCGCGACCGGCTGACCGTCAGCCTCTCCTTCGCCACCGACTCGCCCGCCTTGGACCGGCGCGATCGGGCGGAGCAGGAGCGCGCAGTGCGTGCGGCATTCGCCGGGAATGGTTGGCAGGCACCGCATCTGCTCGAGGCGATGACCGCTGCCGATGATTTCTACTTCAGCTCGTCCTGCCAGGTCGGCCTCGATCGTTGGTCATGCGGCCGGGTCGCACTCCTCGGCGACGCCGGATACTGCGCGGCGCCGACCAGTGGTGCGGGCACCTCGCAGGCGTTGATCGGGGCCCGGACGCTGGCCAGGGCATTGGCTGACGCGGACGGCGACTACCCGAGCGCGTTCACCGCGTACGAGACGGAACTGCGTCCATATGTCGCCGAGAATCAGAGCAATGGCCGAGCGGCCGCCGCGATGTTCGGCGGTGAGGCATCGGCCGAAGGTGTTGACAGGCAATAATTTTCAGCCGGTCGAGGTACACCACCGACTACGGGAGGAGTCCGATCGGACTCCTCCCGTGTGGTCGTCAGTGCGGCAGTTCCATGCCCTGAGCGAGCAGCGGCCAGGAATTGTGCAGTGCCTCTTCCCAATACGGCCAGTAGTGGGTGCCGACGGGGTTGAACTGGTAGGTCGCCGGGATCTTCAGCGAGTCCAGCCGGCTCTTGAGGTTGTTCGTGCATCCGTTGACGGCGGCCTCGATGATCACACCCAGGCTGAGGTTGACCGCGCCGGAGGGGCCGGGCGAGCTACCGAGGTAGTACTTGACGTCGTCCAGCATCGGGATGCCGCTGCCGCTGGAGACGTAGAGCAGGGTGCCGCGCAGCTTCTCCGCGTTGATCACCGGGTCGTTCTCGGCCCACAGCGGGCTGTTGTCGGGGCCGTACATGTTCTCGGTGTTGCCACCCGCCCAGGTCTCGGTGGCGAGTTTCACGAACTGCTTACCCGCCGGGTCGGCGATCTGCGCGCAGCCGCTGTAGGCGGCGACGGTCTTGAACAGGCCGGGCTTGGCCTCGGCCAGCTGCAACACCGAGGTGCCTGACGTCGACAGACCGGTCAACGCGTTGAGCCCGGTGGACTGCAGCGTCTTGTCCAGCAGCGGCGGCAGCTCCTCGGTGAAGAAGGTCTTCCACTTGTTCACGCCGAGTGCCGGGTCGGCCTTGAGCCAGTCGGTGTAGTAGCTGCCTCGGCCGCCAACCGGCTGGATGACGTTGACCGACTTGTCGGACAGCCACTCCAGCGCCTTGGTCTGCGCCTGCCAGCTCGCGGTGCCCTCACCGCCGTCGAGGCCGTTGAGCATGTAGAGGTTCGGCGCGGGCTTGGACTCGTCGGCCGGACGCTGCACGTCGACCGCGACGTCGGTGCCCATCGCGGCGGAATAAACCTTGAGGTGCCAGGTGCGCCCGTCCTTGGTGATGGAGGAGACGGCCGACGGTTTCTGCGGCTCAGCCGAGGCGGTTCCGCCGAGCAGGCTGACCGACAGCGTGGCGGCGAGCGCGAGAACGGTGGTTCGCAAGGCTGCGGTGCTGCGTAGTGCGGAAAGCTTCATCGAACATGCATCTATCTAGTACTCCCTATCGGCTGTGCTTCGACCGGCGCGGGCCGCCCCAATCCCCACACACTCCGTCTTCCGGCGAGGCGAATCTGTTACACAACAGTGCCGTTCAGTGACTGTACCCACGTCGGACTGGCCGGGTGTCGAGGGTCTCGACGGTGGCTCGATCGAGCAGGCTCGTGGTGAGCGGATGGTCTCGACGAGCGTACGTAGAGCGGTGTGAAAGGTTCTGACTGAATTTAGGGGAGTGCAGTACCCATCGGATTGACCGGCGTAATCAAACCATCATAGAATCCTAATTATATCCAAAGGGTATATGTGCGTTGAGTCACGGAGTATCCCAGTAAACTGGAGTGTGGCAAATAGTAAGCAATGTGACTTGCAGGTAACTGTTTGCAAATAGGACTCCAGTCGTTAATCCGATCTGGGGCCGATCGCGCATGTCAGTCCGTCCGGTGCTTACGAGAGCTCGGTCTGGATCGATACGGTTAGGACACGGCTGCGACGATGCTCGGGTTAGCTGGCAACGGCGAACCCGGTTGTCGCACCAAATCATGACGCGCTGAAGCCGAGTGGCGCTCAGACGCCCTTCCGGTGCGGAATGTGAACTATTTTGGTTACTATTCCAAGGAAAGAGCTAATGACTGGCTATTTTCAATTGGAAAGCTCGGTATGCGGTAGATCGGCGGGTTCATGATAAGAATCCGACGGTTGGGGCGACGGCGACGCCACCGACCCGAAAATGTCTCCGTGTCACGAACTGGTCAGGTGACCAATAACCGGCGACGAACTATGAGCACTCTGCTGGGGTAATCGAATGTGTAGGGGAGATAGGTGTGACCGATAACGCGTCCGGGCCGGTGCGAGAACCAGTGCGCACGCGGCCAGTCCATCCGCGACGGACCAAGGCGGCGATCCTGCCTCGGCTGTTGGCGGTGGCGGCGGAGGCCGATCCGGACGGTGCGGCCGTGGTGTGGCCGGGGGCGGTGCTGCGCTATCGCGAGCTCGACGAGGCGTCGTCGCGGTTGGCGCGGCTGCTGATCGGTCGCGACGTCGGTCCGGGGGATCTCGTCGCGGTGGCCATCGCGGCGCCGATCGAGGCGGTGTCGGCGCTGTGGGCGGTGGCGAAAACCGGCGCGGGCTTCGTCGTGCTTGACCCGAACGCACCGGTGCGACAGGCCGAGTATCTGCTGTCCGACACCCGACCCGCACTCGGTCTGATGGCGGGTACGCCGTGGTCCGGATCGAGTGCGGCCCGCAATCTCGGCTCGATCGAATGGCTGATTGTCGATGATGCCGCCGTGCGGGGCGAACTCGCCCAGCTGTCGGGCGATCCGGTGACGTACCAGGATCGGTTGCGTCCTATCCAAGACGACGACATCGCTTACGTGACCGCGGGCTCGACCGGCGTGTTCGACGCTGTGCCGGTCACGCAGGCAGCAGTGGCCGCGATCGTCGCGCGCCCGCACGGGCACGCGCCGAGACCGCTCCGCGAGTTCTTCGCCACCCTGCTCCCGCGCTCCGCGTCGGTCGAGCGGGATATGACGCTCACCGAGCTGTTCGACAAGGTGGTGACGGCGCACCCGAACGCGACCGCGGTCAAATTCGGCGCGGCGACCCTGACCTACCGCGAATTGGATATTAGGGCAAACAGATTGGCGCGCAGGCTGATCGCGCTAGGCATCGGTCCGGAGAAGCTGGTGGCGGTGGCATTGCCCCGATCACTGGACCTGGTGGTCGCGCTGCTCGCGACGGTGCGGGCGGGCGGCGCCTATCTGCCGGTCGATCCGGCGTATCCGGCGGACCGGATCACGTACCTGCTCGCCGACGCCGAGCCCGCGTGTGTGGTGACGCAGCAGGGGATCACCCTGCCTACGGCGGCACCCTCGATCACGGTGCACGACTCTAACGACTCGGACGGCTCGCCGGTTACTGACGCGGACCGGACAAGCCCGCTGCACCCGGACAACCTCGCGTATGTGATCTACACCTCCGGTTCGACCGGGCGTCCCAAAGGGGTGCAGATTCCGCACCGCAATGTCGTGACGCTCTTCTCGAATACTCGGTCGCAGTTCACCTTCGACCACCGTGACGTCTGGACGATGTTCCATTCCTACGCGTTCGACTTCTCGGTGTGGGAGCTCTGGGGACCGCTGCTACACGGCGGCACCTTGGTCGTGGTGGACTACGACGTCTCGCGAGCGGCCGACCAGTTCTTGGAGCTGCTGCGCGACGAGCGGGTAACCGTGCTCAACCAAACCCCCTCGGCGTTCTATCAATTGGCCGAGGCGGACCGCGCGACGTCGGCCGACGCCGATATCGCCCCGTTGTCGTTGCGGTACATCGTGTTCGGTGGCGAGGCACTGGAGTTCCACCGGCTCGACGATTGGCGCGCCTGGCACGGCGGAACGCAGCTGGTGAACATGTACGGCATCACCGAAACGACCGTCCACGCGACGATGCAGCGTGTTTCGGCCAGCAGCCGCAGCGTAATCGGCTCTGCCATACCGGGTTTGCGGATCTGGGTGTTGGACGCCCGGTTGCGCCCGGTGCCGACAGGGGTAGCGGGCGAGATATACCTCTCCGGTACGCAACTGGCGCGGGGGTATCTCGGCAATCCGGCCTTGACCGCCGGGCGGTTCGTGGCCAATCCCTTTGTCTCCGACGGGTCCCGGCTGTATCGCTCCGGCGATCTGGCCTCGTGGAACGCCGACGGCGATCTCGTATATCTGGGGCGTGCCGACGATCAAGTGAAGGTGCGCGGATTCCGCATCGAGCTCGGCGAGATCGAGGCCGCGGTATCGGCCTCGGCAGGCGTTCGCCAAGTAGCCGTTGTCGTTCGCGAGGATGTCCCGGGCGACCGGCGGATCGTGGCCTATCTGGTCGGACCGCCGGCGGTGGCGGCGTTGCGCACCGAGGTGGCTCGAGTGTTGCCCGAGTACATGGTGCCGTCGGCCTTCGTCTTCGTCGACGCGATACCGCTGACCGCGCACGGCAAGCTCGATCGCAAGGCGCTACCCGCGCCGGTAGCCGAGAACGCGGTGTTCCGCGCGCCGGCGAGTGCCGTCGAAGAAGCGGTGGCCGACGTGTTCGCGGCGGTGCTCGATGTCGGCCGAATCGGTTTGGACGACAACTTCTTCGCGCTCGGAGGCAACTCGCTGCTTGCCACGCAGGTCGCGGCCCGGCTCGGTGCGGCACTGGACGCACGGGTGCCCGCGCGGCTGCTTTTCACGGCGCCGACGGTAGCCGCCCTAGCTGCCGAAGTAGGGCGTCATCTGGGAACCGGAAGCCGCCGGGCGTTGGTGGCAGGGCCGCGGCCGGAGCGGATTCCGCTGTCGATGGCGCAGCAGCGAATGTGGTTTCTCAACCAGTTCGACAAGGAGTCGGCGGTCTACAACATCCCCGTCGCGGTGCGGTTGACCGGTGCTCTGGAGGTAGCGGCGCTACGCAGGGCCATCGGGGACGTGATCGCCCGGCACGAGATACTGCGCACGGTGTACCCGCAGCACAATGGTGTTGCCTACCAATCGATCCAGCTCATCGAACAAGCGGCTGTCGACCTCACGCCGGAAGTTGTCGAGGTGGCCGACGTGCTGCCGAGGATTGTCGAAGTGGCGTCCGCCGGGTTCGACGTTGCGGTCGAGATTCCTTTGCGGGTAAGCCTATTTCGGGTCGACACAGACACCGAAACCGAGCACGTGCTGGTGTTCGTCGCGCACCACATCTGCAGTGACGGTTGGTCGATGGCGCCGTTGACCCGCGACATGATGCTGGCCTACGCGGCCAGATCGGCCGGTGCGGTACCGGATTGGACTCCGCTGCCGGTCCAGTACGCCGATTTCAGCATCTGGCAGCGAGATTCGCTCGGCGCCGAGACAGACCAGGACAGCCTGATCTCGCGGCAGGTCGGTTACTGGCGTACCACGCTGGCCGGGTTGCCCGATGAGCTCGAGCTGCCCTTCGACCGGCCCCGCCCGCCCCTGCGGTCGTTCGCCGGTGGACACGTGCTGTTCTCGATCGACGGCGAGATACCGCACGGACTGGCCGAGCTCGCCCGTGCGCACAACGCAACGGTCTTCATGGTGCTGCACACCGCGCTGGCGACCTTCCTGGCCCGCTGGTCGGGCACCGACGACATAGCGGTCGGCACGGTGGTGGCCGGGCGCGGCGAGAGCGAACTCGACGCGGTGATCGGCATGTTCGTCAACACGCTGGTGCTGCGCACCAAGGTCTGCGGACAGCAGAATTTCGGTGCGCTGCTGGAGCAGGTGCGCGAGGTAGATCTGCGGGCGTTCGAGCACGCCGATATCCCGTTCGAGCGACTGGTGGAATCGCTGAACCCGGATCGGTCGACGGCTCGTAATCCGTTGTTCCAGGTCGGTTTCGTCTTCCAGAATTTGCCGGATGCCACCTTCGACTTGCCAGGATTGCGCGTTGCCGCAGTCGATTTCGAGACCGGCATCGAAAAGTTCGACCTGTCGCTGGCGATCCGGGAGACGGCCGAGGGTATGGCCGCACAGTTCTCCTTCGCACGAGATCTGTTCGACGAAGCCACCATTCGGGTGATGGCCGCCAGGTTCGTGCGATTGCTCGCGGCGATCGTCGCGCGGCCGCATCAGCCGGTTGGTGATCTCGCACTGCTGGCCGAGGACGAGTACGCGGCGCTCACCCGGGTCCACCGCGCCGCGGCGACGACACCGATGCCGGATCTGCTGCTGCGCGGCGTGCGGTACGGGCGCGACCGGATCGCGGTGCGTGATCAGGGGCGCTCGATTACATACGGTGAACTCGACGAATATTCGTCGAGGCTGGCGCGATTCCTCATCCGCCTCGGGGTAGGTCCGGAACGGCTTGTCGCGCTGGCCTTCCCGCGCTCCTATCAGATGCTGGCGGCGGCGCTCGCGGTCAGCAGGGCCGGTGGCGCGTATGTGCCCGTCGATCCGGCCTATCCGGTGGAACGGGTGCGGCATATGGTGACCGATTCGGCGGTGGTGATCGGCTTGACCACCGCCGAGTACATCGATCGGCTGCCCGACGAGGTCACCTGGCTGGTGATCGATCACCCCGCCATCGAGGTGGTGTGCGCGCGCCGATCGGCCGCGCCGGTCACCGACGCCGACCGGATCTCCGCACTGCGCCCGGACAATCCGGCGTATCTGATCTACACCTCCGGTTCGACGGGTGTGCCGAAGGGCGTCATGGTCACCCATGCCGGTCTGTCCGGGTTGATCGAGCACACCGTGGATGCCCTGGGACTCGAGCCGACTCATCGTCTGCTGCACTCGGTTTCGCCGAGTTTCGATCCGGCGGCCTTGGAGTGGCTGTGTACATTGTCGGTCGGCGCGACCTTGGTCGTCCTGCCGCCCAGCGTGCTCGGCGGGCCGGAGTTCGCGGCGGTGCTGCGTGACGAGCGAGTGACGCACTGCAGCACCACCCCCGCGGTGCTGAGCACCGTCGATCCCACCGGTGTGCCGACCGAGACGTTGCTGATCGGCGGTGATGTCACGACGCCGGAGTTGGTGGCGAAGTGGCAGCCAGGCCGCCGATACCTCAACGCCTACGGTCCGACCGAGGCCACCATCGCCGTGACCCTTGGTGCGCAAACGGCAGGCCGGGAGATCACCATCGGCGGGCCGGTGCACGGTGTATCGGCATTGGTCCTGGACGCGCGGTTGCATCCGGTGCCGCCCGGCATTACCGGCGAATTGTATTTGGCCGGAGGGAACTTGGCCCGCGGCTACCACGGCCGTGCCGGACTCACGGCGGATAGGTTCGTGGCGAATCCGTGGGGTGAGCCTGGTACGCGAATGTTCCGTACCGGCGACCTGGTGCGCTGGAACGCGCCGCCGGAACAGCGGGCGGACGCTGCCACGTTCGCGCGAATCCCCTGGGATCTGCGGTATGTCGGGCGCACGGACTTCCAGGTGAAGATCCGCGGCTTCCGCATCGAACTCGGCGAAATCGACGCGGTGCTGACCGGTCACGAAGACGCGGACTTCGCGGTCACCATCGGACACGAAACCGCCACCGGGGAAACGGTTCTGGTGTCGTATGTGCGTGCGGTGCCTGGCCGTGCGCTCGATGCGGATCGGCTCATCGAGTACGCCGAGCGTAGTTTGCCACGGCATATGGTGCCCGCCGCGATCGTGCCGCTCGACGAGATTCCGCTGACGCCGGTCGGCAAGCTGGATCGAAAGGCATTGCCGGAGCCGACCTTCGAAGCCGCGACCTGTCGCGCGCCTGCCACGCGGACAGAGGGGATCGTCGCGGAGGTGTTCGCGGAGGTGCTCGGAGTCGGCCAGATCGGTGCCGACGACGATTTCTTCGCGCGAGGTGGCACCTCGTTGCTCACCCTCACACTGCAGCACGCGCTGTCGGCTCGGCTGGGCGTCGAGCTGCCCGTCGCAACGCTGTTCAGCGCCGCCACCGTGCGCAGCCTTGCCGCGCGCATCGACGGTGCGGATGCGCCGGTGCACAGCCCGGCCATGATCACCGCGGACGCGGTACTCGGACCGGAGGTTTCGAGCGTAGGCGTCGAACCGATCCGCCAGGGAGCCGCGCGCGACGTGCTGTTGACCGGCGCGACCGGTTTCGTGGGAGCGTACCTGCTACGCGAACTGCTCGATCGCACCGACGCCGTCGTCTGGTGTCTGGTCCGTGCCGACACCATTCCCGCTGCGCGCGAACGGATCTCCCACGCGTTGCAGCGGTACCAGCTGTGGGGTGACGTGCCCGAGGCGCGGATCATGCCGGTGCTCGGCGATCTCGCCAAACCGTCGCTCGGGCTCTCCGAAACCTACCACGCGTGGCTGGCCGAACGGATCGACGTCATCTACCACAACGGGGCGCACGTCAACCACCTCGAGCCGTACGCTCGCCTGCGTCTCGCCAACGTCGAGGGAACCCGAGAGGTGTTGCGCCTGGCGACAACTCAACGGGTCAAGCCGGTCCATTTCGTCTCCACCATCAACACGGTGATTTCCACCGTCCACCCCGGCGCCTCGGTCGATGAGAGCACCCGGATCAGCGCCGACGAGCTGCCCGCGCAGGGCTACGTGGCCAGCAAATGGGCCGCCGAGCAACTGGTCCTGCAGGCACGCGAACGTGGTGTGCCCGCCAGGATCTACCGGCCCGGACTGGTTTCCGGTGACCTGCAAATCGGTGTCAACAGCGCCGACGACTCGTTCTGGAACATGATCCGCGCGGCCGCGATTCTCGGCATGGCTCCCGACGTCGGTGCCGCGACGATCTCGCTGGCGCCGGTCACCTACGTGGCACGCGCCATCGTGGAGATATCCCTCGCCTCCACCCGCGACACCGCATATCACCTGGTGAACGAGACCCCGTTGGCGATCCGCGACATCTTCGAGCGCCTGCGCACCCACGGTCTGCCCATCGAGACCGAATCACTCGAGACCGTCCGACTTCGCCTCGCCGACCAAGCCAACACCCGCTACCTGGCCGGTGACGACTCCCTGGTCCGCGCCGCCCTACTCGGCAACAACTATGCGGCAGGCGCGGCCGACCTCGTGGTGGACTGCGCCAACACGCGACGAGCGCTCGCCGGCAGCGCGATCAGCTGCCTGCCGATCGATGAGAGCGTGCTCGACACCTACATCGGCGCCTTCATGAAGTCCGGATTCCTGCCGACGCCGATCGGCAGTGCCAACGAATAGCGTTGCGCCGGTACATCATTCCGTTGCGCGCAGGTTTTCGATCTGCTGCCGCAGCTGGTCGAGCAGCTTTTCGGGATCATCGAAGTCGGCGGGGTCGATGGGGGCGCCGAAGTGGATGGTCACCTGTTGGCTGCGGTCGAAGGCGGGGCCGCTGCCACGGGTGCGTCGCATGGGCAGTACACGATTGGTTCCGGTGGTTCCCACCGGAATGATCGGAACTCCGGTCGCCAGCGCCAGTTTCGCGACACCGGGCTTGTAGGGCTCCTGCTCGCCGGGTGCGACGAGTCGGCCTTCTGGATAGATGAGCAGCACACCGCCGTGCCGGAGGATCTGCTCGGCCTGGGACAGCGCGGTCTGGCCGGACTCGCTGTCGCGGCGCAACACCGGAATCTGGCCGAGCCGTCGCACCAGCCACCCCACCACCGGCCACGACCACAGCTCCGCCATCGCGATGGCGATGGCCCGGCGCCGCAGCGCACCCCAGAGGAAGACCGCGTCCAGCATCGAGATGTGATTGCTGGCCACGATCACCGGGCCGGTCTTCGGCACGGCTTCGCGGCCGATCACGGTGACGCGCACGACATTCGACCAGGCCAGCGCGCGCAGGACGCGGCGAGCCAGTTTCGTGGTCACCCACGCGCGCTTACCGAGCCCCTTCGGCCGCCGGACCGTTTTCTCGTTCATCAACTACCCCCACACGGTTTCGGCATCGCAGCCCTTGAATCAGATTACCGGCGCCGGTGGTGCGGTTCTGTCCGTGTGGTGTTACTCGACGCAGGGCGATGGTGCTCATGATGTTGCGGTAGTCGGGACGCCATCACGATGCAAGGGCGATGCAATCGGCGGAGTTCAGGCTGGTCGCATGCGGAGTAATACAGTGCGTTCGACAGAATTCGAGATCGTCCGCAGTGTCGGCGATCAGTGGGGCCGGGTTGCCGAACTGCGCTGCGACACACTGCCACTCGGTGGCAGCAAGAGTGTCGGCTATCTGCGGGACGCGCTGGATCGACTGCACACCGTGTTGCCGGATGCCGAGTACATGACGCTGGCCGGTGTCGGGCATACCGCCGCCTTCACCGACGAGCAGCCCGAACTCGTCGCGGCGGAACTGCGGGACTTCTTCCGCTGATTCCCGCGGCGGCCGATCAGCGGTCGATATTCGCAGGAATTCGGGGCTTCACCCGCGGCCGAGGGTAGGGATGAATGGTTGCATACCGGAGTATGCGATCAGGGTCCCGCTGCCTTCTCGAGCTGGCAGCGGAGGAAGGAATCTCCCATGGTGGATCCTGCTGAGCGGGCGTTGATCGGGGGATCGTGGGACGGCGCGATCGGCGATGTGGTGACGTTGGTGTCGCTGTTCGAGGCGCAGGTCGCGCGGACTCCCGGGGCGATCGCGATGACGTTCGAGGGGACGTCTTTGTCGTATGGGGAGTTTTCCGGGCGGGTGAATCGGTTGGCCCGATATTTGATTTCGCTGGGGGTGGGGCCGGAATCGCTGGTGGGTGTGGCGATGGGGCGTTCTTTCGAGCTGATGGTCGGCATGTATGCGGTGATGGTGGCCGGCGGCGGGTGTGTGCCGTTGGATCCGGAACATCCGGCCGGGCGTGGTCGATTTGTGCTCGATGCGACGGATGCGGTGTGCGTCTTGGTCGTGGCGGGTGCGGGATTCGATGCGGGTGCCAGGGTGGTGGAGGTTGATTGTGTTGATGTGTCGGGGTTTTCGTCGGATCCTGTCTCCGATGCGGAGCGATTGGGGGAATTGCGGGCATCGAATGTCGCGTATGTGATGTTCACTTCCGGTTCGACCGGTCAGCCCAAGGGGGTGACGGTGTCGCATGCGGCGATCGTGAATCGGCTGATGTGGATGCAGGCGGAGTATGCGCTGGGCGTTGATGATGTGGTATTGCAGAAGACGCCGGTGACGTTCGATGTATCGGTGTGGGAGTTGTTCTGGCCGTTGCAGGTTGGCGCGCGTCTCGTGGTCGCTGAGCCGGGTGGGCATCGTGATCCGAGGTATTTGGCCGATCTGAGCGTGGATGCTGGTATCACGGTCGCCCATTTTGTGCCTTCGATGTTGGCGATATTCGTTGCCGAGCCGAAGGCGGCCAAATGTCGGGGTCTGCGTGACGTTTTCGCCTCGGGTGAGGCGTTGCCGGGATCGGTGGCGCAGGCGTTTGTTTCGTTGACCGGCGCTCGGTTGCACAATTTGTACGGTCCAACGGAGGCAGCGATTGATGTCACGTATCACCGGGTGAGTGCGGCGGATGTGGTGTCGGTGCCCATAGGTCGTCCGGTGTGCAACACCCGGGTTTATGTGCTGGATGAGCGGTTGCGACCGGTTCAGACCGGTGAACTGTATTTGGCGGGTGTTCAGTTGGCGCGTGGGTATGTGGGGCGTGCGGATCTGACGGCGGAACGTTTCGTGGCCGACCCGTTCGTGGTGGGTGAGCGGATGTATCGCACCGGGGATCAGGTGCGGTGGACCGCTGCTGGGGAACTGGAGTACCTGGGGCGCACGGACTTTCAGGTGAAGATTCGGGGGATCCGTATCGAACCCGGTGAAATAGCAGCCGTACTGTCCGCGCACCCGGCGGTGACTCGCGCCGTGGTCACGGTCCAGGCTCGGCATGGCGATCAACAGCTTCTCGGGTATGTCACCGTCGATCCGGACGGTGGTGCGTTCGGTTCAGCTGACAACGTCGAAGCCGAGATGGTCGACCATTGGCAGCGCCTTTACAACGAAGTGTATTCGGGTGGTGGGGCCGCATTGGGTACGGACTTCGCGGGATGGCATGACAGCTACACCGATGCGCCGATACCGATCGACGATATGCGGCAGTGGCGAGACTCGACCGTCGACCGTATTCGCGCGCTGGGCCCGCGCCGGGTGCTCGAGATCGGGGTCGGGTCCGGGCTGCTGATGTCCGAACTCGCGCTCGAATGCGAAGAGTACTGGGGCACCGACGTTTCCGAGTCGGCGATCCGGAATGTGCGGCAGGGATTGGCCGATATCGGGTGGGCCGAACGCGCCATCGTGGAAATGCGTGCGGCACACGACACGCGCGGATTGCCACGAGACCGGTTCGACACGATCATCCTGAACTCGGTGGTGCAGTACTTTCCGAGCGAAAGCTACCTGCGCCGAGTGCTCGAGCAGGCGCTGGCGTTGCTCGCGCCGGGCGGGGCGATCTTCCTCGGCGACATCCGTAATTGGGCTCTTCTGGAGGAGTTTTCGACCGCGGTGCAGGCGGCCAGACATCGCGATGCCGATCCGGAATTCATCCGGTCTCGGGTCCGCGCCGCCGCGCAGGCCGAAGAGGAGCTGTTGCTGGCGCCCGAGTACTTCAGTGCCCTCGCGCAGGTGGTCGACGAGATAGCAGCCGTCGATATCCAGTTGAAGCGCGGCAACGTGGTCAATGAGTTGACCTGTTACCGATACGACGTTGTGCTGCGCAAAAAGCCAACGGACGCTGTATCTCTGGCAGCCGAGCCGAGGATCCGGTTCGCTGATCGTGCCGCTCTGAGATCGGCCCTGGCCGCGGACGATGCGCGGTCGTTTCGTCTCACGGATATCCCGCACGAGGGAATCGGACGCGATATGCGATCCGTCGCCCTCGTAACCGGCGGCCTGCCAACGGATTCCCTCGGAATGCTGCCCGAAGAACTACACCTGCTCGGCCACGAGTATGGCTATACGACGGCAGTTACCTGGTCGACGCGAAAGGGTCGGATGGACGCGGTCTTCATTAACGGCCGGGCCGATCGCGGGCCGCTGACCGACGTCTATCTGCCGGATGGGCCGTTGCAAGCGCCGGCTGGCTACGCGAGCAATCCCCGTGGGCGGCTGTTGGCGACGGCACTGCGTCGTTATGCGCAGGATCGGTTGCCTGAGCACCTGGTGCCGACGGTGGTGGTGCTCGATGAGTTTCCGCTGATCGCCAACGGCAAGTTGGATATTCGTGCACTGCCCGCTCCAGAGTTCCGCTCCAGTCATGGTTACCGGGCTCCCGTTACGTCGGAGGAGCGGGTCGTGGCCGAGCTGTTCGCCGAGGTCCTCGGGGTGGATCGGGTCGGTGCCGACGATGACTTCTTCGAGCTGGGTGGGCATTCGCTGCTGGCCACGCGCCTGGTGAGCCGGATTCGGGTCGTCGTGGGGATCGAGGTGCCGATCCTGACGGTGTTCGATGCGCCGACTCCCGCGCTGTTGGCGACTCGTCTCGATGCCGGTGTTTCCGTGCGTCCGGCACTGACCGCTCTCGCTCGTCCGAAGCGTATTCCGCTGTCGTTTGCTCAGGAGCGGATGTGGTTTTTGTATCGGTGCCATGGGGCGTCGGCGACGTACAACGTGCCGTTGGCGGTGCGGTTGACCGGGCGGGTCGATTTCGCGGCGCTCGGGTCGGCGCTCGGCGACGTGATCGGCAGGCACGAGAGCCTGCGGACGGTGTTCGCCGAGGTCGAGGGTGTGGCGGTGCAGCGGGTGGTCGAGGTGGCAGATGTCGACGTGCTGGTGTCGGAGGTCGAGGATATCGGCGCGGCAGTGCGGGCCGCGGCTTGCTATCGGTTCGATCTGGCGGTTGATATTCCGTTGCGGGCCAGTGTGTTTCGCGACGGTGTCGGTGAGTGTGTATTGGTACTGGTGCTGCACCACATTGCGACTGACGGTGGGTCGTTGCCGGTGTTGGCGCGGGACCTATCGGTTGCGTACACGGCCAGATGTGCGGGGCGGGCACCGGATTGGGCGGTGTTGCCGGTGCAATACGCGGACTATGCGCTGTGGCAGCGGGAGTTGCTGGGGGATCCGGCGGACCCGGAGAGCATGTCGTCACTGCAGTTCGAGTACTGGCGTAAGGAGCTGGCAGGCGTTCCCGAGCGGTTGATGCTGCCCTTCGATCGGCCGCCGTCGAAGGTGGCGAGCTCGCGGGGCGGTGTCGTCGAGTTCGCCATCGATACCGAGCTGAGAACGGTGGTAGAGCGACTGGCACGGAGTCTGGAGGCGACAGCGTCGATGGTCTTGCAGTCCGCTTTCGCGGTTCTGCTGCACAAGATCGGTGTGGGAGAAGATATTCCGATCGGCAGCCCGATCGCTGGTCGGACCGATGCGGCCTTGGCCGACCTGGTGGGGTTCTTCGCGAACACGTGGGTGCTGCGAGTGGATGTGTCGAGAGGTCTTCGTTTCGAGGATGTTTTGGATCAGGTGCGGGGAAAGGCGTTGCGCGCCTATGAGAATCAGGATCTGCCGTTCGAGCGGTTGATAGAGCTGTTGAACCCGATGCGGTCGACCGCACATCAACCCCTGTTCCAGGTGATGTTCGCATTGCAGAACAACATGTTTCACGAGTTCGACCTCCTCGGTATCGATGTCGCCTCGATACCGGTCCACACAGGGACAGCCCGGTTCGACCTGTTCTTCGCGCTCGAGGAGCAGCACGCCGGCGGCTACGCGGGCGTTGTCGAGTACTCGACCGACCTGTTCGAACAACACACCGTCAGGTTGATCGCCAACCGGTTCATGCTGGTGCTCGAGACCGTACTGAGCAACCCGGCAATCACGGTCGGCGAAGTCGAGATACTGGACCCTGGTGAGCGGGCACTGCTTGTTCGGGCGTGGGACGACGCTGTGCACGAGGTGGATAGCACGGCGACGTTGGCATCAATGTTTGAGGCGCAGGTAAGGCGGACTCCGGGGGCGGCGGCGGTGACGTTCCAGGGGGCCACGCTGTCCTATGGCGACTTGGCCGATCGGGTGAATCAGCTTGCGCGGTATCTTATTGCGCTGGGTGTGCGGCCCGATTCGCTGGTGGGCATCGGTATGCCGCGCTCTATCGATCTGGTGGTCGGTATATACGCCGTGCTGATTGCTGGCGGCGGGTATGTGCCGTTGGATCCTGACCATCCGGCTGGACGCATCGACTACATTCTCGACACCGCGCGTCCGGTGGTCGTGCTGACCTCGGGCGCCGACCTACCGACCGATTATGGGCGCCAGGTCCGCATCGATGAACTCGACCTGTCCGGCTTCGGCAAGGCGCCGCTCACCGCCGCCGAGCGGCGACTGCGGGCGGGCCATACCGCGTACGTGATCTTCACCTCCGGCTCGACCGGACGGCCGAAGGGGGTCGCGGTGTCGCAGGGTGCGATAGTCAACCGTCTGGTCTGGATGCAGGCGGAGTACGGGCTGCGCCAGGACGATGTGGTGTTGCAGAAGACGCCGGTGACGTTCGATGTGTCGGTGTGGGAGCTGTTCTGGCCGTTGCAGATCGGCGCGCGACTAGTGGTCGCCAAGCCCGGCGGGCATCGGGATCCGGGGTATCTGGTGCGGGTCATTACTGAACAGCGGGTCAGCACTGTGCATTTCGTGCCGTCGATGCTCGCGGTATTCCTCGCCGAGCCCAGGGCCGCTGAATGCCGGAGTCTGCGTGACATTTTCGCCTCGGGTGAGGCGTTGCCAGGTGGCACTGCGCAGCTAGCGCGGGAGCTGACCGGTGCGCGGTTGCACAACCTGTACGGTCCGACCGAGGCGGCGGTAGATGTCACCGCTCACGAGGTGACCGCGCTGGATGTGCTGGCGGTGCCGATCGGTCGTCCGGTGTCCAACACGCGGGCCTATGTGTTGGACGCGGGTCTGGGGTTGGTGCCGGTGGGGGTGGCCGGTGAGCTGTATCTGGCGGGCGCTCAGGTGGGGCGCGGTTATGTGAGGCGGCCGGAGCTGACGGCGGGTCGATTCGTGGCGGATCCGTTCGTGCCGGGTGAACGGATGTATCGCACCGGTGACCGGGCCAAGTGGACGTCAGCCGGTGAACTGGAATACCTGGGCCGCAACGACTTTCAGGTGAAGCTACGCGGGATGCGGATCGAGCCCGGCGAAGTGGCGGCAGCGCTGACCGCGCTGGATTCGGTTGGACAGGCGATCGTGGTGGTCCGCACCGATGAGCATCTCGGCGATCAACTCGTCGCCTATCTGGTCGCGGCCGCGGGTTGTGCCATCGACACCGATGCCGTACGCGCCGCCCTCAGTAATGCGCTGCCGTCGTACATGGTGCCCGCGACGATGATGGTGCTCGGCGAGCTCCCGTTGACTGCCAACGGCAAAGTGGATATGCGGGCGCTGCCCGCGCCACGGTTCGTGGCCAGTGCTGGGTATCGGGCGCCGGAGTCGTTGCCGGAGTTGGCGCTTACCAAGTTGTTCGCCGAGATCCTCGGCGTGGACCGGGTGGGTGCCGATGATGATTTCTTCAGCCTGGGTGGGCACTCTTTGGCGGTTACTCGGCTGGTCAGCCGGATTCGGGTGGTCATGGGGATCGAGGTGCCGATTCTGACGGTGTTCGATGCGCCGACTCCCGCGCTGTTGGCGACTCGGCTCGATGCGAGTCTGCCTATCCGTCCGGCACTGATCGGACACGTCTGTCCCGAGCCTGTTCCGATGTCGTTTGCGCAGCAGCGGATGTGGTTCCTGGATCGGCTGCATGGGGCCTCGGCGACGTACAACGTGCCGTTGGCGGTGCGGTTGACCGGGCGGATGGATGTCGAGGCGCTGGTGTCGGCGATCGAGGATGTGGTGGGCAGGCATGAGACGCTGCGGACGGTTTTCGCCGAGGTCGATGGTGTGCCGGAGCCGCGCGTGCTCGATGTCGCGGAGCTGGCGGTCGAGGTGTCCGATGTCGGTGAATCGGAGGTGGTTGGTGCGGTGCGGGGTGCGGCGGGTTATCGATTCGATCTATCGGCCGATATTCCGTTGCGAGCCAGTGTCTTTCGGCAAAGCGCCGATATGCACGTGTTAGTGCTTGTCGTGCACCATATTGCCTCGGATGGTGGGTCTCTGGGGCCGCTGATCCGAGATCTCTCGGTTGCGTATGCGGCCAGGTGCGCGGGGCAGGCGCCCGAATGGCCGGTGTCGGCGGTGCGGTACTTCGACTATGCGTTGTGGCAGCGGGAACTACTCGGGGATGCGGCGGATCCGGAGAGTGTGTCGGCGGCGCAGTACGAGTACTGGCGCGCGGAGTTGGCGGGTCTGCCGGAGCGATTGATGCTGCCGTTCGATCGGCCGCGGCCGAAGACGATGAGTTTACGGGGTGGCGTCGTCGAGTTCACGATCGATGCCGGATTACGTTCGGCGGTAGCGGTATTGGCGCAGAGTCGGGGCACGACCGCGTCGATGGTGCTGCAGGCTGTCTATGCGGTTCTGCTGCACAAGCTCGGTGCGGGAGTGGATATTCCGATAGGGACGCCGATCGCCGGTCGGACCGATGCGGCGCTGGCCGACCTGGTGGGGTTGTTCGTCAACACGTGGGTGCTGCGAGTCGACGTGTCAGGGGATGTTCGGTTCGCGGATGTTCTCGATCAGGTGCGGGGTAAAGCGTTGCGGGCCTATGAGAATCAGGATCTGCCGTTCGAGCGGTTGATCGAGCTGCTGAATCCGGTGCGGTCGACGGCCTATCATCCACTGTTCCAGGTGATGTTCACCGTGCAGCACAACATGTTTCACGAGTTCGATCTCCCGGGTGTCGAGGTCGACGCGTTGCCGGTGGACACGGGGACCTCGAGGTTCGACTTACTGTTCGCGTTCGAAGAATTGAACGCCGGTGGCTACGCAGGTGTTGTCGAGTACTCGACCGATCTGTTCGACCAACGCACCGTCCGCATGTTCGTCGACCTGTTCGTGCGCTTGCTGGAAGCGGTCGTGGCTGATCCGGCGACGAGGGTCGCTGAGCTGGCGTCGCTCAAGCGGGTCGGCAGTCCGGGCACCCTCGAGAGCGAGCAATTAACAACCGGCACAACACATCGTGCGCCGTATCGGGCGCCCGCGACACCACACGAGCAGATCCTTGCCGAACTCTTCGCGGAGGTCCTCGGTGCGCGGCGGGTCGGTGCCGACGACGACTTCTTCGAGCTGGGTGGGCATTCGCTGATAGTTACTCGTCTGGTCAGCCGGATTCGGGTGGTCATGGGGATCGAGGTGCCGATGCTGACGGTGTTCGACGCGCCGACACCTACGTTGCTGGCAGCTTGTTTAGACGCGAGCGCCCCGTTGCGGCCAGCGTTGATCGGGCGATCGCGTGCGGAGCGTGTCCCGTTGTCGTTTGCGCAGCAGCGGATGTGGTTCCTGCATCGGTTCGAGGGCGCGTCGGCGACCTACAACGTGCCGTTGGCGGTGCGATTGGCCGGGCGGGTCGATGTCGAGGCGTTGGTGTCGGCGGTGGGAGACGTGGTGGGCAGGCATGAGAGCCTGCGGACGGTGTTCGCCGAGGTCGATGGTGTGCCAGTGCAGCGCGCACTCACGGACGTTCATGTGCCGGCGATCGTGTCGGATGTCGCGGATGTGGAAGCGGCGATCCAAGATGCCGCGTGTCGACAGTTCGATCTGTCGACGGAGATTCCGTTGCGGGCCAGTGTGTTCCGCACCGACATCGATGAATATGTGCTGGTTCTGGTGGTCCACCATATTGCGTCGGATGGCGGTTCATTGGGCCCGTTGATGCGGGACCTCTCGGCTGCCTATGCGGCCAGATGCGCAGGGCGAGTGGCCGAATGGCCGGAGTTGCCGGTGCAGTACGCGGACTATGCGTTGTGGCAGCGGGACTTGCTGGGGGACCCGGCGGATCCGGGGAGTGTGTCTTCGCTGCAGTTCGAGTACTGGTGCAAGGAGTTGGCGGGTCTGCCCGAGCAGTTGACGTTGCCGTTCGATCGTCCGCGGCCGAGGGTGGCGAGCTCGCGAGGCGGCATGCTCGAGTTCGCCGTCGGTGCCGAGTTGCGGTCGGCGGTGGAACGGCTGGCGCGGGGGAGCGGAGCGACCGCGTCGATGGTGTTGCAATCGGCCTTCGCTGTTCTGCTGCACAAAATCGGTGCGGGGGAGGACATTCCGATCGGCACCCCGATCGCCGGCCGGACCGATGCGGCGTTGGCCGACCTGGTCGGATTCTTCGTCAATACATGGGTACTGCGGGTGGAGTTCTCCAGGGGAGTCCGGTTCCAGGATGTTCTCGATCAGGTGCGGGGAAAGGCGTTGCGGGCGTACGAGAATCAGGATCTGCCGTTCGAGCGGCTGATAGAGCTGCTGAATCCGGTGCGTTCGACGGCGTACCACCCGCTGTGCCAGGTCGTGTTCTCGCTGCAGAACAACATGTCTCACACGTTCGAAATCGACGGTGTCGATGTCTCGCCGGTGTCGGCACACACCGGAACCGCCAAATTCGACCTGTTCTTCGCGCTGGCGGAGAAGGCCGGCGCGGGCTACGCGGGTACGGTCGAGTATTCGACCGATCTGTTCGATCAGCGGACGGTCGAGTTGTTTACCGACCGATTCCTGCGCGTACTCGAAACGGTCGTCGCAGCCCCGGCGATGGCGGTGTCGGACCTCGAGGTATTGCTGCCCGGCGAGAGCAGGCAGTTGCATACCTGGAACGACACCGCGGCGTCAGCGCCGACGGCGATGCTGCCGGACATGTTCGCCGCGCAGGTAGCCGCGACCCCGAACGCGACGGCACTGATCTGTGGTGCCGTCGAGCTGACCTACGCCCAGCTGAATGCCCGGGTCGGCCAGCTGGCGCGCTGGCTGGCCGCGCAAGGCGTCGCCGTCGAAGACGTAGTGGCAGTGCAGTTGCCGCGGTCCGCCGAGATGGTGATCGCGGTGCTCGGCGTGCTCAAAGCCGGGGCCGCCTACTTGCCAGTGGATCTGGAATACCCCGCATCGCGGATCCGATACATGATGACGGATGCACGGCCCGTCACGGTGCTCGACACAGCGTCCATGGCGGTGGCGCGCGACCATCATGCCGATGGGGCGCCCCTGCCATCTGTCGATCCGGACAACGCGGCCTATGTCGTCTACACGTCCGGTTCCACAGGCGAGCCGAAGGGTGTCGTCGGCACCCATGCCGGTGTGGCGAACCGATTGGCCTGGTGCCAGCGGATGTTGCCGTGGCAGCCGGGTGAAGTCGTCTGCGCAAAAACGTCTTTGAGCTTCTTGGACTCCCTGTTCGAAATCGTCGGGCCGTTGGCGCACGGCGGCACCGTTGTGGTCGCCGACGGGGATCAGGCGCGTGATGTCGCCGAGCTGCTCACCCTCATGGAGCGGTACGAGGTAACGCGAATTGTGTTGGTGCCGAGCCTGTTGGCCGTCATGGTGGCCGACGGTCGCATCAGCCGTGCGGCCGGCTGCACGCTGTGGGTGAGCAGTGGCGAACCATTGCCGATGTCGGTCGCTGAAGAGTTCTCGAAGGTGTTGCCGGACAGTCGGTTACTGAACTTCTACGGATCGTCCGAGGTCAGTGCCGACAGTACGTGGGCAGCGGCCGACAGTGCGCCCGATGCGGCATCGGTGCCGATCGGCAGACCGGTGGACAACACGCGGGTGTACGTGCTGGACCCCGCGCTGCGCCTGGTGCCGCGCGGCGTAGTGGGTGAGTTGTATGTAGCCGGTGCCGGATTGGCCCGCGGGTATCTGCGTCGCGGCGGACTCACCGCGACGCGGTTCGTCGCCGACCCGTTCGCGGTGCGGCCGGGTGGACGGTTGTACCGCACCGGAGATCTGGCACGCTGGAATCCCGACGGACAACTGGTGTACGCGGGACGCGCCGACGACCAGGTGAAGCTACGCGGATTCCGGATCGAACCCGGCGAGGTCGAGTCGGCGCTGTCCAGTCATCCCTCGGTGGCGCGGGCAGTGGTGGCGGCCAGAGACAGCCACGTCGGCAATCAACTGGCGGCCTATCTGATACCGGTCGATCACGATGCGGGAGTGCAGGTTTCGGCGGTACGGGAATACGTATCGAATCTGCTCCCCGAGTACATGGTGCCAGCCGCGCTGACCGTGCTCGACGCGTTCCCGTTGGGCACCACCGGAAAAATCGACCGCAAAGCCCTACCCGCCCCGGTCTTTACCTCTGGCACGTATCGAGCGCCGAGAACACCCCGGGAAGAACAACTCTGCGCCGTATTCGCCGAGGTACTCGACGTGAACCAGGTCGGAATCGACGATTCCTTCTTCGACCTGGGCGGCCATTCACTGCTGGTCATGCGCCTCGTCGGCCGGATAGCGGAGTCCATTGGAGTCACAGTTGAACTGAGAGACATCTTCACAGACCGGACTGTCCGAAACCTGTCCAACCGGTTGCCAACCGCCCCCTATCTCAGCTGAAGCGCTGGCCCGCCCCTAGATATCAAGTTTGCCGCAAGCCTATGAACCCGCACCTACGGAGTTTGCCGCTGACGCTGAATTCTGTGGCACCTGGAGCGGGTTTGCGCGAACGGCTGCTGGCGCCACTTCTGGAATACTGTTGAGTCGCTTGTCGCGAGCGTCGGCTGCGAGAACGACAGCGGTGCCGGGCAATCAGGCCTTAGACTCGTTGAATGGCCGCGGAGTCTATCGCTGGACTTCGCCCCTTCGGAGGTTGGTTACGGTATGTCCGATTTGCCACACAAGAGGATTGTGGTCATCGCCGATCCCGGCGAAACCGCCGCAGGTGCGCGAGGTATTCTGAATTTTCAGCTACCTACTCCCTATATGCGGAATCCGCCGCCATCCCGATATTGTTTCTGGAAAGATATTCGGCTGTCGGCCGAGGATTCACAAGATTCGATCCCTGATCCGGAGATCTACACTGTCACGACCTTTCCGACGTCCACCGAGCTGTACTCTGCGACGAAGCTGTTCGTCATCAGCTGGGACTCGGCCAATGGCGATCCGCTGTACAGGTCCGATGCGACATTGACGTACTTGCGAACGCAGGCGAGGGCCCATGTGGGTGAACTGATGAAAGGGCAGGCGATCGTTTTCATCGAGTCGCAGACGGCCC
This sequence comes from Nocardia sp. NPDC051052, assembly GCF_044456045.1. NCBI lineage: Bacteria > Bacillati > Actinomycetota > Actinomycetes > Mycobacteriales > Nocardiaceae > Nocardia > Nocardia sp. NPDC051052. Next base: position 103,658 of record NZ_JBITFL010000021.1, read on the forward strand.
AGTCGCGTCCCGTGCAAGAGTCCTACGATGCCGTGCTCGGGGCGGGTGAGCTTCGGGTCGTCACCGACTGGCCCAGTCGGGCAACCGCTCACGGCACCAGGGCGCGGCGGGATCGCGCACGGAAAAACCATCCGATTCTGCGCGGACTGTCCGATCCGCTGGACCCCGAGCTGAACCTGTGCAAGCCGCGACCACACGAGATCTTCGGTTATGTCCCAGACGAATTCATACCGAAGAACAGTGATGGGCGGGCGCGGGGTGGAATACGGTACGACCCGCGCAACGGTATATCGACTTCGATATGGTTCGGCTGGTTTACCTGGTGGGGCTCGGACTGGATACCGTTGCTGTACAACGACGGCCCCGACAGCGACAGGGGCCCAGTGCTCTTGGCGAAGGTGCGCGGCAAGGGACTCATACTGGCTTCCACCATGTGGATCTCGGCATCCCAGATCAAGTTGGCGTCCCGTATCGCGGAAACGGCACTCTCGGATGAGTTGATGGAGGAGGTCCGTAAACACCACCGCAACGCGAAGTTTCGTCGCCGCCTAGTGGATGTCCTGGTTGGCTTCGGTTTCCTCGCCGCGTTGGTGCTGGCGCTCATGGGAATGATCGCCTTGGCTCGCAGTCATGACCGGGAGTGGGTGCTGTCGGTAACCGGGATCGGCATGGTCGGCGTCACCGTCGCCGCCTGGCAGTTCTTTGTACAGAAAATTTGGTTCCGACCGTTCGGTATCCCGTACTACTCCGCGTGGCTACGGTCGCGGCGGGTGGGACGACATAGTTAGGTCAGTACCCTCGTGTGTGCCGCGACGCAGGCGCTGCGGTTCCAAAGGGGCCGCGCAGGGATCGGTCGTCGGCTGTGATCAGGCGCGGCGACGCGCCCGTTTGATTCGGCAGGGATGCCCTATAGCGTCCGTTAGACTGCCTCCGGCCCGTAGTCGACCGACGTGGGTCCAGTGTCGGTGGCATTCGGGCAATGGAAGGGCATGGGGTGTTGTCGGAGCGCGCCTGGCAAGACCTGCCATACGATATGCGGAAGTATCCGTTCGACCAGCTCATGCGCACACATCTAGGTGTCGAGGCACTGGAAGATCTGCACGAGTACCACAATGCGCCGCGACTGACGTCCGAAAACGAGCAGGCAACAGACCTGCACCGGCTGCTGTACAAGATCGGCCAGGAATTTTACGACGTCTATACCCGATTCGTTGCCGACTGGGTTCGACCATTGTTCGGCGAGGGCCTCGTTTATCAATCGCGGCCGAATTTTCGTTTTCAGTTGCCCGGCGATGTCGCTGTGGCCGAGTGGCATCGTGACAGCGACGTCGGACATCATGCCAGCGAGACCAATATCTGGATACCGTTGACCACTGTGAACGAACGAAATTGTGTATGGCTGGAGTCAGCGCACGGAGCCCGCGACTTCAAACCGGCCGTCGTCTCGGTCGGCTCGGCTCTTATTTTCAAGGCAACCGACCTCTTGCATGGCAATGTGAAGAATACATCCGGCCGGACTAGGGTCAGTTTCGAATTTCGGGTCATCAAGGCATCGGAATATCAGGATCGCGACGAAGTGTCGGTCAACCTCAGCAAGCGGTTCGCCGTCGGCGACTACTTCGAACGGATGCCGGCCAGCACAGCGTCAGAGTGTCGAGTCGATGGCACCGATCTGCACCGGGCCACGTCGGATACTTTGCAGGAGTAGGGTTCCCGCGTCTTCGCGAGCCAGTCGACGCGAGTGGGCCGCTGGCTCCTGCATGGTGGAGGCGCGTATCTCTCCGGAGGAGAGCCGCGAGTCGATCGCGGGGCGCATTCTGCTGAGGGTTGCGACGGCTGTACGGGAGTCGTCGATCAACTGTTCCAGCGATCTAAGTTCTACATTACGAACTTAGATCGTTTCGAGCTATAGTCCGAAGCATGGCAAGCGATCCCAAGCGGCGGCGGGCGGCCCGGCATGCCCAGCCTGACGCCGGGGCTGTGCGGCAGTCGGCACGGAAAGCGCCCATCACGGTCGAGCGGATCACCGATGCCGCGTTGCAGGTGGTGGCCGAGCAGGGGTATGACGCGTTGACGATCCGCAGCGTCACGAACGTGCTCGAAACCGGGCCGTCCTCGCTGTACGCCCACATCGTCAACAAGGCCGACATCGACGACCTGCTGGTCGGCAGGCTGTGTTCCGAGATTGTGCTGCCGACGCCGGATCCGGCCCGGTGGCGCGAGCAGCTCCGCGACGTGTACGCCCAGCTGCGCGACCAGTACCTGAAATACCCGGGCATCTCCCGGGCCGCGCTCGCGATGGTGCCCACCAACCTCGAAGCCCTACGAGTGGCCGAGGGGATCTTCTCGATCCTGCTCGCGGCGGGCATCGAGCCACAGATCGCGGCCTGGGGGATGGATGTGCTGTCCCTCTATGTCGCGGGCTATGCGCTGGAAAACTCCCTGGTCCTGCAGCGGCAGAAATCCCAGGACGCGACGTGGGTGTTGAGTTCGGAGGAACTGGTGGCCCGCTTCAGCGCTCTGCCCGAGGCCACCTTCCCGAACACCAGGAAGTACGTGACCGAATTGACCTCGGGCACCGGACACCAACGGTTCGACTTCGCCCTCGGGCTGCTCATCGACAATCTCGCACGACAGGCCGCGCTCAACCCCATCGCGGACTGACGAGGCCTCAGCCCGCGGTTGCGTATTCGGAGCCGGTGTGTGGCGGGTTGCGAGCGGCCCGCTGATGATACCGAGTACAAATAGCTATCCGTTGCGGTTTACTAACGGTCAGTCTTAGGGTGGATGGATGAGAGCAGTCGTTCATTCCGAGACCGGTCCCTCCACTGTCCTGCGGCTCGTCGAACGCCCCGATCCCACCGCAGGCCCGGGGGAAGTGGTCGTTCGTGTCGTCTGCTCGGGGGTGAATCCGACGGACTGGAAACGCCGTGCGGGAGTGGGTATGAGCGATCCCTACGGCGAGGTCGCACCGGGCCACGACGGCGCGGGCATCGTCGAGGCGGTCGGTCCCGGTGTCGATCACGTCGGGGTCGGCGATCGGGTGTGGCTGCTGATGGCTCGGCACGGCCGGGCGTACGGCACCACCGCGGAACTGACGGCGCAACCGGCGAATCATGTTGTGCCGCTGCCGGATAACGCCTCCTTCGAGCTGGGGGCCGGGTTGGGGGTGCCGTTCGTCACCGCGCATCGGTTGCTGACCTCCGGTGTCGTGTCCCGGCTCGCGGCCGGTGCGCTGGCGGGGCACATTGTGCTCGTCGCCGGTGGCGCGGGCGCGGTGGGCAACGCGGCGATCCAGCTGGCTCGCTGGGCTGGGGCGACCGTTATCACGACCGTCAGTTCCGCACAGAAGGCAACGCTGGCCCGAGCCGCCGGCGCGCACCACGTGGTGAACTACCGTGCGGGCGACGCGGCGGCCGAGATATCGGCCCTCGCGCCTACCGGGGTCGATCTGATCGCCGAGGTCGCACCGGCTGCCAATATCGCCCTCAACCTGGCGGTGGCCAGGGTCCACGGCACGATCGCGGTCTACGCCGACGACGGCGGCGCCGATCTGGTGCTGCCGGTGCGCGCGGCCCTCGCCAAGAATCTGCGCTTCGACTTCGCCCTGCTCTACACCCTGGACGAGACGCTGCTACGGGCGGCCGTCGACGACATCACCAAGGCCCTCACCGAGGGTGCCTTGCGGTTGGGGGAACCGGCCGGACTGCCCCTGCACCACTACGACCTCACCGACACCGGGAACGCACACGACGCCGTCGAACGAGGGGTGGTCGGCAAGGTCCTCGTGGACATCGCCTGAGTGTCGGTCGACATCGTAAACGCCTGGCTCGTAGGCGTTTTCGGCCCCCGGCAACCCGGGGGAGCGGTCACGCGGAGAGGGCGACTTCCCAGGCCGCCTCGATCATCGAGAAGATCTCGTTTACCGCGGCCTCCGGGTCTGGCGCTTCACGGGCCAGCGGATGTGCGTCGATCACGAATCTCGCGATCGCCCGGCAGGCCGTCATGGTGGGTGCCGGATCCGGACCTGCGGCGATCGCCGCGGCCAGCGACTCCGCGTAGCGCAGTCGCATAGACGTCTCGTATTCCCGCAGAGCGGGTGTGCGGTCGATCATCTGCCAGATCGGTGCGGCATCGGGCGACGCGCAGTGCCGCACGATGGCGTGGATCTCGCGGCGCAGCGCGGACAGTAGCGGCTGATCCGGTGACCGGTCGGTGACCGTTCGGACGAGAGCTTGTTCGAAGTCCTCGTCCTGCTCGAAGACGAGGGCCTCTTTCGACGCGAAATGGGAGAAGAGGGTGGTGACGGCCACGTCGGCCTCGGCGGCAACGTCGCGGATGCCCACCGCGTCGTATCCGCGTTCCAGGAACAACGCCAGTGCGGTATCGGCGATCTTCTGGCGGGTCGCGGCCTTCTTGCGCTCACGACGTCCGGTCGGCACAGTCATCCGATAATGCTATCAGATACAAAGTAGCATCAGAAACTTAACACTATCCGTTGCAAAACACTAACGGATAGCATTATGGTCGGAGCGTGAAAGCACTGCGTTTCGCTGGGCACAGCGTCGATCTCATCACGCGCGGAAAGCTGCACATCCTGGTCGACCGGTCCTCTCCACTTGCTGAGGCCGTGGCGACGCACACCCGCGGACGCCTGGCCCTGGCTCGTCTGAGCCGATCCGGATCGAGAGCGACCTTCGAGGAGATCACCCATGTACCCACCCCGCATCGACGCAGGAATCGAGATGACGACCCGCGATGGCGTCACCCTCACCGGCGACCTCTACCGCCCGGCCGAGGACGGCCGTTGGCCGGTCTTGCTGCACCGCACCCCCTACAACCGCAGGGATCCCTACCGGGTTTCCGGGATCGTGGCCGACCCGCTGTGGCTGGCCCGCCAGGGCTTCGTGGTGCTCGTCCAAGACACCCGCGGCCGGTTCGAGTCCGGCGGCGAATTCGACTTCATCACACAGGAATACGACGACTCCTCCGACGCGATCGACTGGGCCGCAACGCAATCCTGGAGCGATGGCAACGTCGGGATCTACGGCTCGTCCTACCTCGGCATGGCCGTCCTGCAGGCCGTCGCCGCCCGCAACCCGCGCCTCAAAGCCGCGGTCGCCCTGGTCGCCACCGCCGACATGCGCCACACCGCCCGGCCGGGCGGCGTTTTCGAACTGGGCTTCCTCACCACCTACGGCCTCGGCCTGTGCCTCGAGGGCCTCGACCACACCGCACTGGACGTGGCTGAGCGGGAACAGGTCGTCCAGTGGCTCACCGAGGCCTTCGCCGACCGCCGCGCCACCGTGGGCCGATTGCCGCTGACCGATATCAGCCCGCTCGACGACGGCCGCGTCGCGCCCTTCTGGCGCGACTGGCTGCGTTCACCGCACGATCCGTTCTGGGACCGGCCCACGCTGCTCACCGAACCCGAACGCGTCACCATCCCGTTCCTGCAGATCACCGGCTACCAAGACTTCACAAGCCCCACCCAGTTCCGGCTGGCCACCGAGCTCGCCGACAACGAGAACGCCGCCCTCATCGCCGGACCGTGGACCCACTTCGGCACCTACGGCCCCGCCGGCGAGGTCGGTGCCCGCGTACTGCCCAACGCCGCGGGCGGCGTGCCCACCTGGAATCCGGTGCTCGCCGCGTTCTTCGACCGCCACCTGCGCGGCGGCGACGGCTCGGCCTACCCCACTGCCGCCCGGTACCTGTCCGGACCCGGCCGGGTTGCCTACTTCGTGGGTGGCTCGAACACCTGGGAGTACGCGCCCGCCTGGCCCCCGGCGACGGCCGTCGAAGAATGGGCCCTCGCCTCCGGTGGCGACGCGCGTACCGCCACCGGCGACGGGCGGCTGAAACATTCAGGCGCACAACACGAAACGGCCGCCGCGACCTCCGACGTCTTCACCGCCGACCCGCACGACCCGTTCCCCACGCACGGCGGAGCGATCATGTTCGATGGCGATCTCGCGGCGGTGCCGCAGGGCATCCAGGACCAACGCGCGGTCGACGGGCGCGACGATGTGCTCGTCTACACCAGCGATCCCCTGACCGACGAGCTGACCATCGCCGGGCAACCCGAACTGGTTGTCTTCCTCACCAGCAGCGCCCCGGACGCGGATGTGTGCGTCACCCTGGTCGACGTCGAGCCCGACGGCTTCGCCCGCAACGTCGCCGAGGGAGCCCAGCGGGCCCGCTACCGCGACGGCGGCGACACCGACTGGCTCGACACCGAACAACCCGCCCGGGTGACCGTCACCCTCAACGACGTCGCGCACCGCTTCGGCATCGGCCACCAAATCCGCGTACAGATAGCAGGATTCAGCTTCCCGCGCTTCAGCCGCAACCTGCACACCCGCACCATTCCCGAGTTCGGCACCCTTGACGAGGCCGTCCCCGCACAGCACACCCTGCACCACGGCCTTGCGACACCGTCCGCGCTGCGCCTGCCCGTGCTCGGTAGCTGAACATCCACCGCCACAACAACATAGGAGATCACCTTGTCCGAAATCGTCGTCATCGCCAGTCTGCAGGCCAAGCCGGGGCGGGGCGGGGAACTTCTCGCGCTGCTGTCGGAGCTGATTCCCCCGGTGCTGAGCAGCGAACCGGGCCTACACCGCTACGCCGTCTACGTCGAGCCCGACTCCGACCCGCTCCGCCTCACCGTGATCGAAAAGTACGCCTCCGAAACCGATTTGGCGGCACACAACAGCGGCGTGCTGACCGACTACCTGCCCCGGCTCCTCGACCTGGTCGACCCGGCACCCCACACCGTCGAATTACGCCCGGCGCCACTGACTCTCAGCGTCAGCGGGACCGACACCGCCCGCCTGACCATCTGACTACGGCCGACACCGCTGATCGTCGAAAGGCGATCAGCGGTGTGCGTGGTGCTCGCGATAGGGGACAAGTTCATCGTCGACGGCAGCCACGACAACGGCGGGCCGCTCCTCAGATATATTCACGGGCAGCTTATTTCGGCTCAGGCGAGTCCGAATTCCTATCTGATGTGTGTCGAGGCTGGTCACGCATCGCGTGGAGTAGTGCGGGTATCGCGAGCAGTAAAGCGATCCCCCGGAGTCCGCCTGCGACGAGATAAGGTGCGCGCAGTCCGAGCAGGTGTGCCACTAGTCCGCCGGTCAGCGCGCCGAGCGGAATCAATCCCCACCCGACCATCTTGTAGACGCTGCTCACTCGGCCGAACAGTTCGGTCGGCACGATTTCTTGCCGGAGGCTGACGGCCACGATGTTCCAGAGCGTGACGACGAAGCCGTTGACGGCCAGCATGGTACCCAGCACGAACCCGTTCGGGCTCAACCCGATGCCAACGAAGACAACGACGTTCGTGGCGAGTGCGCAGAGCAGCGCGGGGAGTGCGCCGATTTTTTCGACGATGCGTGCGTTGATCAGGCCGCCGAGCACGCTGCCGATCGCGGCGCTTGCGAGCAGCAGACCGTAGCCGGCGGTGTCTACCCGCAACGTCTGAGTCGCGAGCAGGATGAGCGCGACGTTGCCGACTTGGCCGCAGAACGTGTTGGCGCCGAGCAGGAGTGCGAGGGTGCGTAACAGCCGGTGACGGGCCAACCAGCGCAAGCCAGCCGCGATCGATCGATGCTCGACCACTGGTCGTCGTCGCCTGGGCAGTGTCGATAGCAGCACGGCGGACACAACGAAGGTGGCAGCGTTCATCCCGAATGGCAGCGCCGCGGCAACGGCGAACAAGAGGCTACCCAGTGGCGGTCCAAGGAACTGCTTGCCGACCGCTACCGCCGTCTGCTGATTGCCATTCGCCCTGTGTAGCAACGACTTCGCGACAATCTCGGGCAGGATCGCCTGCGACGCGATGCTGAAAACGACCTCGCATGCCCCTAACCCGAAACCCGCACAGGCCAGCACAAAGATGTCGACGTGACCGAATACGACGAGGAGCGCGACGACGCCGACGATGGCTGCCTGGATCGCCTGCGAGCGCCACATCAGGCCAACTGGATCGCGCCGGTCTATCAGAGCGCCCGCTTGCAGGGACAGCAACAACCAGGGCAGATACGTCGCGGCAGCCACGACCGACACGAGTCGAGGGTCGTGCGTGATCGTCACTGCCAGTAGCGGAACCGCGGCCGTGAAGGCGCCATCACCGATGTTGCTGATACCTGTCGCCCACCAGGATCGCCAGTAGGCGCGAGATAGGCGTGGTTCCGCGTTTGTCCGGGTCACGTCGAGATCGTCTGGGTTCACGCGTCATCGCGACACTGTTTAGCTCAGTGCTACACACTCGAGTAATGACGGTGCGGATTGAGCTGGGCGTTGCCGAGTTGGCGGCGACGCGCTTCGCGATTTCGCCTCTGTCGGAGACGATTTCCGGTCTGCAACAGCTGGCGGGCCGCCAGCGGCAGGCCAGCAACCTGCCATGGTTGCGATGGGCGGCTGACGAGCTTGCCACGGACCCGCTCGATCTTCCATTTACCTGGCCGCTGATCGCGAGCGGGCGAGCGACCTGGCCTGAGTTTTTGGTCCCGGCACCGGTGGGCACCCAGTCGTCGATCGCTGATGATCTGGCAGCCCTGCGACGCACCAGCGCCGGTCAGGTGCGGGCTAGCCTTCGCCGCGTGTTCGGGCAAACACCCCCGGACAGCGTTGCCCCGCTCGCCGTGCGGCCGATCGAGGGATTGCGTGCGATCGCCGCGGAATTGCGGGTGGCACATGATCGGCTCATCGCGCCGCACTGGTCACGTATCCGGGCCGTGCTCGACGCAGACGTCAGCTATCGCGCCAAACATCTGGTCAGCGGTGGTGTCGAGCGGTTGTTCGCCGATCTGCACTCGGATCTGTATTGGCGCGACGGGCGACTGATTCTGCAGCGGACGCGATTTCAGGCCGAACGTCCAGTGACTCTTGGTCCGGGTGGGCTCGTTCTCATCCCGGTCGTTCTCGGCCCTCCCGACGTCCTGATCAAGAACCGCACCTCTACCCAGACCACGGTGCGGTATCCGGCACGGGGCATCGGGGCGCTGTGGACTGCCGGAAAGCAAACGCCCCCGGGCAGTACGGTCCGTTTACTCGGTCGAGCGCGGAGCAACCTGCTCGAATCCTTGCGATCCCCGGCGACGACCGCGGACTTGGCTCGCATGTTCGGTGTGACACCCAGTGCGGTGTCGCAACATCTCCGCGTATTGCGCGACAGTGGACTCGTCGCTCGGGAACGATCGGGGCGCAACGTCCTGTACGTCACCACTGCCCTGGGCATTCGCCTCCTCTCGGAGTAACCGATCGGCGGCGCCCAGGAGGACAAGCATCTCTGCATAAATGGAGGCGTAGCACGGGGATTGAGTGGGTGGCGACGACTCCTCTCTATGATGTTGTGCGACAACTATTTTCGGAATCACGGTGCAGGTTGCTCTTAGCTGGATGCTGTCGGAAGTGTTGCTGGAGGCTGATTTTCGTCTGACGGGGTGGTGCCGGTCGTCGTATGGCGGCGACCGGCATCGTGTTCGTCCGGCGCTCAGGGCACGCAGTAGCTGGTTGGTTTGAGCGGCCGCCACGGAGCGGTCTCGAACTGCCCGACCACTGCATGCGGCTCGAGCAGGGGGCTTAATGCCGCTGCGCGGGCGTTGGTCACTCGGTCAGATCGGTTGGACTGGTAGGGCTTCCCAACGTCCGGACATGCCGATGAGCGTGTGTCCTGAAAGTTCAGGACGCCTTGTGTGCATTCACTGCCAGCACAGTCGGTGTTGGGCCGCCGCCTTCGCTGAAGTCCCGGAGAATCAGTCCGCTTTGGACGAATGCTCGCAGCAGATGCGGTAGCGGCGTATGCGAGGCACCCACCTTGTCGCGGAGTCCTAGATCTGTCCATGACGCCCTGGTCCAGTGCGGTTCGGCGTAGCCGGGCCGGATGACAACGGCTTCAGGATCGTTGCGGTCGGCGAATCCGCCGCAGAAGCACGGATGCACACCGATATGGACGAAGCTGCCTCCCGGACGCAGGATGCGGGCGACCTCGGACAGCACTGCGGCATAGTCCGGCATGTCGGTGTGGACCATGATGGCCACCGCCGCCGACACGCTCGAATCCCGGATCGGAAGCCTGGCAGCATCCGCTCGAACGACAGACAGCCTGCCGACCGCGAATCTCAGCATTCGACCGGACAGATCCACACCGATCGGTACCCACCCGAGCTCAGCTATCTGACCGGCGAAAATTCCTGTGCCGCAGCCGATGTCCAGGCACGGCCCGGCGCCTTTCCCCAGCAGCTCAGCAAGCGCGCGCCGGATACCCAGCGGATCCCCGTTGCCTTGCGCTCGCTGACCGGCTAGAAAGGTGTTCTCATACCACTCAGCGATCTGGTCGTATGCGCTCTGCACCATGCACCGATCAGATCACCAGCCCCGCACCGATTTCCAGGCATTTGGCTGTCGGCAGAACCAACGGCGACCGGAACCATCCTCACTGTCGCATGACGCGCGATCTTGGCTGAGTACTGACTGACGCGCTGCGGGGTTGGTGGCTCTCGACGGCTGCCCGGCGTGGCTGGTGCTCGGACGGCTCGGCCGCTGATTGAGCCCGCGCCCCGAATCGTCGTGGTGACCCGGTCAGGCAAGGCGCGAATACATATACATGTCGCGGGGCTCGCCCTCGATCTTCTTCCACCTGCGAAGCATGCCCTCACGGTGGTACCCGGCCGATTCCGCGGCACGCCAGGATCCCTCGTTCCAAGGCTCAACATTCAATTCGAGCCGCGACACTTCCTCCAGCGTCGCGCCCCAGGAACTGAGCAGGCGCAGAGCCCGCCCGCCGTAACCACAGCGCCGATAGCCTCGGCCGATCCAGTACCCAACCGACGCTCTGCCATGGTCGATGTCTCGTCGCCAGAGCCCGATCTGCCCTAGCGCGGAATTGGTGTCGAGATTCGAGATGGCGAATGACCACCCATCTCCGGTCGCTGCCCGTTGGTGCTGGCGCCGGATGAATGCTTGTGCATCAGCCTGGTCGCCGTGGGCGACCACCGTGGTGATCAACGGGATCAACGGATCCTGCCCCGCATCGACGATCAGGGGCACGTCTGCCGTCGCGAAAGGCCGCAACCGAATCCCTTCGCCCTCCAATACCGGCATCAGCAGCTCAGTCACGGTGCCTACCTCACACCTGGGAGCCGCAGCTCCGCAACCGAATTCCGCAGCGATGTGCCACAGCGGCCGACGCTCATCCAGCTACAGGTTCTCGTTCGAGCAGGGGGCTGCCACATCCGATAATGCCCCGACCCGAGCGGCTCAGCGGCGGCTCAGAACAACCGATCACCCGATGGCTCCGGCACAGGCGTAGTCCGCATGCGGATGCGCTCCTCATCGCCGACGACGTCCTGGATCGCTTCGATCTGGTCCTGAACCACCTCGGCGCGCGCCACCAACTCGACCTGGTCGGGCTCGGTAAGGCTCTCGGCACCGAGCTTCTCGAAAACGCACGAGAGCACTGACCGTAAGTCCTCCAGTTTGCTGTCTGGCTCCATGAGTCTCACCCTATGTCCGAACCCAACGGACGTCCGCTCCTGCCGCGTTCGAGACACTCGGCCGCGCCGTAGCCGTTGGCCGCCAGCCGATCTCGCGAACATCCGATAGTGGCTAGCCGATTACCGGACTGGCAAGCAAGCCGAAGTATTCGAACGAACGTCCTCAATTGCCTGGGAGTTCAGGCCGACGGCTGGGGTCGATCGTCAGTCTCACATACAGCGGTGCGTTGATCGTGTCCGTTGGTTCGCCTGGGGCGATGTCGCCGAGGTCGAACCATTCTTGCCCGGGGTTGTTGACGATGCTGACCTGACCAGCCTGCCCGTGCACTACTCCGGACAGGTCGGTCCGTTTGTCCAGCATTCTGAGCCGCGAATCCGATAGATCGACCGACAGTCGATCGCCCCGTCCGGGCACTACAGGCCCGAACATGGCCGCCGGCCCGATGAGATCAACTGATCGGGAGCCCCGCTCGAGCCGGTCGCGGTACTCGATGAGGACCTCGGCTGATGGTTCCTGGCGTGAGCGTAACCGGACCCCCATCAGAGCACCGCATACGTTTCGCACCGGGGCGCCGACTGTCTGTACCTGTGCGAGTGTGGTGGAGTCTGGGAACCGTTCGACGGCAGCCATTCTCGTGTATTCCATGGTGTCGCGCATCGGGATCAGGACCCGGCCGGAAAGCTGATATAACACCGACTCCTGGTACACGGTGACGACATCTGCCACGATCGCCGGAACCACAGAGCCCTGATTGTGCCACGACACGCCTAGCCGGATCGGCAGCCGACGAGGGTCCCCGTACTTCGGGTCCCATCGAGCGGAGAAGTTGGTGAATCGCACCAACTCCAAGTCACGATCCCAGTCCAGTATGGGCGGCGCGGGAAGCTGCCCACCCGCCTCGTCCGGCAACGCGGTGACACCCGCGCGAAGCAAGCCGCCTTCGGCCGGGACTTCTCCACAGCAGCCGTACTCCCATGACTCGACCGACATGTAGACCAATTCCGCAGCAGCGGATTTCGCGATCATCATCGACATCGGGAGATAGACGGCACGACGCGAAGGTCGCGGATCCCAATGCACCCCACGCCGATCGTACTGAGCCTCCGGTCCGAGGCCTCAGCTGCCTGCCTAGGCCAGTTGGGTTCGTTTAGGTTCAGCTGATGGATCGGCGCTCGCCCATGATGCTGTGTCGGGATCTGGAATCTATCGGTCCGGTCGTCAGTTGCCGGTCGGGAAGTGCTTGGGCACCTGCGATCGTCGAGGATGGCGTCCACTCAACGTGCTGACTTCAGTCGGCGAGAGTGAGCGGTAATGCCGCTGGGCGCGCGTTGCCAATCGCCCGGATTGGTTGGCTGACAGGGTCTTCCAACGCACACTCCTGCGGAGGACAGCGCGCTTACCGGATGGCTTCGACTATGACGGGCGTGTGTTCGTGGCGCTCTCCCGCTGGAGCGTGAAACGAGTTGCTCAGCGGGAAGGCCCATTCGGTCCGGATTCGTTGTAGAACAGTCGCTCGAGCAGCTGCTTCGCGGGTTGCTCCAGCGGTTTCCCTCGAGTATCGAGACCAGGTGCCGGATTATCGCCGAAGCCAGCGATCTGCTCACAACGCCCGTCCGAGGTCGTGGCCCAGACTTCGGTATCTGCTGGCCGCCAGATGATCACTGCATCCGGATAGTGAGACAGTTCGGCCAGCATCGAATCGGGTCCGCGGAAGGTCAGCACGACCTTGCCTTCCTTCGGGAACTCGTAATGCATTGCCTCCGGCTCGATCATGATGGCGAATCGGTGACTGTCGGGCGGGGCGGACACCGCTAGCATGAACTCCATGCACCGATCGTGCCGCAAACCACGAGAACTGATGGGTTCGAACATCCGGTGATGCCGCCGTGCGGGCGTTCGATCGAGGACAAGTCGGTGGCCCACAGTTGATCTCGCGAACGTCCGCTACTGCCGATTATGTGATGCCCGAGTGAAGGCCACGCCGAGGGCGAAAGCATTGGAGTAGCTCACTTCACGGGCGATGGCCCGACTGTGGCGTCGGTGTCGCGCAGTCGTTCGGCGGATCTGTCTCACAAAAGAGACTGATCCGTCTTGTTATCATCGCTTGTGTCCGAGCTGGCATCCTCGTTGTCCGCAACAACATCCGAATAGACGATCGGAACGGAATGTTCGAGTACAACCCTGAAGTCATCGCCGAGTTCCGTGCCAACAGCGGCCGGGTCGGCGGCCGATTCGCCACGTTCGATCTAGCATTGCTGACCACCGTCGGCGCCCGGACCGGCCTGACGCGCATCAGCCCCGTCGTGTACTTCACCGACGGTGGCGACATCTTCGTCGTCGCCTCCGCCGCCGGTTCCGACCGGAATCCGGCCTGGTATCACAACCTCGTCGCCAACCCGGAACTCACCGTCGAGGTCGGCGCCGACAGCTACCGGGCCGAAGCGACGCCCACCGAGGGTGCAGAACGTACCCGGCTGCTCGCGAAAGCCATAACCGTCCAACCGGGTTTCGCCGAGTTCGAGACCAAGACACGGCGACGGATCCCGGTGCTGCGGATCACCCGAATCAGTTGATTCGTGGCCTGGCCGCGGGGCCTCCGAGAAACGTCCTGTATCTCCGCATGGCGCGCGTTGGTCAATCGACCAAACCGGTTGGCCGACAGCGCTTCCCAACGCCCTGAAATGCCGAGTTCCGTATGCCCGCCGAGCCGGCCCGCCGAGGACACTCACACCGTAATGGCGTGCTGGGTGACGTAGTGCAGGATCAGGGTTTCGATCGATCGACGGAAGGAACCCTGCTGCCTCTCGCTCAAAGTGCTTGTCAGATCGCCGATCTCGGCTCGGACCGCCTCGCGCACCAGATGCACGACGGCTCGGCCGGCGGCGGTGACGGTGACATGGACAGCGCGCCGGTTTCCGGGAACGGCGATCCGTCGTACCAGGCCGCGCCGCTCGGCTCGATCGACCAGGCCGGTGACGCTGGATTTCTCCAGTTCCAGGATGCCGGCCAGCTGCTGCATTCCGATCTCGCGGTCGTCGAGCACCGCGAGCATTCGCAACTGGGTGACCGATAGTCCTTGTTGGCCGGCGAGGCGGCCCAGGACCGCCTGCAGGATGAACGACAGCTGGATCAGCCCGTCGACCAGGTCCGGCGGGTCGGGTGCGTCAGTGGTCACAGTGGGCCAGGTTAGCTTGATTCGGTTCGCGATACCAACTATTTTGATTCGTGACACGAATAGTATGTGGGACGAACAATTGGGAAGCAGTGGTCCTATGACGGACAAGAAACGCGTCGCGGTCCTCATCGGCAGCACCCGCCCCACCCGTATCTGCGCCGGTATAGCCGCCTGGGCACGCGACGCTCTGCGAGAGGAGGGCGATCTCGACTATGACCTGCTCGATCTTGCCGAGGTCGGGTTGCCGTTCCTGGACGAACCCCGCCGGGCCGCGCTGCAGCAGTACGAGCATGAACACACCCGGGCCTGGAGCCGGCTCGTGCAGAGCTACCACGGTTTCCTTTTCGTCTTCCCGCAATACAACTGGGGCTATCCGGGGGTCCTGAAGAACGCACTGGACTACCTCTACTGGGAATGGCGCGACCGGCCCGCGAGTGTGCTGACCTACGGCACCCACGGCGGCAACAGGGGCGCCGAACAGCTCATCGGCGTCCTACGCGGACTGCACATGCGACTGCTCGACACCCGCGTCGAAGCCGTCATCACCGAGCAGGACGTGGACGAAAACTGGCAACTGCGCGACCTCGACGCCACGCTCCACCCGAACCGGGAACTGCTGCGCAAGATCGGTGCGGAAATGTCGCGCGCGCTCGGCAGCAACTCATAACCGCAGTTCCTGCGGAGAACGGAGAAACAATCATGACAACTCGCCAGGTGGGCTTCATCGGACTCGGGAAGATGGGCGGTGCCATCGCGGGCCGACTGCTCGATGCCGGTTACGACGTCACCGTGTGGAGCCGGACTGCCGCCAAGGCAGACGACCTGCTGGCGCGAGGCGCGACGCTCGCCGACCGCCCCGAAGACGCGATCGCCACCGGGACGGTCTTCTCGATGCTGAGCAACGAAGCGGCGGTGCGGCAGGTCTTCACCGCGGACCGGATCCGCTCCGCGCCTGAGGGTTTCGTGCACGTCAACCACGCGACGATCAGTCCGGCCGCGGCTCGCGAGTTCGCCGCGAACGGCGGGGGTTACCTCAGTGCCCCGGTGGTCGGCCGACCCGAGGCGGTGGTGGCCGGGAAGCTGACCCTGCTGGTTTCCGGCGACGCGGAGGTCCGAGCCGCAGCGGCACCGATGCTCGCCGCGCTCGGGCGACGGGTGTGGGATTTCGGCGACGCTGTGGACGCCGCACCGACGGGGAAAATCGCGGTCAACTACCTGATCCTCCACGCGTTGCAGGCACTGTCCGAATCGATCACCCTGCTCGAGCACGCCGGGCTGAACGCCGGGCAGTTCGTCGAGATGATCAACGATTCCATCTTCCCGGGCGCGGTGTACAGCGGCTACGGCAACGCCATCGCGACCGGCACCTACACCCCGCCAGGGTTCACCACCACCCTGGGATTGAAGGACCTGAACCTCGCGCTGGGCACCGCCGCTGAACTCGGCGTCGACCTACCGACCGGACCGGCCCTGCACGACGTGTTCGCCACCGCGGTCGAGCAGATCGGCGCGGACCTCGACTGGGCGAGCGTCGCCGAGGTCACCCGGCAACGGTCCACCGGCCGACCTCATTGAGCAGCACGTCCAGCTCCCGGACATGCTCCGTAGGATCCCGCCCCGTTGGTTCCGAATTCGCTGAAGTCGTTCCGCCACACTGCCTTGCGCCGAGCCGATGGCGGGCCCTCGGTCGACGACTGGCTTGACGCCCGCAGGATCTGGCCGTGCGAACGTCCGATAATGGCTCCCTTCAGGTCAAGACTCCGCAGGGGTCTTGTGGGTTAGCCTGCTTGTACCAAGGGGCGGTTTCTGTGCCACTTGCGTCCTGCGGTAGGTCACGACTGGTCGGCGAGTCTGTCGTCGTAGGCCGCGCGTGATTGCAGGACGCGGGTCGCGTTGGTCAGGGACCAGTCGGCGATCGCGGTGGTGAGGGCGCCGGCCTCGACGCCGAGGTCGGTGAGGGCATATTCGACACGCGGCGGGATGGTCGGGTAAACGGTGCGGCTGATCAGACCGTCGCGTTCGAGGTTGCGCAGCGCCTGGGTCAGATTTCTGTGTCACGCCCTCGATATGGCGACGCAGCTCGGTGAAGCGCAGCGGCCGGTCGTAGCGGCGTAGTAGGCCGAGGACGTAGAGCACCCACTTATTGGCCAGCACGTCGACCACGGTCCTGAGAACGCGCGGTAATGGCTCCCCTCTCGTGTCAAGGCGTGGTTTGCAGGTCGGGGTTAGTCTGGTTAGTGGTGAGTCCGGGTTGTGGCTTGTCCGAAGTGCCG
>NZ_JBITFL010000022.1:0-110377 GCF_044456045.1 Nocardia sp. NPDC051052
GCAGTAGTGCTCACCGGCCGGTGGCTCGGTTGACCAGCCTCACCCCAACCATTCACGCCCGGTCGTAGGCTCGCCGATCACTTCCCATTAGGGTGTACCGCGATATCCGACGTTCCCGACCGGGACCACCAGACCGAGAGAAGCTCGACCGTGCGCGAAGTCCTCCTGCTGTGCTGGCGAGACACCGGGCACCCGCAGGGCGGCGGCAGCGAGCGGTACCTCGAGCAGGTCGGCGCGCAGCTCGCCGCACGCGGGGTCAAGGTCACCCTGCGCACGGCCCGCTATCCCGGGGCGCCGAAACGTGAGCGCATCGACGGCATCGACATCAGCCGGGCAGGCGGCCGTTTCTCCGTGTACCCGCGGGCACTGGCCGCGATGGCACTCGGCAGGCTCGGCCTCGGACCGTTGCGCGGCCTGCGGCCCGATGCGGTGATCGACACGCAGAACGGCATCCCATTCTTCGCCACCGCCGCCACCAAGGCGCCCGCCGTCGTGCTGGTGCACCACGGGCACCGGGAACAGTGGCCGGTCGCCGGACGCCTGGTCGGCCGGATCGGCTGGTGGATCGAGTCGCGGCTGTCGCCGCGGGTGCATCGGCGCAACCAGTACCTGACCGTCTCGCTGCCCTCGGCCGAAGAACTGGCCACCCTCGGCGTCGCACAGTCCCGGATCGCGGTGGTGCGCAACGGTGCCGAACCGGTTCCCGCGGACGCGCCCACCGGCGCCACCGAAACCCGCACCGCGAACCCCCGCATCGTGGTGCTGTCCCGCCTGGTGCCGCACAAGCAGATCGAGGACGCGCTCGCCGTGGTCGCGCGACTACGAACCCGCATTCCCGGCCTGCACCTCGACGTGATCGGCGACGGCTGGTGGGGCGACAACCTGAAGGCCGGCGCGCAGCGCCTCGACATCGCAGGCGCGGTCACCTTCCATGGTCACGTCGATGAACGCCGTAAGCACGAATTGCTTTCCCGCGCTTGGGTACACGTGTTGCCTTCGCGCAAGGAAGGCTGGGGTCTCGCGGTGATCGAGGCCGCGCAGCACGGGGTGCCGACGATCGGCTACCGCAGTTCGCGTGGCCTCACCGACTCCATTGTCGACGGCGTGACCGGTCTGCTGGTCGATGACGTCGCCCAATTGTCCGATGCGGTAGGCGAATTGCTCGACGACCGGGCCGCGCGCACCGTCATGGGGGAGAAGGCGCGCTCACGGGCGCGTGAATTCTCTTGGGAGCAAACGGGAAATGGGGTGTACGACGTGTTGTCCGCCATCGCTCGCGGAGCGCACTCTTCCGGACTGATCGCTCCCCGCTCCACCCACTGAGCCTGCGCATACCGCCGCCGAGGTCGCGTCTCAGCCGTGCCCCGTTGCGTCTGTCGGGTCGGCGCGAATCGCCGCGGGGCAGCGCTTGCGGCGGGTGACCGTTGCGATGAGTGGGCCGCCGATGAGGAGGGCTACCCAGAGTGCGTGTGCCGCAATGGCAAAGGTGCGATCCGTCGACGACGCCTCGTGCTGCTGGATCGTTCCGGGGACTCGGTACAGCGTGAGGTCGGCGTCGCTGAACATCGGCTCGAGTTGTGCGAGTGCTGTTTTCGATTCGCCGAGCGGGCCCGGCGTTCCGCGTTCGAGAAGGACCCAGCCGACGCCGAGGTCGGCCAGCTGCTGAGCTGAACCACCGTGCAGCAGCAGGGTTTCCACCTCGCGTGCGCGGTTTCCTTCACCGGATACCGTACGCCCGCGCACCGGAAGTTCGCCGGTTTGCAGGACGTCCTGGGGTAGCAGGCGGGGAGCAGGGTCCAGCACCGGTGCCTTTCCGCTGTATCGGAACTTCCGGAACATCCCGCCCGGCACTACCGCGACATCGCCAGGGCCCGCCATCTGTCCGGCGACCTGCTGCCACCCCGCCGGGTAGTGCACAGGTCGCATCGCGCCGCCGACACCCCACGCGAGATCGAGCAACGGCAGCGCCAGCAGGCTGATGAGAATCGTCGCGACCGTACCCGTCACAGTTGGGGATAACTTCGAGACAGGTGGGTTGTCGGTTGGCGCGGCCACCTGGCCGGCCGAGAATCGTCTGGCGAGCGCCCCGCACCCCGCGGCGGCGCACAACGCGTAGGCCGGCATCGCCAGCGCCACATATTTCTGGGTATCGCGCAGCAAGCCCGCGCCGGGCACGTGGGCGACGAGCCACTCCAGCACGTGCATGCCCCACGGAGTCGCGCCGAGTGCGGGCAGCAGAATGGCCAACGCCGCGAGCACGACGAGTGCGCGGCGCACGTATCGATCGGTGCCGTCGGAGATCACCGAACGCACGCCGGTCGCGACGATGACGAGCAGCAGCACAGTTGCGAACAACGCGAGAAGTGTGGTGCGCGAACCGGGTACCGCGTCGCTGTTCCAGATGCCGCCGAGCCCGGCCAGACTGCCCAGCGTGCCGAGACCGGGTTCGGCGCGGGCGGCGAACGCGGCGATACCCGCCGGATCCGACGGTTCGCTGGCTGCCCCGGACAACGTGGTGGCGGCCAACCACGGCACGGACGTGGCGATCAGCAATGCCAGCACGCCGGCCAGCCGCCGTCGCCCAGCCAGCGACAACGCGGTGATACCGGCGAGCAGGGCACCGGTCGGCGTAAGCCCTGCCGCGGCAAGGCATCCCGCCACACCTGCCCAAGCGCCCGCGGTACCGTCGGTCCGAATCCGATACGCGGCCAGGGCAACCCACGGGAGCGCGGCATACCCGGCGAGCAAACTCCAGTGACCTTGCGCAAGGCGTTCGGTCACATACGGATTCCACAGCGCCACCGTGGCGGCCACCAGTTGTGCACCGATCGACGCGCCCAACAGTTCGCGCGCCAGCACCGCGGCTCCGTAGCCTGCTGCCCAGAGCGCGACGAGCAGAATCGCTTTGACGATCAGACCGCCATCGATGACCGGTGACAGTACCGCGAGCAACGCATCCTGCGGCACGGCCCGCGGCGCGGCATCGCCGAGCCCGAGCGCCGAATCGGTCAGGTAAGACCGCGGCGTACTCACCGCATCCCGCAGCAGCAGATACCCGGAACCGAGCAGCGGACCCATGATGAGCAGCGCAAGCACCGCGCTGTACCCGGCAGGGGCCAGCTGCACCCACCGGTCGCGTCGCGTCCGCCCGCTCTCCGTCACGCTTGTGCACCCTACGGTCCGACGTCGCACCGCACCGACCCGCACACGGCGCCGCGGCGGTCGGAAAAGAATTCGGCACGCACGTCCGGCAGCCATATCCTGATTCGGCGGTTCGGAGATCCCCGCAGGAGAAGAAGCAGCTGAGCTACGCCAAGGACCGCCGCAACAGCTACGGCGAGAACGACAAGGCGTCGCGCAAGAACCTGCCGCGCTCACGAGCGCGGGCGCACCGCGCCAACCGGCACCGGGCTCACCAGGATCTGCAAGGCGCCGCCGGGCTGCTCGATGTCGAGGTCTCGGACGCCGCCGACGTGCGCCTGCGCGGTCGCCGCCCCAAGGCATTCGTGAAACACCCCGACGTCCCACTCGCCGTGCACCTGCGCTGGCGGCTCGACCGGCGACAGGCGGTTGATCGGCCGATCTGAGCCGGGCCCGGGGCAGGTGCGGCAGGGCGGGACGCCGCCGCTGACTCGCAGGTGGGACGATGGCGGACGTGTCTGCTGTCCGTCGGTTTCCTGTGGTGGCGGATCTGACGTTGGTTACGGCGGGGGCGATGACCGCCAATGTGGCGGGGTATCTGCTGCAGTTGCTGGCCGGGCGGTGGCTTGGGGTTTCCGGGTACAGCGAGTTCGCGAGTTTGCTCGCGGTGCAGCTGCTGTGTGCGGTGCCCGCGTTGGCGTTGCAGAACGTGGTGGCCAGGGAGCTGGTCCGGGGGGCAGGCGTCGCGGCGCTGCGCGGATTGCAGTGGCGGTGCGCGGTGATCGTCGCGGTGGTTGTCGCGGTCTTGGTGCCGGTGGTGACCAGTGCGTTGAATGTCGGCGTCGCGGCGTGTGCGGCGGCCCTCGGTGCGGCGCCCGCGTTGGTGCTGCTGTCGGGGGAGCAGGGAGTTCTGCAGGGCGGCAGGAGGTTTCGGGCGTTAGGCGTGGTGCTCGGTGCCGCCGGAATGCTCCGGGTCGCGCCCGCGCTTGTGGTGCTCGCCGTGGGTGGTGGCGCCGCGCTTGCCCTCTGCGCGGCCGCGTTGGGCATCGCGGTTGCCGCGGTGTTCGCGCGATTCGTCGCCGGGACGCCGTCCGCGCGAACTCGTACCGGCACCGACGAGATAGCTCACGCCATCGGGGTACTTCCAGTGCTGCGGGCCGCGCAGGTACAGGCGGCGCTGATGGCGCTGTCGTCCACGGACTTGATCGTGGTCCGGATGGTCCTCGACGACGCGGACGCCAGCCGCTACGCGCTCGGCACCATCGCCGCGAAGATCGCGTTCTGGTTGCCGCAGGCCGTCGGTGTCGTGCTGTATCCACGGATGGCCCAGCCCACGCATTCGGCGCGCGCGATCAGATCGGCACTCGCGGTGTTGTCGGGCATCGGTGTCGTCGCTGTTGGCTGCGCCGCTCTCGCCGCGCCGCTGGCTCCGCTACTGGCAGGCCGGGATTACGCCCCGATCCAGGGCTTGCTGTGGCTGTTCGCCTTGCACGGCGCCATCCTCGCGGTCCTGCAGGGCGCGATGCTCTCCGCGATCGCGGTGGACCGCACCGCCCTGGCCGCACTGACCTGGCTCGGCCTGGCCGTCGAAGTGACACTGATGGTTTCGTTCGCCCGCTCGATCCCGACCCTCATCACCACGGTCGCCTCGGTCGCCTCGGTCACCACCATCGTGGTCGCGATCATCGTCCTGCGCACCGCCGATCGTGATAGTAGCGTGCGAGCCCTCGAACCCGAGCGATTGCCGTAACCTGTCACGGCGCCGCCGCGAAGCCCCACACATAGCTTTGCCCGGCGCGAACCAATTCACTGGAGAAGCCATGCGCTGTCACATAATTCGTGCGCGCGACGCATCGCTGTGGCCGTCGGGTGCCAACTGAACCGGCCGACTCGTCTACCTCCGACCGCCGGTGCGCACAGATTTGCCCGACGCCAACGAAATCACTGAAGGAGCATGTGCCGCCACGTAATTCGCCTAAGCAGCGATGTATCGCTGTGTACACGTTGAGGACCCAACGCATCAACTGATTTCGTTAGTACATGGGTAACTCATCGGGCACCAGCTGACCCGGCCAATTCCTCAGTCCGCCGGCCGCCAACGCTATTGTGCGGCACTTAGTCTGGCTTGAATACGCGGAGAGGCGGAAAAGGCCCCCGGTCGGTGTGACCGGGGGCCGAACTTCTCAACTAACTCAAGGCTGCTTCGTGATCTTGATCTGCTCGGTCGGCGGCTCATTGTCCGCCCGGCGCGCGCCACGACCCTGGCTGAGCGGCCCGCCGCCGCCCGCCGCGGCAGCCGTCGAACCGCCGCCGCGAATCCCGAGGACGGCACCGACGATCAGCGCGATGACACCGAGCACGCCGAGCACGATCGGCATGATCCGCCCGTACAGCGACAGCTTGTCGATGTTCTCCTTGGCGACCGAGATCTGCGACTCGATGGTGTTCTCGTCGAACACGATGTGCGACTTCAGCGCGGTGACCTCGGGCTTGGCATCCCGCCCGTAGTACAGGTGGATCTGCTCGCCACCCTTGATCACGGTGCCGGTCTTCGGCTCGACCCACAGGTCACGGGTGTTGGTGTACCAGCGCGCCATGGTGACGTCGCCGTCGCCGGGCACGCCCCACTTCGCGGCGGGGAAGGTGAGCTTGTTGGTCGGCGCCTTCACCACGTCGTACAGGTTGGTCGCCGGAATGGTCTGCTGGAAGTGATAGACCTTCATGTTGTTGATCTCGGACTCCTCGACGAAGTTGACGTCGGAGGTCTTGCGCGCGTTGAGATCGAAGTACGGGTAGGACTTCTTCTCGGTACCGATCGGGAAGCGGTACTGCAGGCCGGTGTGCTGCACCGGATCCGCGACCGACTTCATGTTCTTGTCCACGGTGACCGCGATGGAGCCGTTCGGATCCTTCGCGACGGGCTCACCGGACTTGCGGTCGATGGTGACCCGGTCGATGGTCGCGGTGAGCAGGCCGGTGTCGCCCTGCTTGTCGATGCGGCGCAACGTCTGACCCGCCTGCACCGTCATCTCGTCGGCATCCGAGGGCTCTTCGACGGTGAGGAAGCGCTGCGAGACCAGCGGCACGTTCGAGTCGATCTTCGCGGCACCCTCCGGCGCGGTGAGCGACTTGGAGTCGAGCACCAGGCTGTCCTCGCCGGGCACATTGGTCGCGATGGTGGTGATCTCGAGATCGAGAGGAGTCTTCGCCAGTTTGCCGACGGTGTAGGTCGGGATCAGCAGCGCGGCGACAATCAGCAACGCGCCGAGACCCACGAGCAGGCAGGCCACCGTCCTTCTGGTTCCGGCACTCAGTGCCATGCAAACTCTCCTCGTCGTAGAACAGGGGTCGTTCCGGCGAGTACGGCGGGCCGACCGCGGCACTCGTGAGCCCCGACACTAACAGTCCGGTGTCGTACCATGCGGTGCCGAGGCCGGAAACGGCCGAGAAATCGCCCGAGTTTAGCGCGGAATGTGAAACGTCGAGTTATCACCTAATAATTGGCAAGGCAGACTGGAGCCCGATGACTGAAGGATCGCCGACCGCCCTTGTTGCCGACGCCCCGGCGACCGACTCGGTGTCGACCCGCGCCTTTCTCCCCGCGCTCGAAGGCATGCGTGGCATGGCCGCGCTCGGTGTCTTGCTGACGCACGTCGCGTTCCAGACCGGGGCCGCCGGGATGCCGGTGATCGGGCGGGTGTGGGGGCGGTTCGATATGGCGGTCGCGGTGTTCTTTTCGCTCTCCGGCTTTCTGCTCTGGCGTCCGCATGCCGCCGCGGCGCGCGGGCTCGGCCGTGCGCCGTCGCTCGGTTACTACCTGCGGCATCGCGCGGCGCGCATCCTGCCCGCGTATTGGGCTGTGGTCTGTGTGGTGCTGGTGCTGCTGCCGAGCGCGGCCGGGACCGCGGGGTTGCGTGTCTGGGTGTCGAATCTGGCGCTGCTGCAGGTGTTCGTGCCGTTGACGCTGACCGATGGGCTCACTCAGATGTGGAGTCTTTCGGTCGAGGTGGCCTTCTATCTGGTTTTGCCGGTGCTGGCGTTCGCGGCGGTGTGGTTGCGCGGCAGCGCGGTTCGGTGGCGGGTTCCGGTGCTGCTCGGCCTGGCGGCGGTGTGCCTGAGTTGGAACTTCATTCCGGTGCCGACGCCCGACGCGATCCATTCCGACAATTGGTTGCCCGGATATCTGCCGTGGTTCGCGATGGGAATGGTGCTCGCCGAACTATCTTTTGGTAGCCAACGGCTATCGCCGTGGCGTCGGCTGGCGGGGAATCAGTGGTTGATGTGGACCATCGCGCTGGCCGCCTTCCTGGTCTCGGCCACCGATATCGGCGGTCCCGGCGGGCTGACGCACGCCGAGCCGTGGCAGTACGCGTCGAAGATGGGGCTGGGCGCGATCATCGGCTTCGCGCTGCTGGCCCCGCTGGTGCTCGGCGATCCCGGCCGACCGCATCGATGGCTGACATCGCGGGTCGCCGCGACCATCGGGCGTTGGTCCTACGGAATCTTCCTCTGGCATCTGGCGGTGCTGTGGGTGGTGTTCCCGGTATTCGGGATCGTGCCGTTCAGCGGGGACTTCGGATACGTCGTCGTGCTCACGATCGTGCTGACCCTGCCGGTCGCGGCGGCCAGCTACGCGTTGATCGAGGAGCCGATGCGGCAGTGGGCGCGCGGCCGGGATCGGGCGAAGCCGACCGAAGAGGTCGAAGAGGAAGACCGGCTCGCGGCACCGTGATCGCCTCAGTTGTCCAGCTGCCGGTGCATGTCGAGCAGGTGGTGACGGAGTTCGTGCAGCGTGTGCACCGCGAGCCAGCGTAGCGAACGTTCTTGCGGCTCTGGGTAACTGAAGATCAGCGTCCGTTCCCAGTCGGCGGCCGGCAGCCGCTCGAGCACATTGGCGAACAGTTGCGCCGCGTCCCTGAGCTGGCGGCCGACATCCGACGGCTTCTGGTCCGCGTAGCCGTCGTGCTCGACCCGCTCGTCGCGTCCCATCGGCGTGGTGTCGGGCGTCGTGCTGCGCCGGGCCGCGAGTACGCGCTCGCGTTGCATGAGCAGCACATCCCGCATGTGGCACGCGTATTCGAGTGGCGACCAGGTATCGGGCTTCGGTCGCTGCCGCAGTTTCGGTGAGTCGGTGAGGAGCAGGTCCGCGTATTCCACCGCGTGCTCTCTGGCCAACGGCGCGACATCGGCCGCGCGGGTCAGGTCGTAGATGAAACCGCATTCCGCACAGGTACTCACGCCTCCACCTCGCTAGCGCTCGGTCCCATCGTGCGTACCCGCACGCAGTCGTTTCGGTTCTCTCGCTGACGCTCGCTCACGCGGCGTCACATTATCAACGAGGTCCGTTGCGCCGCAGCCCGAATGGTCGACCGGGCGGCAGCGCGGCGACGCCCACCGCGACCACCGCGAGCACGGCGGGCAGTTGTGCCCACAGCGAACCGCCCAGGTAGCCACCCGAGGCGCGCCACGGGCCGGTCGATAGCGCGGCCGCCGACAGTGCCGTGCCGACACCCGCCACGATGACCAGCGCTCTCGGCGCGAACTGTGGATAGAAGTGGGCGGCGGCGAGTGTGCCTGCGGCGATGATGGTTCCGACCGGACCGGCGATCAAGGTCGCCGCGGCCGCCAGGCCGATCGCGCCGAGCCAGCGGGGGCCCCAGGTACGCGGTGTGGAATCCGATTCGCCGCCAATGGCATTCACTTCGGAGTCGGCCTGATCAGGCAGGGGATCCGCCTTGGATGCCACCTTCTTGGGGGCACGTGCGCGCCGCGGAATGGCCAATGCGATCAGTGGGAGGAGTAGGAATAGCCCGCCGAAGATGCCGAGGCGGTACCAGCGGTCGGTGGGGAACGAGACGGTGACGGGTCCGGTGGCATCGGCTGGCAGCAGCCAGGCCTGCTGCCAGCCGTCGATGACCACAGGTTTCAAGGCGCGTCCGTCGGAAGTCGTTGCGTGCCAGCCGACGTTCGTGCTCAACGGCAGCACGAGCAGCCGGGTCCCCGCAGCCGATTCGGCCGGTGCGGCGAGCCCGGCGCGGTCGAGGCGGAGTCGGTCGACGAAGAACAGGTCGGTCGGCCCGACGGTGACATCGGCGCGGCCCTGCGGCAGCGCGAGCGCGCCGGAATCGGGCTGGGGCGCACTGTCGTCCGCGCAAAGGCGGGCGGGAACCGGGGTGCCGGAACGGAGTTGGTCCGCGGTGGCGGTCACCGTGGTGCGCCGCAGCTGTCCATCGATATTGATGGTGGGGCCGATTTCGCATGGGACGGTGATCTCCCGGTCCAGCGCAGCGGGCGCGGGGTAGTCCGGGCCGAGTACCGACACCTCGGCCAGGCCGGGCGGCTGCGACTGGACGAAGCCGAGCGCCGTCATGTCCAGCACCGGCTGCCATGACTGGATGCTCAGCTCGATGCGATCGGTCACATAGGGATGCAAGGAAATTCGAGCGGGCGTGCCGGGATCGCGCTTTTCCAGCTCGCGCACCTGCGGGCCGTCGCCGAGGTTGACCGCCACCGAGGTGGGTGCGGCGGGCAGGCCACCGAGCGACGGGGTCAAGGCCAGCCCGGTCACCAGCGCGGGCTCGGGCAGTTCGATGGTGAGGGTGGGCTTGGCGCCGGTCAGTGTCCGCACCGAGTCTTCCGGTGCGGTCCAACTGGTGCGCGGATCGCCATCGGTCGCGGCGAACGCGGCGCCGCGCAGGTCGCCGACGTCGGCCTTGCCTCTGGCCACCGGGTGGTCGTGGTCGGTGAGCAGCGCCTCCAACGCGGGGCCCTGCCTGGTCCGGACGGTCAGCTCGGGCGTGACGGACATGGGTTCGGGCACCGGCAGCGTGCGCTCGAAGGTGCCGGGCTCCTCGGGCGCCAAGGCGAGGGCCTTGCTGCAGCGCACGCGATTCGGCGTATCGAAACACGCACTGCGCCCGGGAAATTCCTGCCCGAGATCCCACCAACGGACTCGCGCACCCGCCTGCGTCGGTGGGAGTACGGTCCGGTGCCGGATGTCGACGCGGACCGGCTGCTCGCGGTCGGCGTAGTCGTCCAGGGTGAGCTCGCTGATGCCGAACTGCCCGCCGCTCTTGCCGGTCTCGGTGCGGACCGCGGTGATGGTGGCCCACTGTGTCTTTCCCGCCGGCAGCGAAACCGACACCGGCTTACCGGGTTCGGGGATGCGAGTGGTCACGGTGCCGTTGGCGGTGCGCACCTCCACCCACTTCACCGGATCGCCGATTGCCGCCGCGCTGGTGCTGAAGGTCAGTTGCCCGACGCGGATCGGCTGCGCCAGGTCGAGTCGAAGCCATTGTCCGAGTGCGTGTTCGGCGCCATTGCTGATCCAAGCCGTTGCCGGATCGCCGTCCACGACGGCAGCGGTGGAGCTGCCCGGTGCGGCGCCACCGAGCTGGGTGGCGTCGGCGGCCGAGCTGGACGCGGTGATGGTCGCACCCGACCATT
The DNA here is from genome assembly GCF_044456045.1 of Nocardia sp. NPDC051052. Taxonomy (NCBI): domain Bacteria; kingdom Bacillati; phylum Actinomycetota; class Actinomycetes; order Mycobacteriales; family Nocardiaceae; genus Nocardia; species Nocardia sp. NPDC051052. The sequence continues at coordinate 10,588 of NZ_JBITFL010000022.1, forward strand.
CCCCGCGCACCAGTTCGGCGCCGGGCACCGGGTAGTCGGGCACCAGGTTGTGCGTGCGGCGGGCGTCGTCGGGGGCGCGGACGGCGGAATTGTGGTTGTCGACGCGACCGAAGTCCGACTCCCGATCCATCGGGGTGTCGGTGACGGTCAACGGTTCACTCGGCAGCCCGGCGCGCGTCGCGTCGGCGGCGAGCAGGAAGGGGGTGGCGGTGGTCCCCGGGTCGCGGTGCAGCCGCTCGAGCACTTCGGGCCCGCCTTGCACGACGGGTACCGCGCCGAGCGGAACCGTGTACGCGCCGGGGAACGATTGCGGCGCACCGGTTCCGCCGCGCACCTCGGTCGGCGTTCCCGGCGTCGGTGTCCGCACCCGGTAGATCTCGACCGCCGGGTACGCGGGCCGCAGATCACCGTCGGCGACCAGATCCTCGGCGATGACCTTGGCTTCGATCGGATCGCCGAACTCGGCCACCTTCGTCAGGCCGGGCGAACCTTCGATCGCGCTGTGCGCCAGCATCGGCCGGGTCGATCGCGACGTCTCCGGATCGAGATCGTTGCGCAGCACCAGAATTCCGATGCCCTGCCCGGCCAGTGTCGCCGCGAGTCCGGCCGACGGTCTGCCGTCGGCGATCAGCCGCTGCACCGAATCCATCGCGCGGATGGTGCCCGGCGGGTTCAGCGGCACCGCGTCGCGGATCGCCCACGGCGTGCTCGCCAATGCCTGCAGCGGCTCGTCGCGGGTCAGTCCCCACACCTGACTGCCGAACGGTGCGCCCGGCACCACCAGCGCGCGGGTGTCGGAAGCGTTGTGGTGCAACCAGTCCGCGGTCTGCTGCCAATATGCGGGCACCGCGTCGTAGGCGCCGCGCGGGGCCAGCTTGCCGGTCCAGGCGAGCGAGGTGGACAGGGTCAGCGCGGTCAAGATCAGCGCGGCCACCGCGACGGAACGATCCCGCTCCGGATGCGCGAACGCGCTGCGCCACTGCGGCATCGGCACCGAGGCGGGCAGCGGCACCCTGGCCAGCAGCTGAGCGAGGCCGAGCACCAACGGGATGCGGATCAGCGGCTCCAGCTTGTGCACATTGCGCAGCGGCGCGCCGCCGGAATCCAGGAACACCCGGACCGAATTCGCGAACGGCCCGCCGAGCTCGCCGACGTATCCGGCGCAGATGCCGACCAGCCCGACGCAGAGGATCAATGTCAGCCGCCCGCGAAACGGCATGGACCGCATGGCCAATCCCGCCAGGCCCGCGGCCGCGAGCAGCCCGGTGGCGAGTACCGCCGCCGGTTGGGTGACCAGCACCGCGCCCGCGATGCGCTCCGGCGAGACGAACGGCGTCCAGCTGTCGGTACCGCGCAGCACCTCGGCCAGCGAGGCCCATTGCGTTGTCACCCCGGAGGATTCGATGTAATCCAGGAACGGCGGACTCACCTTGCCGAGCAGCAGCAGCGGCACCGCCCACCAGAACGTGGCGAGCACGAGCAACGGAACCCAGGCTCTGGTGAACCGCCACCACTCCCGGTTCGGCCGGTACGAGGCCCACCACAGCAGCGCGGGCAAGAAGGCCGCGACCGTCGCCACGGCATTGACCGACCCCATCAGCGCGAGTGCCAGCGCGCTTCCGGCCGCCGATGCCGCCCCGCCGCGTCGTCCGGGTGGCTCTGGTGGTTGCGCGGTGCTCGCCCGCCGCCGCTTTCGGTAGCCGATGCCCAGCGCGGCCGGCGCCAGCAATACCCACGGCGCCAGCATCATCGGCAGCGTCTCCGAGGAGATCGAGCCGAGCGTGGTCAGCACGCGGGGGGACAGCGCGAACGTGGCCGCCGCGACGATGCGGGAGCCGCGGCTGCCGATGCCGAGGGTCTCGCAGAGCCGGATGATGCCCCAGAAGCCGGCGAGCAGCAGTAATGCCCACCAGATTCGCTGGGTGGCCCAGGCGGGCAGGCCGAGTACATGGCCGAGTGAGAAGAAGGTGCCGTGCGGGAAGAAGTAGCCGTAGGCCTGGTTCTGCACCTGACCCATCGGGGCCTGGCTGCTCCACAGGTGGCTGGCGCGTTCGAGGAATCCCAGCGGATTCTGCGCGAGGTCGTATTTGGTGTCGGCGACCGTGCGTCCTGGCGTCTGCAGGAAGGTCAGCAGGAACGCCGCGAGCACCGTCGCGGCGAACCAGCGGCTACCCAGCGGCGCGGTACCGAGCGCTTGCGAGCCGCGGATGCGCGCGGCCGCATCGTGCCGCCGCGCCGCCGGTTCGAGCGAGTCGGCAGGTGAAGCGGGGGTCAGCTCAGCGACTGCCGTACTCGACGTTGCTCAGCAACGAGGAGTCCTTGTCGCCGCTGCGGTCGATGTCCGGCCGCGAGTTCTGCTGTACCGCCACCGTGACGAGGAGCACCGCGATCACGCCGAGTACGGCGCCGCCGACAGCACTCGCAACACCAGGAACAGCAAACTTCATTGCGGCACTCCAATACATCGATGCAGGCACATTCCCGGTCAACCTAGCAGCCCGGTCCGGTCTCCGGTGCGTTCAGCCCGCCGATTCTCGGCAGGTAACGCGGCTGGGGCGGTGATCACAGTGGATTCACGGCGCTATCAGCGCGCGCGGGGCGGCACCCATCGGGTCGGGTCAGTGTGCCGGGATCGCGCAGTGCAGGCCGCCGAGCAGGGTGCGCAGCTTGGTGGTGGTCTCGTCGAGCTCGGCCTTGGGTTCCGAGGCGGCGACGATGCCGCCGCCCGCGTAGGCCTGCACGGTGCGTCCGTCGGCCGACAACTCGGCGCAGCGGATAGCGACCACCCACGCGCCGTCGCCGCTCGCGTCGCACCAGCCGACCGCTCCGCCGTAAAAGCCGCGGTCTTCCTCCAGATCGGCGATCGTGTCGAGCGCGAGATCGGTCGGGGTACCGCACACGGCGGGCGTGGGGTGCAGCAGCAGCGCCAGCTCGAGGGCGGTGGTCGCGGGGTCGCGCAGCCGTCCGGTGATCGGGGTGGCGAGATGCCACACCTCGTGCGTGTTGATCAGTTCCGGGCCGTCGGGGATGGCCAGCTCGGCGCAGACCGGGGCGAGCTTTTCCCGAATCCAGTCGATGACGAAGGCGTGCTCGTCGCGATTCTTGGTGCTGGCCAGCAGGTCTCGGGCCTGGGCCGCGTCGTCGTCCTGGTCGGCGCGGCGCGGTGCGGTGCCCGCCAGCGGGCGGAGCGTGACCGTGTCGCCGTGCCGGGCGATGAGTACCTCGGGTGTGGCGCCGACCAGTGTCGCGCCGGTACGCCCGGCGGGGGTCAGGTCCACCGCGAACACATTCGCGTGCGGATGCCGCGTCAAGAGATGGGCCGCGACGAGTTCGGGCTCCAATGCGTCGGCGGCCTCCGCCACCACCGAGCGTGCCGCCACCACCTTGCGTAGCGGCTGCGCCGGATCCCTCAGCTGCTCAACGAGTTTCGTCACCCGCGCGATATGTTCAGCGGCACTGGGGATTTCGGTGACGAACTGCACCGCGGGCAGCTCGGGCAGCGCGGCGGGCCGCCACGGCCCCGCGGTGTGCAGCACCCGCTCGGGCACGCTCAACGCGGCAGGTCTACGCGGATCGAAGGGCAGCGCGCCGACGATCACCGCCGCGCCGTCGCGCAGCGCGGCCACCGCCCGATCAGCCTCGTCGAACGCGACCCGGCTACCGAAGGCCCGGACCACCCCGTCCGGCTGGGCAAGCAGGAATCCATCCATAGTCCCTCGACCCTAACCCCGCACCGGCCCCTCGAGCCTTGCCCGTGAGCGCCCTCACGACTCCACTTCGCTAGCGCTCGGCTGCGTGATGAGCGGGCCGGCTAGCCCGTTTTGGCGACTGGTTCTTTGCCCGGCGGGACCATGAGGACCGGGCGGTGGCAGTGCTTGAGGACCGCGTCGGCGACGCTGCTGTGCATCAGGGCGCGGATGCCGGTGGCGCCCCGGGTGCCCGCGACAATGATGTCGACGTCCAGGTCGTCGGCGCATTCGACGATGGCGTTCCAGATGGTCGTGGTGCACTCGGCGGTGCGCGCCTCGGCATTGAGCCCGGCGAGCTTGGCCAGCCGGACGCCCTCGGTGTTGACGGTGCGGGCGTCGACGTAGGCGACGTCCTCGATCTCCTCGTCGGGCACCCACTCCGGCTGCATCACCCCGGACAGGCCGGACAGGCGGGCGGCTTGGCGCACCATCGGCTCCCACGCGGTGAGCACGATGGCACGGTCCGCGCTGAGGAACCGCCCGGCGTATTCGATGGCCCGCTTGGCGTTCTCGGACCCGTCGTAGGCAATGAGCATCAGATCGCAAGGCACGATGACCTCCTGGTGGGAGACTCACGGCTGTTGATTAAGGCTACCTTGGCCGGGCCCGGCCCACCTGCTGCCGCGCGGAATCGATCTCGCGTCAGGACACCCGGCCCGGGTAACCACGCGGGCCGGCCCACTGGGCGATCAGGGCGCCCTCGCGCAGCCGCGGCTCGCGAGCGCTCTGTACCGTTGACCTCCATGCGGAAGACGCCCCTGCTCATGCTCGCCGTGCTGGCCGCCGTCGCGACCGCCTGCTCGAGCGGCGGTGCTGGCGATTCCACGCCGTCGCAGGCGGCGGGTGCCGAATCGACGGCTCGATCGTCAACGCAGGCAACACCATCCGCGAAACCGGATTGCGCGGCAGGCTATCTCGCGCAGTTCACCCTGCGGCAGAAGTTGGCGCAGCTGTTGACCGTTGGCATCACCGGCGACGCCGATGCCGCGAATGTGGTGCGCACCGAACAGGTCGGCGGAATCTTTGTAGGCAGCTGGACCGATCTCACGCTGCTTACCAGCGGTCAGCTCGACCAGGTCAAGCAGTCGGCCAAGGTGCCGCTGATGGTGACCATCGATGAGGAAGGCGGCCGCGTCTCCCGGGTGGGCAGCCTGATCGGTAAAGCGCCATCGGCCAGGGCGACCGCGCAGACCATGACCGCCGAACAGTTCCACGACGCCACGCTGACCAGGGGGCGAGCGCTGAAGGACCTCGGCGTGACGGTGGACTTCGCGCCGGACAGCGATGTGAGCGACCAGCCCGACGATTCCGTCATCGGCGACCGTTCCTTCTCCGATGATCCGGCCGTGGTCACCAAGTACGCCGACGCCTACATCCGGGCCATGCGCGAGGCCGGTGTCGGCACCGTGCTGAAGCACTTCCCCGGCCACGGCTCCGGCTCGGGCGATTCGCATCGCGGTGCGGTCCGCACGCCGCCGCTGGAGCGCCTGCAGACCGTCGACCTGGTCCCGTTCCGCAACCTGATCTCCTCCGGCGCGGGCGTGATGGTCGGCCACCTCGACGTCCCCGGGCTCACCACCAACGACGTGCCCGCGAGCATCAGCCCGGAGGTCATGGCGTTGCTGCGTGGGGGAAGCGGCTATGGTGCCGCGCCGTTCGACGGCCCGATCTTCACCGATGACCTGAGCGGTATGGCCGCGATCACCAGCCGGTTGTCCATCGCCGACGCGGTGGAGGCCGCGCTGGTCGCCGGTGCCGACAACGCGCTGTGGATCAGCACCGGCGCGGTATCCAGCGTGCTCGATCAGCTCGAGCAGGCGGTCGCGGCCGGCCGCTTGCCCTCGGCGCGGGTCGACGCGTCGGTGTTGCGGATGGCCACCTTCAAGGGCGCGCTTCCGCGCTGCTGAGCCACTGTTTCCGCGACTGCTGAGCAAATACGGCCCGCGGAACTTACCTTGGAGTAATATATGAGATTCACCATTGGTAGGAGAGTGGATGGCGGGCGGAACGAAGCGACTTCCTCGGGCGGTTCGTGAGCAGCAGATGCTCGATGCCGCCGTCGAGGTGTTCTCGCGGAAAGGCTTCCACGATACGTCGATGGATGCCATTGCCGCCGAGGCGAAGATATCGAAGCCGATGCTGTATCTGTACTACGGCTCCAAGGACGAATTGTTCCGCGCCTGCATCCAGCGCGAGGGGCTGCGCTTCATCGAATCGGTGGTGCCTGCGGGCAATCCGCAGCTGTCGCCGCATGAACAGGTGCGGGTCGCGCTGGAGGGTTTCCTCGGGTTCGTCGACCGCAATCGCCGCTCCTGGCAGGTGCTCTACCGGCAGGCCATCGGCCAGCAAGCGTTCGCGTCCGAGATCGAGAACGCCCGCGAGCGCGTCATCGAACTGACCGCCAAGCTGCTGGAATCCAGTGCCAAACACCCCGAGCCCGGCACCAACTTCGACGTGGTCGCGGTTGCCGTGATCGGCGCGGGCGAGGCCATCGCGGACCGGGTGGCCAGCGGCCGCATCGAGGTCTCCGAGGCCGTCGACCTGCTCGACGATCTCGCGTGGCGTGGTCTGGCGGGACGCAAAAAAGCGGAATAAGCGACGCCCGGATACCGACAGCGGTCGGTTCGCGCTGCCCGCGGTAATCGGTGCGTCGCGGTTGCCGTGCGGTTGACTCCCCTGTCAGAGTGCGGAGATCACCAAGTACAGGCCGGCGCCAACCAGGGCGGCCGGGGAGAACGGGGCGGAATTGTTCGGGTTGCTCAGGCCGTGTTCGCACGGCGCGGCGAAGTATGGGATCGATGCGGCCGAATGGCGCGCACACATGTGCGGGCTGTGTCTGGGGCTACGGGACGGGCACGGTCAATTGGCCCGTGCGACAACGAATGTCGACGCGATCGTGTTGAGCATGCTCACCGAGGCGCAGTCCGGCGGTGCGGTCGAGCGCAGCACTGCGGGGCGGTGCGCACTGCGGGGGATGCGGCGCGCGTCGGTCGCGTCCGCGAATTCGCCCGGTGTGCGGCTGGCCGCGACGGCGTCACTGTTGTTGGCGTCGGCCAAGGTTCGTGACCATGTTGACGACGGTGATGCGGCCGTTTTGGCGCGTACACCGATGGCGAAGGCCGCGAGTCGGTGGGCCGGGCAGGCGCAGGTGAGCGCACAGCGGATCGGCCTGGATGTGGCACCGCTCGTCGCCGCGCTGAACACGCAGACGCAGTTGGAACGGGCCGTCGGCGAAGGGCCGGACGCGCTGGCGCTACTGACCGCACCGACCCAACTCTGCGCATCGGAGTTCTTCGCGCACACGGCGGTTTTGGCTGATCGCCCGGACAACGTCGACGCAATGCGCACGGCGGGTTGGCAATTCGGCCGGATCGCGCATCTCGCCGATGCCGTGCAGGACTATGAGCAGGACCTGACGCGCGGCCGGTTCAATCCGCTCGCCGCCACCGGAACCACCATGCCGCAGGCGTATGACCTGCTGCGGGAATCGGATTCGCGACTGCGCGAAGCGGTCGCGCAAGCCGAACTGGACAAGGTGCCCACCGTCCGCTGGATGTTGCTCGACCCGCTGGCGTCCGTGCTCCGCAAACTCGGCCACGGCATCGGCACCGTAGTCGGCCACTCCTGCGGGATAACGCACGACCGCGCCGACGTTCATATGCACTCGCGGCGAACGGGTCAGCGCCCCGGCCTCGGAGAATCCCTCACCCTCATCCTCGGCTCGTACTGCACCGGCTACGCCTGCTGCGCCGAACACACTCAGCCGTGCACCGGCGAACGCAAGCAGCCGTGGATCAACAACTGCGACTGCAGCGACTGTTGCGATTGCGGCGACTGTGATTGCGGCTGCGGCGATTGTTGTGGCTGCTGCGACTGCAGCTGCTGAACCACTTGCCGCGCAACAATTCTCGCGGCAAAGCGGCACCCTGCTGAAACGAAAGGAGCCGCACCCGGCGCGGGTGCGGCTCCTGTTCGTTCAGTGCGTCAGCGCAGCGTCGCGGTGAGGTGCGGGAACCCCTTCTTCGGGTTCAGCACGGCCAGATCCCAGCCGCCGGTCACCTGATCCGCGTACACGTTCACCGTCGAGGGCAGGAAGATCGGCTTGCCGAACTTCACCGAGTAGGTAGCCTTGCCGGGCACCCGGCCCTCGATCGTGCCGAGGATATGCGCGGCCGACCACATGCCGTGCGCGATCGTCTTCGGGAACCCCAAAGCCTTGGCGCCCAACGTCGAAACGTGGATCGGGTTGTGGTCGCCCGACGCGGCGGCGTACTGGTTGATCGTCTTCTGATCGACCCGCCAGGTGCGCAACGGCGGCGGCGCGGCCTCTTCCGGCTTGGGTTCGGGCTTCGGCCCGCCCGACAGCGAGGTGCGCTGCTGGTGCAGGAAGGTGGTGACCTGCCGCCAGACCAGCTCCCGGCCGACGCTGATCTCGGTGATCGCGTCGACCAGCAGGCCCTTCGGGTGCTCGCGCAGATTCTCGATGCGCGCCTTGATATCCAGCGGCTCGCTCACCGAGATGTCGCGGGTCCGCTCGATCACGTTCTCCGCGTGCACCGCACCGACCGCGACGAACGGAAAGTCGCGCTGCACAACGAGTTGCATCACGATCGGGAAGGTGAGGATGAACGGGTAGGTCAGCGGCAGCGCATCGCCGAACCGCAGCCCGGTCGCCCGGCAGTAGGCGGCCAGGTGATCCGGGTCCACCCGCAGGCCGTCGAGCTGGATCGCCCGATCAGGCAGCGTCGACTTGCGCGCCGAAACCAGCGGCAGCGGCACGGCGCCCAGCGCGGCCTTCAGGTACAGCGGGCCGTTCTTCGGTGTCTCTTTCAGCGAGATCACTTGCGTCATCATGCTCCGATCAGGCTCTGCCCGCAGACGCGAACGATGTTGCCGGTCACCGCGTTCGACGCCGGGCTGGCGAAGAAGGCGATGGTCTCGGCGACGTCGACGGTCTGGCCGCCCTGCAGCAGCGAGCTCATCAGCCGGCCGGCCTCGCGGGTGGTCAGCGGGATGGCCGCGGTCATCGCGGTCTCGATGAAGCCGGGCGCCACCGCGTTGATGGTGATGCCCTTCTCCGCCAGCTTCGGCGCCTCGGCGTTGACCATGCCGATGACACCGGCCTTGGAGGCGCCGTAGTTGGTCTGGCCGCGGTTGCCCGCGATGCCTGCGATGGAGGAGACGTCGATCACCCGGCCGCCCTCCTTCAGCGCGCCACGAGCCACCAGGCCCTCGGTGATCCGGTGCGGCGCCGCGAGATTCACGTTGAGCACCGAGTTCCAGCGGCCGTCGTCCATGTTGGCGAGCAGCTTGTCCCTGGTGATGCCCGCGTTGTGCACGACGATGTCGATGCCGCCGAAGCGCTCGGTGGCGAACTCGGCCAGCTTCGCCGCGGCGTCGGGCGCGGTCACGTCCAGCGCGAGCGCGGTGCCGCCGACCTTGTTCGCGGTCTGCGACAGCGCCTCACCGGCGGCCGGGATGTCGGCGACGATCACCTTGGCGCCGTCTCGGGCGAACACCTCGGCGATGGTGGCGCCGATGCCGCGCGCGGCACCGGTGACCACGGCGACCTTGCCCTCCAGCGGCCGGTCCCAGCTGGCCGGCGCGGTGGCGTCGTCCTTGCCGACCCGAATGACCTGGCCGTCGACGAACGCCGACTTGGCCGAAAGCAGGAAGCGCAGCGTCGATTCCAGGCCGGTCGCGCCGGTCGATGCCGCCGGGTGCAGGTAGACCAGCTGTGCGGTGGCGCCGCGCAGCAGCTCCTTGGCCACCGAGCGGGTGAAGCCCTCGAGCGCGCGCTGCGCGATCTGCTCGTCGACCGACGAGGCGAGCTCGGGCGTCGTGCCGATCACCACGATGCGACCGGAGGCGGCGATGCTGCGCATGGCGGGCTGGAAGAATTCGTAGAGCTGGGACAGATCCTCGATCGAACCGATGCCGGTCGCGTCGAACACCAGCGCGCCGAACTTGGTTCCGGCACTGGCCGAATCGGCGAAGGTGTAGTCCGTCAGCAGGGTGCGCAGCGGCTCGGCCACCCGGCCCTTGCCGCCGAGCAGCACCGGCCCGGGCAGCGGCGCTTCGCCCGCTTTGTAGCGACGCAGATTCTCCGGCTGCGGCAGCCCGAGCTTGCTCGCCAGGAACTGACCGGGGGAGGAGTGTACGAACGATCCGTAGAGGTTGGGCGCACCCTTGCTCTTGCTGGCTGCCACTGTTCCTACCTTTTCTGTGTTGGATTTTGCGGCGTTCACGGTCCCTGCGTGGTTACGCGAGCTACCTTCGCAAGCTACCGCCTCCGGGACTGTCGCTCACGCCGCGATGCTGTTCTCGGGTCTGCTGTTCCCCCGGCATTTGGTCTGCTCACACACATTTGCGGGGGTACGGTGTCGACAACAAACTTACTCCAGAGTAAGTTTAATGTAAACCAACCGCGACGGGGCGCCGATCAGTGGAGAATTCCACGCTGGCTCCGGAGCGCCGGACACCCCCAACGAGACCTGGAGACTCGAGTGACAACCAAATCCCGTTCGGCGAAGAGCACCGCCAAGACCGGTAAGACCACCCGCCCGGTCGCGATCGTGGGCGGCAACCGGATTCCGTTCGCTCGCTCCGACAAGGCGTACGCGCACGCCTCCAACCAGGACATGTTCACCGCCGCGCTGGACGGCCTGGTCAGCCGCTTCGGCCTGCAGGGCGAGCGGCTCGGCATGGTGGTCGGCGGCGCCGTGCTCAAGCGGGTCGGCGAGCACGGCATGATCCGCGAGAGCGTGCTCGGCAGCAAGCTCAGCCCGTACACCCCGGCCCACGATCTGCAGCTGGCCTGCGGCACCGGTCTCCAGGCCATCGTCACCGTCGGTGACGGAATCGCGCAGGGCCGCTTCGAAGCCGGCATCGGCGGCGGCACCGACACCACGTCGGATGCCCCGATCGGGGTCAGCGAGGGCATGCGCGAGTGGATGCTCGACGCGAACCGCGCCAAGTCCAACAAGGACCGCCTCAAGCTGGTCGGCCAGCTGCGCCCGAGCATGCTCGGCATCGAGATCCCGCGCAACGCCGAGCCGCGCACCGGGCTGTCCATGGGTGAGCATGCCGCGATCACCGCCAAGGAATTCGGCGTGCCACGCGAGGCGCAGGACGAGCTGGCCTACCTGTCGCACAAGAACATGGCCGCCGCCTACGACCGTGGCTTCTTCGACGACCTGATCACCCCGTTCCTCGGGCTGACCCGCGACGACAACCTGCGTCCCGGCTCCACCATCGAGAAGCTGGCCACCCTCAAGCCGGTGTTCGGCGTCAAGGCGGGCGACGCCACCATGACCGCGGGCAACTCCACCCCGCTGACCGACGGCGCCTCCGCGGTGCTGCTGTCCAGCGAGGAATGGGCCACCGAGCGCAACCTGCCGGTGCTGGCCACCCTGGTCGACAGCGAGGTCGCGGCGGTCGACTACATCCACGGCCCGGACGGCCTGCTGATGGCGCCCACCTACGCGGTGCCGCGCCTGCTGGCCCGAAACGGCCTGACCCTGCAGGACTTCGACTACTACGAGATCCACGAGGCGTTCGCCTCCGTGGTGCTCGCGACGCTGTCCGCGTGGGAGTCCGACGCGTACTGCAAGGAGCGCCTCGGCCTGGACGGCGCGCTCGGCTCGATCGACCGCAGCAAGCTCAACGTCAACGGCTCGTCGCTGGCGGCGGGCCACCCGTTCGCCGCGACCGGCGGACGCATCATCGCCTCGACCGCGAAGCAGCTGGCGGAGAAGGGATCCGGCCGCGCGCTGATCTCCATCTGTGCCGCGGGCGGCCAGGGCGTCGTCGCGATCGTCGAGCGCTAAAAACTCGAAAACACCTGACAGCAGGTGGCATCCGGTCCTACCGGGTGCCACCTTCTTTCGGTCAGCGCACCAAACTGCCCCGGGCGGCGGCGAAGCGGACCACGCTCGGTGCGAAGCGTCCGAAGACGTACTGCAGCCGGGCTTCCGGTGTCACCGGGACGACGTCCTTGTTCTGCTGTACCGCGCGCACGATCTGCGCGGCGACCTTGTCCGGCCCGTAGCCGCGCAGCCGGTAGAGCCGGTCGTAGAGCTGCTGTCTGCGCCGCTCCTCCTCGGCGGAGACGCCGGACATCCGGGTGTTCGCCACGATATCGGTGTGCACGATGCCGGGGCAGATGGTGCTGACACCGATTCCGCTGCTGGACAATTCGGCGCGCAGGCAGTCGGAGAACATGAACACCGCGGCCTTGCTGGTCGAGTACGCGGTGAAGGCCTGCTGCGGGGTGTAGGCGGCCATGCTGGACAGGTTGACGATGTGCCCGCCGCTGCCGCGCTCGGCCATCGCACCGGCGAAGGCCCGGCAGCCGTTGACCACGCCGTGCAGATTGACCGCGAGCACCCGGTCGAAGTCCTCGGCGGAGGTGTCCAGGAACCGCCCGGCCTGCCCGATGCCCGCGTTGTTGATCAGCACGTCGGGCACGCCGTGTTCGCGGATCACACCGTCGGCATGCTTGCGCATCGCGGCCTCATCGGACACATCCAGCTCGTAGGCGTGTGCTACCCCGCCTGCCTGGGCGATCAACGCCACGGTCGCCTCGGCCGCGACGCCGTTGACATCGGACACCACGACTTCGGCCCCAGCGCGGGCGAAAGCCAGCGCGGTTGCCCGGCCGATACCGCTGCCGCCGCCGGTGATCACGACGAGCTGATCCTCGAACTGCTTGCGTGACAATCCCATTCGCGCGCGACGTAGGGCGCGGGCCGGTGCCGAACCCGTCACGGAGTCGATCAATTCAACGGTGGCCGAGGCGAGCAGCCGTGGATGCGAGAACGGCAGCCAGTGCCCGCCTTTCACCACCCGCAGCCACACCTGGTCGGCCCATTGATCCTCGTCGGCGTAACTCGATTGCCGCACTGCCGGATCGCGGGTGCCGACGATGATCTGGGTTGGCACCGTGCTGAATTGGTCGCGTGCCCGCAGCGGATTCGCGGCCCAGGTCGACCGGTAGATGCGCAACCCGTTCGCCATGTCCTGTTTGAACGTCGGGGCCAGGTGAATTCGCTCCGGTGGCGTGCCTTCGGCGGCGGAAAGCCCGGAGCGCCACAGCTGTTCGCTCATCCCCATCTTCATCACGGCCTTCGGCAGTCCCGGCAGCGCGAGGAAGGTCGAATAGGCGAACGAACCGAGCTGGGCCAGCGGCAGCGCGATATTGCGCGGCGTCGGCCTGGCCAGCCGGGCGCGCGCCCACTTACTGACGTGCGCGATGCTCGGTCCGGAGACCGAGGTGAACGACGCGATCAGTCGCCCGGCGTCAGGGCCGCAGACGATTTCCCAGGTGGCGACGCTGCCCCAGTCGTGGGCGAGCACGTGCACGGGTGCGCCGTTGCCGAGCGCCTCGATCACCGCGACGTAGTCGGCGGCCAGTGTCGTGGTCGAAATGGCCGAGGTGCCGGGCGGGTTGGTGGACTCGCCGTGCCCGCGGTTGTCCACGCTCAACACCCGGAACCGGGCGGTCAGCTCCGGAACGACGTTGTCCCACAGGTGATGCGAGTCCGGCCATCCGTGTAACAGCAGGATGGTCGGCCCGTCCGAATTGCCCTGCTCGTAGACGGCGATGTCGACCTCGCCATTGCGGACCACATGTTTCTCGGCCATGGATTCACCCCACTATCCGGGCCGCGGCGGTCGCGGTCCGTGGACGTAGCTTCCGACCTATTCTGTCTGAGACGGTGAGATTCGGGTAGCCCCCGTCACTTCGATGGCCCGTTCGCATCCCTTGTGAGCTATCTCATGAATTTCGATTCACATCGTCGCCGCATTTCGCCACGTCAGTGCTCCGATTTAGTAGCAACTAGCAGGCAACTTACGTGTTACACGTTTTCTTCGGCTGCCGAGCGCCCGTCACATCGCTTCTTGCGACGGGGCTGATCTGTGTGTTTACCTGCACGTCACCTACTGTGCTACCGGGGCTACGCGATCGGTGAGGCGAATTATCGCTGCCTTATCGACATGCAGCTACCGGCAGAACATCTCTTCGGCTTAACGAATCACTCGAATCGAGCTAGCAGAGAGGAAGGCTGAACAGCTGATGCGAATCGGTATGGCGCTGCGCGCCACCGCACTGGCTCTGGTGGCCGCGACCGGTCTCGGACTCGCTTCCACGGCCCCGGCGGGAGCCGCGGGCGAGGTGGACCGCTACCTGGACCTGCCGCTGGTGAACCGGGATGCCGCCACCAGCCCCGGCGGCGTCAACCCCGAGCTGCCCTATGACGTGAACGAACTGCGCGGACTGTTGGACGAGGCGCGTGCCCAAGGCGTGCCGCCCACTCGATATGCCGCCCTGCTCTACCAGTACTGGCTGGTCGACGCGACCGACAAGGCGGGCATCGACCTGCGGTCCTGGGATCCGCGCGCGGGCGTCGAGGCCAACCGCGCCAACCTGATCCGGTCCTACCGCTACTACGAAGACCTGCAGCTCAACCACCGCGAACTGCAGTGGGCCGGCATGGGCGGGCAGGTCGGCGCCGACTTCGGCGGCGGGCTGGTCGATTTCGAGATGATGGGCAACATCTACGGTCTGCCCGGCCTTTCCGAATCCGCGCGCGGCGTCATCGCCGCCGTCGAGCAGGCCGCCGGACCGCAAGCGGTGGCCCAACTTCCGCGCGGCCTGCTGGCGCTGGCCGAGGCGGGTTCGCAGATTTCGCCGGCGGACCTGCACTACATCATCGGGATGATCCTGGTGATGCAGAAGAACATCTTCTCGGATCTGATGCCCATGCACGACGCCTACGTCACCGAGGGCCTGCCCGCGCTGCAGGAGTTCCAGGCGGCCGGGCTGTTCGGCGACGACATCATGGAAGCCTGGCGCGGGGTGGCCTCCGGCGACTACGGCCGAATCGCCTCGGGCAACGGAACTCTGCTGCGCCGGGAACAAGAATGGGTGATTCGCGACCAGTGGGATTCGGTCCGCGGCTACAAGGGCAGCGTCGGCGAGGCGATCACCTACGTCAGCGGCGCCGCCGGATCGCCGTCGGTCGCGGGCGTGGCACCGCCGCGCGAATTCAATCCGGTGCGCATGCGAGTCACCATGGCCAACGGACAGCCCGCGCTGGTGACGCTGCCACTGCCGGAATGGAATTGGTCGGAGTTCGACGCCCGCTGGGATTACATCACCACCGAGCTGCTGCCGAAATACAAGTTCCAGGTCGAAAACAACTGGCCCGCACTGGAAGCCGTGATGCGCACGCCCTACGAGATCCAAATGGAATCGCATCGTCCGCTGTTCAACATCCCGCAGCTGCTGGATTCCGCGGCCAGGCAGATCCAGGTGACCCCGATCGACACGATGGCGGTGCGCTAGATGAAACTGTTCACCGCCGCCGTCGCGACGGCCACCGCGCTGGTGCTGTGCGCGGGAACCGCCGCGGCGCAAGGGGAAATGCCGACGCCGGGACTGGACCGAGTGTTCAACGGTTTCGTCGTCGGGCAGATCCAAGGCGCGCAACCGGTTCCGCCGGACCAGGCGTTCCAGGCGCTGCTCGCCAACGACCCGTTCTATCAGGAGCCGCCGCTGACCGGTGCCGAGCAGCCTGGAACGCTGCTCAAGGCCAAGAAGGTCGACGTGATGTTTCTCGGCATCACGCCGCCCGACGTCGAGGCGTACAAGCTGATGTACGTGACCACCGGCATCGACGGTGTCACCCCGGTCATCAGCACCGGAATCCTGATGATCCCGAACCACGGTGCGCCCGTTGGGGAGAAGAAGCTGATCTCCTATCAGGAGGCCAACGACAGCGTCGGCTGGTCCTGCCATCCGAGCACGCAGTGGACCGGTGGCGACCCGCTGGACGGTTCGTCGTGGTCGGCGCTCGGCCCGCTGGCGCTGATGTTCGACAAGGGCTACGCGGTGATGATCTCCGACGTCGGCAACGACGGGGACCGGGCGCCGCACGGCGTCTTCGCGGGCAAGTTCGCCGCGCACGCGCAACTCGACGGTGTCCGTGCGGCTTTGGCGCATCGCGAGGCCGGACTCGACCCGAAGGCGCAGACGGCGTTGTTCGGCATCGCGGGCGGCGGCGTCGGCGCGGGCTTCGCCGCCGAGCTGCAGCCGGCGTACGCGCCGGAGCTCGACGTGAAATCCGCTGTGCTGGAAGGCATGGTGGTCAATCCGCGCAACTTCATGCGGGTCGCCGACGGTTCGGTCGGCTCCGGTTTCGCACTGGCGACGCTGCTCGGCCTGGAGCCCGCGTACCCGGAGATGGCAGTGAACGCGAAGCTGAATCCGGCAGGCGTCGGGTTGGCCAACGCCTTCCGCACCCAGTGCCAGACGCCGGCCTACTTCGGGCTGCCGTTCCTGCCGCTGAACACCCTGTTCAACTCGGGGCTCAGTCCCGCCGATGAACCGGCCTTCCAGCGCGCGTTCGAGGACAACATCCTCGGTCGCTCCGGCACGCCGAAGGCCAAGGTGGCCATCACCTCCTGCGTCGCCGACGACTCGCCGATGTCGCTGGTGCCCGCCAAGGACTCGCGGGAACTCGCCGATATCTATCGGGCGGGTGGCACCGACGTGACCTACCAGCCCACCGACTGCGGCATGGTCCGCATGCTCACCGATATCTACGGCTGGGGCACCGACCTGTTCGGCATGCAGACGATCGACTGGATAGACCGCAACTTCGACTGAAAAGGATTACCCGCCATGGCATTTCTCTACGGCATCAATTATCTGTTCTGGTACGGCCCGCTGGCGGTCGCCAAGCTGATGGCGCAGGCGGCCGGCTTCTGACCAATCGCTGAGCACCGCGGCTCCCGCACCTCGCGGGAGCCGCGGCGTTCGTTACGAACCCGGCAGCTCGTTGTGCCCGCCGAACGCCTTGCGCATCGCCGACAGCATCTTGTCCGCGTAGAGCGTCTCGCCGCGGGACGAAAACCGTTGGAACAGCGCGGAAGCCAGCACCGGGGCGGGCACGCCGGTGTCGATCGCGGCGTCGAGCGTCCACCGGCCCTCGCCGGAATCGGAGACCCGCCCGCTGTAGGAATCGAGGTTCGGATCGGCGTACAGCGCGCTTGCCGTGAGGTCCAGCAACCAGGAGGCGACCACCGAGCCGCGGCGCCACACCTCGGTGACCTCGGGCACGTCGATCTCGTACCGGTAGTACTCCGGATGCTCGAGCGGCGTCTCCTCCGCGGAGAACTCGCCGTCGTGTTCGGCGCCGTAGTTCGCCTTGTGCAGGATGTTCAACCCCTCGGCGTAGGCGGCCATCGCGCCGTACTCGATGCCGTTGTGCACCATCTTGACGAAGTGTCCCGCGCCGGCCGGCCCGCAGTGCAGGTAGCCCTGCTCGGCCGCCGACGGCTCGCCGGTGCGCCCCGGCGTCCGCTCCGCCGCCTCGACGCCGGGTGCGATGGATTTCAGCAGCGGGTCCAGATACTTCACCTGCTCGGCCTCGCCGCCGATCATCAGGCAGAAGCCGCGATCCAGGCCGAAGACGCCGCCCGAGGTGCCGATGTCCACATAGTGAATGCCCTTGGGGCGCAACTGTTCGGCGCGCTTGATGTCCTCGTGGTAGCGGCTGTTACCGCCGTCGATGATGATGTCGCCGGGCTCGAGCAGCTCGGTAACCTGGTCGATGACTGCCCCGGTGGCACCCGCCGGGATCATCACCCAGACCACCCGCGGCGTCGCCAGCGTTCGCACGAATTCCGCGAGGTCGGTGGAGCCCTGGAAGTCCGCACCCAGTTCTTCGCGCAGTATGTCGATCTGGTGCGCGCGGCGTTCATAGCCGACGGCGGTGTGCCCGTCCTTGACGATGCGACGCACGATATTGGCGCCCATCCGCCCGAGGCCGATCATTCCCAGCTGCATGCCATCCATCTCCCTCGTGTGTGCGGTGGCCGGTTGAAGCGCTTGCGAGTCGCGAATGCGCGAGGCCGCACACTCGTCTACTGGATTGTCCCGCTTCGATCCGATCCTGGTCCGTCCGGCGGTGTAACGCGCGGTGCGCCGCACCGATAATCAGATCGGCTCCGCGTAGTTGCCAGACCCCCGACCCGGCAACTGCGCGGGGCCTTTTACGTGTACGACGATGCCGCATTGCACGGAATTTGCTGTAGATCCGTGCTCACCGGCCGGTCGCGGCGTCGCGCACTATCGTTGGCGAGGACTCGCATCGTGTGAGTCCCAACTCAACCGAGCGGGGAGGACGGTTCGTGACGAGCCAGTCGAGCACCGGACGCCGTGGCCAACAACCGGCGGGCGAGGTCGGCTTACGCCAGCTGCTCGAATCGACCCAGGCCCACGAGGCGAACCCGGCCCCCCAAGAGTGGGGCGACGACTCGGCACCGACCGAACCGATCCAGGTCACCCCGTCCCGGCGCGCCACCCATCGGGCCGAGCCCGGCGAGCGCTCGCCGCGGCGGCCGATCTCCGGGCCCCCGCCGAAGCGGCTGAATCGCACGGTGGTGAAGCGGGCCGGCGTCGCGGTCGGTGCGGTGCTCGCGGTGGCCGGCATCGGCTACGCGGTCGACTGGGTGCTGTCGGCCGGGCAGGTGCCGCGCGGGACGGTCGTCTCGGGCATCGAGGTCGGCGGCCTCGATACCGCCGCCGCGGACGCGCGGTTGCGTGCGGAGCTCGCCCCCAGATCCGACCGGGAGCTGCCGCTGCGCATCGGTGACGTGCAGAGTCGGCTCGTGCCGGCCACCGCGGGGTTGGCGGTGGACTGGGACGGCACCTGGGCGCGCGTCGGGAAGCAACCACTCAATCCGTTCACCCGGCTCGCCTCGTTCTTCACCACCCGCGATGTCGCGGTGGCCAGCGCCGTCGACGACGCCGCGCTGGATCGCCAGCTGACCGCGCTGCGCGTGCACGATCGACCGTCCGTCGAGGGCACCATCGCCTTCGACAAGGCAAGACCCGTCGCCGTGGCGCCGGTGCCAGGCCGGGTGCTCGATCTGTCCGCCGCGCGCGACGAGCTGATCGACCAGTGGATCGCCGGCATCACGGTCGACCTGCCGGTGCACCCCGCGCCCCTCACCGTGCGGCCCGAAGCGGTCGATCAGGCCTTGCGCGCGGTGGCCGAGCCCGCGGTGCGCGCGCCGATCACGTTCGCGGGCAAGGGCGCATCGGCCAAGCTCGACCCGGAGCAGATCGCGACCGTCATTTCCTTCGTGCCCGATGGCCAGGGCGGGCTCGGTCTCGCCGTCGATCAGAACATCGCGGTCGGTTTGCTGGGGCCGCAACTGGTGGCGACGGAGATCGAGCCGAAGGACGCGACGTTCGCGCTGACCGGCGGCAAGCCGACGGTGGTGCCCGCCGTCGTCGGCGACAAGATCAACTGGCCGAAGACGTTCGAGCAGTTCACCGCGCTGCTGGCCGCGCCGCAGGAGCGGACCGGCCAGGCGGTCTACGAAAAGGTGGAGCCGAAGCTCACCACCGAGGCGGCGCAGGGGCTGGGCGTCGTCGAGGCGATGGGCTCGTTCACCACCAACGGATTCAGCGGTCCGTCCGGCGTGAACATCAAAGTGGTGGCCAGAAAGGTGAACGGCGCGGTGGTGAAGCCGGGGGATACGTTCTCGCTCAACGACTTCACCGGACCGCGCGGCACCGCCGAGGGCTACGTCGAATCCGGCATCATCGACCACGGCAGGCCGGGCACCGCCGTCGGCGGCGGCATCAGCCAGTTCGCCACCACCCTCTACAACGCCGCGTACTTCGCTGGCATGGAGGACGCGGGCCATACCGAGCACAGCTACTACATCTCCCGTTACCCGGCCGCGCGCGAGGCGACCGTCTTCGACGGCGCGATCGATCTGAGCTTCCGCAACAACACCCCCACCGGTGTCTACATCGAGGCCGTCACCACGGATTCCGAAGTGACCGTTCGACTATGGGGCACCAAGACGGTCGAGGTGGAATCGGTCACCGGCGATCGGAGCAAGCCGACCGAGCCGACCACCGTCAAACTGCCGAAGGGCAAGGACTGCATCGCCTCCGAGGGCGCGCCGGGCTTCACCACCTCCGACACCCGCATCATCACCGACAAGCGCTCCGGTCGCGAGGTCTCCCGGCACACCAGGACGGTCAAGTACGACCCGATCCCCGTCGTGAAATGTGAGTGACCACAACGACTCCGGGGCCGATCCTGCCCCGTCGGCGGGCCACCGGACGCCGCCTCCTAGCGACTCGAGCCATCTCCCGGCTACCCCTCAGCGCGTCGCTGGTTAGCCAGGGGGCGACGAATCATTCTGCGGCAGGGTGACTTTGGTAAGCGACCTCCCGGCGAATGGGATATAACTACGCCAGATTCCGGGACGCCAGTCCGGTTCTGTCTCGGAGTGGGGCTCAAGGTTGAGCGAAGTATGAAGGGGATGCCAGTCGTGGAGCAGATCGACTCAGTCAGACCGTTTGCGGCGGGGCGGGGAAACGACGCAGCAGTCATGCTGGGTATGGCTATTGGAGACGAAGTCGCCCTGCGAGTTGTGCGGGGTGCGGGAACGCTCTGCGACGTCGTGTTGGCGGCCTGGGCGATGGGTGTTGATCCGACCGACGCGGTATTGCAGTACGCCGAGGCGACCACCGGAGTGGTCGTTGACGACACGGTGGGGGTCGACGGCGCCGATCCGCGCTGCGCGTAACCCGTTTCGCTGCGTAGCGGGTAGCGCCCCGCAGCGCTATCTATGGCGCCTGGTGTCGATTCAGGCCGTGAAACGTTGCGCCACAACGGTTCGCCGGTAGTTGTTCCGCCAGCGCTCGCGCGCACTAGCTTTCGCTCCGCCGAGACCTCGCGGCGACGGCAGCGTATGGCGCTCTTCGGGTTTCGCGCTACTCCTCCGGGCGTTCGACATCGCGCAATGCGGCGGCGACGAACTCTCGCATGGGAATGTCGAGCGCGGTGCACAGCGCGTGCAGCTGCTGCATGTCCGGCGATCGATCGCCGTTCTCGAAGCGCTGGATCGTGCTGACGCCGAGTCCGGTCAGCGCGGCGAGTTGCGGGCGCGTCAGAGCTCGTCGAGCCCTGGCCGCCCTGAGCTCTGCGCCGACCGCACGGTTGATGTCCGAAGGTACCTTTTCCACACCCATACGGACCATTCTGAGGTCCGAATGGCTACCTGGCAAACGACATGCCGTAAAAACGCCGAGGATCCCCGCAGGCAACGGGGCATTTCGCCCATAAAGGTCACGAAAGAGTTGCAACAGGTCCGAACGGACCTTAGTGTGCTCCGTATGGAACACTTAGACCACGTGGTTGCCGGGAAGGTGCGACGTGCCATGTCCGACGCGGGGCGCTGCCTCGAGGACTTGGCCGGATGTTCCGGGCTGCCGGCATCCGACCTGCGCAGTCTGCTCGCCGCGCGCGGCTCGTTCACGGTGGACGAGCTCGTTCGGATCGCCGCGGCGCTGAATTGCCGCGTTGTCGACTTCCTGCCGGATGAGGGGGATATGCGATGACTGTCACTGCTGGCCGCCGGCCGATCGGCGCGTCTCGACTGGGGAGTCCGGCGTGTCGTACCAAACATTTTGTGACGCGAATCACTCTGTGCCGCAGGGTGGATCAGCCGTGTTGAGCGATCGATCAGCTACCGCCGAGATGGCGCTCGATCAGGTGGCGCGGAGCGTGCCGCGCCTCGCCGGGTTCGGCGCGTGGCGCCCAGGAATCTCCGGAATTCCGTATCTCGGCGGCGATGAACCACATGCCGTCGCAGTGGTTCTCATTCACGATCCGCGTGAGCCACGGGTGCGCAGTACGACGCTCGTCGCGACACCGCACGGCGCGGCGGAATCGCCCACCGGCAACGCACCGAGCCCACGGTGAGAAAACCGGCGCGGATCCGCCGCGCGAACCCAGCCCTCGAAATCTTCCGGCACCATATCGGCGCCCGGGTCAGCTGCACCGGATTCACGGCCGAACGTGGTGCCGTCGAACACGGCGTCATTGTCGACGTGGATCACCGGATGGTGTACGTCGACTACGGATATCCCAATCCCGTCTGTGCCGAACTCGGCAATGCCATCGCCACCCACCCGTCGAATCTTCGGCTGGAAACGACTGTCGCAGCCGCGGATACCTGCGATCACTGTGGAACCGCGGCAGCTCGACCCGGTCCGGTATTCCGCGCGCCGCGCTGATACGGCGCTCCTCGAATCTCAATTCCGACCTGATCGGATGGTTCCGTCATGGGCTCATCCGGTCGCTCAGTCGACGAAAGGTAAAGGCCCGTGACCATTTTCGGTCGCCGTTTATTCGGCAAGTCGCTTGCTCCCGGCGAGATCATCGATGTGCTGATGGTCGGAGGTACCTGGCATCCGAACGGCGACGCGATCACCGCTGCGTTCGCCGAAGCCCTCGACCCGCGGCGTTTTGTCGTGCGAATGGTGCCCTATCCGGCCGACTACGGACGGCACGTCGCGTTCGCCGACAGCGTCGCCATCGGCAGGCGTGCGCTGATCGAAGCAGCCGAGGCGACACCCAATCGCATACTGCTGGCCGGTTATTCACAGGGCGCCGGCATCGCGGGAGATCTCGCCGCCGATATCGGGAATGGCCTGTTCCCGCATCTGGAGGTGGTTGCCTGTGCATTGATCGCGGACCCGCTGCGGCCCGCGGGGCGGTGCCTCGGCAAGGATCCCGGCGGCTACGGCGTGATCGGGCAGCGGAACATCCCCAGGATCCCGACGTATTGGGTTGCCGCGGCCGGTGATCCGATCACCGCGCTGCCCGCCGGGAATCCGCTGCGCCTGATCGCCGACCTCAGTGCGTATTTCAGTGTGTCCGGGCCCGATGCCATGGTGCGCTGGGGGCAGCGCATCATCGAGGTCGCCACCCGCCGCCAGCTGCAACGCTGGTGGTCACCCGCCAACTGGCGCACCTGGGGCGGTGCCATCGCCTATGCCCGCGGGTATCTGTTCGACGGGCGGCACACCGAGGACTACATCCGACACGGCCACGCCCGGCTGCTCGCCGAGGCGATCAACCGTGAGGTGGTTGTGGGAGCCCGCTGATGCCTTGGTTCCAGGTAGACGACCAGCTCGGCTTCCATCCCAAGGCCGTCGCGGCGGGCAATGCCGCGATGGGCCTGTGGGTACGGGCGGGTTCGTGGTCGATGCAGCAGCTCACCGAGGGCTTCGTGCCCGCGGCGATCGTGCGTGGCCTCGGCTCCGCGACGCAAGCGAAAAAGCTTGTGGAGGTGGGCCTTTGGACCGTCGTCGACGGCGGCTATCGATTCCACAACTGGGCCGAACGGCAGATGTCCAAAGCCGAGATCGAGGATCGGCGCCGGAAACGGGCCGACGCGGGTCGTAAAGGCGGACAGGTTTCCGGGCAGGCACGACAACTTCGAGCGCAAGCAAGTGCTGCGTCACATGCTCGAACACCCACTGCGGCAACAGCTTCAGCCGATGCTCCGGCGATCGTCGACCAACTGCCAGAGCAAGCCGCAACCCCTGTCCCTGCCCATGACCCTGGAAATGCTTCCAGGGGAGCGCGATCCGCACCGCCCGCTCGGCAATGTCCCATCCACCGCACTCACCCGGCGCCGCCACCGTGCGGTGCCTGCGCCGATGCCCGCCGGGCCAGGCAGCGGTGGGACGCCGCGCACGGCGACGACCGCCGCATAGACGCGGTGCAGCGCCGCGAGGCCGCCCGCAACTGCGTGATGTGCGACGACGCGGGCTGGCGCAATCCACCCGCCGAACTGCTCGCCGTCAATCCCGATCCGCCCGTGCTCCGCTGCGACCACCACACCGTGACCTCGCTCGACCACTGGCATTTCACCGAAGAGGAAGCGACACCATGACGACCACCGCGCACTGGTCTGCCGAGACGGGTTCGGCGGCGACCGAGCAGCCCAACCACCTCTACCTCGACCGCGGCGAACTCCGGGCGCTCGCCGATTTGCTTCGCGAAATTCCCGACCTCGCTGAGGATCTCAGCATCTCACTCACCAGGCAGTCCCGGCTCAGCACTCGCGGTGACTATCGGATGAACCGGCGGCCGAGCGAGCAGCCGCTGCCCTACAACCCCGCCGCCTCCCGGGCCGCCGATGAGTTGCACGCGGTACTCGTGTCCTGGGTGCGGCTGGTCTGTGAGCAGCGCGGTCTGGACTACACCGGCGCACCATCCACGCCGGGTCTCGCCCGCTGGCTCGACCGGAACCTGATCGCGTTCGCCATGACCGAGGGTGCGCAGGGTGCGCCCGAGGAGATCCGAACCGTGGTGCAGGCGGCACTGTGGATTGTTTGCCCGCCCGCGGCGCCGGTGCTGCTCGACGCGGAGATGGTGGAGCAGGCCAGGCGGCACCGGCTCAACGCGTCCGGGATCGTCTCGCTGGCAAAGGAACTCGGCACGCAGTACCAGGGACTTACCGTCCGGCGCATTCAAACACTCAGGAACGCGGGGAAAATCGCGCCGCTCCCCGGACCGTGGGCGCCGGGGTGGCCGGAGTTGTACACCGTGGGTGAGGTTTTGGACGAGCATCTAGCATATCCGACGCGGCGCCGGGTATGGGCCGACGCGAAAGACCCGAATTGACGTCTTGAAACAAGATCCGCAGAACAATCGGCGCTGGTGGCCGAAAGTTACAGTGTTTTCATATGAAATTAATCACAACATAACCTCTGAATTGCTGGGTACTCAGT
Organism: Nocardia sp. NPDC051052; assembly: GCF_044456045.1. Taxonomy (NCBI): domain Bacteria; kingdom Bacillati; phylum Actinomycetota; class Actinomycetes; order Mycobacteriales; family Nocardiaceae; genus Nocardia; species Nocardia sp. NPDC051052. Next base: position 34,960 of record NZ_JBITFL010000022.1, read on the forward strand.
ACCGGGTCGGACGTCTGTTGGATTCATGCTCTGTAGTTGCTGAATCGAGGGGCTGGGTACATGTCGCTCCGCCCGTCGGATGCTACTGGCAGGTCGTCAACATGCTGGTATGCGGATTCAGACGCTGCGTCTCCTGAGAAACCGTAGAAGTCGCAGTAAGGCACCAGATTTGCAGATATTATTCCGAATCACTCGCCGTGCATGCCCCGTTATCGGTGGGCAATATACCGTCGTCAACGGTGTGGCTGAAAGGTCGCTGGTCGATGATTCCCTGTGATAGAAAAATGTTGCTCGGCTACCAGCAGGTCGCCGATGGAGGGTTCAATTCTTCAAGGGGAAGATTTCTCAATGAGCAAGATTCGCGTGTTCGGCGTTGTGTTCGCGGCTAGCGCCGGCATCATCCTGGCCGGTTCGGGCCTGGCCTCGGCCGCCGATACGGGCTCCGCTGACACCGGCTCCGCCAGCCTCAGTGCCGACGCCAAGGGCAACGTGGCGGATGAGGGCACCGGTTCCTCCTCCGCCCTCGTCGACCTCATCAAGGCGCTTGGCACCGGCTCGGGCGCGGCGAAGTAAGCGTTATCGAAGACCCCGATATGCCGTGATCCACACCGCGGGGCGTATCGGTACGGAGGGCAGACGTGATTGCCCCACCTCGCAGGAGGTGGGGCAATCGTCGTTTCCGGGCCTATACCGACCCGGTCGAGACCGCTCGAAAACAGCCACCGACATGCTATTTCGACTTCGACTCGTATTCAGGGGTTGACATCCGCCGGGCTTTAGGTGAAGCTTTGTGCAGCGCCAGAGCTGCGCCCTCATCCCGAACTTCCCGGGAATCTCCGGTACTACCAATAACTTTCATACTTGCTTCCGTCGCGGCCCCGATCATTCCGGTGATCGGGGCCGCGAACGTTGAAGCAGCAGAGCGTATCTCGCTCCGCCCCCGACGTGTGGCATGCCCCCGAAACCTCCTCGAGATCGATGACAAGCGGGCAAGAGCCTGCCACATACCCGCCCCGGTTTCCGCTCCCGCCTCCCGCCGACCCTCTCGCTCGCGGTAGTAGACGGAAGAAGCGACCGGGGCGTTCGCCCCACCCCCGACGCCCCCAGATCGGGGGTGGGGCTCCAACTTATTCAATCGGCACTCAAAACATCTGATGCCGAACATTTTTTGAACAATCGAGGTCCGACATGGGTGACTCCCTCCTGGAACTGCTCGAACTGGCCGACCACGCGACTCCGGCCAACCCGCTCACCCTGAACCAGGCGCACGAGTCGATGCGCGTTCACCGCGCCTGCTCCATCGACCACTGCCGTCGAAAAGCCCTGGCGTTCAACACCTTGATCGCCGCGGGCCGCATCGTGCCGGACTCGTCCCGGCACCGCTGAGGAGAGGAGGTGAACCCATGCTCACCATCGTCCTCGATCTGCTGAAACTGGCCTACGATCTCGCACCCCTGATCCTGCCCCTCCTTGGCCTGTGATCCGGTCACGCGCGACGCTCCGAATTTTATGAACGAGGGGAACAGCATGTCTGACAGAGAAATTGTCGAATCCATCCAGTTCGCCAATCATCAGCCGCCGCCGGAGTATGTGAAGACCGATACCGGGCAGCTGGTTACGCCGGAGTTTCTCGCGTTCATCCAGCAGGCTCTGAGCGGGAAACTAGCCGAATCCGCGGACACCGCGGAGTTGGATCCGCAGGTTAAAGCGCTGGCCGAAGAGCTGTCGGTGATCCATCTGCCGCGATGGCAGAGCACGCAGTCGCCCAAGACCGCGGAACCGACTGTCACCGGGATGAAGCAGGCGACTCGGGTCGCCGAATATCTCGTAAAGCGTGGTGTGCGAGTGCATCCCGAGTTGGAGGAGATCCGCTGGGCGGCTACACCGGGTGGTGCGCCCGGTGCGTTCGATACCGGCCTCCATGTCACCAAGGACGAGAACGGCGAGTGGCCCGCACCGGATCCCGAGTCGTTCTACGACCTCGACGACATCCAGGTCAGCCAGACCGACGACGGTCGCTGGTACGCCGTCCATCCCCGCGGCCTCTCCTTCGACGCCGCGACCAAGACCGAAGCCTATGCGGGAGTCGTCGATCAACTGCGACAACGCATCGAACAAGCCCGCGAGGCGCGATAGCCACGGAAAGGTGGTAACGCGATGGCCGAACGAATCGTGTTCCCTGACATCGAGAAAACCCTGGTCGACTATCTGACCACCCAACTTGCCGCCGCTTCCGACACCGCGCACGTGAGCAGTCGGGTCCAGGATCCGCGGCCACCACGCATGGTTCGCGTCGTGCGTAACGACGGAAAGCTGCGCCAGGATCTCGGCGATCGCGCGGACTCGCGTGGCCCGCAGTTGATCATCGATCGCCCTCGCGTCGTCTTCGATTGCATCGATGACAACGGCGGCGCAGGCGGATTGGCCAGTCTGATCCGCACCATTCTGACGAGCGCCATACCTGGCTATCTCGGCACCGTCTGGTGTGACTCCTTCGAAGTCGTTGGCATCGAGAACGCTACCGAACCAGCGACCCTTGCCCCGCGGCATGTGCTCATCGCCGACCTGAGCGTGCGCGGTGCACTTGCCTGAATCACCCGATAGTGCAGCACAACTGACCGCCTGAACAAGGAGAGCAACAGTGACACAGCGTGAGATCAGCCTAAAGAAGGATGAAACACTGCTGGTGAAGTGGATTGCGGAGCCATTCCGGTATGCGCGGCTGGTTCGCGTCATCTCCAGCGGTGATCCTGACCCGAGTGCTTTTATTTTCGATATTCACCCGGTTGAGCTGAGTGCCGACGGAGTCACCCTGTATCCGCAGATCAAGGTCAGATTCTATGCCCTCTACTGCGTCGTGACCGTCGGTAAGGGCGGCGACGAGGGGATTTCTCATGTCGTCTACAAAGACACCTGGGGCCAGCAGACCGTGAAGCAGCTACTTGTCTCGGTGGTCGCCGGCTTCCCAGGTGGCAGCGGCGGTTACGAGATCGTTGATTGGGGCGGATTCGCCGTCTCCGACGATCGACCCGCTAACCAGGTCTACTGACCCGGAACGCTGCGTCAGCCCGCGTGCTCTTCTCAGCTCTGGGAATGCGCGGCTTGGCTACATCAAACGTGCGAGGCATAGCCCTCGCCTGACTCCCCCTCATGGGAGCCACAACTGAATAACCAATTCCCATGGGCCTGCGCAACAATCCCAAGGGAGAATCACCATGGCTGCACCTTCTAGCAAGTACATCGGTGCCGGTACTCCGGTTTCCGTCTCCGGCGGTGTGCTGGTCGCCCCGATCAACACCCTGCTGCCGGTCGGCGCGGGTACCAAGCCGGTCGACGCGTTCAAGCCGCTCGGCTACGTCTCCGAGGACGGGATCGAGTCCAAGGGCGAGCGCAAGATCGAGCAGGTCAAGGACTGGAACGCCGACATCATCGCCAACCTGCAGACCGAGCACTCGGTCCGCTTCGGTCTCACCCTGTACGCGGTGTGGGACGAGGACGTCCTCACCCAGGTGTTCGGCGACGGCAACGTCATCCCGACCCCCGCGTCGGCCACCAGCGGCAAGCTGTACACGATCAAGGAGACCGGCTCGGTGCTGCCGCGCCGCGCATGGGTGTTCGACATGCTGAGCCAGGACAAGAAGATGCGCATCGTGCTGCCGAACGCCTCGATCTCGCAGGTCCAGGAACGCAAGTTCGTGTCCAAGGAACTGGCCGGCTTCAACATCACCGTCGAAGCGTTCAAGAACGACGACGGCGTCAAGGCCTTCCGCTACCTCGACGACGGCATCAAGTCCGCCTGATAAAAGCCCCCACCGGCGGCGGGTAAACACACCCTTGCGCAGGCCCGCCCGCCGCCGTTGGGCCCCTATTTTCCGAACAATCCCCAACACCTGCGCACATAACATGTCATGAAAGGGTCTGCGAACCAATGACTTCCCCGAAAGCTCCGATTACCCTCAATCGCCCGGTCCAGGTGAAGGACGACTTCGTCCACCGGGTTGACGGTGTCGAGTTGCACCTGCCATCGTTGTCCTATCTCAAGCCTGGTCTGATCCGTCGTATCCGCCGCCTCGGCGATGTCGACGCGATGTACACACTGCTGGAGCTGACTCTGTCCGCTGAGTCGCTCGCCGTGCTGGATGACATGGATCCGGAGGCCTACCACGAGCTGCTCGACGCGTGGCGCACCCACTCGGGAGTCAACCTGGGGGAATCCTAAGCCTCGATGCTCTTGTCGAAGAGCATTGCGAGGCAATCGAATACGACCTGATCACGCTTGGCTTGCGCCTGCATCAGCTCGGCACCGAGGTACTCGGCTGGCGTGAGCTCAAGGCGATCATCAGATGGCTGCCCACCGAATCCGCGCTGTTTCGCGCGATGAACCCCGAAAGCCACCGCTGGCAACTCGACCAGTTCTTGCTGGCCGACATCACCGATTCACTGCGCTGGCTTGTCTGGGCGAAGACCGACGACGCCAGGAACGGGCGCAACCGTCCGGAACTCGTCCCGCGGCCCGGCGTGAAGTCCGGTCGCGAACGAATCGGCACGGCCACCGGAATCGGCGAGATGAACAAGTTCCTCGACTGGGACGAGTAACAGCTCGCGGGTGTTGATCTGCGCCAGCGGCCAGAAAGTAGATGCGAATGTGGAGGAACAAATGAGCTCCGATGTGCGGACTCCGCCGGACTCGAGGAGCCCTTCGACCACACGCCCGCCGGTCATGGCGATGCCGGACATCCTTGCCATGGCCAACAGCGGCCAGCCCGCCCCGGGGCGCAAGGTCACGCTGCCGAGCGGCGCGGTCTGGGCGGGCGGAAAGGTCACCGGGACCTCGATCATCACCCTCCCCGGTGCGGATCCGATCCTGGTAGCCGGCGATTCGTCGGTGTCCGCGAACGGGATCACCGGTGATTTCGTCCAAATCGGTTCGCTGGCCAAGGCTTTCCACGAGATCCTCGGCGCGGTGCCGAGGTTCTTCACGAACTGGATCGCGACCGGCGCGCTCAACCGCTACGACCCGGAAGCCAACGGCGGCAAGACTCGGACCAGGATCGTCCGGGTCAGCTCGAAGGCCACCCTGTCCAATCTGGCGCAGGATCGCAAGGGCAACAACAACTCCGGCGACGAGGTGGTCGATGAATCGGGCGTGCCCGATTCGGGTATCGGGGGCCGGACGCCGCAGCGGTTCGCGAGCGGCGGCATGGTGTCGGGCCCCGGTGGGTCACGGGAAGATCGGGTTCTTGCTCGGTTGTCCCCCGGCGAGTTCGTGGTCAACGCCGCGGCGACATCTGCCGCATTGCCGCTGTTGGCCGCGATCAACGGCGGTTGGGTGCCATCCGCGTCCTACCTGGGCGGCATGCTGCCCGGTTTCGCGGACGGTGGTCTGGTCGGCGCCGAAGGCTCGGCGGCACAGCGGTGGCGCGAACTGCTCCGCAATCCGATCGGCACGGCCGGATCCGACGCGGCCTTCCGTCCACAGGATTTCGGCCTGTTCGGCTTGGTGGCAGATGCCCTGGGCGGCATCGGAAATGCCGCCATCAACGCGGGCGGCGCCGCCGGTGCCGCGCTCGGCTCGGTAGTCGCACCCGCGTTCGGGCCGGGCGGCATGCTGAGCTCGGTCTTCGGGTCCGGTGGCACCGCAGGGGCCCCGACCCGGGAGTCGGCGACCAGCTCGGATCCGGTCGGTCTCGGTGAACCCAATCCGTTGGGCGCCGCTATGCAGGTGCGGACCCAGGGCATGCCGGAGGCGCTCGGTTTCGGTCGCGCGTACCAGGCTCCGATCGGAACCGCGTCGACCGATAATGCGGCCCGTCAGTCGGAGGGACCCGAGGGCTTCAGCCAGCTGGGGTCGTTGTCGAATGCGTTGGCGCAGGGGATAGTCGGTGCGGCAACGGAGGCGGGTGGCCGAGTCGGTGCGGCCTTGGGTTCGGTGCTCGCACCGGCGCTAGGCCCCGCAGGCGAGTTGGCGCCGGCGATCGGCGAGCAGCTCGGCAGTCTGATCGGCTCGAAGTTCGGCGGCAGCCTATCGGCGTCGATGACGTTGTCCGGCGAAACCGGCGGCGCCAGCGGGCCGGCCAGCCTCGGTGCCGGGGAAGCCGCAGGCGGCGGCGCGGACGGAAGTTCATTGGTGCCGCGGCAGACCGAGTCCGGCGCTGAGGCGTCCGGCTCGCGGGCCTCGTATTCCGGTGGCGGCGGGTCGAGTTACAGCTACGGCGCCAGCCCGTCGACTGCCCAGCAATCCCCGACAGGTTCGTATCTGATCCGCAACCGGCCAACGAAGAACGGCCTGCGAGGCGAGCCGGGCGCCGGGTCGGCGGTCCCGGGGGATAGCTCCCTCGACACCCCGAATGATCTTGTACCGCAGGGCGATTCACCGACCGCGGGAACGCCGTCGGTCGGCGCGGCGGGATTCGGGGCGCAAACACTCGCGCTGAGCGACGAGATATACGACCCGACGAAGAGCAGCTTCAAAGATTTCCTCAACGTCGCGGGCGGCAAACTCGGCGGGGACGCGGCCGCGACCCTCGCGCCGCTGCTCGGCGAGAACGGCAACCAGATCGTCGAGGCCGGTGCCCAATTCGGCGCCGCGCAGGGCGACGCGCTCGGTGACATCTACAAGAGTGCCGATCCCGAAGGCAAGTGGTCGTCGAGCATCGCCTCGGTCGTCAAGAAGTACACCGGCGTCGACTGGAACCCCACGGGCACACAGGCTCCGACGCCGGAGATGACCGACGATCAGCGGACTGGCCTCGCCGCCTTGCAAGGCGGCATCAGCGGCCTGCAGCAACACGGCGTGGTCGGCGGTATCACCGGCGCGATCAAGGGCGCGGCGTCGTCGATCGGCAGCACGATCGGTACGGCCGCCGGGACATTGGTCGCCCCGTTCCTCGGTCCGTTGGGCGCGCTGGCGCCCGCGGTCGGCTCGATGATCGGTTCGGTGGTCGCCGGCACCGCCGCGGAGTTCGTCACCAAGCCGATCGAAGTCGTGGCCGGCGCCGCGAAAGAGGAGCTCGGCAGTGGTTTCGGCCTGACCGACCTTGCCAAAGGTCCGGGCGGTCGCACCGCCCGGGGAGACATCTACAACTTCAACGGCATGGACCCCAAGAGCGCCGCCATCGCGGTGGAGCGGGTTCACCGGCGTCGCACGGTGGCGCAACAACGCGGAGGAGGGCTCGGCCGATGACCCACCAGCTACTGGACAGCCAGTACACGAAGGTCGTCCTGTGGGATATCAACGGCCGGGTGTGGCACCTGTCCGGCTCGAACGCCGGTCGTGAAGGCGTCCGGCTGTCGAACCAGACCGGATTCATGTTCGCCCCGGTGCAACTGCTCGTCAACGAAGGCGCCCGCCAGGACGGCGCGACCTTCCAGCGGTCGGTCCGCGCGAAGAAGGAATGGGACTTCATCGCCGTAATCTCCCAGTCCGCGAAAAGCACCGGCACCAACCCGGTTCGGGACTTCTACGCGGTGCACGACGCCTGGTTCCGCGGCTGGTCCACCGACAAGCCGTCCACGATCGGGTTTTTCACCCGTCATCAGGGCTGGCGGTTTCAGCAGGTGCAGCTCGACAGCGCACCCGAGGCGGTCGGCGAGATCGATCCGGCACGCAATGCTCTTGCGCTGTACAAGATGTCCGCGACGGCGATGGACCCGCTGGAACGGCATCTCGAGGAAACCGCGGTGTGGACCAACACTTCGGCACTCAATGAGGGCAAGGTGCGGGCGCGCAACGCGGCCGACCAGCCTGCCTGGCCGCGATACACGATGAATGGTCCCGGTCGCTGGGCGATTCTGGATCCGACGGGCGATGCCCAACCCCGGATGGTGCAGACGCCGAGGCTGACGGCCGGCCAGACGCTGCGGATCGATACGCATCCGCGGCACCGCACCGCTCGCCTGTACTCCGGGAATTCGCCGATATTCCAGAATATCTGGGGCCAGCTGGCCGGCCGCCGATGGCTCACCGCGCTGCCGCCATGGGGTGCCACCGACATCATCGTGCAGATCGACGGCGGCACTGTGCAGTCCAGTCTGATCGTCTCGGTCACGCCGCGATCGTCGAGGCCGTTCTGATGAGCATGCCGACATGGGATCCGCAGGCCGAAGCCCTGCGCATGGACAAGGCGTACAAGGACGAGCAGGAATCGCTGCGCGATCCCGATGTCCTGGTGCGCTATTGGGACAAATGGATGCAGGAGGTCGGCGAGGAACACAGCTACCTCTCGCTGGAATTCACCTATCCGCGCAACGCGCCTGGCGGACTCAAGATGATCTGCCCACGCGACATGGTCCACTTCGACCACCTCTTCAACAATGATTTCAAGGAAGACGCGACCATCCCGATCACCGTGAACACCAAGGGTTTTCGCTGGGATGGCTACATCACCAAAGCGTCGATAGTCCGGGACGAGTACGGCGTCGAAACCGTCGACATCGAAGCCATCCACTGCTGGAACCACATCGCGACGATCTGTTGCTGGGCAAGCCCTTTCGCGCCGATCCTCGCGCAGTTCCCGCGACATATGATCCAGTTCGGGCCGGTCCGCACCATCATCACCAACTACCTGACGACCAACCTGATGCGCCTGCAGGCGCCGGGCTGGGTGCCACCCCAGGACGCCGAGTTGCCGGAGTGGGGCGGCACCGGCAACCTGCTCTTCCCGATCGCTGTCGTCCCGGTGGATCCGATGCACGACACCAGTAAATGGAGTGCGGCATCGGCGCGCTTCGACATGGCCGACAAGCTGTTCGCGCCCATGCTCGAAGACTCCGGTGTCATGCTGACCGCCAGGTTCTTCCTGCCCGGCGAGGACGAGCAGCCCGCGCCGGAGTGGTTCTACCTGGATCGGCCGACCGTCGTTCTCGAGACCGTGGACAAGTCCGGTGTTGTGGGCGCGACAGGCACGCTGCTCGACGGAATCCGTTCCTGGTTCGAGGAATTCGCGGGCGACGGCACCACGCCCAAGCGTTACCCGAATTTGAACTCGACCACCGAATACGAAGCGGTGTACGGCGAGCGACTCAGTCAAGGCACGTTCCGAAATTTCCCATGGGTGTGGTACTTCGAAGGGGAGTACTCCGGTATCGGGAAGTCCGAGGTCGCGCTGCACAAGCCGACCGCCACCGACATCATCGTCGGCGGCCGGTCGCCCGGCTGGGTGAACGCGGGCATCGAAGTCGTGATCAAGGGGTTGTTGTCACTGATCGGGCTCGGCTGGCTCTACCGCGGTCAGCTCAACGACGTGTTCCTCGCGTGGAACGTCTACCGCGATATGGAGCGGGTGCACCGTGCCGGGCCGTACGCCTTCCGCGAGTTGTATATCTCGGGTAGTGACAAGGCCTTCAACCTGGACGGGTTGGTCGCCGCTCGCCAGGGCATCCATCTGACCCGCGGCTACACCAGCAAGCGGGTCACCGTCGAGGACAACGCCCCCTACATCCTCGGTACGGACTATGGGCTCGGCGATCAGATCGGCTTCGCGTTGGACGGCCAGATCTTCACCGATTACGTGACCGAGCTGACCTTCACCGACGACCGCGAGACCGCCGCCAAATGGCACATCGTGGTCGGCGACGGATCCGATGAAGAGGACTCGACCGTCAAGGCATGGCAGCGGCTCGGCCGCGTCGCCGCCGCGATCAAGGATCTGGCTACCGACGTCGGCGCCGATCTCGACCTGCTCATCTTCTGAGCCTTTTCGAAGAGGAGAAACCATGGCGGACCTAACTTTTCCCGCCCACATCACGATCAGGCGGGCGCCCGACGTCGACGGGTTGCCAGTCCTGACCGCGCAGACGACCGTCTCTGACGGCTTCGTGAATCTGGACCTACCGCCCGGCCCACCCGGTGAGCCCGGCAGGCGCGGTCGACCACGCACCACGTTCCGGAAAATGGGCGAGATCGCCAACGCGGCGGCCCGGCCGACCGGGCTCGGTCCCGAGGATCGCGGCAGTTGGTGGCATCGGCTCGACGACAACGGTATGGACGTCTGGACCGGTACCGAGTGGCGGCATTCGCCGGACGCGGTCGGAACGCGGGGGCCGGTCGCCGCGCCGACCTCGATCACCGTCACCGAGACCGTGCGCAGAGAAGACCTGACCGTGCCCGCCGTCGAATTCAGCGGCACGGGCGCGGAGCAGAAGCTGAAGGTGACCGTACCGGCCGGCCTGCGCGGTCCGAAGGGGCCGCCCGGTGCATCCGGACAGATCACCGAGTCACCGGACTACGACAAGGTGCGCACCCCTGGTGTGGGCAGTGTGTTCGCCTACGACCGGTCCAGCCGGAAGTTTCGTTCGTCGGCCGCGCCTCTCGGACTCGGTCCCTGGTCGTGGTACCAGGAAGACTTCGCGGCGCTGCGGCTGGAGGACACCGGCCGTGTCGAGGCCGCCACGTTGACCATCCCGCCATTGCCCTTCCGCTGGCGACCCGTCGTGTACGGGCACATGTTCAGTCGCGCGGACCCCAACACCGCCGGGCTTGCCGCGGAAGCGACTGTGCGGGTACATCATTCGCAGGGCGAGATCGTCGCCACTTCCATCGCCGCGACAGGCGATTGGCTCTACATGCCGGTCACTCCGTGCTACCGCGACGGCACCACGACGAAAGCGTTGTCGCCGACCTCGGATTTCGCCGCCGTTCCCGCGGGGCAGCCCGCGAATCTGGTGGTCGCGGTCGAGAAGGTCGGCTCGGGCGGCATCAAGATCGGGTTCAGGCCCGACCGCGCGTCGCTTGTCGTCTTCGCAGAACCTATCGAGTGAGGTGAGATGTCCACTGTAAGAGAGTATTTCGCATCTACGCAGATCCGTGGCATCGATGAGGGTGTCGGTGCGCCGGGTGTAGTGCAGGCCATGCACGGTACGCCAAGCGACGGTTCCCTGGAGTTGATGACCGGCACGCCCGGAAACCGGGGTGACCAGGGTGCACCCGCGCGGCCGTTCCGTTGGGAAGGTGACATCGCGGATCAGCCAGCGCTCTCTGCGCTCGCCCCCAAGCTGACGATCGCGCATGCGGGCAAAGCGTGGCGGGTCTTGTCCACCGGCGCGCTGGTCTACTGGAATGGCACCGGATTCGACGAGTTCGCTGCGGCTTTCGGTGCCGCGGGACCCGACGGTCAGCCGTGCACGATCACCATCGGCGCGGTGGACACCGGACCCGTAGGGTCAGACCTCCGGGTAACGATGACCGGCACCGCACCCGATCTGACGCTGAATCTGACGGTGCCGCGAGGCGTCAAGGGCAAAAGGGGTGAAGTCGGCGGCCCTGGGCCGATCCGCAATGCGCCGGACTATGCGGACGGTCCGCACGTCGACCGAGCCGTACCAGCTTGGGACTCGGTCGCTGGGAAGTGGAAGCCTCGGCCCTACCCCGGTTTACGTGGACCGTGGACCCTGCTCGAGGGCCGTTCTTGGGATGGCAGTCCGGGCTTTGCCGGCTCGGAGACCGGTATCACCGCCGCTACGAAAAGCATTGCCCAGCTGAGTATCCCAGCACAAGACACCGACTGGCGTCCGATGATCACCGGGGGTGTCGTCGTGCGGTCCGCCGAGAATTATGATCAATTCACCACCCGTATCGATGCCGAAGTACGGATCGGCTCGGAGGCCGGCCAAATTGTCGCGCTCGGCTCCGGCTTCGTGACCGGCGCCAGTACTCGTGCCCGATTCCAGCCCTTTTACGGGGTGCGCGGAATGACTCCGGACAGCACCGTCGGGGTCGTACCTGCCGGTCAGCCGGTGACGCTGTATGTGCTGCTGCGCCGGGCCACCGGCACGGCCAGCTACGAATACTTCATGGCCGACGCGCAGATGGTGTGCCTGGCCCGACCAGTGGGGGCGCTGTGACCGCCGACGACGCTGTGAACAGCGAATCGACCGTCGTCTACGAGGACGACATCATGATCACCATGCGCGGGGTCGCCGACTCGATCGGGCTGCCCTACACGGTGAACCCGTTCGAGTTGGTCGATCGGGAAGCGCTGATCGAGCTTCGGGAAGGGAGCCAGGGTGCGATCGGGCCGGAAGGCGAGGCGGCGTGGCCGTGGTCGTGGCAGGGCGACATCGCCGACGTGGCCGCGCTGTACCAACTTCGGCTCAGCACGGCGGACGCGCGGAAAGCTTGGCGCGTAGTCGCGGACAACAGCATCTATTACTGGACCGGAATGGGATTCATCGCCTTCAGCAATGCCTTCCGCACGGTCGGTAGCCGGGGTGCGTCGAACCAACTGACCGGAGCCGCCGTCGCGGGAGCCACCGGTTCGGCCGCGGCAGCGCGGGTCACGGGCACCTCGCCGGCCCAGCAACTGGAGATCACCTTTCCGCGCGGTGTGACCGGCGACGCAGGTGACCCGGGGGCGACCGGTCGGATCCAGGATGCCTCCGATGTCCTGATCAACCAGGAACGTCCACTCGATCAGGACCATGTACTCGCCTGGGATGCCGCGGCGCAAAAATTCCGTCCCATACCGAGCCCGAGGCCGAACGGGCCATGGGTGATCGGGGAGAAGCAATTCAGTGCCGCGCAGAACGTCACGGCCGATGTGAAGACCTTTGCCGCAATAACGATTCCGGCACAGCCGACGGCATGGCGACCACTCGTCGAGGGCGGCGTGCAGGTGCAGACGGAACAGCCGACACGCTGCAGTATCGAGGTTCGAATCGGCAGTCCCACCGGCGATCTCGTCGGATACGGGTGGAGTCACCGGGTCCCGCGTGTCGCGTATGTGTTGATCTCGCCGGGTTTTCAGTATCCGACAAAGCCGGGAGCGACATTCGGCGTGGTACCCGCGAACCAGACGGTGACGCTGTACGTCGTCGCGCATCGGGTGGAGGGCACCGGGAGCTACAACATCTACTCCAGCTATTCGCATATCAACGTTCGCGCGCTACCTGTGTAGTCGAACCGCATTTCCCTTCCGGCTGAACACACGGCCGCTCTCATTTCCGCAATCCGGTATGCCGTTTCCGGCTGCCTGCTGTCCGAAAGGCATTGATCCATGGCTGATCTGCCCCCGTTGAAGTACGGCAAAGTCGTCGGGCGCTTTCTCGCAAACGTCATCGACGACGGTGACGTCGGTGACACCCCCGAGTTCGTCCCGCTGACCGGCTCGTTGACCTTCACCGCCGACGCGCCGAAGGTGCTCGTCCCAGGTGCGGAGTTGGGCCCGGCGACCTATGTCCAGCTGCCGAGTCACTATGAATGTCAGCTGGATCAGTGGGGTTTCATCACCTGGCGAGGTCGGCCGGGCGTGCGGCTCGTCGCGCCCAGCGCCGCCACCAATCCCTCGCAGTGGACCTGGCGGGTGTCGTTCGACCTGTCCTACGACGGTGAACGGGTTCCGATGGAATCCTTCAGTTTCACTGTGCCCGAGTATGTTCCGGGAGCCGACCCGCAGAAGCCGGATATCGGAGCGACCGGCCTGGTCGATCTGACCCTGGTCTCGCCGGTGCCGTCCTCGGCCGGTAACGCCGTTGTCATGGGGCCGCGGGGTGAAGGCATCAAGATCGATGGACAGGTCGGCACCTATGCCCAGCTGCCCGCCACTCCCGCCGAGGGCACCCAGTATGTGGTGAGGGCGGACGGGCTGCTGTACGTCTATCACGTGGCGGCGGGGGGCTGGTCGCCGAACGGTCAGGGTGTCGTCATCCGTGGTCAGGCAGGCACCACCGACTGGGCCGGCGTCACCGGCAAGCCCGCGACGTTTCCGCCGGTCATCGGCGCTACCTCGACCACGGCGGTCGCCGGTGACGACCCGCGTTTGACGAATACGCGCACACCCACCGCGCACACCCACCCGGCGAATCAGATCGCCGATTCGACCGCACTGGGCCGGACATTGCTCACCGCGGTCGACGCGGCGGCCGTCCGCACAGCGATCGATACGATCCTCAGCACGGATGCACGGTTGTCCGACGCCCGCACCCCGACGCCGGTCGGCCAGATCTATGACATCGCGTTCAAGTCGCACAGCGGAACTCGTGTCGCCGGTGTCGGCAACGTGATGCCGGAGGGTCTGCGTATCGAGCGCAAGGTAGCGGTCAGTTCGGTGACCTATCGAGGCGAAACCGCGGGCACCGGAAACCTTGTCGTCGAATTGCGGGTGAACGGCACTATGACCGTGACGGGCTCGTCTACGACCATCCCCGCGGCGAATCAGACCGGGGATACCACTATTCCGCTCAGCTACACCCTGAACCCGAATGATCGGGTCACCGTCTTGATCACCACGCTGGATACCGGCGCAGGCAAGGGCCTGCAGGCCAGCCTCAAAGGAGTGACCGTCTGATGGCATCCATGTATGTCGGCTGGCCGATGTCCTATCCACTGCCGGATGTCAATGAGCTACCAGTCTCCGGCGGTTCCGGCACATCGCCGAAGCCGGACGAGCCCGGCGTACCTCCTACCGCTCAGCCCGAGAGCCCCACGAGCGCAACGCCTTCGGCCGAGGTTTAGCGATGGTATTCGTGCTGCAGGCCAGTCTGAAGGGGATGACCGAATGACCTTTATTGTGGCAGGTGGCGTCCCCATCTCGGTCGCACCGATGGGGATGAACAAGAACGGTAACCAGAACGCCGACAAGAACAAGACCACGCAACTGGTGAACTGGGTCGTCCGCCCCGGTTACTCGAGCACGGTGCTGGATGCCAACACACTGCTCGTCGACGCGCCGGGAAATGTGGTTGTCCGAACCCAGGTCACCCTGGCCGGCGGATGGAGTGCCGCGGGCGGCCTATGGGCTCAGCTCGTGCGCAACGGTGTCGAGGTCGCCAGCATCGAATTCGCGCAGGCACAGACCGTCGTGGTCATTCCCGCGCAAGCGATTACGGTCGCGGCCGGCGATCGGATCGCGGTGAACATGGTCAACGGCAACATCCTCAGCGGTACGACGGTTCAAGGCGGTGCGGGCACCTACGTCTACTTCGACGCCGCCTGATGCCCGCCGTCCCGAGCTGAGTTTCCCCCTTTCGCAGAGAAGTCGACGTCGATGCGCTCAAGGCCCCGGCAGCGTGACATTGCGTTGCTGGGTTCAACTGGCCGCGAACTGGAGTTCGTCCAGCCGACATCTGCGAGTCCTGTTGATGCAGAGAAACACTCAGGTAAATAGCGTCGACTTTGTGGTCGGCACCGCCGCGCTCGGCGTCGGCGACATTCCCCTCACCTCGTGACCAACGACCGGATCTGGGTCCGCATGGCGACCCCGACCGAAGGCGGCGTAACCGTGCAGTCGGGCTCGAATACCTACGTGTACTACGACGCCTGACTCTCAGCTCTTCAGAGAAAGGCAGGACAACCATGTCTTGGACCGGCGATCCGGTATGGCTCGCGGAGGTATTGCGCGCGGAGGGCCTGCGAGTTGTGGAATTCCCTGGCTGGCGGGAACGCGGCCACGGCGATTTCGGCGAAATATGGGGCATTGTCGCCCATCACACCGGTGGCTCGAATACCCCGCCGACCGAAATAGCCTATGGGATTCCGTCTTTGGAAGGCCCACTGTCGCAGTTGCATCTGGCGCAGGACGGAACCGTGACGGTGGTCGCCGTCGGTGTCGCTTGGCATGCCGGTGCCGGTTCGTGGCCCGGCCTGCCCGAGGACAACGCGAACTATCACACGATCGGCATCGAGGCCGCTAACAACGGCACCGAGGGTTGGTCTGACCAGCAATACGACGCTTACGTCGGGATCTGCGCGGCGATACTGCGCAAGCTCGGCCACGGGGCCGACCGGGTGATCGGCCACAAGGAATGGGCCGGACCCAAACAGGGCAAGTGGGACCCGGGTGCCATGGATATGAACCAATTTCGCGCCGATGTGGCGGAACGAATGAAAGGCAGTGCACTGATGGCACTTTCGGATATGGAGCAGCGCGAACTGCTCGACAAGTTGCGCAGAGTGCACTTCGAGTTGACCTATGGCTTCCAGTCCCGCGTCGCGGACTCGGAATACCGGGACACGGTGGCGGGCTATGTGCTCAATTCCGACGCCGCGGACTTCCGCAACGAACAGCGACTGAAGGCGCTCGAACTCAAGATCGACCGGCTGCTTGCCGGGGCGCAAGGACGGATCTGATGTCTATCAACAGGATTCCCGAACCCGCGCTGATCCGGTCGGTGCTCGTCGCCGTCACCGGCGTGATCGCCTTCGTGCTCGGCCACCAGATCGATACCGCGTGGATCGAGGCGGTACTTGCCGTGTACGGCCTGCTCACCCCGGTGCTCGCCGGGTTGCTCATCCGACCGGTGGTGACCCCGGTCGACCGGCAGGAAGGCAGGCTATGAATGAGCCAGCACTGGATGAATCCCGAACTGGTGCAGGCCTTCGGCATCGCGGTCGCCACCGTCATCGGGGCGATCACCGCCTGGCAGGCGCGTGAGGTCGGCAAACTCCGCACCCGCGTAGACGTGCTGGAAACCCAAGCGGTAGACGACAAGAAGCGCTTCCGCGAAGCGATCCGGCTGATTCGCGCGCTGCAGCAACACATCGACGAACTGCGCGGCTTCCTTCGCTCGCATGTGCCCGGCCAGGAGCCGCCGAAGGCTCGCTACCGGATCCCGTCCTCCCTGCAAGAGGAAATCTAAAGCAGCACAACCTCGTTCACTGCGGGAACCACAGAGAGTGAAGTAACGATGTACGAGAGCTTTATGGTCGTCGAGGTACAGCCGACGCTGAACGGTGACACCATCCACATCCCAGGGTTCAAGCGAATCCAGGCGGTCGAATGCGATGAACGGTCCAACACGGCCCGGCTGATCATTCGGTACGAAATGGACAGCGTCGAGGTCCACCGGTTGCGGATCGGCGCGGGCGGGGAACAGTTCAACGGCTACTGGGAGCTGGGCGTACAGAAGATGCGCGACGGCCGGCAGATCATGTACTACGAGCACCACGTCTTCCGCAACGGCTCCTGGATCGCGGTCGACGCGCCGGTAGCGTAGCGGGCGCAAAGCCGAACACGCTGTCGGCGAACACATCTGAACATCCCGAAAGGACAAGCGGCCCGGAGTCATCCGGGTCGCTTTGTCGTTCCCGTGGTCCGGTGCGGCCGCTTCCGTTCTCCAAATTCTGATTGTGATTGAGGTCTGTTGTGGCGACTGATTCGGCATGGCCGGGGCAAAGCGAGGTGGCGCCGTGGGCGTCGGCGCGTACTGCTCATTTGGCCTCGTTGTCGACCGATGGGGGGTCGGCTGACCGTGCGGCGGGTGCTGGCAGCGGACGTGTTTACGACTTCCACGGCATGACCGCGGTTTCATCCGGTCAGAAGTTGGCGCGGATCTTTGCAGGGCAGGACATGGTCGAGGCCGCCCGTCCGGCGGTGAATTCGGCTTCGACAGTGGCAGATTCGGCTCCGGGTTCGGGCGTGCCGTTCGCGTCGCCGTCGGTGATCAAGCCGGTGAGTTTCCAGACCGGTCCGGGTGACCGGTCGATGGCGCCGGAGGAGCAGGCGGCGGCCAATCAGGCGCGTCGTGACGAGCAGACGCAATTCTCGCCGGTGCCTGGAGGCAACCAGCCGTCGCAGGGTGTGCCGGTCCCGTCGGCGAACAATACGGTGCCGCAGCAGAATGTGCCGCAGGTACAGCCGATTCAGAACCCACAACCCGCACCGGGCAACCCGGCACCGGGCACCGACAAGCCGGCTCCGGCTCCTGCTCCGGCACTGCCGGCGGAGGGTGTGCCGTGGGAAACCAAGGCAGACAACGGGGCTGCCGCCACGAGCATGATCGTGCCCGGCACCGGTGGGCAAACGATCGACACCACGATCCGAAACGCCGACGGCACGATCACCCAGGTGCGCTCGGTCTCCAACGGAAACGGCGGAGTGACAACGTGGACGGCCAACGCGGACGGCTCATTGTCGGTGCGATACCCCGACGGAACCAACGGCGCATCACCCAACCAGGCGAAGATCTACACGGTCCCGGCCGGCCAGGACCCATCCGGCCCGGCCCCGATCTCGACCGATATCAGTGCCGACGGAAAGAACACGCATACCGAGTCCATCAATCCCGACGGAACGCTCTCGCAGGCCGATTCCAAGGTGCGCGACGACGGCACGATCCGGACCGATCACCTCAATCCGAACGGCTCGGCGAGCAGCACGGTTGCTACGCCAGGCACGAATGGCGTAATTAATACCGCACTCATCAGTGATATCAATGCCAATGGTTATGGGTATGACACCGATGATGCCGGCATTCGATGGGACGTGACGCCGACGTCGAGAGAAGGCTTCGACTACAAAGCGCTCGAATTGCATGTGCAGCAGAAGGAAGGGGATAACTTCCGGGAAAAGGTCTTCGACAAGTACGGACATCTGATCAGCAATGATCTATACGATTCGGTCGGGTCGCTGGTTTCCGGATCGACGATTACTGATGGCGTGCAAATACTCACCGGCCGGGCGAGTGATGTGCGAAAGCAGGCCGCTGATCAGATGAATCGGGCGGTAATGGCGGCGATGGCGCTCAGTCGTGATCGCAACAGCTTCGATACGTCGAACAAGGATTATGTAGCTGCGCAACAGCTGTCCGACATGCTCATGGCTCTGCCTGGCGACAGTAATGCGCTGATCAAGACAGTTTGGAAAGACGGGCAACTTGTTCAGGTAAGCATAGCCGGTAAGAACGATATAGATCACGTCGTTTCGATCGGTGAAAAACCTGGCAAGTTGTCGGATCCGAACAGATTCCTGGAGTTCGATCGCCATCCGGACGGATCGATGATCGACGCTCGTGGAAATCATCTAGTTCAAGTCGAGGGTTCGATCATTCGTTATGGGCCTGATGGTAAACCGGTAATTCCGAACAGTAGCGAAGCCCGCCAACCCAAAATCGTCAAATACAGCCTCGCCGTCGGCGGCAAGTATGATTTCGAAGTAGAGCCGAAGGCATTCGAGTACACCGACAATCGGCGGTTCGTGCATCGCCCCGACACCGAGGTCAATGCCGAAATAACCGAAGTTCCCAAGCCGCCGGGTGTTGTCGCCGACAAGGTCTACAAGGTAGCCGGCGGCGGTGTGCTGATAGAGGACGCCAGCGGTATTCATTGGGCAACCGACCCCGGTCACGGTCCTAGTGTCGCGGAGCAGTTCGAGGACCTGGCATTCGAATTGGCGACCTTGGCGGTTCTCGATGGTGCCGGTCGGATTGCCTTCCGCGCCGGCGCCAAGGTTGTCGCCGCTTTCAAGGCGCGCGAAGCCGCAGCCCTGGCCAGTGAAGCCGCTGCGGCCGCCGCGGCGGCGAAGGCCGCACCCGGTATCGCAGCGAACACCGCCCGCGCCGGAATCGCAGATTCCACCGCACCCTTCTCCTGGGGTGGTTCAGCGGCCCCAAAACCGGTCCCGAAGGCCGGCTTGCCCGCCGAACAGCCACCGGCCGCCTGGGGCGGTTCGGCAGGCTCGCCGTCAGCGAAGGTCAGCCAGCCGCCCGTACAGGCCCCGGCGGCCCACCCGCACACAACACTCCCCGATCGCGGAGCGTCTATCCCGGCGCAGGGCGCTGAGCCCTGGGCGGACCTGCCGCCGCGCGCTGGTTCAAATGCGCCACGAGCCGGGCTGCCAGCCCCGCGAACCGCTGAGGTTGAGGTCGATACCGAACTCGGTGTGAGCATCAATGGCTCCCGTCCGCCGGCAAACCCGACCTCCGACGTCGGCCGCGGTGCCGAAGCGACGCGCGTAGGTCACGCTGCGTATGAACCTGTAACCGCAGGTCCGACGCGACTGATGCGGAAGGCTGGGAAGCCGCAGAAGTTTCCGAAACTGCCTCCGCTCAAGGGGGATCTGAGGTTCGGCGAGGAAACCACGATCGCGGTTGCGCAGAAGTACGGCATCGATATCAGCGGTATCCGATTCGAGCACTATCGCGGGAGCCTGCGCGGGCTGGGTTTTGGTGAAACCACCTCACCGCATAGCGTGACGCTTTATCCTGAAGCGTTCAGGAAGGGGGCTGAATTTATCAGAGTTATTAACGACGGTCTCATGAAATTGACTCCGGAAACTATATACCTGACCGGCGAGGCTAGATTGGCACGCACCTTGTATCATGAGAAGTTCCACGCTGACGAGCTCAAGCAGTTGGGTATGAAACAGCCTCCCAGAAACACGAAGGAGGTGCTTGAGTTCGAGATCAGAGCTTGGGCTGCCGAGAACGAATGGTGGGAGTCCGTGGGTAAGTACATACATGACGCGACAGGAAAATGATGATCGAGAACACTGACGCCGGCGGCCCTCGGTACCGTGTTGGTCGTGCAATATGGTTGGAGGTATTTTCCGGAATTATCAATGATCCGGCGAGTCTGCCGCAGACGTCCTGCCCGAACTGTGCGGCGGTGCCGGTCAGGGTTGCGTTCATCGGCCCTCCGGGAACCAGTGCTGGCAGTGGACTGCTGTGGTGTGACGCCTGCTTGTTCGGTATCTCGCTATCTCGGATGAATGTTCCGAATGAGTTCGAGGTGATGTCCAGCTCAACGCCGGTCGGCGATATTCTAGAGACGGCTTCAATTCCTGATTTCGAGGTAATTTGGGAGTGAACCATCGAGGGTGTCATGCGGCTTCGGCGGTAGAATTCAACTATCTAGGACTTTCGAAGGCGTCGATGGGTCGGTTGTCGGTGCCTCCGATGAGGAGATCGATCGTTTTGCTGTGGAGAAGGGTGTGGTCCGGGTTCCGGCGGCGGTCGGGGAGGTCCTACGGATCATCGGCGGTCAACCGGGATTATGGTTCGCTGGTACACATTTCGGTGTGCATGCCCTTGACGCTGGCACGAAGCGTGCCGCAGCCGTAACCGTCGACCGTGTACGGCACGACATCAGGGATGTTCCCGGAATGCTGGTGCTCAGTGCTCATCAAGGACACGCATACCGGTTGATCGACGGGGCAGTGCTTGATCAGGATGATCCGCCGGTGTGGGATGTCGTTGAGGGCGAGGAGGCTCGTCAGGCATGGCGCAGTGTTTCGGCATGGTTTGCTGCTTCTGCACCGAACGTTCCCGAGTTGTACGAGATGCTGCAGTTGAAGCGGGAAATCGGTAGGCGCGTTCCGAGTTGGGCAGCGGATATCGAATCTCCGTAACTGCTGCCCAACCACTGGCTTCGGTCGAATTGCCGATCTGATCAAGCCTGTTTCCAAGCGAGACGCTATCCTGGCGCGTATCGGGTGAGTCGGATTCACGCATAAATCAAAACGTCGCTGCCAACTGAAATGACAAGCGGCCCGATCCTCTGGGCCGCTTCGTCGTATTGCCACTATACTCCTCGAGTTGGGAGCGCGGCGCCTTTTCGATTTCCCTGATTTGTGATTGATGTCTGTTATGAAGTATTCTGATGGGCGAGCGGCGCGGTAGCTGTGCGTCTCGTACGACGCAGGGTGTTAGCGTCGGGCTCCACAGCAGCCGAGACGCTCGGTTGCTGTGGAGCATCAGCTTACATTTGTGCTGTCTCGAAGCGAGAATATAGTGCGTTGAATAATTGCTCGTCAGGGTCGCCGAACCAGGGCAGGATCTCTGTGTTCTCGTAGCTGCCGTCAGCTTCTTCGTCGTCGCCTATCTGTGAGGCCTGCCAGGCGCCTGACTGAACTTCGTCGAGCAGGATCCGAATTAATTCGGTGAAACTGGTTGCGCAGAGGAAGTGCTTTTCCTCATTCCTTCCGAAATTGATAATCTGGCCGACCGTTCCGGCGGGCGCTGGGTCGAGGTCGATTCCGATATAATCCTCCCTTACCGGATCTGCCCAGAGCGGGATCCATCCGGGCGAGGTATACAGGGGTTTGATCAGCCTCTCGGCACCATGAAATACATCGCCTCCGGCCTGGAGCGCTTCGATGTCGGGTCCGTTGCGAATCTCTGCCCAAAAGTTCCAGCGTTTCTGAATTTCGGTTGTCGACAGAAAGTTCAGCGTGGGAATACACGGGACTCCGTGCTCCGACCCGGATGCCGTGAGGGCTGCCTTCTGACCGTTGTGGACCGCGAGTACGGCCTTCACTTCGGCCGGGATCGTGGCGCCGACTGCCTCGTCCAATGCATCGAGTTCAGCAGGGGCGGCGGGAGGTGCGAGGTTCTCATACGCCAGCGGCACGTTGGCGCTGAGCCAGGAGACGTAGTTGTCGAAGATCTCGAGCGCGAGCACGACGTGGAACCTAGCAGCTCTCGGCTCTGTCCAGGCTGCTGACCATCCAATGCCCGATCGACGCCGACCGGACCGACGCCCACCGTCCGCGAGCTGTTCAACAACTCGATCGACGAGATGTTCATCGATCCGGCGACGGTGCTGTGGCAGCCTGCGCACGGCGAAGGTGATCACGCGGTGGGAGACCACTTGGGCCGCGGCCAAACTCGGGGCGAATGTCGTGCCGACGGTGCCCGCCCCCGGCTCCGCCGCAGCGGCAGGCGCCAAAGCCCTGATCGGGAACGAGGCCCCCAA
Organism: Nocardia sp. NPDC051052; assembly: GCF_044456045.1. Classification (NCBI taxonomy): domain Bacteria; kingdom Bacillati; phylum Actinomycetota; class Actinomycetes; order Mycobacteriales; family Nocardiaceae; genus Nocardia; species Nocardia sp. NPDC051052. The sequence goes on from NZ_JBITFL010000022.1 coordinate 57,365, forward strand.
GCTATGAGAAACCCTGACCGGCGCCGAGACCCTCCCAGGCCACAAGGATCGGCAGCGAATTCGGAACACGGCAGCTGCTCAACGGCCTGACGGTATATCAACGGACGCGTATTCCGTCGACCCATGTCGGCGCCCCGAACGCTCCGCGACCAGAGCTACCTTCGATGCATCCAGACATGGCACCTGCGGCAGAACGGGAGTTGAAGAAGTACTTCGTCCGCAACGTGCCCCACTCCACGGATCCGGTCCGGCTGGATGCGGAGTTCCGTGACTGGACCGGCGCACTCAGCCGATACAGTTTCTTCAAGCTGAGCCGACGGTGCTGGACCCGGATGAAGCGCTCACAGAAGCATTCGTTGAGGTAGAAATGAACGGCGCCAACGCATCCGAACCCGCCAAGGTGTTGCACCGACTACTCGTTGAATCCAGGAGACAGAAGTGAGCCGGATGGGTCAGTGCTCTGATGACGAGCAGTTGCGAGCTGCGTTCGACGGTGAGCTGGCACGTGCGCTGGCTGGCCAAGGCGTCCGTAACCACCGAGGCCTCGACTACGAGACCTTTCGAGCATTGGCCCGAGTGGCGGGTGCCTATCCGGTCGCCGCGCCCGCTCTGGTCGAGGCTGCGCACGGGGCTTTCGCCGGCCAGCTGGATGGCTCCAACGCGAAAAGCCACGTGCTCTCGTTCGCTGACGGTGAGGCCGAAGAATTGGCAGCGGAGAATGAATCTCAGTAAATCTCGATCGCGCTGAGGCGCGTTGCCGAGAACGGTTGACGAGTTCAGGCAATAATTGATATCTCCGATCGTGAAACAATTTCTCGTATCAACCACGAATTCGAGGGTCAAGAAACTACCGGTGCGGTCGTCATCTACCATGTCGATAGATTTCTGGGGCAAAAGATATTATGTACAGTCACGGCAGTCTCTGGTGGAAGGATGAGGCAAACGCTGAGCGACTCTCCAAGCCGAATCTATAGTGCGTGGTCGTGATGGGCTCGGACCATCCGTATCTCCAATGGACGATTTAAGACATAAGAGGCCGATTGGATGGGCATGTTCGAATTTCGAGTGGACAAGCAAGCTGGACAGTTCATTCAGTCCATTGTGCATGAAATGATGAAAATCTTCGGAATATCCGAGGATGAAGCGGTAAAAAGGGTAAATGCCCGTTTTTGTGGGCAGGCGTTTACCGGAGACGATATTATTTTCCACGAAGGAGAAGACTTCTGGGCTAAAGATATTATGTACGGGGGTGAATCGGCGTGGTGGAAGAACGAGGCTGACGCCAAAAGAATTCCATTATCGGATTTGCCTCGATCAAGGTTCAAGCCTTGCGCGGAGCGACCTGAACCCGACGCGAGTGGCAAGCAGGAGCGGCGAGACGATTGAGTATGCCGGAGATGCGATCGCGGTAGCGATTTTAGATTGAAGAAATGCGCCAGTGGAACGCTTACGCGGAACCGGCCACGTATTCATCGAAGATGTGTAGTTCGGTATGGCAGGGCGGTATTCGGTGAATCGGTCAGCGATGTTACATGCGTACCGTATGTGATGAATCACAACTTAGCTAGTGAATTGCTGATTGTGTGAGTTTCATTCGGAAGATGAATTTCTCCGCACACGATTGTGTGCTAACTATTTGCTGTATCCTTCGCCTTAATGGATCACCTGATCGATATCGAACGTCTATCACGCCGCATATCGGGCGTTTGCCAGCGGGGATCGGGCGTGCCCCCAAGTGGTTTGCCGATAGAAATCGGGTCACCACCTGGCTAAACGCTAGCTTACATTTTGAAAGTTGCACGACCCGCAGGTTGCAATCGATGAGCAACCGATGGCCAGAATCCGCGATGACTGAACGGTCGCTGTGCTATGAATCTGCGTGATAGAACTGCCTCGGTCGATACCAATGGGGTTTTCGACCAGGGAAGATTCTGTAAAGGAAACAGCTGAATGAGCAAAATGCGTGTGTTGGGAGTCGTGCTGGCCGCGGCGGCCGGTGTCATCGTCGCCGGGTCGGGGTTGGCTACCGCTGGTGCGGCTCCGGCCATCACTGTGGAGCCGGGTGTCACGGTGCAGCCGGTGATCGGCGTCGGTGAGCCGGATCCGAACGGAACGGGCTCGAGCAAGGCCATCGCGGACATCGTCAAGGCGCTGTCGAGCGGCTCGGCGGCCGCCAAGTAGCCCGACGAACAGATATAGCCCCGCGTACTGCTGGGGATGGACGGCGGGGCGTCCTGAATTTCACGAAGCGGCCCGGAGCGATCCGGGCCGCTTTGCCGTATTCACGACCTGCTCGCCTCTGGGGGGCATGCACCGTTTGCTGGAGGTTCATGACGGCTGGATCCGGCCCGGCCGTATCGGGCGGCGGTGTGCAACGAGGTTGGGGACAATCGGTGTCACGCGGCCTTGGTCAAGGTACCAAAAAGGTGACTGACCAGCGATGGCACTGCACAAATGAGCTCTCCGCCACATAGCGGCCACGTGCACCGAGGTGCATTGAGCCATACACTTGACCAGTTAGCTGGTGAGATTCCGACGGCGAAATCTCGCGCTCGGCGTATGCGATCGGATTGATCCTTCTGCGCTTGGTGGTGGCTTGTGGCCAATGGTCGCGTGATGCTCAAGGCTTGGTGGGATGACCCGGCCGATTACAACTGGCTGGCGCGCGCCCTCGACTCCAACGCGGCGGTGCACTGGACGAAGGTGATCGTCGGCACGGGCGGCCTGGTGCTCGCGGGTATCGCCATCCTGGCGTTGTCCTCCGAGACCGGTCCGCCGAGTCGGTTCGGCCAGGCACTTGACTGGATTGTTGCCGCGTTCGCGCTGTTCTGGGCCCTGCGGTGGTGGTTGTTGCCGTGGCCGAGCCGGACCGAATCCCTCGTCCTCTTCGCGGCCGCGGACATCGCGATAACGGTGGCCAACCTGCAGGAATCGAACCGGGTGTACGGCGCCCTCGGCGTGATCCTGCTGGTTGTTACCGGCGGCTATCTGGCGGTGATGCACAACGCCAAGGTCTTGGCGGTGCACGCGGTCTGGACGGTGCTTTCGGTGGTGGCGCTGACGGCCCGCATGGTGGCGGTGGGCGGTGATCCGATGGTCGGCCTCGCGATCGTGCTGATCTCGATGGCCGCGGGCGTTCTCCTGCTGCCTGCGATGCAGTTCTGTTACTGGGTGTTGCGCCAGGACGCCGTCACCGACCCGTTGACCACGCTGCTGAATCGTCGCGGTCTGGAGTTGTACCTGCATAAGTTGGTCGAGTCTGGTTGCCGCTCCCCGATCTGTGCGATCGCGGTCGATCTCGATCGATTCAAGGACATCAACGACCGGTTCGGTCACGCGGGCGGCGACGAGGTGCTGATCCGGACCGCGAAGCGGTTGCGCGCCGCGCGGGGACCAGGGATGGTCGTGGCGCGGACGGGTGGGGAAGAGTTCGTGCTCTTCGGGCAACTGAACGCACAGACCGCGCGGGTCGCGGCGGAGTTGGTGCGCCGAGCCGTCGCCGAGCCGGAGAACTCGGTCGCGGTAACCGCGAGCATCGGGGTCGCGGTATTCGACGGCGGCATCGACTCCCCGATGCCTACCGCGCTGATCCTGCGTGCCGACGACGCGATGTATCAAGCCAAACAACTGGGCGGCAACCGGGTCGTCGTCGACGAATTCGTCGAATCGAGTGTCGCCTGAAACACGAAACGGCCCGGAGCGATCCGGGCCGTTTCGTCGTTAGTACCTCAGTATCAGAATGCTGCTTCGTCCAGCTCCATGATGTCGTTGTCCAGGTTCGACAGGATGGTGCGGACCGCGGTCAGCTCCGGCAGCATGTTGCGCGCGAAGAATTGCGCGACCGCGACCTTGCCCTGGTAGAACGACTCCTCGGCGCCGGTGGCGCCGTTGTCGAGCGCCTTGATGGCGACCTCGGCCTGACGCAGCAGCTGCCAGCCGATGAGCAGGTCGCCGACGGCGAGCAGGAAGCGCACCGAACCGAGACCGACCTTGTACAGCTCGGACGGGTTCTCCTGGGCGCCCATCAGGTGCCCGGTAAGCGTCGCGGCCATGCCCTGCACGTCCTCGAGCGCGGTGGCGAGCAGCTTGCGCTCACCCTTGAGGCGGCCGTTGCCCGCTTCGGTCTCGATGAACTTCTGCACCTGGCCCGCCACGTGGGCCAGCGCGACGCCGCGGTCACGGGCGATCTTGCGGAAGAAGAAGTCCTGCGCCTGGATGGCGGTGGTGCCCTCGTAGAGCGAGTCGATCTTGGCGTCGCGGATGTACTGCTCGATCGGGTAGTCCTGCAGGAAGCCGGAGCCACCCAGGGTCTGTAGTGATTCGGTCAGGTACTGGTAGGCCCGCTCGGAGCCGACACCCTTGACAATCGGCAGCAGCAGGTCGTTGACCCGGTCCGCGAGATCGGCATCGGCGCCCGAAACCTGCTGGGCGATATCGGGATCCTGGTGCGCGGCGGTGTACAGGTAGATCGCGCGCAGGCCCTCGGCGTAGGCCTTCTGGCTGGCCAGCGAGCGACGCACATCGGGGTGGTGGGTGATGGTCACGCGGGGCGCGGCCTTGTCGGTCATCTTGGTCAGATCGGCACCCTGGACGCGCTGCTTGGCGTAGTCCAGCGCGTTCAGGTAACCGGTCGACAGGGTGGCGATGGCCTTGGTGCCGACCATCATGCGCGCGTTCTCGATGACGTCGAACATCTGCGCGATGCCGTTGTGCACCTCGCCCACGAGCCATCCCTTGGCCGGAATGCCGTTGCCGCCGAAGGTGACCTCACAGGTGGCCGAGACCTTCAGGCCCATCTTGTGCTCGACGCCGGTGACGAAGACGCCGTTGCGGTCGCCGAGTTCACCGGTCTCGTGGTTGAAGTGGAACTTCGGCACGAAGAACAGCGAAAGACCCTTGGTGCCGGGGCCCGCGCCCTCGGGCCGGGCCAGCACCAGGTGGACGGTGTTCTCGAACATGTCGTCGGCGTCGGCCGAGGTGATGAAGCGCTTCACGCCCTCGATGTGCCAGGTGCCGTCTTCCTGCTTGACGGCCTTGGTGCGGCCCGCGCCGACGTCGGAGCCCGCGTCGGGCTCGGTGAGCACCATGGTGGCGCCCCAGTCGCGGTCGACCGCGATCTTGGCCCACTTCTTCTGCTCTTCGGTGCCGTTGTTGTGGAAAATCGTGTTGAAGCCGGGGCCTGCGGCATACATGTACGCGGCGGGCTGGGCGCCGAGGATCAGCTCGCTGATCGCCCAGTGCACGGTGCGCGGCACGCCGAGGCCGCCGAGCTCCTCGGGGATGCCGAGCTTCTCCCAGCCGCCTTCCTGCAGTGCGCGGAAGGACTTCTTGAACGATTCGGGGATCGCGACGGTGTGCGTCTGCGGATCGAAGACCGGCGGGTTGCGGTCGGCGTCGGCGAAGGACTCGGCGAGCGGGCCCTCGGCCAGGCGACGCACCTCGTTGAGCATCTCCTTGACGGTGTCCGTGTCGAGGTCGCCGTAGGCGCCGCTGTCGAGGATGGACCCGAGACCCAGCACCTCGAAGAGGTTGAACTCCAGGTCGCGGACGTTGCTCTTGTAGTGACCCATGTCAGTACTCACTCTCCGTTGAGTTGGTGCGGTCGGTTGGTTGACCGTTCCCGCCCGTTGTCGCTCTACCGGTAAGCCCGCCCGCGTAGCGACTGCTTGCAGGTCGCTCGAAACGATCAGCCGCATGCTACTCGCGGGTAACTTAGGATCTATATTACCGGTCGGTAATGGACTGGCAAAGGCTCGAGCGTGAATGTGACGCGAAAAACAGCGGCGCGCGCGGTGTCACGGGTTGACCCGCCGACCCGCGTTACCGTGAACCGTGCGCATCGAGACGAGTGCCGGACCGGCCGAGATCGAGCTCGACCGGCCGCGCAAGCCCGCCTTCCTGCTGCTGCTGACCCACGGTTCGGGCGGCGGCGTCGCGGCAAAAGACATCCTGACCGTGCGCGATGCCGCGCTCGACCTGGGCGGCGCGGTGGCCAGGGTGATACAGCCCTATCGGGTCGCCGGACGCCGCGCGCCGGGGTCGCCGGTGCGGCAGGACGAGGCGTGGCTGGAGATCGTGACCGCGGTGCGGGCTCGGATCAAGAAGGTTCCGCTGATCCAGGGCGGGCGTAGCAACGGGGCTCGGGTGGCCTGCCGCACGGCGGTCGCGGTCCAGGCGCGCGGAGTGATCGCGCTGTCGTTTCCACTGCATCCGCCGGGGAAGCCGGAGAAGACCCGGCGCGCGGAGTTGCTGGACGCGGGCGACATCGAGGTGGTCGTCATCAATGGCGGCAGCGATCCGTTCGGCATCCCGGATGCCGCCGACGCCGCGGAGGTGCGGGTGATCCCGGGTCAACCGCACTCGTTCCGCACCGGGTTCGACGTCATCGCCGACACGGTCACACCGTGGTTGCGGCGGTGGAGTACCTAGCGGTCTCAGCTCATGCAGTATTTGGCGCCGTAAGAGATCGACTGCACGAGGCAGGCCAGGGACGCGGCGCTGCTCGACCCTGGCGATACGCCGATGGGAGCTACCTCGGCGCCGACGGGTGCCACCTGGTTGCTCGGCGCGAGCTCCAGCGGGATGCCCCCGGTGGCCGCGTTCGCCGCCCCCGCCCCGGCAGTCAGGGTGATCGCCACGGCAACAATGACTTTCAGGGCGGCACGGCTCATCGGATAGCTCCTAATGTGATGGATGGGATTACCCGCCACGTTAGCCACGTCGCACGCTGCGGACACGCCCCTGGTCTCGTTGGCCGCAGCTTCGGCGGCGTCTAGCCCGGAGCTCGTCAGCACCACATCACTCGGCGGCGGTAGGTCCAAAGTGTCTGTAGCACTGCGGGTCTAGACCCGCGGGCCGATGTAAGTCGACGTTTCCGTCTTTAGCGTGCAATACATGCAGATTGCCTTGATCGCCTGGCTGACGCGCACGCCGGCGATCCATAGCGTGTCCCTTCGTCGCTCGGTACTCGTCGCGATCGGTGTGATCGCGTGTCTGGGCGCCAGCATCGGCCCGGCCTGCGCTGTTCCCGCCGACGAACCGATCCAGGAAGAGGTCTCGTTCCAGAGTCACGGACTGACGCTGCACGGCACCGTCTTCGTACCGCGTGCCGCCGCCGGCGCAAGACTGCCCGGCATCGTTCTCGTCCATGGCTCGGGGCCGGGTCCGCGCGGCAAATACGTCCCCGAGGCGGCGGCGTTCGCCCGCGCGGGCATTGTCACGCTGGCCTTCGACAAACGCACCGACGGCTACTCGCTCATGGAACGAGACTTCGACCTGCTGGCTGATGACGTGCTCGCGGGTGTCGCGACGCTGCGCGGTCGCGTCGACGTGGACCCGGCTCAGGTCGGGCTGTGGGGTTTGAGCGAGGGCGGCTGGGTGGCGCCGCTGGCCGCCACGAAATCGCCGGATGTCGCGTTTCTGATCACCATCGGCGGCTCCGGATTCGATCCACTGCGCGGCCAGACCTGGAACCTTGGCAATCAGCTACGCCATCACGGGGTTTCCGGCGCATTCCGCGATGCGGTCGCGAAGCCGGGGGCGCTGCTGATGTCCGACACCGGATTGTTCCCGGAGGCCGGGTATGACCCGGTGCCGGTGCTCGAGCGGCTTCGGCTGCCGGTCTTGGCGCTGTGGGGCGAGCACGACACCCTCGCCCCGCCCGCCGAGAGTGCCGCGGTGTTCCAGCGGGCGCTGGACCGCGCGGGTAATCAGCACGCCACCATTCGTTTCGTGCCCGGGTCGGGCCATAACGGGCACGCCACCACCGACGGCTTCGACAAAGTCGGTGGTTTGGTTGTCGACGGTAAGGCGCTCGGCGCGCTCGGACCTGAGTATGCCGACGTGATGACCTCCTGGGTTCAGTCGGTCGTCGCCGGACACGCACCTCGGTCCAGCGCCGAACCTGTTCCCGCGCAAGCGGATACGAGCCAGTCGCCGTCGAGCGGGTCCTGGTACGAGGCGGCTGTGGTGCGATACGCCACGCTGGCGCTGTTGCTGATCGGATTCGCCGGATACCCGCTCACCGCCTGGATCGGGCGTGCGGAATCCGGTCGCAATCCGGCCAGGTGGCCTGCCCGATGGTTGTCCGCGACCGGGTTCGTCGCCGTTGTCGGAACCCTGACCTACCTGGTGTGGATCTTCGCCACCAGCGGCGCGGGGGCCACCGCGTTCGTCGCCGGCCGCACTATGCCATGGCTACTGCTGCAGATCTGTACCTGCGCGGTGCTGCTCGCGACCGCCGCGACCGCGATCTCCTGGTGGCGGGCGCGGGATCAGGTGCGCGGCGCGGTCCGGCTCCGGCTCGTCCTACTGATCCTCGCGGGAGCCGTGTTCATTCCCTGGGCCCTGTACTTCCGATTACTCCTGCCGTGAGCTCAGGAGGCCGATTCGACCGCGTCCGAGGCCGGCTCCGGGCGATTGGCGATGACCAGGGCGTCGATGGCGTCGCGGCCCTCCGTGGGGCGGAAGACACGCTCGGCCAGCTGGATTCGAATGCGGTGGTCGGCGACGGCCGCGCCGAGGTCGGCGACGATGTCGTCGGGGGTGAAGAGGACGGACGGGTCTTTGGGGCCGCCGTGCCCGTCGGTGAAGTTGGTGGTGTCGTGGCCGAGCACGAGCAGGGTGCCCTCGGGGGCGAGCAGTTCCGCGGCCCGGCGGACCACCTTGCTCCGCTGGTCGGCGGGCAGATGCAGGAAGACCATCAGGATCAGCTCGAACGGGCCGGTGATCTCGGCGGCGTCGAAATCGGTGACGTCGGCGCACTGCCAGCTGATCCGGCTGCGCACCGAGCGGGACAGCCGGGTGGCGATGGTACGACCCTTGTCGACGCCGACCTGCGAATAGTCGACGGCGTGCACCTGCCAGCCGTGGGTGGCCAGCCACAGGGCGTTGCGGCCTTCGCCGCAGGCCAGGTCCAGGGCGCGCGGGAGCTCGGGCGGTTCGCCGCCAGGGGTGTCGGGCCGCAGCGGTATCCGTCGCTCCAGCCCGAACACGTGCTCCACCACGGTGTTGTTCGGCGGTGCGCCCCAGACCAAGTCACTGTGCGCGTAGCGCTCGTCCCAATCGGTCGCATCCATGACCGCGAGTCTATTGATCGCCGATCGGCAGCCAATGCACCGGCGAGGTTGCCCGGATGTGCACCAGCACATCGAAGGCATCGGCCAGCGATGCCACGGAAATATTGGCGCCGGCATCCTTGGCCGGGTCGTAGATGCCGCTGATGACACGAGCCTTGGCCGGCCCGTCGCGCCACTCGCGCACCGCCTCCGGCGCGGTGTCACGCAGGTCTACGTAGTAGGCGGGCAGGTCGACCGAGCCGAGCATCGCGTCCAGCAGATCGGGCTGCGGGTCGGGTGCGGTGTTCATGCCGAGGTCGCCGTGGTGGAAGCCGAGGGCGACCGAGGCGTAGCCGGTGCCGAATTCGTCGTGCAGGTAGGCGCCGACGCCGCGGAATTCCGCTGTCCCGATGCCCAATCGGAGGTTCGTGGTGTGCGCGATGCCGTCCCAGTAGACGATCTTCGTGCCGGTATCGCGCTGCCAATCGATGACCCGCTGACCCGAGGGCCGCTCATCGCGGGCGAAGCCGCCCTGCCCGGCGACGCTGTTCTCATGGAAGTCGAGAATGAGCTTCGCGTGGGTGCGGACCTGAACGTATTCCGTTGTGGCCGGCAGACTTTCGAGCAAGTCGAAGGCAGCCCGTGCCTGCTCGGCAAACGGGCGTCCCGGATGAATTCCCTGATGACGCTGGACGTGTTCGTCCATCTGATGCGCCGTCCGGATCGGCGCGAGGTGTGCCTCGATGGCCGCCAACCGATCCGGTGCGACCCGGCGCACATAATCGAGCACCACGTCGTAGTCGGCAGGCTCCGCGCTGGGTGGCTGGACACCGAACACCCGAACCTGGTCGTCGGGATGCGCCTGGTTGAACGCGCGGATCCACCGCAGTGCCGCAACGGTTTCCGTCGTCCGCCACGGCCGCCACGACCCGGCGAGCACCGATTCGGGATCGCCGACTCCGTCGCGCACGTACCGATCCCACCGCTCGCCGGAACGGGCGCTGTCTTGAATCGCCAACCCGCGGAACCCATGTCGCTCCACCAGTGCACGGAAGACCCGCTCCTGCACGCCGTAGATCTGCCGGGAGAATCGCGTCGACTCACCGAGTCCGACCACCGTCGCGGACCCGAGTCGCTCGATCAGGAGATCGAGGTCTGGTCCGGTGTAACCGGGATCGGTATCGACGATCGGCCGGGCATTGGCGCTGAGCCAGGCACGCACGGTGGCGATCTCGGGTGCGGCGGTTTCCATGGTTCCTCCTGAACGACGACGATCCGACACGGCCAAGCCTCATACGTGAAGTCATGTTGAGGTCAAGGCCGTGCCGGATCGTGCGGAACCCGGTGCTGGAAAGCCCTTACAGCGGGGTGCGCATGAGCAGCACGTTGTACTGACTGTGCACGGTCGTGAGGTAGTACAGATCACGCCCGGTCTGGTACGGGAAGATCGACGGTGCGTACGCGCTGGGCAGTTCCCTGGTGTCGATCAGCACCTCGGGATCGCTCCACGGACCGGTCGGCGCCGACGCGCGGCGCATCACCACCGAGTTGAACGGGTCGGTGGTGAGCGAGATGTACTGGCCGAGATAGGCGTTGTACATCACGGATAGTTCGCCGACGCCCCACATGATCGGTGCCGCGGCATTGACGTCGCCGCGTTTCCACGCGCCGCCGTCCCAGTATTCGTACGCGCCGAGGTCGGCGATCTGGGCCTCCGGAACCCGCGCGACGAACGCCTGCTGGTTGCGCCCGGACGGGGTGCCGTACTCGTAGACGAAACCGCCGTCCTTGAGGAAGGCGTTCATCTGGAAGTTGCTGTTGCCACCGTCATCCGGGCGGCGGGTAGCGGGCAGCTCACCCCAGGTCTCCCCGTTGTCGCCGGAGGCGGCGAGTCCGGAATAATTGGTTGTCCACTGCCCGACCTCGTCCCAGCTGCGTACGGACATGAGGCTCATGAATTGGACTCCGCCGACCGAGATGCCCGCCGTGGGAATGCGGCTAATTTCCAGAAACGGAATTTTCGGGCTCGGAATCAGATCGCGCGCCTGACCGAAAACATCGCGCACAACGCTGTCGAAATAGATGCCACCAGACGGGTTCTGGGTGTGGCTGCGCGTCAGAATATTGGACCGCCACGACCACATACTTCCGGCCAGCAAGTTCGGAAATCCGACGCCCGCGGTATCGCCGAATGCGGTCAGCAACTCGCCGTTGCCGTTGTCCCACATGATGCCGAGGTCGGTGCCGAGCACGTTGTAGGCCTGCGTGTTGTTCGGGCTGGCCATGCCGGTCATCTGAAACACGGCCTTGGTGCGTCCGCCGAGGTTGGGCAGGCCGTTGCTGCCATTGAGTACCGGAATCGGATTGATGGTGTTCGGGTCCGCGATGGCGGGGGTACTCGCAGTGATAAACAATGCCGAAGCGCCCGTCAACGCTGAAAGCAAGATGGCTGCCGTCTTGGTCAAAGTCCGTGCGCCCTCCGTCTCCTCGCCGAGAGCAGCGCGAAGCACGGACTACCGCAAGACACAGACCACTCGCGGTGTGCAACGCACCACAATTCGACTGGCTGGCAAATCTCTAGGAAATGCTAGCAGTGCCGTAGTCGAAGATGTGGTGCGTCGCGCAAAAGGGCGCGGCGACCGCTAGCTCTTGGTGGGCCTACCCCGGGTCGTGGCCAGCCGAATGATCAGCGGCAGCTGCGTCGCGCGTTCCACTGCGAAGGTGCGGCGTGTCGAGGCCTCCCACGCCTTGTCGAACAGTCGTTTGACACCGGCGACGGCATGCGGCGAGCGGGTCGCGATGCGGTCGGCCAGCTTCTCCGCTGCCGCGAGCGGATCCGCGGTGACCTCGGTGACCAGGCCGATGCGCTCGGCGTAGGCGGCGTCGACCGTGTCGGCGGTCATCGCGAGCAGCAGCGCCTTGTCGACGCCGATCAGCCGGGACAGGGTGGCCGCGCCGGTCATGTCGGGCACCAGGCCGTGCTTGGCCTCCATCACCGAGAATTCGGAGTCCGGTGTGGCGAAGCGGAAGTCGGCGGCCAGGGCGAGCTGTAGCCCACCGCCGTAGCAGCGGCCGTGCACCGCGGCGATCACCGGAACCCGCAGCCTTCGCCACGCCCAGCACGCTTCCTGGAATCTGTTGGTGCCGCGCCACGGCAGCGGAACGAAGCTGCGCACGATGGACAGCGGGTCGCCGGTCGCCTTGGCGATGTCCAGGCCACTGCTGAAGCTCGGTCCGTTGCCGGACAGGATGACCGCGCGCACGTCGTCGCGACCCGCGATGGTGTGCGCGGTGGCGATCAGGTCGCCGAGCATGTCGATGGTGAGGCCGTTGTGCTTGTCCGGCCGATCGAGGGTGACGTAGGCGCGGTCGCCGTCGAACCGCAGCGCGATGTTGGTGCCCATGCCCGGATCTTACCCGTGAGTCAGTTCGGCGGCAGGTGACCATTGCCCGGTCGTGCGGTCTCTGTTCTAATCGAACCCGAGTTACCGTCAATGCTGACGGTATCCGCGTCGACTCGGCCCTAGCGCGCGTCGACGCCCCGCAAGATCATCGGAGGAACAATGCTGCCAGCGGGAATGGATCCACGGACGCCGGTGCTGGTCGGTGCCGGGCAGGTGGTGCACCGCAGCGGCGAGTCGGGGCTGCCGGGCCCGGTCGAACTCGCCGCCGAATCCCTGCGCCGCGCGGGCGCCGACAGCGGCACCGGCGATCGGCTGCTGCGCGCCGCCGACCTGATCGCGGCCGCGGCACCGGTGAGCAGGCCGTATCCGGATCTCGGTGCACTGGTCGCGGCCGAGCTCGGCGCGTCCCCGAAGCGCACGACGCAGTCGGTGCGTTTCGGTGGCGACGCGCCGCAACGCCTGCTCAACACGGTCGCCCAGGCAATCGCCGACGGGCAGTCCGACATCGCCTTGATCACCGGCGCCGAGGCGGTGGCCGCGTGGAACACCGCCACCCGCACCGGTGCCACCCTGCAGTGGCCCGAGCAGCCCGACGATGCGCGACCGACCGAACTCATCGGCTCGGATCGCGCGCCCAACTCCGACATGGAAACCGCGGCCGGGCTGTGGGGTCCGGTGTACTTCTACGCGCTGATGGAAACCGCGCTGCGTGGTCGGCTCGGGCTGAGCGAGGGCGAGCACCGCGCGCGGATCGGCGGACTGTGGTCGCGGCTGTCCGCCGCGGCGGCGGGCAATCCCTATGCGTGGCAGCCCACAGCGCACACCGCTGCCGATCTGACCACGCCGACACCCGCGAATCGGATGGTGTCTACGCCGTATCCCAAGCTGCTCATCGCGAATCTTTCGGTGAATCAAGGTGCCGGGCTGATCGTGTGCAGCGCGGCCGCCGCCACCGCGGCCGGGGTGCCGCGCGACCGGTGGGTGTTCCCGCACGGCGGTGCCACCGCGACCGACGAGTGGTTCGTTTCCGAACGCGCGGACCTGGCCGCCTCACCCGCCATCGCGGCCGCCGGACAGGCCGCCCTCGGCGCCGCCGGCATCGGCATCGACGAGGTGGCGCACATCGACCTGTACTCCTGCTTCCCGGTCGCCGTGCAGGTGGCGGCCGCGGCGCTCGGGTTGCCGATCGACGATCCGGCCCGGCCGTTGTCGGTCACCGGCGGGCTCACCTTCGGTGGCGGTCCCGGCAATAACTACAGCACCCATTCGATCGCGACATTGGTCGGTTTGTTGCGCGAGGAACCCGGTGCTTACGGTCTCGCCACTGCGCTCGGCTGGTACATCACCAAGCACGGCGTCGGCGTGTACTCGGCCGAACCCCCTGCGCAGCTGTTTCATTCGATCGAGGCGGCGGTGCCCGTCGCCCGTCGCGACGCCGCGCCCGGCTACACCGGACCGGCCACCGTCGAGTCGTACACCGTTGCCTATCGCAAAGGCCCCGCGCCCGACCACGCCGACGAACCCGAAGCCGTCGTGGTCAGCGCGCTGACGCCGAACGGTGCCCGCATACTGATCCGGGCGTCCGACGCCGAGACGGTCGCGGCGTTCGATGACGGCGACCCGCTCGGCGCCGGCGCCGATATCACCGCCGCAGACAAGCTCACCCTGGTCTCCGAGAGGACTGTCCGATGAACGACTTGATCCTGGTCGAACGGCGCGACGCCATTACCGTGCTGACCGTCAATCGCCCCGGGGCCCGCAACGCCATCAACCTCGCGACCGCGCAGGCCATCGAGACCGCCATCGACGAGTTCGAGGCCGACGACACCGCCAGGGTGCTCGTACTCACCGGCGCGGGCGGAACCTTCAGTGCGGGCATGGATCTCGTCGCCGCGTCAAAGGGTGAGATGCCGATGACGCAGCGGCGCGGGCCGCTCGGCATCGCCGCGAAACCTCCGGTGAAGCCGATGATTTCGGCGGTCGAGGGTTTCGCGCTGGCCGGTGGCTTCGAGCTGGCGTTGTCCGGCGACCTCATCGTCGCCGCGAACAACGTCCAGTTCGGCATCCCGGAAGTGACGCGCGGCCTGGTTGCCGCAGGCGGCGGCGTGCTGCGCCTGACCCAGCGCCTGCCGCGCAGCATCGCCGCCGAGCTCGCGCTCACCGGCGGACGGATCGGCGCCGAACGGCTCTTCCAACTGGGCCTGGTCAATCGGATCACCGAGCCCGGCGCCGCACTGGAGGTGGCTCTGGAACTGGCCGCCGCGATCGCCGCCGCCGCGCCGCTCGCGGTCGCCGCGAGCAAGCGGATCATCGACGAGTCGCCGGACTGGACGGTGACCGAGGCGTTCGCCAAACAGGGCGAAATCGCTTTGCCCGCTTTATTTTCCAAGGATGCTGCCGAGGGCGCGCTCGCGTTCGCCCAGAAGCGCGAACCCCAATGGCGGGGACGCTGACTTCCGCCGGGGAACGGGTCAGGGAGACGCAGGCGCAGCGCCGAGCGCGCATGCGCACGCGGCTGCTGGATGCGGCGGTGGAGAGCCTGATCGAGGTCGGCTACGCGGGTACCACCACGCTCGAGGTGCAGAAGCGGGCCGGGGTACCGCGTGGCACGCTGCAGCATCACTTTCCGACCAAGGCGGATCTGCTCGCCGGCGCGGTCGAGCATCTCGCCGCCCGCCGATTCGACCAGCTGACAAGGGAATTCGCGGAACTTCCGGCGGCGGCGGATCGGCTGGAGGCCGCCGTCGAATTGACCATGCGGATGCTCAGCGGCCCGTCGTTCTGGGCCGCGCTGGAAATGTGGGTTGGTGCGCGCACCGATCCGGAACTGCTTGCGGCGTTCCTGCCGCTGGAGCATCGGCTGTTCGAGTTGATGCACACCAGCATTCGGGACGTCTTCCGCGCGGAGTTCCCGGATGACCCTCGGGTGCCGACGATCACCGAGTTCACCATCGAGATCATGACCGGTCTCGCCCTGCGGGTGCTACTGACCGGCGAGGTGGATCGGAACCGAATCATCCAGCACCGCTGGCGGAATGCGGTACGCATCCTGCTGGGTACGGCGCATCCGGACACGCTGACCGAGCCGCGTCAGGAGCGATGACCTACTTGCTGTTTCTGCCGACGGTGTCCAGCACCGCTTGCGCGCACGCGGCCGGGTCGTCGTAGAACGGCGTGTGCCCGCTGCCGTGCAGGGTGCGGTGTTCGGCGTCCGGTAGTTCCGCTCGGGCACGGCGGCTCTGCGTGCGGTAGGTCAGCAGGATGTCGCGGTTGCCCCAGGCGATGGTGACGGGAATGTCGGCCAGGCCGCCGATTTCGGGCAACTTCGCGTTGTCGAACGAGGCGAGGGCGGGCTCGAATCCCGGTGCGTCGGCCGCACCGTTCGCGGTATCCACCGCCACCTGCGTGCTGACGGCCCATGCCTTACCGAAGACCAGGCTCAGAAACAGCGTTCGGCCCGCGGCGGTGCCGAGGATCGTCGGCAGCGCCGGTTTCAGTTGGCGCGCGAGCATCCGCGACTTGCCGAGCGACTGCTGACACCAGACGCGACCAGCGTTGTCCCAGAACGCGATCGGCGAGAACGCGGTGACCGAACGGGCCAGCCCGCGGGCGCCGAGATTCAGCGTGATCAACCCGCCCATCGAGTTGCCCACCAGGTGTGGCCGATCGATCCCTTGTGCGGCAAGGAATTCGGCGAGCGCATCGGTGAGTGTGTCGACGGTCGTTTCGGCCAGCGGCGCCGAATCGCCGAAGCCGGGGAGGTCGACGGCGATCACCTCATAGGACTTGGCGAGGGTGTCGATGATCGGCTCCCACACCTGCCACCGGCTGCCGATGCCGTGCACCAGCACCAGCGGTTCACCCGAGCCGACCCGATGATGGTTCAACGTAGTCACGCTTGTCCGCCTCTCCGCGTATTCAGGCCAGACTCGGGTGCCGCGAGAGCGGCGTTGGCGACCGGCGGTGCTGTGGTGATCGAGCTGGCCGGTACCCGGTGAGTTACCGGTGTGCCGCTGTGTTCGGTCGCCGCGTTCACCGCGATCACAGTAACAGCAGTCACCAGCCATCAGTTGTGCCATTGCGTGGGTCTTTGTGCTGACGAACCGGCTGATTTCGCCAGCACATGGGTAACTCGCCGGGGACGGGCTAACGCTCGAGTCGCAGCACCGGCGGCCGCCAACGTTGCCACCGCGGCACCTGAATCTGGCCTGAATACCCGGAGAGGCGGTACGGTAAATGGTATGGCAACGCGTAAGGTCACCCTTTCGCTGGACGAGGCCGCCTGGTCCTTCGCCGAGCAGGCCGCGGCCCGCGCGGGCATGTCGCCGTCGGCATGGATATCGAAGGCCGCTCGGCGGGAAGCCGTGCGCACCGGGTGTGGTCCGGCACCGGACGTGACGGCTCAGGCCGCCGCGGATGCGGCCGAGATGGCTGCCGCCGAGGAGGCGATGCGTGCGGCGGGGTGAACTGTGGATCTACAACCCGCATGGTTCGCCGCGACGCCGCACAGTCGTGCTCATCAGCAGTGACGGCATCAACGAGTCGCCGAGGCCGTGGTTGATCGCCGCCGAGGTGGTCGAGGACGATCCGCAGGACATCCTCGCGGTGCCGGTGGAACGTTACGGCTGGGTGCACGCCGGGAATATCGGCCGCATCTTCCGGGGGTGGCTCGCGGAACGCGTCGATGACATGGAAACCGAGACGCTGGAACGCCTGGATACCGCGCTGCGCGCCGCGATGGATTTGTGAAAACGCGGCCTCGCGCATTCGCGACTCGCAAGCGCTCCGTGCGGACCGCGCGAAGGTTTCCGACCTGATCGGTACCATCGTGGCCGACGTCCCACAGCGTCCATTCGACGGTGTTCCATTCGACAGATAGGGATTCAGGTGCGGATCTCCCTGATCGCCGCGGCGCTCATCGCGCTGCCGGTGCTCGCGGCATGCGGCAACGACAAAGCGGCGGCAGCGCCGACCGTGACGCAGGCGGACCTCGCCAAGTCCCTGCAGGACAAGGGTCTCAAGAGCCAGCAACTCGCCGACTGCGCCGCGAAACTCTTTGTCGACCAGGGCATCTCGCAGGACGGCCTGCGCGTGATGGTGAGTAACGAGTACGACTCCAAGGCCGCCGACCAGGAAACCCTCGGCATGAGCAAGGACGACGCGGAGAAGGCCCGCACCGCGAGCGCCCGCATCGCCACCGAATGCATCACCGCCCCGCACTGACCGCGCCGGGCTACGACAGGGGCGATCCTCGGTCGTGATCCGGCGGGCGCCGTCGGCCACCTGCTGCACCGGGCCACCATTTCGATCGCGGTGCGCGCAACCCGTGAGCCGAGCACGGTGCTGCGCCATCGTGGGGTGATGACATCCCTCGAGGCCAAATCCGCCACAGATTCCGAACTGGATGCGGTCTTCGGACCGATCTTCGAGCGCATCGCGCAGGGGGCGGTGGCGCGGGAAGTCGATCGTCGCCTGCCGTTCGAGGAGGTGGGATGGCTGCGCGAGGCGAAGTTCGGCGCGCTGCGGGTGCCGGTCGAGTTCGGCGGCTACGGCGTCTCGGTGCGGCAGCTGTTCCGGCTGCTGATCGAGCTGGCGGCGGCCGAGTCGAACCTGCCGCAGGCGCTGCGCGTGCACTTCTCGTTCGTCGAGGACCAGCTGCTTGCCGAGCCGGGGCCGAGTCGCGAGCAGTGGCTGCGGACGGCGACGAGCACGCTGGTCGGCAATGCGATCACCGAACCGGGGGTGGGTGCGGTCGACCGCTACCGGACGCGGCTGGCCGAGCACGGCGACCGCTGGCTGCTCAACGGTGTGAAGTACTACAGCACCGGCTCCCTGTACGCCGACTACATCCTCGTCGCGGCCGATCGCGACGGTGAGCGCGTTGGCGTGCTCGTCGACGCGAATGCCGAAGGCGTGCGCCAGCACGACGACTGGGACGGCTTCGGGCAGCGGCTGACCGCCAGCGGCACCACGGAATTCACCGACGTCGTAGTGTCCGACGAGCGAATCCTCGGCCCCGGCTACGGCGCACCCGGCCCGACCTACGCGACCTCGTATCTCCAATTGGTCCAGCTCTCCGTGCTCGCCGGCATCGCACAGCGCGCCGAGCTGGACGCACGGGAGTGGGTGGCGGGACGCACGCGCAGCTACTCGCATTCCACGGCGGGCGTGCCGCGGCAGGATCCGCTGGTGCAGCAGGTGATCGGGCGCCTGTCGGCGGCCGCGTTCGCCGCCAGGTCTACCGTGCTCGCCGTCGCCGATGTCCTCGATGAGGTACTCGCCGGTGGCGCCAACGACGAAAAGTCTTTGGTGGCAGCCGAACTTGCCGCCGCACAGGCGCAGCTCGCGGTGATCGATCTGGTATTGCCCGCCACCACGCTGCTCTTCGAAGTCGGTGGCGCGTCGGTGGTTTCGGAACGCCAACGGCTGGACCGGCACTGGCGCAACGCACGCACCATCTCGGTACACAACCCGGCCGTCCAAAAGGCAAGGGCGATCGGCGATCACCTGCTCAACGGTGCCGACCTGCCGTTCGCCTGGAGCGCGGGCGAACGCAAGCCCGCGACGGAGGTGGCGCAATGACCCGCCGAATTCGCTTCAACGCCTTCGACATGAACTGCGTCGCCCACCAATCGCCGGGACTGTGGCGGCATCCGGACGATCAGTCGCACCGGTACAAGGAACTCAGCTACTGGACCGACCTGGCAAAACTATTGGAGCAGGGGCGATTCGACGGTATCTTCATCGCCGACGTGCTCGGCACCTACGACGTCTACGGCGGTACCGATGTCGCCGCACTGCGGCAGGGCGCGCAGATCCCGGTCGCCGATCCGCTGCTGCTGGTCTCGGCGATGGCCGCGGTCACCGAGCACCTCGGGTTCGGCATCACCACCGGCACCGGGTTCGAGCATCCCTTCCCGTTCGCGCGCAGGCTCTCCACCCTCGACCACCTGACCAATGGCCGCATCGGCTGGAACGTCGTCACCGGCTACTTACCTTCGGCGGCACGGAACTTCGGCGCCGACGACCAGCTCGACCACGACGAGCGCTACAACCAGGCAGACGAATACTTGGAGGTCCTGTACAAGCTGTGGGAAGGCTCGTGGGAGGACGACGCGGTGGTCCGCGACGCCGCGTCGGGCGTCTACGTCGACCCGACGAAGGTGCACCACATCGGCCACCAGGGTAAGCACTTCACGGTGCCCGGCATCCACCTCTCGGAGCCGTCACCGCAGCGCACGCCGGTCATCTACCAGGCGGGCGCCTCGACCCGCGGCGTTCGCTTCGCCGCGGAGAATGCCGAGGCCATCTTCATTGCCGCACCATCGAAACGGCTGCTCGCCCAGACCGTTTCCCGAATCCGCGCGGCGCTGCGGGACGCGGGTCGCGATCCGTACTCGGCCCGGATCTACGCGCTGGCGACCATCATCACCGACGCCACCGACGAGGCGGCACAGCGGAAACATGAGGAGTACCTGTCCTACGCCAGCATCGAGGGCGGCCTCGTCTTCATGTCCGGCTGGATGGGCATCGACCTGTCCGGTTATGACCTGGACGATCCGATCGGGCAGGTGCAGAGCAATGCCATCCAGTCCGCCGTCGCCGCCTTCCAGGAGTTCGACGACGACGGCCGCGAGTGGACGGTGCGCGACATCGGCCGCTGGGCGGGTATCGGCGGCATGGGTCCGGTGTTCGTCGGATCCGGTGCCACCGTCGCGGACCTGCTCCAGGAATGGGTCGCCGACACCGATCTCGACGGCCTAAACCTGGCCTACGCGATCACCCCGGGTTCGTTCGAAGACGTTGTGCAGCACGTTGTTCCGGCCCTGACCGAACGCGGCGCCTACGCCACCGACTACGTCCCCGGCACGCTACGCGACAAACTGTTCGAGGCAGGCGATCGGTTACCCGACGAGCATCGCGGTGCGCGTTACCGCGTGGGCGCACCCGGCTCCACCGCGCTACCCGACGAGGTCTCGCGTCCAGGAGCCGTCATCGCCGCGCCGTAGACCGGCCGTTAAGCCCGGAGGGCATCGAGGAAAGCCTTGGCGATGGATTCCAGCCCGTCCTTGTCGATTTCATCGAATCGGTCCGGTTTCGGGCTATCGAGATCGAACACCCCGATGAGCGCGCCATTGTGCACCAACGGAATAACGACCTCGGAGCGTGTTTCGGCGTCGCACGCGATATGGCCGGGAAACGCGTGCACATCGGGCACCAGCTGAGTTTCCCCGGTCTGTGCCGCCGTGCCGCACACACCCTTCCCGATAGGGATGCGGACGCACGCGGGCTTGCCTTGGAAGGGTCCGACGACGAGCTCGTTTCCGTCGTAGAAATAGAACCCGACCCAATTCAGTTCGGGCAGCGCGTGGAATACCAGCGACGCGAGATTGGCGGCGTTGGCGACGCGGTCCGGCTCGCCCGCCACCAGCGCCTGCGCCTGCGCGGCGAGCTGCTGGTACTGCTCGGCCCGGTCTCCGGTCAGCTCGGCAACGGTGAACGACATGGCCCGAATGGTACGCCAGCGAAAACTCCCGTCTGCTCATTGATTCTCGCTGATCGCAACACTCACGAGGGCCGTGTCACACCCCGGATGATCCGAGCATGACAACGCAGAATTCCGTTCCCCGTTCCACCCGTTCGGCCGCGGTAATCGGTGCCGGCCAAACCGGCGTCACTGCGGCACTCGGCTTACTCGACGCCGGATTCGACGTCACGCTCTACAGCGACCGCGATCAGCGTGCGCTGCGCGACGACGTTCCCGCCACCGGCACCGCGCTCGAATTCGGCATCACCCAGCAGGCCGAGTCCGCGCTCGGACTGGACACCTACACCGCGCGGGCACCGCGGCACACCGGACTCAGCGTCCGCATCGCCGGACCGGATCGCGCCGAATTGATCCAATTCGACGGCCATTTCGACGGTTACGTCGGCGTCGCCGTCGACACCCGCCTGAAGGCCGACGAACGACTGACCGCCTTCCAGGAACGCGGCGGCCGTTTCATCGTCGAGCAGGTGACCCCGGAAACCCTCGACACGATCGCCGCGGCCAACGCCCTCACGCTGGTCGCCACCGGCCGCGGCGGACTGTCCGACCTGTTCGCGATCGATCAGACGCGCACCCCCTATGACGCACCGCAGCGCTCGCTGCTCACCGTCACGGTGACCGGAATCGGTTACGACAAGGACGTTTTCGCGCACCGCAGCCCGGCGGGTGGCGGACACAGCGGCTTCTCCATCCTTGCCGAGCAGGGTGAGGCATGGTGGGGG
This sequence comes from Nocardia sp. NPDC051052, assembly GCF_044456045.1. Lineage (NCBI taxonomy): Bacteria > Bacillati > Actinomycetota > Actinomycetes > Mycobacteriales > Nocardiaceae > Nocardia > Nocardia sp. NPDC051052. The sequence continues at coordinate 79,095 of NZ_JBITFL010000022.1, forward strand.
CCTTACCTGCACAAGGACGCGGGCCCGAGCTGGGCCTTCCTCGGCTGGGCCCGGCCGGGCAGCGAATGGGAAACCCGGTTCGCCGCAGCGGATTCCGCCGAGTCCGCGCACCGGATCGTGCAGGATCTGTACCGGGACTTCATCGATTGGGATCTGCCCGAGGTGCTGGCCACCGAGGTGATCGCCGATGACCCGCATTCCTGGTTGAAGGGCGCGGTGCGGCCGGTGGTCCGGTCCGCCGTCGGGCACACCGCGGGCGGGCACGTGGTGGCCTCGCTCGGTGACACCTCCGCCGCGTACGACCCGATCGCGGGCCAGGGCGCGCAGAGCGGGCTCATCCAGGCCCAGCGGCTCGTCGCGGCCGCCGCGGTGCACGACGGTGCGTTCGACAAGGCCTGGTTCGACGAGCAGTACGCGGGCTTCCTCGCGGTGCGTGGCGATGCCGCCAGCAAGGTCACCCGGCTGTTCCTCGGCGATCCGGAGTTGGCCGACATCGGCAATACGCTCTTCGCCGCGGCGAGCGTCGACCCGAAGTTCGCCGCCGCCCTGGTCGGCCTGCTGCACCACCCGCAGCCGTTCCTCGCGGTCGACTCGGTGGCGGCGGCCAACGCCTTCATTACCCGTGTCACCGGCGAAGACGCGGAGGCGCTGCTCGGTCGCTTCGCGCCCGCCGGAAAGTTCGTTCGATCGACCTTCGCGAACACCCTCACCAACGCCTGAGACCCCAACACCGCCCGCACCGCGATCCGATCGCACAGATTCAAACCCTCGTGCCGCTCGGATCGCGGTGCTGGAGTGGGAGGAGATCGACGGCTACCCCCGACCCCATGGAGCAACGCTATGACCACGGAGCAGATCGCCGATGAGATCACCTTCGCCTACTGGGTGCCCAATGTCAGCGGGGGATTGGTCACCAGCGAGATCGAACAGCGCACCGGCTGGGATTTCGAGTACAACAAGAAACTGGCGCAGACCGCCGAGAACAACGGCTTCGAGTACGCGTTGTCGCAGGTTCGCTACACCGCGTCGTACGGCGCCGAGTTCCAGCACGAGTCGACCTCCTTCAGTCTCGCGCTGCTCGGCGCGACCGAACGGCTGAAGGTGATCGCGGCCATTCACCCTGGCCTCTGGCACCCGGCGGTGCTGGCGAAGTTCGGCGCCACCGCCGATCACCTCTCGAACGGCCGCTTCGCCATCAACGTCGTATCCGGTTGGTTCGCTGGCGAATTCACCGCGCTGGGCGAGCCGTGGCTGGAGCACGACGAAAGGTACCGGCGCAGTGCCGAATTCCTCGAGGTGATCCGCAAGATCTGGACCGAGGACGAGGTGAACTACGGCGGCGACTTCTACCGGATCCGTGACTTCACGCTCAAGCCGAAGCCACTGAACACTCCCGAGCGCCCGAATCCCGAACTGTTCCAAGGCGGTAACTCGACCGCGGCGCGTCGCAATGGTGGCCGCTACGCCGACTGGTACTTCTCCAACGGCAAGGACTTCGACGGCGTCACCGAACAACTCGACGACCTGCGCGAGGTCGCCAGGGCCAACAGTCGCGAGGTGAAGTTCGGCCTGAACGGCTTCATCATCGCCCGCGACACCGAGAAGGAGGCGCGCGACACCCTGCGCGAGATCATCGAGAAGGCGAACAAGCCTGCGGTGGAAGGATTTCGGGACGCGGTGCAGCAGGCCGGTGCGTCCACCAAGGACCGCAGGGGCATGTGGGCCGACTCGTCGTTCGAGGATCTGGTGCAGTACAACGACGGTTTCCGCACCCAACTGATCGGCACGCCGGAGCAGGTGGCCGAGCGCATCGTCGCCTACCGCGACCTCGGCGTGGACCTGATCCTGGGTGGTTTCCTGCACTTTCAGGAGGAGATCGAATACTTCGGCGCGAAAGTGCTTCCGCTGGTTCGGGAACTGGAAGCCGCGCGACGGCCGGTCGCGGCGGTCGGCTGATGACGGTGTCCGATGGGCGGCGCTCCCGGTCCCCTGAGTGGTCACAATCCGGGGCCGTCGCTCTCGCCGCCGAGGTAGCGGCCGACCGAATAACGTCGGCCGCGCATGCCTTTTCGGTCGCCGAACAGCTCGCGGCCGATTTCGCCCAGGGGGCGGCCGCGCGGGATCGCGGCCGGATCCTGCCGCATCAGGAGGTGGAGCGGCTCGCGGCCAGCGGGCTGCTCGCCAGCACCGTGCCCGCCGAGTACGGCGGAGCCGACCTGCCGCCGAGCGCCGTGGCCGAGGTGGTGCGCACCCTCGCGGCCGCCGATCCGAATATCGCGCAGATACCGCACAGCCACTTCGTGTACGTGAATCTGGTGCGGCTGGCAGGCACCGCGGGCCAGCGGCAGCGCTACTTCGCGCAGGTGCTCGACGGTGCGCGGATCGCCAACGCCCAGTCCGAGCGCGGCGGCGCCACCATCGCCGACATCTCCACCACCCTCCGGCCCGCCGGGCCGCGATTCCGCATCGACGGGCGCAAGTTCTATTGCACCGGTTCGCTGTTCGCGAATCTGCTGGCCGTGCTGACCAGGCTCGACGACCCCGCGGGGCACACCGGTCTGGAGCCTGGGGAGTACATCGCCTACCTACCCGTCGATACCTCGGGTGTGCGGATCATCGATGACTGGAACGGCGTCGGCCAGCGCACCACCGGCAGCGGCACCGTCACCTTCGAGGACGTGCTGGTCGAGCGGGACCAGCTGATCCGTCGCTCCGCCGCCGTGCAGGCACCCACCGGCTACGGCGCGTTCGCGCAACTGCTGCATGTGGCCATCGATGCCGGGATCGCGCGCGGCGCACTGGCCGCCGCGACGGAATTCGTGCGCACCACGAGCCGCCCGTGGTTCGAGTCCGGTGTCTCGAACGCCATCGACGACCCGCTGTTGATTCAACGTTTCGGCGAACTGTCCGTCACGGTCACCGCGGCCGAGGCAACCCTCGCCGCGGCGGGCGTCGCCGTCGACGCGGCCACCGGAGCACGACGGCAGGGTACTTCGGAACCCCCCGTCGGGGGGCTTGCCGGATTCGCCTCGCGTGGCACAGTTGATAGCGAACAAGACAATGCCGCCGGTCGGGCATCGCTGGCGGTAGCCACCGCGAAGGTGCTTGCCGATCGCGCGGCCAACGAGGTGTCGAGTGCGCTGTTCGAGGTGGGTGGAACACGCAGTGCCGCAGCCGATCTCAATCTTCATCACTTCTGGCGCAACGCGCGCACGCATACCCTGCACGACCCGATCCGATGGAAGTACCAGCACCTCGGCCGTGCGCTGTTGCACGGCACCGCGCCACCGCTGCACGGGGTGATCTGACCGGTCGTCCGGTCGAAACAGCATGTGATCGAAAAGGATACAAAAGTGACAGTGACGGTCGTAGTAGGCAATCCGAAGCCCGCCTCCCGCACTTTGGCGGCGGCCACGCTGGTCGCGAAGGGGCTGCGTCCCGAGGTGGAGCCCACCGTGATCGACCTGGTCGATTTCGGTGCCGCCCTGCTCGGCTGGGGTGATCCGGCCGTGGCGGCGGCGGTGCGCACCGTATCCGAGTCCGAGCTCGTCGTTTTCGCGAGCCCCACCTTCAAGGCCACCTATACCGGGCTGCTGAAGCTGTTCCTCGAACAGTTCGACGGCGGGACAGGTCTCGCGGGCGTCCTCGGTGTTCCGGTGATGCTCGGTGCTGGTCCCGTGCACGCGCTGGCACCCGATCTGTTGCTCAAGCCGGTGCTCGTCGAGCTCGGTGCCACCACGGCGCTGCCCGGCCTGTATCTGTCGGACCGGACTTTCCACGACGACGGCGCGATCGACAGATACAGCGTCCGCTGGCGTTCCGTCGTGCAGGCGCTGGTCGATACCGCGGCGGTGACCAATCATGCATGAGCTCTTCGAGTTTCCCGCGGACGGCGGCGGGCTGCGCAGCGCCTTCGCCAATTTTCCCAGCGGTGTGGTCGCGGTGTGCGCCGAAATCGACGGCACCCCACACGGGCTCGCGGTGAGCACCTTCGTGCCGGTTTCACTGGATCCGCCGTTGGTGTCGTTCTGCGTGCAGAATTCCTCCGCGACCTGGCCCAAACTCGCCGCCGCCGGCCATCTCGGCCTGAGCCTGCTCGGCACCGATCAGCAAGAAGCCGCCCGCACGCTCGGCGCGCGCAACGGCGACCGGTTCCGCGGGCAAACACTGCACCGTGGCACCGGTGAAGCGGTCTTCATCGACGGCGCTTCCGCCTGGATCGAGGGCGTGCCGGAGGCGCACGTGCCCGCGGGTGACCACGCGGTGGTCATTCTGCGGATCCACCGCATCGCCACGCGCACCGACGTCGATCCACTGGTCTTCCATGGCAGTCGATTCCGTCGATTGCACGAGGAGCGCAGCACGATCGCCAGTTGACCGATCGTGAGCAGACCAGCGGGCTCGAGTGACCCGATCAGCCCTGGTCGTGGCGTTCTGCGGCCCGTGTGGGAAACTGCGATGCGTCTATTCGGAAGGGTCGGTCATGACAGTGGGCATGGTTCTCGGTGACCGATGTCCACGATGACCTGGACCGAAGCCGATACCGTCCGATCCGCGCCCTGGCATTCCGAGAGCGCGACACCCGCGCCGACCCGGATCGTGGTGGCCGACGACCGGATGACCGCCGAGACGGCGTACCGCCTGGCCTGCGAGGGCACCGCACTGCTGTGGCGCGGCGATTATCACAATGCCCGCCAGTTGCTGCAGGCGATGAGCCGCCGCGTCGACCGGAAAGCCCCTGGACCAGGCGATAGTCCGGCCGAGTCGTTCCGGCTGCAGCGCAGGGCGCGCAACCATCGCGCGCGGGTGCTCGGCAAGCTGCTCGTCCAGCTCGAGGACGATCACGCGCTCGCGTTGCGCCGCGCGCCCGATGTGCGCAAGGCCTGTGCCGACGTGTACGGGCCGTCGCGCGGGCCCATGCTCATCGCTTTGACCGAGCTGCTCGGCGTGCTCGGTGCGGCCCAGTGGCGGGAGAAGGGCGTGCGGATAGCGTCGCTGGACGCCAGCATTTACCCGCACTACGGCGTTTTCTCCCCGATTCGCGGCGAATACGTCGATCTGGTCGCGCGCACGCCGCTGCCGACCGCGCACCGCACCGCCTTCGACCTCGGCACCGGCACCGGAGTGCTGGCCGCGGTGCTGGCCCGTCGCGGTGTCGGCCACCTCGTCGGCACCGACGACAGCCCGCGCGCCCTGGCCTGCGCCCGCGAGAACATCGAGCGGCTCGACCTCACCACGTCCGTCGATATCGTCGGACCGGCCCTCTTTCCGGAGGGTCGCGCCGACCTCATCGTCTGCAACCCGCCGTGGCTGCCTGCCCGCCCGACCTCCGCGATCGAGCACGGCGTGTACGACCGGGACAGTGCCATGCTCCGTGGCTTCCTCGCCGGTCTCGCCGACCACCTCGAGCCCGATGGCGAGGGCTGGCTCATCTTGTCCGACCTTGCCGAACACCTCGGCCTGCGCACCCGTGACGACCTGCTAGCCCTCGTCGACTCGGCTGGGCTGCGCGTCATCGATAAAGCCGACACCGCCCCGCGCCACCCGCGCGCGCAGGACGCCACCGACCCGCTGCATGTCGCCCGTGCCGCGGAAGTCACCTCCCTGTGGCGGTTGGCCGTCGACTAACCAATCAGGCTGCCGGGCAGCTGCTTTGGGGGACGGTGAGGTTGATCAGGTACTGGTCGGCGGCGGTGGTCGTGCAGGCGGACCGGTCGTAGACACCATGCCCCCAGCCCTGGTAGGTCAGCAGGGTGGCGCGGGGCGTGTTCTTCGCGACGCCCAGTGCCCACTCGTGCGGTGTCGCCGGGTCGTGCAGTGAGTTCATGATGAGCACCGGTGGCCCGTCCACGATCTGTGGGCGGTGCGCCGGGTTCTGCGGTGCGATCGGCCAGCCCGAGCACATAGCGCCCGCGCCCCAAGCGAAGTGGGCGCGCAGCGGTGCGGAGTTGTCGTTCTGTTCGCGCCACAGTCGCGTCCACTGATCCTGGCCCGTGATGTCGAAACGCCAGTCGGAGCAGACAATGATCTCCGGCATCGGTGCCGGTGTGCCCTGTCGCCGCGGGGCGGCGGGCGACAGCGGGCTGTCGGCGGGCTGGTCGGCCCATGTCCGCAGATCCGTTGCCAGTCGCGACCATTCGGGTCGGAAGAGCCGTTGCACGATCTGCGCGTTCAGGTCGAACGGTCCGATCGGCTCGGTCGCGTCGGCGAGGTCGCGCAGCTCGCCGCGTGCGGCCTTGGCATACAAGTCGCCGAAGAGCCGGTCGAGATCCGTGCCGTGCACCGCGCATTGCGCCTCCCGCGCACACCACGCCGCGAACTCGTTGACAGTGTCCTTGCCCGCCCGTGCTTCGCTGGCCAGGAAGGCCCGGCCATCCAGGCTGTGATCGTCCACGCTGTCCAACAGCATGGCGCGCAAGCGTTTCGGGAACAGCTCCGCGTACGCCTGCGCGGGCATCGTCCCATAAGACCTGCTGTAGGTACTGATCTGGTCCACGCCGAGCGCCACCCGCACGGCCTCGACATCCCGCGCGACGCTCGCCGCATCGAGATGATCCATCAGCGTCCCGGTGTACTCCCGGCAGCTCGCCGCGAGATCCTTTGCATACGACTGCACTTCGTCGATCCGCCCACCCAGATCCGGCACCAGGTTCGGCCGCCGCGTCACCAGCCCAGCATCACACCGCACCGGATGACTCCGCTTCACCCCGCGCGGATCAAGGCTGACGATATCGAACCGCTCCCGCAGCTCCGCGGAGAACTTTCCCCCCTTGATGATGTCATCCACCCCCGACGACCCCGGCCCGCCAGGCAATGAAACCACCGTCCCCACCTTCTTCGAAGGCTCGTCAGCCCGATCCCGCACCACCGCGACCTCGATCTTCTCGCCTTCCGGTCGACCCCAATCGACCGGCACAGTGACTGTGCCACAATCGAACTCGGCCTTCTCCGGGCAGGGCCGCCAACTCATCGAGCCATTCGGCGCGCCCTCAGACGAGCATCCGACCAACACCCCGGCGGCCAACCCCACAACCAAAACAGTGCGACGAAACAACATCCCCAGATAGTCGCCGCACCCCGCCCACCCGCACATCCCTCCACCGAGCCACCCCGGCTCCCCCTGCGGTACTGCGATCATGGCAAAGAAAAAGCCCTGCACCAGGTGGCTGGCCAGGGCTTTCGCTACTGAGAGCCGATGACGGGAATCGAACCCGCGCTGTCTGCTTGGGAAGCAGAAGTTCTACCATTGAACTACATCGGCAGACCGGTAAAGGTGCTTCCGAGACTTTAGCAGAGTCCGTCAGCGGGCGGGAAAAGTCCAGGTAGATGTCTCTGACCTGCCTGAACGAGGCTTCGCGGCGGGTGGCGGTGACGGTCGTTACGCTCCTGTCCGAGACGCTTGGTGCAGCTCGACGACGTTCCCGTCGGGATCGGACATGAACGACTGGCGGCCCTGACCTATCTGAGCGGGATCGGACACAGTCAGTCCCTGCGATCGCAACGCGGGCACCGCGATGTCGAGCTGGTCGACGAGAAGGGCGAAATGCTGGCCCAATGCGGGCGGGATGTCGGGTTGCACGATGAGGTGCAGCTGCCGGTCGCCGACATCCAGCCAGGCACCCTCGATCCCGAGGTCGTGGGGGCGGTCGGTGCGCTGGGTCAGGCCCAGCACGTCGACATAGAAGCGCAGGGCGCGATCGAGGTCGCTCACGTTGATCGAGACGTGATGGAGTGCGAGCGCTTTCGCGCTGACCGCCCGTCCCTCGTGGCTGTCTCCTGACACGATGCTGACCTCGTCTCTCCCGAGGAGACTAAATCGGTTGTCCGCCAATACTATAGCGCGATTTTTCACTCCGATCTCGGAAGCGGCGCTATCGACGCCGAAGATCCACTCGCAGACGGGATGACGGCCGAAGCGGTAGGGTTGTCGGCAGATAGCGGGTCGGTGAGCGATTCCCGACCGGGGTGCAGATGCCTTGGTGGGTATCCGTTTTCGGAGTGCCCTGCCTGGTAGGCAAGGGAGTCTGGAATGGATGCAACGGCTGGTATCAGTCAGGCTGAGCGCGCCGGGGCGGCGCTGTACTCATCGAAAGTCCTGGCCATCTATGACCTTTGGGTCTGGTTCAACTGTCGTTTCATTTGGCGCTGCCCCATCCGCGACACGCTGGCCCTGTACGACGCCAACATGTCCGGCGATCACCTGGACATCGGCACCGGTACCGGGTGGCATTTGTGTCACACCACCTATCCGACGGCCCAGCCAACGGTCACCCTGGTCGATTTGAATCCGCATTCGCTCGATGAGACGAGCAGGCGGTTGCGCCGACGCGGTATCGACCCGGTGGCCCGGGTCGGGAGCGTGTTGCAGCCGTTGCCGGTCGACCGCCGCCGGTTCAGGTCCGTCTCGGCAACCTGGGTTATGCATTGCGTGCCGGGCGGGTTGGACAGCAAAGGCAAGGCTTTCGGTCACATTGCCGATGTCATGGCCGATGACGGCGTGTTCTTCGGAGCGACCGTCCTGGCCGGCGGTGTCCCGCATACGGCGCTGAGCCGTGCCACGATGCGCCGGTTCCTGCGTACCGGCGTCTTCCACAACGAAGCAGATGACCTGCCGGGACTGGTTGCCGCGCTCGAGCGCGCGTTCGAGTCGGTGCAGGTCGGCACGCGTGGCTCGGCCGCGGTGTGGACGGCGCGCGGCCCGCGTCGCGCGCCGGAGGCGGACACTGCCGAAGCGCACTGACGGGTCATCGTGCCCGGTCCGACGCCGGGCTGAGCAGGATCGCGAACAGCGAGCCGGGCCGAAGAGAACCGGCGGGCATCGCGAACAGCGCGGCCTGAAACAGTGAACCTTCGATCGAAATCGTCTGCTCGACAACGCCATTGGCGGGCGCTACGACAAGGCGGTCCAGGTCGATCTGGGTGAGTACGCGCGCCAGGCGTGGTTCGTCGGTGAGGAGCGCGTCGGCGAGATCTCCGGAGCCGGCCACGACGCAGCGGGTACGCACGTCGACCATGATCAGGCTGGCGTCGGTGTACCGGACGAGGGTGCCGAGCCGGGTGTCGAGATCACGATGGGGCAGTTGCACGGTGAGCCCGTAGACGGCGCGTCCCGGCTGCGGTGCGCCGAGATTCGTTGTCGACGACCAGAAGTGCACCCAGTTGTTGTCCGGTCGGATCGACCACGCCGCGTCGATGGTGACGCCCTCACGCTGGTGTCCCGCGTTGTGAATCAAGGCGGTCCATGCGGGTGCGTCGTCGGGGTTCAAGTTGCGGAACACCCCCATGATCGGTTTGTACTCGCCCACGGTGCGTTTGACGCCGTAGAGCTCCAGGTCGTCGCCGTCGGGAGCGGTGGCGAGCCTGCGGAGGTCCATAATCCAGCTGTTGTATACCGGGCGCGGTGTCACCGGCGGCGGTGCCAGCCACACGAGCAGTGCGACCGCGGTGCCGTCGGCGGCGGTGATCCAGTGTGTCCGGCATTCGATCCCGGCTTCGGCGCGTGCATGGTCGAGCTGAGGTCCGTTCATGACGTCCGCGACGACACCGCGAAACAAGGCTTCCCCGCTGTGGTCGTATCCGAGCTTGCGCGCGACGCGGCGGAGCCGGCGACCCACCCGCTGACCGCCGGCCGAATGAACAACGATCTCGCTGTGCAGCCGGGTGCTGATGAGGTCGATGCCAACCCACAGTCTCGGTAGGTCCATGACCGGGCAGCCTAGTTCGGCAAGCATCCTATTTCGACGCGTTCGCCGCGATTGCCGGGTGTTAAGCTGTCGTTAGTACCCGGCTGGTGAGCGACTCCCGCGCCGGAAGCCAATTCTGTTGTGTGGATGAAGCTTTCGGCTGTAATGGGAGGTTCTCGGTATGTACCAGCATCTAGGGCAGCACGCGTCGCGGGAGCAGATCGCGGGTAGCGCCGTCTATTCGGTGTCGCGGCACGGCATCAACGAGATCGTTGCGACGTACGGCGTCGATGCCGTCCGCGAACGAATTACCCAACTACGCACCCGAGGCGATCACGTCGCGGCGGATTGCATTGCGCGCGAGCTGGGTTCGCTGCCATAACAAATCCACCGGCCGGTCCTTACTGAGGCGGCCACCCGCACCGGCGAACCGCCTGTCGGCTGCCCTCGTGATGATCGATTGATGCGGTCACGTCGTCCGTGCCCATAGGATCAGCGCGTGCGGAACTTCTTCGATTCACCACACCTCGACTGGCCGCGGCTGCACGGTTCGCTGCACGTCTACGTGCTCCCGGACGCCGAGTTCATCGCGTCGGTACAGCCCGCGGTGGATGCCGTCGCGGGGTTCGAGGGTTGTGCCGCTGTGCAACCGCGCTGGCAGCACGCGACCGTCACTCGAATTCCATGGTGGCGCAAAGAGGTTGACGACGAGGCGCTCGATCGGTACGCGGCTGCGCTGGCGGCCGTCGCCGCGAGCACTGCCGCGTTCGCGATCCCGATGCAGGGACCATGGCTGCACGACTACGGCGTCGGCGTAGCCGCCCCCGAGGACGCGCAGTGGAAACAGCTCTACACCGCGACCCGCGATGCGGCCACACAGGTCTTCGGAGCGGAACGCGCGCTGCCTGCCCCGCCGCCGATGCCACACGTATCGCTCGGCTACGGCACCGCCGACCGCGACTCCGCTCCCCTCGAACAATCGCTGTCGACCATCCGAACCCCCGCCGCACTGATCGTCGACACCCTCCACTTCCTGGCGGTCGACGTTGACCTGGATGAGGGCAGTTTCACCTGGGATGTGATTTCATCGCACGCCATGACGCGTGCATGAGGATGTGAGTTAGTCGAGGGTCTTCTCGAGCTCCGCGATCCAGGGCAACCAGCGGGGGTCGGGGCCTGCTACCGCGTCCCAGATCATGTTGGTGCAGGTGTAGCCGACGGCGAGGCCGGATTCGGGGTGGGCGAAGCTGATTCGGCCGCCGGTGCCGTTGTGGCCGAACGATCCTTCGCCGAGCATGGCATGAGCGGGGCCGGGGATCTCGTAGCCGTTGGCGAAGCGGTGGGTCACGGGGAGGATGTCCAAGGGGGCTGGGCCGCGCAGTTGGTCGGTTTGCGGTTGACGTGCTTGGTCCACAGTGGCGGGGGACAGCAGGCGGATGCCGTCGACCTCGCCGATTGTCGCGGCGTACATCCGTGCCAGCGAGCGGGCATTGCCGATCGCATTGCCCGCGGGTACTTCGGCCGCGTGTCCCTCGCGGGTATTGAGCAGCGCGATCCCAGCTTCACGGGTTTCCACGGTGGCGAGGAGCGTCTTGATCAACGGTGCGTCGCCATCGATCCCCATGTTGCCAAGTACCGCCGCCACTTGTGCGGCCGTCGGCTGCTCCTTGCGGCTGAACTGCGGAACGACGCGGTGCTCCTCGTTTTCCGGCAGCCCGATCCACAGGCTCAACCCGAGCGGTCCGGCGATTTCGGCGGCCAGGAAGTCGCCGACGCTCTTACCGGTGACCCGCCTGATCAGCTCGCCGGCCAGATATCCCCAGGTGATCGAGTGGTAGTAGAACGCGGTTCCCGGCTGCCACAGGGGAGTCATCGACGCGAGGGTGGAGGTGCACAGCGACCAGTCCGTCAGCTCCTGCGCCCCGATGCCTGCGGCCGGGTCGAAGCCGGGCAGCCCCGCTCGGTGTGCGAGCAGTTCGGCGACGGTGATGTCGGCTTTGCCGCCCGCCGCGAACTCCGGCCAGTACTCGCGGACCGGCGCCGACAGCTCGAGTTGTCCCCGTTCGACCAGCATGTGCACACAGGTCGCGGTCACCCCTTTCGACACCGACATCAGCACCGACAGCGATTCCCCGTCCCACGCCATACCGGATTCCGGGTCCTGCCCGGCCCACAGATCGACGACAACCCGGCCATCTCGATAGACGCACAGCTGCGCGGCCCCCTCGTCACTGGCCTGCGCCTGCGCGAACGCGTCGCGAACCGCCTCGAACCCACGCTCGACCAATCCGTCCACCACGGGAACGCCTCCTCAACCAGACCAGCTGGGGCACGTCGATGTACGAAACCCCTCGACGCCAAGACATTATTCGACAAGCCCGGTATCCAACAGTTCGAGCCGCCGCAGGCATCCGGTGGGCCGCGAGATCCAGCCGACGCGAACGTTATTCACGCGCTACCGCGAGGTCCCGTCGTTGGTCGAAGTATCGATAAGCCCCGAAACACACGATCACCCAGAGCGCGCCGAGCGACCAGCCACCGAGCACATCGGTGGGCCAGTGGACGCCGAGGTAGATGCGCGAAAGGCCAACAGCGGCAACGAACAGGGTGGCGGCGATGGCCGCGATCCAGCGGGTGATCGGGCGATGGATGCGGGGGATCAGCAGGACCGCGAGGATGCCGATCACGGCGATCGAGCCGAGGCTGTGGCCGGAGGGATAGGCGTAGTTGGTTTTGACGACGAGGTGATCGTGGATGGGCGGGCGTGGCCTGGCGATGAGGTTTTTGCCACCGTCCACCAGCGCCCAGGCGCCGAGGCCGGTGGCGGCGATCAATGCGGCCTCCCGCCGGTAGCCGCGCATGCCGAAGGCGACTACGGCCAGCGTGGCCAGGATGGTCATCGCGACGGTGCCACCAAGGTTGCTGGCTGTTTTCGCGAGGGGTGTCAGCGTGCCGTTGCGGTGCGCGATGGCCCAGTCCGAGACCGGGGAGTCGATTGCGGTGAGCCCGTTCTTTCCGAGCACGTTGCTCGTCAATCCGACGACGACAACGGCCAAGATCGCCGCTGACACGGCGAGTGCGCGGACCAGGTTCCAGCTCCGGCCCGGTAAGGGATTCGTGGTCACCATCCCACGATCCCATCCCGACGCTGAGGATTGGCTGAGGAGCGATCAGAACATGCTGTAGCCGCCATCGATGAGCAGGGTGTCGCCGGTGTGATACGAGCTGGCGGAGCTCGCCAGATACACCGCGACCGCCTCGAAATCGGTCGGCCGCCCCCAGCGCTTGGCGGGGATACGCGGCTGCACCCGGTCGCGGAACCGATCCCACGCGAAAACACCGTCGGTCATGGGTGTTTCGACCCACCCGGGCAGCACGGAATTGGCGCGGATGCCGTGCTTGCCGAGCTCGACCGCGATGGAGTTCATGATCGCGATCAGCCCGGCCTTGCTGGCCGCGTAGGACTGTCCGCGCGGAACACCTTGGCGGGCAGCGAGGCTGGCGGTTCCGACCAGGCTGCCGCCATCGCCCTGGGCCACCATCACCTTCGCGGCCTCGCGCAGCGTGACGAACGCGGCGTCGAGATTGATCGAGGTGACCCGGCGGAACTCGGCCAGATCGGTCTCCAGGAACGTCGAGATACCGGCAGGCACACCGGCGTTGACGAAGCACGAATCGATGCGGCCGAGCTCGCCGGCGGTCCTGGCGATGGTGTCGATCACCTGCTGTTCGTCCGCGACGTCGCAGGACAGCGCCAGCACCCGACCGCCGTAGGCGCGCAGGATGTCGGCGGCGTCGGCATTGCGTTCGGCGTTGCGCCCGACGACGCACACGTCGGCACCGGCCCGGGCGAGTCCGCGGGCGAATCCGAGGCCGATGCCGGAATTTCCGCCGGTGACGACGGACACGTGCCCGGTCAGGTCGAACAACGAAGCCTCGGTCATGCGCACATCCCTTCGGTGGCGGGCCGCAGCGCCCGAACGAATGCGAGAATATCGGCCTCGCTGTGTCGCCGCGCGGCGAAAGCCACCCACGACCGGCTGGAGCGCTTGCGAGCGCGCATGCGCGAGGCCGCCTGGCGCTGTGCGACTGCCGAGCACGGACGAGCAGGCGCTACGCTGCTCGGCGTGCTGCTTTCCGATCGTGACATCCGTGCGGAGATCGCCGCTGGGCGTCTCGGCGTCGAGCCGCTCCTGGAGAGCCTGATCCAGCCGTCGAGTATCGACGTGCGGTTGGACGGGATGTTCCGGGTGTTCGACAACTCCCGCTACACCCACATCGATCCGGCGCAACGCCAGGACGAGCTGACCAGCCTGGTCGAGCCCGCCGCGGGCGAGCCGTTCGTGCTGCACCCCGGCGAGTTCGTGCTCGGCTCCACCCTCGAGGTGTGCACGTTGCCGGACGATCTGGCGGGTCGGCTGGAGGGCAAGTCGAGCCTCGGCAGGCTGGGCCTGTTGACGCACTCGACCGCGGGCTTCATCGATCCCGGCTTCAGTGGCCACATCACCCTCGAGCTCTCGAACGTGGCCAATCTGCCGATCACCCTGTGGCCCGGCATGAAGATCGGTCAGCTGTGCCTGCTCCGGCTGACCAGCCCGGCCGAGCATCCGTACGGCAGCGCCGCCACCGGCTCGAAGTATCAGGGGCAGCGCGGGCCGACGCCCTCGAAGTCCTACCTGAACTTCCCGCTGCCCACCGACGCGCTGGACGCCGCGAAATCGCGATAGCGCGGAAAGCTGGCGGAAGTGACTGTCACTCGGTCACTTTCGCGACCGACGCCGACTCAGGCGCCGGGTGCGTGCGCGTCCGCCGATAGTACCGACGAGTCGATCCCGGCACCCACAGCAGCGTGAGCACCGCCACCGATAGGGCCCAACCGCCGATCAGCGCCAGATGCGCGCCCGCACTGGGAAACAGCACCCACACGACGAACCGCCCAAGGAACTGACCACCGAGCAAAAAGGTGATGAGGATCCGCGCCCAGTTCTTGCCGAGCAATACCGGCCACACCAGGGCGGCGTAGAGCGGCGCGTGGATGAGATGGAATACGGTGCCGACGTTCCAGCTGAACGGCGAGAACACCAGGACGAGAACATGGTTGATGGCGTGAATGGCGATGCCGAGGGCGGCCACCCGCACGGTAATCGGTGCAGCGGACATCATGGACGTTCCTTCGCGGTCGAGGTCCGTGGAACGCTACGTACCGCCATTCGCCGCGGTATTGGACGAATAGGACATGCTCAGCCGAGCAGGCGCCCCGGCGGTGATCCCGCGAAGCGCTGGAAGTCCCGGATGAGGTGGGATTGGTCGTAGTAGCCGAAATCGGCGGCGAGACGGCTCATGTCGTACCGGGGGTCGCTCGTCAACGCGGTGAGTGCGGCCGAGAAGCGGAGCAGCGAACCGTAGTCCTTCGGTGGCAGTCCGACCTGCTGGGCGAATCGTCGTCGGAAATGCCTTGGGCTCCAACCGCTTTCCGCGGCGAGGGTGGCGACGGGCCGGATTCCCTTCGATCGCCGCAATTCCCGGACCGCATGCGTGATCGCGCGGTCTTCGTCCAGCTCGGTGGACCGCGCGCGGAAGTAGTCGGCCACCAGGTCGAATCGTTCGGGCCAGGTGGGTGTTTCGGCGAGGCGTTCGGCCAATCGCGACACCGACCGGCCATGGAACTCGGCGAGTTCGACCGCGCCATTGCGTAATTCGTCCATCGGTACGCCGAGCAAGCGGCGCGCGGTCAACGGATCGAGTTGCACCTGAACACTGCGCATCCGCCCGGCATGCCCTGCGGTCCCCGCCCGATCGTGCAAACCGATCACCAGGGCGGTGGGGTCGAGACTGCGTCCCTCGAAGGTCCCCTCCAGCGCGAACACGATCTTGACGGTGCCGCCCGGAATCTTCCTGCGCCGCACCGGATTAGGCTGTACCACATCGAAGCCGAAGCAGCGCACCACGTCGAGGCCCGCGAAGGCGGTAGCCGACGCGGGCACGATCTGGTGCGCGTGCACCTGATATGTCCCGCGTAGGTCGCTCAGCCGATCACTGACCATGTACCCACAGTAAAGGCCGCTCACTCGGTCCGGACCGAGTCGAGGTAGGCCCGCACCATGGTGGCGAACGCCGCCAACTGGGCGCTGTCCTGATCGGGCGTCGGGAACGCGGCATCGGTGATGGCGCTGGCGTCGAAGTATTGCAGCGCGATCGTTCCCACCGTGCGCAAGGCCTCGGCCGGAACCCCGGCCGCCACCGGCAGGGTGACGGTGTGTTCCACGATGGTGGCACGGTATTCGGCGCGAGCGACGGCCATGTGCGCGGCCAGCGCGGGATCGGTGCGCGCCGCGACGTTCAGTTCGATCCACACCGCGTTCGTCGGCCGCCGCGCACTGTCGCGCAAGACCTCGAGTATCGCGCCGAGGTCGGCACGGTCCGGCAGTTCGGCGACCTCGGCCACGAACTGGGTAGCCAACCGTCGCCCCGCCTCCACGGCGGCCGCCGCGATCAGGTCGAACAACGTGTCGAATCGACCGAACAGCCCACCGTGCGACACCCCGGCGCGCTGACAGATCTCCCGCACCGACATGCGGTGGTAACCGATCTCGACGACGCACTGAATCGTCGCGTCGATCAGCTTCGCCTCGGTGCCTGCGCGGCGTTCGGCCTGCAGGCGCCGTGATTGCGTGGTCATGTCTCGTGCCACCGAAAGCCCGGTCCGAGTCCGCCCCGTCGACTGCCAAAAAAGGGGCGGACTCGGCCCGGTCCGGCGCCGGGCGGCAACGGGAACCGATCGCGGCGCGTGATCAGTCCCCGCCGCCCGCTCCCACCGCCAGCGCCGTCGTGATGATGACGGATAGCGGTGGCAGCGTGTCGCCGCGTCTCGGCGGGGATACCCAGAAGCACCCTTCCCGGGTCCACCGTCCGAGGCCGGTCGGCAACATCACGGCACTGCCGATGGCAGGTATGCCGATATCGAGACGATTGAGCACCTCCAATACCTGCGTTCCCGGCCTGCTGTCCGGTTCGGCGAGAAAGCTCCACCGGATCTGCCTGGCCAGCATGGGCCCCCTGGTCCCCTGCTGATCCAGTGCGGCACGCACCTTTTCGGCACGAGCGGTAGGCAAGTGGACAACGCAAACGCGGCCGGTGATCGGCAGCATGACGAAGCCGCCACGCTCGGTCACCGGTAGTCCGAACTCGTGCCGATAGAACGCCACCCAATCGTCAACAGTCCTGAGTTTCTCCACATTCACGGCGAACTCCTTGCCTCCCGCTCTCAAGGGTCCCGGTCACGCCCCAGATGCGGTATTGCCCGCACGCCCGCCTTCTGCTGCCCTTCCGCTGCCTCTGTCACCAGCCGGCGTTTCGGATTCTTCTGATACCAGCTCTGTTTCGTATGTGGCCGTGCTCACAAACCCCTCGTACCCTGGGAAAGAGTTCGTTCGGAAGGGATGACATCGTGGTCCGGCAATGGTCAGGTAAAGAGGCCCGTGCCCTTCGCGATGCCAAGCGCATGAGCATCCGGCAGTTCGCGGCCCACCTCGGGGTACACGAACGCCTGGTGTCGAAGTGGGAGGCCGGCGGCGTCCGGGTCCATCCACGTCCGATCAATCAAGCCGCTCTCGATACCTCCCTGGCCAGGTCGGACGACGTTGTGCGGGCACGGTTTGCGGCAATGATCGATCAATCGATGGCCGACCGACCGACCCCGCCTGGAATCGACGCGCCCGCCGATGACTCGGCGCGCGTCCAATATTCGAGCGACGCGGACCTTTTGGCTCTCATAGACGCCGGTGCGATGAGAGGCGATGCGTTAGCAGCGATTTCGGAGAGGGATCTGATCATGGCGGCTGCCCATGAGGCCAGCGAGCACGCCGGCCAGGCGGAGAGCACGAATGTGGGTGCGACCACCTTGGAACAGCTCGATGCCGATGTCACACGCATCGCGAACGACTATGTGCGTGTTCCTCCGGTGCCGATGATGGTCGAGATGTTGCGGGTGCGGCGCCGGGTATATCGACTGCTAGAGGGCCATCAGCGACCTGTCGACACCAGCCACCTGTACCTGCTG
Organism: Nocardia sp. NPDC051052; assembly: GCF_044456045.1. Classification (NCBI taxonomy): domain Bacteria; kingdom Bacillati; phylum Actinomycetota; class Actinomycetes; order Mycobacteriales; family Nocardiaceae; genus Nocardia; species Nocardia sp. NPDC051052. The sequence goes on from NZ_JBITFL010000022.1 coordinate 96,837, forward strand.
GCCGGCACCCTGTCGGGTCTGCTGGCCAACGCGAGTACCGATCTCGGCTATTTCGACGCGGCGGGCGAACAGGCCAGAGCGTCGTGGGCCTATGCCGAACTGTGCGGGCACAACGGGTTACGCGCCTGGATCCGCGGCATGCACGCGCTCATCGAGTACAAAGCGGAGCGGCCGCGGCGCGGCGTGCTGCTCGCGCAGAGCGGGCATCAGTACGCGGAGTCGGCGACGGCGAAGGTGCGGCTGTTCAATATCGAGGCGCGGATCTGGTCGCGGCTCGGCAGCCCGTCCGACACCGACCGCTGCATCCGGGCCGCCGACGACGCGCGTGAGGTGCCCGAGACCGACACGCTGCACGACGACGTGGGCGGCGTGTTCGGGTTCAACGACGCGAAGGCCCAGTACTACGCGGGCGCGACCTATATCCATCTCGGCCAGGCCGAGCCCGCGCTGGCCGCCACCCAGCGGGCCATCGAGTTGTACGCGAGCGGGCCGTCGGAGCAGCGTTCCTATGGCGCCGAGTCGCTGGCCCGGGTCGACTGCGCCGCCGCGCACCTGATCAACGGCAGCCTCGACGGTGCCGCCGAGGCGTTGCGGCCGGTGCTCGGGCTCGCCGAGGACAAGCGCATCGCGCAGCTGGAGGAGCGGCTGACCGGGGTGCGCAGGCGGATCGCGGGCCCGGACTTCCGGGACGCGGTCGAGGCGCGCTTCCTGGACGAGCGCATCGAGGAATTCTGCGGCGCGACGGCAGCGAAAGGGATACCGCCTGGCAACCCCGCGTCCTGAGGTCCACATCACATTGCCGGATTCGACGGCGGACGCGCACAAGCGGGGCTTTATCCGGTTGCGACAGATGGCACCATAGGACGGGTGAGCCCAAGTCATCTACCGCATCGCCCGCCGCGTGTTCTGGAGCAGTCCACGAAGCTGCAGAACGTCGTCTACGAGATTCGTGGACCCGTACACGCGCAGGCGGCACGGCTGGAGGCCGAGGGTCATCGGATCCTCAAGCTCAATATCGGCAACCCGGCCCCGTTCGGGTTCGAGGCCCCCGATGTGATCATGCGCGACATCATCGCGGCGCTGCCATATGCCCAGGGCTACTCCGAATCCAAGGGCATCCTGTCCGCCCGGCGCGCGATCGTCACCCGCTACGAGCTGGTGCCGGGCTTCCCGGAACTGGACGTGGACAGCGTCTATCTGGGCAACGGCGTCTCCGAGCTGATCACCATCACCATGCAGGCGCTGCTCGACAACGGCGACGAGGTGCTGATCCCCGCGCCGGACTACCCGCTGTGGACCGCGATGACCAGTCTGGCCGGCGGCACGCCGGTGCACTATCTGTGTGACGAGTCCAGCGGCTGGCAGCCCGACATCGCCGATATCGAATCGAAGATCACCGATAAGACGAAGGCTCTTTTGGTGATCAATCCGAATAATCCGACCGGCGCCGTATATTCTGCGGAAATTCTTCAGCAACTTGCCGATATAGCGCGCAAGCATCAGCTGCTGCTGCTCGCCGACGAGATCTACGACAAGATCCTCTACGACGATGCCAAGCACATTTCGCTGGCCTCGGTTGCGCCAGATCTGCTGTGCCTCACCTTCAATGGCCTGTCCAAGGCGTATCGGGTCGCTGGCTACCGCGCGGGGTGGCTCGCCATCACCGGCCCGAAGGAGCACGCAGCCGGGCTGCTGGAGGGCATCGATCTGCTCGCCTCGTCCAGGCTGTGCCCGAATGTGCCTGCGCAGCACGCGATTCAGGTCGCGCTCGGCGGTCATCAGAGCATCGAGGATCTGATCCTGCCCGGCGGGCGACTGCTTGAGCAGCGTGACGTCGCGTGGGAGCGGCTGAACATGATTCCCGGCGTGTCCTGCGTGAAGCCCAAAGGCGCGCTCTACGCGTTCCCCAGGCTGGACCCGAATGTCCATGAGATTCATGACGATTCGAAGCTGATCCTGGATCTGCTGCTGCAGGAGAAGATCCTGATGGTGCAGGGCACCGGCTTCAACTGGCCCGAGCATGATCACCTGCGGATCGTCACGCTGCCGTGGGCCAGGGACCTCGCGGTGGCCATCGAGCGGTTCGGCAACTTTCTGTCGAGCTATCGCCAGTAGGTTGCGCGGCCGGATCCGGGCCGCCGAGTCGCCCCGCTTCTAGCTCATAAACAGACCGAATGTACGGATATATGCGAAGTTTGGAGACTGGCTAGCGCATTAGAAGTACTTTTGTGTACAGTAGGACTTGGCACTTTCGAGTGCCCGACCGGGTTGCCTACCCCCCTGGGTTAACCCGGTCTCGGGTTCGGCCGCCTACCCCCTGGGCCGCCGACCTGTGGGCGGCGGAGACATCCCCCTGCTCTCCGCCGCCCCCTCCGAACCCCCTCCCGGCCATCGCGCCGACTTCGGCCCGATCTTTCCCGGTCGCCGCGCCGCTTTTGAAAATGAAATCCTTTAAGCTCGGCTGCGGGCAGCCGACTCCGGCTGAACAGCCGTTCCTGCCCGCTGGGACAACCCAGCTCATACCAAGGACAGGGTAGGAGCCCCGCGCAGTCATGACCGAGCATCACCATCACCACGACCACTCCGGTCCGATCGCGATCGGTGACAACGCCGCCCGCGTCGTCGTCGGGTTGCTCACCGTCATCGGCGCCGCCGTGCTACTCGGCGCCGTCCTGCTATGGCCGAGCAATCAGCACATCGACATTCCGCTGCCGATGCAGAACGCGGGCGGCGGCGCGGTGCAGACCGAGGCGGGCACGGTGGTCATGCAGGACGTCGGACCGTGCGGCAGCGCGTCGAACGGCAAGGTGTTCGTGGAGAAGCCGGACGTGCCGCGCAACAGCCCCTACACCTGTCAGCGCAGCCTGGTCGACATCGAGTCCGGACCGCACAAGGGCAACAAGACGCTGTTCGAACTCCCGCCTGGCCCAGGACAACCCGACCTGCACGCCGGCGACAAGATCCGGGTGGTGCGCCAGGCCGATCCGAGCGGCACCCCGATGTATTCGTTCGAGGATTACTCGCGCGGCATGCCGCTGCTGCTGATCGTCGCGGTGTTCGTGGTGGTGGTCGTGGTGGTGGCGCGCTGGCGCGGACTGCGCGCGCTGATCGGGCTGGTGTTCGCGTTCGCGGTGCTGGTGATGTTCCTGCTGCCCGCGCTGTTGGACGGCAAACCCGCGATCCCGGTCGCCTTGGTCGCCGGCGCGCTGATCCTGTATGCCGTGCTGTATCTCGCGCACGGGGTGAACCTGCGCACCAGCTCGGCGCTGCTCGGCACGCTGACCTCGATGCTCGTCGCGGCGGGGCTGTCCTGGGCTGCCATCGAGATGACGCATCTCACCGGGCTCTCCGAGGAACAGAACACCAACGTCGCCACCTATATCGAGCACGTCAGCATCACCGGCCTGCTGCTCGCCGGATTCATCATCGGCTCGCTCGGCGTGCTCAACGACGTCACCATCACGCAGGCGTCGGCCGCGTTCGAGCTGGCGGCGATCGACGAGTCGGCCACCCGCCGTGAGGTTTTCACGGCGGCCATGCGAGTCGGGCGCGACCACATCGCCAGTACCGTCTACACCTTGGTGCTCGCCTACGCCGGCGGCGCGCTGCCCTTGCTGATGTTGTTCAGCGTCGCGGGCCGATCGATTCGCGACGTGCTGACCGGCGACGCGGTGGCCATCGAGATCGCGCGTTCATCCGTCGGTGGCATCGCGCTAGCGCTCTCGGTCCCGCTGACCACGGCCATCGCGGTCGTACTCGCCAAACCCTTCGGCAGGCGCGACCACACCGAGCCCCCACGCCGACCCCGTCACGCGCGCAACTGATTTCGCCCGCCGAACAGCCGCACCCACTCTCGGGGTCCGCCCCGCTCTAGGGCCGCAGAGCGAGTGCGGATCCCGGGAAAGAGTGTGGCTGTTGGCGGGTCAGCGCGGTGGGGGGAAGGGGAAGACTTCGGGGGGGATGGTGGGGACCACGATGGGTGGCAAGCCGGGCACGACGATGGTGTTCGGGCCGGGGGCCGGGGGTGGTGGTTCGGTGGTGGTCTGGCGGCGCGGCGGGGGCGCGGCGACCGATTCCGCGGCCGACTCGGTCGGGGTGGCGGGCGCGACCGCGATCTGCGGCGCGAGGTTGGTGGTACGCGGTGAGGTGGTGGTCGGCGCGGAGGGCGAGCCCTCGCTGTGTGAATCACGTTGCAGCACTTGCGGGCCGTAGCCGAGGCCGAGGCCGATCGCGGCCACCACCGCGAGCGCGCTGACGGTGAGCACCGCGCCGCTGATCTCGCGCTTGCGGCGCTTGGGCGGGGCCGATAACCACGCCGGGGACAGCTCAGGATCCAGGGCCGCCGCGGCGGGGACCACCACGGGCTCCGGCAGCACCGGCCTGGCCAGCAATGCGGCACCGCGGGCGACCACCGTCTCCGGGCTCTCCGGCACGATCACCGGAACGCCCATCCAGCGTTCGAGCACCCTGGCCACCAGCGGAATCCGGGCGCAACCGCCGATGGCGAGCACGCCGTGCACCGGACGATCGGAGCGGGTGATCACGTCGCGCGCCATCCGCGCCGACGATTCGATCGCCAGCATGATCAGCGACTCGAAGTTCTCCTGCGCCAGTAACACCAGCCCCTGCTCGCTGGGCAGCGCGACCGCGGTGTTCGTGGACAGTTGTTCCTTGGCCTCGCGACAGAGCCCGTCCAGCGTGGCCAGACCGGCGGCGTCCGGCGGATGCGCGATCCGGCCGGAGGCGATCTGCTGTTCGCGGATGAGCGAGTCGAGATAGTCGCCGCTGATATCGCTGGTGCGCTCGCTGTAGCGCACCTCGCGCGACTGGGTGTCGACCACGCTCACGGTGAGCCCTGAGCTGCCGAGGTCGTAGACGACCAGCGAGGAGATGCCCCGGATGTCGCCGGTGGATTGGGCGAATTCGAGCGAGGCGACGACCTCGGGGACGAGCTCGTAATTGGTGAGCTGCTGGCGCGCCATGGCCGCGCGGACCGCGCGCGCGTGCTGCTCGCTGCGGTAGGCGATGGCGGTAGCGGTGATGTCCGGTGTGGTCTCGAGCGTGACGCCGATCGCCTCGGCGGCCAATTCCTCGACCGTCTGCTCGCCGACCGGAATGGTTTGCAGATCGAACGAGTGCGCCTCGACGTGCCCGTGGGGGTTCGCGGTGTGCGGACGCGCCATACGGACAGCGCCGGCCCCCACCGAAACTCCCAATACCGAACTCATCAGCTGCCCATCTCGTTCACACTTCACGACATGCGAGCCAGCGCGAAGGCCCGCTCCCCGGACCATACCGTCGACGAGCGCCTGTGCATACGGCAGGACTATTCGTCCGGCCATAGACCCTGCCTTCGCGACGCAACTCTACGGTGTGCCGAGTCCCGCGTACACCCATCCGGCCGCTCGCCAGTTGGCACGATTGAGACAATTCCGCCCGTCGATGATCGACTTTGTCCGAACTACCCGATTCAGATCCTCCGGTCGCAGCGCCGTGAACTCGTCCCATTCGGTGAGCACCAACACAACGTCGGCTCGCTCACAGGCCTCCGCCACCGAGGTCGCGTAGTTCAGCGTCGGGAACACTCGGCGTGAATTCTCCAGCGCCTTAGGGTCATACACGGTGACCACGGCGCCGTGCAGTTGGATCATTCCGGCCACATTCAGCGCGGGCGAATCGCGAACATCGTCGGATTCCGGTTTGAACGCCGCGCCGAGCACCGCGACATTCGCGCCGAGCAGCGAACCGCCGCAGGCGCGCGCCGCCATGTCCACCACCTTGGTGCGGCGGCGCATGTTGATGTTGTCGACCTCACGCAGGAATGCCACCGCGTGATCGGCGCCGAGTTCACCGGAGCGCGCCATGAAGGCCCGAATATCCTTCGGCAGACAGCCGCCGCCGAAACCCAGTCCGGCATTGAGGAATCGGCGGCCGATGCGGGCGTCGTAGCCGAGCGCGTCGGCAAGCATCGTTACGTCCGCGCCGGTCGCCTCGCAGACCTCCGATACCGCGTTGATAAACGAAATCTTTGTTGCCAGAAAGGCATTCGCCGAAACTTTGACCAATTCCGCGGTGGCCAAATCGGTCAGCAGGAACGGCACCTCGGCGGCGATCAGGTCCGCGTAGATCTCGCGCACCATGTCCTGCACCCAGCCCGCGCCGGAGCGTTCCCGATCCACCCCGAGCACAAGACGATCCGGGCGCAGCGTGTCCTTCACCGCGAAGCCCTCGCGCAGGAACTCCGGGTTCCAGGCCACTTCGACGTCGGTCGAGGTGAGCGCGCGGGCCCTGACGCCGAGCGCCGAGGCCGTGCCGACCGGCACCGTCGACTTGCCGATGATCACCGACGGCCGCTCCAGCATCGGTGCCAGCGTATCGACCACGGCGTGCACGTATTTCAGGTCCGCGGCGTACTCGCCCTTCTTCTGCGGCGTGCCGACGCCGAGGAAATGCACGTCGGCGTGGGCCGCCGCTTCGGCATAGGAGGTGGTGAATCGCAGCCTGCCTGCGTCGAGGTTGCGCCGCAGCACGTCCTCCAGGCCCGGTTCGTAGAACGGCACCACACCATCGGACAGCTTCGCGACCTTGCCTGGGTCGACATCCACCCCGATGACGTCATGTCCGAGTTCGGCCATGCACGCTGCGTGCGTGGCCCCGAGGTACCCGGTTCCGAAGACTGTGCATCGCATGATCGATTGATAAGCCCTGCCGGTGGCCGCACCGCGTCACCGAGGCAAGGGTCGCGGCAACGGTAGGTGTACATGTGGCGACATATATCGGGCTGGATGCCCTGACCTGCGCGGATCCGGCTAGCATCGGTCGGATGCGACGTCGCCGATGGGCCTGGACCTGGCTGATTCTGGTCGCTGTCGTCGCCGTGGCCGTGTCGTCGCTGTGGCCCGTCTACGTCCGCCCGCGCACCGACACCCCGGTGCCCGCCGACGCCATCCTCGTACTCGGCGGAGCCCACGACGGCCGTGAACAATTGGCCCTGCACATGGCTCACGATGGTCTGGCTCCGCGCGTCCTTTTCTCCGACCCCTACGAACACAGCGCCATGATCAACCGAATCTGTCACGGCGGCTACAGCTTCGAGGTGCTGTGTTTCGACCCCTCGCCCCGCACCACCAGGGGCGAAGGTCGCGAACTCGCCCGCATGGCCCGCGCCGCAGGCTGGCACCGCGTCATCGTCGTCACCTTCACCCCGCACATCTCCCGAGCCCGCTACATCCTCGAAAAGTGCTGGGACGGTGAACTTCTCTTCGTCGACCCCAAACCGCGACTGTCCGTCGCCCGGTGGGCGTACGACTATGTCTATCAATCCGCGGGCTACCTCAAAGCCGCCTTCGAGGGGTGCTGACGACGCCCTGGGGGCACGTCAGTTACATGGTCTTGTCCAGTGATCGACCGACACGGTGCGTGCGTGTTCGGAAGTACGGTTGACCCCTCACTCACTACGGGAGCAGGGAACGACATGACGTCGTATCGACCGCACCATTCGAATTCGCAAAGGCCGCCGCAAGAGTGCCCGGGCACGCGGAATAGGCGGACATCGACGCCGGGAATGTTGATCGCGGGCATCTGTGGATTGGTTATGGTCGCCGTCAGCGGCTGCGGGGCGGAGACCGACAGAGGTAAGGCGGTGATTGCCTCCGCAACCACATCGGTTGCGGCGCCGGTGAGTTCCGCCGCTGTCACATCACCTGTTATCCCTAAAACGACGGTCCGGCAGGAGGTTCCGACGCCGCCGCCAGCGCCCGTTCAACGGGCGCCGACCGCGCAGGCATTGATGCCGAACGTGGTGTGCATGAACCTGCAGGCCGCGCAGAACAAGATCCAGGAAGGGGGAGTTTGGTATTCGAGGTCGACCGATGCGACCGGGAAGGGACGCATGCAGGTGCTGGATGCGAATTGGATTGTTGTCGCGCAAACTCCGGCGCCTGGAGTGCCGATCGGTGAGGGAGACGCGGTGCTTTCCGTGGTCAAGATCGGCGAGCGCAACCCCTGCTAGCCGCCACCTACCGGCTCCCACCTAGACGGCGTATCTCGACGTTCTGTCGATCAACGTCCATTGATCTCCGGGCAGCACGGTGACTAGTTCGGCGACCTGAGGCCATGGCGGTCCCCAACCGCCTGCGGTAGTGGGAATTTGCCACAGCGTGCGGTCGTGTCTATCGCTCACGATGGCTCAAATCTCCGAGAAGAGTTGTCAGGTCTCGCAGCCCTGCCGCGTGGTCTCGTGTATCCAACGATTCGGCCAAGTCCAGAGCGATGGCCGCGCGTGGAGTCTGTCCGTCGGCAAACGCGTCCTCGGTGGCGACCGTTCGAAGTATGACGTTGCCTGTCAGATCTGCGGACAGGCCGAAACCATCGATGATGGGACCGAGTGCATCGGACGGAATGTAGCCGTCGAGTCGGTCCGCGGCTCTGGTCAAACCTAGCCGTCGCAGGTCGGCCTCGGTGAGGGCGGACGTTCCTGATCGCACGATGTGCGAGGAGAGTTCATCGAGTGCGGATGGGTGACAGCGGAATCGCTGGACCTGTGCGCGTTGACTCGTGAGATAGGCAAGGTCGTCGGCTTCCGCCTTACGAAGGCGATGCGTGAGGCGTACACGCTCGGGCGGGGTGATCCAGGCGACATCTGAGCCCGAAAGGATCATCAGCGTCGCCCAAGCGATGCGTTCAGTCCACGGCCGCCCGCGGCGCCGCCGCTGCTGGGCCAACCGGCGCACCGACTCGGCGTCGAGCACCAGCGTTCGTCCGACTCGTCGCGCGCTCTGGATTCGGCCCTCCGCTGTCAACCGCGCTACTTGGCGGGGGGTCACGCCAAGTGCTTCGGCGGCTTCGGCGGCAGTCATGTCGGCCATGCAGATATAGTCCCTCAAGAGACTATATCTGTAAATATATGCAGTTCAGCGTGTTTTAAGAAACGATCGTACGTCCATTGTCACCGTAAGTGCTGGCGGGCGACATCAGTTTGCTACAGTGGCGAGCGATACATAGGTTCTCGGCGCGTTTCGGCCCGCAGGTCGACGGCGAGCAATGGTGCGCACCCTCTGGGAGGGCAGATGGATTACGACTGGTCAGCGTTGGATTTGGCGTTTCGGGATGAGGTGCGGGAGTTTCTCGAGGCGAAGCTGACGCCGGAGTTGCGGCGGGCGGGGCGGCTGGCCACGAGTGTGTATCCGGACCACGAGGCGAGCATGGCGTGGCAGCGGATTCTGCATGAGCGGGGGTGGGCTGCGCCTGCTTGGCCGGTGGAGTTCGGCGGGTGCGACTGGAGTTTGACGCAGCACTACATTTTCAATCGGGAGTCCACGCTGGCGGGGGCGCCCGCGTTGTCCCCGATGGGGATCAAGATGGTGGCGCACGCGATCATCGCGTATGGGACGGCGGAGCAGCGGGCGTTCTATCTGCCGCGGATCCTGACCGGGGAAGTCTTCTTCTGCCAAGGGTATTCGGAGCCGGAGGCCGGATCCGATCTGGCGTCGCTGACGATGGCGGCCGTCGAGGACGGCGACGACCTGGTGTGCACCGGCAGCAAGATCTGGACAACCCATGCGACCGAGGCGAATTGGATCTTCTGTCTGGTGCGCACGTCGCGAGCCGGGAAGAAGCAGCAGGGCATCACGTTCCTGCTGATCGATATGAACATACCGGGCATCGAGATTCGGCCGTTGGTGATGACCTCGGGTGAGCAGGTGCAGAACCAGGTCTTCTTCGACAACGTCCGAGTGCCGAAGAGCAACGTGCTCGGGCAGATCGATGACGGGTGGACCGTCGCGAAGTACCTGCTCGTGCACGAGCGCGGCGGCGCGATGGCCCCGTACCTGCAGGCGATGGCGCAGGAGATCGCCGCCGATGCGGCGCAACAGCCTGGGCCGGACGGCAATGCGCTGATCGACGATCCGGGATTCGCGGCGCGGCTCGCGGAGGCGCGGATTCGCACCGAGGTGCTCGAAATCCTGGAGTACCGCACGATTTCAGCGATGTCGCAGGGGCAGAACCCGGGACCGGCTTCGTCGATGCTGAAGATTTTGGCTACCGAGCTGAGTCAGAAGCTGACCGAACTCGCCTTGGTGGCCGCCGGTCCACGCGGGCGCGTGTATCAGCCGCATGCCGCGAAACCGGGTGGGCCGATAGCGGAGTTCACCCCGCCGGCCGACGACTACCGCAGTGGTGCGGCGTGGCAAGCCGTCGCGCCGCTGCGCTACTTCAACGACCGTGCGGGCTCGATCTACGCGGGCAGCAACGAGATTCAGCGAAACATCCTCGCCAAAGCAGCATTGGGGCTCTGATGGACTTCACCCTTACCGACGAGCAGGTACTGCTCCGCACCGCGATCGCCGGATTCCTCGGCGCCCGATACGAATTGGCGAAGAGCCGCACCGCGGCGAAGGTCGGTGCGGGCTGGCAGCCCGCGGTCTGGCGCGGATTCGCCGACGAACTGGGCATTCTCGGTGCGACCCTGCCCGAGCGGGTCGACGGGATGGGCGGTGGGCCGATCGAATTGATGGTGATCGCCGAGGAACTCGGGCGGGCACTCGTGGTCGAGCCGTTCGTAGACACCGTCGTCATCGGTGCCGGACTGCTGAACAGGTCCGGTGGTGAGCGGGCCGATGCGCTGTTGCGGCAGATCGTGTCCGGCGAGGTGCGCACCGCTTTCGCCGCGCTGGAACCGACTTCGGGCCAGACGCTGCACGATGTGTCGACTACCGCACGGCGCGAAGGTGATTCGTGGCTCCTCGACGGCACCAAGACCGTCGTGACCAGCGCGCCACTGGCGACCCACCTGTTGATCACCGCACGCACCGCAGGCGGCCGCCGTGACGAACACGGTATCTCTTTGTTCTGCACCGACTTCGACGCGGACAGCCCGCCTGCCGGCGTCGAGGTGCACTCCTATCGGACCATCGATGACCGCGTTGCCAGCGACATCGTCTTCATCGGCTTCGCCGTGCCCGCCGACGCGCTGCTCGGCGTCGAAGGAACCGCCTGGGTCGCCATCGAACCCACCGTCGACGAGGCGATCGCCGCCGTCGCCGCCGAGGCCGTCGGCTGCATGCGCAAGGTGCTCGCCGACACCCTCGAATACGTCAAGCAGCGCAAGCAATTCGGCCAGCCCATTGGCAGCTTCCAAGTTCTGCAACACCGCATGGTCGACATGTACATGGAACTCGAACAAGCCATCGCCGCCGTCTACCTCGCTATCTACTCCCTGGAAGCCGACGCCTCGACCCGAGCCCGCGCCGTCTCCGCCGCCAAGGTCACCATCACCCGCGCCGCCCGCTTCATCGGCCAGAACGCCGTCCAACTACACGGCGCCATGGGCATGACCGAAGAACTGGCCATCGGCCACTACTTCAAACGCCTCACCGCCATCGACCAAGAATTCGGCACCAGCGACCACCACCTGACCCGCTACGCCGCCCTGACCCGGCCCTAGTTCCCACGTCCCGGGCCTCGACGATGGGTCGAGGTCCGGGACGTGGGGGTGGCTCAGATCTTTTGCCACAGGGCGGGGGTGTTCGGGGGTTCCCAGCCTGGGGCTGCGGTGTGGGATTGGCGGCAGAGGTAGCGGGAGCCGTCGTAGGTCACCTCGTTGCCTGCCGCGTAGCTGGTGCCCGCGGTCCAGGGGCGGGAGCCGGGTGGGGTGGTGGTGGGCGGCGTTGTGGTTGTCGGGGGTGCTGTTGTTGTGGTGGGTGGGGTGGTGGTCGGTGTGGGGGTGGTGGTGGGGGGTGTGCCGCCGATGTTCAGGTCGACGCAGGCGTAGAAGGCGTTGGCGGTATCGGCGATGTTCCAGATGGCCAGGAGTTTCTGGCGGCCGCTGATATTGCCGAAATTCACCGTGTGCGTGACTGTTTGGCCGGGCTGCTGGTTATTGCCCGGTACGAGACCGACTCGAGTGTTGCCGATGTAGTACTCCCAATTGGAAGTGCTGTGCCGGGCGGTGTTCGTCCAGGTGAAGGTGGCGGACTGGCCGACCGTCGACACTTTCCACGGCTTGCTGTCGTCGTTGAGATCGGCGAATTGGGAAAGATTGCCATTGCAGGTGCGTAAGCCCTTGGGCCCCTCGACGCTTTGCGGCTCGTACTTGATCGGGCCGCAGGACACCGTGCCTGCCGCACATTGCGCCTGCCTGCTCGGCGGCGAGGAAACGTAACCGTGCGCGTTCGCCAGACCGGCCGGGAACAGAATCGCCAGGAAAGGGGCAATCCCTACGGCCGCCCCGAGTACCGTCAGCTTTCGTTTGTTGATCATTGCGCTCCTAATAGCCTGAGCAGCAGAGGCCGGCATACTGATCAGTAATCAAACGTCATGTCAGAGAAAACATTTCGAGCTCTTAATGTGCCAAAAACGATAGGGCGCTGACTGGAACCGGGGCAAGACGTCGAGGTATCCGCACGGCGGGCGTGTCGCGCTTTTCGGCTATTCGTAGCCGGGATCGGCAGTGGCGTAAGGGAACTGGTGGCTATTGCGCTATGCGCAAGGCAGTCCCCAGTGCCTCCCCACTCGTCGGCCGAGAATTTTGCTGAATGTGGAAAGCGAGTTGGCGCCCGGCGGAATCCGCCGGCGCGTCAACAGAATGATGGATTGTGCGCAACACCATCATGATCGGTAATCAGGTCATCGAGGGTGGTGGTTACTCGATCAATGCGATCGTGGTGTCGGAAAACAGCTCGACCCGGATCCATCGCGCGGATCCGGGTCGAGCTGGATAACTATCTGATTCAGCCCTTGCGGCCAGGAGCCTTCGCGCCGGACTTGAAGCCGAGACCGCCTGGCTTGGCTGCCGGGGGAGTCGCTTCGGTGGCACCGTTGCCGTTCGCGGGCTGATCCGGCTCCGAAACCGACTCTGCCGCAGTCGAGTCCGCTGCCGGGGTGGCATCCGCGACAGGCTCCTCGGCCGGTGCGGGCTCGGCCGGAGCCGCCGGTGCGGAGCCGCCCGGTGCCTTCGCCACAGGACGCTTGAACCCGGACTTCATGGCCAATCCCTTGGCCGGAATCGACGGCTTGGTCTCCGTGGGTTCCGAAACCGTTTCGGCGGCCGCGGTTTCCGGGGCAGCGCTGCTCTCGGCGGGCGCTGCCGGGGCCTTCGCGCCAGGCGCTTTGGCGCCGGGAGCCTTAGCCGCGCCCTTCATCCCCAAGCCCTTGACCGGCTTGGGTGCCGGTGCCTCGGCCGCGGACTCTGCCGCGGGAGCGGATTCAGCGGCCGGGGCAGGAGTCGCCTTGGCTCCGGGAGCCTTGGCGGCGCCCTTCATGCCGAGCCCGCCGGGCTTCTTGCCGGGGCCTTTCATCGCGAGGCCCTTGACCGGTGCGGCCGGTGCCTCGGGAGTCGATTCGGCTTCGCCGGCAGGGGACTCCGCCTTGGCGCCGGGTGCCTTGGCGGCGCCCTTCATGCCGAGTCCGCCGCCACCGGGTGCCTTGGCCGGGCCCTTCATCGCGAGCCCGCCACCGGTCGGGGCCGGCTTCGCGGGCGCCGGCGTCTCGGCCTCGACCTCGGGCTGCGGTTCGGCGACCTCTTCGACCACCGGAGCTTT
>NZ_JBITFL010000023.1:0-82574 GCF_044456045.1 Nocardia sp. NPDC051052
CGACCGCGGCCACCAGGTCCGGGCGTTGCTCGGCGAGCGCGGTGGCGACCGCCCCACCGCTGGAATGGCCGACCGCGATGACGCGCTCGACGCCGCGCGGATCCAGCGCGGCACCGACTCGGCGCGCCTGGTCGGAAACCGTGTAGCTCGCGTCCCCCAGTCCGGCCGACTGGCCGCACCCGAGCAGGTCGACCCGGATAACGCGATGGGATCCGGTCAGCAGCGGGACCATCGGATCCCACGACCGGCCCGACGCGGCGGTGCCGTGAATGAGCAGCAGTGCCGGGGCGTCGCGCGGGCCGTCCTGACTCACGTAGATCTCACCGCCGATCGACTTGTCGACACCGCGTAACTCGTTGTTGGAAATAGTCATACCCGCACTATCGCTGCGGCTGGGTGCCGGTGGATTGGATAAATGTTCCGGCCCGTCGGCGTGCGTAGCATGACGGAATGAGGTCCGATGTTGCCGGGCGCGGCGGGGTGGTGCTGTGGGACATCGCCTGCCCGAGGCAGTCGAGTCGCCTGCCCGGCGTCACCATGGCCGGGTTCGGCGACCGTGGCATCACCCCGCCCGATCTCCGGCTGATCCCGCATCCGGCCGTGACGCTGGTGCTCGTGTTCGGCGGCAGCATCGCCTTGCAGGATCCGGCCGGACGGCAGCGCCGGGGCAGCCTAGCCATCGCGCCTGGTTTCGGCGAGGTGTTGCACGCGCTGCGGGTGGAGGCCTTCGACTGTCTGCAGGTGCGCCTGTCGCCGGTGGTCGCGCACGCCGTTCTGGGCCCAGCGGCGGCCGAACTGGGCAAATCTGTGGTGACCCTCGACGACCTGTTGGGCCGCGAGGCGACCCGGCTCTGCGAGCAATTGGACGAAATCCCTTCCTGGAGCGATCGTTTCGCGTGGACCGACGCGTGGCTCGCCCGGCGATACGCGACGGCGGCGCCGGTGTACCCCGAGGTGGCGTGGGCCTGGCACCGAATGGTCGCCGGTCGCGGAATGGATCGGATCGAGGAACTGGCGGCCGAGCTCGGCTGGAGCCGCAAACGCCTGTGGTCCCGATTCCAGTCTCAGCTGGGCCTGCCGCCCAAGCGTGCCGCGAAGCTGATCCGCTTCGACCATGCCGTGCACAGTTTGGTCGCGGGTCGGCTCCCGGCCGCGGTCGCCGCCGAGGGCGGCTACACCGACCAGTCCCACCTCCATCGTGATGTCATGGCGTATACGGGATTGACTCCGGCAACCGTGGTCAACGAGCCCTTCCTCGCCGTCGACGACATCGCCTGGGGCTGGCCCAGATCATCGCATCGTCCCAATAGATCACCGAGAGTTGTTGGGAGAATAGGGCTTTCGGGTACGCCGCCGATGCCTGGCAGCTGATCGGGTCGCACACACCTCGGCGCGTGCATCCGCCTCAGGAACGGTACGCGCGGAGGCCGTCGACGAGGATCGACAGCAACCGCGGCCCTCGTACGTCGAGTTCGGCGTCATCCAGCCGCGACAACCAGCTCATGAGCACGATGACGTCGCGGGCTTCGGCGTCGGCGCGGATGCTGCCGTCCGAGCGACCGGCCGCGAGCAACGATTCCACCGCCGCGCCGATCGGGCCGAGGCTGTGGGCGGTGAGGTCACGCCAGGTCGCCGCCTCGACGGCGGCGAACACGTCACGCTTGATCCGGGCGTAGGCGGCGACGCGATCGAACCACGCGGCCAGCGCGTCCAGCGGCCGGTGCGTTGCCAGCAGGCGTGGAGCGGCGGCAACCAGCTCTTCCACCTCATGGCGATACACCTCGACGAGCAGGTCCTCGCGGGTCGGGAAGTGCCGGTAGAGCGTGCCCTGCCCGATGCCACAGGCCTTCGCGACCGCATTGAGTTTCAGCTCTCCCGGCTCGCGCACGAGATCGCGGGCCGCTCGCAGGATCAGTTCGCGGTTGCGTTGCGCGTCCGCACGCCGCGTGCCACGACTCTTGACAGAAGCGGACATCTGTCCGCTAAGGTCTTCAGGGTAACCGGACATGTGTCCACTATAGACGGAGGATCCTCGTGACCATTCACGGCAAGGTCGTCGCCATCACCGGCGCCAGCAGCGGAATCGGCGAAGCGACCGCCCGCCACCTCGCCGCACTCGGCGCGGCCGTCGTACTCGGCGCCCGCCGCACCGATCGGCTGGACCAGCTGGTCGCCGAGATCGAAGCCGCCGGTGGGCGAGCGGCCGCCACGCGCGTCGACGTCACCGATCCCGAAGACCTCCGGTCGCTCGTCAACGCCGCAGTCGACCGTTTCGGAAGTCTGGACGTCCTGGTTGGCAACGCCGGGATCAGCAAAATCAGCGCCGTTGCCGACTTGGACGTCGAGGGCTGGTCGGCGATGGTCGACGTGAACGTCAAGGGAATCCTGCACGGGATCGCCGCCGCGCTGCCGGTATTCCGGCGCCAGGGCAGCGGTCACCTCGTCACCGTCGTCTCGACCGCCGGCCTGAAGATCGTCCCCACCCAAGCGGTGTACGCGGGTACGAAAAACGCGGTGCGCACCCTACTCGAGGGCCTGCGACAGGAAAGCACCGACGGGGTGCTGCGCACGACCTCGATCTCTCCGGGCTATGTCCGCACCGAACTCGTCGACAACGCCATCGACGACCCGGCCGTGCGCGAGCAGGTCAAGCAGAACATGGCCGATCTCGGTATCGATCCCACGGCGGTGGCTCGGGCGATCGCCTTCGCGATCGACCAACCCGACGACGTGGAAATCGGGGACCTGACGATTCGGCCGACGCGCCAGGGCTGAGCCGCTCACTCCTCGGGACGACCGGGGTGATGGAAAGTTTTCAAAGAAATCCGGGAGGGGGTGTCGGATCGGGGTGATGGTGTTCGTAGCAGTGGTGAGGCCGCCCAATGGGGGCGGCGCGAGCAAGGGATAACACCATGAGCACCACCTTCACCGTCGACTTCTTCTGCAGCCTCGACGGTTACGGCATGGCCAACGGCTGGCCCGGATACTGGGGTAAGGAAGGCCCCGAGATCATCGAGGACCGGGTGCGCACCTTCGCGCAGGACCAGGTGCTCGTGTTCGGCGCGACGACGTTCCGGCAGTTCCGGCACTTCGTGACCGCGTTCGACGAGCCCTACTACGACAGCCTGAACAAGCTGCCGAAGCTCGTGTTCTCCAGCACGCTCGAAGAGCCGCTCGGGTGGCAGAACTCGACGGTTCTCCACGAAGACGCGGTGACGGCGATCGAGCGCCTGAAGCGCACGACGGACGTGCCGATGCGTTCGCACGGCAGCATCTCGCTGAACCGTGCGCTGCTCGCCGCCGGCCTCGTCGACCGGCTCGAGGTCATCATGTTCCCCGCCATCTCGGGTCGCGCCGGCGAATCGGCTCTTCTGCACGGCGGGGCGGAGTTCGACCTGGAGCTCGTCGAGTCGACCGTGCTCGACGGCCAGACGCACAAGCTCGTGTACATCCCGCACCTGCACGGCGACATTCCCGAGGGCGCCGGGCCGCGGCGCCGGAACGCGAACTAGGGCAATTGCTCTCAATTGACCACAACTCTTTCGACACCACAGGAGATGATCTTCAAATGCAGTATCTGGTTTCCGTAATCGATGACAAGAGCACTCCCGGCAGCACCGACAGGCAGCCTGCCATCAGCGCGTTCAACGAACGACTGATCGCCGACGGCTACTGGGTTTTCGCGGGCGGACTCGCCGACACCGACACGGCCACGGTCATCGACAACCGGGGCGAGCAGGCGGTGTTCAGCGACGGACCGTTCGTCGAGTCGAAGGAGTACCTCGCCGGCGTCTGGGTGTGGGAGGCGCCCGATCTGGACGTGGCGCTCACGCTTGCCGCCGAGGCGTCCAAGGTGTGCGATCGCAAAATCGAGGTGCGGCCGTTCCAGTGAGCGACGTCGAAGAATCGATCACCCGGACCCACCACGACGAGTGGGCCCGGATAGTCGCCGGCCTGACCAGGCGCTTCGGCGACCTCGACATCGCCGAGGAAGCGGCGGCCGAGGCGTTCGCGACCGCCGTCGAGCGGTGGCCGGCCGACGGCGTGCCGCCCAACCCCGGCGCCTGGCTGACCACCACCGCCAACCGCAAGGCCATCGACCGGATCCGGCGCGAGAACAAGCGCGACGACAAGCACAAGGAGGCTCAGATGGTGTACGACGGCGACCCGCCCGAGCCTCTCGGCGTCATCGACGACGACCGGCTGCGGCTGATCTTCACCTGCTGCCACCCGGCGCTGGCGATGGAAACCCGCCTGGCGCTGACGCTGCGCATGGTCGGCGGTTTGACCGTGCCCGAGATCGCCCGCGCCTTCCTGGCCACCGAAAGTGCCATGGGGCAACGGATCACGCGTGCGAAAGCCAAGATCAAAGCGGCAGGCATCCCCTATCGGATGCCGTCCGCCGCGGACCTCCCGGCACGTGTCGCCGGCGTGCTCGTCGTCCTCTATCTCGTCTTCAACGAGGGCTATCTGGCGACCGGCTCCGACACCGATCCCGTCCGTCACGACCTGACCGCCGAGGCGATCCGGCTCACCCGCCTGATCCGTGCCCTCCTGCCGGAGGACGGCGAGGTGGCCGGGCTGCTTGCGCTGATGCTCCTGATCGAGGCCCGCCGCCCCGCCCGGGTCTCGGCCAGCGGCGAACTGGTCGCCCTCGACGAGCAGGACCGCGGGGCCTGGGACCAGGCGCTGATCGCGGAAGGCCACCGGCTGGTGCGCGAGCGCCTGGCCGCTGCCGCCACCGGAGTTGCTCCGGGTCGCTACCAGATCCTCGCCGCGATCAACGCCGTACACACCTCCGCACGCGACATTCGCGACACCGACTGGTCCCAGGTCCTAGCCCTCTACGACCAGCTCGTCCGGCTCGACCCGTCGCCGATCATCGCCCTCAACCGGGCAATCGCCGTCGCCGAACTCGACGGCCCTGAGGTGGCACTCGCCACCGTCGACCGCCTCGAAAACAAGCTGGCCGACTATCACGCCTACCACGCCACCCGCGCCGACCTGCTGCGCAGGCTGGGCCGCAGTCAGCAGTCGCGTGCGGCGTACGACAAAGCCATCGAGCTGGCGGGCAACACCGCCGAGACCGCCTATTTGACCCGCCGCCGCGGTCAACTGGGGTGACGCCAACGGAATCCCGATTGTTCGTAGCGCTGAACGACGCTGGGCTGTCCCACCTGAGACTGCACCCCGTCGGAGAGTCCAGCGGAGTGATCCGCGGTCAGCACTGGACCGAAGGGTGCGTTTTCTCCGCAACGACCCGCACGCCCCGAAACCTGAAGCTTGCCGATCGATTGATGGATTCGTGTTTCGCTGCGGAGCTCAGCTGGCGGCGGGGTACACCTGAATGTCGCGGGTTACCAGCATCGGAATCACCGTGGCGATGCCGATACTGTGAAAGTGTTCGGTCTCGCGGTGGGCAGCGAAAGCGTCACTGTCAGCATATTTTTCGAGGCTGACGAACCGCTCCGGATGCTCCAGCGAACGGAATACCTCGTATTCGAGGCAGCCCGGTTCGGTTTTGCTGGCGTCGGACAGCAGGCGCAAGCGGCGTTCCAGTTCATCGGCATCCTCGGCGGTCGCCGATACGCGCGCGACAACGACTATCTCGGTCATCGGGTCCGCTCAGGGCAGGGCGTTGATGAGCTTGTCGAGCTCGACACGGGGGCCGGTGAAGAAGGGGACCTCTTCGCGGACGTGCAGGCGGGCGTCGGTGGCGCGCAGGTCGCGCATCAGGTCGACGATGCGGTGCAGTTCCGGGGCCTCGAAGGCGAGGATCCATTCGTAGTCGCCGAGGGCGAACGAGCTGACCGTGTTGGCGCGCACGTCCGGGTAGCCGCGGGCGGCCTTGCCGTGGTCGGCGAGCATCTTGCGGCGCTCCTCGTCGGGCAGCAGGTACCACTCGTAGGAGCGAACGAACGGGTACACACAGATGTAGTTGCCCGGCTCTTCACCCGTCAAGAAAGCCGGCAGGTGACTCTTGTTGAACTCGGCGGGGCGGTGCAGCGCCGCGTTGCTCCAGACCGGCGCGCTGGCCCGGCCGAGCTCGGTGGTCCGCCGGAAATCCGCGTAGGCGGCCTGCAGGTCCTCGATGCGGTCGGCGTGCGTCCAGATCATGAAATCGGCGTCCGCGCGCATCCCCGCCACGTCGTACACACCGCGCACCACCACGTCACGATCGGCGAGCCCCTCGAAGAACGCCCGCGCCTCCTTGATCGCCGCCGCCCGATCCTCGCCGAGCACCCCCGGCTGCACCTGGAACACGGAGAACATCAGGTAGCGAATAGTCGAGTTGAGTTCCTGATAATCGAGTCGCGCCATACCACCTATCGTGCCACTCGCTGGGTGACGGACGTTTCTCGGTCCGGGTCCTGAACTGAGTACTCGCGGATCATCGGCCCACCGGCAATGCGACAGCGACTGATCCGACACAGAGCCACCTGCCTATCAACAGCGCCCAGCTGCCGTTCGACTCACCACGAACGTGCTTGCGCCGGCTCGGTCACGGTGGGGAAGCAACGGCATGGCGCCGCCTTCCGACGCGACACGACGACGAACCTTCCAGCGCAGCGCCCTGACGGCCAGATGGGCGCGGAGCGGGCCGAAACAGCTTGCGGCAGCAGCGATGATGCCGACCGAGGCAACACCGTAACAGCCAGGTAGCCGCTGGACAGTCCGAATCAGCTTGCAGCAGAGACGAAACGGTATGGCGACGCCGCCCGCCGCAGCACCGTGACGACCAGAGATGGCCGGGGTAGTCCGAATCAGCCTGCAGCCAGCGGCGAAACGATGCGCCCCCCGGCAACACATCGACAGCCAGATAGACGCCAGGCAGGCCGAACCAGCCTGCGGCAGAGGCGATGCGGCAGGCAACGCCTCACCTGATTCGGAACAAGCGGGCGCCGATAGCGCGCGGGCGTCTTCGAGGCCGAATCAGTTTGCGGTAGCAGCGATGCGGTGAGCGGAGGCGACACGGGCGGGGACGCCGACGTCGCGGAGGCAGGGAAGCCCGCGAGGGCGAGGCCGTCGAGAGGGCGACTGCCGAATCGCCAACGGCGATGCGGTCAGTATGGCCGGGCGTGTACTGGGGAGGCCATCGCGCCAGCGTTGGACGCGATCGAATCAGCTTGCAGCAGGGACGAAACGATGTGCCGACGCCAACCGAGGCAACACATCAACGGCCAGATGGGCGCCCGACAGACCGAATCAGCTTGCGGCAGAGGCGATGCGACAGGCAGCGCAGGACCTGATGCGGAACGGGCAGGGAGCCGCCAGCGCGCGAGTGCCTGCGAGGACGAATCAGTTTGTGGCAGTGGCGATGCGGTGGGCGGCGGTGTTTCCAGAGGCGACGCAGGCGGGGACGCCGACGCCGTGGAGGTAGGCGCCTGCGAGGGCGAGGCCGGTTAGGGGGGCGACTGCTGATTCGATGGCGGCGATGCGGTCGGTGTGGCCGGGGGCGTATTGCGCGAGGCCGCCGCGCCAGCGTTGGACCACGGCGGAGAGGGGGTTGATGGGGACGCCGGTGACGGTGGCCAAGTCCTCGGTGGCGGCGGTGATCAGGTCGGCGTCGGACCAGGACAGGGTGGAGTCGTCACCGAACTTGCCGAATGAGGCTCGAACCAAAGCTGTTTCGCGTTGGGCGAGGTGGGTCCATTTGCGGCTGGACAAGGTGAATGCCTTGGCGCGCAACGGTTCGCCGGTGGCTACCAGGATGCCGGAGTTCTGGGGAAGTGCGGTATCGCGTGGAAGGGCAAGGGCGACAACGACGGACGAGGACAGCTCGATACCGGCCAGCGGTGCGGCGGCGTCGGGCGCGACCGTGCCGAGCAGGCGGGCGGTCACCGGGGCAGGCGTGGCGAGCACGACCGCGTCGACAGCGCCGATCGGGTCGACGACCCAGCCGCGCAACCCACGGGCAAGCCGGGTGGCCGGTGTCGCGGTGACCAACTTCGCACCGGAGCGCGCCGCCAACGCTTCCAACAGCACCCGATATCCGTCCCGGAGCCCACCGAACACCGGAGCGTTCGACGGTGGCGGCAGCGCGACGGACACCGCATGGGTGAGGCTGGGCGCACCGTCGTCCAACGCGGCGGCCAGGGTCGGCAGCGACGCGCGCACCCCGATCGAGCGGGAACTTCCCGCATACACCCCGCCGAGCAACGGATCCACACTCCGCTCAGCCACCTGCGTACCGAACCGGTCGGCGACCAACGAGTACACGTCGATATCCGCGCCGGGCTCCCAGGCCAGCGGCCGCCGTGACTCCCCCGCGATCCGCTCCATCGTCTCCGCATCGACCAATCCGCGCATCGACTCGGCATCCGTCGGAATCCCCATCAGTGTCCGCTCCGGCATTGCGTGCGCCACGCCACCCGACCACACCAGCGGCCGCAGCCCGGCGGGCGTCACCAACTGCGTTTCGAGCCCCACCTCCCGCAGCAACCCCGGCACCTCGGGCCGCCGCCCGACGAACGCTTCCGCCCCGAGGTCCAAAGGCCCCCCGGCCACTTCACCGGTGTAAAGAATCCCGCCCACCCGTTCGGCCCGATCCAGCACCAGAATCTCGGCCGCGCCCCCGAGCAACACCCGCAACCGATAAGCAGCAACCAACCCGCTGATCCCACCACCGACGACCGCGATCCTCATGCCGTCGACGGTAACCCTCCGCCCTCCCCACACCCGCGACCGGTCCACCTCCGACGTGTGCACCGGCTGTGGCCCCGTTCGAACCAGCGCTCTGCCGACACAAATCCGCACCCACTCTCGGAAGCCGCACTCAACTTTAGGACTCTATTGCCGGTGCGTATCCCGAGAGACAGTGCGGATCTGGATCCGATGGGCCGGTGTAACGCTAGAGCTGGCGGTCGCGGATGGCGGCGCGGTGGCGGCAACGTGCGAGTTCACCCGGTCCCCTTGATCATGCGGGGTCGGCTGGTCTGGTGCCGCTGATGGTGATGTCGGCGTGGGCTCGGGTGTTGTCCGCGGCAAAGTGGGTGTCTTCGTCGGCCATCCACTGTTCCCAGAGAGGTTGGGCGGAGGGGCCGTCGCGGTCGATACCGCGGGCCAATCGCAGGGGTCTTGGGGTGTCGATCCAGATGGATAGAGATAGGCGGGTGCGGACGGCAGCGCGGGCGGAGGACACGCCCTCCAGTACGACCACACCGCCGGGGGTGACCTCGTGCCATTCGGCCAGCGCTCGCCGATCCCAGTCGTAGCGCTGGTATCGGGCGAGCATGTTGCGGCCGAGCGGTTCGAGTACCTGGGTTTCCAGTCGCGGCCACCAGTTCAGGGTGTTGTCCCACGCGGCGAAACTGTCGGTCGGCACTACCGGCGCGTCGAGTTCGCGCGCGAGTTGTGCGGCGAGCGTTGACTTTCCGGCGCCGCCGGGCCCGTCGACCGCAACCAACCTGGTCGAACCGAGCCGCGGCTCGCTCGCGACCACGCGCGCGACGATCTCCGCGAGCACTACAGTGCGTGCACCAATTCGACCAACGCCGTGAGCACACCGGGGTCGGTATCGGGCAGCACGCCGTGGCCGAGGTTGAAGATGTGGCCCTTGGCGCCCAACGTGATCGCCTCGTCTGCCTCGGCGGCGATGCGCCGCGCTTCGGTGTCGACCGCGGCCGAGCCCGCGAAGAGCACGGCGGGATCGAGGTTGCCCTGCAACGCTTTTCCGGGTCCGACGCGGCGCACGGCATCGGTGAGCGGCACCCGCCAGTCGACGCCGACCACATCGGCGCCCGCCTCGCCCATCGCGCCGAGCAGTTCGCCGGTACCGACACCGAAGTGGATGCGCGGCACACCCGCGTCGGCGACCTCGGCGAAGACGCGTTCGGAGTGCGGCAGCACGAAGCGCCGGTAGTCGGCGAGGGAGAGCGCACCGGCCCAGGAGTCGAACAATTGGACCGCGTCGACGCCGGCGTCGAGTTGGGCCTGCAGGAAGGCGATGGTGATGTCGGTGAGCGCACCGAGCAGCGCGTGCCAGGTCTGCGGGTCGGCGTACATCATCGCCTTGGTGCGCTCGTGGTTCTTGCTCGGACCGCCCTCGACCAGGTACGACGCGAGCGTGAACGGCGCGCCCGCGAACCCGATCAGCGGCGTCTCGCCGAGCGCGTCGACCAGCAGCCGCACGCCGTCGGCGACCGCGCCCACCTCCTCCGGCCGCAGCCGCGGCAGCGCGCGCACATCATCGACGGTGCGCACCGGCGACGCGATGACCGGCCCGACGCCGGGCACGATATCGAGGTCGATCCCGGCGGCCTTCAGCGGAACGACGATGTCGGAGAACAGGATCGCCGCGTCCACGCCGTGCCTGCGGACCGGCTGCAGCGTGATCTCGCACACCAGCTCCGGATCGAAGCAGGACTCGAGCATGCCGACGCCCTTGCGCAGCTCGCGATACTCGGGCAACGACCGTCCGGCTTGCCGCATGAACCACACCGGACGCCTGCTCGGCGTCGCCCCGGTAGCGGCGGCAAGGAACGGGGCGTCGGTCAGGCGGCGGCGAGTATGAGTGCTCATCAATGCCCATCGTAAAGGGCCGCACCTCCTCATCGACCCGCACCCGACTCCGCCGAGCCACCTCGCCGGAAGACCACTTTCCGTAGCGCCCGACGCACAATCGCCGCACCCCATCCATCGAGCGAAAGCCCGCGGGTGAACCTCCACCGCCCGCGTCCGCTCGAGCCGACCGAACGCGACACGCCGAAGGGCGCAACGCGCGGAAGCACGGAATGGCCCGCGGACGCGGCGTCGATACAGCGGCGCGCCTCCGACTGTGCCGGGTGCACAAGGTCTACCGTCCCCTTCGTGACACCGCTCGACTTCCGCGACGGCGCCGCAGCGACCGAGGGACCCCATGGCGAGCCAGCTCAATTTCGCGCCGCGGTCGATGCGATGGGCACCGCTACCGTGCACCCTCGGATCGAGCTGGCGCCGATCCGCCCGCCGCAACGTCTGGCGCCCTATTCTTACGCACTCGGTGCTGAGGTAAAACACCCCGAAACCGGTGTCGTGCCGGTCGATTCGGAAGGCGACGCGTTCGGCAGGTTGATCCTGCTGCACGATCCGGACGGTGACGACGCCTGGCATGGCACGCTGCGGCTGGTCGCCTATATCCAGGCCGACATCGATGCCGCGCTGGCCAACGATCCACTGCTACCGGAGGTGGCGTGGAGTTGGCTGGTCGACGCGCTGGAGTCGCGCTCGGAACCGTTCACGGCGCTGGGCGGGACTGTGACCTCGACCAGTTCAGTGCGCTACGGCGACATCGCTGGTCCGCCGCGGGCCCACCAGCTCGAGTTGCGTGCCTCCTGGACCGCGATCACCAACGACATGCGCCCGCACGTGGAAGGTTTCTGCGAGGTACTCGCCTACGCGGCCGGTCTACCGCCGGCCGGTATCACCGAGTTGCAGATGCGTCCGGACCTCTCAAACGATCACCGGTAGCCGGGAAGACCAGCGGCCGACGCGGCGTTGAGGTAAACGAAAGCATCCATCGATTCCGCTGTTGTTCTCCCTCCCGACACACGGAAGCCCGATAGGACGACGACCGCTGCGGCACTGCACGTAAAGTTCAACAACATGTCCGTACCCGACGAATCCGAACCCACCGGCGCGCCACCCCTGCTCGCGCCGGTGGATGGCGTGCCTCCGGTACTGGACACCGCCGCTGCGATCACCGCGGCCGCCGCTCGTCTCGCCGCGGGCACCGGCCCGCTCGCCGTCGACGCCGAACGTGCCTCTGGTTTCCGATATTCGGCGCGCGCCTACCTGATTCAGCTCCGCCGCAACGGCGCGGGCACCTTCCTGATCGATCCGATCCCGGTCGCCGACGCGCTCGCGCCGCTGGCCGACGCGATCAACGATCTCGAATGGGTATTGCATTCGGCGGACCAGGATCTGCCGGGTCTCGCCGAGCTCGGCCTGCGTCCCCAGCGCCTCTTCGATACCGAATTGGGCGGGCGGCTGGCCGGTTTCGAACGCGTCGGCCTGGCCGCGATGGTCGAGAACCTGCTCGGCCACGCGCTACGCAAGGGGCACGGCGCGGCCGACTGGTCGACCAGACCGCTGCCCGACGAATGGCTCAATTACGCGGCGCTGGACGTCGAACTGCTCCTCGAGTTGCGCGACGCGGTCGCCGCAGACCTCGAGGCGCAAGGCAAAACCGATTGGGCGGCACAGGAATTCGAGCACGTCAGGACCGCGGAGCCTGCCCCGCCGAAGGCCGACCGGTGGCGGCGCACCTCAGGCATCCACAACCTGCGCCGGACCAGGCAACTGGCCGTTGTCCGCGAACTGTGGACCACCCGCGACAGCCTGGCCCGCGCCCGCGACGTCGCGCCCGCGCGCATCCTGCCGGACGCCGCGATCGTCGCGGCGGTGACCGCCGACCCGAAGACCATCGCGCAACTGCGCGCGCTGCCGGTGTTCGGCGGACCCCGCCAGCGCCGGTACTCCCGGGAGTGGCTGGCCGCCGTCGATCGCGGCCGGACCCTGGCCGACAGCGACCTACCCCCGCTCACCCAACCGTTCGACGGCCCGCCCCCGGTGAACCGCTGGGAGCGTCGCGACCCGGCCGCCGCGGCCCGGTTGACCCGCGCGCGCACGGCGATGGGTGAGCTGTCCACCGAGCATTCGATCCCCGTCGAGAACCTGCTCTCGCCCGACCTGGTCCGCCGCCTGTGCTGGGACGGACTGCCCGATTACGACCGCGTCCCCGACTCCCCCGACGACCTGGCCGCCGCCATCGACGGCTTCCTGAAGTCCGGCGGCGCGAGGCCTTGGCAGCGCGAGCTGGCCGTGCCGCACCTGACGGTGGCGCTGACCCCGAAACCCGCCGAGTAGCTCAGGCCGGGCTCGCCACCGCGTCTTCCTGTACCCGCTTGAAGATGCGCAGCCCCTCGTCCATGCCGCCGCCGAACGCGTCCGCGAGTTCCGCGGGCAGCACGTCGTGGATCCAGACGAAGCGGCTGTGCCCGTCGCCGTGCGGGAAGACCTGCATGGTGGCGTTGTTGTGCTCCGGCGTCACGCTGCCGCCGATGATCGAGTAGACGAAGCGGCGCTCGTCGTCGTCGATCGTGACGAGCCGTTCGCGCAGGTTGGTCCCATTGGCGAAATCCACCACGCGGACATCCGGCTCGACGAGCTTGCTGTCGACCGCATAGCCGGGTGCCATGCGGACCGGGCCTGCCGCGAAATCGCGGATGACCGCCCAGATGTTTTCGACGGGGACCTCGACGATGAGCTCTTTCTTGACCGATGCCATCAGGGGACTCCTTGCGTGTCATATCCGGATAACTACCGTGAGCAGAACGCTAGTTAGCTAACTAGCCATCGTCAATAGCCAGTTAAGGTGGTGTGGTGGACATCGGAACCGCCGCCGGGCCCGTGGCATTGCAGCGCATCGTGGACTACGTCAACACGCGGGGCGCGGACGGCGACGGCCTCGGCACGCCCGAACAGGTGACGAGCTGGCTGCACACGCACGACCTGCTCCCCGTCTGCGCGCAGGCCGGCACCGCCGACCGCGAGCGCGCCGTCTGGCTGCGTGAAGGTCTGCGGGCGCTCCTCGCTGAGAACAACGCCGAACCCGTCACCAGCCCACGCCCGGACGGTCTCGACCCTACGGCGCGAACACAACTCGCGACGCTGACCGCCGAGCTACCGCTGCACCTCGACGTGACCAGCGTGCCCCCGCGGCTGGTCCCCCAGTCCCGCGAGCCGGTCGATTACGCACTGGCCACCATGCTCGCCGACGTCGCGACGGCCGTCGCCGCGGGCTCCTGGCCGCGCCTCAAAGCCTGCCGAGAACCGAGCTGCCGCTGGGCTTTCTACGATCACTCCCGCAATCACGGTCGCACCTGGTGCTCGATGAACGTGTGTGGGAATCGTGTCAAAGTCCGAGCCTCGCAACGGCGACGGACGGCGCGCTAGCCGAAGATGTTCGGTGGAACGGCGTTACGCCCCGGCTCAGGTGTTGATGCCGAATCCGTCAGCGGGTTCGCACTGCCGCTCGCCAACTACGTCCGGCGGCAGCGACTCCCGACCCACCTAGGATCGCCGATGCCGAGGCGCCAGGCAGCCGCACTTCGCGCGCTCGAACACGAACGGCGGCAGCGACTTCCGCCTACCTCGCATCTTTGACGCCGAAGTCGTAGGCGGCCTCGAGCCAGCCCTCGTTCACGATGTGCTCGACGACCGAATCGTCGAGCACCCGAATCTGATGGGTCCACTTGCCCGGATACGTCTCCTGCACACCGAGGATCAGTGGATCCGATACCGGCTTACGCAGGTCGAGGGTGAGCATGAGGACATCCTCGGGCACCTTCTCGGCGCGCGGAGTCGGCCACAGCCACGCGAACTTTCGGTCCGCGCCGAAGGAGACCTGACTTTTGGTGACCGCCGTGCTGACCCCATCGAGCGCTTCGATCCGCGGTGCCAGACTGCGGAACAGGCGTAGCGCGTCGGGGCGTTCGGCGAACAGATTCTCGACCGTATGCTCGTCCATCCTTCGCATTATTGCCGAAGCAGGCGCTCGGACACCGCCGCTTGGAAGTGTGGGCAGGTGGTGAAGTCGACATGTTCACAGGCCATGGCATGCTCGATCATGTCCAGCGACGCTTGTGCGGTGGCGATGCGTGCCCGCAGTTCGCCCCGCTGCCTGCTGAGCACTGTCGAGCGGTTGGGCGTGGTGAGCATCGTGCGGATGTCGTCGAGGGTGAAACCGGCTTCCTTGGCGCGCAGGATCACCGCCACGCGGAAGACATCGTCCTCGTCATAGCGTCGCCGACCGGCCGAATCCCGTTGCGGCGTCACCAGACCCACGGACTCCCAATGCCGCAGCACATGCGTCGCCAAGCCGAATCGGGCGGCCACGGCCCCGATACCGCTCGCCGGATGGCTTGACTTCATGTCGACATTAAGTCGCACGATGGCCGCCATGTCTACCCTGATCGAGCGTCTCGACGCCGTTGATGCCGCACCCGGCGCCGCCGAACTCCGCGCCCATTCCTACGACCTGCTGCGCCTAGAACCCACCGTCCCGCCGGTGGGCGCCGACTCCAGCCGCGCTGCCACCGAAGTGGCCGGGCGAGGCAACTCTTCCGAAGGGCCGCGTTTAGGAGGGGCCGCCACCAAGGTCGAGTCCAATTCCCCCCGCGCCGCTACCCAACTGCGGGTAACCGGCCGAGGTAGCGCCGTCGATCGGCAGCGTTCCGACCCGGTCAGCACGGTGGTCGACGTCTACTCCGACCGCAGTCGCGACCCCGCTCGACCACGTCCCGACCCGATCGGCACCGTGATCGACGCCGACCCCGACCCCGGTCGCGCCCCCGATCGGCTGCCGCTGGGCCGGGCCGCCATTGTGGTGGATGTCGGCTGCGGGTCCGGGCGCGCCGTCGCGGAACTGGCCGGGCGAGGTGCCGTTCCGATCGGGATCGATCCGAGCGAGCAGATGATCGATGTCGCGCGAACTCGCTGGCCCGCATTGGATTTCCGCCTCGGCACCGCGGAAGCCCTTCCGCTGCCCGATGAATCGGTGTCCGCCTACCGCGCTGACAAGGTATTCCACGAAATCGCGGACCCCGCAGTGGCATTGACCGAGGCTCGGCGAGTACTTGCCCCAGGCGGCCGTATCGTCCTCCTAGGCCAGGATTGGGACGCCATCATCATCGACTCCGGCGACCCGTCGACCACCCGCACCGTCGTGCATGCCCGCGCCGACACGATCACCAGCCCGCGCTCCGCCCGCGCCTACCGGAACCTGCTGCTTGCCAACGGTTTCCACGACGTCACCGTAGAGGCACGTACGCCGATCTTCACCGACGAGCTCATGCTCCCGCTGCTGACCGGTCTTGCCGCGACCGCGGTCGCCAGCGATAACCTGGACAAGGACCGCGCCGATATCTGGGTGGCGGACCAGACCTCGCGCGCCCGATCGGGCCACCTCTTCGTGGCGATACCGCTGTTCATCGCAGCGGCGATGCGCCGCTGATGTCAGCCGCCACCGACAAATCCTCACCCCCGCAACCGCCAACGCACTCCTCGCCACCGGATGCCCGATCTTGGTGTGTGATCGAAATGGTTGACTACGAGGGTGACTGAGTACGACGTGTTGTGTGTCTTCTGTGGGCCTGACGGCCGGTACGGCAATGAGCTCGGAGTCGTGCGTGATGGCGCTGCCGTCCCTGCGGAAGGCGAGCGCCAAGCCTTCGCCAGGAAGCTGGGGTTCAGCGAGACCGTGTTCGTCGATGATCCCGAGCTTGGCGTCATCGACATCTACACGCCGACACTTCGGCTGCCTTTCGCCGGGCACCCGTGCGTCGGCACGGCCTGGCTGCTCGACGTCCCCGCCCTGGTCACACCAGCAGGCGTGGTGCGCACCCGGGCCGATGGAGAGTTCACTTGGATTGCGGCGCAAGCCGAATGGGTGCCGCCGCGCACACTGCGCCAATACGACTCCGCGGCAGCGGTGGACGCACTGGTGGTGCCGGAACCTGGCGAGTGGATCTACGCCTGGGCCTGGCAGGACGAGCAGGCCGGTCAGATCAGAGCCCGCGCCTTCCCCGGCCGCGGCGACGGCATCGATGAGGACGAGGCAACGGGCGCCGCAGCGCTGCTGCTCACCGCCAGCCTCGGCCGCCCCCTGCACATTTCGCAGGGCCGCGGCTCACAAATCGTGACTTCCCTGCGGTCGGACGGCCTGATCGAAGTAGGCGGACGCGTAAGGCAAAAGAAGAAGGCCGAGTACTGACTCGCACCAACGAACGCGATGGCGCGGCGCATCCGCTCGGCGACACCCGCGACGGCTCACGACGATCGGACGATAGCCGGGCCTGCCGCGCATGAACTGTGCAGCCGCAATCGTGCGCGATGGGCGAGTCAGTCGTTCGCGGCGACCGAGCCTGGCTCACCGTGCGGCGAGCCACCCACCGATCCGTCGGGCGATGTCCGGCGCGGTCAACCCGAGCTCCGCATGCACCGCACCGCGCGACGCGTGATCCAGGAACTGCTGTGGCACACCGAGATCGCGGGTTGGGATGTCCAGTCCGGAGTTCCGCAACCGCGCCGACAGGGTTGAGCCGATGCCGCCGTGTAAGCCGCCGTCTTCCACAGTCACTACGAGCCGGTAGTTCTCGGCAAGTTTGACCAGGGTGTCGGAGACGGGAAGTACCCAGCGCGGATCGATCACGGTGACCGAAACACCTTCGGTCTCCAGCAGATCCGCGGCTTGCAGGGCGGTCTCGGCGAAGGAGCCGACGGCCACCAGCAGCACATCACCACGGACCGCCTGGACCGATCCGGCGCCGTCCAGCGCGGTGCGGTCGCCGCTGGCAAGCCGGAGCACATCGACCCCGTCGAGCCGCTCGACCGCCGAAATATCGTCGGCGACACTGCCTTTGGGGAATCGGATCGCGGTGGGTCCGTCGTTGACGGCGAGCGCCTCCGCCAATTCCTCGCGCAGGGTCGCCGCATCGCGCGGCGCCGCCACCCGGATCCCTGGGACAATGCCGAGCACGGACAGATCCCACATGCCGTTGTGGCTGGCACCGTCGGGCCCGGTGATGCCGGAGCGATCCAGCACGACGGTGACTGGCTGCTTCAACAGCGCGACGTCCATCAGCAACTGATCGAACGCGCGGTTGAGGAACGTCGAATAGATCGCCACCACCGGATGCATGCCGCCGAGCGCGAGCCCGGCCGCCGACGTCATCGCGTGCTGTTCGGCGATGCCGACATCGAACATCCGCTCCGGAAACCGCTCACCGAACGCCGCGAGCCCGGTCGGGCCGGGCATGGCCGCGGTGATCGCGACGATGTCGTCGCGCCGCTCGGCGTGCGCGACGAGCTCCTCGGAGAACACCGACGTCCAGCCGAGCGCCTTCGGCCCGCCGACCGGCACGCCGGTGAGCGGATCGATCGGATCGCAGGCGTGCATCTGGTCGGCGATGTGGTTCTCGGCGGGTGCGTACCCGTGCCCCTTCTGCGTCACCGCGTGCACCACGACCGGGCCACCGAAGTCCTTGGCCCGGCGCAGCGCCGATTCCAGCGCGACGATGTCGTGTCCGTCGACCGGGCCGACGTACTTCATCCCGAGGTCGCTGAACAGCTCCTGCGGGCTCACCGCGTCTTTTATCCCGGCCTTCACCGCGTGCATCATCGAGTACGCGGACTCGCCGACCCGCGGGATGCTCTTCAGGATCCGCTTCCCGGCGTCGAGCGCGTGCTCGTAGGCGGGCTGGGTGCGCAATGCGGTGAGCCGGTCGGCCAGGCCGCCGATGGTCGGCGCGTACGAGCGGCCGTTGTCGTTGACCACGATCACCACCGGCCGGTCCGGCGCGCCCGCGATGTTATTGAGTGCCTCCCAGCACATGCCGCCGGTGAGCGCGCCGTCGCCGACCACGGCGACCACGTGCCGGTCCTGCCCGGTCAGCGCGAACGCCTTGGCCAGGCCGTCGGCGTAGGACAGCGACGCGGAGGCGTGCGAGGACTCCACCCAGTCGTGCGCGCTCTCGGCGCGGCTCGGATAGCCGGACAGGCCGCCCTGCTTGCGCAGCGTGTCGAAATCGCCCTTGCGGCCGGTCAGGATCTTGTGCACGTAGGCCTGGTGGCCGGTGTCGAAGATCAACGGGTCGGCCGGCGAGTCGAAGATCCGGTGTAGCGCGATGGTCAGCTCGACCACGCCTAGGTTCGGGCCGAGGTGCCCACCGGTCGCGGCAACCTTCTGCACGAGGAAATCGCGGATCTCGTCCGCCAGCTCACGCAATTGCGGTGCGGTGAGCGGACGAAGATCTTCGGGCGTGTCGACCCGGGAAAGCACTCCCACCTGAACTCGCTCCCTCCGGATAGCGCTTCTGATCCGATCAGTCTACGGAGCGGCGGGCAGTGCTTTCGAACGAGAACCCAACTGCCACACCTGGCAACGACCCCCACCTGCCGACATCACGGGTGAAATGTGAGCCTCGGCATACCGTACTCGGCCTAGAGTGTTCGTGTGGCCCAGCCCGAAGAGGCGATCCAGCGGACAATCGAACCGGGCGTAGTGTCCAGGATCGTCACCGACGTCTTTCACCTGTGCCGTCCCGACGATTCCGGTACACTTGCCGACTACATTCCGGAACTCGCTGCGGCACAGCCGGATTCGTTCGCCCTGTGCCTGGCCACCGCCGACGGGCGGGTCTACGGCACCGGCGACCTGGACACCTCGTTCACCATCCAGTCCATCTCCAAACCGTTCACCTACGCGCTCGCGCTGGCCGATCGCGGCACCGAGTTCGTGGACGAGCGCATCGACGTCGAGCCCTCCGGGGAGGCGTTCAACGAGATCAGCTTGGATCCGGTGACCGAGCGGCCGCGCAATCCGATGATCAACGCGGGCGCGATCACCGCCGCGTCGCTGATCACCGGTTCGGATCCGGTCGAGCGATTCGAGCGCATCCGGCGCTGCTATTCGCGCTTCGCCGGGCGCGAACTGAGCATGAACGAGGCGGTGTACGCGTCCGAAGCGCGCACCGGTTTCCGCAATCGCGCGATCGGCTACATGCTGCGCTCGTTCGGCATCATCGACTCCGATCCGGACGAGGCGGTGGATCGCTACTTCCGGCAGTGCTCGCTCGACGTGACCTGCCGCGACCTCGCGCAGATGGCGGCGACGCTGGCCAACAACGGGCGCAACCCGGTGACCGGCGAACGCGCACTGTCTACGGTGCTGACCGAGCGGGTGCTCAGCGTGATGACCACCTGCGGCATGTACAACGCGGCGGGCGACTGGGTGACCAGCGTCGGGCTGCCCGCGAAGAGCGGGGTCGGCGGTGGCATCGTCGCGGTGCTGCCGGGGCAGATCGGCATCGCGGTCTACTCCCCTCGGCTGGACAAGCACGGCAACAGCGTGCGCGGTGTCGCGGCCTGCCGGGAGCTGTCGGAGCGGTTGGAGCTGCACTTTCTGCACGTCACGCGGGCGGCGCGGACGGCGATCCGGGCCGGATACTCGGTGGCCGAGGTGCCGTCGCGGCTGCGCAGGACGACCGAGGAGATCGCCGTGCTCGCCGAACACGGGCATCGGGCGCGCGTCTACGAGTTGCACGGCGATCTGTTGTTCGCGGGCGCGGAGAGTGCGGTGCGGACCATCGAGGCGCAGGCGGGTGAGCTCGAAGCGCTGGTGGTCGATCTGCGCCGAGTCGGTGAGGTGAGCGAGATCGCGATGCGGATGATCGATGATCTGCAAACCGAACTCGCGGCGGTCGGCGTGCGGGTGGCGCTGGTCGATCCCGATGCCAAGCTCGGGCACCTGGTGTCCAGCCTGGATCCGGACGATCCGCGCGGTCGGGTGTTCATCGATCGCGACACGGCGACCGAATGGTGTGAGGACATCGTGCTCGACCAGCATCGGCCCGGCGACGAGCCGGTGTGCACGTCGATCTCGATCGAGGATCACCAGGCGCTCGCGGCGCTCGAGTCCGATGATCGGGTGCAGCTGGCCAAGGAGTTCGAGGTGCACACTTTCGCGCGCGGCGAGGTGATCGCGCGGCGCGGCAGTGCGCGGTCCGGGTTGTATCTGATCCTCGAGGGTCGGGTGCGCATCACCTTCGAAGGCAGTGATAACCGGACACACCGGCTGGTGAGTTTGTCGTCCGGGATGTCGTTCGGCGAGATTCCGATGCTGGTGGGGACGCCGTTCGTGAACGAGGCGCGGGCGGAGACCGCAGTGCGGGTGGCGGTGTTGAGTCCTGCGCGATTCGATCAACTCGCGTCGCGCGCGCCGCAGTTGAAGCTGGCATTGCTCGAGCGATTGGCGGCGGGGGCGTATGCGCAAATGGACGCGGCGGTGCGCGCGATCGCGGTGCGCGGGGGCGATTATTGATCGACCATGTGACTCACCTCGATCCCGCGAACGATTGTGTTGTCTCCGCCGTTGACCACATGAAGTGAGACTCATCCGCCGACCGAACGAGGAGTATGCCGTGAGCGAGAAGTCCGAGTCCGCGGGTGCGGGCACCGTCACGATTTTCGGTAGCGGCACCGCGCGTGCCACACCGGATTTGATGCGCGTCACGATTTCCGTCGAATGCCGGGCGGGCAAGGTGGCGCTCGCCTACAGCAGGGCCGGCGAGCGGGTTGCCGGGGTCACCCGATCGCTGCGTTCCGATGGTGTCGAGGGCAAGGACATCGCGACCAGTGGCTTGTCGGTGCACACCGAGACGGTGTGGACCGAGGGCCAGGGCAATCGGATCACCGGCTATCTCGCGAGCACATCGCTGACCATCGCGTTGCGCAACCTCGGCGACGACGCCGATCCGGGTCCCGCGACGATCATCGCCAACGCCGTCGACGCGGGCGGCGACGATGTTCGGCTCGGTGGGCTGACCCTCACCTTCGCCGACCAGGAGGCGCTGCTCGTCCAAGCGCGGGACGCGGCGTGGGAGAACGCGGTCGCCAAGGCCGAGCAGTTCGCGGCGCGGGCGGGCCGGGCGCTCGGCGCGGTGCTCGAGATCACCGAGAACACTTCCTCCGCACCGCCTTCCATTCCGCGGGTGAAGGCGATGTCGATCGCGATGGATGCTTACGGTGCCGCGCCGGTTCCGGTCGAGCTCGGCGAGAGCGAGATCTCGGCGGGGATCCGGGTCACCTGGCAGCTGGACTAGGTCGGTGTGTGGCGACGACCAGTGCGCTGACGACCAGCGGAGGTAGCGCCCACAGCGCCGCGGTGAGGTACCCGTTCTGAGTGGGCAGCAGCGTGCCGTTCGGTGTAGTGGTGGCGAGCAGGAACCCCGCGAGCGCGCTGCCGATGCTCATACCGATGCTGCGGGCGATCTGGTTGATCGAGAGCACACTGGCCGTCTCCGCTTGGGGCACACCGACAAGCACCAGCTTGGGCATTACCGCGAAGACGCCGCCGACGGCGAAGCCGAGCAGCGCGATCGCGGCGAGGACCGCGAGCAGTGACTGGATGGTAGCGGCGAACAGCAGTGCGCTGGCGACGGCGATCGCGACCGAGAGCGCGTACGTCCATCGTTCGGTGATGCGCGCGATGAGACGCGGCACCACCTTTCCGGCGACGAACCCGAGCAGCGAGAACGGGATCAGTGCCGCGCCCGCGGCGACGCCGGGCAGCGCGAATCCGTAGTGGGCGCCGACGGGAGTCTGCACATAGCGGGTGAACAGGCTGAACAGCAGGTACAAACCTGTCCCGGCGACGAGTATCGCCAGGTTCGCGCGCAGGACGGGCCGGTGACCGAGTAGCCGCAGGTCCACCAACGGTGCCTCGGTGCGCAGTTCGAGGAACGCCCACCCGGCCAGGACCGCGACGGCACCGACGAGGATGCCACCGGCCAGCCACGCGGTCGCCCACATCGCGGGTTCGGCGACGACGAGCAGCAGCCCGAGCGTGCCGAACGCGAGCAGCAGCGCGCCGGTGACGTCGATCCGGGGCAACTCCCCCGGCGCCTCGACCGGCAGTGTCCGCCAGGCGATGACCAGCGCCGCTACGGAGAGGACGAGCCCGAGTCCGTACGCGGCGCGCAGGCCCGCGAGTTGGTCGAGCAGGCTGATCGCCGGATAGCCGACCCCGATACCTACCGTCGAGGCGACCGACAACGCGGCGATCGTCGACGCCGAACGCTCCGGTGGCAGGTGGGCGCGGGCGACGCTCATCAACAGCGCCCCGACCGCGACCGCGAGTCCCTGAAATCCGCGTCCGATCAGCAACGCCGCGAACGGAAGTGGCAGCACCGTCAGCAACCCACCCACGGTGACCAGGGCGAGGGTGGCCAGGATCGTGCCGCGGCGGTACGGGCCGCTGCCGAGCCTGCCGAGCACGGGGCCCGCGATCGCGCCGCTGAACAGGGTTACCGTCAAAGTCCACTGCGCGGCGGCCAGGGATACGTGCATTCCCGTGGCGACCGGCGTGATGAGGGGCGCGCCGACGCTGCCGACCACCGCGCCCGCCAACGCCGTGCAGACCAGTGCGCCGCTCAGCCGGGCGGCGACGACGGTGTGGTCGTTCGTCCGGGTGTTCATCGGTTCGTCTCGGAGGTGATGTGCGCGAACAGATCCGACTGGATCCGGGTGCGGACACCCTCGGCCCATGCCGCGTCGACCTGCTCGACGTCCATCGCGGCGCCGGCGTTCAGCAGCATGCCGAACGCGAGAAAGGTCTTCACGGTCACCGGCTCGAGTCCGGTGCCGTCCGCGGCGGTATCCCACATCCGGGCGAAACACGACCGCACCGCGTCCCGCACCTCCGGATCGCCACATGCGGCAAAGCCCTGCAGCTGCAACAACAACCCGGTCCGATCGGCGAGCAGGTCGAAGTACTGGCCACCCATCATCGAGAGCGCGTCCAGGCCCGTCTGCCCCGCGCCCGCCTCGCGCATCCCCTCGCTGAGCCGCTCGAACGCCGCCTGGACAAGCGCCAGGAACAGGGCCTTCTTCGTCCCGAACATTCGGAAGATGTACGCCTGCGTGATCCCCGCCGCTCGTGCGATCGCCTCCGTCGACGCGCCGTGTAATCCGTGCTCCGCGAACTCCTTCGCCGCGATGGCCAGCACCTGGGCGCGTCGATCGGTTCCGCTCATCCGTTCCGCCATGCTGGCTAAGTTACTAGTTACTAACTACTAAATAAATGTGACATAGAACAAGCCGCGTACGCCCAACAGCGACGGAAAGTGGAGCGCTACAAACGAACTAGTCGGCAGGAGCAGCGACTCGATGCGGTCATAGCAGCGACTTCACGTCTCGAAGAGGAACTTTCGACATCGATGGAACCGGATGGGTTCGCGCTGCGTCTGAGTAGGTAAGGCAGCACGCCGTCCTAAGGATGTCGGATGATCGCTCGTCGCAACGATTTCGCTCTGTTCCTGCTCGTCGCGTTCGGCGCGGCCTGGGTGCTCGCCTGCGGACCATGGCTCGACGGTCAGGGTCTGCAATCCGGATTGTGGCTGCATACGGGTGCCGCGATGATGATGTTCGCACCCGCGCTCGGCGTGCTCGCGGTGTGGCGCTATCGGCGGCTGCCCTGGTCTGCGCTGTTCTCGCAGAACGGGTTACGGCTCGGCGCGCGACCACGGCGGACGGCGTGGCTCACGGTGCTCGCCTGGCTCGGCGCGCCGCTGTTCCTCTGGGCGGCGTTCGGACTGAGCGTGCTGTTCGGCGTGTACGTCTTCGATTTCCCGAGCCCCGCGATCGTGGCGGCCGTCGTCGTCGACGCGGTCACCGTGTCGACCCTCGGCACCGTGCCGTTCGCGCTCGGCGAGGAACTCGGCTGGCGCGGCTGGCTGATGCCGCAGCTCACCGGCCGCCTCGGTATCACCGGCGGAATCATTGCCACCGGGGTGATATGGGCGCTGTGGCACGCGCCGCTCACGCTGCTCGGCTACAACTATCCGAACCTCGGCGCCTGGGCCGCTGTCGCGTTCATCGGATTCTGCGTGCCGCTCGGCGCCATCCTCGGCTGGCTCCGGATGTACACCGGCAGCATCTGGCCGTGCGTCGTCGCGCACGCCGCGATCAACGGCAGCGCAATGCTGTTCGGCCTGTTCAACTCTCCCGCGCACGAGGCGAATCCGCTGTTCGCCGGGTGCGGATTCGTCGGCTGGGGCGTGCTCACCGTCATCGCGGCGGTGCTGTTCACCTGGTTCCCGGTGCACCGGGTCGCCGTTAGATCGGAAACCTTTGCGGCTCCGGCAAACTCCTGGCCGTCATTCGGCTGACACCCGGTGCGGGCGTCTTGATCACGATCGGACGAGCGTGGTCCGCGGACCACTTATATTGAGAAGTCGGTGACAGGCCGTCGCTGGTTAGGGGTTCGTATGTCGTTCGTGCTCATCGACACACCGCGACCACACGTCGCCCTGGTCACGCTCAATCGTCCCGATCGGATGAACGCCATGGCGTTCGACGTGATGATTCCGTTGCGCGAGGCGCTGGAAGAAGTCAGCGCCGACAACGACATTCGTGTCGTGGTGCTCACCGGCGCGGGGCAAGGCTTCTGCTCCGGCGCCGACCTGCAGAGCGCGGGCAAGGTGCCCAATGTCGAGGGACTCACCGTCACCAGCGTCGCGCGCCGTTCGATGGACCTGCTCAACGATGTGATGATCACGCTGCGGCGGATGAACCAGCCGGTGATCGGCGCGATCAACGGTGCCGCCATCGGCGGTGGATTCTGCC
Source organism: Nocardia sp. NPDC051052 (assembly GCF_044456045.1). Taxonomy (NCBI): domain Bacteria; kingdom Bacillati; phylum Actinomycetota; class Actinomycetes; order Mycobacteriales; family Nocardiaceae; genus Nocardia; species Nocardia sp. NPDC051052. Next base: position 25,165 of record NZ_JBITFL010000023.1, read on the forward strand.
TCAGCGTCGCCACCGACATCCGAATCGCGGCCGAGGAAGCCTACTTTCGCGCCGCGGGCATCAACAACGGCCTCACCTCCACCGAACTCGGCATCAGCTACCTGCTGCCCCGCGCCATCGGCGCCTCCCGCGCCTTCGAGATCATGCTGTCCGGGCGCGACGTCGACGCCACCGAGGCCGAACGCATCGGCCTCGTCTCGCGCACCGTGCCCGCCGCCAAGCTCCTCGAAACCTGCTACGACCTGGCCGACCGCATCATCAGCTTCAGCCGGGTGGGCACCGAACTCACCAAACGCATGCTGTGGAGCGGCATGGAAGCGGGCGGCTTCGAATCCCACATGCAACACGAGGGCATGGCCCAACTCTACGTCCGCCTCACCACCGACAACTTCGACGAAGCCATCCGCGCCCGTCGCGACCGCCGCCCCCCGGTCTACGACGACTGACCACAACCCCCGACGTCGGCCCATCAATACCCGCACACACCTTGCGCCCCGGGCCCGCATGCGTCGAAAAACACCGAAGCCACCCAAGCCCGACCATCGGGCCAAAACCTAGCCGCACACTCCCCGTAGAAGCCGCACCCCCAGTACACGCGGTGTGCGGCTTACACGGTGGGTGTGCGGTCCTTCCACAGTGGCTAGTGCCTTGCCACCGGCACAGCACTTGGTGTGCGTCGCTAAGTCACTCCGGCAATGCGGGTTCGAGGAGTGCGACGCATTCGACGTGGTGGGTGCCGGGGAAGGCGTCGAAGGCGCGCAGGGCGGCCAGGCGGTAGCCTGCGGCTTGGTAGAGGCCTAGGTCGCGGGCGAAAGCGGCTGGGTCGCAGCCGATGTGGATGATGCGGAGGGGGCCGGTGGTGGTGATCGCGGCGATCACCTCCTTGCCCGCGCCCGCGCGGGGTGGGTCGAGGACGATGACGTCGGGGGCCGCGCCGCCGACGCGTTCGGTGACCCAGCGCTCTACTCGCTGGGCGTGCAGGTCGAGCCACGGCAGGTCACGCAGGGCCGCGGTGCCGTCGGCGACCGCCGGGCGGGCGGACTCTATCGCGAGTACCGCGCCCGTCTGGCCGACCTGATCGGCCAGGCGGGCGGCGAAAACGCCTGCGCCACTGTATAAATCCCAGGCCAGGGCGCCCGGATGCAATCCGGACCACTCTGCGATCAGGTCCGAATAGCATTGCGCGGCACCGTGATGCGCCTGCCAGAAGCCGGTCGCGGAGACCTCCCAGCGGCGACCGGCGACATACTCGACCGCACGTCCGGTTCCGGAGATCACCCACTCGTCGCGCGCCGCGTGCGTGGCCGCGCGCCGAGCAGACGCGTTGCGCCGCTCACCGGCCTGCGGTGCCTCCAGCCGACCGTCGGCGTCGTACCGCACCTCCGCGCGCCCTACGCCGCGGTCATCGTCACCACGCCGACCAGCGTGTTGCCGACCGCTGCGTTCATCGGCCCCGCGCGACTCGTCACGGCCATCGACGGCTCGGTCATCGCTATCAGGCCGGCCGAGGCCACCGTGTCGGTTGCGGTTGTGCGGAGCAGAGCCGCGACGACCGCCGTCTTGCGTATCGTCTCGAAGCTCGGTCTCATCAGGGCGGCGATCATCGTTCGTATCGCGCCGCGCGGTGCCGCCGCTCCAGACGCCACCGATTTCACCGGGGCGGCGGCGATGCCCGCGCTCGGTGCTACCCGGCGCGTCGCCGCCGCGCAGGTCGCTGCCCGGCTTGCCGGTCGGACGGCGGCGGTTGTCGCGCTCGGCTCCGCTACGCCCAGCACCGGCGTCGCGCCCGCGTACGCCTTGGTCGTCGGCTCGGGCCTGCCGTCCGCGCTCGTCGTCGCCGGGACGTCGGCGCTCGGCGCGCCCACGTCGGTCCCGACCGCGCTGATCCCCGCGACGCGTACCGCCGGACTCGGCTCGCTGCCACTCACCGCCGCGTGATTTCCCTCGATCCCCGTCAGCGGCCGGGGCGAGCTCGATGATGTGACGCACACCGTCACCGTCGACGGCGATCACCAAATCCGCTCCCGGCGTCCACAATCGATCCGCGATCCCGTCCAGCGCACCCGAAACCGGTTGGGGGCAGCGCAGATCCGTGATCACCTCGGTGCTGCGGTAGCCGTGTACGCCCGCTCGTCCTTCGGCGTCGACGGCCAGCCGGATGCGGGTGCGCCAGCCGCCGGTGCTGTCGCCGGAGCCGGTGATCGGTTCGACGACGATCTCCCGATCGATGCCGGCGAGTCTGCGCAACTGTTCGGCGACCACCGAAGCCTTCAGCGCCCGTTGGGCTTTCGGGGTGGCGTAGGAGAAATCGCAGCATCCCGCGCCGCCGGGGCCGGAGACCGGACAGGTGGCGGGGACGCGGTCCGGGGATGCCTCGAGGATCTCCACCGCGTCCGCGCGGCAAAAGGACCCGCCGCGGTCCTCGGTGACCCGCACCCGCACCAGTTCACCCGGCAGCCCGTGCCGTACGAACACCACGCGGCCCTCGTGCCTGCCGACGCAGAACCCACCGTGTCCTGGCGGGCCGAGGCGCACCTCGAAAGTCGTGTCGCGCCAATCGGTCATGAGCGATCGTCGTAACCGCGGCGGACCGCTCCCGGCGCGTTCACCATGCCGGGCGTACGTGCCCGGGTGGACGAACTCAACTGCCACGGCACGCTGGTCACCATCACACCCGGCTCGAAGAGCAGTCGCCCCTTGAGCCGCAACGCACTCTGGTTGTGCAGCACCTGTTCCCACCAGTGACCGACCACGTACTCGGGGATGAACACGGTCACCACATCGCGCGGCGAATCCTTGCGCACCCGCTTGACGTAATCGAGGACGGGCTTGGTGATTTCGCGGTACGGCGATTCGATCACCTTGAGCGGCACGGTGACATCGCTCTGCTCCCACTCGCGCACCAGCGCCCTGGTGTCGGCCTCGTCGACGTTCACGGTGATCGCTTCCAGGGTGTCCGGCCGGGTGGCGCGGGCATAGGCCAGGGCGCGCCGGGTAGGCAGATGCAGCTTGGACACCAGCACGATCGAGTGCGAGCGGCTGGGCAGCACGCCGTCCCACTCCTGTTCTTCCAGCTCACGCGACACCGAATCATAGTGCCTGCGAATCATTTTCATCACGATGAAGATCGCCACCATGGTGCAGATGGCGATGTAGGCGCCTGCGAAGAACTTGGTGATGAGCACGATGATCAGCACCGCGCCGGTCGCGGTGAGGCCGACGGCGTTGATCACCCTGGACCGCATCATCCGCGACCGCTGCGCCGGATCGGTTTCGGTGCGCAGCAATCGGGTCCAGTGCCGCAGCATGCCGGTCTGGCTGAGCACGAAGGAGACGAACACGCCGACGATGTAAAGCTGGATCAGCTTGGTGACCTCGGCACCGAACAGCACCACGAACGCCATCGCCGCACCGGACAGGAACAGGATGCCATTGCTGAACGCCAGCCGATCGCCGCGGGTGTGCAGCTGCCGGGGCAGGTAACGGTCCTGCGCCAGAATCGAACCGAGCACCGGGAATCCGTTGAACGCGGTGTTCGCGGCGAGCACCAGGATCAGCGCGGTCACCGTGGTGATGAAGAAGAACCCGACCGGGAATCCGTGGAACACCGTCTCGGCGAGCTGCGCGATCAGCGTCTTCTGGTGGTACCCCGGCGGCGCGCCGATCAGATCGGCGTCGTTGTGCGCGTACACGATCCCGATCTTCTGGGCCAGAATGATGATGCCGAGCAGCAGCACGATCGCGATGGTGCCGAGCATCAGCAGGGTGGTGGCGGCATTGCGCGACTTCGGCTTTCGGAACGCGGGCACCCCGTTGCTGATCGCCTCGACACCGGTCAGCGCGGCGCAACCGGAGGAGAACGAGCGGGCGATCAAAAAGGCGAAGGCGACCCCGTACAGGTGCTCGTCCTCCGCCTTCAATCCGAAACCGGCCGACTCCGCCTGCAGGTTGTCGCCGAGAATGAAGATCCGGAACAGTCCCCAGCCGAGCATGATGAACATGCCGACGATGAACGCGTAGGTGGGGACGGCGAAGGTGGTGCCCGACTCGCGGATGCCGCGCAGGTTGATCGCGGTCAGGATGGCGATCGCGACCACCGCGAACAACACCTTGTGCGTGGCGACGAACGGAATCGCCGAGCCGATGTTGGACGCGGCCGAGGAAATCGAGACGGCCACCGTGAGCACGTAGTCGACGAGCAACGCGCTGCCGACGGTCAGACCGGCATTGGGCCCGAGGTTGGTCGTCGCGACCTCGTAGTCACCGCCGCCGGACGGGTAGGCGTGCACGTTTTGCCGATAGCTTGCTACGACCACCGCCATCACCAAGGCGACGGCGAGACCGACCCAGGGGGCATAGACATAGGCCGAGATCCCGGCGGCGGATAACACCAGAAAAATTTCTTCCGGCGCGTAGGCGACCGAGGACATGGCATCGGAGGCGAACACCGGGAGGGCGATGCGCTTCGGCAGCAGGGTATGGCCAAGCGAATCACTACGGAAAGGCCTGCCCAGCAGCATTCGTTTCGCTGCCGTCGTCAACTTGGACACTGGAGGGAGCATAGCGGCACGAGCGTCAGGCCTGGAGGCGGCAGCGCCGCTTAACCACGCAGGGCCCGCGAATGCCGCAGGTCCGACACAGCGCACGCGAAGGCGGTCGCGCGCGCGGCTCGCAGGTTTGGCCACCCGGCGGAGGGGGAACGTGGCCGATGGAATGATTCGACAGGTACCGTTCGACCACATAATTAGCAGACCGAACGCTTGGTTCCAGGAACGAGGGTGCACGGGTGTACGTAGTGATCATGGGTTGTGGGCGCGTCGGCTCGGCGCTGGCCCGTGCCCTGGTCCGGGTCGGCCACGAGGTCACCGTGATCGATCGGGACCCGGCCGCCTTCCTCCGCCTGGGCCAGGACTTCACCGGTGAGCGGGTGACCGGCGTCGGTTTCGATCGAGATGTGCTGGTACGGGCCGGAATCGAGCGGGCCGACGCGTTCGCCGCGGTCTCCTCGGGCGACAATTCCAACATCATCTCCGCGCGGGTGGCCCGCGAGATGTTCGGCGTCGAGCGCGTGGTCGCGCGCATCTATGACGCCAAGCGCGCCGCGGTCTACGAGCGGCTCGGCATCCCCACCATCGCCACCGTGCCGTGGACCACCGACCGGTTCCTGCGCGCCCTCATCGGCGACAACAGCACCACCACCTGGCGCGACCCGACCGGAACGGTAGCTGTGACGCAGCTGACGTTGCACGAGGACTGGTATGGCCGGACGGTGCGCGACCTGGAACGCGATGTGAACGTGCGCGTCGCCTTCATCATCCGATTCGGTCAGGGCCTGCTGCCCGACAGCAAGACCATCGTGCAGGCTGACGACGTCGTCTATGTCGCCGCCACCTCCGGTTCTGTGGGTGAGGCCGTCGCATTGGCAGGCAAACCCCCCGCGAGCGAGGACTGAACATGAAAGTGGCCATCGCCGGGGCAGGCGCCGTCGGCCGATCCATCGCCAGGGAATTGCTGCGCGGCGGACACGACGTCATGCTGCTCGAGCGGCAACTCGACCACATCGAGCCGGAGGCGATCCCGGACGCGGTCTGGGTGCACGCCGACGCCTGCGAGCTCGCCCTGCTCGAGGACGCGGGACTGGAAACCTATGAGGTGGTCATCGCGGCCACCGGCGACGACAAAGCCAATCTGGTGCACAGCCTGCTCGCCAAGACCGAGTTCGGCGTGCGCCGGGTGGTGGCGCGGGTGAACGATCCGCGCAACGAGTGGCTGTTCGATTCGTCATGGGGTGTGGACGTCGCGGTGTCCACACCGCGCCTGCTCGCCTCGCTCGTCGAAGAGGCAGTCACGGTCGGCGATCTGGTGCGCCTGATGACGCTGCGGCAGGGTCAGGCCAACCTGGTCGAGATCACCTTGCCCGGCGACACCGGGCTGGCGGGCAAGCCGGTGCGCACGCTCACCCTGCCGCGCGACGCCGCCCTGGTGACGATTCTGCGCGGCGGCCGGGTAATCGTGCCGCAACCCGATGATCCGTTCGAGGGCGACGACGAGCTGCTGTTCGTGACCTCGGTGGAGGCCGAAGAAGACCTCAGGGTCGAACTCGCCAACCACGGCATCAAGCCTTGACTCCCCGACAGGGCTGATGCGCGGCGGTCGCGACTTCGCCTCAGGCGACCTTCAGTTCCGCGCGCAGCTTGTTCAGCGCGCGGTGCTGCATCACCCGGACCACGCCGGGGCTGGTGCCGATGGCCTCGGCGGTCTGCGCCGCCGACCAGCCGAGCACGATGCGCATCACCAGCACCTCGCGGTGCGCGGGGGCCAGGATCTTCATGAGTTCCTTGGTGGCCGCGCGCCGTTCGAGCGCGAGCGCCCACTCCTCGGGCCCGGCCTCGGTGGACGCGGTGTCCGGCATCTCGGCCATCGGGTAGGTCGGGTGCTGCTGGGACCGGCGGAACGCGTCGGCGACCTTGTTCGAGGCGATGCCATAGACGAAGGCGAGGAAGGACTTGCCCTGATCGCGGTAGCGCGGGATCGCCTTGACGGTGGCGATCAGGATCTCCTGCACCACGTCGTCGGCGGTGACCTGCAGGTGCGCCGTATTACCAAGGCGCGCACCGCAATACCGGCGGACCAGCGGATGCACGATGCGGACGATCTCGGTGACGGCGTTGCGGTCGCCCGCTGCCGCGGGGCCGATCAACTTGTCCAGTTCGGCCGCCACCCGGCGGCTCTCCGACAGGGCCGGATTGTGGTTCTTCGACAATGCTGCGGTGTTGTGCTCGGTAGCCACGTCCGAGTCCTTTCCTACGATCGTGCGTTGTTTTCTGTACGCAACGATCGTCTGATGAACTCGGGCTTCCCTCCAGGCACCCCAGGGTGGGTAACCCTCCACCTCTGCGGTGGGACTACACCACCCCGGAGGGTTTTCGCGGCGAAGGCCCGCGGGGTTAACGCCCTACGCGGGCTCGGCCACCGCGGTCTTGGTGGGCATATGCCCCGCGCGGCGCACCGCCCAGACCGTGACCGCCAGCGCGACTGCGGTGAGCGGCCAGCCCATGGCGATGCGGGTGAACGCGAGCCAGCCGGTGCGGTCGGTGTCGTAGAGCTGTGACTGCACCAGGTAGCGGGCGCCGAAGACCAGCACCCAGGTGGTGGTCGCGACGTAGTAGAGGCGCTGCACCCGCTGATCGCTGCGCCAGTCGGTGCCGTGGCCGTTCAGCACGCCCCAGATCACGCCGACCAGTGGCCAGCGCACCAGCATCGAGATCAGGAAGACGCCCGCGTACACCAGGCTCGTATAGATGCCGAACAGGAAGAAGCCCTTGGCCTCACCCATCCGGTAGGCGATGAACGCGCAGATGCCGACGCCGAGGAAGCCGGAGATGGCGGGCTGGATGGGGCTACGCCGGATCAGGCGCCAGACCAGGATGAGCGCGGCCACCCCGAGGGCGGCCCAGATCGCCGCGGTCAGCCCGGCGAAACTGTTCACCGGAACGAACACGACGACGGGGACGGTCGAATAGATCAGGCCGCTGAAGCCGCCCAACTGCTCGAGCAACGTCTGTTCGGCCGCTTCCTCATCCTCGTCGAGGGCGAGAGCCGGATCCGGCTCGAGCTGTTCGGTCGAGGGGGTTTGTTCGCCCGAGGGGGCGTTGTCGTTGCTCGATGGCATACGTCAGCTGTTCCCGCGCAGTTCGTAGTAGGGGTTGTAGATCACCTTGCGGCCGTCTCGATCACCGACGCGGCCGCGAACCAAGATACGCCGCCCCGGCTCGATACCGGGAATGCGCCGACGGCCGATCCAGACCAGGGTGATGGCATCGGTTCCGTCGAAGAATTCCGCCTGCACAGTAGCGCCCGCGGACTTCGAACACGCTTCGACACTGCGCAGCTTACCGAGCATCGTGGCCTCGTCGCCGCGGCGACACTCCGACGCACGGCACGCTCCAGAAGCCTCCGATTTCTCGGCAAGCTCCTCGGCGTCCAACTGGTCCAGATCCTCGGTCAGTCTGCGGCCCAGACGTCGAAAATACCCTGAGGCAGCGGATGACATTTCGCACGCTCTCCTGCATAGAGCAGACAGTGTGGATCGCACACCATCGTGGATTCTCAGCACGACCGGCGGTGGACGTACACCCGCCACTGTAGATGCACCAGCACACCCCCGCTACGCTCGGACCGGTGTTCGACTCCCCACACTCCGCGTCGGCCGCCCACGTCGTCGTGGCGCTGCCCGGAACCGGATCCGACGCGGATTTCGCGCGTCGCGCGTTCGAACCCGCCTGCACAGCGCGCCGTCTCGACGTGGTCGCGGTGGAGCCGGACCCGAGGGCGGTGGTCGCGAGTTACCGGGCCGCGCTCGACGCGGCGGCCGCGGCGGGACCGATTGTTGTGGCGGGAATCTCGTTGGGTGCCGCGGTGGCGATCGAGTGGGCGGCCGAGCATCCGGAACGGACGGCCGGGGTGATCGCGGCGCTGCCGGGCTGGACCGGACCGGACACCACCGCCTGCCCCGCCGCGTTGAGCGCGTCGGCGACGGCGGCACAGTTGCGCGCCGACGGATTGGACGCGGTGATCGAGCGGATGCGGGCGAGCAGCCCGCCTTGGCTCGCCGAAACGCTGACCCGGTCGTGGCGGTCGCAGTGGCCGAATCTGCCTGCGGCACTGGAGGAAGCGGCCGACTACAAGTGGCCGGGGACCGAACTGCTCGGCACCATCGAGGTGCCGGTCGCGGTGGTGACGGCCGTGGACGATCCGGTGCATCCGTTCGCGATCGCCGAGGAGTGGGCGGCGCTCATCCCGCGCTCCGCGATCCACCGGATCACCCTCGCCGAACTCGGCGCGGATCCGGCGATCCTGGGGCACATGGGATTTGCCGCGCTGGCACTCGGCTGAATCAGCTCAGATCGAGCGACTCGTTAATTCAGGCCCAGCTGCTGCATCGCCGAACCGTCCGCACCACGGCGCGGCCCCTCCGGCATCCGTGGCGGCACCACGCCCTGCGGGCCCGCCTGCGCGGCCGCGGCCTGCGCCGCCGCCTGCTGTTGCTGGGCGTCGGCCTGTGCCTGGTGCGCCGCGGCCAGTTGTTCGGCCAGTTCCTGCGGCAGCACCACGGGTAGTGGCTCACGCACCGGCAGCGGATCGTCGCCGCGCCGAATCACGGTCTCGCGCAAGATCGCCCGGGCCGCCGCGACCAGCGGACTGCCGTCGTTCGACGCGCCCGACGGTCCCGCCGCGACCAGCCGAACCATCCAGCGTGGCCCGTCGACACCGATGAATCGCAGATCCGCGCCCTCGGTGATGGCGAGCAGCTCGCGACCCCACGGACCGGTCTCCACCGCGACCCGCGCGCCGTCGTTGCGCAGCGAATCGGCGAGATCGGCGGCCACCGTGCGCCATTGGCCCGCCGACTTCGGCGCGGCGTACGCGGCGACGGTGAGCCTGCCGTGCTCGGTGGCCAGGTGCACGGCCTGCGGTGTGCCGTCGGGGGTCATCTCGACCTGCAGCTGGCCGCCCTGCGGCACCGGCAGGATCACCGAGCCGAGGTCGAGCCGCTGATCGGTGACCTTCTCCAACAGGTCGGAAACCTCGGTGAAGTCGTACGGACCCGAACCCGCGACCCCGGCGTCGCGGTAATTCCCGGCGACCACCGGATGTTCGTCGGTGTCGTACTGATCTTCGTCGTCGTACTCGTCGAGCTCGTCATAGTCGTCGGCCGGGTACCGGTCGTCGTCCGAGGATCTCTTCTTCTTGCCGAACATGCCCATCACGCCTCCTTGACGGTGGCCTGGCCCGCACCGGTCAGACTCGCGTGACCGCCGCTCGACCCGTAACCGCCCGCACCGCGCGCGGTTTCGTCGAGCGTGTCGACCTCCACGAAGTCGACCAGTTCCACCCGCTGCACCAGCAGCTGCGCGATCCGGTCACCCCGGCGCAATTCGATGGGCGTGCGCAGATCGTGGTTGATCAGGCACACCTTGATCTCGCCCCGGTATCCGGCATCGACCGTGCCGGGGGTGTTCACCACCGACAGACCGGTCTTGGCGGCCAGCCCCGATCGCGGATGGATCAGGCCGACCGTGCCGACGGGTAGCGCGACCGCGACGCCGGTGCCGACCAGCACCCGCTCCCCCGGTTCCAGGATGACGTCTTCCGTGGTGCACAGGTCCACGCCGGCGTCGCCCTGATGGGCGCGCGCGGGCATGGGGATGCCGGGATCCAGCCGCAGCAAGGGTATGGGTGAAAGTGCGCTCACGTTGGTCGAGCCTACGCGTTGACCAGTCAGTGTCGTGAATTAGTGTTGAGTCGTGTCGGACCAGCCCAACCCCGTGAAGATGGACGAGAACCAGCAAACCCCCAAGCCATACCGCGAGCGCCTCTGGGTGCCGCTGTGGTGGTGGCCGGTGGCGTTCGCCATCGCCGGGCTGCTGGCGGCCGAAATCCACATGGGCGCACCGGGATTGCGGGCGTGGCTGCCCTACGTGCTGCTGTTCCCGATTCCGGTGTGGGTGCTGGTGTGGCTGAGCAGGCACCGCGTCGAGGTCTCGCCGGACGCGTCGGGCACGTCGGAACTTCGCGCCGACCGCGCCCACCTGCCGGTGAATTTCGTCGCCCGCGCGGCCATCGTCGCCCGCACGGCGAAGAGTGCGGCGCTGGGTCGCCAGCTCGACCCCGCCGCCTATGTGCAGCATCGGCCATGGATCGGCCCGATGGTGCTGCTCGTTCTCGACGACCCGGACGATCCGACGCCGTACTGGCTGGTCAGCACGCGTCATCCCGAGCGGGTCCTAGCCGCGCTGGGGCTGCCCAGCGCGGGCTGATCACCTGAGCTAGCTCAAGCCGCGCAGTCCATGCAGATCAGCTGACCGCCCTTCTCGCTGGCCAGCCTGCTCCGGTGGTGCACGAGGAAGCAGCTGGAACAGGTGAACTCGTCGGCTTGCTTCGGGACCACCCGAACGCTCAGCACTTCGTCGGACAGGTCCGCGCCGGGAAGCTCGAACGACTCCGCGGTATCGGATTCGTCGATATCCACGACGGCGGACTGTGCCTCGTTACGACGAGCCTTCAGCTCCTCCAGCGAATCTTCCGACACATCGTCGGTTTCGGTACGCCTCGGTGCGTCATAGTCGGTTGCCATGTCGTCTTCCCCTCGTCCTTACTTCATATATCCCGGACCGGATTGCTCACACCGATTCCTGCTGGAACCGCCGCGACTCGCACCGCCCCGCCGGTGGTGCACGTCACACGTACACCGGTCACCCATCAGGTCGGATCGGGCTGATCCACTCCGGATAGCGCTCGGTAAACGCAGGACATGCCCTACTTGTTCCCGCGACCGACCACCAATTTCGCCACCGGCGATTCGATCTGGGCCGCCAGACAATAGCGGACCCCAGCACAAAAGTCGCAATCAAAACACAGACGATTCGAAACCGACGGGTAATCGACACCGTCCGTCGAACTTCCCGAGACCTTGCGGGGATATTTGCGCGCCCCGGCCGCCTCCGTCGGCCTGCCGTGCCCGGAAGGCGTGACACTTTCGTAGAGTGTGCTGGTGGTTTCACTGATCACCGAAGGCCGCCCCGTGGATTCCCAGGGCAGGCCCTTCCTCCGACGGCGCCCGCAGCCCTGGCTCATCATGCTCGGCATCGTCACGCTGATCTGCACAATTGTGTGGGTCAAGGCGTTGACGACGACCGAGCACGACACCAGCGCGATGGCGTGCAACTCGCCGAGCCCGGCCACCGAGCCGGGCGCTCAACCGGCGGCGACGCTCGGTCAGCGGGTCGGCGCGAGCCGGCTGCAGGACGTGGAACCGGCGCCGCTGGCGGCAAGCCGGGTGCGCGTGCTCAACGCGAACAACCAGCGTGGCCAGGCCGCGCACGTCGCGGCGCAGTTCGGCGACCTCGGGTTCGCCAGCGCGCCGGGAACGCAATATGGCAACGATTCGGTATACGTCAACGGCGACCTGGAATGCACCGGCCAGATCCGGTTCGGCGTGAACGGCCGACCGGCCGCCGCGTCGGTCCAGCTGGTAGTGCCGTGCGCCGAGCTGATCGAGGACCAGCGGGCCGACGAGACGGTCGACATGGTGCTCGGCTCGCTGTTCCGCGACATCCGGCCCAGCAACGACGCCGAGGAGGTGCTGCGGTCGCTGAAGAACCCGGCGCCGGGCAACAGCACCTCGATCGACATCAAGCTCTTGGAAGCGGCCAGACAGGCCCGCTGCTAAGTGACAGGCAAAGGCCCGATCGGCAACCGCCGATCGGGCTTTTTCGCGTTCAGCGGTCCAGGATCGCCTCGGTGGCACCCACGCGGTCGAGCAGCTCGAACAGCTCGTCGGCGATGCCGGGGGCGGCGGCGATCACCAGGTCGCCCGCCTCGCCCGGCGCGGTGGCGGGCGGCAGGGTGAGGCGGGCGCCCGCCTCGGCCGCGATCAGCGCGCCCGCGCCCCAGTCCCAGGCGTTGAGGCCGTGCTCGAAGTAGGCGTCCACCCGGCCCGCCGCGACGTGGCACAGGTCGAGCGCGGCCGCGCCGAAGCGACGAATGTCACGCACCTGCGGCAGGATCTCGGCGATCAGCTGAGCCTGCCTGGTCCGCCGGTGCTTGCCGTAGGCGAAACCGGTGGCCACCAACGACATCGACACCGTCTCGACCGGCGTGCAGCGCAGATGTTCCACCGCGCCCTCGGCGCCCACCCGGATCGCGCCGAGCCCGAGACCGGCGCTGTAGGTGGCCCGCCTGGCGACGTCAACCACCGCGCCGGCGACCGGCCGGCCGCCGCGCATCGCGGCCACCGAGACCGCGTAGCCGGGGATGCCATACAGGAAATTCACCGTGCCGTCGATTGGGTCTACTACCCAGTGCACGACGTCGGCGGCGGAGTCGGCGAGGCTGCCGCCGCCCTCCTCGCCGAGGATGGGGTCGCCGGGGCGCTGTTCGGCGAGCAGGCCGCGGATGAGTTCTTCGGTTTCGGTGTCCACGATGGTCACCGGATCGGTCGGATGGCTTTTGGACTGCACCGCGTCTTCGGCGGGTCCACCCGCCTGACCGAAGACCTCGGGGCGGCGGGCGCGGACGTGTGCCGCGGCGGTTTCGGCGAGGTCGACCGCGACTCTGCGCAGTTCAGCCTCGTCGCCGCGGGCGACGATGATCTCGGAGGTGTAGTCGGACACGGGCGATGAGGTTTCCGGCACGCTCCCCATCGCATCACAGATCCTCGGGCACGCGCAGCATCGATCGCGCATTACTCTTGTCGTGCACGACACAACGCCGTCGTCGGGCACACCACCGTAGCGCCGCTCGCGGCCGGGGTGCAGCCTTGTGCATCGGTGTTGTGCTCCACACCGGCCAGCACAGGAACGAGGGCTCAGTCATGTCCGCTCGGGGGCACGCATTCGGCATCGATATCGGCGGCAGCGGCGTCAAGGGTGGCGCGGTGGATCTGGCGACCGGTGAGCTGGTCCACGAACGCATCAAGATCGCGACACCGCATCCGTCCACCCCGCAGGCCGTCGCCGACGCGGTGGCAAAGCTGGTCGCGCAAGCCGATTGGGACGGACCGGTCGGCATCACCCTGCCCTCGGTCATCCTCGACGGCGTCGCGCGCACCGCGGCCAACATCGACAAGGCCTGGGTCGGCACCGACGCACGGACGCTGTTCTCGGACACCCTGGACGGGCGCGAGGTGACCGTGCTCAACGACGCGGACGCGGCGGGCCTGGCCGAGGACCGCTACGGCGCGGCAAAGGATTTCGCCGGGCTGGTGCTGCTGCTGACCTTCGGCACCGGCATCGGCTCGGCCCTGCTGTACCACGGCACCCTGGTGGCCAACAGCGAACTCGGCCATCTCGAGATCGGCGGCATGGAGACCGAGCATCGCGCCGCCGCCTCGATCAAGGATCGCGACGGGTTGAGCTTCGAGCAGTGGGCCGCCGAGGTGAGCACCGTACTGAGCGGTCTGGAGAACCTTTTCTGGCCGAAGGTGTTCGTCGCGGGCGGCGGCATCAGCCGCGACGCCGATCAATGGATTCCGTTGCTCACCAACCGAACTCAGGTGATTCCCGCGCATCTACGGAACACCGCCGGCATCGTCGGCGCCGCGATGGCGATCGACGCGGGCATCGCGCCGTAAACCGGCTGTGGCAACCCTGCGACGTGGCGTCTTCGGACGGTATACCGTGGGTGTAGCGCAGTGAACGAAGGCTTTACCGTTGCTGACATCGAGTGAAGCTGAGCTTGCGAAGCGCCGCCTTATGCATGGTGGCCATAGGTACCCTGGTTAGATCGTTACAATGGAACGTGCCCGGTGTTGAGCCGGTGAAACCCGACCGGCCTTCCGCCGGTGAAACCCGACAGACCGCTCCGCCGGAAGACCACTCTGGCGTGACGCCGCACGAGACCGTCACGAAAGGGCGTACGTGGTAGCCACGAATACCCGTCAGACCGCCGATTCGGCCGAGGCCGATTCCGCAGATGTAACCGAAGCACGGCCGGTCCGTAAGGCGGCTGCCGCGAAGAAGGCTCCGGCGAAGAAGGCCGCTGCCAAGAAGGCGCCTGCGAAGAAGGCCGGTGCCAAGGCGCCCGCCAAGAAGGCTGCCACCAAGAAGGTGGGAGCCGACGGCGAGCCAGTCCCCGAGGACGCAGGCGACGACGAGTCGCTCGACGTCGCCGATCTCGGCGATCTCGAGGTCTCCGAGGACGACCTGACCGAAGAGGCCGAGGACCTGGTCGTCGAGGAGGTCGCCGAGGCCGCCGAGGAGGAGGTCGAGCCGACCGCCGCCGACAAGGCATCGGGCGACTTCGTCTGGGACGAAGAGGAATCCGAGGCGCTACGGCAGGCCCGCAAGGACGCGGAGCTCACCGCGTCGGCCGACTCGGTGCGCGCCTACCTCAAGCAGATCGGCAAGGTCGCGCTCCTCAACGCCGAAGAGGAGGTCGAACTCGCCAAGCGGATCGAGGCAGGCCTCTACGCGGCGGAGAAGGTGCGCGAGTTCACCGAGCAGGGCGAGAAGCTGCCGGTCGCGATGCGTCGCGATTACACCTGGATCGTCCGCGACGGCAACCGCGCCAAGAACCATCTGCTGGAAGCCAACCTGCGACTGGTCGTCTCGCTGGCCAAGCGCTACACCGGCCGCGGCATGGCGTTCCTCGATCTGATCCAGGAGGGCAACCTGGGTCTGATCCGCGCCGTCGAGAAGTTCGACTACACCAAGGGCTACAAGTTCTCCACGTACGCCACCTGGTGGATCCGGCAGGCCATCACCCGCGCCATGGCCGACCAGGCCCGCACCATCCGTATCCCGGTGCACATGGTCGAGGTCATCAACAAGCTCGGTCGCATCCAGCGCGAACTGCTCCAGGACCTGGGCCGCGAGCCCACCCCGGAGGAGCTCGCCAAGGAAATGGACATCACGCCGGAAAAGGTGCTGGAAATCCAGCAGTACGCGCGTGAGCCCATCTCGCTGGACCAGACCATCGGCGACGAGGGCGACAGCCAGCTCGGTGACTTCATCGAGGACTCCGAAGCCGTTGTCGCCGTGGACGCGGTGAGCTTCACGCTGCTGCAGGATCAGCTGCAGTCGGTGTTGGAGACGCTGTCCGAGCGCGAGGCGGGCGTGGTCCGGCTGCGTTTCGGCCTCACCGACGGACAGCCGCGCACCCTCGACGAGATCGGCCAGGTGTACGGGGTCACCCGTGAGCGCATCCGGCAGATCGAGTCCAAGACCATGAGTAAGCTGCGCCACCCCAGCCGCTCGCAGGTCCTGCGCGACTACCTGGATTAGTCCGTTTCGACGCCCGCATTCGTTGTGCCGCTTTTCTTTTCAGCGGTCCGGCGGATGCGGGCTTTGTCGTTCCCGTAATGATCTCCGGCGGGCCTGAGCAAACGAGCAGCACGACGGCCGCTATGGTGGCTGTGCCACATCGTCTCGTCTCTCGCTTGGTCCGGCTCCACCCTGATCATTCTTGGAGGACTAGTGCGTGTTCTGCGTTCCCTGTTCGTCGCCGTCGCGATCACTGCCGTGCTGGCCGTGGTCGGTTTTGTCGTTCGTGCCCAGGCCGCGCCCGCGCCGCCACCCGGCGTCACCCAGGCCGAGATCACCGATACCGAGCAGAAGCTCGTCAAGCAGGCCGCCGCGCGCGCGAAAAGCGCTGCCGCACGGGCCGACGCCGCCATGAAAGCCTCGCGCAGCCACGGGCTGTGACCCGTGCCGAACGGGTCAGTCGCGATCGCTCGCGATCGAGTTGATCTCGCCGGAGCCGAGCGCGTCGGCGCGTGAGGTGTCCTTGAGGTCGACACCGGAGCGGCCGAGGACGCGCGCGCCGGAGACCAAGCCCGCGACCACCTTTGCCGCCTGCCGGTAGCCGAGGCCCTCCGGCGGGTGAATGTTGGAAATGCAGTTACGGTCGGCGTCCGTGCGACCTGGGTGGGGCAAATGGGTCAGGTAGATGCCGAGGCTGTCGGCTACCGAAAGGCCGGGGCGCTCCCCGATCAGCACCACGACCGTCGCAACGCCCATCGCCTCGGCGATATGGTCGCCGAGGGCGACGCGGGCCTGGGTGGCGAGCACGGGGGCGGCGATCGAGTAGTGCGGTGCCAGTTCTTCGATCAGCGCGGCAACTGTCGCGGGGCCGTGGTCGGTCAGCGCGCGCGGCGACAGTCCATCGGCCAGGACGAATCCGATGTCGGCATTGCCGCGCGGCACACCGGACAAATCGGACCCGATTGCGGGATCGGCAGATTCGGCGGGTAGTCGACCGAGGTCCGGTCTGCGCAGGTACTCCGCGCGGTCGCCCGCGCGGCTGCGCACGTGCACGGGTTCGCCGATGCCGAGCGCGGCGACCCGCTCCCCCAGGGCGGCCACGTCCAATGGCATGTGCACCGCGTCGCGCGCCGCCGAATGCGCCGCGCGGAATTCCAGCACCCGTGCGGTGGGCAGTGCGTCACCGGTGCGACCCAGGCCGATCCTGGATTGGGTGCTGCGCCGAAGGTCCTGCCAGAAGAGTTGGGCCGCAGCGCTTTCCGATCGCGACGTGGGTGGGCGCTCGGCGTCGAACCGGGCCCCGTCATCCAGTGGCGCAACGACTTCCAGTCTGGGGTTCCGGCGTTTCATCAGGCACCCGCCAACGCACGCAGTGGCGAGGCGAGGGGCTCCACCGGGAGCACCCGGCCCGCGCCATCGATCATGCCGAGTCCGGACAGCCACGCCTCGAATTCCGGTGCGGGACGCAGGTTCAGCACGCGGCGGGCATACAGGGCGTCGTGGAAGCTGAGGCTCTGATAGCCGAGCATGACGTCGTCGGCGCCGGGGACGGCGATGACGAAGGCGCAGCCCGCCGCACCCAACAGGGTCAGCAACGTGTCCATGTCGTCCTGGTCGGCTTCGGCGTGGTTGGTGTAGCAGACGTCCACGCCCATCGGGAGGCCGAGCAGCTTGCCGCAGAAGTGGTCTTCCAGTCCGGCACGGATGATCTGCTTGCCGTCGTAGAGGTATTCCGGGCCGATGAAGCCGACGACGGTGTTGACCAGCAGCGGGTCCAGGTCGCGGGCCACCGCGTAGGCCCTGGCCTCCAGGGTCTGCTGATCGACGGGCTTGCCGCCGGTGCCGAGGTGCGCGCCCGCCGACAGCGCCGAGCCCTGACCGGTTTCCAGGTACATCACGTTGTCGCCGACGGTGCCCCGGCGCAGCGACCTGCCCGCCTCGTTGCCCTCCCGCAGCAGCGAAATATCAACGCCGAACCCGGCATTGGCGCCCTCGGTGCCCGCGACCGACTGGAACACCAGATCGACCGGCGCACCCGCCTCGATCAGGCCGATGGTCGTGGTGACGTGCGAGAGCACGCAGGACTGCGTCGGGATGTCGAAGCGGACCCGCACCTCATCGAGGAGGCTCAGCAGGTCGGCGGTCGCCCGCGGCGAATCGGTCGCCGGATTGATCCCGATCACCGCGTCGCCGCAGCCGAGCAGCAGCCCGTCGAGCGTGGCGGCGGCGATGCCGCGCGGGTCATCGGTGGGATGGTTCGGCTGCAACCGGGTGGCCAGCGTGCCGGGGAGGCCGACGGTGGTCCGAAATCCGGCGGTGACCACGGCGGCACGGGCGACCGCGATGAGGTCTTGGTTGCGCATGATCTTGCTGACCGCGGCCACCATCTCCGGCGTGAGACCACCCGCCACCGCGCCCAGGATCACCGCGGCGTCGGCGCCGGCCGCGACAGCCAGCAGCCAGTCCCGCAGACCGCCGACGGTGAGGTGCGAAATCGGTTGGAACGCACTGCGATCGTGGGTATCGATGATCAGCCGGGTGACCTCGTCGGTCTCGTACGGCACCACCGGCTCGTCGAGGAACCGGGTCAGCGGCACCTCGGCCAGCGCCCACTGGGCGGCGGCTCGCTCGGCGTCCGAATGCGCGGCGCAGCCCGCCAATTCGTCACCGCTGCGCAGCGGAGTGGCCTTGGCGAGCAGCTCGACGAGGCCGTCGAATTGGTAGGTGGCGCCGCCGAGCTGCTGTGTGTAGCAGGTCATGCTCTGCTCGATTCCGCATGCGGCGGGGGCCCTGCGTGGTTACGCAGGCTGCCTGCTCCGGGCCTGACCCGCCTCATGCGGCCTCCCCCTCGGCCTCGGCCAGCATGGCGAATTCCTCGTCCGGCGAGTTGGCCACCAGCCGATGCCTGCTGTACAGACCGAAGTAGGCCATGAAGGCGCAGAACGCGACGAGCGTCCAGGTCGCCGCCAGCGGATCGACCAGGAACGTGGCAAGCACTGCGGCACAGGCGATCACGAGCGCGAACGCGGTGGTCGCGATGCCGCCAGGCGTGCGGTACGGGCGCGGCATATTCGGTTCACGCACCCGGAGCACGATGTGGCTGACCATCATCAGCACATAGCTGAGCGCCGCGCCGAATACCGCCATGTTCAGCAGCATCGCGCCCTTGCCGGTGAGCGACAGCGCGAAACCGACCACGCCGGGCACGATCAGCGCGAGTACCGGCGCCTTGCGCGCGTTGGTCACCGACAGGCTCGTCGGCAGATAACCCGCCCGCGACAGCGCGAACGTCTGCCGGGAGTAGGCGTAGACGATGGAGAAGAAGCTGGCGACCAGGCCGGCCAGGCCGATGTAGTTCACCAGTTTCGCGGCCCCGCCGGTACCGAGCGCCTCGACCAGCGGATTGCCCGACGTCGAAATGGCTTGCGCGCCAAGCGCTCCGGTGGCCAGGAACAGCACGGCGGCACCGGTGACGATCAGCACGAGCATCGCGCTGATGATGCCCTTCGGCACGTTCTTCGCCGGCTCCCGCGCCTCCTCGGCGGCCAGCGGCACCCCCTCGACGGCCAGGAAGAACCAGATCGCGAACGGCACCGCCGCCCAGATCCCGAACACGCCGAACGGCAGGAACGATGAGCTACCAACAGCATTCGGGTCGGCGGGGATATCGGTGAGGTTGCCCGCCTCGAACAGTCCCCAACCCGACACCGCGAACACCGCGAGGCCGACGAGCGCGATCGCGGTGATCACGAACATCGCCTTGAGCGCCTCCCCTGCCCCGGTCAGATGCACCCCGATGAACAGCGCGTAGACCGCGAGATACACCCACCAGCCGTCGGTGATCCCGAACAGGTTCAACGATTCGACATACCCGCCGATGAACGTGGCGATGGCCGCGGGTGCGATCGCGTATTCGAGCAATATCGCTGTGCCGGTGGCGAATCCACCCCACGGTCCGAGTGCCCGCCTGGCGAAGGTGTAGCCGCCGCCTGCCGCGGGCAGTGCCGCCGACAACTCGGCCATACCGAGGACCATCGCCAGGTACATGCCCGCGATCAGCACCGTCGCGATGAGCAGACCACCGAAGCCGCCCTGGGCGATGCCGCTGTTCCAGCCCGCGTAGTCGCCGGAGATCACATAGCTGACACCCAGCCCAGCGAGCAGCACCCACCCCGCGGAGCCGGAGCGCAACGTCCGCTTGGCCAGATAGTCCGCGGCTGCGGTATCGGTCACCTGCACGTCCTCGATCGTCATAGGCGCTACGCACTCCTCGTCCACATGCCGTTTGGTCGGTGGACCAATTCTTGGGAGTGTTTGTTGCCCGGGTGTGAAACGACGTTACGGACGCGGTGCCAGGTCGGGTGACCCGGAACACAGCGGGCCGGGCCGGGTTTCCGGAGCAAGCCGTAAACGACGCTCGCACCAGCGCGGCGACCGCCCCTATGGTCCGGGCCGCACGATAACCGACGTCGGGTAACAGCCAGGAGTCATCCGCCAGCCGGTCGGCGCTTCCCGATCCGGACACGGCAGACTAAGTGAGTGGTTGCCTCTCCCTCGAGCAGGCTCGAGACACCCTGGACGCAGACCGTCGATCTAGTCACGGAGCTGCGAGCGGCCTGGGCTTGGTTACGCCGCCCGCGGCTGTGGCGTCGGGTGCTGCCGGCGATTCGCGCGCATCTGTCGGCCGCACCGGCCAGCACCGCCTATGCCTTCACCCTGTTCGTCACCTGGTGGACGCTGCGCGGGCTCGGCGACTCGACCGAACATCGGCTGATCCTGTCCGCGTCCACCAATCTGATCAACATGCGACACAACCCCGTTCAGGTGCTGGTCGCCTCCGCCTTCTGGACCGACGGCGGCTTCCCGTGGACCACCATCGGCTGCTTCCTGATCGTCATGGCCGCCGCCGAACGCTGGCTCGGCACCAGCCGCTGGATCCTGCTGTTCGCCGCCGGGCACATCGGCGCCACGTTGCTCACGGTCACCGGCATCTCGCACGCCATCGACCACGGCCTCATCCCGTACCGGGTCGCCCACGCCACCGACGTCGGTACCAGTTACGGCTTCTCCGCGGTGCTCGCCGCGATGGCCTTCCGATTCCGCGGGCTGACGCGGCTGGTCTGGGCGGGAACGCTGATCGCGGTGATGGTCGCCGCGGCATGTACCGGGCCGACGTTCACCGACTACGGACACCTGTGTGCGATTCTGATCGGCTTCGTGGTTGCCATCATGGCGACCACCCTGTGGCGCTGGATTGATCGCACCACGGCGCGACGCCGGGCTCACGAATCGGAAGACCCCACACCCACCACGGCGGGCACCGCGATAATCGCGGAGGCACCCGCGGGCGCAGCGGCTCCCACCGCGAGCGGGTGAGTGCCGCCAACGGTTACGGGGTAACGGCGGCCGGCTTCATGCGCCGTTGCACCAGCCCGACGACCGGCTCGACGACGCGCGCCGCGATCGGGCCCACGATCGCCATCAGCAGCACGTAGGCCGAGGCGAGCGCGGCCAGTTGACCGTCGACGCCGCCCATGGTCACCGCCAATCCCGCGATGACGATGGAGAATTCGCCGCGCGCGACCAGTGCCGCGCCCGCCCGCGCGCGACCCATCGGCCGGATGCCCTGCCTGCTCGCCGCCCACCAGCCGGTGGCGATCTTGGTCAGCGTGGTCACCACCGCCAAGGCGATCGCCCAGCCGAGCACCGGCGGAATGGCCTGCGGGTCGGTGGTGAGCCCGAAGGCCACGAAGAAGATCGCCGCGAACAGATCGCGCAGCGGTTCCAGGAGTTTCGCCGCCTCGTGCGCGGTCGAGCCGGAGATGGCGATGCCGAGCAGGAACGCCCCGACCGCCGCGGACACGTTCAACGCCGAGGCCACTCCGGCCACCAGCAGCGCCGCGCCGAGCAGCTTCAGCAGGAAGACTTCGTTGTCCGAGCTGTCCACGATGGCCGAGACGTAGCGGCCGTAGCGCAGCGCGACCACCAGCACCACCGTGATCGCGGTGAGCGCGATAGCAAGGGATTTCGCGCCGCTGGCGAAACTCAGCCCCGCCAAAATGGTGGTGAGGATCGGCAGATACACCGCCATCGCCAGATCCTCGAACACCAGGATCGACAGGATCACCGGCGTCTCGCGGTTACCGAGCCGCCCGAGGTCGTTGAGCACCTTCGCGACGATGCCCGAGGACGAGATGTAGGTGACGCCGCCCATGGTGACCGCGCCGACCGCACCCCAGCCCAGGACCAGCGCCACGATCACACCGGGCGTCGCGTTCGCCACGATATCGACCAGACCGGCCGCCCAGGACCGGCGCAGGCCGGTCATCAATTCCGGCGCCGTGTACTCCAGACCGAGCAGCAACAACAGCAGCACCACACCGATTTCGCCTGCTATATGGCCGAATTCGTTGGCGGCGCTGAGGGAGATGAAGCCGCCCTGACCGAAGGCGAGGCCGCCGATCAGGTAGAGCGGAATGGGAGACATCCCGAAGCGACCAGCCAACCGCCCGAACGTGCCGAGGGCAAACAAAATCGCTCCGAGCTCGACCAGGGCGAGCGCGGTTCCAGTCACTGATTTCAGCCGTGCGTGAGGATCTTGGCGGCGGCGTCTAGACCGTCCGGGGTACCGACGACGACGAGCACATCGCCTGAGGTGAAGGTGAAGTCAGGACCGGGTGAGGGATGCAACTGACCGGCCCGCATCACCGCGACGATCGACACCTTGGTGCGGGTGCGCATCGCGGTCTCACCGAGGGTCCGTCCCTCGTAGGGCGATCCGTCGGCGATCGGCAGCTGCCGGGTGGTGATGCCGGGCAGGTCGCTGTGTTCGTCGTTCAGCTTCGCGACCAGCTGCGGCGCGCCGAGCAGGTTCGCGAGCACGGCGGCTTCGTCGGTGCTCAGCGGGATCTGCGCGGCGCAGGCGTCGGGATCGTCCGTCTTGGAAATGATGAGGTCGATATCGCCGTCGCGATGCGCGACCACGCCGATCCGGCGGCCGGAGCGCACCTCGAAGTCTTTGCGGACTCCAATCCCGGGGAGGGCAGTCACGTCGACATTCACGTGTCCAGATTAGACGGATGTCCGATTCACTCCTCGGTGCGGTCCTCACTTCGGCCGATGGCGCCTGGTCAGGCTTGTGCTGAGATGGTGGGGTGAGGCAGTGGTCGGACGTCCCCGGTACGGCGCGCGACGCGCTGGGCGCGGTGCTCTCGTTCGCCGGCGGGGCCGGGCTCTATGCCGCGAATCTGTACGCCCTGATCGAACGCGGGATCGACGTGCCGCTGACGACGCGGCTCGCGGTGTTCGCACCGCTGTGCCTGTTGACGATGTGCCGTCGTCGAATGCCGGTGCTGGCCATGATCGTCGGGCTGGTGCCGCTGCTGGTGGACATGCACCTCGGCCCGTCGGTGCCGGTGTGGATCCTGTACGGCGACCTGATCTACGCGTCGGTGCTGTATTCGAAGCGGCGGGCGTCGCGGATCACCATGATGGCCTGGTCGGTGTTCTCGGGGCTGGTGGTGATCCTGACGCTGGTCCGCACCGGCGACCTGCGCGCCGTCTCGATCGCCCTGGTCGTCGTGTTCGCGTTCATCGCGACGCCGCTGTGGTGGGCGAATTCGGTGCGCACCCACAAGGAGATCGCCGGTGCCGAACGCGCCAGGGCGCAGGCGCTCACCCTGGTCGCCGAGCTCGACCGGCGCGCCGCCATCGCCGACGAGCGCACCACCATGGCGCGCGATCTGCACGACGTGATCGCCGGGCACCTCTCGGCCATCGCGATCCAGTCCGAGGCCGCGCTCGGAGTGCTCGGCCGTAAGGAGATCGACCCAGCGGTCACCGGGATCATGCGGTCGATCCGGACCAACAGCGTCAGCGCGCTGCAGGAGATGCGCACCATGATCGGGCTGTTGCGCAGCGACGGCGACACCGACGAGGTGGCCGCGCCACGCAGGCTGGCGCAGCTGCCCATGCTGGTCGATGCCGCCCGCGCGGCCGGAATCACCGTGCGGGTGCGCGAAACCCTCGACGGGAGCGACCTTCCCAGCGCGGTCGATCAGGCCGCGTACCGCATCATTCAGGAGGCATTGACCAACGCCATGAAACACGCACCGGGACAAGAGGTCGAGATCGAGGTCGGCGCGCGGGACGGAGAGCTACGGGTGCTGGTACGCAACCCGATGGCGGCGATCGCCCTGCGGCACAGCGAGAACGGCGACCCGCACCGCGGTCTGATCAACATGCGCGAGCGGACCGCCGCGCTCGGCGGAAACTTCACCGCAGGACCGGATTCCGGACGCTGGGAAGTGCTCGCCCACCTGCCGCTGTCCACGGCGAGCGCGTCATGACGATCCGGGTACTGATCGCCGACGACCATGCCGCGATCCGCGCGGGATTGCGGATGATCCTGGACGCCGAGGACGACATCGAGGTGGTAGGCGAGGCGGCCGACGGCGATGTCGCGGTCGCCCAGGCCAAGGCGTTGCGCCCGCATGTGGTGCTGATGGACGTGCGGATGCCCGGCGTGGACGGGATCACCGCGACCGAGCGGGTCACCGCCGGCGGGCTGGCCAAGGTGCTGATCCTGACGACGTTCGATCTGGACGAGTACGTCTTCCGGACGTTGCGCGCCGGCGCGGCCGGTTTCGTGCTGAAGTCGGCGTCCGGCCAGTCGCTGATCGATGCGGTCCGCGCGGTGGCGGCGGGCGACGGCGTGCTCGCTCCGGAGGTGACCAGGGCCGTGATCACCGCCTTCGCCGCGACGAATACCGATGCGGCCGAACCGGAGCCGAGCGGGTTCGGCGACCTCACCGAGCGCGAACGCGAGGTGCTCGACTGTCTCGGCGACGGGCTGTCCAACGCCCAGATCGCCGGTCGCCTGTTCATCGGCGAGACCACGGTGAAGACCCACGTCTCCCGGGTGCTGACGAAACTCGGTGTGCGGTCGCGGGTTCAGGCCGCCATCGTGGCGCGCGAGGTCCGCGACCGCTAGCTCATTTGGCCAGTGGCGCGAACACGCCGTCCGGACCGGGCTCGAACTCCTCGACGGCGATCACCGCACCCGTCGGCAGCGGCCCGTACAGATGCGGGAACAGCATCGACGCCGGGTCGGTCGGCACGCCGGGCTCCCACTTCACCGGCGAGCCGAGCCGGGCCGGATCGAGGCGGAGCAGCACCAGGTCGCGGCGACCGGCGAAGAGCCGGTTGGCGGGCAGGTGGGCCTGCTGCGGCGCGGACAGATGGATGAACCCCACCTCGTCGAGCGACGGCGCGCGATATTCACCCGTTTGCCGGGCGGAAAGCCACTCGCCCAAGGTGCATATGTGAACAAGCGTGTGAGTGTCATGGGTCACGGGTAATCTCCCGGTAGACAACTGGATCGGCCTGTTCGAGGTGGTGACCAAACGGAGTTCGTAGCGTGACCTGGGATGTTCGCCAGTAGCGAAATCCCTGGTCGTGTTATCGAAAACACACAGAATCACTCACGGGAACAAACCCCCCGTCCCGAACGTCTGACAGAGTAGTCATACCACTGCTGGGAAGTAGCGGTTGCGAGCCCGCGGAGTGACCACGGGCCCCACACCAGGCGAACGGTCTGTGAAACCGGGAGCCAGGACGGAGGAGTCATGCCAGGAACCCTGACTAGCACCCCACTGACCGCGGTCGATCGTTGCGACCGCTGCGGGGCGGCAGCACGAGTGCGTGCCGTTCTGCCCGCAGGTGGAGAGTTGCTCTTCTGCCAGCACCACGCGAACGAACACATGGATCGACTGCGTGAGCTGGAAGCCGTGATCGACACGGAATCCGCTCCCGCTATCTGACCAACTCCTCGCGTCCTGAGATAACAGCATCCGACAACAGAAAACCGTTTACCGCAGCGGGCGATCCTCGGATCGCCCGCTGTCGGTGTGTTCGGGGGGTTTCCGGTCGAGGATCCCGTCCAGGAGTCGATTCAGGCCGTAGTCGAAGGCGCCGTCCGGGTCCGCGGGGGCCTGATACAGCTCCCCGACCGTCGCGCCGACACGCGCCGACAGCGGAAACAGACTGGACGGCATGGCCTGAGCGAGCAAGGGGCCGTGCGTCTCCCACCACTCGACGTCGGTCATTTCCCGCGCGTCGCGCTGCGCCCCCACCGCGACACGCGCGTTGCCGGTGGCGAATTCCGACAAAACGGCGATCACCCGATCCAGCTCGACATCCGAAAGGCCGATGCCGTCGATCGCGGCCAGCTGCCGTTCGTAGCGGCGCATTCGACCGGGGCCGATCACCAGCCGCCACGGCGATACTTCCAGCAGCCACGGATGGGCGATCAGCTCAGCGCGCGTCTGGCGGGCAATGGCGGCCATCCGCGCGCGCACCGGCAGCGTCGCGGGGATCGGCGCGTCCTCGTCGGCAACGGCGTCGGCCATCAGCACGGTCAACGCGTCCTTGCTCGGCACGTAGGTGTAGAGGCTCATCGGGCGCAGGCCCAGTTCGGCGGCCACCGCGCGAATGGACACCTTCGCGTAGCCGTCCCGATCGGCGAGCGCCACTGCGGCGTCGATCACGGCGTCCACACTGACCGTCGGCTTCGGACCGCGCCCACCCGAGCGCGGCGGCAGTTCGTGCCGCCACAGCAGGTTCACCAGCTGTTTGGCCTGCTCGGCGGCGGATTCGTCGGCCACAGGACTCCTCGGAACAAACTCGGTACTCTGTACGTTATTCAGATACTTCGTACACCATACGCCGATGAAGGGGTTCGCTCTGCCCAGCACACAGGCCACTTATCTGCCCGACCGTCACATGTTCGCGCTGTGGACATGGACCGGGCAGCACACCGGGTCGGCGCCCGCCGAGCTCGGTGATCGGGAGACCCTCGTCCTCGCCGTGCCGACCGGTTTCGACGGGGCGATCGAGGTCGGCGAGGTCGACTGCGCGTTGATCGACCCCGCGGCGTTCGCCGCGCTCGAGCTCGCGGACGCGGGGGCGTCCGTGCGCGTCTGGCAGACCACGCTCCATGACGAATCCCGCACCGCGCAGGGCGATCCCGCGGGCGTGCCGCTGCCGATCGCGGCGCACGCGGTGCCCAACGCGGCGGGCACCTCGATCGTGTCCGCCGAACGCGCGGTCCGGGTGCTGCGCGAAACCCAGGCCGTGACCACGGAATTGCGGTCGGCGCTGAAGGCCGATCTGCGGCCGTATCAGGTGCGTGGGGTCAGTTGGCTGCGGGAGACGACCGCGGCGCACGGCGGGGCCGTGCTTGCCGACGAGATGGGGCTCGGAAAGACGGTGCAGACCATAGGTTTTCTGCTCGGGCGGGCCGCTGGTGGTCCGCAGCTCGTCGTGTGCCCGACGTCGCTAGTGGGCAACTGGGCGCATGAGATCGATCGGTTCGCGCCGGGACTGCGGGTGGTCGTGTGGCGCGGTGGTGCGATCGACGCGGGCGCGGGAACTGTCGTCGTCGCCGGATATCCGACGGTGCGACTGCACAGGCAGTCCCTGGACGAGCGCCGTTGGGCGACGGCGGTTTTCGACGAGGCGCAGGCATTGAAGAATCCGAGCACGCAGCTGGCCAAGGCCGCGCGGGCGCTCGACGCCGAGGTGCGCGTCGCGCTGACCGGTACGCCGGTGGAGAACCACCTCGAAGAACTGTGGGCGCTGCTGAACCTGGTGACACCCAAGCTGTTCGGGCACAAGACGCAGTTCCGGCGGCGGTTCGTCCGGCCGATCCAGGAGGGGTCTTCGGCCGCGGCGGCACGGCTGCAGGACGCCATCGAACCCGTCGTGCTCGCCCGGAAGAAGGCGCAGGTCGCCGCGTCGCTGCCCGCGAAGATCCACACCGACCTGCTGTGCGACCTCACCGACGAACAGGAAGAGCTGTACGACAAGCTGCTCGATCGCGCCATCGACGACGGATTCGGCACCGGCTTCGATCGCCAGAGCCGGGTGCTCGCGGCGCTGACCGCACTCAAACAGGTCTGCAACCATCCGGGACTGGTCACCGGCGACCTCACCGAGCTCGCGGGCCGCTCCGGCAAGCTGGACCTGTGCACCGACATCCTGGCCAACAACCTCGAAACACACTCGCCCACTTTGATTTTCACCCAATATCGGCAGACCGGTGCGCTGCTGGTCCGGCATCTCGCCGAGCAGTTCGGGATCACCACGCCGTTCTTCCACGGCGGGTTGAACCAGGCCGAACGCGCCACGATCGTGACCGGATTCCAAGCCGAGGACGGACCGCCCGTGCTCATTCTGAGCCTGCGCGCCGCGGGCACCGGCCTCACCCTGACCCGCGCCGCGGACGTCATCCATTTCGACCGCTGGTGGAACCCCGCGGTAGAGGCGCAGGCCTCGGATCGGGCCCACCGCATCGGCCAAACCCGCACGGTCACCGTCACCACCCTCACCTCGACCACCTCCGTCGAAGAGCACATCGCGCGCATGCACGACCGCAAGTCCGCGCTCTCCGACCTCGGCGACTCGGCGGGCATCGCCGCACTCGCCCGCCTCGATGACGACCAACTCGTCGAGGTCCTGCGCCGCCGAAGAAGCTGCATCGCGCAGCGATTCGGTGAGGGGTGGCGGTCGGGCGACGGGAGGGCGAACTGATGGCGGACAACGAATTCGGCTACACCACATGGGGCATGGACTGGGTTCGCCTTGCCGAACCGATCCGCCAGACCCGCCCCGAACCACTACTCCCCCGCGCGCGCTCCATCGCGCGCAACTACGGCGTCCAGGCCACCACCGACGGCCGCATCGTGCGCGCCACCATCCACCGCGGCAGCGAGGCATCGGTAATCCACCTGGAGGTGACGCCACTGCCCCGCGCCACGATCACCGCGATCGGTGCGATCATCCCCGACACCACCGTGCTCACCGACGACATGCACCGAGCGGTGCTCGCCGCCGGCCTCACCGTCGCGCCGGTGCTGGCTGGCACCGACTGCTCATGCAAGGCACGCACGGCCCGCTGCCTACATATCCTGGCCACCTTCTACGACATGGCCCGGCGAGTGGACGAAAACCCGCGCCTCGCCCTAGAGGTGCAGGGGTACTTCCAAGCGGCAGAAGATGATTCACCCACCCCCGTCGAAGCGCCACGGTGGGTACCCATCAACACCTTCGCCCCCGCCACCTACTTCGGAGACCTGGCGCCCGCCTGATCTCACCTACCCAGATCCACAGAGCCCGTACACCTTCCACAGGAGCGAACACGCCCTATGGGACGTGCGGACACTCTGTGGATCTGGCGTCAGTCGGGGCGGCGGGCGCGGAAGCGGAAGCTGGTTGCGGCGGTTTCGATTTCGATGTCGGTGAAGCCGAGGCGGGACAGGCGGGCGGCGGCGGTTTGTGGTGGGACGGGGACGCAGGTGTCGCCGATGTGCATGAGGCGGAAGAGGCGGGTGTCGAGGCCGTCGCTGCCCGCGAAGACGCCGCGGGGGCGCAGGACGCGCAGCGCTTCGGCGAACAGTGCGTCCTGCTGGGCGGGGGTCGGTACGTGGTGCAGCATCGTGAAGCACACGACCGAGTCGAATTCCTTTACCGGGAAAGGCATGTCGGTGCCGTCGCCCTGTATCACCGTCATCACCGATCCGTGCCGGGCGCGCAATCGCGCGGTCAGGTCGGGATCGATCTCGACGCCGGTGAGGGTGCCGGTGCGGTCGAGCAACGCGCGGACATTCGCGCCGTAGCCGGGGCCGATCTCGAGGGCGGAGCCGCCGAGGTCGAGGCCGGACAGCGCCCACGGCACGATCTTCGTCGCGCTGGTCCGTTCCCACATCGCGGAGCGGCAGCAGAATCGGTGGAAGAGGTTCATCGCCATGCCGACAACGCTAGGAGCGGACAGCGGTGACCGCGACGAGCTACGGTGACACATTGTGTCGCGAAACGGCCATCCGTCCATCCAGCCCGACCCGCCCGGTTCCACCGCGATGGTGCTCGGTGCCGGGGTGCTGCCCGCTGGATACTGGTTCGACACCCACGAGCACCCGCACCACCAGATCGCTTGGGCCGCACGGGGAGTCATCGCCGTCGAGGTCGGCGACAACCGCTGGGTGCTGCCGCCGACCCGTGCCCTGTGGATTCCCGGCGGCACCCCGCACCGGACCGGTACCGCCGACGGCGCCGACATGCGCGGCATCTACGTCGAACCCGAGCGGTGCCCGGTCACGTTCACCGCGCCGACGATGATGCGCGTCACCCGATTGCTGCACGAACTCTTCCACCACCTCGGCGCCCCCGGCACCACCGTCGAGCGCCGGGAACGCGCCGAGTCCGTCGTCTTCGACCTGGTCGAACCGGTCGACGTGATACCCATCGGCGCCCACTCCCCCACCGACCCCCGCGCCAAGCAGGTCGCCGACGACCTCACCGCCGACCCCGCCGACCCCCGCACCCTCTCCGAGTTCGCCACCGCCGTAGCCACCAGCCCCCGCACGCTGGCCCGCCTCTTCCTGGCGGAAACCGGAATCAGCTTCGGCCAGTGGCGAACCCAGATCCGCCTCACCGCCTCCCTCCCGCATCTGGCGGCCGGTCTCCCGATCGCCCGCATCGCGGGCCGAGTCGGCTACGCCACCCCCAGCGCCTACGTCGCCGCATTCCGGCGCGCCGTCGGCGTCTCCCCCGGCAAATACTTCGCCGGGTAACTAAGCGTTCGTGCCGCCGTCGACGGTGAAGATCGCGCCGGTGATGTTGCGGCCGGTCTCGCCGGCGAGGAAGGCGACCATCGCGGCCATGTCCTCGGGCTTCGCGAAGTGGCCGAGTGCGGTCAGGCCTACCTGGAGATCGTAGTGCCCGCCGTCGAGCGGGTTCATATCTGTCACCGTGGATCCCGGCTGCAGCAGGTTCACCGTGATCTCGCGGGGGCCGAGTTCGCGGGCCAGCGCCTTGGTGAATCCGTTCAGCGCCGACTTGCTCAGGTTGTAGAGCGAGAGGCCGCCGAAGGAGGTGTGCTCGGTCAGATTGCTGCCGACGCTGACGATCCGGCCGCCGCCGGTCATGTGCGCCACGGCCGCCTGCGCACCGACGAACGCGGCCCGCGCGTGGATGTTCAGTGCGCGGTCGATCTCCTCGACGGTGAACTCTTCGAACGGCTTGGCCGGGAAGATGCCCGCGTTGTTGACCAGGATGTCCAGCCGGCCCAGGTCGGCCGCGGCCTGGTTCACCGCGCGCACCACGGCCCCGGCGTCGGCGCTGTCCGCCTGGATCGCCACCGCTCGGCGCCCGAGCGATTCGATCTCCGCGACAACGGATTTCGCTTGCACCTCGGCGCTCTGATAGGTGATCGCGACGTCCGCGCCGTCGGCGGCCAGCTTCCTGGCGATCGCCGCGCCGATCCCTCGGCTGCCGCCGGTCACCAATGCCACCTTGCCCGTGAGACCCGACATGGCTCCTCCTCCAAATTCTGTGTCGATCAATACATAAATAGCTAAGCGCAGCGCACCCGCTGGCGTCAAGGGGTATATTTAACGATCGACACAGAAAGGAACGGCCATGGCCGAACGGGGACGACCGCGTGCCTTCGATCGCACCGACGCGTTGCGCCGCGCCATGGAGGTGTTCTGGGAGCACGGCTATGAGGGCTCCTCGATGAGCGACCTCACCGCCGCGATGGGCATCAACTCCCCCAGCCTGTACGCCGCGTTCGGCGGCAAAGAGGCACTGTTCCGGGCGGCCGTCAGCCTGTACGGGCAGACCGACGGCGGGCACACCGCGCGGGCGTTGCGCGAGGAGCCGACGGCGCGCGCCGCGATCGACGCGATGTTGCGCGACAACGCGATCGCCTACACCGTCGAGGACAAACCACACGGCTGCATGGTCGTCCTGGCAGGCGCGACCTACACCACACGCAGCGCGAGCATCCGCGATTTCCTGGTCGAAAGGCGCAGGGAGACAACAGAAGACATCCGCCGCCGACTGGATCGCGGTGTCACAGAAGGCGATCTACCCGCAACGACCAACACCCCCGGACTGGCCCACTTCTACACGACGGTGCTGTACGGGTTGTCGATCCAAGCCCGCGACGGAGCCTCGCTGGCAGATTTGACACAGTCGATCGACTGCGCGATGGCGGCCTGGCCGGCGTCCGCCGCCCAGCCCTGATCTGCGCCTGGCGACATACCGAGCTGCGCAGCCAGTAGACAGCGGTTGTGTTGCGCGCCACGACATCCCCCTGGGGGGGTGACTTCGCGACCTACATGCGGCGCAGCGCCGCGATCCGCTCCACCAGTTGATCGGCCGACGCCAACGCCGTTGGCGGGCCACCACATTCGCGGCGCAGCTCGCCGTGAATCACACCGTGCGGCTTACTGGTTCGATGGTGATGCATGGCGACCAAGCTGTTGAGCTCACGCCGCAACTCACCCAATCGGTCAGCGGTGGCGACCCTTTCGGCCGCGCTCGCGACCTGCGGGCCTGGATCGGGCGCGGCGGCCGCGTCGCCGCGGTCGGCGATCTGCTTGGTCTGCCGCTCACGCAGCAGCGCCCGCATCTGGTCGGCGTCGAGCAGGCCGGGGATGCCGAGATAGTCCGCCTCCTCGTCGCTGCCCGCGAAAGTGGCGGTGCCGAAGGAGGATCCGTCGTAGATCACCTGATCGAGCTCGGCGTCGGCGGCCAGCGCGACGAAGGACTTCTCATCCTCACCCGGCTCGTCCTGCTGCTTGTTCGCGTCGATCAGCAGCTCGTCGTCGAGCCCGTCCTTCTCCCGGTGCGGCTTGCCGATCACGTGGTCGCGCTGCAATTCCAGCTGCGCGGCCAGATCCAGCAGCACCGGCACCGAGGGTAGGAACACGCTCGCGGTCTCGCCGGGCTTGCGGGCACGCACGAACCGGCCGATCGCCTGCGCGAAGTACAGCGGCGTCGAAGCACTGGTCGCGTACACGCCGACCGCCAGGCGCGGCACGTCGACGCCCTCCGACACCATGCGCACCGCCACCATCCACGGCTCGGTGCTCGCGCCGAACTGCGCGATCCGATCCGAGGAGGTCGGTTCGTCGGATAACACCAGCGCGGGCTTCGTGCCCGAAATGTGTTCCAGCAGTTCGGCGTAGTCGCGGGCGCGATCCTGGTCGGTGGCGATCACCAGGCCGCCCGCGTCGGGCATGCCCGTGCTGCGCAACTGACGCAACCGCATGTCGGCGGCGCGCAACACGGCCGAGATCCAGTCACCCG
Organism: Nocardia sp. NPDC051052; assembly: GCF_044456045.1. Lineage (NCBI taxonomy): Bacteria > Bacillati > Actinomycetota > Actinomycetes > Mycobacteriales > Nocardiaceae > Nocardia > Nocardia sp. NPDC051052. The sequence goes on from NZ_JBITFL010000023.1 coordinate 58,083, forward strand.
CCGGGTCGAGCGCGGTGCGCCAGGCGCGAGCGGTCTGTTCGGGGTTGAGCGGCTCGCCGAGGCGCGCGGTGTGCTCGTCGCCCGCGCTGTCGCGCCAGTGCGCCTCGCCGGAGTAGGCGAGGAACACCACGGGCCGGACCACGCCGTCGGCGAGGGCCTCGGAGTAGCCGTAGGCATGATCGGCGCGCGATCGTGGGAAGCCCGACTCGTCGGGTTCGTAGGTGATGAACGGGATCTGACTGTCGTCACTGCGGAAGGGGGTTCCGGTGAGCGCGAGCCTGCGGGTCGCGTCGCCGAACGCCTCGGCGGTCGCCTCACCCCAGCTCTTCGCGTCGCCCGCGTGGTGGATCTCGTCGAGAATCACCAGGGTCCTGCGGTTTTCGGTGCGCACCCGGTGCCGGGACGGATGCGACGCGACCTGGGCATAGGTGACGACGACACCGTGATAGTCACCGGAGGTGCCGCCGGTCGCGTTGGAGAACCGCGAATCCAGCTGGATCCCGGCGCGGGCCGCGGACTGTGCCCACTGGTGCTTGAGGTGTTCGGTCGGCGCGACGACGGTGATCTGATCGACGGTCCGATCGGCCAGCAGTTCGGCGGCCACCCGCAGCGCGAACGTGGTCTTGCCGGCGCCCGGCGTCGCGACCGCGAGAAAATCGCGTGGCTTGGACGCCAGGTACTTGGTCAAGGCCCGGCGCTGCCAGGCACGCAGCGAACCGCCGCTCGATGTACCGGAGCTGTTCGGCGTCCCCGACGCATCGGGTCTAACCGAATCGCCCGGTGTCTCCGCTTTTCCCGCCACAGCGGCGCCACCCGACCCAGTCACGCACTCGACCCTACTGGCCCGGCACGGCGTGTTGCTAAACCGACGCGGCATCGGCGATAGGCATCACATGTTCAACTACCGACACGCCGGAGTTCACCGATTGCCCGACGACACGTCGCCCCCGGAATCCGGTGCGGGGACGCCGGGTGCGCGATGCTGTAGTCACGATGACCGACGAAAACGCCCTGCCGAGCGAGCCGCTGCGGACCGACATACCCTCGCTCAGCGGCGGTATCGCCGCGCGTGAGCTCACCGTCGGTCAGCGATGGACCATCCGGCTGCGGCGCGCCCGGAGAAACACCACCAAGCTCGTGGTGCGGGTCGCGGTGAAGGCCTGGAACGACTCGATCTTCGCCAAGTCCGCGGCCGCCGCGTTCTGGCAGACGCTGTCGCTGGCGCCGCTGCTGCTCGGGGTGCTCGGCAGCCTCGGTTATGTGGGCACCTGGTTCGGGCCGGACACCGTGCAGATCGTGGAATCCAAGATCATTTCGTTCAGCCGGGACCTGTTCAGCTCCAGCGTGGTGACGGATCTGATCGAGCCGACCGTCAAGGACGTGCTCGGGAAGGGCCGCGGCGCGGTCGTTTCGGTGGGTTTCGTGCTGTCGCTGTGGGCCGGGTCGTCGGCGATGGCGACATTCGTCGACTCGATCGTCGAGGCACACGATCAGCAGGACCTGCGACATCCGGTGTGGCAGCGCATTTTCGCGCTGCTGCTGTACGTGGCGTTCCTGGTGGCCTCGGTGTTCATCCTGCCGCTGGTGGCGCTCGGGCCCACGCTGATCGGCCGGGTGCTGCCCGAGCCGTGGCGGGTGACCGGGCTGCAGCTGCTGGATTTCTTCTACTACCCCGGCGTCGGGCTGCTGCTGATCATCGTGCTGACCACGCTGTACAAACTGGCGTTGCACACGTCGCTGCCCTGGCATCGGCTGTTCGGCGGGGCGTTGGTCGCGGCGGTGTTCTTCATCGCGGCCAGCGAAGTGCTGCGGCGGTATCTGGCGTGGGTGACCAAGACCGGCGTCAGTTACGGCGCACTGGCGACACCGATCGCGTTTCTGCTGTTCACGTACTTCCTCGGGTTCGCGGTGATCCTCGGCGCGGAGTTCAACGCCGCCGTACAGGAGTTCTGGCCCGCCCGGGCGACCCGGATGGAACAGATGAAGGAGTGGCTCACCAACCAGCTGACCGGGGACTCGTCGGACAAGAACGACTCGGCGACAGAAACCACCGAGACGGCGGAGAAGCCTCCGCCGTCACCTGTCGACGCACCCGATCAGCCGCGCGCGGCGCCATCGCAGACACCGCCCGCACAGCCTCAGTCGCCCTTTTTCAGCCCGTCGTAGACCTTCTTGCAGTCCGGGCAGACCGGCGAACCGGGCTTGGCCGACCGCGTCACCGGAAAGACCTCACCGCACAAAGCGACGACATGGGTGCCCATGACGGCGCTCTCCGCGATCCGGTCCTTCTTGACGTAGTGGAAGACTTTGGGGGTGTCGTCGCTCGTCGACTCGTCGGTGGTCGAATCGGGGCGAACCATGGTGTCGGTGCTCACGGGTTCCATGATGCCGCATTCCAAGATGGGATGACTGATCACGGTCCGGTGTCCGCCTGACCACGCTGTGTGCGCTGTTGCTCCGACAGTGGAAGACTCAGAGTTATGCAGCAGCACGGCGACTCTCCCAACGCCGACGACATCGACGGTGGTGAGCGCCCGGACGTGACGCTGCCGACAGCTTCCCCTGGCTCCGCCGGGTACTTTCCCGGCACCGACGACAAGCATCCGGTGCTGATCACCGAGGCCCAACCGTCCCTGGAAGATCAACACCGCTCCCGGGTCCGCCGGTACACCATCATCATGGCGTTCCGCATCCCCTGCCTGGTGCTGGCCGCCATCGCCTACAGCACCTTCAACAGCGCCCTGCTGGCCATCCTCATCATCGCGGCCTCGATCCCGCTGCCCTGGATCGCCGTCCTCATCGCCAACGATCGGCCACCGCGTCGCAAAGACGAACCGAGTCGCTGGGACGAACGCCGCACGGCCATCGAGGCTCGCTCGCACAAATCCATCGACGGCTGACGATTCCCTCGGCATCGGTTACGCGCTGGGCCGAGCGGATCTAGCGGGCGCTCACTACGGCGTCGGCGAACGGGACGTCGTCGCGCGGCACCTGAACCTGTCCCACTCCGCGCACAACACCAACAGGACATCGGCCGACTACCATCGTGTCCCGTTCGAAGCGGGCGGCTCGGAGATGGGCCGTTCAAGCGTCAGACATTGCGGCGGATGAAGGCGGCGGTATCGCATAGGCCGCCGGCCAAGTACCAGGCCAGGTTGTAGCTGCTTTGGACATCGCGGATGACGCCGGTGGCGGTGGCGGAGCCGATCCAGTGGGAGGCGAAACCCATCGGCCGAGTACACCGCCACCGTGTCCCGTCATAGCGAACGGCGCGGAGGTGGGCCGCTCGAGCGTCAGGCCTTGCGGCGGATGAAGGCGGACATGACGGCGGCGGTAGCGCATAGGCCCCCGGCCAGATACCAAGCCAGGTTGTAGCTTCCCTGGACATCACGGATGACGCCCGCGCCGGTGGCGGCGATGGCGGAGCCGATCTGGTGGGAGGCGAATACCCAGCCGAACGCGACGGGGCCGTCGTTGCCGAACAGTTCGCGGCAGAGCGTGACGGTGGGCGGGACGGTCGCGACCCAGTCCAGGCCGTAGAAGATGATGAACACCCACAGGCTGGGCTGGGTGTGCGGGCCTAACAACGACGGCAGGATCAGCAGCGACAAGCCGCGCAGAATGTAGTAGCCGACCAGCAGGTAGCGCGGGTCGACGCGGTCGGTCAACCAGCCGGACGCGATGGTGCCCGCCACATCGAAGATGCCGACAACGGCCAGCAGGCTCGCGGCGGCGGTCGGCGGCATGCCGTGATCGTGCGCGGCGCTGACGAAGTGGGTACCGACCAGGCCGTTGGTCGACGCGCCGCACACCGCGAATCCGCCTGCCAGCAGCCAGAATCCGGGCGTACGCGCGATCTTGGCCAGTACGGTGAGCGCTCGCGTCGCGCCGACCGTCGCGGGTGTCCGGACACCGACCATGCTGCCCGGTTCCGCACCGTAGGCGGTGACGCCGACATCGCTCGGAAAATCCCTGATGAACAGCAGCACCAGCGGCACCACGGCCAGCGCGGTCCCGGCGACGATCACCGACGGCAGCCGCCAGCCGTGCTCGTGCGCCAGCATCGATACCAGCGGCAAGAAGACCAGCTGACCGGTCGCACCCGCCGCCGTGAGCACCCCGGTGACCAGTCCGCGCTGCCGCACGAACCAGCGGCCGGTGATAGTCGCCACGAACGGCATCGACATCGACCCCACCCCGACGCCGACCAGCAGCCCCCAGGTCAGCATCAGCTGCCACGGCTGGGTCATGAACACCGTCAGCCCGGCCCCCGCCGCGACGAGCACCAGCGCACCCGACACCACCTTGCGGATGCCGAACCGATCCATCAGCGCCGCGGCGAACGGCGAAATCAGCCCGTACAGCAGCAGATTCAGCGATACCGCCGCACCGATCGTGCCGTGCGACCAGCCGAACTCCTCGTGCAACGGATCCATCAGCACGCTCGGCACCGACCGGAACGCGGCGGCACCGAGCAACGCGATGAATCCGACGCCCGCGACGATCCACGCGGGATGCGGACGGGGCCGGTGGACGGTGTCGTTCGCCGGTACGGCGGGCGGCGTCTGCAGTTCGGTCACCCGCTGAGCGTGCCGGAAAACCACCCACCCACCCAACGAGTGGCCGGAACGCCACAAAGCACCAAGATCGTGCCAGTGCGGGCGACACGCCAAACGTGCTCGACACCGCGCGCGCCGTTCCCTATCGTGTCTCGAGGCACTAGACAGGAGTGAACATGATTCGGTGGATCTGGGCCTTCCTGGACCGCCCCGCCCAGCGATTCGACGACTGCGCGAAGTTCTGGTCCACAGTCACCGGCGCCGAGCTCTCGGCGCGCCGAGGCGACCACGACGAATTCCTCACGCTGCTCCCCGATCCCGCGCTCTTCGCGGCGGCGAGCGTGAAGATGCAGGCGGTCACCGGCCTCGGCGGCGTGCATCTAGACCTCGACGTCGACCACATCCCCTCCGCCGTGCGCACCGCGCTCGACCTCGGCGCCGAACTCGTCGCGAACCATCCCGACTACGCGGTCCTACGCTCCCCCGGCGGCCAAACCTTCTGTCTCACACCGAGCGGCCGCGCCACCAGCACCCCGGCCCCCGCTGTGACCGCCCCCGACGGCACCCTCAGCCGCCTCGACCAGGTGTGCCTCGACATCGGCCCCGCCGACCACGCCACCGAGACCGAGTTCTGGAAGTCGTTGACCGGCTGGAACTTCCAGCAAGGCAGGCTCCCCGAATTCGCCCGCCTGCGCGCCTTCGAACCCCTGCCCATCCAGTTCCTGCTGCAGCGCCTCAACGAAGACCGCCCCACCAGCGCGCACATCGATCTGTCGTCCTCCGACATCGAGGCCACCGCCGCTTGGCACGAAACCCTAGGCGCCACAGTCCTAGAACGCTTCGACCACTGGATCGTAATGACCGACCCCGCCGACTCCATCTACTGCATCACAGCCCGCGACCCTCAAGGCGTCTGACCTGGCCATCTGGCCGCGACGCCCCCAGACCGGTATCGCCACAAATCCGCACCCTCATTCGGGAGCCGCACTCTTACTCGGGAGCCGCACTCGGAATAGGGCCCTAGAGTCGGGCGGATTCAGGGAGTCGGTGCGGATTTTGGTGTCGGCGTGGCGGCTGCTTGCTAATTGATCTTCGGCAGTAGCTAGTTGGGGCGGCTGGATGGTCGGGGGGCTCAATGGCTTGCCGCGGCCTGCGGGTGCGGGGGGCGGTGGCAAAGTACCGGTGTGCCTACTCATCGATCTACGACTACTGGATCTTTGCTCACCGCGCTGTGCCCGGATCTGCGGGCGGCGCTGACTCGGGCCGGGTATGACGCCGACACGCTGCTGGAGGTGCTCGGGGACGACGTGCACGCGGCGTTGGGGCGGTCGGAGCCGGTGCCGGTGCGGCGGGCCGCGCGGCACGCGGGCGAGCTGGGGACGCTGATTCGGTTGCTGCTGCTCGGGGATCCGCTGCCGGAGCGCGACGTCGCCGCCGCGCTCGCGCCGGTGGATGTCGAGCGGGCGATCGCGGCGGGGCTGCTCGTCCGGGAGGGGGACGACGTCCGTGCGGCCCTCGATCTCCGTCCCCTCGATGCCGGAGCCGGCACTCGCTGGATCCTGTCCGATCTCGACGACTCGATGCGGCGGCGCACCCTCACCGAAGAGCACGTGCTCGGCGTCGGCCATGCCTCCCTGTCGCTGCTGCGCGCCACACCGACCCGCAAGGTCGGGTCGGTGCTCGATCTGGGCACCGGCTGCGGTGTGCAAGCCGTCCACGCGGCTTCCTACGCCGATCGGGTCACTGCTACCGACGTCAACCCCCGCGCGCTGTGGCTGGCCGAAGCGACCGCCGCACTCAACGAGCTCGACATCGAACTCGTCGAAGGCTCCTGGTTCGAGCCGGTCGCGGGGCGTCGCTTCGATCAGGTGGTGGCCAATCCGCCGTTCGTCGTCGGCCCGGCCAGGATCGAACACACCTACCGCGATTCCGGGCTCGCCCTCGACGGCGCCAGCGAATTGGTCATCGGACAGGCAGCGGATCTGCTGGCCCCTGGTGGCACCGCCGCGATGCTGGCGGCCTGGGTGCATGTGGACGGCGAAGAGTGGCGGCATCGGGTGTCGTCCTGGCTGCCCGCGCATGGTGTCGACGCCTGGGTGGTGCAGCGCGATGTCGCCGACCCTGCCCTCTACGTCGGAACCTGGTTGCGTGACGCGGGTCTCGACCCGCGCGACCCGGCCGCACAGGCGCGCGCCGAACAATGGCTCGACGCCTTCACCGCGGCCGACGTCGAGGGCATCGGCTTCGGCTTCGTCTATCTGCGCGCCATCGACGGCCCGACCGAACTGCTCGCCGAGGACCTCACCCACGGTTTCGACGATCCGCTCGGCGACGAGGCCACCCGCTATTTCGAGCGTTCGGCCTGGTTGCGCGCCGTCGCGGGCGACGAAAAACTCGCCTGGACTTCACGTTTCGTAGTAGACCCGGCCACCGCGCTGGAACGCGTCGCGCTGCCGGGGCCGGACGGCTGGGCCCCGCAGGTGGCACGCGTGCACCGCGGCGACGGACCCCGCTGGCAGCACGAGGTGGACGAGACAACCATCTCCCTGCTCGCGGGAATGCGCGCCGACGGCCTCCCGTTATATGAGCTGATCGAACTGCTGGCGGTTGCCCACGGATCTGACGAGGTGACCACGGAGTTCGCGGCCGACGCGTTGTCCGTGGTGGCCGGATTGGTCCGCCACGGACTGGTGCGGCCCGTGTAATTCCGGCGATCGCGGGTAGGTCGGTGCAGGCACCGGACAACAGGCGCGTTCCACGGCTGAGACCTTCTCAGGAACTTCTCAGACGAGAGTGATGAAAACCGCACGTCAGAGCGGTTTATCTGAGCCGAGACGGGGAACTTTCTCTCTGTCGGGTCCGTTGTTCGGAGTGAGACACCACCGACAGGAGGCAAGTCATGACAAGCCCCGCCACCACTCGTGTGCGCATCAGCGATCAGGACCTCGACGCCCAGAGCCCCGCAGCCGATTTGGTACGCGTGTACCTGAACGGAATCGGCCGTACCGCGCTGCTCACGGCCGCCGACGAGGTCGAGCTGGCCAAGCGTATCGAGGCGGGCCTCTACGCCCAGAACCTGTTGGAGACCGGCAAACGCTTGTCGGCCACCCGCAAGCGCGATCTGGCGCAAATCGTCCGCGAGGGTCAAGCCGCGCGGTCGCACCTGCTGGAAGCCAACCTCCGCCTCGTTGTCTCGCTCGCCAAGCGCTACACCGGTCGCGGCATGCCGCTGCTCGACCTCATCCAGGAAGGCAACCTGGGTCTGATCCGCGCGATGGAGAAGTTCGACTACGCCAAGGGCTTCAAGTTCTCCACGTACGCCACCTGGTGGATCCGTCAGGCCATCACGCGCGGCATGGCGGACCAGAGTCGCACCATCCGGCTGCCCGTCCACCTGGTCGAACAGGTGAACAAGCTGGCCAGGATCAAGCGCGAACTGCACCAGCAGCTCGGCCGCGAAGCCACCGACGCGGAACTGGCCAACGAGTCCGGCATCCCGGTCGAGAAGATCTCCGATCTGCTCGATCACAGCCGCGACCCGGTAAGCCTGGACATGCCGGTAGGCAACGACGAAGAGGCCCCGCTCGGCGACTTCATCGAAGACTCCGAGGCCACCTCGGCCGAGTCCGCGGTGATCGCCGGACTGCTGCACCACGACGTCCGCAGCGTCCTGGCCACCCTCGACGAGCGCGAACAGCAGGTCATCCGCCTGCGCTTCGGTCTCGACGACGGCCAGCCCCGCACCCTCGACCAGATCGGCAAGCTCTTCGGGCTCTCCCGCGAGCGCGTCCGTCAGATCGAGCGCGAGGTCATGTCGAAGCTGCGCAAGGGCGAGCGCGCCGACCGCCTCCGCGCCTACGCCAGCTGATCCAAAAGCCCGTGCCCACCCCGGCACACCCCACGACGCCGGACTGCCCCCGAGTCCGGTGTCCAACCTGGTGATCCTCGGGGTCACCTGCCAACGCCGGCCGGTGCCGCACTCCACCCCTTCCTGGAGTCGCGAGCCGGTCGGCGTGAATCCGCCCTCACCCGAGGGCCACCCCTCGTTGGCGTCAGCTCATCGAGACATCGAGTGAGCCAACACTTTCGGAACCGCTGATCGATCGCGATGCACAGCACCAGCCCTTCGGTAGACCACCGGTGAACGCGACTTCGAGCTCACATCCCTGCCCCAGGTCAGCCGAGTCGGCGTGGGCCGGTGTCGAAGCGGCTTGGTTCGGGGCCGATTCGTCCTCGTGCGTACAGGATTTCGGCTGAGTTGGTGGAGGCTAGTACTGGGTCGAAGGCGAGTTCCCGCATTTCGGGGAGGTCGTCGAAGAGGGCTGAGATGCGTTGGGCCAGTTCGGCTAGGGCCGCTTTGTCGACGCGTGGGCTGGCCGGGGTGCCGGAGAGCAAGGGGGCGGCGCGGGGGGCGTCGATGAGGGCGGTCGCTTCGTCGGCGGTGAGAGGTAGGGCTCGGTAGGCGCGGTCGCCGAGGAGTTCGATGATCAGGCCGGAGAGGCCGAATTCGATGACCGAGCCGAATGACGGGTCGTCTTGGACGCGGAGGACGCAGCCGACGCCCTTGGTGGCCATCTTCTGGATGTGCAGGACCGGGTCGCCACACAGCTCGGCGAGGTCGGCGTAGCCCTGGCGGACCGCTTCGGGGCGCCACAGGTCCAGGCGAACGCCGGTGAGATCCGGTCGGCGGCGCCACATTTCGCCGGTCGCCTTCGCCGCCACCGGGTAGCCGAGTTCCTCGGCCGCGGCGACCGCCTCGTCGGCGTTGCGCACCGCACGGAACTCGACCACCGAAATGCCGTAGCAGTCGAGCAGTTCGACGGTTTCCAGGTCGGTCAGCCGACGCCCGCCCGATTCGGCCATCCACTGCGCCACCAGCCGCCTCGCGCGTTCGGTGTCGATCCCGTTGGGCCGCAACACCTGTGACACCGGCTTGGTTCGCCATTCCGCGTAGCGCCGGACCCGAGCCAGCGCTCGCGCGGCCCGCTCCGGGTCGGGATACGAGGGAATCGAGCCACGCACCGCCGACGCGCCCACACCGCGGACCGACAGCAGATTCGGAATGCCTTGTTCGGCAACGAAGGTGGTCAGGATCGGTTTGCCAGAGTTGGGGACCTCGGTCGCGGCGGCGCGAATGGCGTCGGCGAAACCGGCCATCGGCAGCGGCACCGGCGGCGCGAAAACCACCAGCACCGAGTCGATGTCGTCCGAACGCAGGGCCGCGACCGTGGCATCGAGGTACGCACCAGGGGTCGCCTGCGGTCCTAGATTCACCGGATCACCGACCTCGAGCCCCTCACTCTGTGCCGCATCGATGGCCAACCAGTTCAGGGCAGCGCTGTTGCCGACCACTGCCAACCGGGAACCGCCGGGCAGCGGCTGATAGCCGAGCAGCGCGGCGCAGTCGAACAGCTCCGAGATCGAGTCGACCTGCACAATTCCCGCCTGCGCGAAGAGGTCTCGGACGATGGAGCGATCCATATCGCCCGCGGGCTGGGCCGCGTGGCGGCCGCTGCTCACCGCGACGATCGGCTTGGTCCTGGCCACCCGGCGCGCGATCCGGGAGAACTTGCGCGGGTTACCGAAGCTCTCCAGATAGAGCAGTACGACGTCGGTGTCCGGGTCGGTGTCCCAGTACTGGAGCAGGTCGTTGCCGGACACGTCGGCGCGGTCACCCGCCGAGACGAATGTCGACAGTCCTAGATTCCGTGCCGCGGCCTCCCCGAGGATCGCCGCACCCAGCGGTCCGGACTGGCAGAAGAAGCCGATCCGTCCGCGTCCGGGCAGCACCGATGCCAGCGTCGCGTTGAGTGCTACCGCCGGATCGGTGTTCGCGATACCGAGCGCGCTGGGCCCGACCACCCGCATCCCGTGCCCCCGGGCGGCCGCGACCAATTCGCGTTCGGCCGTCCCGCCGCCGACGCCGGTCGTGTCGAATCCAGCGGTGAGCACGACAAGTCCCTTGACGCCCTTGGCCATACAGTCGTCGAGCACCGAACCGATCGCCTCCGGCGGCACCGCGACCACCGCGAGGTCGACCTCGTCGGGGATCTCGCGCACCGTCGCATAGGCACGCACCCCGCGCACCGAGTGCCGATTCGGATTCACCGGGAACACCGGCCCCTGGAACACCCCCGACAACAGGTTGTTCAGCACCGCGCCGCCCACCCGGCCCGCGCTGGGCGTCGCACCGATCACCGCCACCGATCGCGGGGCGAGCAGATTGCCCACGCTGCGCGCCTCGGAGGCACGCTCACGGGAATCCCGTACGGAGAGCAGCGCTTCGGATGGGTCGATGGCGAATTCCAGGTGCAGCACCGAACCGTCCCGGCTGCGCTCGACCTGGTAGCCCGCGTCCCGGAAGACCGTCACCATGGTGGTGTTCTCGGCGAGTACCTCGGCGACGAAGGTCTCGATCTTGTTCTCGGCGGCGGCGCCGGCCAAGTGCTCCAGCAGAATCGAGCCGAGTCCGCGCCCCTGATGCCCGTCGGCCACCACGAACGCGACCTCCGCGGACCGCCGGCCGACCCGGTCGAGCCCCTCATAGCGGCCCACCGCGATGATCGCCGTGCCGAGCACCAGCACCAGGCCGACCCGGTCGTGATAGTCGACGTGGGTGGTCCGATACAGGTCCTTCGGCGAAATCCGCGGGTACGGACCGAAATAGCGCAGATACCTGGTGCGGTCCGACAGCGCCGCGTGGAACTCTTGCAGCGCCTCCGCGTCGTCGGGGGTGATCGGCCGCAGCCGGACCACGCCACCGTCGGAGGCCAGGATGTCGGCGAACCAGTGCTGCGGCGGGGGCGGTGGAACGGCAGGCGTGTCCGGAGTGTCTACGGGGTCAGTCACGAGGGTCCTCCGGGTCCAGGCCGAGCAATCCGAAAGTCGCTCGGCGGGTGGCCAGCACAGCAGTGTCTACGGCGCGTTGGGCGCGGTCTACGCGCGGGTCACCAGTCTCCCCCGTGCCGCCCGGCCCATCCCACGGGCGGTAGGCGATGTCACCGCCGTCACCCATGGCGCGCGGTGGATCCACCCGCGGCGCCTCCGCGTGGACTCGATCGATCCACTCCTGCGGGATCGCGGTCTCCGGCGCGATGGTGCGGTCCAGCGCGGTGGCGAGCAGGTGCGTCCAAGCGCGCGGCACCACCCGGACCAGCCCGTACCCGCCGCCGCCGACGGCGAGCCAGCGTCCCTCGGCGTGTTCGTCGGCCAAATCACGCATCGCGCGGAAGGCGGCACGCTGGCCGTCCACCGTGAGTTCCAGATCGGCCAGCGGATCCTCGCGATGGGTATCCACCCCGCACTGGCTGACCACGATCTGCGGGCGGAAGGCCGCAAGCGCACCGGGCACCACCGCGTGAAAACCGCGCAGCCACTGCGCGTCTCGGGTGCCGGGTAGTAAAGGCAGGTTGATCGCGGTGCCCTCGGCGGCACCCATGCCCGTCTCCTCCGGCCAGCCGGTGTTCGGCCAGAGCGTCGCCGGATGCTGATGCAGCGAGACGGTGAGCACGCGCGGGTCGGCGTAGAACGCCCGCTGCACACCGTCACCGTGGTGCACGTCGACGTCGAGATAGGCGATGCGGTCGAAGCCGTTGTCCAACAACCAGGAGATGGCCACGGCCGCATCGTTGTACACACAGAACCCGGCCGCCGAGTCCGCCATCGCGTGATGCATGCCACCGCCGATGCTCACCGCCCGCCGGGTCCGGCCCTCGGCGATTTCCCTGGCCGCGGCCAAGGTGCCGCCGACGATTACCGACGCCGCCTGATGCATCCCCGGAAACACCGGATTGTCCGGCGACCCCAGCCCATACGGCGGCGCCTGCGGCGATCCGGCCGGTGGCTCGGCGTGCTCGACGGCGTCGATGTAGGCGGCAGTGTGGATGCGCAGCAGGTCGGCCCGATCGGCCGCAGCGGGCGCCAATAGTTCGACACCGTCGAGTAATCCGAGACTTTCGGCCAGCGCCATGGTGAACTTCAAGCGCGCCGGTTTCATCGGGTGCTCCGGGGTCCAGGCGTAGTCGAGAAAACGGTCGGTCCAAACGACGGTTCCCCGGCTGCGTTGTTCGCCTGGTGGCGCCGGGTGTTCGCTGCGCGGTGCAGTGGCCATGGCCGCAACGCTACGCGGGAAGGTACGGACCCCGTCGAACGTTGCTATGCAGTAGAAATACAGATAAGTGCGATCGCGGCGGCAGGCCGTGCGCCGACCGGAATCCCGCATTGCCGCGTGTTGCGCGGCGCGACACCGTCCGGCGCAGGGCCGTGTCGGTGTGCGTAGGTAGAATTCGTGCCGACGAAGGGGTAACTGGTGAAAGATCTGGTCGACACCACGGAGATGTATCTCCGTACCATCTACGACCTCGAGGAAGAGGGCGTGGTGCCGCTGCGTGCCCGCATCGCCGAGCGCCTCGAGCAGAGTGGACCGACGGTGAGCCAAACTGTCGCGCGAATGGAGCGCGACGGTCTGCTGCTGGTCGCCGGAGACCGGCATCTCGAGCTGACCGAGAAGGGCCGTGGCATGGCGGTCGCGGTGATGCGCAAGCACCGCCTCGCCGAACGACTCCTCGTCGACATCATCGGTCTCGACTGGCAGAACGTGCACGCCGAGGCCTGCCGCTGGGAACACGTGATGAGCGAGGACGTCGAGCGGCGCCTGGTGGAGGTGCTCAACCACCCGACCACCTCGCCCTACGGCAACCCGATCCCCGGCTTGGACGAGTTGGGCATCGTGCCGTCGACCGCTGCCGAGGAGACCCTGGTCCGGCTGTCGGATCTGCCGCACGGTCAGGTGCACGCCGTCGTCGTGCGCAGGCTGGCCGAGCACATCCAGACCGACCCGGAAGTCATCGGTCAGCTGCGTGAAGCGGGCGTGGTGCCCGACGCGCGGGTCACGGTCGAGAACAAGCCGGGTTCGGTCGTCATCACCGTGCCGGGGCACGGCGGCTTCGAGCTGTCCGACGAGATGGCGCACGCCGTCCAGGTGAAGCTGGTCTGACGGGTGAAACTTCTGGTCACCGGTGGCGCAGGCTACGTCGGCGGCGTCTGCGCGCAAATACTGCTCGAAGAAGGTCATGAGGTCGTTGTCGTCGACGATCTGTCCACCGGCAACGCGGACGGTGTCCCGTCCGCCGCCCGCTTCGTCGAGGGCGACATCGCGCAGGCCGCGACCGCGTTGCTGGCGGCCGAAACCTTCGACGGTGTCCTGCATTTCGCCGCGCAGTCGCTGGTTGGCGAGTCGGTGCAGCAGCCGGAGAAGTACTGGCACGGCAATGTGGTGAAGACCTTCGAGCTGCTCGAGGCGATGCGCCATGCGGGCACGCCACGGCTGGTGTTCTCCTCCACCGCCGCCGTATACGGCGAGCCGGAACAGGTGCCGATCACCGAGGACGCGCCGACCCGGCCGACCAACCCGTACGGTGCGTCGAAACTCGCGATAGATCATGCCATCACCTCCTACTCGATCGCGCACGGGCTGGCGGCGACCAGCCTGCGCTACTTCAATGTCGCCGGCGCCTACGGTGGCCTCGGCGAAAACCGGGTGGTGGAAACACATCTCATCCCGCTCGTGCTGCAGGTCGCGCTCGGGCACCGCAAGGCGATCTCGGTGTTCGGCACCGACTGGCCGACGCCCGACGGCACCGCGGTCCGCGACTACATCCACATCCGCGACCTCGCCCAGGCCCACCTGCTGGCCCTGTCCACCTCCGAGGCGGGCACGCACCGCGTGTACAACCTCGGCAGCGGCACCGGATTCTCGGTCCGCGAAGTGATTTCGGCCTGCGAACGCGTCACCGGCCTCCCCATCACCGCCCAAGACGCCCCTCGCCGACCCGGCGACCCGGCCACCCTCATCGCCTCCAGCGCCCGAGCCATCGCCGACCTGGGCTGGCACCCGGAACACAACGACCTCGACGAAATAGTCTCCGACGCCTGGGATTTCCTCCAGTCCCTAGGCCCCCGCGCCCACAGCGCCCGTTAAGGTCCTTTGCCTTCGTGTTCACCGGGGCGGCACGGCTTCCACGTGCCGCCCCCTCCACACTTCGTCGGCACCAGTTGGACTCGCAGCCCGGATTTCCTCCAGCCACTAGTTGCTGAGTCCACAGCGCCCACTGAGGTTTTCCCCTCGGTGCCCACCGGCGCGGCGCAGCCTTCCTCCCGCCGCGCCGCCTCCACCAGACCTCGTCCGCAACAACCGGATTCGCGGCTCAGGGTTTCCTCCAGCCCTGTGCCCACAGCGCCCGCTGAGGTGCCTCCTGTCATGTTCACCGGGCGGCGCAGCTTCCACCTGCTGTGCCGGCCACTGCCAGACTGAGTTGGCACCGAGGAGTCGCCGCCCACACGCCGGACTGTCGGCAAGCGCATCGACCCAGCCACTTCCCGGACCGATTCAGGAGTACCCGATCGCTCAGTGAGGCGTTCCGTCTACTCGCTGCCCTAGGCCGGGCAGCGCTCCTCACCCGGCACACTGCCCGACCGACTACTTCAAACGCTATTGGCACCAACGAGCATTGGTCCCAAGGAGTATTGACCCGGTTGAATCGGTGACCGCAGCAGCTCCCGTAGAACCTTCGCCAACCCTTTGGTGTGCAACGCGATCCCGTACCTTCCGAGTGCCACATCACGTTGCCCGATACGAGACCGACTCACTGTGTGTCGGACTCGGTGACGGTGCACAGCCGACACCAAATCTGGTCTCGGACTGGATTTCACAGGGTGGGTGAGTCCAGGTCGACGCCCAGGTCCGCGGCGGTGTCGTAGCCGCTGCGGGCCAAGCGGCGCAGTTTGTCGGGACGCATGCCGATCATCAACGATGTTTCCAGCAGTGCCGCCATCGGGTGGTCCGGGTCGGCGTCCATCGCGGCTTCGAGGGCGATGCCCGCGAGGGGACCGTCGCCGCGGACGTAGGCGCTGTAGCCGAGCAGCGCCGCGGCCTCGGCGCGATCGCGACCGGTCAGGGCGCGGGTGAGGGCGGCCCACAGTCCTTCCGCCGCCACGGCGTGGTCACCGACGGCGAGGGCGAACATGGCGTCGCGGACGGCCCGGTCACGCAGCGCGGCAGCGAGTTCCGCGAGTTCGGGAACCATGAGTTGCACGCCGGATTCGGTGTTCGCGATCTGCCACAGCACATAGTCGAGGGCCTGCCTGCTGTAGTCGCTCGGGTCACCGCGCCGCACCGCCCGCGCATACCGATCGCGGGCGACCGACAGCGCACTGTCCAGTACTGCCGCCACCTGATCGCGTACCTCGACGTCTACCGCCACCAGCGCCGTCAACTCCGCGCGGGAGCCGCGGATCTGCCGACCGTCGAGCACATTGGACAGTGTTACCGCCGAGGTGGCCGGATCCGGCAGTGCCCCACGCCGATCCGGGCCTACCAAACTCCACCAGTTCTGCTCCGGCTCGATCGCCGTCACCGCCCAAGCCCCGGCCAGATCGATATCGTGCGACGCGAGCCGCCGATCCAGCGCGTCGATCAGCACCTCGAATCGCCCGGCGCCGCACCATTCCTCGGTCTCCGAGCCGCGCCGCTCCGGTTCCACGGCCCGATCATCCACCACGACCGCCAGTACCTCGGCCACGTCGTCATGCGCACAGATCTGCAGGATGCACTGCGCCACCATCCCCGCCCGCAACCTGCGCCGCCCGCCGTCCTGCTCCAGGTCGAACCGCACCACCGCATCGATGATCGCCCCGGCACCGCGCCCCGGTACCGACCGCAGCACCAGCACAACCAGCGACCGCTCCGGCGGAAATCCGATCATCGCCGGTACCGCCGAGATGATCTCCCCCGGCTCCTCCACGCACACAGCACAATCCGGTGCGTCCGCGTCGAACGGCGGCGCCTGATCGGCAAAAACAAGGGTCCGCCCGTGGTCGGCAGTACCGAACTCGCCCCGCTCATCAGCAGCGCTGAAACCGGTCCATGCCGAATCGCCGAATCGCTCGGTGTCATCGCTGATCACCGCTGCACCGGACTGGTCGATGTCAGCAGTTGGCACTGTGTCGCGCCTCCGCACGGTGTCATCGGCGCCTGCGCCTGTGTCATTCAGCCGGGCCAAGTCATCAGGCCGTGCTGTAGCGCCCATCAACGTGCCGTGGTCAGGCCGCCCCGCGCCATCCGACTCGGCCACATCACCCAGTCGCCCCGCGCCGTCCAGCCGCGCTGTCTCGTCCAGTGGCGCATCGGGGTTGGTCCGCATCGCACTATCCGGCTGCGCCGCACCACCTCGCCCCACGCCGTTCGACCGCCCCGTGTCGCCCAGCTGCCACGCACGGTCCGGCAGAGCCGCATGGTCTCCCGCCGCGTCGGGCCGCTTGGTATTGCTCAGTCCAGCCGACTTTTCCAGGTCCATCGCGCCGTCCGACACCGTCTCCTCTGATGGCGCTTTGCGTACCACCCGCGCCGTATCTTCCTGCGGCGCAGCATCGTCGGGCCGGGAGCGATCACCCGATTGCAGGAACTCACACGATCGCATCGCGGCGGCGAGGCTCACCGGAGCGCGGGAGGGGCTCTTGCCCCTGAGCAGAGACGGGCGGGAACAGAAGAGTTCGTCCTGAGCACGGACGTCGCCGAGGGACGCGGAATCGGCCTGTGCGTCAGGCCGACCGGAGGGATAAGGGTTCGAGGGAGTGGTCATGGCGTCGAGACTGCCCGCCGGCACCGCCGGACCTTCGGCGCTGACCAGGCGATTCAGCCGCTCTGGGGAATTCTCCGGCCCTGTGGACAACTCAGCCGCATCCCGCCGTCGCCGCCGCCCGGTCGTCGGTGCGACCTGCTACCGTGCCGCGGCCACTACCCTTTCTCGACCCGCTGCACCGCCGTCGTGAACAGCTCGTCCACCGCCGTCATATCCGGCTCGGCATCAGAAAAAGACATATACGTCACAGTGATTCGCACATCCCCGACCTGCCCGGCCAATGTTCGCATGGTCTGCGTCAACCCGGCCCCGCCGACATCCGGCGTCACCGTCCGCCGCAACGCCAACGTATCGTCCGCATCGATCGGTGGCGCCGGTTCGAGCTCGGTCGTCACAGTGGTCATCGCAGGCCCTTTGCTCACCCGCACCGACCCGCACTGTTTGAGCTGGCTACGCAGCACGCCGAGCGGCTGGCCGGTCCGCGTCAATTCCACCGTGATCGTCGCCCGCGCGGCATCATCGGTACCTACCGCGATCGCGGTCTTATCCGCCCCGAACTGCTGCACCGGCGGCATACAACTCTCGGGCTGCACCCGCGCACCCCGTCCCACCCCGGTCAAATCCCCCGCCGCCTGAGACGCAGCCTCAGCGGGCAACACCACCGCCGGATACTTCGCCGGAAACTGCCCAGGTTCCACCAGCAATGCCGACAACGCGGCACCCACATGCCGAGTGACCATTGTCTGTTCCCCCGCGACCGGATGGCCGACCACGGTCGATCCGCACCCGGCGAGCAGCACCGCACCCACCGCGGACATGGCAAAGACCGCCCCCTTGCCCGCCGAATCCGCCACAGTCACCCACCCCACTGTGCCAAACTCCCCCTGCGCACCCGCGATGCCACGCCGCCGCACCGGGAATGCGCGGGGCGCTGACGCTGTTGCCTCGTCGTATGGGTCGGCGTCCGGCCGTGCGCGGTGGCTGTCACCCACATGGGGGACAATGGACATGGTTCCCGTCTCGGACGCTGCTCGTCTCGAATGACTTCGGTGTCGAAGACCGAGCATCACCCGTGCCGGCGGAACCGCGCAGGAAGGAGCACGCGATGGACCACGAGTCGCGAATGTACGAACTGGAGTTTCCCGCTCCACAGCTGTCGTCCGACGATGGCGCGGGTCCGGTCCTGGTGCACGGACTGGAGGGCTTCACCGATGCGGGGCATGCGGTGCGGCTGGCCACGACGCACCTGCGCGAGAGCCTGGAAAGCGAACTGGTCGCCTCGTTCGACGTCGACGAGCTACTCGACTACCGCTCGCGTCGCCCGCTCATGACGTTCAAGACCGACCACTTCTCCGAGTACGCTGAGCCCGAGCTCAACCTCTGGGCACTGCGCGATACGGCGGGCACCCCGTTCCTGCTGCTGGCCGGCATCGAGCCGGACCTGCGGTGGGAGAAGTTCACCACCGCGGTGCGCTTGCTCGCCGAACAGCTCGGCGTGCGCCGCAGCATCGGTCTCAGCGCCATCCCGATGGCGATCCCGCACACCCGTCCGCTCGGCGTCACGGCGCATTCTTCGGATCGCGACCTCATTGCCGAGCATCAGCGCTGGCCCGGCGAACTCCAGGTGCCCGGCAGCGCGTCGTCGCTGCTGGAATACCGGATGGCCCAACACGGTCAGGAGTCGGTCGGCTTCTCGGTGCACGTGCCGCACTACCTGGCGCAAACCGCGTACCCCGAGGCCGCGCAAACCCTGCTGGAAAACGTCGCCGACAACGCGGGCCTGGAGATCCCGCTCGCCGCGCTCGGCGAAGCGGCGGCCAGGGTGCGCGAACAGGTCAACGAGCACATCGCCGGAAACTCCGAGGTGGAGACCGTCGTGCATGCGCTGGAACGCCAGTACGACAGCTTCGTCAGCGCCCAGGAACGCCAGTCGAGCCTGCTCGTCGGCGACGGCGAACTGCCGAGCGGTGATGAGCTCGGCGCCGAATTCGAACGCTTCCTTGCCGAGCAGGGTGGCTACGAGGGTGAGACCGGTCCCGAGCCGGGCGAGCAGCGGTAACAACCCTGCGGGCGCCAGCCCGTAGGGTGTTCGGGGTGGATCTGACCGAGCTGCTGGAGATACCGGGAACCGACGCCGACGCCCTGTACGAGTCCTTCGGGGCGTGGGCCGCGGAGCAGGGCACCCCGCTGTATCCGGCGCAGGACGAGGCGCTACTCGAATTGGCGTCCGGATCCAACGTCATTCTCGCGACGCCGACAGGTTCCGGTAAGTCCCTGGTCGCGGTAGGCGCGCACCTCATCGCGCTCGCGCAGGGCAAACGCACCTACTACACCGCCCCGATCAAGGCGCTGGTCAGCGAGAAGTTCTTCGCGCTGTGCGAGGTCTTCGGCGCCGACCGCGTCGGCATGGTCACCGGCGACGCCGCGGTCAACGCGGACGCGCCGATCATCTGCGCCACCGCGGAAATCCTGGCGAACCTCGCCCTGCGCGAGGGCTCGGCCGCCGACGTCGGCCAGGTCGTGATGGACGAATTCCACTTCTACGCCGACCCCGATCGCGGCTGGGCCTGGCAGGTCCCGCTGCTGGAACTGCCCCGCGCCCAGTTCCTGCTCATGTCCGCCACGCTCGGCGAGGTCGGCTTCTTCGCCGAGGACATGCAGCGCCGCACCGGCCGCCCGTCGGCCATCGTCGCGGGCACCGAACGCCCGGTCCCGCTGACCTTCTCCTACGCGCGCACCCCCATCACCGAAACCCTGGAAGAACTCGTCACCACCCACCAGGCCCCGGTCTACGTGGTGCATTTCACCCAGGCCGCCGCACTCGAGCGCGCCCAGGCGCTGACCAGCGTGAACTTCGCCACTCGCGCCGAAAAGGACGCCATCGCCACGGCTTTGGGCGAATTCCGCTTCGCCTCCGGCTTCGGCAAGACGCTGTCCCGGCTGATCCGGCACGGCATCGGCGTGCATCACGCGGGCATGCTGCCGAAGTACCGCCGCCTGGTCGAACGCCTGGCGCAGGAGGGTCTGCTGAAGGTGGTCTGCGGCACCGACACTCTCGGCGTCGGCATCAATGTCCCCATCCGCACCGTGCTGCTCACCGGCCTGACCAAGTACGACGGGGTGCGCACCCGCAGGCTGAAAGCCCGTGAATTCCACCAGATTTCGGGTCGCGCGGGTCGCGCGGGCTATGACACCATGGGCACCGTCGTCGTCCAGGCGCCCGAGCATGAAGTGGAGAACACCCGCCTGCTCGCCAAGGCAGGCGACGACCCGAAGAAGCAGCGAAAGGTGGTGCGCCGCAAGCCACCCGAGGGTTTCGTCTCGTGGAGCGAGGAGACCTTCGATCGCCTCGTCGCCGCCCAGCCGGAGCCGATGGTATCGCGCTTCAATGTGACGAACTCCATGCTGCTCAACGTGATTGCCCGCCCGGGCAACTGCTTCGACGCCATGCGCCACCTGCTCGAGGACAACCACGAACCGCGTCCCGCGCAGCGCAAGCACATCCTGCGCGCCATCCGCCTCTACCGCGCGCTGCGCGATGCCGGCGTGGTCCAGCAGCTCGACGAACCCGACGCGCAGGGCCGCCGCGCCCGCCTCACCGTCGACCTGCAACGCGACTTCGCGCTCGACCAGCCGCTGTCGCCGTTCGCACTCGCCGCCTTCGAACTGCTCGACAAAGACGCGCCCGGCTATACCCTCGATGTGGTGTCCCTCATCGAATCGACCCTGGAGGATCCGCGCCAGCTGCTGATGGCTCAGCAGCACAAGGCGCGCGGCGTGGCGATCAATGAGATGAAGGCCGACGGCATCGAGTACGACGAGCGGATGGAACTGCTCGAAGAGGTCACCTGGCCCAAGCCGCTGGCCGAGCTGATCGAGCCCGCCTTCGAGACCTATCGCGCCGGGCACCCGTGGGTGTCGGAGTTCGCGCCGTCACCCAAGTCGGTGGTGCGCGACATGATCGACCGGTCGATGACCTTCGCCGAGCTGATCTCGTTCTACGAGCTGGCCCGCTCCGAGGGTGTCGTGCTGCGCTACCTCGCCGACGCCTACCGCGCGCTGCGCCGCACCGTGCCGGATGCCGCGCGCACCGAGGAGCTCGACGACATCACCGAGTGGCTCGGCGAGCTGGTCCGTCAGGTGGACTCGAGCCTGCTCGACGAATGGGAGCAGCTCACCAACCCCGGCGCGGAGATCGACGCCGACCAGCTGGCCTTCGGGGCCGAGACGGTGCGCCCCATCTCCGCCAACGAGCGCGCGTTCCGGGTGATGATCCGCAACACCATGTTCCGCCGGGTCGAGCTCGCCTCGCTGCGCCGCTGGGATGTGCTGGCCGACATGGGCACCGGGCCGGACTGGGAGACCGACCTGGCCCCGTATTTCGAGGAGTACGGGCGCATCGGCATCGGCCAGGACGCGCGCGGACCGCAACTGTTCCAGATCGAACGAAGACCCGGTTTCTGGCAGGTGCGTCAGGTCCTCGACGACCCGGCGGGCGACCATGGCTGGTCGATCGTCGGTGTGGTGGACCTGGCCGAGTCCGATGCCGCCGGTGAGGTCGTCTTCGACGAAATCACGGTGTCCGCAGGCTGACCGCGCACCGCCCGTCTCACCCGAATCACTACAGAATCCATACAGGTCAGCGGCTATCTGTCGCCCGTTTACGGGTGGTTCGCTGAGGTGCCGTCGACACGAGGTTTGACGGATTCGTTTCTGGGTAGAGGCCGCTGATACTCTCTCCGCTGCTGCCAAGCGAAAGATCAACTATGCCCGAATCACCGTTTCTTGTCATCTATCCCGAGCGGGTGCGTGCGAACTTCCACGCGCTCCATGCCGCCATGCCCTCGGCAAGGATTCGCTTCGCGGTCAAGGCAAGTCCGGTACCGGAGCTCATCCAGGCGCTCGACGAGGAAGGCGCCGAGTTCGATGTCGCCGGCATCGGCGAGATCGAGCTGTGCCTCGCGCTCGGCGTCGAACCGGACACGCTCTGCTACGGCAACCCGATCAAGAAGGCCGCCGACATCGCCCGCGCCTACGCCCTGGGCGTGCGCCGGTTCGCCTTCGACACCGAGGACGATCTGCTGCGCATCGTGGAGCACGCGCCGGGCTCGGAGGTCGAATGCCGGTTCCTCGCTTCGGCTCCCGAGTCGCGCACGCCGTTCGGCGCCAAGTTCGGCTGCACGCCGGGCGAGGCGTTCCGGCTGCTGGTGCGGGCCCGTGATCTCGGATTGATCGTCGCGGGGCCGTACTTCCACGTCGGGTCGCAGCAGCTCGATCCGGACGCCTGGCGGATCGGCATCGAGCAGGCGGGGCGCATCACGGAAGCATTGGCCGACAAGGATATTCAGGTCCGATCCGTGAATATCGGTGGCGGCCTGCCGATCGCGTACGCCGATCCCGCGCCCGCACTCGCCGAGATCGCGGCGGTGGTCAACGCCGCCGCGGCCGAATTCCTGCCCGAGACCGCCGAATTGGTGGTCGAACCCGGCCGCGCGCTGGTCGGTTCCGCGGGCATCATCCACGCCGAAGTTGTCGGCGTGCGCATTGCGCCGGACGCCCGGCGCTGGGTGTATCTCGACATCGGCCGCTACAACGGAATGGCCGAGACCGAGAACGAGTACATCGCCTATCGATTCGTCACGGATCGGGACGGTGACCCTGTCGACGAGGCAGTGGTGGCTGGTCCGACCTGCGACGGAGACGATGTACTGTATCAACGCACGCGAGTCCTCCTACCGACCACGTTGCGAGCCGGTGATCGCATCCAGATCCTCGACACCGGCGCCTATACCGCGAGCTATTCGTCGGTGTCCTTCAATGGTTTTCCGCCCCTGACCGTTCATGTCTCGGGCGCTGAACCTACCCGCCCCGCCGGCTCCGCCGGCTGCCATCCCCTTAGGCGAGAGTGAGTGTGCCCATGACGGCGGATTTCACCGGCTGGCACGTGCTGGCCGAGTTCGGTGGTGTCGATGCGACCCTTTGCAACGACCTCGAACGACTCGAATCGGCGTTGCGTGAGTCTTTGATCGCGGCGGGCGTCACCATCTGCGATGTCGTACACAAGCAGTTCGATCCGCAGGGGGTGACTGTCCTCGCGCTGTTGTCGGAGTCTCACGCCTCGATTCACACTTATCCGGAGTCCGGCGACATCTTTGTCGACGTCTTCACCTGCGGCAGTATCGGCGCAGGCGCGTCGAAAGCTGTCGAGCTGCTACGGGATAGATTGTCTCCCAAGGATGTTCGAATGCAGGTCATCCGCCGCGGGCACGGCTCGCAGCGGATCGAGGAGCCGGTGGGCGCGGGCCTGACCCGCATCTGGGACCTGCACGAGGTCATCGTGGACACCAATACGCCGTTCCAGCACATGGTGATCGCGCGCACCGAGCAGGGCATCAGCCTGTTCTCCGACGACGATCGCCAGTCCACGGAGTTCTCCCAGGTGACTTATCACGAGGCGATGATGGTCCCCGCCTTCGCGCTGGCCGAGAAGCTGGACAAGGTGCTCATCATCGGTTCCGGTGAGGGCGTGGCCAGCCAGATGTCGGTCGCCGCGGGCGCGACGCTGGTAGATCACGTAGACATCGATCAGCTCGAGGTCGAGCTGTGCGCCGCGCACCTGCCCTACGGCTACACCAGCGACGAGCTGGCCGCCGCCGTGCGCGGCGAGGGCCCGGTCAAGGTGCACTACGCCGACGGCTGGGACTTCCTGGCCAAGGCCGCCGAGGCGGGCACCCGCTACGACGTCATCGTGATCGACCTGCCCGACGAGCGAGTCGAAGACGCCCAGCACAACCGCCTCTACGAGTCGGAATTCCTGTCCCGATGTCGCGCCCTGCTCGCCCCCGGCGGCGTACTGAGCGCCCAAGCAGGCTGCGCCACCATGTGGCGCAACGAAACGCTGAAGCGTTCCTGGACCCGCTTCCACGACCAGTTCGGCACCGTCGTGCAATACGGCAGCGACGAACACGAATGGACCTTCCTGTTCGGCACCAACGAACAGATCCCCGACCCGGTCCAAACCATGACCACCCGCCTCCCCACCCTCCCCTACCACCCCGAAACCGTCGACGCCCGAGCCCTCATACGCGGCGCAATCGAACCCCACGCACTGCGCGTATAACCCCCCGAACGGCACCGGCTCCCAACTGTTTCCACTCGGGAGCCGGTGCCGTTCCGACTTAACGCAAGTTGCACGCTCGTGGGGACTATCTCGCTAACGGTGTTTCCGGCGTTGGGTGATCAGTAGGTTTGAGCGTCGGGCCAACGGTCAGCGAAGGTAATCGCGAAGGCATTGA
>NZ_JBITFL010000024.1:0-64452 GCF_044456045.1 Nocardia sp. NPDC051052
GCGTTCGATGGATTCGGCGAATACCGGTGAGCTGTCGAGTAGTTCGGCACCCATGCCCGCCCACTGTGAACCCTGGCCCGGGAAGACGAAAACGACGTCACCGGCAGCCGCCGCCGCACCGTGCACGAGCCCCGGGTGCGGTCGACCCGCGCTCAGCGCGGCTAACGCCTCGGCGCGCTCGGTGACGTTCGCGCCGAAAACGGCGGCGCGCACATTGAAGGCGGGACGCGCGGTGGCGAGCGTGGCACCGACCGCGAGCGGATCAGGTGCCGCCTCCTGCAGAAATTCGCCGAGCCGCCGTGCCTGGGCGCGCACCGCGGCATCGTCGACAGCCGATAGCAGCCACGGCCCGTCGAACTCGCAGTCTCTTGTGCCGTCCCGTGGATCGGCCATGGGGACCTCGGCGTCGGCGGGCGACTCTTCCAGCACCACATGGGCATTGGTGCCGCTGATGCCGAAGGACGAGACTCCGGCGCGCCGCGGCCGATGGCGTTCGGGCCATGGCTGCTGCTCGGTCAGCAGCCGGACCGCGCCCGCGGACCAGTCGACGTGGGTGGTCGGCCCGTCGATGTGCAGGGTGCGGGGCAACACGCCGTGCCGCATGGCCATGACCATCTTGATGACAC
Organism: Nocardia sp. NPDC051052; assembly: GCF_044456045.1. Taxonomy (NCBI): domain Bacteria; kingdom Bacillati; phylum Actinomycetota; class Actinomycetes; order Mycobacteriales; family Nocardiaceae; genus Nocardia; species Nocardia sp. NPDC051052. The sequence goes on from NZ_JBITFL010000024.1 coordinate 627, forward strand.
CGGCGACACCGGCCGCGGCCTGGCTGTGACCGATATTGGACTTGATCGAGCCGAGCCACAGCGGCTGATCGCGGTCGGTGCCGTAGGCGGCGAGCAACGCTTGGGCCTCGATCGGGTCGCCGAGTCGCGTGCCGGTGCCGTGCGCTTCGACGGCGTCCACGTCGGCGGCTCGCAGCCCGGCATCGGCGAGTGCCTGCCGGATAACCCGTTGCTGCGACGGGCCATTGGGTGCGGTGAGCCCGTTGGAGGCACCGTCTTGATTGATCGCCGAGCCGCGCACGACCGCGAGGACCTGGTGGTTGTTGCGCCGGGCAGCGGAAAGGCGTTCGACGAGAAGCAGCCCGACGCCCTCGGCCCAGCCGGTGCCGTCGGCGCTGTCGGAGAACGCTTTACAGCGACCATCCGGCGCCAATCCGCCCTGCGTGCTGAACTCGACGAACACGCCGGGCGAGGACATGACGGTCACGCCACCGGCCAGGGCCATCGAGCAGTCACCGCGCCGCACCGCCGCTGCGGCGAGGTGCAGGGCGACCAGCGACGACGAGCATGCCGTGTCGACGGTGACGGCAGGCCCTTCCAGACCGAGCGCGTAGGCCACCCGGCCCGAGGCCACGCTGCCGGTGCTGCCCGTCAGCCGGTAGCCGTCGGTGCCGCCCGACGGCTCGTGCAGGCGCGGACCGTAATCCTGCGCCATCGCACCGATGAACACACCGGTGTCGCTGCCGCGCAACGTCTGTGGGTTGATGCCGGTGCGTTCGAGTGCCTCCCAGGCGGTTTCGAGCAGTAGCCGCTGCTGCGGGTCCATGGCGAGCGCCTCGCGCGGGGAGATGCCGAAGAACGCCGCGTCGAATTCGGCCGCGTCATAGAGGAATCCGCCGCGGGAGGTCACCGAGGCGCCGACGCCGCCGAGATCCCAGCCACGGTCCGCGGGGAAGTCGCCGATCACGTCACGCTCGGTGGCGACCAGCCGCCACAGCTCCTCCGGCGAGGACACCCCGCCCGGATAGCGGCAGGCCATGCCGACTATGACCACCGGATCGTCGTCGTGGGCAGCCGGCCTGGCCGGCACCGCCGGGATCGCCGCGGCGGTGCCCTGCACGCGCTCTTCCAGATTGACGGCCAGGGCGAGTGGTGTCGGATAGTCGAAGACCGCTGTCGGTGGCAGGTCGACCCCGGTCGCCCTGGCCAGGTCGGCGCACAGCGTGGCACCGACGATGGAGGTCAACCCCTGCGACCGGAACGGCGTTGTGTCCTCGACCGCACCGGGCGCACCGAGGCCGAGCGCGACCGCAGTGTGCCTGCGCACCATATCGAGCAGGACATCGTGCAGCTTGTCGGTTCCCGCCTCCCGCAGGCGCAGCGTCAGTGCCGACATATCCGCCGCCACCGCCGCGTCGACGGTGTCGAACCAGTGGCGCCTGCGCTGGAATGGGTAAACAGGCAACGGAACTCGGCGCATGCCGGCGCCGTCGAGCACCGCGGTCCAGTCGACCGCGACCCCGGCGGTCCAGGCCTCGGCGGCCGAGCTCAACATCTGTGTGCGGGTGCCCTCGTTGCGCCGCAGTGTCCCGATCGCCACGGCGGGCACCGCGGCCGCCGCGGCCGTCTCCTGCACGCGGACCGTGAGCACCGGATGCGGGCTCGGCTCGATGAACGCCGCGTGCCGCCGCAGCAACGCCGCGACGACGGGTTCGAACAGGACCGTCTCGCGCAGGTTGCGGGACCAGTACGCCGCGGTCAGCTCGGTGCCGTCGAGCTCGCCGCCAGTGACGGTGGAGTGGAAGGGGATATCTCCGGCCCGCGGCATGATCGGCCCGAGGGCATCGAGCAATTCGTCGGTGACGGCGTCGACGTAGGCCGAATGCGAGGCGTAGTCGACAGGCACTCGTCGCACCCGGACCGCGCGGCTCTCCAGCAGTTCGAGCAGTCGTTCCAGCGGCTCGGACGGGCCGCTGACCACGACCGACCGCGGCCCGTTGAGCGCGGCGAGACCGACCTCGGGGAATTCGGCGAGGAGCTCGCGCAGCTCGTCGGCGGGCAGCGCGACCGTCGCCATGCCACCCCGGCCCGCGAGGTGCGCGGCGATGATCCGGCTGCGCAATGCGACTACCCGGGCCCCATCGGCGAGGGAGAGGATGCCCGCCACGCACGCGGCGGCGATCTCACCCTGCGAGTGACCGATGACGGCCGCCGGGCGCACGCCGAGCGATCGCCACACGTCCGACAGCGCGATCATCACCGCCCACAGCGCGGGCTGCACCACGTCGACCCGGTCCAGCGACGCGGCGGGCCCCGCGCCGCGCAGCACATCGGTGAGCGACCAGTCCACGAACGGCGCAAGTGCGTTCGCGCACCGGTCGATCGATTCGGCGAATACCGCTGTGGAGTCCAGCAATTCGGCCGCCATGCCGACCCACTGCGAGCCTTGGCCGGGAAAGACGAATACCGGATCGGCCGCACCGACCGCCCGTCCGACCGACACCGACGCCGCAGGCTCGCTCGACGCTACGGCGGTGAGTCCATCGAGCGCCGCGCCGACGGCATCGCGCGCTGGCGCGAGCACCACGGCGCGGTGCTCGAACCGCGAGCGGGTAGTGATCAGCGACCAGCCGGCGTCGAGCAGGTCCGAACCGTCCGCTAGCGCGGCGGCGAGCCGGGCCGCCTGCGCCCGCAGGGCCGCCGCGCTGGCGGCGGACAGCACCAGTGGCACCGGTGTCGGCGCGGCGACCGAGCTGTCCGCCCGGCGCGCCGACACCGACGGCGGCGCGGAAACCGCGACGTGGCAATTGGTTCCACCGATGCCGAAGGAACTCACCCCGAACACCGCCGCGGCATCCGGCATGGGCTCGGCGGCCGTCTGGACCCGCAGATTCAGCTCATCGAGCGGGATCGCCGGGTTGGGTGTGCGGAAGTCCGCGGTAGGGACGAGTGTTCCCGCGCGCACACACAGCGCGGCCTTGATGAAACCGGCGATGCCCGCCGCGGCCTCGAGGTGACCGATGTTCGATTTGATCGACCCGACCCGCAGCGGATCGCCCGCCGCGCGCGCCGCGCCGATCACCGCGCCGAGCGCGGCGGCCTCGACCGGATCACCGGCCGCGGTGCCGGTTCCGTGCAGCTCCAGGTGGGCGACCGTGGCAGGGGCGATGTCCGCCAGCCTGTAGGCGGCCCGGATCGCCTCGGCCTGACCCTCGACGGTCGGCGTCGAAAGGTGATCGCCACCACCGTCATTGGTCACGGCGCTGCCGCGGATGACGCAGTAGATGTCGTCGCCGTCGGCGAGTGCCGCGGCCAGCGGCTTCAGCACGACGGCACCGCCGCCCTCACCCTGGGCGAAACCATTGGCGCGCGCGTCGAATACGTGGCACCGCCCGTCCGGGGACAACGCCCCGATCCGGTGCGCGGCGAGGGCGTGATGCGGGGTGAGCCGCAGGTTGACGCCACCGGCGATGGCGATGGGACACTCGCCGCGGCGCAGGCTCTCGGCTGCGAGGTGCACGGCGACCAGCGATGAGGCCTGTCCGGCGTCGACGATGAGGCTGGGGCCCTTCGCCTTCAAGAAGTACGACACGCGATTGGCAACGATGGAGCGCTGGGACCCGGTGAAGGTGTACGGGGTGATCGCGTCGGCGCCTCGGCCGCGCACGAGTGTGGTGTAGTCGTCCCCGGCGACGCCGATGAACACTCCGGCGCGGGTGCCCGACACCGATCGATCCGTGATCCCGGCGTTCTCCAGCGCTTCCCAGCTCAGCTCCAACATCAGCCGCTGCTGCGGGTCCATCATCGCGGCCTCCGCGGGCGGCACGCGGAAGAACTCGGCATCGAACCCCGCGACATCGTCGAGGAAGGCGCCGCGCCGGATGATGGCGGTCTCGCTCTCGGACACGCCCGCCAGCGCGTCGGATGCCCAGCGCCCGTCCGGGACCGGTGCGTCGACAGCGGTTCCGGACGTCAGCAGCGACCACAACGCCGCCGGGTTCGCCGCGCCGGGAAACCGGCAGGCGATGCCGACCACCGCGATGTCACCGTCGATACGCAGCGGCATCTACTTCCCCCTTCGTGGGTTCGTGTTCACTGGAGACCGATCGGGTCGTCTCGCGGTCAGCGGCGCGGCGGTGTAATCAACGACGAATTACCCGTGCCGGAGACGAAAACGGAGATTCGACACGATGTTTCGTATCGAATGCCCGTGGTCAATTGACCGGTGCCGGCGGACCGGTGAGAGTTATCTCGTTCTAATAATTTCTACTGAAAACGGACCCGTCGGTAAATTGGACCTTTGTACACGCAAAATGGGCTGTGTACAAAGGTCCAATTACATTGTCTGAAGGTTCAATACACCAAGAATTCCGACGGGTGCGTCACCGCAGCAGCCGGGACCGAAGGGCGGCGCCGAAGTCGCCGTAGGGGTAGCCGCTCGGGCACGGATCGCTGGCCTCGGTCAACCGCACGACCTCGTCGTCGTCGAGGGTGAGATCGCGGGCCGCCAGATTGCTCGCCACCTGGTCGGCGTTGCGGGCACCGAGCACCACGCAGCTGACGCCGGGCCGGGCGGCGACCCAGGCCAGAGCGACGCCGGCGGGGGTGACGTGCCGCGCGTCGGCGATCTCGTGCAGGATCTTCAGCACTTGCCAAGTGCGGTCCCGGGCGACGTGTGCGCTGTAGAGGGCCGCGACATAGTTGTCGTGCATCATCCCGCGGTCGAGGTGCTCACCGAAGCGGGAGTTCTCGGGGCGGGTGTGTGCGGAGTACTTGCCGGTGAGCAACCCGCCGGAGAGCGGCGACCAGGCCAGCAGGCCGAGGTCGTTGGCCAGGCCCGCCGCGATGATTTCCCATTCGACCTCGCGGCACAGCAGGCTGTACTGCGCCTGGTACACCACCGGTCCGATCAGGTTGAGCGCCTTCGCCAGGTCTACCGCCTGCTGCAGCTGCCACCCGGTGAAGTTGGACACCCCGATGTACTGGATCTTGCCTTGGCGCACAGCGTTGTCCAGGAAGGACAGCGTCTCCTCCAGGGGAGTCAGCGGGTCCCACGCGTGCACCTGGTAGAGCGGTATGGAGTCGACCCCGAGCTTGCTGAGTGAGGTGTCGAGCGCGTGGGTGAGGTTATGCCGGGTGTTGCCCCACCCGTTCATCGCGGCGCTGGTGGTGTACCCGCCGCCCTTGGTCGCGATCAGGACGCGCCCGCGGATCTCGGCGGGTTGCCTGCTGAACCAGCGGCCGACGATCTCCTCGGCCCGCCCACCGGTATAGCCGTCCGCGGTGTCGATCAGCAGGCCGCCGGAGTCCACGAACACATCCAGCGCGCGGCCCGCTTCGGCCTCGTCCGTGGAATCGCCGAATGTCGCGGTGCCGAGTGCGAACATCGATGTGCCGACGCCACTGGCCCCGAGTAGAACGTGCCTCATCTAGCGCCTCCTCGTTGGCCTGTGGTCAATATCCCAATTTTATGTGCAGACGCTATGTGTGAATGCCCAGCCTGCACACAGACTGGACGTGGTGCCGAATTTCGCGCCATTACGGGCTGGAGGACCAGCACGACTGGTGATAGTCCCTCTCCTGGTCTGGCGATATATTCATGGTTTTGTTGCTACGATGATGGCAAATCCCACTTCTGGATTGGCGGCGAATAACTCCATTCCGTCCAAGCCGAGGTCATTTTGGACTTCCGCCGAAGCGTTGGGCAGCGGTGCCTCGCCGCGCCGCCTCGCCGCGTGGATCTCCCTTATCGCGTCGAATGTTTGTTTCATGGTGTCATCGGAGATGTCGAGCAGTTCCTCCAGCGCTAGTCCGGCGTCCCCGAGTAGTGTGGAGTAGCTGGACAGCGGATGTAGCGCCGCGACATGCCCAACTCTCCACAGCTCCGCCAGCGCCGCGTCCTGGTCATCGCTGAGTGGCGTGCGTTGCACAAGATTGCCGATCACGAGCCGTCCTCCGGGGCGCAATACCTCAGCGAGCTGCCGAAGAACCTTTGCTTGATCCGGCATATGGAAGAATGACTCGAGCATCCAGGCACCGTCGAACGAGTTCGGCTCGAATGGTAGGTCGCTCGCGTCGCCGAGGCGGAAGGTTACCCGATCCGCGAGGTGCGCTGACCGAACTCGCTCAGTAGCGAGGCGCACATGCCGCTCGCTCAGATCTACGCCGACTACCTCCGCCCCCGTGACACGGGCGAGCTCTACGGCAGGACCTCCGACCCCGCTGCCGAGGTCGAGCACCCGCTGTCCGTGGGTGACTCCCACTTTGTCGATCATCAGCTGGGTCATACGTAGCGAAGCATCCGCCATGGAACTGTCTGGTGGGAGGTCCCTCCAATAGCCAAAATGCAGACCGTCACCCAAGTCCGCGTTGATCAGCTCGGACGCCTCGTTGTAGAACTGCGCTACCTTCGCGGTAGTCACGCTGTTGTCTCCCCGGAGCATAGGTAGATCCTCTCGATTTGCTCGGTTACGGCATTCGTTACGTGCGTCTATTTGGTCAGCACCTTCGGGTGTCCGAGTCGCCGCGTCGGTCGGAAAAGAACCGGCAATGAACGTGTGACGCGGGTCAGGCCCGGCTGGTGCTCGGCGGCGGCACCCGGTCGAAGTTGAAGGTCCGGCATTCGTGTCGCGATTTCGGTAGTTGCGACCTTCAGTAAGAGTTTCGCGAAGTGCTGCCCCATACATTTGTGTGGACCGGTGCCGAACGCTAGGTGCTTGTTCCGCGGTCGCCTGATATCGATTCTTTCTGGCGTCGGAAACACGTTGGGGTCCCAATTCGCGGCAGCCCACAAAAGAAAGACACGGCTTCCTTCAGGGATGAGTTGTCCGCCTATTTCGACGTCGCGGGTGGTGACTCGCGCCAGTCCGAACGATACCGACTCGCGCCGCATGATTTCATCGATCACCAGGTCGGTCTGAGCCTTCGATGACGCGAGATCTCGGCATAGCTCGGGGTCGAAGGCGAGGTGTTGGGCGATGTGGCTGATGCCGCTGGCTGTCGTTTCCATTCCTGCTAGTACCAACATTACCAGCGTGCTGACCATCTGATCCATCGTCAGCGGCACGCCGCGAACATCTCCTCGTAGCAGTGCGTCGGTAACGTCACCCCGCTCGGGTTGTTCTTTACGCCACAATAGGAATTGTTCGGCCCACATCGTGAGTTGCGTGAACGCTTCCTGCTGACTACTGCGACCCGCCGAAGAGATGAACGACTGAACCAGGGCGTGCGTCGTCGGCAGTTGGTCGCCGGGCACACCAAGCATGAGCTCGAAGAGCGCGCCCGGCACGAAACGCTCAGCGAAGTCCTTCACCAGATCGCACTCTCCGACTTCGATGAACTCGTCCATCAGTGCACTCGCGATACGCCGCATCGCGGACTCGTGCCTACTAACCGCGGCATGTGACATGAGCGGGTTGAGTATCCTGCGCCAATCGGAGTGGTCGGGCGGGTCGACCTCGATCGGTGCCAGTTTCGGCAAGTCAGGGTTGGCGGGTACCGCAGCTCCCTGCGCGGAGCTGAAGGTCTTCCAATCTTTTGTCGCGCGTAACACCTCGTCGTAACCAGCTATTACCCAGAAACCGCCATGTCGCTCGCTGTACAGCACCGGACCGTGCTCTCTGATGCCGTTGATTACTGCCCAGAACAGCTCAGCGTCATTTGCGAGCTCAATGCTCCACGGGTCGAAATTCTCGACCAATCGGTGTATTTTCGCATCGATGGCCATATTGCTTGCTGTCCTTTTCGTATCTGGTGAGCGGGTTTCCGGCTTTCTTTTCTCTCGCCTATCGTGCGTATTTCATCCGCTTGCGTCGGCACGCCAACCTGGTGGTGCTCATCGTTACATACCGGAAGCCTTGGTTTGAATTGTGCTTTGGTACATGCGTCGGAGATGCCGTCAGTCGGTGATGACGCAGTATGCGACATCAATCGTGATCTGGGCAGATCACCGTACGTACCAAGGTTCAATTCACACTGGGGTTTCAGTGCGGTATGAACGGATTAACGCACGATACTGCAGCGGATCTGAGGATGAGAATGTCCGATAAAGTGCCGGAAGTCGACTACGATCACCATTCGGCCGAGTACGCCCGTGATCCATGGGCCGCAAACATTGCGTTGAATCGCCATACGCCGGTGGCGTACAGCAGGAACTACGGTGGTTTCTGGCTGATGACCGGCTACCAGCAGGTGTCGCAGGTCGCGCACCAGCCGCAGCTGTTCTCCTCGGCGCACGAGCTGCCCAACACTCCGGGCAGGCCGCAGGGGACCGTCGTGCCCGCTTCCTCGTTCCGCGGGCTGCCGCTCGAGATCGACCCGCCCGAATTTCTGGAGTGGCGCAAGGCGTTGGCCGCCTACTTCTCGCCGCAGGCGGCACGGCGGTTGCGTCCCCGCATCGAGCAGTTCACCACGTGGTGTGTTGATCAACATATCGAGCGCGGCGAGATCGATCTCGTGATGGATCTGTCGAACCCGGTGCCCGCGCTGATTACGCTCGATCTCGTCGGGTTGCCGATGGACGACTGGCGGTTGTACGCCGACGTCGTACACGCGCTGGTCTATACGCTGCCCGGCACACCGGAATTCGCGCGGGTCGAGGCCGGTTTCGCGCAGCTCATCGAGACTGTGCGGGAGCTGATTCCGCAACGGCGTGCCGAGCCCGCCGACGATCTGCTCAGCTTCCTGACCCAGCTCGAGATCGGCGGCGCCAAGATCTCCGACGAGGACATCGTCGCGGTGTGCAACGCGGTCATTCCCGGCGGGGTCGACACCACGACGGCGCTGCTCGCCTCCACCCTGGACTATCTGGAGCACAACCCGAGAGCGCGGCAGCGGCTGATCGATGCGCCGGAGCTGATTCCGGCGGCCTGCGACGAGTTTCTGCGGTACTACACCCCGGTCATGGGCGTCGGTCGCACCGCGACGGCGGACACCGAGATCGGCGGCTGCCCAGTCGGCAAGGGCGAGCGAGTCCTGTTGTCCTGGGCCGCAGCGAATCTCGACGAACAGGTCTTCCCGAACCCCGAGGTCGTCGACCTCGATCGAGACGCACGCAAACAGGCCGCGTTCGGCATCGGCATCCACCGGTGTATCGGAAGGCACATCGCCCGAATGGATTTCGAGGTCGTCATCGGCGAGGTGTTGCGGCGCATGCCCGACTACCGGATCACCACGGCCGAGAAGTATCCGACCGTCGGACAGATCAACGGATTCGTGCGGATGCCGGCACGTTTCACCCCCGGACCCCGGATCGGCGCGGAAGCGGCCTCCGTCGCCGCACTGCCGATCCTGTCGCACTGACCCGAGACGAGGAGAACCATGAAACAGCAAAGAACGCTGCGCCTCGGCGCGTGTATCGATGGCCCAGGCGGCCACATCGCGGCTTGGCGCCATCCGCAGACCCCCGCCGCCGCGCAACTCGATTTCGCGTTCCATCGGCGCAACGCCCAGGCGCTCGAACGCGCGGTGTTCGACGCCATCTTCGTCGCGGATGTCGTCGCGCTGTGGGGCACCGATGTGCAGCACCTGAGCAGGACCGCCCGCAACGAGCACTTCGAGCCGCTGGCCCTGCTCTCGGCCTACGCCGCGACGACCGACCACATCGGGCTCGTCGCGACCGCGACCACCACCTACAACGAACCTTACGATCTCGCAAGGAAATTCGCTTCCCTCGATCACCTCAGCGGTGGCCGGGTGGGCTGGAACGTGGTGACCTCCGCCGCGCCGTGGGAATCCCGCAACTTCGGCTTCCCGGAGCACATGGAGCACGACCTGCGCTACGCGCGCGCCGACGAATTCATCTCGGTGACGAACCTGCTGTGGACCTCGGGCGGTCAGCCGATCGGGCATAGCGGACAGTTCTTCGACGTCCCCGGTCCGCTCAACGTGGCGCCCTCGCCGCAGGGGCGGCCGGTGATCTTTCAGGCAGGCGCGTCCCCGGTCGGCCGCGCGTTCGCGGCCCGGCACGGCGAGGTGATCTTCACTCGACATACCCAACTGTCCGACGCCCAGGAGTTCTACGCCGACCTGAAGGCGCGCGCTGCCGGAAACGGCCGCGGCCCCAACACGATCCAGATCTGGCCCGGATTGCAGCCGATCGTGGCGAGCACCGAGGCCGAGGCGAAGGATCGGCTTCGGCAGCTGCAGGAACTGATGCCGGACATCGTCGCACTGCGTGCGCTGCAGGCCCAATTGGGTGAGGTGGACCTGACCGAGTACCCGCTGGACGGTCCCGTGCCGGATCTGCCCGTCACGAACAACTCCCGCAGCACCGCCCAGCGTTGGATCGACCTCGCCCGCAGAGAGAACCTGACCCTGCGTGAGTTGTCCGTGCGCACGGCCGGAGACATCGTCGCGGGTACCCCCGAACAACTTGCCGATCATATGGAGATCATGTTCACCCAGGGCGCCGCGGACGGATTCCTGGTCGACTTTCCTTCGCTGCCAGGATCATTGGACGATTTCGTCGAGCACGTCGTGCCGGAGCTGCGACGGCGGAACCTGCTGCGCACGTCCTATGTCGAGGGCACGCTGCGAGACAATCTCGGCCTCACCGAGTCGGCGCTGGCCGGTGCGCGATGACCCTGGTGCTCTTCGCGCAGTTGACCACCGCGGGCAGCGGCGGCGGCGGCGACGGCCGGGCGACCTTCGTCCACGTCGGTGAGTGGGCTCGTGCCGCGCAGCGCGCGGGCATCGATGCCTTGTTGTTCGATGACAGCCAAGACGTCCAGCCCGCGGGGCCCGGGGCGTTCGAGGCAGGCACTCTCGCGGCCGCACTGGCTGCCGCGACCGACGGCATCGGCCTGGTGCCGTCGATCTCGACCGACCATCTCGCGCCCTATCACGTGGCCAGGCTGCTGGCGACGATCGACTACCTCAGCGGCGGCCGCGCGGGGTGGGAAATGAACGCGTCCGGCGCACAGTTCGCCCGCGCCGAGGAATTCGCCGAGGTCGTCTGCGGGCTGTGGGACAGCTTCGCCGACGACGCGTTCCTGCGCGACCGCGAATCCGGTGTCTACTTCCGGCCGGAGCGGCTGCACACGCTCGATCACAAGGGCGAGCACTTCGACGTGGCGGGGCCACTCAACATCGCCCGCCCGCCGCAGGGACATCCGGTGCTGGTGCGCCGCGCCGACAGCGCCGAGGCCGCCGCACTCGCGGGCCGGGTCGCCGACGTCGCCATCGTGCCGATCGACCGGGCCGACGAGGTGCGCGAGATCGCCGACGCGGTGACCGAATCGGCGCATGCGGCCGGTCGACGGCGCGGCGACGTCCTGATCCTGCTGGAACGGTCCACGGCAACACCCGTCGAGCACCTGATCCGGTTGGCCGGGTCCGGTGTCGTCAACGGGTTCAGTTTGGTTGCGGCGCAGCATGATTCGGGGGGGAAGGCGTATTCGGACATGTTGGAGATCGCCATCGCCGTTCGCCGCCGGTCACCGGGGGCGTCGGATGGGACCTTGCGGGCGCGGCTCGGTCTGCGCCGTCCCCTCGGCGGCTGGACCGCGGCATGACGACCGCTCGACCACCTCGGACAGGAGTGAATCAGCAGTGAGCGCATATCCGAATCTCCGCGGGAAGGTCGCCGTGGTCACCGGCGGCGCCTCCGGTATCGGCAAGGGCATCGCCAGGCAACTCATCGCCGAGGGGATGGAAGTGATCATCGCCGATATCGAGCGCGACGTGCTGGCGCGGACCGCGGCCGAGATCGGTGCGGTCGGCATCCCTACCGACGTCAGTGATCTGGCCAGCGTGCAGGCGCTCGCCAAGGCCGCGACCGATCGGTTCGGCACCGTGCACGTCGTCTGCAACAACGCCGGGGTCGGACCGATCGGGCGGATCGCTGACCTCACGATCGAGGATTGGCAGTGGATGCTCGGAGTCAATCTCTTCGGCGTCATCCACGGCGTGCAGACTTTTCTGCCGATCTTGCGGGCCAACGAGGACGGCGGGCACATCGTGAACACCGCGTCGATATTCGGTCTGTTCGCCCAGCCGCCGTTGGCGGCGTACGCCGTCAGCAAGTACGGGGTGGTCGCGCTCACCGAGGCGCTGGCCGGCGAGCTCGAGCAGGACGGATCGAAGGTCGGGACGACCGTATTGTGTTCGGCCACCGTGCAAACGAACGTCGCTTCGAGCACCCGCAACCGGCCGGAGCGGTACTCCGGCGGGGGATTGAGTGACTTCGAGATGACCGAGGAGGAGTACCGGTCGCAGCGCTGGCTCGACCCCGAGGAGGTCGGCGCGATCGTGGTCGGCGCGGTAAAGCGTGGTGACCTGTACGCCGTCACCCACTCGGAGTGGTACACCCCGATCGAGCAACGGCACCGGGATATCGCCGCCGCCTTCGCTCAAGCCGCCGCGTACGGCCCGAAGGTCGACTCGGCTGAATAGATAGCTGAATAGATAGCAGGAGGGCGCGGCTTCCATCGGAAGCCGCGCCCTCCTACTGTTTCGAACCGAAATCACCGGGTCGCAGTCGATATCGCGACCCGGTGATCGTAGACCGTCAGCGGCGAGTGGCGGTGATGAACAGATAACCGTTCTCCGGTGTGGCCGCCGCGCGCCGCATGAAACCGGTGAACTCGTCGAGTTCCTGCTCCGTCGCATGCACCAAGAATTCGGCACGCTTCTTTTCGACGGCGTCTGCGAGCACGATTCCCGTGCGATTGACCTTGTCAGTGATATCGGTGATCTCGACATCGACGAAATTGTTCGCAGCCAGCTGCTCGCGGTATTCCTCGGCGGTGCCGAGCGAGTGGATCTTATAGGTGGTGCGGATGTGGTCGAGGACGACCTCTCCCTCCGGGCTGACGGGTCCGCGCTCGGCAACGTCGGCGATCGCCAGTCGTCCGCCGGGACGCAATACGCGGGCGGCCTCGGCAAGCACCCGACCGCGGTCGGGCATGTGCAGCATCGATTCCAGCGCCCATGCGGCGTCGAAGGAGCCGTCGGGGAACGGCATGTCCATCGCGTCGGCCAATCGGAATTCGGCGTGGTCGGCGAGGCCGAGCTCGGCGACCCGAGCCTGTCCCTGCTCGGCCTGCACCCGGCTGATCGTGATGCCGACGACGGACACGTCCCGGACGCGTGCCAGGCGCAGCGTCGGATTGCCGTTGCCGCAACCGATATCGAGCACGCGCTGACCAGGCTGCGCATTCAGGCCCGCGATCATCAGGTCGGTGAGCCGATCCGTTGCCGCCTCGAGGGGGCCGTCCTCGTCGCTGGGACTGTCCCAGTAGCCGTAGTGCAGATTGGCGCCCCACAGCTCGTCGATCTTGCCTTCCAGACTGAACTTGTCGGTTCCGTCGTAGAAGCTGGCCACATCGTCGGTGCTGACTGTCATTTATGTCTTCCCGTTCGGTTGCGGATTTTCAGAGGTCTTCTCGGAGTGCCAAGGCGGCGTTGGGGCAGAGCCGGACGACCCTGCGCACAGTTTCGATGCGCGCGGAATCGGGCTCGGGATTCGCGACGACGACGCGGCCGTCGTCGCCGGAGTCGAAGATGTCGGGGGCCGCGCGCAGGCAGTGCCCCGCGCCGATGCAGCGGTCCTGGTCCGCGATGATGCGCATGCGTGCTACCAGGTCACCGGGAACTCGTCTAGGCCGAAGATCGCGGCGTCGTATTTGAACGAGAGGTCGTCGACCTCCGCGTTCAGCCGCAGCGCGCCGACTCGTCGGAACAGCGTCTCGTAGGCGGTCTCCAGCCAGGCTCTGGCCAGATTCTGGCCGATGCACTGGTGGACGCCGTACCCGAAAGCCAGGTGATGGCCGGAGCCGCGGTGGATGTCGAACTCGCCGGCCCGGTCGAAGGCCCGCTCGTCGTGGTTGGCCGAGGCGCACAGCGCGAAGACGGCGTCACCCGCCCGGATGACCTGGTCACCGACCGCAATGTCGCCGACGGCGATACGGCCGAAGGTCGGCCCGTCCGCGACCGAGTGGTATCGCAGCAGTTCGTCCACCGCGGCGGGCCACAGCGTGGGGTCGGCGCGCAGCTCGGCGAGCTGCGCGGGGTGCCGGAGCAGGGTGAGGGTGCCGAGCATGATCATGTTCGACGTCGTCTCGTGTGCGGCGATCAGTAGTTGCAGGACCATGCCGACGGCCGCGTTGTGGGTGATCTCACCCGTCGCGACCCGCTGGGCGACCAGTCGGCCGATGAGGTTGTCCCCTGGCTCGCGCTCGGCCCGGGTGATCGCGGCGTCGACGTAGGCGCGCAGCTCCGCGACCGGGGCCAACATGTCCTCGGACGCCTCGATCTTGCGGGTCCGCACCCGAGACTGGAAGAAACTGTGGTCCTCGTAGGGCACGCCGAGGAGTTGGCAGATGCCGAGCGACGCGACCGGCAGCGCGAACGCCTCGGCCAGGTCGGCCGGGGGACCGCTCGCGAGCATGACGTCCAGCAGCTCGTCGATCATCGTTTGCACACCCGTACGCAGCGCCTTGATGCGCTTGAAGCTGAACTCGGGGATCAGCATTCGCCGGTAGATGTCGTGCTCGGGCGAATCCATGTTGAAGAACTCGCCCTCGAACAATTGATAGCGCTCGGCATCCGGGTCCGAGGTCAGCTCGGGAAACCCGGGTCGGGTGATGTCCGTACTGATGTGTGGACTGGCCAGTACCTGCTGCACCTCGGAGTATCGCGTCACCACCCAGGCCGGTCGCCCGTTGGGCAGCCGCACGCGGGCGAGTGGCCCCGCGTCCCGCAGCTCGGCGTATTCCGCTGCCGGGGCGAACGGACATTGACGTCGCATCGGAAAGCCGCGTACCGCAGCCTGATTCTCGCCGAGCGTCGTCACTGCGCTGTCTCTGGTAACTCTGCAACCGCTGTCGACATATTCGCAGTCTCGCGCACATCGATCCTGCGTTTGAAGTGAACCTTCGTACATTAAACCTTTGTGCGATGCACGAAGGTTCACTTTACGTCGGGCCTCGGGAGCGTTTAGAAATATTCTGTTGATACCCAGGATTGACGGGAGAATTAGCGTGACCGAGACGAGTAGCCAGGCGCGACCGAGCGTGGTGGACGAGCGATACGTCACGCAGTTCCGGGAAGACGGTTTCACGCATATCCCGAATGTGCTCAGTCCGGCGGAAGTAGCACGGTACCGGGAGGCGGCGCTGGCGGAAATCGAGCGCAGCGGCGTAGTGGCTGGCATGGGCATGAAGGTCGGGGTGACGGCGGTCCGGATCACCAAGGACGCGTTCCGCAACAACGAGGAACTCCGCGGCCTGTCCCGCCACCCCCGAATCGGCGCGATCGCCGAGCAACTGTCCGGCATCTCGTTGCGGGTATGGGGTGGTGAGACACTGGTCAAGTCTCCAGGCGACGCGGCGCCGACCACCTGGCACGACGATCTGACGCTCGCACCGTTGGCGGGACGACTGTTGCTGAACGCCTGGATCGCGCTGGTCGACGTCCCGGTCGAGCGCGGCTGCATGACGTTCATCCCCGGCTCGCACCGGCGCCCGGAACCGTTCCGTGCCCCGCTGACCGCGGCGCAGGAGAATCCCGAAACCTACTTGTTCGATACGTATCCCGAGCTGAATTGGGACCGGCGAGTCACCGTCCCGCTGCGCGCGGGCGACGCCACGTTCCACCAGTGGCGGACCGGGCACACCGCAGGCGGCAACACCTCCGCGGCGGACCGCGTCGCATTCATCACCACCTACACCGATGCCGAGGCGACCTACCGGCCGCACCCGGGGCACCAGTGGGCGGATCTGGAGGCAGGCCAGCTGCCGCCCGACGAGATCTATCCGCGGGTCGCCGACTTCGCTTGAGCACATCGATTTTCGAGGGAGCACAGTGCAGCACGCGGTCGTGACCGGGGCGACGAATGGGATCGGCGAGGCGATCGCGCGTCTGCTCGCCGGTCCGGATCGGAGGGTAACGCTGGTTGGTCGCAGCGCTTCTCGGCTCGTGGCGGCGCGGCAACGGATCCGCGCGGCCGTTCCCGGCGCCGAACTCGTGCTGGAGCGAGCCGATCTGGCGGAGCTCGACCAGGTACGCGATCTCGCGGACCGGTTGTCGGCCGGGCCGCCGCCGGATGTCGTGGTCAGCAACGCCGCCGTGGTGGCGCCCGTGGACCGAATGACCTCCGGCGGTCTGCCGAGGATGCTGACCATCAACTATCTGGCACCGTATCTGCTGTTGCGCACGTTGGCCGCTGCGGTCGAGCGCACCAGGATGATCGTCGTCGGTTCCGACCCGGTCCTGCTCGCGCACGAGCCGGTCGATCTGGACGACATAGCCTGCCTCGACACCGAGCGCCTCGGCGCGCACACCGGTCTGTGGCCGTACTACGTCTATGCGCGCAGCAAAAATATGAACACGATGTTCGCCTACGCGCTGGCCCGGCGCTTGGCCGGGACCGACGTCACCGTCAACGTCTGTCACCCCGGCACGATCGCCGGTACGGGGCTCGGCGGCGAAGCACCCGGGCTCGGCCCGATCATCATGCAGGCCTACAGCGCCGGAATTCTGCCCCAGCCCGGCCCGCAACCCGGTGTCGGGCAGTGGGAGCACGGCCGGTCCGATCCTGCGGCCTTGCCCGGCCCCGACGTCGGTGCGCGGACCCCGGTATGGCTGGCCACCTCGACCGAGCTGGCAGGCGTGTCCGGCCGCTTCTACGTGGACCGCACCCCAGTCGAGACCGCATTGCATACAACCGATCTTGAACGCTGTGAGCGACTGTGGCGGGAGAGCGCGGCACTGGTCGGTCTCGCCCCGTGAAACAGGCCGTTCGTCAAGCGGATCGGGACCACCGCCCCGCGCGGATCTCGGCCGGGGGGAGCCAGTGCCGATCGGGGTCGAACGGTTCGAAGTCGGCGGTGATGTGCTCGATGAGACGCGGCAGGGCCGGGTGCCGATTGCGGCGGTGCCACAGCATGGAGTGCGGATAGCCGGGTGTCGGCTCGACGATCGGGATCCGGCAGATGTCGGGATGCCAAGGCACGCGCAATCGTTCGCCGGAGAACATGTAGCGGTCCGATGATTCGGCGATTTCGTCGAGCATGTGATCCAGGCCGAAGTTCGGGCCTCCGGTATCGATCGTCAGCCCGAAGTCCGTAGTGAGATCGTCGTAGTACTGCGCCCATTCGCTGCCCGGCTCGTTGCCCGGCATCCGGGCGATCGAATCCACGAGATCGACGAGGCGGACCTGGCGCCGCTCGGCGAGGCGGTGCTTGGGGCCGACCAAGATGTGCAGGGGTTCGAGATAGGCGGGCATGTGGTCGATGACGGGGTCCAGCGCGCCGACCATCCGCGCGAAGGCGACGTCGATCGTGCCGTCGGTGAGGGCGGAGCGACCGCTGCGTAGCCCACGGGACGTCACGATGTCGATCTCCACGTCGTGATGGGTCTCGTGGAACGTCCGGACCAGCTCGGTGGCCGCGAGGCGGGTGCCGAGCACGTCGACCCGCAGCGGCCTGCTGCGTCCCCGCAGCGACGCGGTGGCCTGATCGGCTAGTGCGATGAGGGACCGGGCAGACAGGAGGAAGGCGGCGCCGTCCTCGGTCAGGCCGCTGCCGTGCCGGGAGCGGTGGAACAGTGTCGTGCCAAGCGCGGCTTCCAGTTTCGCGATTCGTTTGGAGACCGCCTGCTGTGTGAGTCCCAGTTGGTCTGCGGCCGCACCGAAGTGTTGATGGTCGGCGATGACGACGAAGGCTCGGACCGCGCCGAGGTCTAGTTCCAACCCCGCTCCTTTCACAACAGCCTGGTGTCGGCCGGACTTGTCGGTTGTTGGACTTGGGCCGTCCAATCGGGTCAAATGGTTTGAACCTGGACGACAGTACAAGAAGGCGTGGTCGTGGCCGAAACCTGGTCGTGGCCGGTCATTCCTAGGAGGTGCGAATCCTACATTCAGCTTCAAAGGAGTGCCACTGCGGTCGGCAATCGCCGCCTGGGTGGTCACCTTCGATCGGACGCGGTTCGTCCTGCTTGGAGGTCGCTTGTGCGCGAGGGGCGTTGGTGGATAACAACTTCGGAGTCATGGATGCCGCTAGTTCCCCGGGGGGGGCAATGATCCTGTGGCGCAACGTATCCAGGTCGTAGACATCAAGGAAGATGGGCGATGAACGTGAAACTCATTGTGGCAGAAGAGTTGTCGGCGATCCGCACTTCCAGTTGGAACAAACTCCCCGGCTCGATTACTATCGCAGATAGGTAGGATGTTTCTGGTTGATCGGCAGAGGGCAAGGGGGTTCACGACTCGGGAGCTGAGAAGGCGTAATTGTATATTTCTGCGGGCACAATGATTTTCCGCTGCCTTCGAGCAAATCGAAGCGCCTATGTGGCGGCAGCTGCCGCAGGAGAAATGATAGCGCGTTTCTCTTGGATAACGCGGAAGTCGGGGCGGGTAGTTGAACCCGCGGCAGCCAGGGGAGAAATTTGATGTCTGAACAGCTCGAGCAGGGGAAGCCGGATCGAGACGATTGCTCGATCGAGATCGCTCCTCCGACATGGGACGATGAGACCGCGCGTGCGGCATTGCTGTCATCTCGGGAAATTCAAGTATTCCGGCTGTTGGGAAATGGTAGCTCCAACCGAGCTATCGCCGGTCAGCTACAGATCACCGAACGCACGGTGAAGGCGCATGTAGCGCGCATCATGGCAAAGGTGGGCGTCGAATCGAGACTGCAGGCGGGCCTGGTCTCCTACGCCTATCAGCTCGCGCAACAAGCGCGAGGCGCGACCCACACCGTGGGGAGGCGATGTGGGTGCACTTACCCGTCGACTATGGCGAGCCACCTCGAATCAGCTGTCTGCTGAACGCGAGATGCCGCGGCACGATGGTGGCCCGTCGACCGGGTCCGGCATCGCGCCGCCAGCGCAACCTCACGCCGACTGTTCGCTGATTTCGGCGATCAGCGCGGCAATACAGTTCGCGTTGCGGAAGTTTCACACATTGACGCTGGATTGCAGTACGATGCAGCCGAATTCGGTACGGATGAAGCTGATCTGCTCCATCGTGTTCACCGAGTTGAGGATGCCCCGGAAATCCTGACTGCCGTGCTCTCGCAATTGGTAGCCGGGCTGCGCTCGGACAAGGACATGCGCTGGAACGACCCGAGTCTCAGCTTCAGTCGACCCATCCGATGGTTGCTCGCCCTGCTCGAGGACACAGTCCTGCCCGTCACCGCCGGAGCGTTGACAGCCGGACGCATCACCCGAAACCATCGCCAATCCGACCGCCCCGAGATCACCATCGATCACGCTGCCGACTACAACCGGGAATTGCGTGTAGAAGGGATCCTCATCGACCACACGGAGCGCCGCGAGACAGTTGTCCAAGCCGTGGCCGAACTGGCGCGCGAGGACGCAGGCGTGATCGACGTCGAAAACGAGTCCGGACTAATCGACGAGATCACCAACCTGGTCGAGATACCGTTCGCGATCCTGGGCCGGTTCGACCAGAAATACCTCGACCTGCCCGAACAGATCCTCACCACCGTCATGCGCAAGCACCAGCGCTACCTGCCCGTCCGCACCAACACCGGCACACTGCTGCCGCTGTTCGCCACGGTCGCCAACGGTGCCTGCGACCCCGACGTGGTCCGTGACGGCAACGAAAAGGTGCTGCGCGCTCGCTTCGAAGACGCCGCCTTCTTCTGGAACACCGACCTAAACACCGCACCCGAAGAATTCCGAGCACGCCTCACCACACTCACCTTCGAGCAACGCCTGGGCTCCATGGCCGACCGCGCCAACCGTATCGCCACCGGTAGTCGTGAGTTGACGGACCGAATCACTTTGTCCGCCAAAGACTCCGCGACGCTGGCACGGGCGGGGGAGTTGGTGAAATTCGACCTGGCCACCCAAATGGTCGTCGAGATGACCTCACTCGCCGGCACCATGGCACGCGAATACGCCCGCAAGGCAGGCGAGCCCACCCCGGTCGCCGAAGCACTCCTCGAAACCGAGCTGCCTCGACACCACACCGACCAAATTCCGGTGACGCTGCCGGGGGCGCTGCTTGCACTGGCCGACCGGTTCGACCTCCTCGTGGCAATGCTCGCCGTCGGCGCCAAACTCACCGGAACCTCAGATCCCTACGGCCTGCGTCGCGCCGCCCTCGGCATCGTTCGAATCCTGCGTGCACACCCCGAACTCGAAACAATCACCTACCGAGACGGATTGAATGCCGCAGCCCAGGCACTGCGAGATCAGGGAATCGAGGTCCCCGACAGAGTCCTCGACACCGCCGAGGAACTTCTGACCACCCGCTACCAGCAGCGTCTCCGCGACGAGAACACACCCAGCCCCCTCATCGACGCAGTCCGGCTCGCTGCGGACAACCCCCGGCATGCCGACCGATTGAGAGACGAGATCGAGCAAAGCTCGCAGCATCCACGGCCCGCAGTTCGCCGAGCTCGTAGAAGGCTGCAGCGCATCGTGCGGATCCTGCCATCAGACACACCAGCCGACTACGACACGACCCGACTCAGCGAACTACCCGAGCAGCAGCTGACCGAGGTGATCGCCCGCCTCGACCAGGCCCAAGACCAACCACTGCCGGAATGGGTCGAAACTGCCACACCGCTGGCAGAAGCCCTGCGAGTCTTCTTCGACGACGTACTCGTCATGGTCGACGAGCCAGATATACGCTCCCCCAGGCTTGGCCTGCTCGCGACCGTGCTGGCTGTGGCACCATCGAGAATTGATTGGAAAGCCTTGCACCTCATGCGGTCCGACCGCACCGATATCCTGTTGGGCACGACGGCGTCGAAGCCCTGAGCATGTTCGACGGCTTCGAGGAAGCAAACCGAACGAAAATCACGGAGTGCGACGAGAACAGCAAGGTCAAGAAGCGTGCTCCCGTTTGTGCGGGGATGATCCGGCTAGACATGACCCAAACCCCAGATCAACGGCGGTGCTCCCCGCGCGCGTGGAGATTCGTAGCGGTGGTACAAAGTTGTCGGCGAATTCGAGATCGCATGGCGCACGTCCGATCCCCGCCCCGTCGATACGCTCGATCAGTACGATCCAGAGGGGATGCGGCCATCACCGGGGTAACGTTCGCGGCGGGCAGGCCCGCCTGCTGGAGCGATTTCGATCTCGGCGTCGATCACCCGTATCACCACCGGGCCCTTCAGCGCCAGCCACGACCCGTCGGGCAAGTCTTCGATCATCGGCATCACCCGGTTGGATTTGTCGCGGATCAGCAGCTCGGTCTTGGTTTCGGCGATTTGCCCGATCAGCGCCGCGGCGGCGAAGTTATGGTCGGCCAACAACAGCATGCCCTCGCCCAAGCACTCCAGAAGCTTTGGGGTATAAGCAAGTTCGGAGATACCGTAGGTGCCGAACATCGCGTCGATCACAGTGCGGGTGCCGCAAGCCACCACCGCCAGCAACCGCAGCATGGGGATACCCCGAATCGCCGTTGCCGCTGCTCTGACGGTGGAACACACGCAGGTTCGCAGTGCACCACAGCGCACTACTGAACCTGTCCCGGGGCGGAGCAACGGCACGCTGATTGCTGCCCGATTGCTTGCGCGGCGTAACTCGCTGATCCTCCGGCGTGTCGACACGCCGGAGTAGGCGACATCACGGGCCGTGGTGGCGTCCTCCTGCCGGTCGCATGGGTGTGCCGCGCTTGTGGAAGGCGTCTTTGATGGTGCTGGCGGGGAAGCCGGTATGCGTGGCGCAGCTGGTGAGTGAGTGGCCGGCGAGGTAGAGGCGTTCGGCGTGGTCGGTGTCGGTTGTGGTCATGGACTGGTGTCGTCGGGGGATGCTGCGTTTGGTGAGAAGTGCGAGGACCGCGGTTTTGGATATCTGGTATCGGGTGGCGAGTTGTGCGGTGGAGGCGCCGTCGCGGTAGGCCTCGATCAGTTCTGCGATTGTCGTGCTGGTGAGTCGCCGCTCGACGTTCCGTGGCGTGTGAGGCCGGGGCTTGCGTGATCGTTTCCGTCCTCCTGACGCTCCCGGTAGCCGTTCGGCGTTGATCTTGGCACGCGCAGCTTCGAGTTTCCGCAGGTCAGCCCGTTTCGAATACCGTCCAGCCAGGTCCACAGAATGCCCCTCGACATATCGACTGGTCGGGGGGATTTTTCCGTTCGTACCTCCTACGGGCATGGGTTCATGATTGACCTCGTTGCCCGGTATCTATTGCACGTATGTCGCACGGCCGTCTACTCCTCTCCCTGCTTCCTCCAGGTCCGCGGCGCCTGCTGGGCCGAGGTTGGACCGAAGCGTCAGCAACTTGCTCATACTCAGCGGGGCGGTCGGGCGGGGAGGGATTCGGTCGGGGGCCGGCCTACGCGAGACAACGGATACGTCGGTGCGGCGCAGGCTGAGGTCAGGTCCGATTCTCGGATCAGCCGATGGTGCGCAGCACCGTGGTCTTGGGGTGCTCACGCAGCACGTCGATCGCCTCGTTCATCCCGCTTGCGGCGGCGTCCTTCATGTGGGCGTGAAAAGCGTCTTCGTTCTGCCACACCTGGACAGCGTAGAACGCACCCGAGTCGTTGAGATCCTCGTACTCTGTGGAGCTGACGAGGCCCAGCTTCTCGGAGGTCTGGATCGCGTGCAGCAGCGAATCGCGGGCTTGCTGCTCCTGTCCGGGGTTCGCATGAATCTCGATGAGGGGACGGCCACGGTGTCCTGGCTGGTCCTAGCTCTCTCCTGCCGGGTTGGCTCGGCGGTGCTCCGCCTCAACTTTGGACGGATGCTTCGCCGAACGGGGGTCGAACCCCGAACAGCTCCGTGCGCGGCTACTTGCCGGCCGTCGCTCGGCCGCCGAATCCATCATCGAACGGGTCGGCGATCGAGGCGAAATCGACGCCTCCATGCTGAAACCCCACCTGATCTCGCTGCCCTTCGACCTGTTTCGTCATGAAGTTCTGATGACGCTGAAACCGTGTCCGGCAAGACCATCGAACAGATCGTCGACGACATCACGATGCCCCTGCTGACACAGACGGCCCCGCCTCCAGTGGTGCTCCGCTGAGCCGGTGAAGCTTGGTACCGAAATGGCTCGTAAACGCGCTGGTCGTCGGCTCGGTGCCGCGTGGTTGCTCGTCGATGGGGTGAACTCGTCGTGGCGGTAACTCGGGCTGACGGGAACTGCTTGCGTTTGACGGCCAGGCTTCGCAACGGCTACCTAGGTAATCTGCAGGCGTGAGCGTGTTCACCGTGTCTTTATCGACTTCCGTCGTCATCAACAGTCCCGCCCGGCGGGTGTGGGACGAACTGACCGATCTGCGCGGCTACCGCGATTGGAACCCCTATTACCGCGAGGCGGACGGCACCGTGGAACTCGGTAGCAAGGTTGTCCTCAAAGCGAGTCTGCCCAGTGGTCGATCCGCGACGAGCAGGTGCACCGTGACGTCGGTGCAGACTGAACGAGAACTGGCCTGGATCTCGTCGTTCGGTCTTCCGCGACTGATGGACGCCACGCACAGCTTCCTCCTGACCGAGGACGAGAACGGCGGCACTCTCCTGACACAGCACGAAACCTTCAGCGGATTGCTCGTGCCTCTCTCCGGCCAGGTTGTCGAGGATGTCAAAGAAGCCTGCGACGGAATGGCCCGCGCGTTGAAGGCAAGGATCGAGGAATAGCGGATCGAATTTACCCACCCGAGCTACGGATGCTTGGGCTCCCAGATGACGCCGATCACGCGGATCGCGGCGGCGGCGGTGTCGCGGCCCTTCTTCCAGAAGAACTGCACTCGGCCAACGCGCGTGTCCTCCGTTCTGATGCACAGGGTTGTCCCGGTCGGTAGCTCTGTCCATGCTCGCGACGTGATGTTGTAGTTCGCGGCGGCGCATGCTGAATAGCCCGGGGTCGTGACCGTCGCGAAGATCGCGCCTTTCGATGCGGAGATTCCGACGTCGGGATCGATGACGATCGTGGCTGCGCTCACGGGGTTGTCGATCCAACCCCCGCCCCAGTCGAAAATCGAGACGCCCCACGGGCTGCTCAGGTCGGGTATCACGACGCTGCCGCCGCTATATGGTGGCGGTTCGTTCTCCGCGGGCGGCGTTGTGGGCGCGGACGTGGTGGTCGAGGAGGCGGTGCTGGACTGGGTAGCGGCCGGTGTCGCGTTCGGGATCGTCGTCAGCGGCGGCGTTGTCTGGCCCGTCGTGTTCGAACCCGGCGAGCATTGCGCGATTCCGAAGATCAAGGTGACCAGCACTCCCAGGACACCGGCGATGCTGCCGACGACCGTCCAGAATTCCGCTCGGGTGTGTCCGAAGATGCGACGCTCGTCGTCGTCCGCTGGAGGTGTAGGCGGTGCCGTCATTGTGGTCTTCTCCCCCTACTGTTTTCGCCGTCGCCGGGTGATGTCCGTCTGATGCTGGCAGACAACCTAGCTCGAGATGATCGTTAGCGCGGAAGTACGCGTCGAGGGCTCGGCTAGCCCTGAAGAACTGTCTGGGGAGGCAGGTCGTTACGAGTCGGTACGTTTGATTCGTAGTCACATCGAGCGGGAGGGTCCATGATGGCACCGGGTGCTGGACAAGCGAAGGGATCGGTCCGGCGCACGGCAGACCCGTCCACACTGCTCGCCGATTCACTTCTGTTGCGTGCGTGCGTGTTCCACACTCCGGTGACTGAGGGCGAGTCCAGATCAGAGGTGGCCTAGATGTTTACGTGGTGGGGCGACCTAGTTTATCGACTGCGATTCGGGGTCATCGGTGTCGCGGTGGCCGGCCTGTTGGCTTTGGGCGCTTATGGATTCGGGTTGGAGGATCATCTCAGCTCCGGTGGCCTGTTCGATCCGGGATCGGAGTCGTCCCAAGCCGGGCGCCTGGCGGATGAGGCGTTCGGCCGCAACCATGACGTCGACGTAGCACTGCTCTATACCGCGCCAGAAGGCCAGACCGTCGATGATCCGGAGTTCTCCCGCAAGGTCACCGATCACCTCAACAGCCTGCCGCGCGACTATCCCGACCAGATCGCCGGGATCAACGCCGCGTATTGGCGGACCGAGACCGGCAAGGCCAGCGGCTCGGTCGCGGCGACCAAGGACCGCAAGCATGCGATCGCGTTGGTCGCCATTCGTGGTGACAGCGACACCGAGATGGTGCGCAATTACCGCAAGGTGAAAGATGTTTTCGCCATTCCCGGGGTGGATGTGCAGGTCAGCGGGGTGCAAGCGATCGCGGGCACTTTGAACGATCGGATGTCTGACGACATCCGCCGGATGGAAGTCATCGCGCTGCCCGCGGTGGGTTTGTTGCTGTTCTTCATCTTCGGTGGGGTAGTCGCCGCGGCATTGCCCTTGGCTGTCGGTGGCCTGACGATGATCGGTTCGTTGGGCATCATGCGGATCTTTACCAACTTCACCGAGGTGAACTCGTTCGTTTCCCCGGTGGTGACGATGATCGGCCTGGGTCTGGCGATCGACTACGGGCTGTTCATCGTGAGCAGGTTCCGCGAAGAGATCGCCGAAGGTTATGACACGCGCGCCGCGGTCCGTCGCTCGGTGATGACCGCGGGCCGCACCGTGGTGTTCTCCGCGACGATGATCATCGCCAGCCTCGGCGGCATGCTGCTGTTCCCGCAGGGCTTCCTCAAAACCATGGCCTACGGCGCGATCACCACGGCGGCGCTGGCCGCGCTCACCTCGATCACCGTGCTGCCCGCGCTGCTGGCCGTCCTCGGTAAACGAGTGGATGCGTTGGGGCTCAAACGGTTCCGCAAAACCAAGACCGCCCAGGAGATCGAGAACGGGTTCTGGGGCCGGACGACGGTCTGGGTAATGAAGCACCCGATAAAGATCGCTGTCTCTCTCTGTCTCGGGTTGGTCGTGCTGATCCTGCCGATGCAGCATCTGCTCTTCGGTGGACTCAGCGAGAAGTACTTGCCCCCGGGCGACGAGGTCCGCCAGGCCAAGGAACAGATCGACACCTACTTCCCGCTGCGCAGATCCGACCCGCTCGAGCTGGTTTTCGTCGCAGGCGACAGCACCGCGGTCGGGGCGGTGTGGAAACAGGCCAACCAGGCTCCCGGGCTGACCACTGCTTTCGAAGTGCCCTCGCGCGCCAGCGATCGCCCAGAGGTCTACCGAACCAAGGCGAGCGTGGTCGACATCAACGACGCGGGCAAGACGATCGACTACCTGCGGTCCCTGGAGTTGCCGGCGGGGGTGAGCATGCTGGTCGGTGGGCTGCCCGCGATGCAGAAAGACAGCATCGACGCACTGCTGGTGCGTATCCCGTTGATGGTTGTCCTGGTCCTGTTCGTCACCGCCGTGCTGATGTTCCTGACCTTCGGCTCCGTGGTCTTGCCGGTCAAGGCTGCCTTGATGAGCGCGCTCGGATTGGGTTCGACGCTAGGGATTTTGACCTGGATCTTCATCGACGGGCACGGCGCGGACCTGCTCAACTTCACCCCGCAACCGATTATGGCACCGGTATTGGTGCTGATCATCGCGATCATCTACGGCCTGTCCATCGACTACGAGGTCTTGCTGCTGTCGAGGATTGTCGAGGCACGAGCCCAAGGCGCCTCGACCACCGAGGCGGTGCGCGTCGGTACCGCGCACACCGGACGCATCATCACCGCGGCCGCGCTGATCCTGCTCGTGGTGACCGGCGCGTTCGCGTTCTCGGATCTGGTGATGATGCAGTACATGGCTTACGGCATGATCGCCGCACTGTTCATCGACGCCACCGTTCTGCGCATGCTGCTCGTGCCGGCCACGATGAAACTGCTCGGCGACGACTGCTGGTGGGCACCGGCCTGGATGACCAAGATCCAGCAGAAGATCGGCCTCGGCGAACCCATCCTCGAACACGAACATCCCGGCGGCGAGGTCGTCGACCTGGTGAAAACCACCCCCATCACCGACCCGGTCACCGAACAGCTCACCGCGGTCAGCGACGCCCGATCAACAACGAATACACCGATCTCACAAACTCCCCATACCTCACACAAGGCCCCAGGCGCCTTTGAGAGGTATCGCTGATCTGTGAATACGCCCGTATACCACCAGGTTTCACGGTGCGCCCGAAGGCAGCCGAAGCCCGAGCATCGGGGCGGAACCTAGCCGCACACCCATCGTTTAAGCCGCACATCCAGTACACGCAGTGTCCGGCTTAGACGGTGGGTGTGCGGCCTTGCGCAATGAGCCTTCGGCGATGAGGAGGCGGGGGGAGTGTCCGGGGGTGTCACCGGTTCGGTGGGAACCGCCGCGTGGTTGGTGGCGTCGAAGTTGGTATGACGGAAGAGAAGATGTCACGCCGCCGGTTGTCGGGTGCTCCTCGATGTGGGTCGCAACTCGACCGCGGTGATGGACCACAGCGGAGCCGTAGTGATGTCGACTGGCCGGAGCGTCATGACAAACGGTAAGGGTGGCGGTGCGGCGTTTTCGGTTCGCGGCAGTGCTGGGAGGCGTCGGGTGCGTGGGGACCTTCGTGGATGCCGGATTGCTGAGGATCGGCGGATGCGCGGGTACGAAGGGCCACAGCGGGTTTGCGGACTATCTGAACAACCTGGTGGCTGATTGTCTGGGTGTCGGCAATCGGGTCGCCACTCGGTTGTCTGCATCGGCTGATTTTCCTGTGCCACAACAGCTCTGGTATTTCGGGATATCGACGGATTCCGCGGCGCGCGATCTGCTGCTCGGCGAGTGGAAACGCTGGGGCTGCCGCGCCTGCGACCTGCACACGGCTCCACCGAATGGCACTCGCGCACGGTAACCCCGCAGCGACAAGGCGAATCGGCCCAATAGTGAAGCGCCAGCGTGGATCCGCGGCTGGCTCGGCGGGCAGCTTGGATCCGACATCGCGGAGCGGCTTGCCCAGCGGAGTCGGATAGTGCAGGAGTACGTGGGCAACGTAGTGCTGTCGGGACGGCGCCGCCTAGGACCGATTCGACCACTGACCATGGAAATCTTCTCGATGTAACACCCGGTCGGGGGGATTTTTCGGCGTGTCTTCCGTGGGAGCATAGGGGAGTGAGGGACCGCCGACCGCCCGGCGAAGGTTGGGCGATTAGGCGCGGTCGTGACGGAGGGCTGATCGCGGGTCGTGCGGTGTGGGCGACGGGTGCGCAATAGAGGCGGGTATCGGCCGGGTAGTGACTGCTGAAATTTCCCGAAAACCGTTCGGAGTAGGTCGAATTCGAGAATGCGGGTCGAGTCTCCTTGTTAGGATCGGCGGATGAATCGAGCGTGGCGGGTTTCCTGCGTCCACGGCGGCTTCCGCGAGTCGTACTGCTGAGGGAATCGACGCGATGATCGTTGTCAGAAGTACCGCGGAGTTACAGCGCGCGCTGGCGGAACCTCGTGCGGAGGGTAAGAGCATCGGCTATGTGCCGACGATGGGTGCCCTGCATGAAGGGCACCTTGCGCTGGTTCGCGAGGCGAAGGTGCGCGATGACGTGGTGGTGGCGTCGATCTTTGTGAATCCGTTGCAGTTCGGGCCGGATGAGGACTTCGACACCTACCCGCGGGACGAGGAGCGCGATCTGGGCCTGTGCGAGAAAGCGGAGGCGGATATCGCGTGGTTGCCGACGGCGGCGGAGTTGTTCCCGCCGAGTTTCGGGCTGACCGTAGCGGTGCCGCGGCTTTCGGCCGTGCTGTGTGGGGAGGGAAGGCCTACTCACTTCGCCGGAGTCACCACCGAGATGTCGAAGATCTTGATTCTGCTGGCGCCGACCGCGGTGTATCTCGGGGAGAAGGACTTTCAGCAGTTGGTGGTGCTGCGGGCCGTCGTCCGCGACCTCGGGTTGCCGCTCGAGGTCCGGTCGGTGCCGACGGTGCGGGAGGTGGACGGCCTGGCTCTCTCGTCCAGAAATGCCTACCTTGCCGTGGCTGAGCGGCCGATCGCGGCAGCGCTGTTCCGCATCTTGTCGGAGCTCGCCACGAAGCTGCGGGCGGAAACCGGGTCGGTCGCCACTGTGCTCGACGCGGGCCGTGCGGCGTTGACCCAGGCAGGTGTGCAGCGGATCGATTACTTGGCACTGGTCGACAGCGAGTCGCTGGACCCGGTCGCCGCAGTTACCGCGGGCAACCGGCTGGTGGCCGCCATCCGGGTCGGGAGTACCCGTCTGATCGACAACGTGGAGGTCTAGCTCCAGGGAGCTGGATGGTAAGTGCAGCGTCGGGGGGCGCGGGAGGCGACGATGGACATGATGACCGAACTGCTGGAGGCGGTCTCGGCCGACGTAGCAGCGCGCCGAATACCGGGAGCGGTCCTCGCGATCACGGACAACGGGTCGCTGATCGACTTCCAGGCCGTCGGCACCCTCGACCCGCACAGCGCGCGTCCGATGCCCGGCGACGCCATCTTCCGCGTCTACTCCATGACGAAGGTCTTCACCGCGCTGGCAACGTTGCTGATGGTGGCCGACAATCGGCTTCGACTGGCGGATCCCGTCACCAGCTGGCTGCCGTACTTCACCGACACCCGTGTCGAGGACAGCGGCGCGCTGCGACCACCGACCCGTCCGCTTCTGGTCGAGGACTTGATGCGACAGACCGCGGGCATCGGCGGCGGCTACCACACCTCGGGGAACATCAAGCCGTACTACGAGCGAGCTGAGCTGCAGAAGTACGACCACAAAGCCGAGCTGCCGACCCTCGACGACGTCGTGCGGAAAATGGCGAGGCAGCCCCTCGCCATCGATCCGGGGACCGTGTGGGAATACGGCATGGCCATGGACGTCCTCGGCCGCATCCTCGAACTAGCGGACAACCGGCCACTCGACGAGATCATCGATCAGCGGGTCTGCCACCCACTTGGCTTGCGCGACACCGGATTCAGTGTTCGGACCGCGGATCTGGATCGTGTCGCGGAACCGTTCGTCACCCCACCCGGACTGGTGACACACCGGCAGCGGCCGCCCTGGTTGTCGGCCGGATCAGGCGGCTACTCCACCGCCGTCGACTTCGCAAAGCTGTTGTGCGCGATAGCTCCCGACCCCGACGGTCAACTGGCCATCCCGGCGCTGGGCCCCATCACTCGGCAACTCTTCATCGACCAGATCGGACCGCTGGCCGGCGGCGGCCCCGACTATATTCCCGGGCCTGGCTACGGCTTCTCCTACGGCCTCCACGTACCGAGTAGCGATCCGACCTGGGCGGCGTTGGATCCGCACGCGCAGACCGTGGGGTGGCTGGGACGCGCCGCGACCAGCTTCCTCCACCACATTCCCAGCGGCGTGGGCGTAATCCTGATGACCCAGTGCTACGGGCGAGCGGTCCACTATCGAGATCAGGTTCGCTCGATAGTGGCGCGACACCAGGCCACGTCATGGATCTAGCCGATGAGCCGGTTGTCCGAGTGGCGAGCTTACGAAAGACGTACGGCTCGGTCATCGCCCTGAACGGGGTAGACCTGGCGATCGGTCGCGGCGAGATCTTCGGTCTGCTCGGCCGCAACGGCGCGGGAAAATCCACGGCTCTCGACATCATCTGCGGGCTCGTCAAGCCGACCGCGGGCCGGGTGGAGGTATTCGCCACCGACGTGCGCAGGCACGGCCGCCGCCTGCGTCGCCGCATCGGCTATGTGCCGCAAGACAATACGGTCTACCTGGCGATGACGGTATGGCAGAACCTGCACTTCGCCGCGATCGTGCGCGGGATGCCTCGCGCCATCGCGCAACGCAGGGCAGCTGAGGTGATGGAGCGCCTGGGTCTCAGCGGGATCGCGAACCGCGGCGGCGCGAACCTGTCCGGCGGTGAGCGTCGCCGGCTGACGATCGGCATGGGAATCGTGCATTCGCCGCCGCTGATGGTCCTCGATGAACCGAGCACCGGCGTCGACATCGACTCCCGCCACGCCATCCACCACCTACTCAGAGAACTACGCGGCGAAGGCTCGACGATTCTCTACACGACCCATCACCTGGACGAAGCCGAAATCCTTTGCGACCGAATCGGTGTACTCGACGCGGGTTCGATCCTGGTCACCGCCGACGTGAAAAGCTTTGTCGCGGAACATGCCAGCCCCTACTGCGAGATCGTCAGCGACGAAGCGGCGGCCGTGGCGGCGTTACTGCAGGACGCACTGCCCGAGAACGGTATTACCGTGCACGGCAGGCGAATTAGGGTGGGCACCCACAACGCGGAACTCCTCCCCACGATCGTCCGGCTACTCGATGAGAGCAACCTCCCCATCAAGGACGTGCGAGCGGTTCCGGTCTCCCTGGAAAACGCGTTCCTACAGGTGATCGGGCAGGCGCTATGACGATCACCTGGGCCTTCATCCGAAAAGAACTGGCAACCTGGCGCCAGGACCCCACCCTGTTCGTCTTCCTCTTCGCCGCCCCACTACTGATGCAGGCCCTGCTCAGCGACGCCTTCTCCGGAATCACCGGCGGCGCTGGGGCAAACCAGACCGTCCCAGGCTTCACCATCATGTTCGGCTTCTACGTGATGATGTTCATGGGTACCTCGCACTACCGCGAACACGCCTCGGGGGCATGGAGTTTGGTGAAAACCAGCGGCCTGTCCAGGGGGATGATGGCGATCCAGCTCGCGATCCCGTACTTCCTTCTCTCGTCGGCGCAGATGGCGCTGTTGATCGTCACCGGACGGGTGCTGTTCGGCGGCAGCGTCAATGGATCACTGCTCGCTCTGGTGGTGCTCATCCTGACCATCGCCTGGACCGCCATTGCCCTTGGGTTGGTGCTGATCTCGCTCACTCGCAATGTCTCGGCGATGCAAAACCTGTGCCAGCTGGTGGTACTCGGCATGGGCGCGGTGGGCGGTGCTGTCGTACCGGTGCGGCTGATGCCCGCCTGGAATCGTCCGCTTGCCCCGCTGACCCCGCAGTACTGGGCGGTGGACGGGATGAAAAGTGTGCTCTCGCAGCATGGCGGCTTTGTGAGCATCGTGCCGAACCTGCTCGTGCTCACCGGCTGGGCCAGCGTCCTATCGATCATCGCGACGTTCGCCTTCGATCCGGGAAGCCAGCGTCGCGTCGCCATTCGCTGAGGCCGGAATCGCCGCAGTGCCAACGTAATCGGAGGTGTCTCACATGGGAGAGTCAAGGGGACGGGTCATCCAGTCATGGTCGAGACAGGGGGTGGAACCGCCACCGAGAATCGTCGGCGGCGACGGATGCCGGTTCTTCGACGCCGCCGGACGGTCCTATCTCGACTTCAGCTCCCAACTCGTCAATGCCAACCTGGGACACAGCCGCACCGAGGTCCAGGAGGCGGTGCAGAAGCAGGTCGCCACCGCAGCGACGCTGGGCCGGCCGTGGGACATCGAGGTCGTCGACGAGTTGGCGGATCGACTCGCCGAGATCACGCCGGGCGACCTGAACTCATTCTTCTTCGCCTGCAGCGGAACCGAGGCGAACGAGGCCGCGATCCGGCTAGCCCGGGCATACACCGGCCGAAGCAAAATCATCGCCCGCTATCGCTCGTACCACGGCAGCACCGCAGGTGCCCTCACGCTGACCGGTGAGCCACGCCGGTGGGTCGGTGAACCCGGAATGCCGGGCGTGGTACGGATGCTCGACCCGTACACCTACCGCTGCCCGGCCGGTCATCCCACGCCATGCCCGGTCTGCTCGGGCGCGCCCCATCTCCGGGAACTGCTCCAGTACGAGGGGGCCGAGAACGTGGCCGCGGTGTTCATCGAGCCCATCACCGGCATCAACGGGGTGATCGTCCCACCCGACGGTTACCTGGAGGCGATCCGCGAGGTCTGCACCGAACACGGCATCCTGCTGATCTTCGATGAGGTGATGACCGGATTCGGCCGCACCGGAAGCTGGTTCGCCTGCGACCGCTGGGGCGTCGTCCCCGATCTGATCACCTGCGCGAAGGGCCTGACCGCCGGATATCTGCCCCTGGCGGCCGTCGCCGTGAGTGACCGGTTGTCCAGCTGGCTGCAAGACTCGGTATTCCCCTACGGATTGACCTACAGCGCCCACCCCGTCGCCTGCGCGGCGGCCGTAGCCGCGTTGGGCGTTTATCAGAAGGAACGGCTCATCGAACGCGCGGACCGTCTGGGTCCGCTGATCGAAGCAGAACTGCACCGGCTGGCCGAACGGCATCCATCCATCGGTGACATCCGAGGCATCGGGTGTTTCTGGGGCCTCGAACTGGTCATCAACCGCGAGACCAAGGAACCACTCGTCCCGTTCAATCCGGACAGCGCGGCCGCCGAGCCGATGACGAGGCTGACCGCCGAAGCCTTCCGTAAGGGCCTGTACCTGCTCACCCACTGGAACATGATCCTGGTGTGCCCGCCGCTGATCATCGACGAGGCGGAGATCCGGGAGGGCATGACCTTGCTGGACGAAACCTTGCGCATCGCCGACGAATACGTCGTCAGCAACGGATGATCCGGATGGACAACGTCTCGATCTGTGAGCTCGTCGCGAAAACAGCGACGGACCGGCCGCGGGCATGCGCGGTGAAGGTCCGCGGCTTCACCGACGCCACCAGCGACGAGATCACTTGGCGCGCACTCGTCACCAGAATGCTCGACCGGGCCGACAAATACCGGCAGAGCGGCCTACGCGCGGGAGACGTTGCCGCGGTGGCACTTCCACCGGGTATCGGCCACGTCGTGGCGACCCTGGCGCTCTGGGAGGTCGGCGCGACCGTTCTCCCGGTGGATCATCGATGGTCGGATGCGGCTAAGCGTGACATCGTCGACCGGTATCCGCGAGGCTGGGTTGTCGAAGGAAACGACCTCGACTTGATTTCCCATCATCAACGGGCGGAGCCGATTTCGGGCCTACCGGCCGACGGATTACCGAGATCGGTGTCGCTCTCCGGCGGCACGACCGGCGTTCCCAAGCTCATCATCAGAAACCGCCCGTGGGCGTACGCCGACTCGAAACCGCTCAGTAGCAAGGAAAGCGAGCGGGGGATGGCGTACGGACAGACCCAAATCGTCGGACTTCCGCTGTACCACGCGGGTTTCGGCGCGCTCTACCACGGCCTCGCCCTGGGCCATCGCATCGTCATCCCCGGCAATGCCTCGCCCAAGCTGTTCCTGGAACTGCTCAAATCCGAACGCGTAGCGGTTTTTCGGACCGTGCCGGCGCAGATGGGCACGCTTATCGAGGCGTCCGGCATGGACGGTGGCTGGTTCTCTTCGCTCAGGCTGGTCGTGCACACCGCCGCCCGGTGTCCCGAGTCGGTGAAACGTCGCTGGCTGGAATTGATCGAGCCGACCAAGGTGCACGAGGAATACGGCAGCGTGGAACGGATCGGCGTCCTCAGCATCCGCGGCGACGAATGGCTCCAGCATCCCGGCTCCGTCGGACGTCCGATGCACTGTTCGATTCGGATCCTCGACGAGTTCCAACATGAGGTCCCAGTAGGCACGACCGGTGAGCTGTTCATGACCGACGAGAATGCCGGACAGCCAACCTATCTCGGCACCGGACCGAAACTGGCGGAGGTGGCGGGCCATTTCAGTGTCGGCGACCTCGCCTGGATGGATGCCGAAGGCTACGTCACCTTGGTGGGACGCAAGGACGACGCCATCAATGTCGGCGGCGTCAAGGTCTTTCCTCGTGACATCGAGCGAGTCCTGGAACGCAACGCCGCGGTGCGCGATGTCCGTGTCCGAGCAATACCCGATCCCGCGCTGGGCGAGGTGGTGCACGCCGAGGTCAGCTTGAACGGTGGTGACACAGAGCAGGTCTCGGCCGAGCTGTGGCACAGCTGCCGAGCCGAACTGACCAGAGCCCAGACACCCAGGGCGATCGAGATCGTCGACGACGTGCACCGGACCCCTTCCGGCAAGCTGCGGCGAAAGGACTGATCGTGCGGGAACGACTATGGGCCGTCGTCGACCGGGTATGCGGTACCGGCTATACCGAGCCCACCGCGAACTTCTACGAACTCGGCGGCGACTCGCTCCTCGCCGGCGAGCTGATGTCGGCTCTGCGAGCCGAATTCGGCACCGAGCTGCCGATGAACCTCCTCTTCGAGGCACCCGACATGGGCACTTTCGTCAAAGACGCGGTAGCGCTCGTCGATTCGTCAACTCAGCGCGGCGGATCGTAGCGGCCGTCGATGGCCGTCCATCCGCCGTCGACATACAACATCGTCCCGGTGACGAAGCTGGACGCATCAGCGGCCAAAAATGCGACGGCCCCGGCGATTTCGCTGGGCTGAGCCCACCGGCCGAGCGCACTCTTCGACGCGTACGCCTCCTGCCACTCCGGCACCGCGAAGATCGGATCGGTCAGCGGAGTCCGCACCACCCCGGGCGCGACCGCGTTCACCCGAACGCCTGCCGGACCGAACTCCGCGGCAGCCCCGCGAATCAGTTGGAGCAGCGCCGCTTTCGTCGCCGCGTAAACCGCCTGCCCGGGTTCCACGGTGATCGCCCGGATCGATGACATGCCGATGATCGAACCGCCCCCGCGCGCGACCATTCCCCGACCGAACGCACGAAGAATGTGGAAGGCGCCGCGAAGATTCAGATCGACGACGGTGTCGAATTCCGCCACCGTGTAGTCGAGCAGACGCTTGCGGACATTGCGTCCGGTGGTGAACACCAGAACATCCAGCTCCGGCGATGCGGCAGCCGCCGCCTCGACGGCGTCCGCATCCCGCACATCCAACTGGATGGCAGTGGCAAGACCGCCCAGCTTCGCGGTCTCCTCGGCCCGCTCGAGGTCGATATCGGCGCACACCACCTCCGCGCCGAGCGCGCCGAGCGCGAGCGCCGATTCGCGTCCGATGCCGCTACCGGCGCCGATCACGAGGGCGCGTTTCCCATCGAGCCGAAAGAGTGTCTGATAGTCGGGAGAAGCGGGTTCCGCAGTCATCGGTCGTCCTAACCTTGCTGGAGTGGGTAGGGGAGCGTGACGGTCTTGATGGTGCACATCTCCCGGATCGAATACGGGATGCCCTCGCGGCCGATACCGCTGGACTTCACGCCGCCGAACGGGATGTGCGGCGAATCGAAATGCGGTCCGGCATTGAGGTTTACGGCACCGACCCGCAATGCGTGCGCGATCTCGGTGAACGCGGCGACGTCGGAGGTGACCACACCGGCCTGCAACCCGTACCGCGTCCCGTTGGCGACCCTGATCGCCTCGGCCGTGTCGGCGACCCGGATCACCGGCGCCACCGGGCCGAATGTCTCCTCGACCACCAACTCGGCGTCGGCGGGCACGTGATCGAGCACAGCGGGCGTGATGAGCGAACCGTGCCGATCCCCGCCGTGCAGCAGTTTCGCGTTCGCGGCGACCGCGTCGGCGATTCGCCGCTGCACGGTGACCGCCGCCTCCTCGCTGATGAGCGGCCCGACGTCGGTCGCCGGATCCAGTGGATCTCCCGCCTGTTTGCGACGGGCCTGCTCGACCAGCCCGGCAACGAGATCGTCGGCCACCTCGCCCACGACGATCACCCGCTTGATCCCTCGGCAGGACTGCCCGGCGGTGGCGAAGGCGCCCTGGCTCGCCAACTGCACCGCGAGCCCGAGATCGGCATCGGGCAGGACGATCAGGGGATCGTTTCCGCCCAACTCCAGCAGGACCTTCTTGCCGGCGGCCGCCCTCGAGACCGCCACCCCCGTGCTCGCCGAACCGGTGAAGGTGACCATGTCGACGTCCGGGTGGCTGGCGAGCGCCGAACCGATGACGCCGGGCTCACCCGTGGTGACAACCAGGTTTTCGGGCGGAAACCCTGCCTCGAGCAGGATCTCGGCGAAGGCCAGCGCGGTGAGCGGTGTCTTCTCCGACGGTTTCAGCACGACCGCGCAACCGGCGGCCACGGCCGGTGCCACCTTCACGACCACCTGGTTGAGCGGCCGATTGAACGGCGTGATCGCCGCGACGATCCCGATCGGCTCGAAGAGGGTGAGCGCCAACCGATCCTGGCCGGGCACCGGAATGCTCTCACCCCGCAGTCGCTCGGTCTCCGTCGCGGCGACAACGAGATTCGCCGCGGCCCGTTCGGTCTCCTTGCGCGTCTCGGCAATACACACGCCGGACTCGCGGGAGATCAATTCGGCCAGCTCCCCGGAGCGTTCCCGGATCAGGGTGGCGGCCGCATTCAGGATCGTCGCCCGCCGGTCCGGCCGCAGCGGTCGCCACGCGGCGCGCAATCCTCGCACCGCCTCGTCCATTTGGGTAACGGTGTCGCGGGCCACCTCGCCGACGCTCTCCCCGGTCCAGGGATTGCGCACGGCGAGTTGATCGAACGAAGGCTGTAATGCGCCGTCACGAAACATGATTCACGTCCTCGACCTTCGTGCTCACGAAATCCCGGAACCGCCTTGCTACCTCCGACGGACCAACCGTCGGCCGACCCAGCCCGGCGATCGAGCCCGGCCGGATCATCAGATAGATGAACGTCGGCCCACGCTCGACCTGCGCGGCTTTGACGGCGTCGGCGAATTCGGCAAGGTCGGCGCAGTCGTACACGCGGGCATATCCGCACGCCCGCGCCACAGCCGGGAAGTCGACCTGTCCGGCCAGGCTCTGCTGCCCGCCCGTGGAGTCGTGAACCCTGTTGTCCAGCAAGACATGTACCAGGTTGGCGGCACCGTGCGCACCGACGGTTGCCAGCGTGCCGAGCCGCATGAGCGCCGCGCCGTCTCCGTCGATCACGACGACCGGCCGTGGCGTATGGCGCGCTACGCCGAGCCCTACCGCGCTCGCCGATCCCATCGCGCCGACCAGATAGAAGTGCTGCGGCCGGTCGGCCAACACGTACAGCTCACGGCTGGTCTTACCGGTGGTGGACAGCACGGCCGCCGAATCGTCGAGGGAGCCGATCAGGCACTCCAGCGCCGCCATTCGCGCGGGCGCATCCCGGGCCTTGTGCGACCGGGTGACTGCCGGAATCACCGGCCCAGCAAGCGGCGGCTCCGCGAGCTGCTCGGAACTCAGCACGCCGTCGCGCAGAACGAACGCGAAAGGCTGTTGCTCCCGGTGCATTTCGGCCCAACCGGCATCCAGGCACGCATCGAGTCCCGCGGTGTCGGCGGGCACCACCGCATGGCCGACGCGCATGAGATCCAACAGCCCAGGCGTGATCGCCCCCATCAGCTCGTGCTGCGGCTCGTCCGGGCGCCCCGGCTCCCCGCGCCAGCTGACGATCAGCGGAACCGGAATGCGGCTGGGGTAGGTGAGCGAGGTCAGCGGGTTGACCATATTGCCGAGGCCCGAATTCTGCGCGATGACACCCGCGGTGGCACCGGCCAGCCAGCAGCCCGCGGCGATCGCCACCGCCTCACCCTCCTGCGTCACCGGCAGATAGCCCGCGGCCGATCCGGACGCCACCCTGTTGATCAGCGGGGTCAGATAGGAGCACGGCACGCCGACAACATCGACCACCCCGCGGCTGACGAGCCCGCCGACCAGTTCGCCGGCGTCGATCACGAGTCCACCCACTTCTTCGCCAATGCGCTGTAGTGCGCCTCGTCGACTGCCAGATCCTGATAGCCCATGAGCGCGAACACTTCCGACAGCGAGGCGATGCTGGGTTCCACGGCCGACGCCCCGTCGGTGAGCAGCGTCCGGCACACCTGTCGCATCGCGGCCACCGACGCCCGCATGGCCTGGTTGGCCCAGATCACCGCGGCGATCCCGAGTTCGGCGAACGTCGCCTTGGCGACCGTGTGATAGGTGGTCGGCGCGATCACCAATGGCAGCCGCCCCGCCCACTCCTTGGTGAACTCGGCGATCTCGTCGATGGTGCGTTGCCGCGAGTGAATGAAGATGGCGTCGGCACCGGCCTGCCGATATGCCTCGGCACGCCGTAGCGCCTCGGCCAAACCGGCGCCCGCGATCAATGCCTCAGTCCGTGCCACGAGCACGAATTCGGCGTCCACCCTGTCCCGGCAGGCCGCGATCTTGGTGCACATCTCGCCGATCGGTGCCAGCGGATGGCTGTCCCCGAAGTAGGAGGTCATCTTGGGAAAGACCTTGTCCTCCATGCAGATTCCCGCCGCGCCGAGCCGCTGGGCGCGGGCGGCGACCCGCCGTGCGGTGTTGAAATTGCCGTAGCCGGTGTCGGCATCGACGAGCACCGGTAAACCGCCGCCCTCGACCACCCGCGCGGTGAGATCGAGGAGTTCGCCCCAGGACACCTCGTCGCTGTCCCGAGCGCCCAGCGCGGTCGACATGCACAGGCCGGACGCCCATATCCCGGTGAACCCGGCCTCGGCCGCGATGCGGGCACTCAGCCCGTCGTGCGCTCCCATGAGGTAACACGGCTGGGGTTCGGCAAGAAGCTTGCGCAACCGCAGACCGGCCGCGAACTCGGCCGGTGGTGATCCTGTCTGAACAGGGAAGTTCTCTATCACGCGCACTGCCTCTCGGATCAGGTCACTCTGCCTGCGGCTGGTGGTGGCCCGCCTGCCAGAACGTTGGCGACTCCCTCGGCGATCCGGCGTCGGCAGCTGCGCTCGGATTCCACCGACAGAAACGCGCGGTGCGACGACACCACCACGTCATCCCGGGTGAGCAGCTTGCGCGCGGTCGGATCGTCATTGGGGTCCTCGGGCGTGAAAACGTCCGAGGCGAAACCGCCGAGCCGCCCCGCGTCGAGTGCGTCGAGCACGGCGGCCGGGTCGACCAGGCGACCCCTGGCGGTGTTGACGAGGAAGGCTCCCGGCCGGACGTCGGCCAGTGCCGCGGCATCGACGAGCCGATCGGTCTCGTCGGTCAATGCCGCGTGGATCACGACAGCGTCTGCGGCAGTGAACAATTCGGCCAGATCGGGGGCGGCGGTGACGCCGTATCCGGCCATCAGGTCGGCCGACACGTAGGGGTCGTAGGCGATGATCGTGGTGTAGAACG
Organism: Nocardia sp. NPDC051052; assembly: GCF_044456045.1. Classification (NCBI taxonomy): domain Bacteria; kingdom Bacillati; phylum Actinomycetota; class Actinomycetes; order Mycobacteriales; family Nocardiaceae; genus Nocardia; species Nocardia sp. NPDC051052. The sequence continues at coordinate 40,290 of NZ_JBITFL010000024.1, forward strand.
CCTGTAGTTTTCTAGCGGTCGCCCGGCCGATGCGGCCGAATCCGATGATGCCCGCGGTCCGCGTCCCCGCCCGCCGTGGTACGCCGCCCGCGTGGATGTTCCACTGGCCGGACTTGACGAGGCGGTTCTGCGTACAAACGCCGCGTTCCAGCGCCAGCAGCAGGGCGAGGGTATGGGTGCTGACCTCGTCCACGCAGTAGTCGGGAACGTTGAACGACACGATGCCGGTGCCGGCCAGCAGCGGCGCGTTCAGGTTGTCGATGCCGACGCCGCTGCGGGCGATGACCCGGCAGGTCGGCTCGACCGCCGCGAGCAGCTCGGGGGTGACCTGGCAGCGATAGATCACCAGTGCGTCGGCGCCGCGCACATGATCGTGAAAGTCCTGGCCCGCCACCAGGTATCGGCCGTCGAACAGCCCTAGGCGCAGTTCGATGTCGCTGCCGAATGCCGTGCGTTCGATGTCGGCCCTGGCGAGGTCCGGCTGTCCCGAATCATCCAGGGCCCAGGCGGGATCGGTGTAGACGACGCGCAATATTCTCTCCCCTGGTGCGGCGCAATGGATCTCAAGAGTCGTAACCCCAGCCGCGGTTGTCCCGGCGGCCGCGCCGCAAAGTCGACACCGCGGCATAGGTATTGGTCAGTTCGTACAGGTCGAGGTAGCCGAGATGGCGGCCGGAACCCAGCTTGATCAGCGCACCGTCGCCGGACCATCGATGCGTCACGAAGGGGGCCACCCAGGCTGACGCGTCGACACCCAGCTCCGCCTGTTCGTCGCTTCCGTCGGCACCGGTCCAGTGCAGCGTGAGTGACCCGGCGGACACGAGGTAGTGGGACTCGGCCGGTTCACACAGATTGGCACCGCTGTCTCCGGCTACCCGCAGGAACAATCCGGTGAGGTCGGGCAGGTGTGGGGCGGAGGCCATCGAAGTGACCTGGTAGCCCTGGAAGTCCCGCGTCTCCGCACGACATTCCGCGATGTCCTTGAATGTCTTGCCCACCGCGTCGTGCCTGGTCGCGGGGCGGATCAGCAGCCGGTAGTCGAACCCGAGCGTCGTCCCCAGCTCACGCAACAGTTCGACAGTGCCCTGGTCGAGCGCCGCGACGAGATCGGTTTCGCGGACGCCGAGCTGTGCCGCGGCCGACTCGAGCGTGTGCCCGCGGCGGGCCAGTAGCAGGACGGCGACCTGCTGCGGGGTCAGGCTTTCGTCGAGCAGGCCGAGCATCGCGTGCGCGGCGGGATCCGACCATTCGTTGACGGCTTCCATGAGCCCGGCAAGCGCGGATTGGCCTGTGTAGGAGACGATTCGGGCCGGAGCATCCGAGGCGAGCGAGTAGCTGTGCGGACAGTACGATGGCTCGACGTAGGAGTCGCCGACGATCCAATCGTCGGCCTCGGCGTTGGCCTTGATCACCTGCCAGGTCGCCTCGCCGAGCTCCTCGCCCCATCGTCCGTAAATATCGCCGGGGCCGAGGTTGATGGTGATCGCGGGTTCCAGATGTCCATTGTTCAGCTGGGGCACACGGTCGGCGGGGCACAGAATGTCGAGAATGACCGGCGCGACCGCGCCTTGGGGTGCTGCCATTGTGTAGTAGTTGTAGAAATGAATGCCGTCGCGCTGAATGGCACGGCGGGTGTCGCGCAGTTCCTGGGCGGTGCGGACCAGCACAGTCGCGTCGGAGCGGCCGCTGGCCACGAACTGCTCGGGCGTGATCTGTAGCGCGCGGGCCAGCGCGGCGGCGACCTCGTCGGGCCACTCGTCGTCGCTGGCCAGCAACTTCTCCAATTGCGCGTGGTCCATGCCGATGGTTTCCGCTATCTGGCCGGTCGTTACTTTCCTGGTGTTCAGCCAGTGCACGACCTTGTAATTGTCAACGCGCATAATCCCTCTCCGCGGTCGCGGCCAATAAACACGTCAGTGCCGCCACATCCACGCGGCGGGGGTTATTGCCCGCGCGGTCGTAGGCGAGTGCTTCGGTGGCGATCCGAGTCGCGTCGTGGCGAATGTCGGGGGCGGGTGGCAGCGCGGGTGATCGCACCAGCTCCTCGACCTTTCGGGCCAATGCCTCGACGCTGTCCAGACCCGCCGCCCGCACGACCCCGGTGATAGCGCCGCGGACTCGCGCAGCGCCGCGCGGGTCGGTGCAGTCGTCGTCGACGAGCGCGTTGTACCGCAGCACCGACCCGAGCGTGAGCCCGCACGCGTGGCCGTGGCTGAGCCCGTGGCGCAGCGTCAATGAGTACGACATCGCGTGGCACACAGTGGTTCCCGCGATAGCGATCGCTCGTCCGGCGAGGTGTCCGGCGAGCAGCGCGGCCTGGCGCTGTGCCGATCCCAGGCGGTCGTGCGGCCGGTCGAGCAGATCGGCCGACAGCTCCCACGCGGTGGCTCCCAGCCATTCGGATTGCTTGTCGGCGCGAATCGACCACGCGCCCTCCAAGCCCTGCGCAAGGGTGTCCAGCAGGCAACTGACGAAATGCGCTGGGGGAAGGCCGATGAGGAGATCCGGGTCGAGCACCGCCGTCACCGGTAGCAGGGCGGATCCACGCAGCGACAGCTTGCGGCCCTGGTCCCGGTGCCAGATGGTGGCGAACGGTGTCGCCTCGGCACCGGTGCCCGGGGTGGTCGGCAGCGCGATGACCGGCGGAACACCCTCGGCGCGTGCGCCTTCTTCGCACGCGCGCACCACCGACTCTGGCGTGGGATCATGGGTGATCGACAGCGCCGCAGCGGCTTTGCCCGCGTCCATGACGCTGCCACCGCCGACCGTGACGACCACGTCGGCTCGATGCGCTCGCACCTGGCGGGCCAGCAACGCCACGGATTCCGGTGTCGGCAAACCTGATTGGATCGTCAGGCACAGCGGAAACGCCCGCAGTGCCGCTAGCAGCGGTTCGGACCAGCTACGGAGTGCGAAACCACTGCCCGCTATCACGATTACGCGTGGCGCCATGGTCCCCGCCGCGGCGGTCACCACCTCTTCGGCGACGTCGGCGGCCCGCACCCCGACCATCGTGTGAGGCGAGTCCAGCAGCACGGTGCCGCACCGAACATCGGCGGCGTCCATCGAACCACCTGCCTCCATCGAGATCTCAGTGACTACCGCTAGGCACCTCGATACGGACGCCGGCAGCACGTCGGGCACCCTGCGCTGGCCGACGTGCCGACCACGAAACAGGCGGTCCCGATGATCTCCCCCCGGAGCTCGGACGCGGTGTTTTGCGTGAATACACGGTACCGTAGGCCCGGTGAATATCGGCGAATATCAGAGTTCGTCATCTCCCCGGTTGCCTGGGGTCGCAGGTACCCGCACGGCGCCGAAGGTGTAACAGATGACTGATGGCTACCGCGCGCAGGTTTCCCGAAACCAGTTGAGGTTCGCGACAATTGCGCAGTCGTACGCGGGCGGGCAGGCGCGCCGCCTCGATGTGGAACTGCTGGCCGGGATGATCCGCCCGTTGGCCTTCGAGCGCGTCCTCGACGTGGCCACCGGAACGGGAGCCGCGGCCGCCGTGGCCGCGAAAGCCGGTGTGCGCGCGACGATCGTCGGCGTCGACTCCTCGGTACAGATGCTTCGACAGGCACGCGCCGATGACGGTGGGAGCCAGCCGAATCTGGTCGTCGCCATGATCGAGGAGCTGCCGTTCCCGGACGGTGCCTTCGATCTCGTCATGTGCACGCGTGCGCTGCATCATGTCCAACGCCCGGACATCGTCGTCGCCGAAATGGCGCGGGTGGTCCGACCCGGCGGTCAGGTCATCGTCGCGGACAACGTCACCGGGCTTTCCGGTGCGGCGCACGATCGACTCGAGGCGATCCAGCGGGTCCGAGATCCGGGGCACGCCACGACACTCACCGAGCGCCAGCTCGTCGAGTTGTTGCACGACAACGCCTTGACGGTGGTCGAAGGCCACCGAACCACCAGCTTCCGGCCTTTGGAAGAATGGCTCGACGACGGCGGTGCGGGCGCGGCGGAGTCGGTCGAGATCCGCCGACAGTTGTTGGCACTCGGGCAGATTGGCGACAACGGCACGTTCGGCACGAGCGTGGTGACGGAGGCGGGCGCGGTCACCGGGCTCCGGCAGGCGATGTCGTGGATCAGGGCGGAACGAAGCAGCGCGATATAGCACGGGACATCAGCGGGCGTCGTAGCATGGACAGACTTGACGCCCTGGGGGTCACATCGTGGACATCTCCGCACTGGATGCCGGTCTAAACGAGCAGGAACTCATCGAGTTCACGCAGCAGCTCGTGCGGACCCACACCCCGCACGAGGAGGGCAGAGGCGAGCGCGTCGTCGCGGCCTTCCTGCTCAACAAGATCAAGGACTGGGGCTGGCGCGCCGAGGTTTTCGACGCCGGAGGCCGCCCGAATATCGTGGTGACCCTTGCCGGTGGCGGTGGCGACGGCCCCACACTGGCGTTCGAGGGCCATCTGGACGTGGTGGCCGAGGGCGATCTCGATCAGTGGACCGTCGACCCGTTCGGCGGTGAGATTCGCGACGGGAAGCTCTACGGACGTGGCTCCGCCGACATGAAATCCGGTGTCGCGGCAATGCTTTACGGGACAAGGGCATTGCAGCTGGCGGGCCCGTTTCCCGGCCGGGTCAGGCTGTTCCTGCTCGCCGACGAAGAGGGAATGATGACCGGGGCCAAGGCGGCGGTGGCCAACGGATTCGTCCGCGACGTCGACGGGGTGATCTGCTGCGAGCCCGAAGGTGACGAGGTGTGCCCGATATCGAAGGGCGCGATCCGGCTCCGGGTGGATTTCACCGGCGTGATGAGTCACGGGGCGATGCCGTGGCAGGGCCGGAACACGTTGCCCGCGTTGGCCCGGGTGCTGCTCGGCGTGGAGACCCTAGAAGGCGCGTTGATACAGGAGGTGGGCTCCCGGCCGCCGCTCGGCGCGCCCTCGATCACGCCGACGGTGGTGCGGGCGGGGACCGCGGATCAGATGAACACGATCACCGGGACGAGCGCGCTGTACCTGGATGTGCGCACCGTCCCGGGAATCGACCACGAGACGCTGCTGAAGCGGATCGGCGAGTGCGTCGACACCGCCGCCCGCGACTGCGCGATCGGCTCGGCCGTCACGGTGATCGATGATCGGCCGTGGGTCGAAACCGGCTCGGACACAACACTTGTCACCGCGCTGATGCGGGCGCACGAGACGGTCAACGGTGTCCGGCCCAGCCTCGGCGGGGTGCCGGGCACCACCGACGGCACCATCCTGACCCATTACGGGAAGGTCCCGAGCGTGGTGTACGGGCCGGGCGGAAAGTGGATCGCGCACATGGCCGACGAGTGGGTGGCGGTGCGTGACCTGAAGCGTTATGCGCTGACGTATGCCGTTGCGGCACAAGACTTCCTGCACGAGGGTGCGCGATGACGAGCCCGCCGGGGGAGACCAGGCTGCCCTTGACGCCGGGGCAGCATCTGCTGGACTTCCTGGAATCGATCCGGCCCGGCGGGGCGGCGGCGGCGTTCAATATCTCGTTCCGGCTCACCATCGACGGGCCGCTCGACCGGAATCGACTGTTCGGCGCCATCATTCAGTGCGTCGACCGGCATGAGGCGCTGCGCACCGCCGTGGTTCGCGGCCGCGGGATGGCCGAGCAGGTCATCGGTTCCGCCACCGAACCCGAGATGACCGTGACACCAACCGCATCGCGGACCTGGGACGAGCCGGAGATCGAAGAGCTACTGGTCGAGTACAACAACGCGCCGTTCGACCTCACGCGTCCGCCGTTGGTCCGCGTGCTCCTGCTAGAGAACGAACCGGAGAAGCGTCGTCTGCTCCAGGTGACGGTGCACCACAGCGTGTCCGACGCGTGGTCGCTGGAGGTGCTGAAACGCGATATCGGGCGGTGCTATCGGGCGGCCGCGGGGCTGGAATCGCAGCCCGCGCCACCGGAGGTGCCCTATCGGCAGATCGTCGTCGACGAACTGGCCGCACTGGAAACGCCCGAGGCGGATGCGGCCCGCGCCTTTTGGCCGGAATACGTTGGCTCCCTGGAGATATTGCAGATACCCGGGTCGGTGCAGCCGCAGGAGGATCAGGCGATCACCTCCCGCGGTGACCATCGATTGGCGGCACCGGAAATCGCCGCGGTGCGCGGATTGTCGGGCCAGCTCCGCGCGACCCCGTTCATGGTGATCGCCGCGGCTTACGGCCTTACCCTGGGCCACCTCGGTGGGTGCGACGCATACCTCATGCCGACCTTCAGCCATGGCCGCCGGGATCCGCGGTTCCATCAATCGGTGGCCATGCTTTTCAATCCCTTCATGCTTGAATTCCGCTGGTCGCCGGAGATGTCGTTCGCCGATCTCGTCGCGACGTTCAAGCAGAGCTGCCTGAAGGCCTACCAATTCCAGTGGTACCCCTTCATCGAGGTGCTCGAGGTCTGTCCGGAACTGTCCGTCGCGATGATCGACCCGAACAGCGCGCTTTTCCCGGTACAGATGCTGAATGTCCCGAAGACTCAGGTCGGTGCGGCACTGTTCGGTCCCGATTGCGTCGCAGCGGATTACGCACTGCACCGGACGTCGGTAGGAAACGTGCTCCCGATCGACGGCCTGCTCACGATCAAGGCAACCCAGGAGGCGATGGCGATGACTTTCAACGCGGCGCAGCGGTTATGGAACGACGAATTAGCCGCCGCCATGTGCGCGACCATCGTCGACCTATGCCTCGACGCCGCGCAGCATCCCGGTGTCCCACTGCGGCAGCTCGTCGGCACCGTCGACCGCCGCTTCGGCAGCACCCTGTGGAGCGTCTGATGGATGCGCGAGTAGCCGTCGTCGACGGCGCCAACGGATACGTTGCCAGCAACACGATCTGCGAGCTGCTCAAACGTGGCGTCCGCGTGAAAGCCCTTGCCAGAGGGGCACGGACCCGCGTTACCGAGGCGCTCGAGTCGGCCACCGTCAACGAGGGGGAGATGCCATCCGACATCACCGGCCTCGAAACCTACGACTGCGAACTGACCCAGGAGTACCTGGGCATCGATGAATTCGAAGCAGCCACGATCTTCTCGGAGCCCTGCGATTTCTGGCATTTCGCGGCCGCGGTCGACCTCTCGCCGAACCGGCCCGCCTTACTCCAGGACGTGAATACCAACGGCACCGAACGGGCGCTACGACTATTCGTTAAACATTCCCGGCCGGGTTCCCGATTCTTTCTGATCAGCACCGCCTACGTCGGCGGCGTCACGGACGCGCCCACCGAGGAGACCTGGCTGCCGGTTACCGATGACACCCAGTTCCGGACGGTATACGAGGCAACCAAGTGCGGCGGTGAGCTCGTCTTCCGTGATTTCGTGCGGGAGCACGGTGTCACCGGCGCGGTATTCCGGCTCGGTCAGGTGGTCGGCTCATCCAAAACCGCGCACACCACCTCGGATTTCGGCATCTACAACTTCATGTCGAATATGAAGCGCGTGGCGCGACGTTTCCCCGGCGGTGAGGCCGCGGTTCAAGTGGGCGACGACGCAACACTCAACCTCGTCCCGATCGATACGTGCGTGGAGTGGCTGCTGGCCTTGGCCGCAGTCGATGACCTACCGCAGATCGTCAACCTGACCGACCGCGTCGGCGTCTCGGCGGCGGCCACGATCGAACTGATCGGCACCGGCCTCGGCATGACCCTGCGCCCCGTTTCCCCGCCGGAGTGGGACGACGGCACCCTCACCGTCCTAGACCGAGCGGTCGCCACCCGCATGGCATACACCGGAAAGTACCTCTTGGAACGCATCGAGTTCGACCGCCGCAACCTCGAATCGGCGATACCTGTGCCGGACACGGTCTGCGATCTGGGGCTCGTCGAACGATTGGTCACCTGGTATCTGAAGTAGACCGTCGGGTTGTTGCGCGATTCGCGGCTCGTGCATCCTGTGCCCGGGACAAGCGGAAAGGGCGTCCTCCGCCCGAGCCGTTGATCGAGCGGCTTCGATCCTCGCCGCATCTCGATCTGCGCAGGCTGGCCTGGGAGATCGAGCAGTGATCTGGATCACAATTCGATGACGATGGGGCCGATTTCACCTGAAACCTTTCCAAATGCTTTGCGAAGTCTTTACTATTAGCCAGACCTTCGCGTCACCCGGGTCGCCGCTCTCGAGCGGTTGAGTCACGCCCGCCGCTCGTTTTCGATGCCAGTACATGTTCCACCGATGAACCGGGACGGTCCACGTCCGCCCGGCGAAGGAGAAATATGTCCACCGACACCGATTCCGCACCACGGACGTCGCTGCGCACCCTTGCTTTTCCGGAACGTCTGGCCAGTATCGGTCGCCACGACCTACCCGCCTCCATCGTGGTTTTCCTTGTCGCACTACCGCTTTCCCTCGGCGTCGCGGTCGCCTCCGGTGCACCCGTCGCCGCGGGGTTGATCGCGGCGGTGGTCGGCGGGGTGGTCGCGGGGCTGGTCGGCGGGTCGGCGGTGCAGGTGACCGGGCCGACCGCGAGCCTCACCGTGGTCGTCGCCGCGAGCGTGCACCAATTCGGCTGGGCCGCAACGTGTTTCATCACCGCCGGGGCCGGGGCGCTGCAGATTCTGTTCGGCCTGAGCCGGATCGCGCGGGGTGCGCTGGCGATCGCGCCGGTGGTGGTGCACGCGATGCTGGCCGGCATCGGGGTGATCATCGCGCTGCAGCAGGTGCACGTGCTGCTCGGCGGCACATCGCTGAGCTCGTCGTTCGCCAGCCTCGTCCAGCTGCCACATCAGCTGATGTCGGTGCATCGCGGGGACCTGCTGATCGGCGTTGTGGTGATCGTCATCCTGATCGCCTGGAAGTTCGTGCCGCGCCAGGTGCGGGTGGTGCCGGGGCCGTTGGTCGCCGTGGTGCTCGCGACGCTGTTGTCGCTGGTGCTGCCGACCCACGTCGAGCGGCTGGTGCTGAACGGCTCGCTGCTCGACGCGATCGGACTGCCCACCATCCCGTCCGGCAGCTGGACCGCGATCGCGATCACCGTGGTGACCATTGCGCTCATCGGCAGCGTCGAGACGCTGCTCTCGGCGGTGGCGGTGGACAAGCTGCGCCCGGAAACCTCGACCGACCTCGACCGCGAATTGATCGGGCAGGGCTCGGCCAACATGGTGTCCGGCCTGCTCGGCGGCCTGCCGGTGGCGGCGGTGATCGTGCGCAGCATCACCAACGCGCAGGCGGGCGCGCAGAGCAGGGCGGCGACGGTGCTGCACGGCATCTGGGTGCTGCTGTTCGCGGTGGCGCTGGCCGGTCTGGTGCAGCAGATCCCGAAGGCGGCGCTGGCCGGGCTGCTCATTCTGATCGGCGTGCAGCTGGTGAAGCTGGCGCACATCCGGCTCGCGCGCCGCACCGGTGATCTGTATGTGTATGTCGCGACGGTACTGAGTGTGGTGTTCCTGAACCTGTTGGTGGGCATGCTGATCGGGCTCGCGCTGTCGTTCGCACTGCTGCTGTGGCGGGTGGTCAGGGTGACCATCGTCGCCGAACCGGTGGCGAGCGCGCGGCGCTGGGTGGTCACCATCGACGGCACCTGCACCTTCCTCGCGCTGCCGAAGCTGTCCGCGGAACTCGCCAAAGTGCCTGCGGGCGTGGAGGTCACCGTGGAGATGACGGTCGACTTCCTCGATCACGCCTCGTATGAGCGGATCACCGAATGGGCCGCCCAGCACGAATCCGACGGCGGCACGGTCGAATTCGTGGAGATCGGCAGCGCTCGGATGGCGCGCGCGCTGGCGGGCCCACCCGAGCGCGGCAATTCGCGTCAGGTCATCGACCAGGCGATCAGTCCGTGGCGGCGCACCGGCATTCACGAGGATCCGATCGTGGCGGGCATCGCGGCCTACCACCGCGGGCACGCGCACCTGATGCGCCCGCACCTGGATGGCCTGCGGCACCGCCCCGACGCCCACTCGTTCTTCCTCACCTGCGCCGACGCCCGCATCGTGCCGAACGTCATCACCAACAGCGGCCCCGGCGACCTGTTCACCGTCCGCAACGTGGGCAATCTGGTCCCCACCGCGGGCAGCGACGTGTCGGTCGAGGCCGCGCTGATCTACGCGCTGGAAAAGCTGGACGTGCGCGCGGTCGTCGTGTGCGGCCATTCCGGCTGCGGCGCGATGGAGGCGCTGTATCGCGAGGTGCGAACCGGCTCGGGCCTCGGCGACTGGCTGGCCCATGCCCGCCCCAGCCTCGACCGCTTCCGCCTCGGGCACCCGGTCGCCGAGGCCGCCGCGCTGGCGGGGTTCGGCGAGGTCGATCAGCTGGGCATGGTGAATGTGGCGCTGCAACTGGAGACGCTGCACGCGCACCCGGCCGTGCGACGAGGTATCGAGGAGCGCGGCGTCGTGGTGTCGGGGCTGTTCTTCGATATCGCCACCGCCAGGGTGATCGAGGTGACCGTGGACGGTATCGCGGAATTCGATGACGAAGGCCGCCGTGTCGCCGCCGAGCCGGTTTAATCGTCGCGACGGTCCCGGCGCCGCCCGGCGCCCCTGGGCAGCAGTCATGAGGCTTTGCACGCGGTGTTAACGCGCTCTTAGCATCATTCTCAGGCTTTGCTTAGCCTTTACTAATAGCCTTGCTTCGGTTTACCTCTCGACCCGTTGGTGTGTCGAGAACTGCTTCACCGCGAGATGCCGGTTCGCGGTCGTATGCCCTGCTGGACATGTAGATCGTCAACCGACCTCGGCCGTTGTGCCGGGTTCGGCGAAGGAGATAGTTATGGCCGTCGAGAACGATGTGGCCCCACCGATAACACAGGATGTCCCAGCGGACTCGGGTCGCGGTTCTGGGCCCCTGTCCGATCGTCTGCAATCGATCATTCGTCACGATGTGCCCGCTTCCATCGTGGTTTTCCTAGTCGCGTTGCCGCTGTCCCTCGGCATCGCCGTCGCCTCCGGCGCGCCCGTCGCCGCCGGCCTGATCGCCGCCGTGATCGGCGGCGTCGTCGCCGGTTTGCTGGGCGGCTCCATTCTTCAGGTGAGTGGCCCCGCCGCGGGCCTCACCGTCGTCGTTGCCGAGTCCATCAACCAATTCGGCTGGAAAACAACCTGTTTCATCGCCGCCGCGGCCGGCGTGCTGCAGATTCTGTTCGGGCTGAGCAGGATTGCGCGGGCCGCGCTGGCCGTCGCGCCGGTGGTCGTGCATGCGATGCTTGCCGGCATCGGTATCACTATTGCGCTGCAACAGATTCACGTGCTGCTCGGGGGTTCGTCGCACAGCTCGGCATGGAAGAACCTCACTCAGTTACCCGATCAGCTGATGTCGCTGCACGGCGGCGACGTCTTCATCGGCGCGGTGGTGATCGCCATCATGCTGGGGTGGAAGTACGCGCCCGGCAAACTGCGGGTGGTCCCGGGGCCGTTGGTCGCGGTGTTCGCGGGCACCGTGCTCGCCATGGTGCTGCCCACCGGTGCCGAGCGAATTGTGTTGAACGGCTCGCTGTTCGACGCGATCGGCCTGCCGGAACTGCCGCGCGGTGACTGGTCGGCGGTGGTGCTCATGGTCATCACCATCGCGTTGATCGCCAGCGTGGAGAGCCTGCTCTCCGCGGTGGCCGTGGACAAGATGCACTCCGGTCGGCGCACCAATTTCGATCGCGAGCTGATCGGCCAGGGCTCGGCCAACGTGCTGTCCGGCCTGCTCGGCGGGCTGCCGGTCACCGGCGTGATCGTGCGCAGCGCCACCAACGTGCAGGCCGGTGCCCGCAGCCGGGCATCGGCGGTGCTGCACGGCGTCTGGATCCTGGTGTTCTCGGTGGCGCTGGCCGCTGTGGTGCAACAGATTCCGAAGGCGGCCCTGGCGGGGCTGTTGATCGTGATCGGCATCCAGCTGGTCAAGCTGGCGCACATCCGGATGGCAAGGCGCACCGGCGATCTGCTCGTCTACGCGGTTACCGTGGCGTCGGTGGTGTTCTTGAATCTGCTGGAGGGCGTGCTGATCGGCCTCGCGATGGCCTTCGGTCTGCTGCTGTGGCGAGTGGTGCGAGTCGCCATCAGCGCCAGGCAGATTCCGGGTTCACAGCGGTGGATGATCACCATCGACGGCTCCTGCACCTTCCTCGCGCTGCCGAAGCTGTCCACGGAATTCGCGAAGGTGCCCGCCGACGCCGACGTCACCGTCGAGATGACCGTCGACTTCCTCGACCACGCCGCCTTCGAGGCCATCGAGGACTGGGTGCGTCAGCAGGAAAGCAACGGCGGCAGTGTCGATTTCGTGGAAATCGGCAGTGCGCGGATGGCGTACGCGACGGCGGGCCCGCCGTCGCGCAGCTTCGGGCGCGCGGTGTGGACCGACATCCTCGGCCCGTGGCGCCGCGACGAACACGCGGACCCGATCGCGGCAGGCGTCGCCGCCTACCACCGCAGTCACGCGCACGTCGTCCGGCCGCACCTGGACGAGCTGCGCGACAGCCAGGATCCGGATTCGTTCTTCCTGACCTGTGCGGACTCGCGGATCGTGCCGAACATGATCACCAACAGCGGGCCGGGTGATCTGTTCACGGTGCGCAACGTGGGCAACCTGGTGCCCGCGGTCGGCGACCCGTCGGTGGACGCGGCGCTCGTCTTCGCCCTGGAAGAGCTGAACGTCCGGTCCATCGTGGTCTGCGGGCATTCGTCCTGCGGCGCGATGAAGGCACTGCACTCCGGGGCCAAGGCCGGCCCGGAGATCGACAAATGGCTCGCGCACGCCAGGCCGAGCCTGGACCGGATCCGGCGCGGGCACCCGGTCGCGGTGGCCGCGGCACGGGTCGGTTTCGGCGAGGTGGACCAGCTGAGCATGGTGAACGTGGCCGTGCAGCTGGAAAACCTGCAGCGCCACCCCGCGGTGCGCGCGGCCGTCGCCGAACGCGGGGTGACGGTGTCGGGCCTGTTCTTCGATATCGCCAGCGCGCGCGTCATCGAGATCACCGAGGACGGACTGGCCCACATCGAGGACGAGGCGGGCCATCGGGTCGTCCCCGAGCTCGTCTGAGCAACGACCGCCGAGCCCACCCGAACTGTCCAGTTCTGGTGGGCTCGACGTCGGTGACCTGGCCCGGACCGGTCGGTCTCGTACGCTGGGAAAGATGACGGCCGACCTGGAGACAAGCTCGACGCCGACGGGCTGGCGCGCCTTCCGGGCCCGCATTGCCGCGCGACCTACGCTGAACCTCGCCTATCGGGTCGGGGTCGCGTTGGTCGGCACCGCGGTGCTCGCCGTCGGAATCGTCGCGATTCCCTACCCCGGACCCGGCTGGGCGATCGTATTCACCGGACTGGGCATCCTGGCCACCGAATTCGCCTGGGCACAACGGGCACTCGGCTGGCTGCGGGACAAGTACCGGCAGGGTATGGCGTGGTACTCCGCTCGGGGCACCGCCATGCGCGTGTTCGCGGCGGGCGCTACCTTTGCGCTGGTTGTCGCGACACTATGGATATTGGGCACTTTCGGGATGGTCGGCAGCTGGATCGGAGTCGAGTGGCAATGGTTACGCAGTCCCCTGAAGTGGTGAACACCGTTCCCGGGCGAACGTTGACGCAGCCGGACTGGCTGGCGGCGCGGATCGCCGAGATGGGCCACTCGTGGGGCACCACCACACCGCGCATCGCGGGCACGCTGTGGTGGTGCATGGTCGCCTCCGCGCTGGTCGAGCAGATCGCGCGGGCGTACGCGCGCGACGAGCGGGCGGTCGAGCCGGTGCTCGACCGCTTCGACTGCGAGGTCCGTCCCGACGGCGGCGTGGAACGCATCCATGTGCTCGCCGAGCCCGACGCGTCCACCGAGCCAGGCGCGGCACTGCGGGAAACCCTTGCGGCCGTGATCGGTCCGGTCGCCGAGGTCTCCGGTGCGGGCGTGCCTGCGCTGTGGGCGATCGTCGCCGACGCCATCGGCAACCGAGCCCTCGACGTGGGCTCCCCAGACGCGGGCACCCGACTGGCGACCCAGATCGGCGGCAAGCTCCCCGTCCCGCGCTTCGTCGAAATCGGCGGCCGCACCTTCGTCAAACGCATCTCCTGCTGCCTCGTCTACGAGGTCCCCAACTGCGAAATGTGCACCAGCTGCCCCAAACGCCCCGCCGCCGAACGCGAGGCCATGCTGGAAAACCTGGCAGCAGACAGCTGAACCGGAACTTGGTGCATCGACGTGAGTCATATGGTCGCTGTTCAAGATCAGCTAGCGACCTTGTGACTCACCTCGATGGCGCCAACTACCATTTCACTCGCCTCGATGGGCGGGTTTGCTGACCCGCTGCTTTCCTCGCACACCTATCCGCAGGTTGAGGGGTGGTGTGCGGGAGCGAGCAGGTGCGCGAAGGCCCGCTGCTGGGGCTTGCGGGTCTGCTCGCGCCCTCCGGTGGTTTAGCGAATTGGGCGCTGGGGACCCCTGAATACGCGGCGAGGCGGGAGAGCGTGTGCGCGTTGGGGTGGGCATGCCGATAGCATGGTCGCGCCGGGGCACGTGCGTGTCTCTGCCATTATCCGCGGGTACGCCCCGCACCCGAGAAACTCCAAGGAGAGCACCGCCGTGACCACCTCAGCCCGCACCACCCCTGCCGTCCTCGTCCGGGTGCCGGCCGGGACGACGGCGGGTGCCGCGGTGCGCGAGGCCGGACTGCCGACCAAGGGGCCGGACACCATCGTCGTCGTGCGTGACGCCGAGGGCCTCAAGGACCTGTCCTGGACCCCGGACACCGACGTCGAGGTAGAGGCGGTCGCCGCCGACACCGAGGACGGCCGCAGTGTCATCCGGCATTCCGCCGCGCACGTGCTGGCCCAGGCGGTGCAGCAGGAGTTCCCGGAGGCCAAGCTCGGCATCGGCCCGCCGATCAAGGACGGCTTCTACTACGACTTCCAGGTCGACAAGCCGTTCACCCCGGAGGATCTGGCCAAGCTGGAATCCAGGATGAAGAAGATCGTCAAAGGCGCGCAACGCTTTTCGCGCAGGGTGATCGAGGTCGAGGACGCCCGCGTCGAACTGGCCAAGGAGCCGTTCAAGCTGGAGCTGATCAGCGACAAGTCCGGCATCGACGATCCGGAGGTGATGGAGGTCGGCGGCAAGGAGCTGACCATCTACGACAACCTCGATCCCCGCACCGGCGAACGCCTCTGGGGCGATCTGTGTCGCGGCCCGCACATCCCGACCACCAAGTTCATCCCCGCGTTCAAGCTGACCCGCAGCTCGGCCGCCTACTGGCGCGGCGATCAGAACCGCGAAGACCTGCAGCGCATCTACGGCACCGCCTGGGAATCCCAGGAGGCCCTGGCAGAGCACATGCACCTGCTCGCCGAGGCCGAACGCCGCGACCACCGCAAGCTCGGTCTGGAACTGGACCTCTTCAGCTTCCCCGACGAGCTCGGCTCCGGCCTGCCGGTGTTCCACCCCAAGGGCGGCATCATCCGCAAGGAGATGGAGGAGTACTCGCGGCGCAGGCATGTGTCCGCGGGCTACGAGTTCGTCAACACCCCGCACATCACCAAGGGACACCTGTTCGAGGTCTCCGGCCACCTGGACTGGTACCAGGACGGCATGTTCCCGGCGATGCACCTGGACGCGGAGCTGAACGAGGACGGCACCGTCCGCAAGCCCGGCCAGGACTACTACGTCAAGCCGATGAACTGCCCGATGCACAACTTGATCTTCCGCGCCCGCGGCCGGTCGTACCGGGAACTGCCGTTGCGGCTCTTCGAGTTCGGCTCGGTGTACCGCTACGAGAAGTCCGGTGTGGTGCACGGCCTGACCCGGGTGCGCGGCATGACTCAGGACGACGCGCACATCTACTGCACCAAAGAGCAGATGCACGCCGAGCTCACCAGCACCCTGCAGTTCGTGCTCGCGTTGCTGAAGGACTACGGCCTCGACGACTTCTACCTGGAGCTGTCGACCAAGGACCCGGTGAAATTCGTCGGCTCGGACGAACTCTGGGAAGAGGCGACCGAGACCCTGTCCAAGGTGGCCTCGGCCTCCGGGCTCGTGCTCGTGCCGGATCCGGGCGGCGCCGCGTTCTACGGGCCGAAGATCTCCGTGCAGGTCAAGGACGCGCTCGGGCGCACCTGGCAGATGTCGACCATCCAGCTGGACTTCAACCTGCCGGAGCGGTTCAACCTGGAATACACCGCCAACGACGGCACCAAGCAGCGGCCGGTGATGATCCACCGCGCGCTGTTCGGTTCCATCGAACGGTTCTTCGGTGTGCTCACCGAGCACTACGCGGGCGCCTTCCCGGCCTGGCTGTCGCCGGTGCAGGTGGTCGGCATCCCGGTCGCGGAAGCCTTTGCGCCGCACCTGGATCAGGTGATCGAGCGGCTGCGGGACGCGGGCGTGCGCGCGCAGGTGGACCGCAGCGACGACCGGATGCAGAAGAAGATCTTCAACAACACCGCGCAGAAGGTGCCGTTCATGCTGCTGGCCGGCGAGCGGGACGTGGCCGCCGACGCGGTGAGCTTCCGGTTCCGCGACGGCACGCAGGTGAACGGCGTGCCGGTCGCCGAGGCGGTGGCCACCATTGTGCTGTGGATCGCGAATCGGGAGAACGCTTCGCCGACCGCGGAGGGCTTCGAGATCAAGGGTGCGGAATGACTGAGCGCGCGGCGCCGGATGGACTTACCGAGCTGAACGACGCCGCGGAACAGGGCAGCATCGTCGACCGCGGCGCGGGCGAACCCGATCGGCTGCAACGGCTGTGGACGCCATACCGGATGTCCTACATCGCCGAGGCCGCGTCCACCGACCCCACGTCGACCGGGCATCCGTTCACCGATATTCCGAAGATGTCCGACGAGGACGGTCTGGTGGTCGCGCGCGGCGAACTGGTCTACGCGGTGCTCAACCTGTACCCGTACAACCCCGGCCACCTGATGGTGGTGCCGTACCGCAGGGTGGCCAACCTCGAAGACCTCACGGTGGCCGAGGGCGCCGAGCTGATGGCGTTCACCCAGCAGGCCATCCGGGTGATGAAGCGGGTGTCGCGGCCGCACGGCTTCAACGTCGGCCTGAATCTCGGTGGCGTGGCGGGTGGTTCGCTGGCCGACCACCTGCACCAGCACATCGTCCCGCGCTGGGGCGGCGACGCGAACTTCATCACCGTGGTCGGTGGCGCGAAAGTGATGCCGCAGTTGCTACGGGAGACGAGGGCACTGCTGTCGGGAGCCTGGAAGGAAGTCGACTAGAAGTGCTGAGCTTCTTCGGCCGCGATACGTTTGCCAAAGCGACTGCGCCGCTGGGCAAAGCGCTGGTGAGCACGGGGCTCACGCCGGATGCGGTTACTGTCATCGGCACCACCGCGTCGATCGCCGCCGCGGTCACTCTGTTCCCGACCGGACACCTGTTCTGGGGGACCATGGTGATCTGGTTGTTCGTCATGTTCGACATGCTCGATGGTGCGATGGCCAGGGCGCGCGGCGGCGGCACGAAATACGGTGCGGTGCTCGACGCCACCTGCGACCGGATGGCCGACGGCGCCATTTTCGCAGGGCTGGCGTGGTGGGCGGTGTTCCACGAGCACCACAAGCCATTGTTCGCCGCGACCCTGGTGGTACTGGTGACGTCGCAGGTGATTTCGTATGCCAAGGCGCGCGCGGAGGCCAGCGGGCTGTCCGCCGACGGCGGGATCATCGAGCGGCCGGACCGGCTGATCATCGTGCTGGTCGGCGCGGGTTTGACCGGGATCGGCGGGTACTGGGGCATCGGCTGGCTTGCCTACGCGGTGCACGTCGCGATGTGGATCCTGGCGGTGCTCAGCATCGTCACGGTGTTCCAGCGGGTGCTCGCGGTGCGCAGTTCGCCGGGCGCGCGCGATGTGCTCACGCCCGCGCAACCGAAGAATCCGGCGCAGCCCGACAACCCTACAGCGGGAACGGCGAACGCGACGGAGCTGCCAACGTGAGACCGCCGAATCGTGGCGGTGCGGTGCGGGAAACGGGGCAATGGTCATGAGTATCGGGGAGCGGTTGAGCGACGTCGGATACGCGGCGGGCTGGCGGCTGGTGCGGGCGCTGCCCGAGTCGACGGCGCGGCGACTGTTCGACTTCGGCGCCGATCGCGTCGCGCGCAAGGCGAACCGCGCGTTCCGGGCCGGTGGCGCGCCGAATCAGTTGCGGCGCAACCTCGCTCGGGTGATCGGCGGCACGCCCGCTGACGTGCCGGACGAGTTGATCCAGGCGAGCATTCGCTCCTACGCGCGGTACTGGCGCGAGGCGTTCCGGTTGCCGTCGATGGACCATGTGGCGATCGGCAAGCTTCTTGTGCTGGAAGGGGAGTCGCACCTCCAAGCCGGGCTGGCCGCAGGCCGCGGGGCGGTCATGGTACTGCCACATTCGGGGAACTGGGACATGGCCGGGGTGTGGCTCGTGCAGAACCACGGCACCTTCGCGACCGTCGCCGAACGGTTGAAGCCGGAGTCGTTGGCCGAGCGTTTCCTCGCCTATCGGCGGAGCCTCGGGTTCGAGGTGTTTTCACTGACGGGCGCCGGGCAGTCGCCTTTCGGCCAGCTCGCGAACCGGTTGCGGGAGAACAAGGCGATCTGCCTGATGGGGGAGCGCGACCTGACCGGTCGTGGCGTCCCGGTCACCTTCTTCGGCGAGCGCACCTGGCTGCCCGCCGGCGCCGCCAAGCTGGCCATCGAAACCGGGGCGCCGCTGCTGCCGGTGCATACCTGGTTCACCGCCGACGGCTGGGGGATGAAAGTCTATCCGCCGGTGGATGTTTCGGGCGGCGTCGCCGCGGCCACCCAGGCCGTGGCGGATCGCTTCGCGGCCAATATCGCCGAGCACCCAGCGGATTGGCACATGCTGCAACCGTTGTGGGAAAGCGATCTGTCCGAGGAGCGGCTGGCCAAGATCGCCGCCGCGCGGCCGCACCGTGACGAGCCCATCCCGACGGCGGGCGCGGAGCCGAACGGTACGGTAAATGTTGATACGACGGCCCATTCGGACGGCGCCCCATGAAGATCGGCATGGTCTGTCCCTACTCGTTCGACGTTCCCGGCGGTGTGCAGGCTCATGTGGTCGAGCTGGCGCGGGTGTTCATCGAACGCGGACACCGGGTGAGCGTGCTCGCGCCCGCCTCGGAGGACACGCCACTGCCCGATTTCGTGGTGTCGGCCGGTCGCGCGGTCGCGATTCCGTACAACGGATCGGTGGCGCGGTTGTCCTTCGGGCCCATGGCCTACACCAGGATTCGCCGCTGGATCGACGGCAACGATTTCGACGTGCTGCATCTCCACGAGCCCAACGCGCCGAGCCTGTCGATGCTCGCGTTGAAGATCGCCGAGGGGCCGATCGTTGCCACCTTTCACACCTCGACCACGAAGTCGTTGGTGCTCAGCACTTTTCAGAGTGTGCTGCGTCCTTACCACGAGAAGATCAGTGGCCGGATCGCCGTCTCGGAGCTGGCCAGGCGCTGGCAGGTGGAGGCGCTCGGCTCGGACGCGGTGGAGATTCCGAACGGCGTCGACGTCCCCGCGTTCGCGCGGGCGCCGATGCTGCCCGGCTACCCGCGCGCCGGCCGGACCGTGCTGTTCCTCGGCCGCTACGACGAGCCGCGCAAGGGGATGGACGTGCTGCTCGGCGCGCTGCCCGAGCTGGTGCGCAAGCACAAGGAGCTGGAGATTCTCATCGTCGGGCGTGGCGACGAGGACCGGCTGCGGCGCGAGGCGGGGCCGCTCGCCGGGCACCTGCGCTTCCTCGGTCAGGTGTCGGACGCGGAGAAGGCCTCGGCGATGCGCAGCGCGGACGTGTACGTCGCGCCCAATCTCGGCGGCGAGAGTTTCGGCATCATCCTGATCGAGGCGATGGCCGCCGGAACCGCCGTGGTGGCAAGCGAATTGGATGCCTTCCGCCGGGTGCTGCGGGACGGTGCGGCCGGTGCGCTTGTGCCGGTGGGTGATTCGGCCGCGCTCGCGAAGGCGATCGATCGGGTGCTCACCGACGACGATCGCCGGGCCGCGTTGGTGGACACCGCGACCCAGGTGGTCGGCGAGTACGACTGGCCGGTGGTCGCCGAGCAGATCCTGCGGGTGTACGAGACGGTGACCGTCGGCGACACCAGGGTGCGGGCCGCCGGATGATCACCTTCTCCGCGACAACGGTTCTCGTCCTCGCGCTGATCGCGGCGGTCATCGTCGCGATCGGCATCTGGGCGTACTCCACCGCCAACCGGCTCGACCGGCTGCACGTGCGCTCCGATCAGTCCTGGCAGGCGCTGGACGCGGCGCTGGCCCGCCGGGCGGTGGTGGCCAGATCGGTGGCGATGGCGATCGCGGACCCGGTGGCCGATCCGGCGCTGGCCGATCAGGGCAAAGTTCTCGCGCTGCTGGCCGATCGAGCCGAACGCGTCGCGCAGGCCGATCGGGAGACCGTGGAAAACCAGCTCTCCGGGGCACTTTCGACGATCGACATCGAGAAGCTGCGCCCGCAGATGGTGGCCGAGCTGGCCGACGCCGAGGCGCGAGTCCTCATCGCGCGCCGCTTCCACAACGACGCCGTCCGCGACACCCTCGCGCTGCGCACCCGGCGGTCGGTGCGCATCCTGCACCTCGGCGGTACCGCGCCGCTGCCAACGTATTTCGAGATCACCGAGCGGGCCACCCCGGCCGCGTCCACGGGGTTGACGGTCGACACGACCCGCACCACCGCGCGCATCGTGCTGTTCGATGAACGCGGCCGCACCTTATTGATGCGCGGCAACGACCCGAAGACGCCGGATATCTCGTTCTGGTTCACCGTCGGCGGTGGCGTCGACCCGGGCGAATCACTGCGGGACGCGGCCGTCCGCGAGCTCTACGAGGAGACCGGCCACAAGGCCGACCCGGACAGCCTGCGCGGCCCGATCTGGCGTCGAGTCGCGGTGTTCCCCTTCGACGGCGACCTGATCCGTTCCGAAGAACTGTTCTTCGCCCTGCGCGTCCCCGGCTACGAACCCCAAGCCACCAACCTGACCACCATCGAACGCCGCTCCATCACCGGCAACAAATGGTGCACCGCCGAAGACATCATCCAGTTGGACCGCTCCGGCGAAACCGTTTACCCGTACAACCTCGACCAACTGCTCCCGGAAGCCGCCGAGGCAGCTTCCGGTGCCGCTCACCCCGAGGTCAGGTCCATCCGCTGAAATAGGCTGCGACCAGCTTATTTTCGGCGATACCTGCCCTAATATCGATGACGGAATCCTGCGGATACTGCGATCGCGCGATTGACCACCTGCATCAGTAGCGCCCACTCGCATGGCGCGATGCGGCGTGCCACCTCGACCGAGCTGTATTCGTCACAGACCAGCTCATGGACGGCCAACGAGTCGGTACCGGGGCCACCGACCCGGCCGGTCGTCACCGTCAAGGGACCGGACTCACCGTCCTTCCGCCCAGAGTTCAATCGGCCGCGGTGACCCCGTGCGCCGTTCCGGAATAGCGCTAGCCGAAGGATAGCCTCTATCTATGACGGCAACGACTGCCATATCCGGGGCGAGCGGGCATATCGGGGGCCAGGTCGCCCGTTTACTGTCCGACGCAGGCGTTCCCACGCGGTTGCTGGGTCGACGCCCCGACCGGATACCGCTGCTGGAAGGAGGGGTGCCGATCAAGGCGGACTTCGCCGATCCCGCGTCGGTGCACGCCGCATTGGCCGGAGTGCAGACGTTCTTCTTCGTCTCCGCCACCGAATCGCCGGACCGTGCCGCGCAACAGATCGCCGTAGTCGAAGCCGCACGGCAAGCCGGCGTGCGACGGATCGTCTACGTCTCGTTCGTGGGCGCCGCGCCGGACTGCACCTTCACCTTCGGTCGCGACCACTGGCACACCGAACAGGCGATCCGGGCCTCGGGAATGGACTTCACTTTCCTGCGCGACAACCAGTACCAGGACCTCATTCCATCGCTCGCCGACCAGGACGGCGTGATCCGCGGGCCCGCCGGAGACCGCGCGGTAGCGGCGGTGACCCGCACCGACGTCGCCGCAACCGCCGCCGCGGTGCTCACCGGTCAGGGCCACACCGCGATGACCTACGACCTCACCGGGCCACGCGCGTTCACGATGACCGAAGCCGCCGCGATGATGACAGCCGCCCGCGGCCGGCAATACACCTATCTACCCGAATCCATCCCCGAGGCCTATGCGTCGCGATCGAAATACGCTGCGCCCCAATGGGAGCTCGACGGTTGGGTCAGCTCGTACGCCGCGATCGCGGCCGGCGAACTGGAGACCGTCACAGACTCGGTCGAACAACTCACCGGACACCCCGCGACAGACTTCCGCGACTTTCTCACGACGTCGTCCAACTGAGCCTGATCTACCTGTGGTGGCGTCTGTCGGTCAGTGGCTCACCGTATCTGGCCCGCGGTGATAGCGGGCGTGGTGTTTCAGCTGAAATGGTGGGAGACGAAGGGGATGGCATCGGGCATGGCGGCGGCCATGTCGGCCAGATGGTCGGCACCAGGGTAGGTGTGGTATTCGGCTTTGGTGCCGTGCAGGAAGAGGTCCCCGAACTGGGCGAAGCCGTGCCTGCTCGATCCGCCGCCGCGGATGTGATGTGTTTCACTATCGTGCTACGGTCGCGACTGGATCGACGCGGGCTGGGTAGTGCTTTTCGCAAGGCATTCGGACTTCGGTGCCGCGGCCCCGCCTCGGTGGGGGAAATGTTCGCTGTGCGGAGGTACGTAGTAGATGTCCTACCTGTTGTTCGATTTCCTGCTGCCGCTCGTCGGTCCCACCGCCGCCGAGTACTGGGCGCAGTTGCTGGTTGTCGGCCCGCTCTGAGTCGCCGCCGGAAGTTAGCGGGCGACGGTGCAACCGCCCCGCTTGCCCGGTGAATCCGTTTCCGTGGCCCGGCCGACCGGTCCAGTGCGCGAGGCGGACGGACAGAGCCCCAGGTAGGTGACAAGGCCAGTCATCTCCGACTGGCTATCAAGTGGCCTGGGTGGCACGCCTAGAATTGGGTCGATTCAATCCCTTGCGACCCCGATTGGCGCAGATGACCCAGGAGTTTGCCGTGACGACGCCCGACACCACCCAGACCATCGGCACCGCCCGCGTGAAGCGCGGCATGGCCGAGATGCTGAAGGGCGGGGTGATCATGGATGTCGTCACCGCCGACCAGGCCAAGATCGCCGAAGACGCCGGGGCGGTCGCGGTGATGGCGCTGGAGCGGGTGCCCGCCGACATCCGCGCGCAGGGCGGCGTGTCCCGGATGAGCGACCCGGACATGATCGACGGCATCATCTCCGCCGTCTCCATCCCGGTCATGGCGAAGGCCCGCATCGGCCACTTCGTGGAGGCGCAGATCCTGCAGAGCCTCGGCGTCGACTACATCGACGAGTCCGAGGTGCTCACCCCCGCTGACTACGCCAACCACATCGAGAAGTGGAACTTCACGATTCCGTTCGTGTGCGGCGCCACCAACCTGGGTGAGGCGCTGCGCCGAATCACCGAGGGCGCGGCCATGATTCGCTCGAAGGGCGAAGCGGGTACCGGCGACGTCTCCAACGCCACCACGCACATGCGCAAGATCCGCGGCGAGATCCGCAGGCTGTCCTCGCTGCCCGCCGACGAGCTGTTCGTCGCCGCCAAGGAACTGCAGGCCCCCTACGAACTGGTCCGCGAGGTCGCCGAGACCGGCAAGCTGCCCGTCGTCCTGTTCACCGCGGGCGGCATCGCCACCCCCGCCGACGCCGCGATGATGATGCAGCTCGGTGCCGAGGGCGTCTTCGTCGGCTCCGGCATCTTCAAATCCGGTAACCCCGCCGAGCGCGCCGCCGCCATCGTCAAGGCGACCACGTTCCACGACGACCCGGACGTGCTCGCCAAGGTGTCGCGTGGGCTCGGTGAGGCCATGGTCGGCATCAACGTCGAGGAACTGCCGGTCGACCACCGCCTGGCCGAACGCGGTTGGTGATCCCTCGGCCGATGTGAACTTCCGCGAGCAGGGACTCCCCAGAGTCCCTGCTCGTTTGCGTTGAGGTCCACCTCCGGGGCGCGCGGTTCTCCGGCCGGAATCCGCACTGACTCCCTGAATCCGCCTGGCTTTAGGGCCCTATTCTGGGTGCGGGTCCCGAGTTAGACATCCCAGGACCGTATGTTGTCAAGCGGCGTGGGTTGTTTGGGTGTTTTGTCGGTGTGTCCAGGCTGTTTGTTCGTTGTAGTGGGTGTGGTGGTGCAGGCAGCCGTGGAGGATGCCGACGAGGCGGTTGCCCAAGGCGCGCAGGGCTTGGTGGT
>NZ_JBITFL010000025.1:0-42838 GCF_044456045.1 Nocardia sp. NPDC051052
TCGGACAAGCCACAACCCGGACTCACCACTAACCAGACTAACCCCGACCTGCAAACCACGCCTTGACACGAGAGGGGAGCCATTACCGCGCGTTCGTGGAGTCGAATCGTCACTGACTTCCGGTCTGGCTCCGGTCGTTGACAGAGCCGTCGCCGACGTGACAAACCTCCGATTCGTTAAATAGCCAAGCCACGGCCCTTTCTGCGGCGCGCAGACTGCCAAACCGTCAAGGGCATTGGGCTGCACCGATGTTGGGTGTGGCGTGGAGAGCTCGATGATAGGTTGCGCTGGTATCACTGGACGATCGAGGTAGGGCAGGCGACATGACGGCTCCGGGCAGCAGCGGCGTACCACCATGGAGCAGCGACAAGACCTACAGAACGTACGGCGAGCAGGTGTCGTACCTCGGCAAGATCTATAGCCAGAGTTTTGAGAGCACCAACAAGCCCCCGGACCGGTACAGCGCGCCATACGGTGAGCCTTGGATCTCTGTCCGGGACGACTCGTAGAGGATCGGCCATAGCACTCGTCAGCTACCAGGCTCGTTCACTTGCTGGAGGCCCGAGTCGGCCCAATCCCAACCCTGGCTCTGGAGGTCGCTTTTGGGGAAACGTCTGGTAGTCGGCTATGAGCGGGTGGTCGCGAAGAAGGGGAACCCGTCTCTGTCAACTGGGTGTGGAACGATTTGCGCTGGATCGAAAACACCTGAAACACAGTTAGGCCGAACGGGGTGACGCTGACTCGCGATGACGCATTGGCGCTACTGGCAGACTCTGTCTCGGCGCGGCGGCGACGGGGAGCAAAACGGCTGCGCGCGCTCGCAGACCCGACGACAGCGGCCCACGTCCGCACCGCGCTCGAACGCGAAGTGAGGGACAAACGCACCTGGGAACGCAGTACCAATTGATCATGGCACTGGGAACCACTGGCAGCCACAGTGATATCGAACTGTTGAAAAGATTAGCGCTGCAACCTCGCTCGGCAACGATGGTCAACACCGCCCTTGGCGACGCCATCGCCCGCCTAGGTCGCGAGGCCGACAACGACCCCGCCCCCGCCCTGCGGTGCCTGCGACAAGACGTCGAACTTCTCGCTGACGGCGCTCTACGCAGTCGCGATGCTTCAATTGGACTTGCCGGACACCGCGGTCGATCATGTCCTCGACTACGCCGAGGCCAATTTCCACGATCTCAACCATAAATACCTGCCGTACCGGCCAGGCGGTCGCAGCAGCCGGTTGGTCCGGAACTCGCGTGTGGGCGTTTCTGAGCCGGTGCTCGCAAGACGACCGCCAGATCATCGCCAAAGCCGCAACTGACGCCCTGAACGGTCGCTACGGAAACTACATGAGCGTGCTGTAATGCGCCGCAAGCCGTTAGAGGTGATCAGCGGCCAGATCCCTGCCCGAGCCGAAATCGAAACAGACGACCTCGCTGCAGATCACTTAAAACAACATCATCGACATCGCCGAAAACGCCGAGTACTGCCTGGTATACACCGTCGGCAGGCCCCTCTGGGCGGGTTGACCCCGATCGAATTCGAACCATCATGTCCCCAGCAGCTTCGCAAACGTCTTCGTCCTCCGGAGCGCGGTTCATGTGTGGGAGTGCTCAGGGCCGATCCGGCAGCCGGCACCCTGACGAAAGTAAGGGGTATGGCTGCCGATGGGGTCGGGCGGTGGTTGCCGGTCCTTCGTAACGTGCTCTCCTGACACTCGATTCGATCGGAGTACACGGTGGCGCAGGGCTGGATTTGTTGGTGGCGGGGCATGACGGCGGTGGTCGTCGGGCTGGCCGTGCTGGTGGCCGCTCCGGCGGCTAGGGCCGATGAGCCGACTCCGGACGTCATGCGGCTGATGAGCGATTATGCCCGCAACTCTGGTTATCCGGGGCTCGCGGTGGCGGTCACGAAGGGGGACCGTCTGCTGTACTCCGGCGGATACGGTCACGACTCGACGGGCGCGGCGGTGTCGGCGACAACGCCGATGCCGGTCGCCTCGGTGAGCAAGTCGTTCACCGCGCTGGCGGTGCTGCAGCTGGTGGAGGCGGGCCGGGTGCAGCTGGATGCGCCGGTGCGGCAGTATCTTCCGGAATTCCGCCTGGCCGATGCGCGGGGTGACCGGATCACGGTGCGTGAGCTTTTGAACCAGACGTCCGGAATCACCGATCAGACCCTGCGGGAGAAGAGCCTGCCGCAGCCGAGCTCCCTGGCCGAGGCCGTGCGGCGAGCCCGGCAGGCGACGCTGGCTACCGAACCCGGCACCAGGCACGCCTACACGAACACGAACTATCACCTGGCGGGCCGCCTGGTGGAAGTCGTCGCCGGGATCCCGTTCGCAGATTACTTGCGAGACAACATATTCCGGCCGCTGGGCATGCGAGACACCCTGAGTATCGACCAGACACCGCGCGATCTGCCTGACCAGGTTCATCAAGGCCACATCTATGCCTACGGCGCATCGGTGGCGCGCACCGAGCCGACACGGTTCGTCGGCGGTTCGGACGGCGTGATCACGACCGCCGCGGACATGGCGCGGTGGCTGACCATGCAGAGCTCCGGTGGCACAGCGGGCGACGGCACCCGGGTGATATCGGCGCAAAGCCTTGCGGCCATGCACAAGTCGTCGGATCCGCGCTGGACCTACGGTATGGGCTGGGAGCAGGACGATGACGGCCGAGTGCGCCACAACGGTGTGTGGTTCACTTACACCGCCAGTCAACTGCTGCTGCCCTCCGGCTATGGCATTGCAGTGCTCGGCAACAGCGGAATCGGCCTCGGCAACGAAAGCACCGACCGGTTGGCCGACGCGCTTGCCCAGTTGATCACCGGCGGTACCCCGGGGGTGTTCGCGCCGGTGCGATTGATCGTCGACATCGTCGTGGCCGCGGTCACGCTGGCGAGTGTGGCGCTCGGAATCCGAGCCCTTCGGCGGTCCCGGACCCGCGCCCGTGCGTGGTCGGGTAAACCGTTGTGGCTCACTGCGGTTCGTCTGCTGCCGCGATTACTCCCCTTGGCGGTGCTGGCGATCCTGCCGCGATTGCTGGGCGCCGTGTTCGGCGGTGGACGTGATCTGACATTCGAGCAGCTGGCGTACTACTCGTTTCCGCTGGTCGTGTGCGTCACCGTGGTGGCAGTCGCGAACGTGGGAGTTTTAGCGGCTCGCCTGGTGATGCTGGTGCGCTTCCACCGTGCCGCCACGGTGCGCACGAGTCCGGCTGGGTAACGTCGATGATCGTGATCGACAACCACCGACGACTTCCGGAAACCTGGTGGCTGGTGCTGTTCGCCGCCGCCGCCGCGGTGGATATCGCCGCGGCACAAACGATTCGCAATTCGGTGCCGGTGGGTTTCGGCGCGGTGGGCGTGGTGCTGTTGAGCGCCAGTCTGGTGTCCGGCCGCCGGATGACGCGCTCCGCACCCGGCCTGGTGGTGCTGGTGGCCGCGGCTATCGCGAATGTCGTGCTGGGTTCGATCACCGGTAGCGGTTGGGGGACCGGGATACTACTGCTTGCCCTGGTGGTCGCGCTGCCGTGGGCGCTGGGACGCTATCTGCACCAACAGGATCGGCTCGTCATGCTCACCGCACACCAGGCCCGGCTGCGGGAGCGGAGTCGAATCGCACACGACATGCACGACACTCTCGGACATGAACTGAGCCTGCTCGCATTGCGCGCCGGCGCCCTCGAATTGGATTCCGATCTGGGCCGCCGCCATCGCCACTCGGCGGGCGAGATTCGCGCCGGCGTCGCGTCGGCCACCGCCCGCCTCGCCGAGATCATCACAGTTCTGCGCGGCGACGCGCCCGCTCCGCTCGCACCCGCCACGGGACGGCTCGACGACCTCCTCGATCGGGCCGGGCGAGCCGGCATGACGGTGGAGCTCGGGCGCACCGAGGTGCCGCCGGAGGCCGAACAAGCTGTCCATCAGGTCGTCCAAGAAGCGCTGACCAACGCCATGAAGCACGCGCCCGGCATCCCCGTCCACATCGATATCGGCGCGGGATCCACCGCGACCACCGTGACCGTGACCAACCCGCTGTTGCCGGACAATCAACGCGGACCGGGCAGCCGCACAGGACTGACCGGACTGCGAGACTCCTTGCTCCGCATCGACGGAACGCTTCGTGCAGGTGTGCGGGGCCGGGTCTTCGAAGTGATCGCGGTCTTGCCGCGCAAGGGTAGTTCGTGATTCGCGTCCTGCTGGCCGATGACGAGCGGCTCATCCGCGCCGGCGTGCGCGCCATTCTCGCGACCGATCCCGTGATCGAGGTGGTGGCCGAGGCCGCCGACGGCCGGGAAGCTGTCGATCTAGCGTTGGCGCATCACCCCGACGTCGCACTGCTGGACATCCGCATGCCGCATCTCGACGGCCTCGCGGCGAGCGCCGAGATCGCCCGGATGCTGCCCGATGTCGGCGTGGCCGTACTGACCACCTTCGGCGAAGACGAGTACATCACTCGGGCCCTCGATGGCGGCGCGCGTGGCTTCCTGCTCAAATCCGGCGATCCGCGCGAACTGTTGGCGGGCGTCCACGCGGTCGCGTCCGGTGGCGCCTACCTGTCGCAAGGCGTGGCCGTCCGCGTGCTCGGCGCCCTGCGCTCGCCGGGTTCGCCCGAGTCGCGAGCCGCGGTGCAGCGCCTCACCGCGCGCGAAAGTGACGTCCTCGCGCTGCTCGCGACCGGACTGTCGAACGCTCAGATCGCCGGTCGGTTGCACTTGGTCGAGGGCACCGTCAAAGGCCACGTCAGCGCAATCCTCACCCAGCTCGGGCTCGAAAACCGGGTACAGGCCGCGTTATTGGCCCATAAGGCAGGTCTCGTTTCCGGTTGATCGCACTCCGAATGCCCGCTCAGCCCTCGGTCTGCCCGTAGATCCTGTGGCCCGGTACAGGTCGACTTGTGGTCGGCGCTTGCAGTTGAGTTCCGGGTCGGGGATCAACGTTGACGAGGGACTCGGACGGCAGCCAGTTGGGTGGCCCAGGCGACGAGGTTGCCTGCGCTGTCCCAGGTTTCGGCCGTCTCGTGCATCCGGTCGGCGGTGACATCGGTGGCCTGCATGATGACGCGGAGCGGGCCCGGCGCGGGTCGGCGGCGAAGGTAGCCGGTGAAGCTGGTCGTGGGTGCCCAGCCGGGCAATCCCAGAGTGAGGGAGGCCGGGGGGATCGGGTCCAAGGCGATCAGCAAGCTGAGCGAATCCCAGTCCGAGCCGTCGGCCAGGCGCAGCCATGCGGCGATCCGGCCCGCCATGGAGGGCCGACCGGCGACGAAACCCAAGGTCGACGGGTCCAGCCGGTGTTCGACGACCTCCAGCAGCGGCACCGGAAACGGCGCGCCCGGCGGATTTGCCGGGGAATGGAAGCAACCATGCTCGGCCGGGACGGTGGGCGCGGTCGAGGTCGTCCACCACGGGTCGGAATCTTCGAGCAGACCGAGGGTGATCAGAGCTTCGATGCAGGGCCGGCCGTTCTGCTCGAGTCGCGCGCGCAGCTGGGTCGAATTGCGCCCAGCGCGAAGAACTTCGACGGCGATCCTCGCCGCGCCAGGTGCCGGCGGTGCCAGGAACGAGGCACTGATCGCGGTGAGGTCTGAGTGCTCGGAGCAGGCTGTGGCCGCGCGGGCCAGCACCGCCATCAGGTAGCCGCCGTGGAGCTTGTCACCTATGGCCCATTGCGGGTCGAGGTCGGCCGCGAAGGCGTTGTCGCTCGGGAGTACCGCCGTCGCTTCGGCAAAGGTCTGCATTGCCTCACATTGACACCGTCAGGTTGACACTGTCAATATGGTCGGATGGAAACCAGGAGGGTGCGGGCCAATCCCGGCGAGGGCGGCCGGCTCCGGGAAGAGATTTTGGCGGCCGCCGAGCAGTTGCTCGAGGCGACCGGCACCGATGAGGCAGTGACGGTGCGCGCTGTCGCCAAGGCCGCCGGAGTTTCCACTCCGTCGGTCTACCTGCACTTCGCCGATCGTGAGGCACTGCTCGAGGCGGTCTGCTTCCGGGTTTGGGGCCAGCTGGAAGAGCTGTTCCATCGCTCTCGGGTAGCGGATCCGTTCCATTCCCTCGGCCGGTTCGGCCGCGCCTACGTCAAGTTCGCACTCGCCCATCCCGTCCAATACCGGGTCCTGCTGATGCGCACGTCCAGTTCCGAAAACCCAGCCGCGACAACCTGTTTCCGGTTGATGACCGAGGCGATCGCCACCTGCGTCGACACCGGGCTGATGCGGGGCGACCCCGGCACGCTGGCCCTGCACCTGTGGTCGGCGGCGCACGGCTGCGTCACGTTGCTCATCACCCAGCCCGATCTGCCCTGGCCCGAGGATCTGGATGCCTTCATCGACAACACGATCCGCATGGCGGGTTTCGGCGTCGCTCTCCAAAGCCGCCTGCCCGGCGTGCGGACCAGCCCCGAACTCGCCACCGCGCTGGACCACCTACGCGCAGACTGATATTCGGCTCTGCCCATCGGCCGGCGGCAAAACGATAACGGCCGGCACGCTACGGCGAGTTCTCCCGACGCGAGTGAATATCCCGTTGGCTCATCAGCGCCCTGATCGTGTCAAGCGCCGAACTTCATGGGCTTGAACGGGCTTCTGACGTGGCATGCTTGCACGGTCAATAGTCGGGAAATCCCTTGCGGATGAAGGTTTTTACAGTGATTGCCTCGAACCGGACCGGTCTCGCGCTCGCGGCGCTCGGCACAGTAGCCTGGGCGGTCGCATTGGGCGCGCCCCAGGCCGGCGCCGCGGGTTTACACCAACCGTGATCGTCCGGCTCCGGGTAGACCGCCAATTCCCCTGGGCCAAAAATGCGCGAACGATAAGAGGCGAGGTAGTTCTCGGCCATCTCCCGCGCGATGTCAACGTTCATGCTGAGACTCTAGTTCGGCTCACGGCACCTCCGACCGGCTCGATCACGCACATCGGCAATATGGTGGGTTGAGTTGTCTCAGCTGATCACCGGGTTCGACGCGAGATCGATGGTGAAGGTCACGCGGTCGAGTCCTGGGCCGTCGTAGTCCGGTCGAACCTGCGAGGCCATGAAGCCGAGTTGAGCGTGAAAGGCCTGGGACGCAACGTTTTCCGGGCTGGTGATGCATTGTATGTAGCGCCGCCCGCGGGTGTGGGCCAGAGCAAAGAATGCCCGATAGAGGGCATGTCCGACGCCTTGCCCGCGCAGCGCCGGGTCGACGCCCACGAAATGCACGTAGGCGGACTCGGAGTCGGTCTGGGACAGGAAACCCACGAGGAACGCAGCGATTTCACCATTGTTCGATTCGACGACGAAACTGGTGGTGGTGAAGTGCTGGAAGTAGAGCCGAGGCAACAGCAATGCCCGCTCCATCGCGCCCGCGGGCCCTTTCAGCCCGCCCCACCAGGTGTCCAGTACCGCCAGTACGCGCGCGTGGTCGTCCTCGCGGAGGTGCCGCGGTGTCAGGCCGTCGGGAAGATCATTGAACACCTGTGCAGTCTGCCATGCTCGCGGCCAGGCAATCTCAGATGCCGAGCCGGATCGAAGCGTTCGCGGATGTGCGCGACGGGGTCCCTGGCCTGGCCCAGAGTCACGTCCATCCCGACGCCGCGTTGCTATGTTGGGGTGTGATCACTTGTGTCGTCGAGTACGTCATCGACGCTCGGAAGATTGACGCGTTCGAGCGCTTCGCCACTCGATGGATGGAGCTGGTCGATCGCCACGGTGGCACGCATCACGGCTACTTTCTTCCAGCCGAGGGCGCGAGCGACAAAGCTCTTGCGCTGTTCAGCTTTTCGAGCCTGGCTGTCTACGAACAGTATCGTGCGCGTTTCGGTATCGACCCCGATTTTCTGGAAGCGGACCGAATCCGAGATGAGAGCGGATGCGTGCTCCGTTACGAACGGACCTTCATGCGCCCGCTACTGCCTGGACACGACGATAACCGCCGCCTGGCACCCGACCACGGTCCGCCGCGCGCATAACTCGCGGAGGAGTGTCTCGCGCGAACGTTGCTCATCAGCGCCACGGTGATCGCCGCGGTCGCGGTTATGGTCCGATTGTCTTGGTAGGCACAGTATGTCGCTGTGTCTACCGGCAGGGTTGCGAAATGAACCAACAGTTCCGATAGTTGCCGCTGCGACGAACGCGCGGGTCGCGGCATTACAGGACGTTTGCCGACGAACACCCACCTCCGATTCGAGCCGAGCGGCGAGAAGCGGGACGGGTCGACTGTGCCTTCGGACCAAGAGGCTCGTCGCATCGGATCTGGTGGCGCAACAGCGTCGGTAAGGCTCAACCTCGAAACGACCTTCCACCGATGCCTGCACAGTGCGGCCGGAGCTGTCCCCCGCGTCGCGCACCACTTCGCTGTGCTGAGAAGATGCCCGGTGCCGGGGATCGCCTCGGGAGAAGGGACATGTCAATGCGACGAACAGCTTTCATTGTGTCGGCGCTGGTGGTCGTCACCTGCGGCCTCACCGCGGTTTCTGGTAGTGCGGGCGCGGTCGACGATAAGGCGACCTGCGTCTCCTTCAACGAGGCCTGGACCGATTTGAACAACCGGCTCGGAGCACTCGGCGGCCCGGGCTCGTTCTCCGAACTGCGGCGGATCTACCTCGACACAGCGGAGGATCTCCGCGTCGTGGCGGACGCCGCGGATCAGGGATCGCTGAAAGACGCGCTCAATACTTCTGCGGCACACATGAATCGGCTCGAGACCGCGACGAACATGGATGACTTCTACAGGGTGATGGAGGATCCCGCTCTCATCGCTGCGTTGGACGTGGCTGGCACTCCCTGCGGTCTCTGATCTCGCTCGGCGTGCGCTGGGCGGCGTGACCGGCCCGCCGTAGTGGCCGGTCTCTCGAGCGCGCGCCGCGCAGCGAGTTCGATCGCCGATGGAGTCAGCTCAGAGTCGACCGTCGAACAATCGCGAGTCGGCCGGTTCGGTCAGCGCGGTATGCGACATGACCGGATGTCGATTAGCGGCGGTAATGTTGCCTCTGCGAGGGGCTGAAATGCGCGAGCCCACTTCTGGGTGGGCATCGGTGATCAGTTTTGTCGTCTGCGTCGAGGACCGCACGCTCGCATCCACCGACGTCAGCCACGCCGCCAACGACTGCCTTAACCTTTCGACTTCCTTCCGCCACCAGAACGCCTTAGGCATTCGTTGTCGGCGGATCCGGGCAGAGCGCCGCGTAGGGCCAAGCGTGCTCCACTACCTCCGTGGCCACCGCTAGGGCTTGCTCTGCTGTCTCGACATCAGGTTCCCACCCGGCGTGGACCGCCTTGTTCCTGACATCAGCCAGCTTGGACGTAATGGAGTTCCGACTGGCCGTCACACCTCCGATCCTGGTGAGGACCTTCGTAACCTCGGCGATCCCCTTGCACTGTTCAAGCAGTTGGTCAACAACAACGGGATCTGCTTTGGCATGCCGTCGAATCTGATCTGAAAGGGAAATCTCTGCGCCGGTGCACGCGTCGATGACGGCACGTCGAGTCTGACCTGCCTTCAGCCACGACCGTGCTTCCCGCAAGTACAACCACCCTTGTGGTGGCAACGAGCCCCTGCCAGCGAGATGCAGGCACCTCGCAAGAACGGCGGAATCCGGAATGTTCACTGCTCGCTGGCGAGGCATTGCGTCTGACCGTCGACTCCACTTGAGTCGCTTTGCAGTACCACCGGGGTGGTCACCAATATGGGCAGTCAGAGCGTGTCCCTGCGTTGGCGGCCCGCCGGTTCCGCGTTGATGGCCAAGCAGATCAAGGTCGGTGTAGATATCCAACCACGCTTCCAAACTGAGCCACCAGTCCTTCGAACCTGATTCGATTTCCAGACAGGTATTTTCCACGTCCGACTCCGACCCCACCTCCTCGAGTCGGTATGCGAGACAAGAAATCTGAGCGGAACGGCAATACCCTCCGTCAGTAGTGCTGACTATCCCCCAGACCCGGCCGCCAGCTTGATCCGGATACACATATTGTGTGTCCGGAGCAGCGAGCATCGGCATTATGCCGAGGAGCAGCTCCTCGCCGATCCTCGGCAACAGAACCGTCACCTTATGGCCAGCGATCGTCGTCCGGTACTGTCCACCAACGCAATCCGCCTGCACGAACAAGTCTGGGCAGTACGCGAAGGTCCCTTCGACCACCGTGACTTCCTCCTGTGCGGTCATGACCTCCAGAGTGACAGAAGTCCGACATCCAGAAGACTGAATCCCCCCGGTGTGTCCGGGGACTTCATCTTCTATGAAGGATGAAGTCGTGTCGTCGAGGAAGAAATACCCGGCCGAGTTGCGTGAGCGGGCTGTGCGGATGTATGGCGAGATACGGGATCAGCACGAGTCGGAATGGGCCGCGATGCGTGCGGTCGCCGAGCTGCTGGGTGTGGGGACCCCGGAAACGGTCCGCAAGTGGGTGCGCCGAGGTCAGGTCGATGTGAATGCCCGCCCGGGTGTCACGACCGAGGAGTCCGATGAGTTGAAGCGGTTGCGGCGCGAGAACGCAGAACTCAAGCGCGCCAACGCAATTCTGAAATCGGCGTCGATTTTCTTCGCGGCCGAACTGGACCGGCCACAGCGCTGACTGTCAGATATATCAGCGAGCATCAGGGCCGTCGCGACAATGGTGGCCTGCGATGGGGTGTCGAGTTGATCTGCGCCGTGCCCACCGAGCTCGGGGTGAAGATCGCCCCATCGACCTATTACGAGCACCGCAACCGGATCCCGACCGAACGCGAGCAACGCGAGGAGGAACTGAGAGTAGAGATCACACGGGTGCACACGCAGAACTACGGCGTCTACGGCGCCAAAGGTATGGCTGCAACTGAATCGGGAACGAATCCGGGTCGTCCGCTGCACCGTAGAGCGATTGATGGGCGAGCTGGGACTGCGTGGGGCGGTGCGTGGGCGGGTCACACGCACCACGATCGCCGATCCGACCGCACCCCGGCCAGGCGGATCTCGTGCAACGCAGGTTCGCCCCCGCGGCCCCTGGCGCACAGTCGATCACGTCGAGCTGGCCACCGCGGAATGGGTCGATTGGTTCAACCACCGGCGCCTCTACCAGCACTGCGGTGACATACCACCCGCCCAGATGGAAACCGCCTACTACTCTCAACAACCAGCCCAGCAAACCGCTGAGCTGTCGCACCCGTAAGTCTCCGGACACACCGGGGGGATTCAGTATCGGAAATATTGCCTCAAGATGACCTTGGGGCGGTACTCCCCAATGCTCCCCAGATTGTTGGCACCGGAAAGTCTGTGAAAGCAGAACAGTCTTGCAGCACAGGACATTACGGACGATGCACTCGCCCGGCCGTCTGCGCTGCTCCCAATGCGGACGCACCACGGTCGGCACACGTGCCACTGGACGCACCCGCAGCTACCGCTACTACACATGGATCATACCCGCGTGCGCGGGGAGCACCCGGGCTCACACCAGCGCAAGCTGGATGGCTGCGGATCATCCCCGCGTGCGCAGGGAGCACGCCATGTCACCGAGCGCCGCTTCGTGTTCAAGCGGATCATCCCTGCGTGCGCGAGGACCACTGCTGGGCGGTTGGTCGTCGCAGCACCGTGGCGGGATTATCCCCGCGTGCGCGGGGAGCACTGCGTCTCCTGCATCGCGCCCTCGGCATCACGCGGATCATCCCCGCGTGCGCGGGGAGCACACTTGTTGACCGGGCAGTTTGTATGCCAAATCTTCGATTTTCATTCGGTTTGCTCGCCACAGCCAGTGAGACCAGAGAGACCAGAGAGACCCTTCCACGACAACTCGACACCCGTGAAAGTGGGTGCCCAGCGATACGGTCTGCAAGGTCGACCAAGTAGCACGGCCTCGGCAAGTGGGTGAGCGTTTCAACGAGCCGCCAACTCCCCGCTGCCGAGCCTGCTCGCCCGGCGTGGGGCTGTTGATTCCCCTGCTGAATTCCGGAGTTCCCGAGCATCAGGGACCCGTGTCGAAACGGCGCGGCGGATGTCAGCACTAGCGGAAACAGAGGCCATCAACATGCGCAAGCCGGAACGCACACCGAACCCAAGTCGCTACGTATCCATCAAGTCGGCAGCCGAACGCGCCAGCGTCAGCACGGACACCATCAGGCGGATGATCGCTGACGGCAACCTTCCCGCCTATAGATTCCGCGGCCAGGTACGCATCGCAATCGAAGACATTGATGACGCTATGCGTCCGATCCGATGAGCGGATTGCCGAGGTACGGCGCCACTATGAACCCAGGATTCTGCACGTATTCCGCACGCACACGATATATCGACATCAAAACTGGCGATGACCTGCCGTTTCTTGGTGGTCCCAGCTGGTTTCGAACCAGCGACCTTCCGCGTGTGAGGCGGACGCTCTCCCGCTGAGCTATGGGACCTGAACTCATGCCACATGGTGGCGGGCCGGAGGGCGTGGGAGCGCCTTCCGAACGAGATGGAACATTAGCATGCGGCACCGGCGGTTCACCAAATCGCCACCCGGACAGGGGCGGAACGTGCTGGGCGGCAGTCCGTCTCGGTGGGGTCGTGACTGGGCCCACTCCCCCGGTCTCGGTAGTCGCGCCAGGCCGCAGAATCCTCCCAAACCACATCGGCCACCTCCGCCACTCTGGCAACCTTGCCGATTTCCCCCGTTCTACCAGCGGATTTGTAGCTTTCACCGGGCGTCCGCTAATGTTCTGTCTCGCACCACGGAGGCCAAAACGGTCACCGAGATGCACATGCGGATGTGGCGCAGTGGTAGCGCATCACCTTGCCAAGGTGAGGGTCGCGGGTTCGAATCCCGTCATCCGCTCGAAGAGGTAGGGCCAGGCAATTAGTTTAGCCGTCCCCCTTCGCACGGTGGAGTGGCCGAGTGGTGAGGCAACGGCCTGCAAAGCCGTGCACACGGGTTCGATTCCCGTCTCCACCTCGCGCGATTAGCTCAGCGGGAGAGCGCTTCCCTGACACGGAAGAGGTCACTGGTTCAATCCCAGTATCGCGCACCACCGTAGTACCAGGTCAGCCCCGGTTCTCACCGGGGCTGTTTCTGTCTGTGCCCAACCTGTGCCCAATCGTCGCCCTCGCCGAGGGTGGGATGTCGCAGTCACGCGATTCTCGATGCGCTTGGTCTAGCGCCGTTAGTAAGCCAGTGGCGCAGTCAATGTTGCCGGCGCAGTGGTTCAAGGCCAAGAAACTCGACCTCACACGCAGCCCGACTTCACACGAAGCCCGGCCTGGTCCATGCCTGGCGGAATGCAACGACGGCTCCTGGATCGCCTTGTGCTCCTTGGTGATTCCGAAAAAAGGGCGGAATTGCATTTGCTGCAGCACTCGACGCCGTCGCGCAAAGTCGATTTAGCCTGGTCGTACCCGTCTAGTCGGCGTTGAGGTCGCGGGAGGCGTCGGGAGTGACCTGCGGCTGACCTCTGACGCATCGTTGCACGCTATACAACAGGTGGGTGACTCGGTTTGCTCCTAATTCGGCGCATCTTGTGTTGGCGGGCAACGTTGTTCATCTGGATCCGGCACCGCCGGTGTTCGAGGCGATGCTGTTCCCTGTCAAGTCAGCGTGTTGAGATCTCGAAGCCAGGTTCCTTGTTTGTCGTTTGCCACCCGTTGTGGGACAACCACGTTGCTAGTCGTGGGACCACCGATAGCGGGTCATCCGCTGAGAGAACATGGTCAGATCCGCTGCGCGAACCGATCATTGCGACAGCTGTGGACCGTCCGATAGTGCCGAGTTCAGGGTGTTTGCGGGCCGCATAGCAGGGCACGGTAACGCGGCAGAGGGTGGTTTAGCGCCTCCCCATACAGGGCGACACTGGAGGGCCGAGAATCCTCCATCTCTCACGCAGCACGCGTATCCCACGCAAATGTCCGCGGCCGGGCGCTCGTCCGGGATCGGCGCCCGGCTCGATGCTGGCAACAGCGCGGCGGACCATCCCGGCGCGCGATGCCGGCGGGGCGTCGGCGATGCTGTGGGCGTGGAGTACGTGTGCAGAGTGCCGCGACCGCCGCTGGACGGGCTGATCGACGACCTCTACTACCTGGAGGGTGCGCCGCCGTACGCCCGGCTGACGCTGCCGCCGATGCCGTCGGCGTTGCTCATCGTCAACCTCGGGGCGCCGTTCCGCATCCGCGCCGGCACCGACATCGAGACGGCCGAGTACGCCGACGGCTGCGTGGTCACCATGCCCACCCGCGCGTTGGAGTTCGGCTACCCGCTCCCGACCCGGTCCGTCGGCGTGCACTTCAAGCCGTGGGGGCTGGCGCCGTTCCTGCCGATGCCCGCGGCCGAGCTCTGTGACCGGCCGGTGACGGTAGAGCAGGTTTGGGGCCGGCCCGCCATTGCTGAGCTGCGAGACCGGCTGGCCACGGCGGACGGACCGCACGAGATGCTGGCGCTGCTCGAGGAGGAGCTGATGCGACGGCTGTGCGAGACCGCCGGTCTGGGGCTGGTCCGCCATACGAGCAGCGTCATCGCGGCGACCAGCGGGGCGGTGGCGATCGGCGACCTGAGCGTGGCAGCCGGTGTCAGCAGCACCCATCTGGCACAGCGGTTCAAGCAGCTCATCGGCGTCACGCCGAAGCGGCTGGCCCGCACCTACCGCTTCGCCGCCACCGTGTTCACGATCAACCCCGCCGGACCGATCGACTGGAGCGACCTCGCCGGTGGCGCAGGCTACTTCGACCAGGCCCACTTCGGCCACGAGTTCCGGGCGTTCACTGGGCTCACGCCGACGCGGTACGTCGAAGTCCGGCGGCGGTTCCTGCGCGAACATCCCGGCCACGCGCTGGACGGCTGGCCGCTGCCTGCCGATTGATTTCTTACAAGAGCGGCAGCTCACGACACGCTAATTTGGGGGCACCCCAAAAGCAGAGGAGAGCCCCGTGGGCAAGGTGGCCATGTACAGCTCGGTGTCGGTGGACGGCTTCGTCGCGGACGAGAATGACCAGCCCGGACCGTTGTTCGACTGGTTGTCCAACGGTGACGTCCCGTTGGACGGGAGCGGCGAGGTGAAGGTGTCGCAGACGTCCTACGACTACATCCGGCCGTACTGGGACCTGATCGGGGCGACGGTCGTCGGCCGCCACGTTTTCGACATAACGGACGGCTGGGACGGAAAGCCTCCGGGCGGGATCGACCACGTGGTCGTCGTGACGCACCGGCCGCAGCCCGAGGGCTGGGACCCCGAGGCGCCGTTTCACTTCGTCGACGGCGTCGAGGCAGCCGTGGCCAAGGCGCAGGAGCTCGCGGGTGACCGCATGGTCGAGGTCGCCGCTGGCGACGTCGGTGGCCAGGTGCTTGCCGCAGGTCTGGTCGACGAGGTGCGCATGGACGTCGTACCCGTCGTGTTCGGGTCCGGCAAGCGCTACTTCGGGTCGGCCGACGTGCAGCACCTGCTGGAGGATCCCGACGTGGTGATTCAGGGCAACCGGGTGCTTCACCTGCGCTATCGGATGCGCCGTTGACCGATCCGAGCTGGTCGAGCGCGCGATCAACGGCATCGAGCTGCCCAACTACCCGGGGGTGCCGGACTCCGAAACTCCGGCCGGATCGCCAATCACCTCGTCGAGCCACCATGTGCATCGGCCGAGATGAGCCGATGGCGTTGCGAGGACACGGGTTTCGGCTGATCTGGGGATGATCGAGAACTGATCTTCGGGGTGGGGGTGGTCCGTAGGTTGGCTGGTGGGTCGGGCCCCTGGATTGGAGAGTTGTACATGGGTCACAAGTTGGGCTTCGGACTGGGCGTTGCCGCCTTGTTCGCCAGTGTGGTGGGGGTATTGGCGCCGCAGGCTGCTGCGCAGGAGTTGGCGCCCGGGGTTTCGTGTGATGGGTTTGTGTGTCGCAATGACACCGATGACACGTATCGGGTTGAGGGGATTGCGTCGTGCACGGATTGGTCTGAGCGACGGATTACGGGGCAGGTGCCGGTACGGCAGCGGGTGCGGCCGCATGCGACAGTGACGATCACTGTTTTTTGTGGTGCGCCCGGGGATGTTTCGGAGGACGTGCTGTGGATCGATTACCGCGGTGCGGTGGTCGACAACACGCCGCGGACAGGTTCCGCCGGGTAGCTGATCGGCCGCGAGAATTGTGTTGCCGTGCCGGCGGTTTCGGTTCTCGCGGCCACGCTCGGGCGGATCGAGGAGACTGTGATGATGGCACCACCCGAGTTGGACGCCCGGCCTCAGTGGCGATGGACTGGGGACTCGCATTTTCTGGTCGCCGCTCTGGTGGAGGGGCACTGGTGGGTGTTGCGGATGAACAGTTTTCCCGATCACGCGCTGTGGACGTTGTTCATCGATGGGGTGGTGCGGTTCGATATCGATGACCTGCCGTCTACTTGGGGACAACCGCTCGATCGGTCCGCTCCGACGCTGGAGCCCGGCACTGCCGAGGAGATATTGGCGCCCATCGCGGGCTTCGTGGCGTACGGCAGTGAGGTGGGACGCCCCTGCGATGACCCGTTCTGCTGCGGTTGACGCGTTAGAAGTCGAGGAAGCGGACGTCTTTGGCGTTGTGGGTGATGAAGGTGCGGCGGGCTTCTACGTCTTCGCCCATCAGGATGCTGAAGAGTTCGTCGGCTGCGGCGGCGTCGTCCAGGGTTACTTGACGTAGGACGCGGACCGAGGGGTCCATGGTGGTTTCCCAGAGTTCTTTGGGGTTCATTTCGCCGAGGCCTTTGTAGCGTTGGACGCCGTCGTCGCGGTTGATTTTCTTGCCTGCGGCCAGGCCTTCGGCGAGCAGGGCGTCGCGTTCGCGGTCGGAGTAGGCGAAGTCGGGATCGCTGCGCTGCCACTTGAGTTTGTAGAGGGGTGGCTGGGCCAGGTACACGTGCCCGTTCTCGATGAGGGGGCGCATGAACCGGAAGAGCAGGGTGAGTAGCAGGGTGGCGATGTGCTGGCCGTCGACGTCGGCGTCGGCCATCAGGACGATCTTGTGATAGCGCAGTTTGGTGATGTCGAACTCTTCGTGGATGCCGGTGCCGAAGGCGGTGATGATCGCCTGGACTTCGGCGTTCTTCAAAACTCGGTCTATGCGGGCCTTTTCGACGTTGATGATCTTTCCGCGCAGCGGCAGGATCGCCTGGTACATCGAGTCGCGGCCGGATTTGGCCGAGCCGCCGGCGGAATCGCCCTCGACGATGTAGATCTCGGAGTTGCGTGGGTCTTTGGAGCGGCAGTCGGCCAGCTTGCCGGGTAGGCCTCCGAGGTCGTTGACGCTCTTGCGGCGGACGAGTTCGCGCGCTTTGCGGGCGGCGGTGCGCGCCTGGGCGGACGAGACTGCTTTGGTGACAATGGTTTTGGCGTCGGCGGGGTTGGCTTCCAGCCAGTGTGCGAGATGCTCGTTGCAGGTTCGCTGCACGAATGACCTGACCTCGGTGTTGCCCAGCTTGATCTTGGTCTGGGCTTCGAACTGCGGTTCGGCGAGTCGCACGCTCACGATGGCGGTGAGGCCCTCGCGGATGTCGTCGCCGGTGAGGTTGCTGT
The DNA here is from genome assembly GCF_044456045.1 of Nocardia sp. NPDC051052. Classification (NCBI taxonomy): domain Bacteria; kingdom Bacillati; phylum Actinomycetota; class Actinomycetes; order Mycobacteriales; family Nocardiaceae; genus Nocardia; species Nocardia sp. NPDC051052. The sequence goes on from NZ_JBITFL010000025.1 coordinate 17,444, forward strand.
CTTTCTCCTTGAGCAACCTCTTGTCTCTGGCGTACTTGTTGACCACCGAGGTCAAGGCCGCGCGAAAGCCCTCTTCGTGGGTGCCACCGTCATGGGTGTTGATGGTGTTGGCGAAGCTGTGCACCGACTCGGAATAGCCCGCGTTCCACTGCATGGCGACCTCGAGGTCGTGGCCGGGGCCCGCGCCGGTGAACGAGACAATCGAGTGGTGGATCGGCTGCTTGGTCCGATTGAGGTGGCGCACAAAGTCTTCCAGGCCACCCGGGTAGTGGTAGGTACGTGTCCGGTCGTCGGGCTGCGGCTCCTCGGCGACCGCATCGTCGGCGACCCGCTCATCGGTGAGGACGATGGTCAGGCCCTTGTTCAGGAACGCCATCTCCTGCATGCGACGCGCGACAGTCTCGAAATTGAATGTGGTCGTCTCGAAGATTTCCGGATCCGGCCAGAACCGCGTCGTGTTGCCGGTGCGCGCGGTCGGCGCACCGCGGACCAGCTCTTCCGGCTTGGCGCGCAGATAGTTCTGGGTCCAGTGATAGCCGTCGCGGTCGATCTCCAACTCGATCCGGGTCGACAGCGCGTTCACCACCGACAACCCGACGCCGTGCAGCCCGCCGGCCACCGCATAGGTGTCGGAGTCGAACTTGCCGCCTGCGTGCAGTTGGGTCATGACGACTTCGACCGTCGGTATCCCCGTCTCGTGCATCTCGACCGGAATGCCGCGACCGTCGTCGGCCACCTCGACGCCGCCGTCGGCCAGCAGCGTGACGTCGATCTGGGTGGCATATCCGGCCATCGCCTCGTCGACGGAGTTGTCGACGATTTCCCGGACCAGGTGGTGCAGGCCGCGCTCGTTGGTGGAGCCGATGTACATGCTCGGGCGCTTACGGACCGCCTCGAGCCCCTCGAGGATCGTGATGGACGCGGCGTCGTAGTCCTGCTTGGACGGCTTGTTCCTCGGACCGGTCGAGGCGGAGTTTCTGGTAGCCACTGGTCGGTAGACCTCCCCACTTGTTGATCTCCGACGCAGCCGAGAGCGCACACAGAAGGCCCAGGGGTGGTGTTGCCGAGAAGTACGGGTCCTCGCGCGTGCTGCGCGCTACGCGCCGAAGGGTTCGCCGCTAGTTACTTTTCCATCATAGCTATAAGCGGTCTACAGATGTCCATTCAACCCGGCCAGTCTCGTCACAGATCCTCCAAAACCGGTCCAGTCGATCCCCCCTATTCGAACTTCACTACCAGACGCCCCACGGGCGCGCTAGACGCCAAACGAGGGAAATCAGCCGATTTGGCGAACAACAGCTCTACATGACGCGTCATCAAATACAGCAAGGCCTAGGACAACGGCACCAGATACAGGGACACAGAGCCCGCAAGAGGGAGCAGATCCAAGCGATGCGCCCCTCCGGCCTCGAAACAGCCAATCGCCCCCCACCGACGATCGCGCAGATCGTCGATAGAGGGCGAATACGCCTATGACAGCTCGGGATTGAACGCGGGCCTAGATCATGGCCGCAGGGGTGGCGGAGACCAGACCTCCATCGATGAGCAGGTCGTGACCGTTGATGTAGGTTCCCTCCGCCGAGGCGAGGAACGCGACCGCGGCCGCGACCTCTTCGGACGTGCCGATGCGGCCCGCGGCCACCATGGCGGCGGCGGCCTCCTGGATCTCCGCCGACGCTTCAGCCGCCAACGCCGGTGTGGCCGTATAACCCGGACTCACGGAGTTGACCCGAATTCGCCTGGGGGCCAGTTCAGCCGCCAGCGTGCGGGCCAGATTGTGCACGGCCGCTTTGGTGGCCGAGTAGAGAGCGGTACCGGGACTACCCCGATGCAGCGCGAACGACGCGTTGATCACGATCGCGCCGTGGTCGGCCAGCAGCGGCAGGGTCTTCTGGATGGTGAAGAACGCCGCTTTGAAGTTGATGTCGACCACTCGGTAGAACTCATCCTCAGTCACGTCCGCAATCTGCTGGAACGCACCGATTCCCGCGTTCGCGAACACCACGTCCAGTCGCCCGAACCGGTCCTTGATGGCGGCCGTCAGCGCGTCGAGGTCGGCGAGATTCGCGGCGTCTCCTGCCACCGCGAGCACGCGATCCACACCGTCCAGCTGCTCGACCGCGGCCTCGAGTCGACCTTTGTCGCGACCCGTGATGACCACCCGCGCACCCTCGTCGAGCAGGCGGCGCGCGGTCGCCAACCCCATCCCGCTGGTGCCGCCGGTGATGAGGGCGATCTTGTCGTCGAAGCGGGAACTACGCATCTGGGGCGACCTTTCAAGACAGTTGAACTGTTCAAAGACTTACGTACAGTTCAACTGTTTGTCAACAATGGAGCTATCCTGGACCGCGTGATGACGGCACATCCCGAGCGGGCACAGATCCAGTTGGCGAACGTGCTCTCGGCCGTGGGAAACCCCCTGCGACTGTGCATCGTTCGAGTACTGGCCGACGGGGGCGAGCACACCTGTGGCTCGATCGTGGACGGTGTGCCCAAGTCGAACCTGACCCACCACTACCGGGTGCTGCGTGACGCGGGCATCATCTGGCAACGGGTATCCGGCCGCGAGACGCTGCAGTCATTGCGCCGCGAAGACCTCGACGCCAGGTTCCCCGGACTGCTCGATTCGCTGATCGCCGCGGCACGCAGTGAAGCCGAGGACCCCCTCGCCGCAGCTCAGACCTGATCGCCCAATCGACGGACCGATCGCGTGAATTTGGTACCAGCACAGTCGATTTGATATTTCCACCTGGAGTTATTCGCTTACACTCGTAAGTGTGACCATCCCCACAGAGCCGATCGGAAGCATTCCACGTCCGCGAGAGCTGCAGGCCGCGATGGCGGCGCACGAAGCAGGCAAGATCGATGACGCCGCACTGGCTGAAGTTCAGCAGCGGGCTGTCAGTGGCACTGTCCACCGATTAGAGGAGATAGGGTCGCCGGTCGTCACTGACGGCGAGCAGAGCAAACCGAGCTTTGTCACGTATCCGATCGCCGGGCTGAGCACGCTGGCGCCCGGGGGCGTGGCGATTCCGTTCGCCGACGGGCATCAGCGGCAACTGCCGGTACTCACCGCCGGGCCGTTCCGGTATCAAGCCCACGCGGCCGACTATCTGCGGGCGGCGCAGGCGCACGCGACCGCGCCGGTGAAGCAGGCGGTGATCGCGCCGTCGGCGATGAGCCTGCTGTATCCGGCAGCCGGCATCGACGGCTATTCACGGGAAGCCTTTCTCACCGACCTGATCAACGAGGCCGAGGCCGACATTCGCGGCTGCCTGGACGCCGGGGCGCCGGTGGTCCAGCTCGACTTCACCGAGGCCAGGCTGTCGTTGAAGCTCGACCCGAGCGGTGGCATCCTCGACCAGTTCATCGAGCTGAACAACCTGGTGCTCGAACGCTTCTCGCCCGAGGAGCGGGCCAGGATCGGGATTCACACCTGTCCCGGCGGTGATCAGGATTCGACGCACAGCCTCGATGTCGACTACACGGAGCTGCTGCCGAAGCTGCTGCAGCTGAAGGCGGGCAATTTCTATGTCCAACTGGCCAGCGAGCCGGACCCGGACAAGGTGCTCGCCGTCATCGCCGAGTATCTGCCCGCCGGCGCGCGCATCTTCGTCGGGGTGATCGATCCGATCGATCCGGCGGTCGAGACGCCCGAGCAGGTGCGTGACCGGGTGCTGGCCGCGGCCCGTCATTTGCCGGTCGACCGGTTGGGCACCTGCGACGACTGCGGGTTCTCCCCGTTCGCCGACGACACCTCGACGTCGCGGGAGACCGCGTTCGCCAAGATCAGGGCGCGCGTCGAGGGCACCGCACTGGCCGCTGAGCAGCTAGGAGTCTGACACGTACCGACCCCCTGGTCGAGGTCGGTACGCCGGAATTGTCGGTGGCCGGCATTAGGCTGAGCCGCACAGGAAACCGAGCCAGGGGGTCACAGCGTGACGGCAAGCCAGCAGGTCGAGGCGCCCGACGGGACCGACCCCGAGCTACTCGATCTGCAGGACGATATTTCGTTCGGGCTCGAGGAAGTCAACGAGCTGCTGGCCGAATTGATCGCGCTGCAGGCGGATCGCAAGGCCAAGGACGGGGAGATCCTGTCCTATCGGCTCGGCGTCACCGGTGCGCAACCCGAGACGCTGGCAAAGATCGGCGCGCGCTACGACCTGTCCCGCGACCGAATCCGGCAGCTGCACACCAAGGCCGTGGCTCAGCTGATTCGCAACGCCCAACTGAGCGGACATCGGGCGGCGAGTGTGTTCGCCGAGCGCTATCCGATCGGTGCGCGCGACCAGCAGCTGGTCCGCGCGTTGCTGGTGGAGACCTACGCCACCGACACCGATATCGCGGCAAACGAGTTGTCGTACTTGAAGTTGCGGCTGGCCGGGCACGCCTCCGAGGACGCCAAGCGGGTCGCGGGATTCGTGACGCAGCGGATCGCGGCCTGGCAGAAGAAGACCAATCGGCGGCTGGCCAAACTACGCGACGCGGAACCGCGCGCGACCAGTCAGCTGAATCCGTGGCTGGGGCAAGTGGATTGGCCAGGGTCCAAGACCCCGGACGCGCTACCGGTGGCCTCCGCCCGCACCGTCGACAGCGACGACGACGGCCGAGGACACTTCTACCTGGACAAGGTCGGGCGCGACGTGCCGTTCGACTCCGGGTTGGCGGCGCGGCTGCTGTGGATCCTCAACGCGAGCGATCTCGTCGACTCATTCCAGGAGCAACCGGCCGCCGTCGGATTCGAGCTGAACGGCACGGAACAACTCAGCTATCCGAGCATCGCCGCCCGGCTCACCGACGGCCGGGTCGTGCTGATCGATGTGCAACCGCTCGGACACGTTGCCTTTCACGTCAATCGAACGAAGGCCGCCGCGGGACGCGCGTACGCGCACGGCAAGGGGTGGGGCTGGCTCGTCTGGACCGGCAGCCTGCTCGGCCTCCCCGATCTGCTCGCCAGAAAGGTCGACGCGAACAGCGCGGCAAGGCTGGCCGAGGTCGTCGAGCACGGACCGGCACCGTGGTCGGCCATCCGGCAGGTCCGCGACGAGACCGGCCTGGAGCTGCTCGACTTCATCGCGCTGGTGTTGCGCAACGAATGGCGCTGGGACCGTGGCCCGTTCCGGCTCAGCGCACCACCATCGCGCCCGCAAGGAAGGTGACGATCAGCATCATCGCGCAGCAGGTCACCAGCTGCCAGTGATTGATGGTCTGCTGCAGGTGCTTGATGGTGTTGCGCAGCGACGTGTCGAGCCGGTGATGGTCGTCGAGTTTGCGCCGCGCCTGCGCGAGTGAATCGGCCCGCTCCTGCGCCTCCTGCTCCGCCCGCTCCAGCCGAGTGGTCAGCTTCATCAGGTGTTTCTGCTTGTCGCGCACGGTTTTCCGGGACAGGGCCAGCGTCGTGCGCTGGTTGACCAGCTCCTGACGCTGCCGGGCGATGATCATCGCCTGCGTTTTCGTGTGGTGCTCCCAGTCGGCCACGGTGGCCCAACCTCCTGTCGTCACATCACGATATCCCCAGACGATGTCGCCGCTGACCCAGCCGTGGATGAAGTCGCGCAGCTCGAGTGGGTGCTTGCGCGGCGAAGCCACCGCGCTGTGCACGGTGTCCAGCACACCGGTCACCGTCTGGTAATCACATGCGGGCGGGGCGAAATCGGCGACGCCTAGCGCGTGCAGATGATCGACCCAGTAGCCGGGCGGGCACAGCCACAGCACGTCCTCGATGCCCGCCGCCCGCAACCGATCCGTATGTTCCTGCGCGAGAGAGCGTTCCAGCGCACCACTGCGCACCTCGATGACGAACTCGCGGTCGCCCTTGCGCCAGTAGATGTCGACCGGCAGCCCATCCACCCGTCGATCCACCTCGGCCACGTCGGCGCCATATGCCAGCAACCGGCCGCACACCCAATATTTCAACCGACGCATATCCCATTGCGCGGCGTCACATTCCGGACACTGACAGCCGTATCCGCCGGACAGCTTGCGGGCTCTGCCCGGACCACCCGCTATACCCAACTCGGCGAGCATCGCCTGGCGACCGCAGGCGATCTCCGCCCGCTGCTTCGTTCTCACGCGACCACTCCCCTGCCCAAACCACCGCAGGTCTGGCGACCTACGCCATAGATCAAGAGTGCGTCAGACTCGCCGACCTCGCCAGTCCCCTTTACCCCGCGCCCGGGTGCGCCACATTGTCAGATTTCCGGTCGAACGCCTGGTGTAGGCTGCGGCACAAGGAATTTCGCCGTAGCAGGTGGCCACAACGACACGCATATGTCGGCGGATTGACAGTAACCGCCATCCTGCGACGTCGCCGCGCCACGCGCCCATGTGCGCTGTCGCACGCACTTCGGACTGCCGTCGGAGCGAGAAAACGCTTAGGCTACGTCGGGGTGCGCCTCGGCTGGTTGCCGATGGGAAGCAGATCTGTTCCGGACAAACCGGATCGCGTCGACCTCCGCCTGCACCGGCGTGGGACGGCCCGCCTACGCTGCTTCGATCAGATCCATGGGGCCGGTGTCAGAGCCGGTCTGCGAACCGACAACAGCGTCGGTACACGACGGAGCCGCGCGTGCGCGGGGCACCGTCGCGCACCGCGTATTTCCAACTGGACGGATAGAATCGTCCGGCCGAGTGCGAGCTGGGCCGATACGGGGAAGTGGGTTACTGGATGGAGCACGGTCAAGACGCGGCCGGCGAGTCGATCGGCGCGATGCTGTCGAGCATCGCGGCGGTTCTCCGTGAGGTCAGCGACAAACTGGACGCCGTGGCGGTCAGGGTCGACGGTGTCGATGGGGTCAGCGTTGCCACCGTGCTTCCCGCTGATCGCAGCGTCGAAGCGCGACTGGCCAAGCTCGAGGCCTGGGCTTTCCGTGCCGGGCAGGACATTTCAGGCATCGATGGGCGGCTGGAGAAGGTCGAATCAGGCGGTGGCCCATCGCATGCCGCGCCGGACACCGAGCGCGCCGAGCGTCCCCTACCGCGCGCCGCGTCCCGCAGGAACTCCGCGACAGTCGAGCAGAGTGTCCCGCCGCAACGCGAATCCGCCTCCGCCGCGACCACTCCCACCGCGCGGGAAAGCATCGGCAACTCGCACGAGATCGCCCAGACCGTCCGCGACAACACCACGGCGGCACGCGAGAACGCCGCGGCGACCAGGGAGAGCGTGTCCCGCCGCTACGAGGGCTCCCCCAGCCCCCGCGACACGCCACCGGGACGCGACTCCGCGGCGCACGAGGCGAACTCGGTGCCGCAACGCAGCTTCAGCGCACCCGCGGCGCACGAGCCGAGCCCGGCACCGTCGCAGAACTTCACCGCGCCCACACCGCGCGAACCGAGCCCGGCGCCATCGACGAACTTCACCGCACCGACGCCACGCGAACCGCTGCCTGTCCGTCAGTCCAGCTTCACCGCGCCACGCGAACCGGCCACCTCGTCGTATCAGAACTTCACCAGCCCGCACGAGAATCCGTACGAGAGCATGGTTCCCTCGGCGCCGGACAGCGGCGACTACAGCCGCGGCACGAACGGCACCGCCATCGGGACGAACGGCACCGCGCTGACCGGTGCGCACCGCGCCGACGAAGACCTGATCCCGGTCGACAACTCCCACGTCGACAAGCTGCAGGCGATGCTGGACGAACTGAAGAAGACCGCGGCCGCCCCGCTCGGCCGCTCCGACGTCTTCGGACCGCCCGCGACAGACCTGAACTCGAACAGCTACCAGCCCGAGCGGAGCACGGAAACGCCGCGCGACTACCGGTTGTCGAGTCCGCCGAAGTAGGGCCTTCGACCTGGTCAGCTAGCAGCGCGACGGCACCGAAAACCCACGCGACAACGATTGCCGAGCCCGCCTGACCAGGGTCACCGACCCCGCGCCAGCAACCAGCACGACAACCGACGCGACCAACGCGTTGCCGAACTCGCCTAAGTAGGGTCCACCGACCCGGTCAGGATCGTCTCGATCAGCTCGCGCAGCCAGCGATGACCGCTGTCGGCGGTGTTGCGCGGATGCCAGGCCATGCCGATCGCGACCTCGGGCAGCGGTAGCGGAATCTCGAACGCGCGCAACCCGAGCGCGGGCAGAGCCGAGCGGCTCAGCAACGCGGGTGCCGAGCAGATCAGATCGCTGCCGGGCACCGCGAACAGCGCGGTGGTCAGATTCGGCACCGTGGCGACCACGCGGCGGGTGCGACCGTGCAACGCCAACCGGTCGTCGATCGGGCCGCGCGCGTGACCGTTGCGCGAAATGCTCAGGTGCGCGGCCGCTGCGAAACGCGCGACCGTCACCCGCTCGGTGACCAGCGGATGATCGGCGGCGGCGATCCCGACGATCCGGTCGCCGCGCACTCGGCGCACCGTCGTCTCCGGATCGGCATGGTCGATCACCCCGACCTCGATATCGACCCGGCCGTCGCGCAGTGCCGCGGTGCCTTCGAGGTCCGGCAGGAAGTGCAGCGTCACGCCCGGTGCCTGCGCGCGCACGGCGGCCAGCAGCGGCGCGGCCAACTCGGTGAGCACCGCGTCCCCCGCCTGCACCGCGAAGTTCCGCTTCAGCACGCCAGGATCGATCGCGCCCCGCGGCGTCAGCAATGCCCGCCCCTGCTCGACCAGAGTGCCGACCTCGTAACGCAATTCCAGCGCCCGCGGCGTCGGCACCAGGTGGCGACCGGCGCGCACCAGCAGCGGATCGCCGAGCACCCGACGCAGCTTGGCCAGCGTCCGGCTCATCGCCGGCGCCGAGGTACGCAGCCGTTCGGCCGCCCGGGTAACGCTGTTCGTTTCCAACAGCGCATCCAGCGCCACCAGCAGATTCATGTCCAGCGCCTCCACCCCAGGATTATCACCAGCGCAATGCAGCTTTACCAACATTGCGCTAGCGATAACCCCCGGCGAGTCTCGACACCCCGGCCACCCGCACCCCCGAACGCCCCGCAGCCGATGCCGAGATCCGCAGTACTCGCGATCAGCCATCCACTACGTACTCAGAAAAGCCACGGCCGCACAACATCGAAATCCGGTGCGGGTGTTGCCGGTTGAGGGTTACTTGCCCTGGGAGCCGGGTAGGAGGTTGGTGGGGGCGGCGATGCTCAGGTCGTGTGTCCTTGGTACGTCGAGTGCGCTCGGGTTGTGGGCGCTCGGCACACCATGTGGGGTGGGTGCGGCGGCGTTCAGGTTGTGGGCCGTTGGCGCACCGTGGGACTCGGGCACTTGGGTGATGAGATCGGTTGTCTGCGGCATCCCCTGGTCGGGGGTTCGGGGTGCGCCGAGGCTGGGGCCTGGGGGAGCGACATCGGCGTGCTCGATCGGGTGTTCGGGGGGTGCGGAGGGCGCGGGCTCGTGTTTGGTGGTCAGGCCGCGGTAGGACTCCGGGCGGACCGTGCGGAACCATTGGGACGCACGGGTTCGCAGGGGGAGACGGAACTTCAGGTCGGCCAGCATTTCGTCGACATTGCGGATGGAGAAGGGGGTGATCGCGGTGCCTCGCGCGTGGTGGCCGTGGGTGCGTTCCTCCATCCAGCGCAGCCTGGCGTCGATCTGCTCGCTCACTTCGTCGCGCGGCGGCAGGTCGAGCTGGTTGGTGAGGAGTGCGGCGGTCCAGTGCGCGCCGACCTCGGCGTTGAGGGTGCTGATGACCGACGAGTTGTAGCCGGCGAAGGTCAGGTTCGGCACGTCGAGCGGCATGATCTGGCGGTGCAGACGGAAGTTGCCGTGCTCGTCGGTGAGCCTGCGCTGGACATACGGCGTCAGGAACGGCACCCGCTGCTGGAATCCGGTTGCGCAGACGACGATATCGGCCGGGACGAGATGCCCGTTGGACAGCTGCACCGCGGGCGTTTCGCCACCGCCACCACGCATTTCGGTGATGGCGGTGTCGCGCTGCACCACGATCCGGCCGTTCGCGACCTGCTCGTAGAAGTTCTCGGTGGCGAGGCTGACGGTGCTCTCGGCGATCTGCTCGAACCGGCCCTCCGGCAGCAGACCGAGCTCGCGCAGGTTCATCTGCTTGGTGGCGAGTTCCTGGATCAGGTCGAGATTGGCGGTCCGGAACGAAACGCCGGGGCCGTCCAGGTAGCGGTCCATCCGGCCGGGTTCCAGGTGATGGAAGTGTGCCTCGCCGAAGCGGGTCAGCATCAGTCGCTCGTAGTCGAGCACCCGAGCCAGCTTGCGCGGCATCTTCCACAGCAGTCGGCGCGCCACCACGGTGGTCGAGCCGGCGACGTCGCTCACGGCCTCGGCGATGTCGCAGGCCGACTTGCCGTAGCCGACGACAACGACGGACTTACCGCGCACCGCCTCGACATCCAAGAATTCCGACACGTGACCCATTTGGCCGCCCGCGGCACGGAACAGCTCGATACCGCGGAAGTCCGGGATGGCGGGCTCGCTGAACACCCCATTGGCGATTACCAGATGATCGCAGGAGGTCCGATGTATACCGCCCTGGTCACGAATCTCCAGCAGCCAGCCACTGTCCACCGGATCAGCGGCGACGACCTCGGTGTTGAGCCGCAGGTGCGCACGCAGGCCGAAGTGGTCGGCGTAGGCGGCCAGATACGCCTGCATCTGCTCGCCGTCGAGCACCTTCGGGTAATCCGAGGGCATCGGGAAGTCGGAGAAGTGATAGGTGTTCTTGGAATTCTGGGTTCGCAGCCCCGGGTACCTGCGGGTCGCACTCCACACGCCACCGACATCGGGCGCCCGGTCGAAGATCTCGACCGGAAAACCCTTCTGGATCAGCACTTTCGCGCAGGCAAGACCTGCGATACCCGCACCAACGATCGCGATGCGGTTTCCGCTCGTCATGCGCAGGAGATTACGTCGCTTACGGCGCGCAGCAAAGTCGGTTGCCCTAATCGGCGATTCAAGGCAGCGCCGGGGCACCGGCCAGATCCACCGGCAAATCCTGGACGCCGCGGATCAGAATGCTCTCACGCCAGCGCAGTTCGTCGTCATCGACGGCCAGGCGCAGCTCGGGGAAGCGGGTGACCAGGTGGGTGACGGCGATGCGAGCCTCCATGCGGGCCAGGCCGGCGCCGAGGCAGTAGTGGATGCCGTAGCCGAAGGCGATGTGATTGCTGGCGCGGTCCGGATCGAAGGCCGTGGGATCGGCGAAATGACGTTCGTCACGATTGGCCGAACCGAGCGCGACCAAGACGAGTTCGCCCGCGGGGATTTCGGTCTCGCCGAGGGTGATCGGGGCGGTGGTGTAACGCAGCGTCGCGATGTTCACCGGGCCGTTGTGTCGCAGCACCTCCTCGATCAGCGGCGCGACGGCGTCGGGCTGGTCGCGCAGTGCGCGGTAGCGCGGCGGATCGGCGAGCAGGGTGAGCACGGTGTTGCCGATCAGGTTGACCGTCGTCTCGTGCCCGGCGACCAGGATCAGGAACGCCATCGAGATCAGTTCGTCGTGGCTGAGCCGGTCGCCGTCGTCGGTGACGGTGAGCAGGTGCGAGATCAGGTCGTCGCCGAGACCGTGCTCGCGCCGCATGGCCACCAGACCGTCGAAGTACTCGACGATGGCGTCGGTCGCCTCGCGCATCGCTTCCGGCGTGGACATCGGGGTGTCGACCACGGCGGCGGACCACTCACGGAACGGTTCACGATCCTCGACGGGCACGCCGAGCAGCTCACAGATCACCGTGATGGGTAGCGGAAAGGCGTACTCCTCCAGCAGATCCACTCGGCCCGCGGCAGGATCGATCCGATCGAGCAGTTCGTCCGCGATGGCCGCCACCCGGAACTCGAGCGCCGCCATCCTGGCGGGCGCGAACGCGGGGGTGACCAGTTTGCGCAGGCGCGAGTGATGCGGCGGATCGGCATTGAGCAGGTGATAGCTCAATCGCCGGTTGGTCGCGGTGACCCCGCTGCTACCCGCCGCGGCATGCCTGGCCTGTGCGCCGGTCGCGGAGTGCGGGTCCTTGCGGATATCGGGGTGCCGCAGCACCTCCTTGGCCGCGTCGTAGTCGACGACCAGCCAGGCGCGGACGCCGGTGCGCAGGCCGATCTGATGCACGGAACCCTCGGCTCGCAGCTGCCGGTAGAAGGCATACGGCGCCTGGAAGAAGTCCGTCGGCAGCTGTCTCATCTACGCTGGCCTCCCCGTTGCGCGAGTATCGTTGCGGCTCTTCGATAGTGACACGCGCCACCACCTGCGGCCAGCGTCGATGCCATCGCCCGTCCGAGCGCGCTCGCCGATCACCACCGCATCCGGTTCATTCGTCGCGATCGCGGGTGCGGATCGGCACCGACGCGCCCGATTCATTCCGCGCGCGTGACCCCGGTTGCCCCGCTACCCTGCGCAGATGAGTTCGATCGCGCCCATCCTGCGGGGCGCCCGGATCGCGAACTCGTTCGCGTTCGGGCTGCAGGGTTTCTTCTTTGCCGTGGTGCTGACGCAGTTGCCGCAGCAGAAGGACAAGTTCGGGCTATCCGATGGGTTGATTGTCGGCTCGGTGGTGTTGGTGTCGCTGCTCGCGGGTGGCGGGAGTGTGGCGGCGGAGCGGTTGGCGCTGCGGTGGTCGAGCCGGGCGACGGTGCGGATCGGGCTGCTGCTCATCGCGATCACCGGGGCCGGGGTGGCGTTCGCGCCGAACACGGCCGTGCTGCTGAGCACGCTCAGCTGCTACGGGATCGCGGTCGGCATCGTCGACGCGAGCACCAACATGCAGGCGGTGTTCATTCAGCACGGGTACGGGAAGTTCGTGCTGTCGTCGTTTTACGCGGCGTGGAGTGCGGGGTCGATTACCGGCGCGTTGTTCGTGTCGGGGTGTGAGGCGCTGGAGGTGACGCTGCGCGAGTCACTGCTCGGCGCGGCGGGGATCGTGCTCGTCATCGGGTTGGTGCTCGGACCGCGGCTGCTCGGAACGCAGGAGGCGGAGGCGGGCCCGGCCGAGGAGGTCGTGGAGCCCGCGCCGGTCGCTTTCCGTGCGTATCTGGTGTTCGGTATCGCGATGGCGTTGGTGTTTGCCATCGATTTGGCCGTTGGTAACTGGTCGGCGCTGTATCTGACCGGCGACCTCCTTGCCAGTTCCGCGACCGCGGCCTTGGGGCTGGCCGCGTACCAAGGCACCTCGTTGGTCGCGCGGCTCACCGGCGACCTGTTCGTGCGCCGGTTCGGACCGCGACGCGTGGTGCGGACGGCGGCCGCCATCGGCGTGGTCGGCTTGGCGATTGTGATCGCCGCGCCCGGGCCGATTGTCGCGATCGTCGGATTCCTGATCGCGGGCATCGGCATGCCGGTGATCGCGCCGCTGTGCTTCAGCGAGGCCGGGCAGTTGACCAGTGGTCGTGGCCTGGACGCGCTCATCGCGCGGCTGAATCTGTTCAATTACGCAGGCACTTTGGTGGGTGGCGGGGTGGTTGGTGCGGTCGCGGCGGGCTTCGGGCATCGGATCGGCTTCGTGATTCCGCTGGTGTTCGCGGCGGTGCTGATCGGGCTGGCGCGGGTGTTCCACTCGCGGCCTGAAGCAGACAAACATCCCACCTCTTCGGGTGATCATGCTCTACTGGACACATGAGCGAGCGCAGCGAGCGAATCATGTGCCAGCGCGCGTTGCGTATGCCGGAGCCGAGCGCTAGCGAGGCGGAGGCATGAGCAACATCCCAGTCACCGTCGACCGGGCCGGCCTGTGGGACGCCGAAGAACTCAGTGACGTTGCGGCCGCGACCTTTCCCCTCGCCTGCCCACCCGAGGCGAGCGCCGACGATATCGACATCTTCATCAGCGAGGCGCTGTCCGGCGAACAGTTCGGCGAGTATCTGAGCGATCCGGCCCGGACCGTGCTCAAGGCCGTCGCGGGCGACGAGATCGTCGGGTACGCGATGCTCATCGCGGGCGACCCGGCGGATCCGGCGGTTGCCGAGGCGGTGGATCTGCGGCCGGTGGTGGAGATCAACAAGATGTATGTGGTGCCCGGCCATCACGGCAGCGGAGTGTCGACGGCGCTGATGCACGCTTGTCTGGAGCGGGCACGGGACGGGCAGTTTGCCGGGGTGTGGCTCGGTGTCAGCCAGGAGAATGCGCGGGCTCGGCGGTTCTACGAGAAGCACGGATTCCACTCGGTCGGCACCAAGACCAACACCGTCGGCAATCAACGGCACGATGACTTTGTGATGCGACTGGCCTTCTAAGTAGCTTTCGCGAAGTCGACCAGCGCGCTGTGGAACTCCGGCGCGACCACGGCCATCAGGTGATCGCCGCGCACCACGTGCAGCGTCCCGTTGGGCAGCGCGTCGGCGAGGCGTTCGGGCTCGGCGGCGAACGGATCGCTGTCGCCCGCGAGCACCAGCGTCGGCACGGTGACATCGGACAGCCCGTCGATCGGCCGGGAATCGAGGCCGGCCGCGACCGCCTGGATGGCGTGCCGGTCGGCATGCACCGCGTCCGCGAGAATCCGGAACATCATGGCGGTCGGCGGTGCTTGCTCGTTGTCGTCATCCATCGCGAGCTGCAGGTCGGTCAGCTCGACGACCCGGCGATCGACGCCGCCGCAATCGAGCACCCCCGAACCGATACCGCCGATGGCCAGCCGCTCGACCCGTTCGTCGGCGGCGGCGACCAGCAGCGAGATGATCGCGCCCATCGAATAACCCACCTGCACAACACGATCGAAGCCGAGTTCGTCGTACAGCGCGCGCACGTCCTTGGCCATGAACTCCCACGAGTACTGCGCCGGATCGTGCGGCTTGTCCGAGCGCCCGTGCCCACGCGCGTCGAGCGACACCACCGTGCGCCCGGCCGCCTGCAGCGCGCCGACCACTCCGGGGCTCATCCAGTTCGCGTTGGTATCCGCGACCACACCGTGCTGCAACACGACGGGAACACCCTCGCCCTCCCACACCCGATAGTTGAGTTCCAGGCCGTCCCACGTCTTGAACTTCGTCATGATCGGATCGTAGCGGCGGATGATTCAATACCTTACGGTCTGTTTGCTGCTACTCGCACAAGCGCTACCCCGACATGACACGAAGAGCACCCGCCGGAATCAGGCGAGCAGCTTCGCCTTCAGTGCGGCGATGTCGCCGTCGGAGAGCTTCAGACCCGCACGAACGTAGTTGTCGAAGCTGCCGTAGGTCTGGTTCGCCTGGTCGAAAGCGGCGTCGAGCCAGGGCTGTTGGACGCCGTTGATCGGGTCGTTCGGGTTGGCGTTGCGGTACTGGTTGGACAGCAGGTAGTCCTGGTTGACGGTGTCGCGGTCGACGCCGAGGACGGTGAGCAGGACGGCGGCGGTCCAGCCGGTGCGGTCCTTGCCCGCGGTGCAGTGGAACAGCACCGAGCCGTCGGTGTCGATGATGTCGCGCAGCACCGAGGCGAAGGCCTGGTTGGCGCCGGGCGCGGTGATGAACGCGCGGTAGAGGCTGTCGCCGCCGGTGAGGGTGCTGGCCATCACCTCGGGCGGGGCCTGGCCGATGACGTCATCCCAGTTCGCGGTCGCGCCCGCGGGTACCTTGTCCGGGCCGATCGCGCGTTCGTAGACCGTGCGCAGATCGTCGACGACGCGGACCTGACGACCGGACAGCTCGGCGAGGTCGGCCGGGGTGGCGTTGTTCAGTTGACCGGTGCGGTAGACGAGGCCGGTGCGGACGGTCTTGCCGGTGACGGTCCGGTATCCGCCGATGTCACGAGCGTTCTGCACACCCTGCAGGTTCAGCGAACGGTCGAACGCGACGGCCGACGCGGCGGGCGGCTCGGCGAGCGCGGCACCGGTCACCGGCCCGAAGGCCACGGCCAGTCCGGCCGCCAGCGCGATCGGGGTACGAAGCGAGCGGGTCATGCGGGTGCTCCAATCATCGGGTCCCCCGAGACCCCAGCAAACCAAATGAAACATCGGTTGTTCAAACCAGGGGGGTTTACGCCGGAACCTCGAACCGCGACAGCGCGAGCAACCGCGACACCGCGCGCAGATACTTCTTGCGGTACCCGCCGTCGAGCATCTCCTGCGAGAAGATCTGGTCCAGCTTGGCACCGGAAACGGTGACCGGAATGCTCGCGTCGTAGAGCCGGTCGGCCAGCACCACGATGCGTAACGCCACGGCCTGATCGGTGACCGGGTGCACGTTCGCGATGAACACCGACGACACCCCGGCGATCAGCGCGCCGAACTTCGACGGGTGCAACGTGCTGAGATGCTTGAGCAGCTCGTCGAAGTCGTCGAGCGTGGAACCCGGTGTGGCAGTGGCACGTTCGGTCAGCAACGCCGACGAGGTCGGCTCCGGCGCGGGCGGCAGATCGCGGTGCCGGTAGTCCGGGCCGTCGACCCGGACGGGCTCGAAGATCGAGCCGAGCTTCTTGATCTCCCGCAGGAAATCCTGTGCGGCGAAACGACCTTCGCCCAACTGACCCGGCAACGTGTTGGAGGTGGCCGCGATCGAAACACCCTTCGCGGACAGCTCGGTCAGCAGCCGCGAGACCAGCATGGTGTCGCCGGGATCGTCGAGCTCGAATTCGTCGATGCACAGCACACTGTTCGCCGACAACCGCTCCACCGCATTGGTGAAGCCAAGGGCGCCAACGAGATTGGTGAGCTCGCCGAAGGTGCCGAACGACTTCGGCGCCGGCGCGCTGTGGAAGATGGAGGCGAGCAGGTGGGTCTTGCCGACACCGAACCCGCCGTCCAGATACAGCCCGGCCCCGGACACCTGCTTCTTCTTGCCGAACAGGCTCTTCTTGTTCACCGCCTGATGGATCTTGGCGACCTCGCCGGCGAACTCCTCGGCCTTGCGCACCGCCGCCGCCTGGCTCGGCTCCTTCGGGTCGGGAATGTAGGAGCCGAAGCTGACCTCGTCGAACATCGGCGGGGGCACCATCTGGGCGACGAGCTGGTCGGCCGGAACCTCAGGGTGGCGGTCGACGAGGCGTTCTTGCATGTGCGAAGCCTAATGACGTGGTGAGATCTACGTTCATGCAGCGTATCCACAATGCGATCCAGCTCACAGACCTGACACCCGACGATCTCGCGCAGTTGTACGCGTACCCGGACGACCTTCGCGAACCGTTCGTCCGCGCGAATTTCGTGGCCAGCATCGACGGCGGCGCGACCAGCGACGGCCAATCCGCGGGCCTCGGCACGCCCGCCGACAAAGCGGTGTTCCTGATGCTGCGGGAACTGGCCGACGTGGTGCTCGTCGGCGCGGGCACCGTCCGCTCGGAGAACTACGGTGGCGCCAGGACCGATCCGCGGCGTCGGCGTGCGCTGCACGAGCGGGGTGTGGGTGGTCATCCGGACGGTGCGGCGCCACCGATCGCGGTGGTGACCGCGAGCGCGGCGATCGACCTCGGCGCCCGGTTGCTCACCGACACCACCGTCGCGCCGTTGATCATCACCACGACCACCGCCCCCGCCGACCGCAAACAGCAACTGGCCGACGCGGGCGCGGACGTCATCGAGGCGGGCGACCTCGCGGTGACCCCGAAGGCGCTGCTGCGGGTGCTCGCCGAGCGCCGACTACATCGCGTGCTGTGTGAGGGCGGCCCCCAGCTGTTCGGCGAGCTGCTGGCCGCCGACGCGGTCGACGAGCTCTGCCTGACCACCGCACCCGTGCTGGTCGGCGGCACGGCCCGGCGAATTTCGCTGTCCGCGCACGAGTTCCACCGCCCCATGTCGCGCGCGCATATCTTGCTCGACAACGACGGCACGATGCTGACCCGATGGGCCCGTGCATGAAACAACTGCCCGAACCTGGCAGGCTGTAGCGCATGCGCTGGACTCGGGCCGTCGTGCTGGCCGCGACACTCTCGACCATGATCGCCGGATGCGGGGCGGGACCCTCCGACCGTCCCGGCGTCGCCGTCGAGCGCCAACGGGTCGGCGGCGTCGCCCCGACCTCGGTCGCCCCGGCCCCGCCACCGACCGCTGAGCTGCCGAAGACCGACCTGGCGTGGAAGGACTGCACCGCGCCGACGCTCGATCTGCTCGGCCTCGGTCCCGCCCCCGCCGGGCTGGTGCTCGACTGCGCGGAATACACCACGCCCATCGACGGGGGCGGCGCCGTGCTCGGCAACTTCCGCACCGCGGCGATCCGGGCCCGGCTGCCCCAGACCCCGGCCGACGCCGCCCCGCTGCTGCTCACCTCCGGCGCGGACCGCTCCTCCACCGCCACCCTCGCCGGCCTGGCCGTCGGTCCGGCGAGCGCGCTGCTTGCCGCGCGTCCGATCGTCGCGGTGGACCGGCGCGGCATCGGCAGCTCGCAGCCGATCGACTGCCTGCCGCCCGAGGTCCGCAAGGGGCTGGCCGACAACGCCCAATTCGGGCCTGACGCAAACGATCCCGTCGAGGCGATGACCACGTACAGCCAGGACGGCACCATCGCCTGCCGCGACTTCCTGCAGCCCTACGAGGGCGCCTTCGACGCACAGCACGCCGCCGACGACATCGAGCAGCTGCGCAAGCAGTGGCAGGTCGACCACATCGCGCTGCTCGGCTCGGGCAACGGCGCGAAGGTCGCGCTCAGCTACGCCCGCAAGTACGGCGATCACCTGGCCAGACTCGTCGTCGACTCCCCCGAGGCCGTCGGCGCGGACGCGATCACCCGGGCCGAGCAGCAACTGGAAGGCGCGGAGGCGGCGCTGACCGCGTTCGCTCAGCGCTGCACCGGGCTCAGCTGTTCACTGGGCGCGGATCCGCGGGCCGCGATCACCGATCTGGTGAACCGGGCCGGTTCCGGTGGGCTCGGCGACATCTCGGCCAACGCGCTGCTCACCGCGGTCTCCGGTTTCCTCGGCAGCCCGCGCGCCGACCAGGCCACCCGGGTCCGCGAACTCGCCGACGCGCTGTCGGCGGCGGGGCGCGGCGACCGCGGCGCGCTCGGCAATCTGATCCAGCGCGAGTCCGCGGCGATCAGCGGCGACGGCCAATTCGTGAACCGCTGCACCGACACTCAGCAGCCGCCGACGCCGACCAAGGCCAAGGAACTGATGGGTACGTGGGGCGCCAAGTATCCGGTGTTCGGCAAGAACATGGCGATCGGGCTGATGAAATGCGCGGCCTGGCCGGTGTCCACCGCGCCCGCGATGCCGGACAAGCTCACCATTCCGGTGCTGGTGCTCGGCGGCGTCGCCGACCCGGTGGTCGGCAATGCGGGCCAGGCGTCGGTCGCCGGCGCGCTCGGCGCGGCCGGGGCGCGGCACGCCGGCGTCACCTGGCAGGGCTGGGGGCACCCGGTGTCCACCCACTCGAGTTGCGCACAGCGCATCATGGTCGACTACTTGAAGGACGCGAAACTGCCCGCCGACGGGACCGCCTGCCCGGCCTGACCTGGCTGCCCGAATAGCGCTTCTAGCGGCGCGTCGAAGAGGTCCGGACAACCGTCGGAACCTGATCCGGTGTACCGTGCCCCAGTGTTACTTCGACAGCTCGAGCCCCGCAGTGCTCGCACCACCGCCGAGGTGATCAAGTTCGCACTCTGGCCGTTCGCGGTCATGACTGTGCTGAACCGAGTTTTCATCAAGGCTGTCAACGGTTTCATCACCGACGACTTCCGACCGGTTTACCAGGCGTCGCTAGATTTTCTCAACGGGCGACCGGTGTACACGGCCAACTTCGACTCGGTCGACCCGCATTACCTGTACTACCCGAGCGGCACGCTGCTCATCGCGCCGGTGGCCTGGGTGCACGACTACGAAAAGGCGCGCTGGCTGTTCATCCTGCTGAACGCGGCCGCGATCATTCTCGCCTGGTATCTGCTGCTTCGGCTGTTCCGTTTCACGGTGAATTCCGTTGTCGCGCCGGTGCTGCTGTTCGCGATGTTCATGTCGGAAACGGTCACCAATACGCTGGTTTTCACCAACGTCAACGGCTGCATTCTGCTGGCCGAGATGCTCTTCCTGCATCTGCTGCTCAAACGACGAGACCTGTGGGCCGGCGTCGTGCTCGGACTCAGTATCGCGGTGAAACCGACGCTGGCACCGCTGCTTTTGATCGCGCTGGTCCGTGGGCAGTGGAAGGTATTCATCACCGCCCTCGGTGTGCCGATCGTGCTCACCGCGATCGCCTGGCCGATGTCGAAGGACCCGGAGCAGTTCTTCAGCCGTACCGCGCCCTACCTGTTCGAGACCCGCGACTACTTCAACAGCTCGATCCCGGGCAACGGTGAGTATTACGGGCTGTCGCCGTGGCTGATCTGGATCATCCGGCTCGGCATGGGTGTGCTGGTCGCCCTCTCGCTGTGGCTGCTGTGGCGCTACTACCGTCAAGACGAGCTGTTCTTCGTGTGTACCGCGTCCGGCGTGCTGCTCACCGCGTATTTCCTGCTGCCGTCGCTGGGGCAGATGTACTACTCGATGATGCTGTTCCCGTTCCTGATGACGGTGGTCTTGCGGAGTTCGGTGCTGCGAAATTGGCCCGCGTGGTTGGCCATCTTCGGGTTCATGACATACGACAAGTGGTTGTCGGACCGACCCGGCTGGCAGCATTTCGGCCGCGACCTCGATTACCTGCGGGTCACCTTCGGCTGGGGGCTGTTGCTGATCGTGGTGTTCTGCGTGCTCGGGGATCGATACCTGACCGCCAAGCGGGAGGGCCGCCTGCAGTTCGGTATCGATCCCACCTGGATCAAGCCGGTGCCTGCCACGCCCGATTCGCCCAGGTCGGCCGACGGTTCCGCGACGGCGGTGGCGAAACCTATTAGCGTGGAGTGATGAGTTCCGAAGCCGATACGTCCCTGCCCGCGCCGCGGATCCAGCTGACGCCCCAGGAATGGCGCGCCAAGCTGAACCCCGAGGAGTACGCGGTGCTGCGCGAGGCCGCCACCGAACGGCCCTTCGTCGGCGAATACACCGACACCAAGACCGACGGCGTCTACGAATGCCGGGCCTGCGGCGCCGAATTGTTCCGCAGCACCGAGAAATTCGACTCACACTGCGGGTGGCCGTCGTTCTTCGACCCGACCGAATCCGACGCGGTAATCCTCAAAACCGACGACACCCTCGGCATGCACCGAGTCGAAGTACTGTGCGCGAATTGCCACAGCCACCTCGGCCACGTGTTCGAGGGCGAGGGATACAACACGCCCACCGACAAGCGCTACTGCATCAACTCCATCTCACTGAAATTGCAGCCTGCGGAGGGCTCTAGCAGCTAGCACACCGGAACTCATTCACTCGTGGACGCCGGGTGAACGTTTTTCACCGGGCGTCCACGAAATCGACCACCGGTCGTTCCAGGTTCACATACGCCTGCGTGGTGACAGCGGAGTTCCCATCGTCGCCCAGGATCAGCCGTGCCGCCGGAATTCCGTGGGCCTCCGCAACCGGGGTGGCGCGGGTACTGCGCAGTGTCTCGAGCGTCGACTATGACAGCCGCCGACACCGGTCTGCTGGTGCGCGAATATCCGCCGGGTTTCGCCCCGTGCAAATGCCACTTCCTAGCTCGTAATCGCCTGACAGCGGCCCTTTCCCGCGCTGTGGTGGCGGTCGCGTAGCGGCGCTCGTTCCCGCCTATGGGCTGCCGGTGCCTTGTGCATGCGCCCACCGCCCCAACGGGGCCAGGCCGAGGGATGTTCACCGTGCGTCGCCACTTCGGCGAAGTTTCCCATGATCTCGACTGCCGATGTGTCCTGCCCAGCCCGGCAAATACCCTTTGTCACTTGGGATTCCCGCTGACCGACGGAGTCCAGTTGGATTTCCCCAGTTGTGGTTACCCGGTGACAGGAACAGGAACGCATGAGACTCTGATCCCACGCCAGCAATGAACTGGCAATCCGAACGCGGAGGGGCAAAGGATGAGGCGTTCATCTATATTATTGTCGTGGCAGCGTCGGGCAGGTCATCGAATTCCGTTGCGTACCGCGGTGTCTGGTGTCGCGGTGCTGTTGCTCGTAGCAGGGGCGCAATCCGGGACCGCGGACCCGACAACGAGCCCGCCGCCACCGGCATCATCGACAACGACGCCGAGCAGCACGCCATCATCGCCCAGTAAGACGGCAGCGCCGACCACCCGCGCTCCGCAATCACCCTCGCCCACAACGTCATTACCCGCAGCACCGACCGCACCCTCGTCGCCGACCACCGCACCAGCGAGTCCGGCATGTGCGCCGGGTACTCGCGCGCAGGCTCCCCAAAAGTGGGAGCCCACCAGCAATCCCCAGTCCAGTGTGGTGCCGGGGCGGATGCGTTCGGACTGCCAGCAGGTCCCCGGCGGGTTCAGCAAAAAGCAGGCCGAAAAGGCCGAAACGATGGAGGCCGCGCTCGCAGCCCGCCCGCAGCAGCGTTCGGCGCGGGCCGCAGACGGCTGTCAGGTGTATTGGCCGGCACCATATGAGGTGTGTGGCGCGATTCGCGACAAATACAACGAACTCGGCGGCCCGAACAGCTTCCTCCTGTTCCCGACCTCCAACGAGCTGAGCAACCCCGACGGGGTCGGGAAACGCTCCACCTTTCAGAACGGCCCCATCTACTGGTCCCCTGACGGGGGAGCGCACCCGGTGGCGAATCATTTCTTCGCTGCCTGGCAGCGCAACGGTTGGGAAGGCGGGGTCCTCGGCTATCCGACCTCCGACGAGATCATCAACCCCGACAACGTCGGCCGCCGCCAATACTTCCAAGGCGGCACCATCTACTGGAAACTCAACGAGGCCTACTACATCGCCGGCGCGATCCGCGACAAGTGGGGCGAAACAGGCTGGGAGGGCGGCTGGCTCGGCTATCCGACCAGCGACGAGACTGCGCTCCCTGATGGACAGGGGCGCATGAACCGGTTCGAACGCGGCGTTGTCTACTGGCATTCGACGACCGGTGCGCAGCCGGTCACGGGTCGGATCCTCGACGCGTGGGCCGCATCCGGCTATGAGCGCGGGCAGTACCGGTATCCCGTTGCGGCACAGACCAGTCCCGACAACGGAGTGTCTGTGGAACAGCGCTTCCAGGGCGGAACGATCACCGCGCCCGGCCCGACGACGGTGCAGCTGGCCGACTACCTGCCCGCCACGCCCGAGCAGGTACTCGCTGACGCACGCAAGGCGATCGAAGGACTCGGCCGATCACTGAGGGAAGCGATCGAGCAGGCGCTGCGCGAAGCCAGCGGCAACAGCGACTCCAGGAGCACGCCCCGTGACGAGAAAGACGCGGTCCACCTCCCACCGGCGAGGCGGGCCGGTGACATCTTCTACTCCGACGCCGCGACCGGAGTGGCCAGAGTGCAGTACGAACACGGCCACAACGGCATATTCATCAACACAGAAGACACAGTTCAAGCGCTGGATCCGGACCAAGGCGTTAAATTGGTCCTCGGCAACAACTCCAAAGGCGTGTACAACCCGATCATGCAGGAGGTACACACCGATGACGCGAAACGCGCCAAAGCCGCCGCGTACGCTCGCACAAGAGTCGGCTCGGGCTACAACAGCGACTTCGCGTTCAACCGTCGAGACTGGAAAGACGGCGAGGCAGGCACCTACAACTGCTCGCAATTGGTCTGGGCCTCGTATATGAACGTCTCCAACGCCGGCATCGATCTGGACAAGGACGGCGGGTGGGGTGTGTGGCCGAAAGACATCCGCGACTCCAACTGGGTGACTCGATATTGATTGCTGGGATGAACTCGGACGTGGCGGGACATGTGCGTTGCCGTACACGCACAAGTCCCCGCCCGGCCGAATCCACCACCCGCCGAAGGAGAGTGACCGTGTTTCGGTCGTCCGTACCTGCCCTCGCCGCGTTGACGGCGATCGTGCTCGCTGCGTCGGCCTGCGGGCAAGATCCTGCTCCGATCACTGCGGCCGAGATGGCGACTGTGCCGAGCGAGGCGATCGCCGTGGTCACTGTCGGGCCGTCACAACCTCCCATCATGACCAAGACCGATCACACCTCAGCCTTTGCCATCGACGCAGATGGCAACGTCGTCGGCAAGCTTCAGGGCGGTGCGATCGACTCGGCGAGTATTGTCGGCTGGAATCGCGGATTCACCCTTGCCACAGCTGATTCGGTGATATCCGTCAGCCGATCCGGCCGCAACGTGCTCGCGAATGACGAGGACGCGGTCGAAGGCATCGCACAAGATTTCGCGTCTGGCCGAAGCCTAGTGTGGTTCAACACGGGCAAGCGCGGCGGAACGACCACGGAATACCGGCACAACTACGTCCTGACAGCCCCGGACACAGCACCACTCACCGGTTCGGTCCCTGGGATCATGCTCTCGGCGGCTCACTGCGGCGAGCGCGCGTTCGGGGTAGTAGCCGCGTTCGACGACCTCACCTCGGATCAACCGATGATCAAGCACCGATTATTCGAACTCCCCATCGAGGGCGGCGAACCCGTCCTCCGCGGTGAATGGGAGTGGCAGAACGGGTTCCGTAGCGAGTCGCGGACAGCGGCATGCTCGGCGGACGGCTCGGCGCTCGTCAATCTGTACGGCTCGGCCGAAGCGCGGCACAACGAGACCGGCACGCTCGGACTGGAGTTGGTGCAACTCGATACCGCTACCGGTGCGCGCACCCAGTCACACGTGGGTATGGCCGGGCATTCCGCATGGTCCCGGCCGAACACACTGACCCGGGCCGGGGATCGGCTGTACTGGATCAACGGCGACGACGGGGCAGTACTTTCCATACCGCTGAATCAGCCAGCCGAAGTCCGCAAAGACTGGGACCTCGGCGCGACGGGATTTGGGCATCAAGCAACGGTGACCGGCACCACGGTCTCACACCTCGACTCCCACAACACACCGACATACGCCGAGTACGACCTCATCACCGGCCAAAAGATTCGCGGCCCGATCGAACTGCCGTGGCTGAAATCGATCGTCGACTCGCAGACCGAAAGCGGCAAAACTACGTACGCTGTGGCCGGCGTTGCCTGCCTTCCTGCGTCATCAACGTCAAGTCCTACCCAAGCCAGCCTGCGCTGACACGCGAGCTATGCGGTCGAAGTTACGTTGACTCGCGTCGTTCGAGGCCGACGGCGTCGGCGAGTTCCTGGCGGTGGCGCAGGAGTTCTGGATGGTCGACGCTGAGTTCGCCCATGAAGTCGGCCAGTGCGTCGGCGATGGCGTTGAGTTTCTGCTGGACCGCCTCGTCGGAGCGGGACTGCGTGTTCTGCAGCAACGCCACCAGCAAGAAGGTGATGATCGTGGTCGCGGTGTTGATCACCAGCTGCCAGGTGTCGACGCTGGGCAAGACCAGGAACGTCGGCGCCCACACCACGACCAGGAGCACGCAGAATACGAAAAACCCCGCTTTGGCGGTGAGTGTGGCCGCACCGGTGGCGAAGCGGTCGAAGATCGTCAGCTTGCCACTCACCTGCGAAGGCATCGTGTTTGCTCCAGTGCCGGAGCGTGGCGCGTTGTCCTGCATGAACCGTCCCTTTCTCGAACCGGCAACCGAGGTATCGGTTGCGGTCGAAGTGGGATTAGCCAGGCAACGGAGGCGCAAACGGCCCCGACCTGGAGCTCGCTGCATCGGCGT
>NZ_JBITFL010000026.1:0-27355 GCF_044456045.1 Nocardia sp. NPDC051052
TCGAGGACCATGGGGAGCCAAAGGAGTCACCGCACCCAGACCGGAACGACGCCGGCCTGGCGACCGCATCGTTCCGAAATAAGTAGGGGAGCCATGTGCGGATGTTCAATCGTCATGTGCCCGAGGACATGTAGGCGGCGAAGATGTAGTTGGAGTGGCGGTCGAGGTTGGTGCGGGCGCGGTCGTAGCGCATGGTGGTGCGTGGGTCGGCATGGCGAGCGGCGATCTGGACATCGCGCAGGTCGACTCCGGCGTCGAGCATGGTGGTGACGAAGGTGTGCCGCAGCATGTGCGGATGCATCCGCGGCAGTCGCACCACCGACACCCGGGCCAGGTGTCGGAGCCGTCGGGTGGCGCAGTGCCGATCCATCCGGCGGCCCCGCGAAGTACAGGCGTAGGCGGTTCAACCCGATCCGTCGAATCACCGTCTACCCGGCGACAGCGTAGGAGACCGCCCATGGACTACCCCCACGCCGATCGAAGCGACAGCCTCGGGTGACCGGCGGACCAAAGCCGTTGCAGCTCAGAAACATCCGACAGTGCCGACTACCGTGTGTCCGTTAGCGAGCATCTTGCGCTCATCTCCTGTGAGCGCCGCTGCGACAGCTACCCAAGAAACGGGCGGCTCACCGAGCTCGGTGAGCCGCCCGGGTTTTATCGGCGGTGATGGATTAGGTGCGAGTCGCCAGTTGCGGCAGCTTGGTCGCCTTGGTGGCATTGGCCACCTGGACGCAGTCAGCGGCCGTGGTGCCCGCGGCGTTGTTACGAACATTGGTGTTGCACGCGTTTTTCAGTGCGCTGGACAATGCGCCGTAGTTGGAGTTGGACGACAGCAGGGTCTGCGTGGTCCAGTACAGCGCGGCGGTCTTCTCGATGCCGAGGGCGGTGACGGTCACGCCATTGAGGCTGCCGCCGTCGACCATGATCTGTGCGGTCTTGTTTCCGACGCCGCTGTTGGTGTGGACGCCGCCGCTGTCGCCGCTACCGGCGTACCAGTACTGACCTTTATAGGTATCGGGATTGCGGTACGCCTTCGGGTTCTGCATATCGCGGATCACACCCAAGGAGCTGCAGGCGCCGAGCTTCCACCGGTTGGCCGCGGTGTTGCACGGATTGGCGGTATCGGTCAGAAAAACGAACTCGCCGAAGACATCCGACATGGACTCGTTGATCGCACCCGGTTCGTCGCGGTAGACCAGACCGTTAGTGTTCTGGGTTACGCCGTGGGTGAGTTCATGGCCGGTGATGTCCTCGGTGGTCACACCCGAGCCGTAGGCCATGTAACTGCCGGACCAGAAGGCGTTCTGGTACGGGCACTCGTCGTAGGTGCACAGACGGACGGTGGCGCGCAACGCTTTTCCGTACCCATCACCGGTGTCGTCGCCGATCAGCTCGGTGAGGTTCGGTGCCTGGGTGTATTTCGCGTAAAACCCTTCGGTGTTGCCCAGGTAGTCATACACCTGGTCGACATCTTGCACACCTACGGGGGGATTGCCTTCGGTTCTGGTGGCTTGGATATCGGCGGTGCCACATCCGGCCTGGTCGGGGTCGATCTGCCTGCTCTCGTTGTCGCACACGACCCGGTTGAGGTGCTTGGTCTCGCTCCAACTGTCGAGCACCTTGGCGGTGTTGCCGGCGTCGACGAACACGACCCAGGTCGCTGGCTCACCCTTCTTTTCCGCGCCGGCACCGTTGATGTCGACCTTGAAGGCTGGGACCGCAGTACTCTGCGCCTGGTCCTTCGCGGCCAGCTTCGCGTCGTACCAGTAGGCCTTGGTCGCAGTGACTTTCAGCCGATCCGGCGCCGACTTGCTCTGTTCGGCGACCTTCTTGAGCGCGGTCGCCTGCACCGCCGCGGGCGGTGTTGTCGTGGCGAACTTGCCTTGCGACTTCTTCGACAGCGAGCCGGTCACCGAGATGAGCGAGCCATCGGCGGCCAGCGACTCTGCCGCCGACGCGCCGAATACCGGCACCTTGTCGATCTCCTGACGCAACCGGACCGTGGATCCCTTACCGACCTGGAACACCGACTCCACAACCAGATCGCCCACGGTAGCGCCATTTCCGCTCAGGGCCTTCTGCACACCGGCCGCGTGCGCCTGCGCCGCGGCAGGGGCTTCGGCGGGCGTTCCCGCCGGGACCGCGATCGGTTCTTTGGGTACCACCTGCTGGACGGCACCCTGTTGGTCGGTCGTCACCACCTTCGGCACGGCGGACAGGTCAGAACTCGACGGTGCGGAGGGGCTGGACGGAGGCTGACCGCTGGCGCCAGGACCGGACGCGAACACCATTGCCCCGACAGCAATTAACGCGAAGGCGGTATTTCGGCCCGCCCGTTTATGTGTGAGTTTCATTACCAAGTAGAACCACATACCGGCGGTCAACTCGACTGGAGACGAGACTGGGGAAAGGGATAGCTGGTCTGAGAATGTTCGGGCTATCGGCTAGCGCGGCTAGAAAATGTTATGCGCGAATACCTTGGAATCGTGCCGGTTCGGATTCGATACGGAACACCATCGAAATCGAGGATCCGGTGTTTCGGCTGGCCGCGGTGCACAACCGGATCTCGGCGCCCTGGCCTCCACTGTCCCCGGCCCGCGACATCTACGCCGATGGGCTGGCGATCAAGCACCAGAGGGCTATGAGCGGCTGGGAGTTGCAATCCCAGCCGGCGACGGACTCGCTCGGCGTCGGCGTGGCCGGTTCGAGTGGAAGGGGGGCAGCCATGGCGGCACCGCCACCGATCACGGTCGCGGCGCCGATCAGGGCGGCGACGAAGATTCCACGAGGTGTGTACATCCGAAACTCCTCACACGATGGGTGGTAGCGACCTGAATGTAGTGGGAGATGACCGCGCGGCGCAGGACCCGAATTGTGTTGTCCCCCAAAGACCGAAGATCCCATCCCGATAGAGGCAAATCTGCCGGCCGGTCCGGCGCATCAGGATTCGGGCCCGGCCCTTGAGGTGTTGTCCTGCTCGCACAACGATCACTGTCTGCGCGTGGCTATCGCTTTGCCGCACAACAGGATCACGACCTATTCGCTACCCGGTCGACGCTCTACATCTTGCGGATGCAACGCGTGCTGCGACGAGCCCGCCGCGCGGCCGCGAGGTCTGCCCCGTGCGGGTGTGCAGGTCCGCTGACTGCGAACCAGATCATCGGGAGGGGCCGCCGGGTGGTTGGGCGAGGATGAGATCAGTGGCGCGGGCGATGACTTGGGCGCGGGTGCGGCCGCGATGGTCGGCGGCGAGGAAGGCGCTACCGAGGGCCAGGCAGAAGGCGAGCAGTGCGCGGACCTCGACCTCGTCGGGGTCGGGGCAAAAGGCGCCGATCATCTCACGCGCCAGCCGCATGCGCTTGTCAACACAACGGCCTGGTGTCGGTCTGCGCCTCGTCGAGTGCCGACAACACCACTGCCATCTTGTGCAACCGTTCGAAATACTCCAGCTCGCACCCATCCTCGATGTGCGGCAAGATCTTCTCCAGTCCCTCGATGCATCCAGCGAGGGCTCGGCGACGATAATCGTCCAGCGCATGAAACAGCGCGGTGTGGACGCACCCTGACGTATACGAATCGATGCTGACGAAGTCCACACCTGCGACATCTGCGCCACGAAGGCGTGGCGGAAATGGGGCTTGCATATGCTCGTCCCACAATTGCCTCAGTAACTCCCAATTCGGCTTGTCATTGCTCAAAATCGTTGTCCCCCGATCGGTACCGTGACATTCAGGCTCTGATGGGCCGGCGCGGCCCTATTGGCGAAGCCGGTTGGCGATGATCGCGACGGATTGGAATGCCGGTGACGTGCCACCGGTCTTGATTGGTGAGCGAGCAACGTCGTGCACGGTGCCCGCGTCGTCGATGCTGAATCCGTACACGCTGGAGATCGGTTCGGGGGTCGAGTCGTCGCCCGAGGTGTAGATGTAGCGGCTGTCGGGGGTGACGGCGATACCGACCTGCGACGTTCCCTTCTTGAAGGGGGAGTGCGGTACGGGACTCAGCGAACCGTCTGTGGCAACAACGAAGCCGTGCACCCCACCGGCACCGTCCTGCTGCCCAGCCGCATAAACGTGACGGCCGTCTGGGGTGACGGCGACGCCTTCAGGAAACCCCGGGGCGGGGAAGGGCGAGCGGGGCACTGGGGTGAGAGTGCCGTCCGAGCCGACCCCGAAGCCGAAGATCTGGTCCGATCGTTGTGCGCCCACGTACAGGAAGCGCCCGCTGCGAGGGAGCGCGAGCATAGCTCCGGACAGGCCGATGTGGATCGAGTCCTTGTTCACCAGATGCAGTGATCCGTCCGGCCGCACGGCCAAGATGGTGAGACGGCCGGGTTCGGTCTCGGGCATCGGCCTGCCGTGGCTCACATAGACGAACCGACCGTCAGGGCTGGCGGCAACACCGCGGGGACTGGTCGCGCCCGTCGGATATGTCTTCGGCCGGACTAGCTTCCCGTCGGGCTCGACGGTGAACACGGTCACCTTGCCCGACCCGATGTTGGCGACATACAGCCGCCGTCCGTCGGGCGAGAGGGCGAGTCCGAACGGATCGTCACCATCGGTCCTGATAGGGCTCTGCAGGCAGGTCAACGAGCCGTGAGCGCCGACGCGAAACGCCGAGATGTGGTTCGCGCCGGTGTTGGACACGTATATCGTGCGTCCGTTGGGCGCGGCGACGATCGCACGTGGATCCTCTCCACAATCGCCGACCGGCTCGTGCACTTTGCTGAGCGCTCCGCCTGCTCCGATGCTGAACACCGAGACGTTATTCGAATCGCTGTTCGTCACATACACCGTGCCGGACGCCGCGGCCGCGGGCTCGGAAATCGGGTGCGCCATAGTGGTTCCTCACCTCGGAGGCCAGATATTCTCGACGTGCTCATGCTGAGCTTCGAGATAACCACCGGTCAACACATGGCGTCATTCAGCGAACCGGTAAGCCACACTTCACACCGTGCGATAAGCGCCGACAACGAAACCGGCGCACAACAGCGCTAGGGCCAGGATTGCCGCCCCCACCTGTCGAAAGCGGTGGCATCACTGTGATGGGCGTCGCATCGCGTTCGTGGCCCGCGTCGTCGTCGCTGGCAAGGCTTTCCACCGGCTGTCGGGGCACCGCACCGGGCGAAGTACCACGCCGCCGCGGCCGCCGGGCCCGTAACCAGAACGATACGGGCGACCACCGGCCACGGCGCGTGTGCTTGGACAGCGAGCATTGCCAGCACCGACCATGCCAGCGGCGCGAAATACACGACGAGAGACGGCGGGGTGCCCGTGCGAAGTAGCGGCGGTGGCGGATGCAGGTATGGCTGCAGCACAAACGTGACGACGAACAGGATCCCGGACCCGAACCCGACGGGCACCACCTGACATTTGGCGGGATTGCCTGCCGCCACGATGCGTTACACGCTGCCCTCCAACTATGGAATCGCGGGTGTTCCCGATGGCGGGTGCTCGGTCTATCTCACCTACATGGCGCCCTCGGGTCCGAAAGCGGGCGATGCCCACCTCATCATGCTATGGAGAAAAGCATTCTAGGTCCCATATGGAATGTTCTAACTGGTCTGTTGTCCACAGAGAAATATTGCAATTCTGGTTATAGAAGGACCTGACGGGATGCTTCGAGCCTTGGCAGCGCCTGGGGGTAGCGCCGATAGGGATCCGCGTCCAATTGATTAACGGCCAGACTTAGGGAGGGTGTCATGATGTTGTTGAATGCCTTATCGGTTCAGTGGACGTCCTCGTTCGGCATGCGCTGGCGTGATTCACCGAGCGCTCAGTTGGGAGAGCGCGTTCCGGGATGCGCCGAGCCTGAATCCGAGAACGGCGGACGGTTCATTCGACACGAGCGCTCGAACGGCAACCTAATGATCGGCAACTATCCAGCACACTTCGAGGCCTTGAATTGTGATGCCCCGGGCAGGAGTCTGCGTCGTGGGAACGGGTGAAGCAGCCTGGCTCAGCACCGAGGAAGTTGCTCAGCGACGCGGGGTGCCCGCCAAAACACTCGCAGTCTGGGCGTCGGGTCGCCGCGGCCCTCGGTTTGCCAGGATTGGCCGGTTTCGCCGCTACCGGCTCGACGACTTGCTGGCGTGGAGGAAGAGCAGCTCAGGAACGGAAGTGGATCGAATATCACCTCGCAAGGAGATGGTTAGGAGGAATTCATGTGGGGAGTTCCGGGCTGTGCCATTGCAATTATCGGGGAGGTGTCATCGAGGGTTTCTGGGCCGAGATTGAGAGATATGGAAGGCTGCACGGCCAGGTTGGCATCTGTGCTTCCTGCCGCCGCCGGCTGGGAAAACTGATCGTGTGAGCCGCCTACAGCACCCGGTTGGCACCTACGGTGAGATCTCGGTCAAGCGGCAGTCGACTGGCAGCTATCGAGCTGCGACGAGGTTCTACTTCCCTTCCGGGCCTGAGCTTGTTCAGGCTTACGCCAAGACGGCCGAACAGGCCAAGTCCCGACTCTTGGAGAAGCTTCGGGATCTCAAGCCCCAGCATCGAGGTGCCTCGATAACGGTGAATACGACTCTCTTGGAACTCGGGACCACCCTGCTCTCGGAGATGGAAGCGGATCCGGATGAGACCGAGGGCAACATCGAGGACTACCGCCGTGAAATCTTCGTCAGTCGCGACAAGCGTGCGAATCCGGAAACGATCAAAATCGAGAACAGCATCGGATGGATGGCGATCTGGCAAGCCGACTCAGGGCAGCTGGATGCCCACTCGCGCAAGATCATCGCTCGGGGAAATTGACGAAAAGCCAAGCAGCACAGGATTATTCTGCGACGGATGATGGATATCGCCGCGCGCGCGCTCGGATGGTCGACCGGTGACCGCTGTGCAACGCCGATGATTCTTTTCAGGAATCGGTCATCGGGTTGACGGCTGCGGCTCGGGTGATCTGGTTGGCGGTGGCGCGTAGCAGGCTGATGAGCTTGGGCTCTATTTGGCGGAGTGGGCCACAGATCGAGATCGCCGCGGTGGTGGAGTAACCGTCACTGGTGCTGGCGTGGCCCGCGCGGACCGTCGCTGCGATGCATCCGATATCGACCAGTGCTTCGCCGCGGTCGAAAGCGATCCCGTCTGCACGGACCTTGGCGACCTCTCTGGCGAGCTCGTCGCGGTGGGTGATCGTGGTCGGGGTGCTGCGTTTCATCGAGTCGAAGGCGGGATGCTCAAGGCATTTGTCAGGCTCGGCCGCCAGCAGTGCCTTACCCAGCGCTGTGCGATGCGCAGGCTGATGCCCACCGATACGGGTCGGGACTCGTATCCCGATCGTGCCGGGTAGCTTCTCCCAATACACGACGTCGCCTCCGTCGAGGTACGCGAGATGCACGACCAACTGCGTGCGTTCCTGCAACTCGGCGAGATGGGGATAGGCGATGCGATGGAACCAGTGATTGCGCACGGCTTCGGAGCCCAGCTCGAACATCCGGGTACCTAGCTCGTAACAGTCGCTGACGCGTAAGAGCCACCGGAGCTTGACCATCCGTTCGAGCAGCCGTTGTGCGGAGGAGCGAGGGATCCCGGTAGCGGCCGATATTTGGGTGAGTGTGAGATACCCTTCGAGCTCGAGCGCCTTGAGCACCAGCTCAACCCGCTCCAGCTGTGAGACCGGCGGTTCCGTCTGTTCTGGCATCACGTCGAACCTCCGATCAGCGCTGGCCACCACACCGCGCTTCTCAGAATGGTACGGCTGCCCCGTCTGTCGTGAGCGGCTCTTGGCCGATGTTTGCGCTGGGGTTCCCACGGAACGGAAGTCGTGCTGGGTCCACGCTGGGCCGGCAATTGCACGCCAGCCGTCATCCTCGGCGGGAGCGGGCGAGGGCAACTTGCTCGTCCGCTCACCTATCAACGCTGTGGATTTCCTTCGCAAGGATAGTCCCGATAAAGCTGATCACTCGCTGCGCGTGGGTATTCAGGTAGAAGTGTCCACCGGTGTAGACGTTGAGCGTGAACTCGCTTTTTGTGTGATGGCGCCAGTCGTCGGCCTCGTCCTCACTGACTTGAGGGTCGCGATCACCAATGAATGCATGAATGGGTGCAGATATCGCGGGACTCGGTGTGTAGCGGTAACTTTCGATGGCGCGGTAGTCGGAACGGATCGTTGGCAGAATAAGCTGGATCATTTCGTCGTCGTTCAGCAGGGACTCACTCGTGCCCTCCATTGACCGGATTGCCTTGATCAGCTCGCTATCCGGCAGCAAGTGCATCGCCGCAACGCGCGTGGCGGACGGCGCCCGGCGCCCGGATACAAACAGGGCCACCGGCTGTATTCCGTTGGCCTCCAGTATTCGCGTTACCTCGAAGGCGAGCACTGAACCCATGCTGTGGCCAAAGATTGCCAGCGGCTGATCTGCCCACTCGGCTAGTTCCGCCGCGACTCTTTGCGCAAGCTCGCCGATCTCCACTATGCACGGCTCGAGCCGCCGTTCTTGCCTGCCGGGGTATTGAACCGACAGTACTTCGCATTCCCGAGCCAGCGATTTCGACACAGGCAGGAAGTAGCTCGCCGAGCCACCTGCGTGTGGAAGGCAGGCGAGTCTGATGCCGGTGTTCGGCGATGGGTGGAACCTCTTGATCCACAGACTCTGTGACCTATCCGCCATTACTGACCTCCATGATATATCTGGCAATCGCCTCCACCGTTCCGCCTTCCCACATCACCCTGGTAGGAATCCGCACGGCAAAGCGTCGCTCGAGCGTGCGCCGCATCGCGAGAATCAATACCGAGTCCGAACCGATATCCGACAATCGGAGGCCAGGCGAGATATCGGCCAGGGAAAGCTTGGTCTCCCTGGCTACACACTTGCTGACCTCGTCGATGGTCGATTCGAATGACGCCGGGCGGGCACTGTCCGCCTGATCCACCGCCATGCGATGCAAAGATTCCAGGGCGGGCACCGAAAACCGCTGTGTGCCAGGCTCTCCGGGATTCAAGACGGCGATCGACCCACCGTTGCCGCCGGACAGGGCACTGCGCCACGCCTCGGCCGCCTGGACTTCATCCAACAACTCCATGCCTCGACTCCGCAGCTCGTACTGGATTGCCGCGGTGGTGCTTTCGGTGAGAAGCCCCGGCCAGGGAGACCATCCGAGTGAAACAGATATCGAACTTCCCGCCGTGGCACGTAGTCTCGCGAGGCCGTCGAAGTATGCGCTCACCGCCGCCGATGCATGACATCCGCCGACACATAGCGTATGGACGGCCGGAGAATTGAGGACGAAGAAGGCGACGCTCGATGGCGGGAAAATTGTGTGCAGCGTACGTGCGGGCTCAATAGCAGCTGCCAGCAGGGTGGCGAACTCGGCGTCGTCGAATGGGCCGAACCGCTCGACCTCCAGCGGATGCACGGCATGCACGACGCCGCCTACGGGTAAGTCTCCACGCAACCCGTCGATGGCCTGCCGCACCGCATCGATTTGATCGAAAGATACTGTCGCGACATGCAGGTCCACGCCACGTGAGCGGAGGTTCTGGACCAGTGGTGCCGCAACCGCTGCACCATCGGCGCCGGATGCGTCCGAGAGTAAGATAATTGACCGAGCTCCAGCCGCCGCCAGCCACTCGGCCGACTTTATGCCGAGCGCTGATTCGCCACCGCTGACCACATAGGTGGCGTCCGGCGAGCATGTGAACTGCTTGATATTGTCAATCGGCTCCTGCCTGCTTATCCGATATTGTGAAATTTGACCGTCAGCGAGTGAGAAGATTTCACCGCAGGCTGCCTCATTTATCAAACGCCATATATCATTGAACTCGCTATCGTTGAGCGTAGCCGGCAGATCGATGGCCCCGCCCCACGCATCGCGGTACTCAGCATAAACACTTTGGACGATGCCTTTAGTAGCTGCAGCCGGCAACGTCGATTCGCTTCTATTCTCCCGGATGCCCGTGGTCATCAACCACACTTTAGGCGCCACCACGGCCGAGGTGGCCAATCGCAGCAAGGCATGTAAATCGTTTGCCGATCGGCGTATCGCCTGTTCGATCCGCTCGTCGCCTCGGGCATCGTTCGGGACATATATCACAATAATGTCGGCGTCGAGTGGGTGCTGCAACTGTCCAATATTTTTATGGCCGGTTACTCGGACAGGGAGCGCGGCCAGCCCGTCTCGAACACGCGCTGCTAGCGACCCGTCGCCTACTACCATAATCGTTTTTTGATCGCGGCTCTCCGTGCTCACGGATCCGAGCGATACGCTGCACCAGCTATCCAGATAAAGTGAAGTACCGTCGCCGGTATCGTTCTGAAACGCCGGGGCATCGACAAATTCCGCGCCACCGAGATGGGCAATGATCCTGCCGAGGTCATCCGAAATAGAGATATCAATGACGTCATTCAGTCCTGGCCGCGCCGCGGCATGAACCATGATCTCCGGGCCGAATGGGCCGCGGAGCTCGATCTGCTGGACGCCCGAGATCATCTTCATTGACCGGTCGGCGGTACCCGACACCAGCATGGGTATCGTAAATGCGGCGTCGAGTATCGGCGCCCAAGAACAGGGTTCTTCGACGCTGATTTGCGCCACAACTTCCGATCTGCCGAGCCTCAGATCCTTGATGGTCCATTGGAAGGCAGAGGACACGATTCCTCGCCTCGCCAGATTACCTGGCAGCTCGCCCGGATCGATGGGCGCACTACATCTCTCGCGCGCCGCTGCCCAATCGAACAGGCTGGATACGCCGATCAGCTGCCGGTCCGGTCGGCTTGCTCGGGCATGGAGTCTCGGCTTCGCTCCTGGCTCTGCGGACGACGGGCGACTGGAGATCGTGACATTGTTGTCGCTGTTGACCACGTCGATCACCTTGGTGTTTTCCAAGATCAGTGGCGCGGTGAATTCTATCGAGCGCAGTGACACCGGCCTGTCGGCGTGGTCCGCAAAGAGCGCGGTGATGAATGAGTTGACGATGATCGATGCGGGGACCACTTCGACACCATCGACCTCATGTATACCGCCGTATGGTCGGGTGTCATAGCTGACCGCGGAGCGCCAGAATTCGATCTCCCGATCACCGGTCGTAATTGTGTTCTGCTGTCCGATTAGGCTGTGCGGTGCAGTATGGTGCGGCACGCGTACGGTATCGAGCGGTATCGCGGTGTCCGGATATTGTCGCCTATCCCATCGATGACCCGGCAGTTCTACCAGCCGCCCCGGAGTGAAATCGCGCCATGCTATCTCGACACCCTCGGTGAAGAGATAGGATACATTTTCCCGTATTATGGCCAGTTCTGGCTTATTGCGGCGAATCGAGTGACCCACGCAGGATGGCCTATCCATGGCTTCTGCGGTCTCCATTACCGATTCGGAGACAATCGGATGACCGGATATCTCCAGAAAAGCATTGTGGCCGTCCTCGATCGCTGCCCGAACCGCGCTCTCCAACCGGACCACCGCACGGAGATTCGCGGCCCAGTATGCCGCGTCGCGAGGTGCGTCCGTCCTCGGATCCGGCAGCACTGCCGAGTACATCGGTATCTTGGGTTCGTGCACGGGTAGGTCGCACACGGCGGCCATCAGGTCGTCGACCAATGGGTCCATGTGGTAGCTGTGGAATGCGACGTCCGTTGCTACCCGCTTCCATCGAATGCCGTGCCTATCAAGGATCGGTGCCACTTCTTCGATGTCCGATGCCGACCCCGACACAACGCTGCTGTCCGGTGACGAATTGATCGCCACCGTCACACCGCAGTTGTCTGGAAGTATGTGTTCGAGTTCGGATGCACCGCGTCCCACCGCCAGCATCGCCCCCTTGCCTGCCGCCTTCTGAACAACCAGAGCGCGACGGCACGCAAGCCGGGCGCCATCCGCGACGGTGAGGACGCCGGCGGTCACCGCCGCGGCGATCTCGCCGAGCGAGTGACCGATCACCGCTGCCGGGCGAACCCCGTACGACTGCCAGACTTCCGTCAAGCCGCATTGGATCGCAAAGGTCAATGCTTGTGCCGCATAGGTCTCGGCGGGTGCCGCCGACTCGATGAGGCTACGGCAACTCATCCCGAGCTCGACCTCGAAAATGGGATCGATCTCGTCGATGATCTTTGTGAAGCAATCGACCTCGAGTAGCCCGGTGCCGACCCGATCCCAGTGCGCACCATGACCCGAGTAGATCCATACCGTGCCTGAGCGCGGTTCGCTTGCCCGGCCGACGATCACGTCGTCACCCAGGCTGATGTTCCGGAGACCTTCGAGCAGCTGTGCGTAATCGGATACCGCCAGCACCGAGCGATACTCGCGATGGTCGCGCCGCGCCGCCAGCGTATGGGCAACGTCGTCGAACGAGCCGTCGCGATGCTGGTCCAGATGCTCGGCGAGGCTGTTGGCCCATTCCCGTAGCTCGTCGGCCGTCCGGCCGGTGACGGGCACCAGACGCGTGCCGTTCTCTGCGCTCGGTGCAGGTACCGAATTGCGCGGGGACGTCCCCTCGATTACCAGATGCCCGATGGTGCCGCCATATCCGTACCCGGATATGCCGATTCGGCGATGACCCTCGATGGTCGGCATATCGGTGTGCTGATCAACGACCCGAACGCCCGAACCGGCCCAGTCGATCCTGCTGGTAGGTGTCGTGAAGTTGATCTGACGTGGAATGGTCCCGTGTTTGAGAACCAGCAGGGATTTGATCAGGCTGATCACACCCGATCCGGCCTCGAGGTGTCCCACATTGGCTTTGACCGAACCAATGAGGCATGGTGCGTCCGAGTCTCGGCCACCTGCAAAGACTTTCGAGATCGCACGCACTTCGGTGGGGTCGCCCAGGGGTGTCCCGGTGCCATGAGCTTCGATGTAGCCCACCGTCCGCGGGTCCAACCCGCTTGCCGCATAGGTTTTCCGCAGCAGGGCTTCTTGAGCATCCGTGCTCGGTGCCATGATGCCGTTGGTCCGGCCCTCTTGGCCGACTCCGCTCCCGACGATGAGCCCCAGTATGTTGTCGTTCGCCGCGAGCGCGTCGGGCAGTCTCTTCAGCACGACGATGCCGCCACCTTCGGCCCGGCCATAGCCATCGGCCGACTCATCGAAGGACTTGCATCGACCATCCGATGACATTGCGCCTGCAGCATCGAGCGTTATGCTGAATCCCGGCGCGGCGATGATATTCGCGCCGCCGGCGACGGCCATTGTTATTTCATCGTTGCGCAACGCCTGACATGCCGAATGAACTGCCACCAGCGAAGCCGAGCATGCGGTATCAAGGGCGACGCTGGGACCTCGCAGGTCGAGGCAATACGATACCCTGTTGGCCACCCCGCAGGGCGAAGAGCCGACGCCGGTCCACGCAACGATATTGTTCAGATCGGATAGTTTGCGGTTGCCGAAGTCGGTGGCGCCCACGCCGACATACACGCCGGTGCTCGATCCGGCCAGGTCCGGCGTGGCCTGCCCGCCGCTCTCCAGCGCCTCCCACACCAGCTCCAGGACGAGCCGCTGCTGCGGATCCATTGTTTCGGCTTCCCATGGCGGAATCGTGAAGAAGTCCGAGTCGAACGAATGTATATCGTCGAGGAAGTATCCGCGTTTTGTAGTTTGTTCCAGTATCGACTTTGTCTCGGGCGAGATCGCGTAGTCCCATCGCCCATCCGGGAGATCGCTGCAGAGGTCCGTACCGGCGAGCAGTTCATTCCAGAGATCGTCCGGCGATGTGATTCCGCCGGGCAGGCGGCATGCCATTCCTACAATGGCGATCGGCTCAATGGAATACTCGTTCGACTTCGTATTGCCGTCCACTTGTTCGTCCCCTCCATAATGTGCTGCGTCACAAGGGTTCCGGCTCATTCGCTGACGCCTCTTACGATGGCGCAGGTCCAGGTAAACCATCCTCCCAATCCGAAAAGAGCGGCGTACCGACCGTCGTTGACCAGTCGGCCGCCGAAGATTTCGGCAAGGTCCGCCAGCGGATCCACGCAGCCCAGATGGCCGGTCCTGGCATGGCCGCTGGTCATTTTGACCGACGTCAGGTGCTCGACGATCGGCATATACGAGTTCTCCAGGACACCCGCACCGATGCGGGGCAGCATGATCAGATCCAGCTGTTTATCGGCGTCGTCGATCCCGGCTTCTTCCAGGGCTTGCTGGAACACCTCTCGGATCTTTGATTGTCCCGTCTTCACCATGAAGTCGAATCCGCCAACCGATTCGATGACTTCCTCGGCGCCGTCGGCCCCTTCCCGCGAGGGTGCTCCGTTCGCCAGCGGATAGTCCGAAAAATTCGATGTACCCCGATTCAACACCTCGAATACCGGAGCTGTACGCGTGCAGATGGACTCGACTTTCAGTTTGTATCCGGGACATCCGGCGCTGTTGTTCAACACGACGGCAGCACCTGCGTCACCCAACGCGAACGTAGGACTATTGTTCCAGCGGTCGATACCCGGCTCGACAAAGCGGTCTGCTGCCGTGACGATCGCCAGCTCGTCCTTTGCGCTGTTGCTCACCAATGCGGCCGCATTCTGCAATGAGAGAACCCCACCGTCGCATCCCTGGTGCATGGACATCGGAATACAATTCCCAGCACCTATCGCGTTCGCGATGTAGTGCGGCGCAGACCATATATCGTGCCCCTGATGATATAGCCACGTGTGTATCAGGTACCCGATTTCCTCGGGTAGCCGACCGCAATTTTCCAGCGCCGAAATCGCGGCACTAGCCGCCATATCGGGTGCGGCGACGGTGGTTGCTACGGGTACGCTGCTTACGTCCTTCAGTTCGGCATCTTCGGAACTGAGAGCGCCGCGCTGTATTGCCGCACTTGCGTAGTCTCGCGTTTCCGGAAGCCAGGTTGAGGCTCCGATGACCCATACT
The DNA here is from genome assembly GCF_044456045.1 of Nocardia sp. NPDC051052. Taxonomy (NCBI): domain Bacteria; kingdom Bacillati; phylum Actinomycetota; class Actinomycetes; order Mycobacteriales; family Nocardiaceae; genus Nocardia; species Nocardia sp. NPDC051052. The sequence goes on from NZ_JBITFL010000026.1 coordinate 14,805, forward strand.
CCAGTTTCAAACTTCAACTCTCAGCCTTCCGCTGGGCTGTCAGGTTGCCAACGTGCGTTACCAATTGAGACGGCACACCGAGACCGGCTGGGCCGATGTCAGTTGCGAGCATCGCCGGATCGCCGGACAGCCCCCGCTCGCCGGGCGGTTCGACAGACGCGAGATCACCCCCGGAAGCCGTTGTGCAGGGCGGCTACTTGCCCCCTGAGCGCGGATGCAGCTCTCGCGCATAGCAGCCACAATAGTGATGTAACGTGTTCTCGTCCATCGCAGACTAGATCTGGATTGACCTGTGGTTCTGTGCTGTAATCAAGTCGTCGTAGTGTTATAACGTGTTCCAGAATAGGGTGTGGTGAGGGATCGGACCAGGAGACGATATCCAGCCAATCGGGTATCGAGCATCGGCTGCTCCCGCCAGGTGGGAGCCCCTTGACGGAAGGTGATCTCTGGATGACAACCCCTGGACCGGAGGGGCGGGGCATCGTTTCGGGTCTGCGCACAGATATCGCGACGATGTTGCTCGACCGTCTCGGCGACACACATCTCGGTCTCCGAACGCGCACCGCGAACTGGACGTGGGATGACGTGGTCCGGGAGTCGGCCGCTCGGGCCGCGCTGGCGCGAGAGCTGCGACGCGACGGGCCGTTTCATATCGGGATCCTGTTGGACAACGTGCCCGATTTCGTGTGGTGGCTGGGCGCGGCGGCGATGGCGGGAGCAACCCTGGTCGGCATAAACCCGACCAGAAGCGAGCGCCAGATCCAGGCCGACATCCGGTATACGGACTGCCAACTGGTGGTGACCGACGCGGCCGGGATGGCCAGACTGCGCGAGCTCGAGCTGGACCTCGACTCCGACCGGTTCCTGCTCATCGACGATCCCGGCTACCACGCTCTCGTGGATGACCACCGAGTCGAGCCGGTCGCTGCGACCGAGGCGGGACCGGATGTTCTGCTGCTGTTGCTGTTCACCTCCGGAACCACAGGTACGTCGAAGGCCGTCAAGTGCAGTCAGGGCCGGCTGGCACGAATCGCGTACGCGGCCACCGAGAAGTTCGGTCACGTCCGTTCGGATGTGGACTACTGCTGTATGCCACTGTTCCACGGCAACGCCATCATGGCGCTGTGGGCACCCGCCCTTGCCAACGGTGCGACGGTCTGTTTGACGCCGAAGTTCTCAGCCTCGCAATTCCTGCCGGATGTGCGGTTCTTCGGAGCAACCTTCTTCACATATGTCGGCAAAGCGCTGAGCTACCTGATGGCGACCTCGGAGTCGGCGCAGGATTCCGACAACCAGCTGATTCGCGGGTTTGGCACCGAGGCATCGGCCCAGGATCAGGCGACGTTTCGCCGCCGATTCGGCGCTGTGCTGTTCGAAGGCTACGGCTCGAGCGAAGGTTCGGGTCTGGTAGCGCTGGATCCGAACGCGCCGCCGGGTGCGCTCGGTCGCCCGGCGCATCCGGGTGTGGCGGTTGTCGATCCGGAAACCTTGCGGGAATGTGCCCGAGCCGTGCTCGACCAGCATGGCCGAGTGCTCAACACAGACGCGGCAATCGGTGAGATGGTCGACAAGACAGGCGCACTCGCTTTCGAGGGCTATTACAAGAACGACGCGGCCGACGCCGAAAGGATCCGCCAGGGTTGGTACTGGACCGGGGATCTCGGCTATATCGATACCGGCGGATTCCTGTATTTCGGGGGCCGCAAAGGGGATTGGATACGCGTTGACGGTGAGAACATCTCGGCACTGGCGGTAGAACGGGTGCTGCGCCGGCACCCGGCGGTCATTGCCACCGGGGTGTATGCGGTGCCGGATCCACGGTCGGGGGATCAGGTCATGGCGGCCATCGAAGTAGCAGAACCGGATACCTTCGATCCTGCGGAGTTTGCCGAGTTCCTCTGTGCCCAACCTGATCTCGGAAGCAAGGACACCCCACGGCTGGTGCGAGTGTCGGCTCGGCTCCCGGTTACCGGCTCCAGCAAGGTGCTCAAGCGGGACTTGCAGAAGCAGGCCTGGCGGGCGGGCGATTCCATATACCGGTGGGCCGACCGCGGGTCGCCTGCCTATCACCTGATGACCGCCGGGGATAAGCGCGAACTCGAGGCGGAGTTCGCCCGATTCGGCCGCGAGCGACTGTTGTAGGCCCCCGTCTGCCGCAGAGCGCGCGGACCGCGACGTATACGGCTATGCGGGATCATGTTTCGGATATAAGTGCGCTCAGCCGAAGGGCTGAGGCGAAGTGTGAAGGAGAACCATGGCACAGGATGTCGCTGAGTTCGACGTCGTAGTCGTTGGAAGCGGTGCCGCCGGAATGACGGCGGCCCTGGCCGCGGCGCACAACGGGCTTTCGGTGGTCGTCGTAGAGAAGGCCGCACAGTACGGCGGATCCACCTCCAGATCGGGTGGGGGCGTGTGGATCCCGAATAACGAGGCCCTGGTGGCCGCTGGTATCGAAGACACCTTCGAGGATGCGCGAAAGTATCTCGAATCCATCGTTGGTGACGGTGTGGCCCCCGAGCGAATTGATATCTACCTCGAGCGTGGCCCGGAGGTGTTCTCCTTCCTCACCCGCGTCAGCCCGTTGCGCATGCGCTGGGTTCCCGAGTACTCCGACTACTACCCGGAGGCGCCGGGCGGTCGCGCGCATGGACGGTCCGTGGAGCCTCGGCCCTATAACGGCAAGAAGCTCGGGTCGGAGCTGGCCAATCTCGAGCCGGATTACGTATCGGCTCCGAGAAACTTCGTCATGACCCAGGCCGACTACCGGCAGATACACCTGGGGCTGCGCAACCCTCGCTTTCCGCTGCGCGCGATTCGGATCGGCGCACGCTGGGTGAAGGGAACCTTGCTGCGGCAGGAGCTACTCGCGCGTGGTCAAGCACTGACCGCCATGCTCCGGGCTGGCCTGCTGCAGGCCGACATCCCGGTGTGGCTGAACACCCCGTTGACCGAACTTCGCCAGGACAACGGGCGCGTTTCCGCCGTGGTGGTGCAACGCGATGGCGTCCGGCAGACAATCAGCGCACGTCGCGGCGTGATCATCGCCAGCGGCGGATTCGAACGAAACGAGTTGATGCGCAAGCAATACCAGCGAGAACCGATTGGCACCGAATGGACCGTCGGCGCCAAGGCCAACACCGGTGACGGTATCCGAGCTGGCCAAGACCTCGGCGCCGCAGTGGAATTCATGGAGGATGCCTGGTGGGGGCCGTCGATCCCGTTGCCTCGCCAGGCATGGTTCTGTCTGTCCGAGCGTAATCTGCCGGGCAGCATCATCATCAACGATCGCGGCGAACGATTCATGAACGAGTCACTACCGTACGTCGAAGCGACACACCGGATGTACGGCGGAGAATACGGACAGGGCGAGGGCCCCGGTGCGAACATTCCCACCTGGCTGGTCTTCGATCAGCGCTACCGCAACAGGTATGCGTTCGCCGGACAGACACCCCGCCAGCCATTGCCGGGGCGCTGGTTCAAATCGGGGGCGCTGGCGCGCGCCGGCACAGTCGCCGAGCTGGCCGACAAGATCGGTGTCCCCGCCGACCAGCTCATGGCGTCGATCGAGCGATTCAATACTTTCGCACGCAACGGCCGAGATGACGATTTCGGGCGTGGCGAGAGCGCATACGATCGGTACTACGGCGATCCACGCCAGCGCCCGAACCCGAATCTTGGTGCGCTGGAAGTAGGCCCGTTCTATGCGGCCAAACTCGTGCCCGGCGATCTCGGAACCAAGGGCGGCCTGGTCACCGACGCGGGCGGCCGGGTACTGCGTGCGGACGGTTCATCCATCGAAGGTCTCTATGCCGCAGGCAACGCCAGCGCTCCCGTGATGGGTCACACCTACGCCGGACCCGGGGCCACCATCGGCCCAGCGATGGTATTCGCGTACCTGGCTGTCGAACACATCGTGAAGGCCACCCCAGCAACAACTTCGGCCGCGATATAGCGAGAGGGATACCGCTGAGCGGGAGCACGGCTGTGGCGCCGTGGCCCGCACCGGTTAACGTGCGCAGCGCAAATTGCCGGTGACCCAGACAGGGGTGTCCAACGTGCCCGAGCCCACATATCAGTCCACACTGCGCGAACTCGATACCGACTATGGGATTTTGCGCTACCACGACGTAGGGAGCGGGCCGCCACTCCTGCTCCTGCACGGCTCCGGTCCCGGGGTCACCGGCTGGCGCAACTTTCACGGCAACCTCCCGGCGTTGGCCGAACACTTTCGATGCCTGGTACTGGAATTCCCGGGATTCGGCGTGAGCGACGCGACCGACGAACATCCGATGATGGCCGCTCGCCCGGCAGTCACCCGATTCCTGGATGGACTAGGCCTCGGGCAGGTGGATATCGTGGGCAACTCGATGGGCGGTTTTGTCGGTACCGACTTCGCCATCGCGGAGCCGCAACGGGTGCACCGGCTGGTCACCATCGGTGGGATGGGGCGCAACTTGTTCAGCCCGGCGCCGGGCGAGGGCATCAACCTGCTGGTGGAGTTCACCGAGAACCCGAACCGCGAGCGGCTGGTGCAATGGCTGAACTCGATGGTCTACGACCGCGGGTTGATCACCGACGAGCTGATCGAGCAGCGGTGGGCCCTGGCCACCGATCGGGATACGCTGGCCGCCGCGCGCCGGATGTACAGCAGGGCAGCGCTGGACGCAATGGCGGTCGCGCAGGTCGCTGCTGATTCGCCGCCTCAGTGGGCGATGCTGCACAAGGTACGGGCGAAGACGCTGATCACCTGGGGGCGCGATGACCGGGTCAGCCCGATGGATATGGCGATCGTGCCCATGCGCACCATCCCGGACGTCGAGCTGCACGTGTTCCCGAACTGCGGGCACTGGGTGATGATCGAGCAGAAGGAAGCATGGGAGAGCGCGGTGCTGGCCTTCTTGACTCGCAAACACGGCTGACGCTGCCGCGCGACCGCAATCCTGGTTATGACGGCTGACCTCGATGTTCGACGCGCCTCCCGATCAGCGGGAGCGTTGGTATGCGTCGGCACCGCGCACCAGCACTATTGCTTTCCACGGCCTGCGCGAGGGCGCTCGAGCCCGCGCTCCCCGCGGAAAGGAAGAGCATATGCCGGAGATCAAAAGTCTTGGCTACGTCAATATTCAGACCACCGATGTGGACCGCTGGCGAGCCCTCGCGTTCGACGTGCTGAGCCTGGCGGAAGGCGCTGGGCCAGACGACGACGCACTGTACCTGCGCATGGATGAGCGCTCCGCTCGGCTCATCGTCGTTCCCGGCGACACCGACCGGGTCAATACGATCGGCTGGGAGGTCCGCGACCACAACGCGCTCGAGTCCGTGCGCGCGGCAGTGCAGGCCGCCGGTATCAGCGGGAAGGTTCTTTCGGTCGCAGAGGCCGATCAGCGACGAGTGGAGGAGGCCCTCGCCTTCACGGATCCCGCGGGAAACACCGTGGAGATCTTTCACGGGCCGGCGCTGGACCACAGCCCGGTGGTAACACCGTTCGGCAATCGCTTCGTCACCGGTGCGCAAGGGCTCGGGCATGTGGTGGTCCCGGTCGCGGACGTCGATGCCGCCTTCGACTTCTACGTCAATACGCTGGGCTTCTATTCGCGCGGCGCGTACCGGATCCCGACACCGCCCGAAACGCCACCGGTGCGGCTGCGCTTCCTCGGCGTCAACGAGCGTCATCACAGCCTCGCGTTGATTCCCGCACCGAAGACGGGACCCGGCCTTATTCACATCATGGTGGAGGTCGAGACGTTGGACGACGTCGGCCGGGCGCTGGACCGTTCGATGAAGGACAAGTTCTCGATCTCGTCGACGCTGGGCAGGCACACCAACGACAAGATGGTCTCGTTCTATGTGCGGGCGCCGGGCGGTTGGGATATCGAATACGGCTGCGCCGGAACGCGGGTCGACGACAGGTACTACACGGCCGAAGAGATCACCGCCGACAGCTATTGGGGGCACGACTGGTCCGGCTCCGAACCGCTGGCCGCCATGGAGATGAGCGACGTGGCCGCGTCTGGAGCTGGGCAATAGCACCGGCAGCATGGCGCCTCATTTATCTAGGAATGGAGTTGACGATGACCGAATCGGTCCTCGATCGGATCATGGAACATCAGGACGACCTTCGCAAAGAAGGGCCAGAGGCGGATCGGCTCGGCCGCCTGGCGGATTCGACCGTCGACACGATGAAGGCCGCGGGTTCGATCAAGATGCTGCAGCCGAAGACGCACGGCGGCTTCGAGGTCGGCGTGCGCGAGTTCGCCGAGACCGTAATGGCAACAGCTGCACTGAATCCGCCCGCAGGCTGGGTGCACGGTGTAGTCGGTATGCATCCGTGGCAGCTCGCGATGGCGGATCCCCGGGTGCAGGACGAGGTGTGGGGCGAGGACCAAGGCACCTGGATGGCGTCACCGTATATGCCTACCGGCATGGCGACCCCAGTGGCAGGCGGCTACCGGATGAGCGGCCGCTGGGGCTTCTCCTCGGGAACCGACCACTGCCAGTGGGCATTTCTTGGCGCGACCAAATGCGATGAGGACGGCAATCCCGTCACTCCACCGACCATGTTGCACGTCATCATCCCGCGCGGTGAGTACGAGATAATCGAGGACTCCTGGAATGTTGTCGGGCTGAAGGGGACCGGTTCCAAGGATCTCGTCATCGAGGACACCTTCATTCCGGACTACCGGGTGATGGAGTACGACCGGCTGATCGATGGCAGCCAGGTCCGCGAGGCCGGATTGTCGCAGACCCTGTACCGGATGCCGTGGTCGTGCATGTTCCCGCTCGGCATTACTGCCGCCACCATCGGAATCTGTGAAGGTCTGCTCGCCGAGGCGATGAACTATCAGCGAGCCCGCATCAACGCGCAGGGAACCGCCATCAAGGACGACCCCTACACGCTGTACGCCATGGGGGAGGCGGCAGCGCAGATCCAGTCGGCGCGGGAGGGGCTGATCACCAACGCGGAGCAGATCTGGGACCTCGTCGACGCGGGCAAGGAGGTGAGCTTCGAGCGCCGAGCAGCGGGGCGGCGCAACCAGATTCGTGCCGCATGGCAGGCAGTGCGTGCGATCGACGAGATCTATCCGCGATGCGGTGGCACGGCGCTGCGGATGGACAAACCGCTCCAGCGGTACTGGCGCGACGCGCACGCCGGACTGCACCACGCCATCCATGTCCCGAGCACGGTGTATCACGCCGCGACGCTGAGCGGGCTCGGTGTCGAGCCACAGGGAGCACTGCGGGCGATGATCTGACCGCGCGGCTCCAGAAGGGAGTGTCGATGACAGGTAAACCACACCGCATCGCCGGTTGCCGCGGTCGTGGCCGCGGACCGCCGCGAGCAACGGGAACAAGTTCTCGTCATAGCTGATGCGCTCTGGACAGCGTCCGAAGAGTGCGGCGCGGCCGTGTCATCGCGAGTGAGGTGAGTTCCGTGGGTAGTTCAATGGAACAGCACCGTGTGCGAGTTGATGTCCGGCGCTCGAAAGACGGTACGTGCACGGAAAACTAGAACGTGTTATCGTCGCTTTGGTGATCAGATTGGCATCGACGGAGCGTGAGATGTGACCGATTCAGGTTCTGCTGAGCAATGCCCGGAGCGCGCGTCCGGTGTGATCGATGCCGGTTGTGCGGCGACACCGTCCTTCGAGCCAATGCTTCGGCTACCCAGTTGGGACGGATGGCCGCCGCTTTCGTAGCTGGAATCCGAACCTCCAGCCATATGTCTGCCGAGCGGATTCGCTTCCACTCGCCGGAATGGCCGGGGCGTGTTGTTCCGGCTGGAAGCGCCGAATAGCACGTAACTGTGAATATCGCGTCGGGGAGCTGTGATGTCATTATGCGGATAGGGTTCGGTGGCTTGTGCCCGGTAACTGATCGTGGTGACGTCATGGGGATTCGGTGACAACCGCGGGGGCCGACGGCGACCTCAGCCGGCTGGTGGCCGTCGTCGGCATGTCCTGCCGGTTTCCGATGGCGCGGACTGTCGAGGAATTCTGGCAGCTGCTATGGAACGCTACTGATGCGGTTCATGATGTTGAGCAGGCCCCGAGGGATCCTTCCACAGAATCGTATGACGATTTCGACGCCGAGTTCTTTGGTATGTCACCGGCTGAGGCCGCTGCCACAGACCCTCGGCAGAAGGTGATGCTGGAACTCGCCTGGGAAGCTCTCGAGGATGCGCGAATTCCGGCGGAAGATATTCGGGAAACGTCGACCGCCGTATTCATCGGGGCGTCGTCGGACGAGCATACGACTCTTGCGCTCAGCGGCGATCGCGGTCCCCTCACGCGGTACTCCATGACCGGGTTGCACCGCAGCATCATCGCGAACCGTGTCTCGTATTTCCTCGGTCTCAGCGGCCCGAGCCTTACCGTGGATGCCGCGCAGTCTTCCGCGCTGGTGGCAGTGCACCTGGGATATCAGAGCATAGTGAGTGGCGAGTCGAGTCTGGTGCTGGCCGGTGGCGTCAGCCTGAACCTGAGCTCGCGTCATCACGAGGTGGTGGAACGCTTCGGTGCGCTCTCGCCGGATGGGCGCTGCTTTACCTTCGACTCGCGAGCCAACGGATTCGTCCGGGGTGAGGGCGGCGGGCTGGTCGTGCTCAAGCCGCTCGCGGCAGCGCTGGCGGCGGGCGATCCGGTCTATTGCGTGATCCGCGGCACGGCGGTGAACAACGATGGGTTTGCCGAGAGCCTGACCCGGCCGAATCCGATTGCCCAGGAACAGGTAATTCGGAACGCGTGCCGGCAAGCACACGTCGATCCCATGCAGGTTCAGTACATCGAGTTACATGGTTCGGGTACCAGCGTCGGCGACCCCATCGAGGCGACCGCAATCGGAGCCGTTCGTCGTCCGGGCGATTGTGTCCGGGTCGGATCGGTGAAGACAAATATCGGCCACCTGGATGGTGCGGGTGGTATTGCCGGCTTCATGAAGACGGCTCTCAGCATTGCTAATCGTACGATTCCGGCCAGCTTGAATTTCGAAAAGCCTAATCCGGATATAGATTTCGAGAATCTGCGCATTCGGGTGCAGCAGACGACGGGGCCATGGCCTCGGATGGATTTGCCATTGATAGCGGGAGTCAGTTCGTTCGGGATGGGTGGAACGAATTGTCATGTCGTGCTCGGGGAACCGATCGGCGCGGTATCGGACGAGCCGGCCGATTCGATCAACGAGACCGATGCGGCGGAATCATGCCGGATCTTGACTTTTCCCGTATCCACCGTGGGAAGAAGTGCCCTCCGCGCACGAGCCCGTCAACTAGTGCATTGGCTGGCGGATAGTCCCAACCAGTCTCTGGCGGATTTGAGTTACTCGTTGGTGACAACGCGAGCTGCCCTGTCGGATCGCGCGGTGATTGTCGCGGCGAACCTCGACGACTTGACGAATGGTTTGCAGGCCTGCGTCGATGAAATGCCCGCCGCAAATCTCGCGGTGGGCCGGGCCATCGACTCGGGTACCGTCTTCGTATTTCCGGGGCAAGGATCCCAGTGGCCCGGCATGGCACTCGACCTGCTCCGCACCGACAGTGTTTTCGCCGAGTCGATGGCAGCTTGTGATCGCGCAATCGCAGCCGAGGCCGGTTGGTCGGTACTGGATGTGCTCCGCTCGCCCGAAGTGGCCGAGCAACTGGAACGGGTTGCGGTGGTACAGCCCATATTATTCGCCGTGATGGTCTCGCTGGCCGCGTTCTGGCGGGCATCGGGAGTTGAGCCGGCTGCCGTTGCCGGACATTCCCAGGGCGAGGTCGCAGCGGCACACGTCGCCGGAGGTCTGACACTGGCAGACGCGGCGAAAATCGTTGTCCTGCGCGGTCGTGCGGTTGCCGCGATGGCCGGCGCCGGTGGCATGGCATCAGTGGAACTGTCGAAGTCCGCGGTGTCCGAGCTCCTCGGGTCGTACCAGGGCCGACTCGGTATCGCGGCAATCAACGGCCCCGACACCACCATTGTGGCAGGCGGCGCTGATGCACTCGGCCAGTTCATGAATGAGTGTGCCGCAGAGGGCATTCGGGTGCGCGCCGTGGCAGTGGACTACGCCTCCCACACCGCGCATGTCGATGTCATTCGCACGCGACTGCTCAGCGATCTTGCTGACATCGAACCGGTCTCGTCAGCAATCCCCTTCTACTCCACCGTCATTGGTACCGTGCTCGATACCGCGGAACTGGATGCCGAGTACTGGTTCCGAAATCTCCGGTCACCGGTGGAATTCGAAGCCACCACCAGGGCATTGCTCGATTCGAACATGCGGCGTTTCATCGAGGTGAGCCCGCACCCGGTGCTTACCGCTGCGCTCGGAGACACCGTCGCGTCATACGGTGCGGATGAGGCGTTGGTAATGGGGACGTTGCGCCGTGGTGACGGAGGTCCGGCACGCTTCCTCAGCGCCATCGCGCAGGCTTATGTCCATGGCGCGATGATCGACTGGACGAAGCTTCCGGGTGCCGGGGGACGTCGAATTCGTCTGCCGCACTATCCCTTTCAACGCACTTCGCACCGGCTCTCAGCTGCCCCCCGGCAGGCTCGGTCTTGGTCCGCCGATGCCACAGCCGAGGTCGAGCGGCAAGGACCGGAACCCGTGCTCGGACTTATACCCCACCGGGAGCAGCTCGGCCTGGTGCAGGCGACAGCTGCCGCCATCCTTGGGCACTCGAGTCCGGCGATGATCGATCCGGATAAGAGCTTCAGGGACCTGGGCTTCGACTCAGTGGCCGTGGTGGAGCTCAGTCGCAGGCTCGCCGCTGCCGCGGGCGCTGCGCTGCCCACAACGGTGGTGTACGACCATCCGAGCCCAAGACAGTTGGCCGATCATCTGAAAGGCGGACCTTCCGCAGAACCGTCGTACGGTTCCGGATCGGCCCTCCACGGGCCCGAGGACCCCGTTGTCATCACGGGAATGGCCTGTCGCCTACCGGGCGGTATCGAGACGCCCGAAGAGCTGTGGGCATTGGTCGCCGGCGAGCTCGAAGCCGTCGGTTCGGCACCCCCGGATCGGCATTGGAATAGCAGCGGCAAGGTGGCGACCGGTCTGACCGACGACTATCTGGGCGGATTCCTCGATGACGTCGCCCAGTTCGACGCCGAATTCTTCGGCATCTCACCGCGTGAAGCCGAAGGAATGGACCCGCAGCAACGACTGCTTCTGGAAACAACCTGGGAAGCGTTTGAACGGGCGGGCATCGCGCCCACCTCACTGCGCGGCAGCCGAACCGGCGTTTTTGTCGGAGCAATGGCGCAGGACTACGGCCCGCGGATGCACGAGGCAGCCGGAGACGCAGCCGGATACGTACTCACCGGCACCGCAACCAGCGTTGCCTCAGGGCGGATCGCCTACACGCTGGGTACCGTTGGTCCAGCACTGACAGTGGATACCGCGTGCTCGTCGTCGCTGGTGGCATTACATCTGGCCTGCCGGGCGCTGCGCGCCGGTGAGTGCGATATGGCGGTGGCCGGGGGCGTCACGGTGATGACAACACCGGGCATGTTCATCGAGTTCGCCCGCCAGGGCGGCCTCTCCCCGGACGGCCGCTGCAAGGCGTTTGCCGCATCGGCCGATGGCACGGCTTGGGCCGAGGGCGTCGGTTTGGTGATCGTGGAGCGGAGATCGTCTGCACTCGACGCGGGGCGCCCCATACTCGCCGTTGTCCGGGGCACGGCAATGAATCACGACGGCGCAAGCAACGGCCTCACGGCCCCCAGCGCCGCTGCCCAAGAGAGCGTGTTGTCGGATGCGCTGCGCGACGCTGGTCTGAAGCCGGCGGATGTGAGTGCAGTCGAGGCGCACGGCACCGGTACCCGGCTGGGTGATCCGATCGAGGCCCGGGCCGTGATCAATGTGTATGGCCGAGAACGGCATCGGCCGTTGTGGTTGGGTTCGCTGAAGTCGAATATTGGTCATACCCAGGCGGCGGCTGGGGTGGCTGGTGTGATCAAGATGGTGCTGGCGATGCAGTACGGGGTTCTGCCGAAGACGTTGCACGTGGATGCGCCTTCTTCGCATGTGGATTGGTCTTCGGGTGCCGTGTCGTTGTTGACCGCACAGCGGTTGTGGCAGGTGCCGGAGCGAGGTTTGCGTCGGGCGGGTGTCTCGTCGTTCGGGATCAGTGGGACGAATGCGCATGTGATTTTGGAGCAGGCGCCGGAGGGTGACGCGGAGCCGAACAGTTCTGCACCGGGGTTGGATTCGGTTGTTGGTGGGGTTGTGCCGTGGGTGTTGTCGGCGCGGTCTGAGCAAGCGTTGCGGTCGTCGGCGGAGCGGTTGGCGCGGTTTGTGGGTGAGGGTTCCGGTGCTGGGGTGTCGGTGTCGGATGTGGGGTGGTCGTTGTTGGGGCGGTCGCGGTTTGAGCATTGTGGGGTGGTTTCGGGGGTGGGTCGGGAGCGGTTGCTTTCGGGTTTGTCCGCTTTGTCTGAGGGGCGTGCGGATGTGAATGTGGTGTCTGGGGAGGGTGTTTCGGGTTCGGGGAAGACGGTGTTGGTGTTTCCGGGGCAGGGTGGGCAGTGGTTGGGGATGGGGCGGGAGTTGTGTGCGGGTTTTCCGGTGTTTGT
>NZ_JBITFL010000027.1:0-22114 GCF_044456045.1 Nocardia sp. NPDC051052
CGCCGTCATCACCACCGGACAGCGCTGGGATCCCCACACCGCAACCCATGGAACACGCCCACCAAATCTCCCAAACCCGGTGGCCGCCTGAGCCTTTTACCGGTCATCGAGCGGTCGGTCGGGGCGAGCCCCACGCGGCATCGAGACACACCGTGATCTCGCCTGTCATCATGGGCAGCCCCGCCCGTCGTCCCTTCAACCCGATTACGCGCTGTTGGGATCAACCCCATTACCGCTATGCAGGGACGACGACGGACGAGGCACCGACCGAACCGCTTGACACAAAACGACTTACGCTGATGACAGGACGTTCGATACAGGGCGGGCCTCAATCGGCCCGCTGAGGGCTTAATACTGCAACGACACTCGGGTGAGTGGGTGTCCGCGGCGTCGGTAGTGGGATAGTCGAGCTTGGTATTGGCTGCGGCGTCGCCATCTCGACCAGGCCCAGGTGTGGGTGGGGTCATGGTGGCGGGTGAGCACGAAAGCGACGAGTAGCCTGCGGATCTCCGGTAGTGTCAGCGCGATCATGTCTGCATCACTGTCGGCGAATCCCCCTTTGCGGCAACGTCTTTGGATGCAGCCAACCAGGCCAGGGCAAGCATTGACAGGGTGATGTGGGCATACCAGGCTCGCCAGGAACGGACCTGGTAGTGGTCGAGCCCGGCCTCGCCTTTGGCCTGTTGAAACGCTTCCTCGATGTGCCATCTGGATCCGCCGTGAAGGCCAGATCGACCAGTCGGCCGTTGTGTGGGCCGTAGGCGAGGTAGTAGGCGATCTCGTTCGGATTGGCGATGCTGCGCCGCGCCAGCAGCCAGTGTCCACGCCCGCGTGCCCAGGTGCCATCGATCTGGCGGCGTGCCCAGTCGAATTCGCGTGGCCCGTGGACGTCGGCACCGACCGAAAGCCGCTGCCACGCCGAAGCGGGGAACTCTGCGACCAGCGCGTCGGCTCGGGCGGTGCGCTCGGCGCGGGTGGTGCGCTCGGCGCGGGTGGTGATCTGATGGTCGCATCGAGTGGCCATCACGTAGAACACATCGCGTTCCTCGAGCCAGTCACGCAGATAACCCGCTTGGCCGTAGGCTTCGTCGGCGGTGAACCACGCGAAGGGTACCCGCGCGGCGAACACCCGCTCGAGCAGGGCGATCACCTGCCGTGGCTTGGTGGCGGACTCGACCTCGTCGGGGATACCGGCGTCGCGGCAACGCTGCCGATCAGTGGTCCACTGATTGCGGAAGATAAAGCTCCCGGTCGATCAACGCATGTCCATGCTTGGACGCATACGCCAAAAACACCCCGATCTGGCAGTTCTCGATACGCCCGGCCGTGCCCGAGTATTGCCGCTGCACCCCAGCCGATTTCACGCCCTTCTTCAGGAAACCGGTCTCGTCGGCAGCGATCACAGCCTCGCGGTCACCCAGGCGTTCCACGACGAAATCACGCACATCGTCACGGACCCCGTCGACATCCCAGTCCGCCTTCCGCAACAACCGCTGCATCCCCTGCGGGCCCGACTCACCAGCATGTTCGGCAACGGTCCACCCGTTCTTACGCTCCAAGCCCGCAACCAGCCCCGACACGTAATCACGCGCCCGAGCCCTCGGCTCGGACCGCGCGAACCGGGAACCAACCCTGCTGATCAACGAACCCAACTCGGCCACAACACGATCCAACACCACACACCAGATCTACCAGCACAAACACCACAAGTGTCGTTGCATTACTAACCGGTGGAGCACATGAATTCGTTTGTCGCACAATTCCTCCGTCTCCGACGACCGAGACTCTCGCAGCTACCGCTCGTGTCGACCAAGACGACGATCGTCTTGGCCGACTGGGTTGGACGGCGGTGTCAGAGAGTGCTCGGGGCACCATTGCCGGAAGACGAGTTTGCCGCGGCCATTGCCGGTAGGGGCCGTGAACTCGACTAGCCCCAGCCACACCCCGTTCCAGGCCCGTGCCCAGGCGTGCAACAAGTCCGGGCACGTTTCCGGCCAGGCGCAAGCCTCCCGCGCCGACCCGCAGGGGCACCGACTTCGTTGCGCCGAAGGTTGCGCGCTGCGTCGGAACCGCTAGTCCCAGGTCGGCGACAACCGGCATCGGAGGCTCTACGACCCGGCGTAGTGACGGGCTGAACTCCTCCGGCCATGCATCGAACTTATGTTCCTCTGAGTCGTGATCGTAGTCGTGGGGCGGGACCAGTGCGTTTGCGTTGTGGACAGTGTCCTCGTCGCGTAGCCTCCCGCATTCAATGGGCAGTAGTGCCTTCGTCCAGACCCCCGGTGCCCTCCCCGCGCGGCTACGGCCACCGGTTCCCATCCGATCGGATTGAAGGTCGAGTCCCGGTTCGGCATAGCTATCCTCACTCATCAGGTTCGGGGTCGCGGATCGCTCGCGGATTCACGCGCAGCATACAAGCCCAATCCTGCTGCACAGGAAGTTAATTCGTGCGGCAAGGCTGGTCGGCCTAACGCACGCTCTGGCGATGGGCGGAGTCGGTCACGGCTGAGCGTAACCGTGTGGCGGCACGGACATTCGCCATCCAGACCGCTCTGCGGGCACTCGGCAGCGAGTCGACTCCGGGTGGCTAGAGTCGTTGTGTGTCAGATGATTTGCGGGTGGATCTTGCTGGAGCGGTCGAGGTCGTGCGCGCTGTGGGTGACTTCGACTGGACTTGGCGGGCAGGTGATGTCGAGGGCTTATGCGCCCATTTGGGGTGGGACGAGCCGATTCCAGCCGAGCACGACGACACTCTGTGGTGGGCGCGGTCCTGGCTTGCTGTCGAGGATGCGGTGGCGACGTTTCAGCTGCAAGAAGATCGGCTCGACACCGTCATCCTTCCGATCACCGCCGACGGGTGTGGTTGCGGGGCGCCCGGTGCGGCTACGTTCGCAGAGGCGGTCGCAGCGTTCCGCGACGCGTGGGGCGACCCGACGGGAGAGTGGATCTGTCATCGCAATGGCCCGAGCTGGGTCGTCGAGGACCTCGTGGTCGGCTTGTCACACGGGGTCACCATCGATTTGATACTGACGAACCAGCTCACTCAGCGGCATTGGGCAGAATGCCGCCGTGGACACACCGATGAGTGGGCGAATGCGGGAAAACAGCTGACCGACAACGAGGTTCGCTTCGTCCGGTTGGCTTGCGGGCTCGTGGGGTCCGATCCCGGCGCATGGTCACGTGACGCGATCGAATCCGTGCTGACCGGGCTCGAACTACCGTTCGACAAGACACCTCATCGGGCGCTCGAGCTCTCGATCGGGGAGGGCCTGTCGCTGAATATCAAGGATGATCCGGGCGATCTGTACAAGCCGTACGGCTATGGCGAGTTTCGCGAACTCGAGCTGAAGCAGCCGATGTCGGGGCGCGCGGGCGACGATTTGTACCGGGCCGTGTTCGAGGCATGCCGGTCATCGCTAGGTGCTCCGAATCTGATCGCCGGCGGTACCGCACTGGTCACAGCGTGGATCGATGATGCCGTCACGGTGAGACTGACGCGCCGTTACTGGGGGAACGTGTGGTGGGGTGCCAAGACGGACCAGATGGCGATCGGGCTGAGCCTGTCGCCGACGGAGCCTACGCAGAACTGGCTGGAAGATCGGGCCGCGAATTGGGCGGAATACTGTGACGGGATCGGCCCGGAGCCGGGTGAGCGGTGGCATCTACGGCCCGACGTCAGGCGCGGACTACGGCCCTATATCGGGAACTTGGCAGAGCCCGCGTGGTGCGCTGACAGTTTTTCGGAGCTCAACCTCAATCTGTCGCTGTTGTTCACCTCGCTCGCCGACGATCTGCGCCTTCTCCCGGACATCATCGAAATCGGCTGGGCGGTCGGCGTGGATGCCTCCGATGTGATCGCGCACGGCTGGTTTTCCGCGATCAGCTGTGGACTGTCCATTGTTGAGGACGGGACGGTACGAACTCGAAAATACCCTCCCACGAAGTCTGTCGGCCGCGCCATGGCGGACGCCACCGTCGCCGCGGCCCGCGCCTATGGCGCAATCGCCCCCCACGAACTGTGGTGCGACGCCTGGACAGTCGGCCGGCCGCACGAACTAGTCGCCGTCCGATGCGGGCTGCGCGGCGATCGACCTGCCCCGATCGAACGACCATTGGATCAATGGACCTGACCACTATCCGTTGACTTCGACCCCGAGAACAGTTCCGCGCGGTTCGCCCAGGCACGCACATCGGCATAGACCGCGCATTCACGGGAGTCGCACATTCACGCGATCGCCGCCGCGTCGTGGACAGCCCGAGATAACCATGCCGACCGAAAGCCGAATTCACGGCCCTTCTCGGTGAGCTCGACCCGTTGTGAGTTCATCCGCGACTCCTGTTCGACGAGGAGGTTGCGGCCGGAGATGTCTCGGAATTCTATGAGTCCATCATCGAGAATGTTCGTAAACGCCATTGGTGCGTATATCCGGATCCTGCCAGATCGGACCCTTCTTGCCACGTCCTGAAGTCCTATCTGCTCCGGGCTCCAATCGGCCCCCTGCCGTTCCTGGGCCTTCCGGAGATCCCAGATATCGACTTCGACATTCCGGAAAGCCCGGATATCAACTTCGTCGCGATATTTTTGCGCCCTCTTTTTTGTATTATGCCACCTGCGTATAAAGGCTCAGCAGCTGTCGTTCGAGGTCTGTGTATCGGAAGTTGAGGATGTCGAGATTCGCCTTGTACTGGACCATGGCCTTGCGGTCGATGTCACCGTGGTCGAATCGCTTGTGGCAGTTCGGGCCCAGCGCAATGAGATTGCCGAAGGTGTGGTTCCTGACCTTTGCCCAGGGCTGATATGCGCCAGTTCAACCGGTGTCTGGCGGGCAAGTCGGGATCACACATCGGTGGCCTGCCTCAACGAGAACAGCCCGCCTGATTTCGGCAGGAAGTTCCGGTCTTCCGTCAGGAATCAAGTGAGCTTATGTCAAGCGGAGGCCTGCATGACTCGAATTGGCGCTCGCTCATCGGCAGTTGAGAATGTTCGCTAACTCGGTCGTCGGCCAGTGTCTGCGGTGACTGAACGCCCGCCCCGCAGCGGGCTCGCCGGTGCCGACCTGGCCGTGGTCGATGAAAGGTCACAGCGAGTGGAAACCGAAGCCCCGCTTGAAGGTCGGTGCCGCGTGCTGTTTTTCCGAGTGCGCGTCGGTCAGGGTGGCATCGAGGTCGATGATCAACGGATCGTGTCACACCATGACCACCTTGTCGGCCGAGCGTCGGAGGGCTGGGGTTCCGCATGCAGCCAGCGCCATGAAGAACACGGGGATGGCCAAAGCAATAGCGAGGCCGTAATTCTGGGCGGTTGCGCCGATGAGGACCGGACCGGTGAAGAAGCCGAGGTAACCGAGCATCGAGATATTGGCGATGGCCTGAGCGGGGCTCATTTCCGCCACCGATCCCGCTGCGGCGAAGGTCACCGGGAGGGTGAAGGAGATGCCGAGACCGAACAGCGCCCCTCCGATCAACGCCGGAACCGTGCCACCGATGAGCAGGGCGATCCCCATGCCAATGGCAGCGGTCAGGGTGGCGATCAGGTATGGCCGGGCCGGACCGAACGCGGTGACGAGCCGGTCGCCGAGGAGTCGACCTACGAACATCGATCCCGCGAACACCGCGAATCCGATTGCCGCGACAGAAGTGCTGGCGCCGGTCACGTCGTGGATGTACACGGCGGTCCACTCGTTGGCCGCTCCTTCGGCTAAGGCCACACAGAACGCGAGTAATCCGAGCGCGATCAGTCGCGTCGGCCAGCGCCACGGACTCCGTCGCGTAGCGTGCTCATCGGGTGTGCTTCGGTCGGTGGACGACGGCAGCAACCGGCGCGCACCGATACCTGCCACTGCGGCTACGACCACCGTGACAGCAACGAAATGTGCCGTCAGCGCGACATGTGCCCGCTCAGCAACCGCACCCGCCAATCCCCCGGCGATCATGCCAAGGCTGTGGCAGGCGTGGATACCCGACAACAACGGCTGCGCGCTCACCTTTTCGACCGCGACACCGTGCGCGTTCATCGCGACATCGACGACGCTGTTGGCAATCGCGAAAACCGCGACAGCCACGGTCAATACAGCAAGATCACGAGCCACCAACAGCCCCGAGAGCGTTACCGCAAACAGTGGCATGGTAACCCGCAGCGTGGCGCGACTACCGAACCGCAGTGTGACCACCTTGCCGAGTTGCAGACCCAGCACCGCCCCGATGTTCAAGCCGGCGAAGGCGATCGCCAAGCCCGCCTCGTCGAGGTGAAACTGCTCCTTGATGGTCGGCGTCCGCGCAGCCCACGTCGCGAACAGCAGGCCCGTCAGAAAGAACATCAGCCGAACCGACCACAGCGCTGTTCGCCATTCGCCGATCATCGGCCGCGCGGTCGACATCCTCGACCTCCATATCTTCAGAGCTCTACATGAACAACGTGTTATGCGGGATCGGTATGCGACATCACTCGCCTTGCGGCGTATAACCGGGCCACCACTTCGCGGCTGTTTCCGAGGTCGCGCCAAACGCACGCACGGCTAACATATGGGCATCCGCATCGGTGAGGTCGGTCCCGCCCAGCGTCGGTCGCGCCGTCCGCAGGACCTCTATCAGACTGTCCTCCGCGGCCGCCAAGGTGAGAGCTATGTCTTCCGTTGAGGTCGCTGCCGAAATCATGTGAACGCCTCCGTATTCCATGAGAACACCGCGGCGCAGCAATCCTGCGTAGAAGCTCTCGCCGATTCCGTTGTCGCGGAACAACACCCGGAACATCGAGGGCCAGGAAAAGGCTATCGCAGGAACCGACATTCGCGTGAAAAGGTCGTTCAATCCCGAGATCAGCGCGCGGCCCGCGTCGTGCATCCTGCCGATGGGATCCTCGGTGCGGAACGCCCGCAACGACGCCGTCGCCGCAGCAAAGGGTGTCACTTCTCGTTGGTAGGTGTAACCGAGGTATGCCGGCTCAGCGCCCTCGAACACTTCGGCGCGGCCGATCACAGCGGACAGCGCCATTCCGTTTGCGAGCCCCTTGCTCAGGGTGATCAGATCCGGCTGAAGCCCGGCGGCGACCGCGTAGCCGCCGAGGCGATAGCGGAATCCTGTCATCACCTCGTCCAGCACGAGTAGGCATCCATGACCGCGCACCACTTGCGCCAACTCCACGTGATACGCGTGCGGAAAGAAGTTGACCTCGGGAGTTACGAAAACGGCGGCAACATCGTTCCACCGGTCGGCAAGCAAGTCAGCGAGCCGTTGTAGGTCGTATCCGAAGTCGATGGTTTCCGGGTCACGGTCGGGCAGGCCGCCGAACGCCGACTGCAGATGCCAGTCGTGCCAGCCGTGAAAACCACTGGTCAGCAGGAGACGCCGTCCGGTCTGCACCCGGCAGATGCGTGCCGCAGCTGTCGTCGCGCACGATCCGGTGCGGAAGAACCGGGCCCGATCGGCGAACGGGAACAGCGGCAGCAGTTGTTCGGCGGTCTCGATCCGGGCCTGGGAAAGCGTGGCCGGTACGATTCCCCCGGTACGCAAAGCGGCGATGGCGGCGTCAAGCACCGCCGGATGCCCGACGCCCAGCGGCGCGGCGCCACTGCATGATGTGTAGTCGATGTAGCGGTTTCCGTCGGTGTCCCATACATGGCAGCCCTCGGCACGATCGGCGACGACGGGAAAGCGCTTCTCCAAGTCCCAGCGTCGGCTGGTGGTCACTGCGTGGGCGCGCTCGAGTAGTGAAGACATTGTCGGCATGGCGAATCTCCCTCAGTAGGTTGGCATCAGCAGGTTTGGCGATTCGATGGAAGGGGTTGCCTCAGGTCGATCTCGGCCGATCAGTTCGCGCGCGATCCGGAGTGCGTTTGCCTGAATCGTCAGGACCGGATTCACCCCTCCAGCGAAGGGGAGCACGCTTCCATCAACCACATGGACATTGTCGATGTCGTGTAGTCGGCCGTTCCGGTCCGTCACCGAGTCGTGTGGATCATCACCTGCACGGCAGGTGCCATGCAGGTGACGACTCCCCCGATGGAACTCAGTGGGCTCGAACCGAATTCGGTGCACTCCCGCCGTACGCAAGATATCCGCCGCACGCTCGGCCAGGAATCTCAGTCGCTCGGCATCGCGTGGATGAGTCCGGTAGTCCATCATCACCCGGGGCATGCCGAATTCGTCTCGCGCGCGGACAAGCCGGACACGGTTGCGCTCCATGGGCTGGTCGCCTGCCAGGACATGCAGGCGCAGCGAACTCGTATCGGTGCCAAGTACCGGATTCGCTTGATAGATCGTACCGCCGAGCAACCCCGGTACGTCTGGATGCAGGTAGTAGTCGCTGAATGCGACGGTGGAATGCGGCCCACCAAAAGTAGATTCAGTTAGGTAGTCCGTTCGACCACTCAGGTAGCAGCTGAGCTTGAACGACAGTCCGGCACCGACCAAGCCAGAGCTGTTGCCGATTCCTTCAGGTGCCCATGGCTCGGTCGATACCAGCAGCAGCCTCGCGGTCTGGACTGCGTTGGCCGCCAGGATGAAATTGTCCGCGCGCGTTGTCGTGCGTCGAGCCGCCGCGACGTCGATCCACTCGACCGCATCCACGCGATGATTTCGCCCACCGATCAAACGGAGCGCGCGAGCGCCGGTACGGATAGTCACCGTAGTCTTCGCCCGATTCAGAATCCCTTGTATCGCATCACCTTTCGCCCCGCTAGGACACGCGCGCTCGGTACAGGTACTGCATCTGGTACAGGCGGGCCGACCATCAAAGGAGCGGGAATTGATTGCCAGCGGGGTCGCAAACGGTGAGAGTCCTATTCGCGCACCCGCGTTCGCGATCAGGGTGCCCCGATCGTCATAATCGTGCGGGGGCATCGGAGCAGGTGCCGAGGGCGGCTGCCATGGGTCGTCATCGCCTGCCCGCGCAACGCCGAGTCGTCGTTCCATCTCGTCGTAACAGCCTCGCAGAGCGTAGTAATCGATCGGCCATTTCGCGGGCAACGCGTCATCAGCCAGAAAAGGACCCGCATCGAAGTCCAGCTCACGATATCGAAACGCGATCCCGGCGAAGAACATCGTTCCACCACCGAGCCCACGAGCGGTCCACGGGTTGGCCGTCCGCGACGGATCCCCCGGCGCTAAAGCCCTCTGCCACGCCACTTCCACAGTACTTAAATCACTTCCGGGCGCGACGTGCCCGCCTTCCTCCAACAACAGCACCGAGTAACCGGCCAGTGCGAGCTCAGTCGCGGCAACAAGCCCGCTCGCTCCACCCCCGATCACGCAATAGTCATACCGGTCTCGCATATCTACAGCCACATGACCCCTTCCCCTAAGTGACCATACTAGGCCAAATGACTTGCGGTACAGATAATTACATCTCGTGGAAATCTCAAAGCCGCCTGTGCCGCACTCCTCACGTTAGTGCGGTCGCTGCCAACTGGAAGTAAACGCAACCCGAACGTCGAATGAAGTCCCGCCAACTAGAGATCGTGAGACCATTTCTGGCTACTGCTCGCACGCCCTCACTTCAGCCCTGCGCTATATGACCCTTCGCGGGGGTCACTTCCGACGTTGACGGTTCTCAATCCGCGCAGCGGCATTCGGCACGCTCGCGAAATGGATCAAACGAGCATGCCGCACAAATCAAGCCGAGATTCGCCGTCCCCGTCCGGCTGGCACCAGCAGGACGACAACAGATTTGGCAGCTATCCGAAGGCTGGCACGCCGAAACTGGCCGGCACACCTTGTTCGACAGCGTCCAGGCCTCGCTCGGCAGCACGTTGGCGGCCCTGCTGTCCGTCGAGTGAGTGCAGCACTCCGTTGCGGGCTATGCGACAGGTCGACTGGAAAGATTCTCCAGTCGGCCGGAATGTCCCCATCAGCGCGAAATTGGTGGTCGACATCGCGACCTGTGTCAGCTGCACCACCGAAATCAATGCACCGAGCGTTGCCAAGCGTCGGCCTTCCGAATAGCTCACCAGACCTACTCGGCATTACCCGTGGCGGCAGAATCGCGATAGTCCCAGGTAGAAACGTTGAGTATGGAGCTGTTCGAAGAATACTGCGCGGTTGCGGTTCGAACAGGAAAACTCCGCGATTTCGGTGCCGACCTGCGCAGCGCACAATGGCGGCCACCCGACAGGTATCGTTCCCCCGGCTGTTCGTTCCACCGAGAATTTATGCGCCGCGCCCGGAGGTGAAACACTCCCGTTGGGCGCCGAATACGCAGCAGCACCAATTCCTACTTAGAGCATGAAAGTTTAACTATCGCGGCACATCACCGAATCGTGACAATACCGCCGCTATGTCGCGCACAGGTGACCGAATGGCGCGTCTCGATACCAATCGCCTATAGAGATGTCAAGCGGATGTATTTCTCTCTGCAGAAGTCCTGAACAGTCCTTGGATTCACCGAGTTCGATGTTCATCGGGGACACCACAATCCATGGACACACCTAGCCTCGATCTTTCGCGAGGCTGATGTGCTGGCCTGTCGGGTTTTGGATTGCTGCTTGAATCGTAGTGCCCAGGATGTGGGCAGTCAGCCCGCGCAGCGGGCTGACTGCCGGGCTCCACTGGCGGGTTGGCTTGATTGCAGGGACGGTGGCCAGTGGGGCAGCCGGGTTGCAGACATGCTGCGGCGGCGGTGAGTAGGTCGGTGAAGGGGTCGTGGCGGGCCAGGTGTAGCCGGGTTTTGCGGGCATGGCGGGCGGCGCCCCGCTGCGGAGAACAACCGCAGCCGTAGGGTTTTCGGCTCCCAGCGGCGTGCGTGGTGATCGTGGAAGGCGAGGGTTTGCATCCATGCGGTCAGGTCCATCGCGAGCGCGACGAGGGCGAGCCAGATGCGGTTGGCGTCGTAATTGTGGAACGGAAGATTGCGCAGGCCAGTGTCTTTTCGCGTTTCTGATCCGGTCCTCGCAGCGTGCCCGAAAGCGGTGGCGTAGCTCCAGATCGGGGAGCTGACCCGCGGCAGGCGCTGGTGACGAATGCGGTCAACCGCAACCCGTCGCGGTCGGTGAACCGCAGCTGAGCACCAGGACGGGGCCTTGTCTTTTTCTTTCCTGATGATGAGCCGCATGCCGGGCGGCCATCCGGTCAGCTCGGTGACCTCGACCACCCAGGCGCGCCGGGCCGGACCTCGCCGTCAGCGTCGTAGGCCGGGGTCCAATCACCAGGGAGCAGGTGGGTGGCCATGGCTGTGACGATGTCGTCGGTGAGGGTGAACCCGATCGAGTATTGCAATCGGCGGCGGTGGCAGTAGTCGAGGAGCTCGTGGGTGCCGCCTCCGGAATCAGTGCGCACCAACACTTTCCGCCCAACCCGCCATTGCGAGGGCCACGGCAACTGAGCGAGGGCATCGTGCAGGACGTGTTTGTGGTCGGCGGCAGTATTGATACCGGCATTGCCTGGGCCCGCAGCATCGCCGCGGCACTGGAGCTGCACGCCAGCGAGAAACCGGGAGTGGTGTTCCGGTACGCCGTGGACGGCCGCCTCATCACCGGACTCGACACCACCGACAGCTTCCGCACGGACAGGCAGCGATTCGCACCGCTTCGACACCGAGATGCCAACAGGCCCTCGGCGCCCGACCCGAAGAACACGAATAGGGCCCCTTGGAGTCCCGCGCGGAATGTTCTACAGGCTTGCAGAGAACCTCGGCATCGGGGTGCCTCTGATGACCTCGACAACCGTCCCGTCCTCAGCGGCCGGCTCCTGCCCCCAGCCGCGCGGTAGCTGCCGAGTCACTCAACACGCGCGCCGGCGTTCCTCGCCTCGGAAGCACAGGACGGTCAGCCGACTTCCTGGAAGGTTTCGATCATCTGGATCAGTAGCGCGTGTTGAGCTTCGACGACGGCACGGACCGGCCGCCGAACACCTACGGAGAGCTGTGGTTCCGTACCGGGAGCCGGATGAGCCGGTATCTCGGTCGCGCTGTCGAGACGGCCGAGACGATCACTGCCGACGGTTGGGTGCGTACCGGAGATATGGGGCTGGTCGACGAGTCGGGGTATGTCTTCGTGGCAGACCGGCTCCGAGACATGATCATCGCCAGAGGTGAGAACGTCTACGGCGCCGAAGTCGAGCGGGTGCTGCTCGAGCATCCTGCCGTCATCGATGCCGCGGTGATCGGTGTCCGGGGCAAGGAGCACGATGAGGCGGTCTGCGCCGTTCTGGTGACGAGTAGGGCCGTCGAATCCGCGGCCATCGTGGACTTCTGTCGGCAGCGGCTCGCTCCTACAAATGCCCGACCTCGATCGAATTCGTTGCCGAGCTCCCCCGAAACGCGAACGGCAAAGTACTCAAACGCGAACTCCGCGAACGGTATCCGTGGGTGCGGCCAGCCATGGTGCTCGGCCCCCTGCGCGACGACCCGGCTGAGTCCGCATTCACCTGTGACTGGACCGGTCGGCAGCCGGGTTCGCCTTCTCGAGCATGCTCAGCATTAGCTCGAAAGCTTGGTCCACGCGCTCTCGATCGCCGGTCGTGATGAGGTCTATCTGCAGTCCGCGTATCTGTGCGAGCACGAGTGTCGCTGTTGGCGAGGCGGTTTCGGCTGGCCATCCGTAGTGGATCATGGCGCCGGCCGCCAGTGCGATCCAGTCGGTGACCAGGGTCTGCTGCAGGAGTGTGCCACGTTTGTCCCGATAGCCCGCCGCGGCAACCAATTCGAACAGAACCAGGAACTGGCGCTGTTCTTTCGGTTCGCAGAGTCGTTGCCAGAGCGCGCGGATCTGCGCTGTGGCCGAGTCGGCTTCGCGGCTGGTCTCGGCGAGCAGTCGCGCCTCGAAGTCGGCGCGGATGGTGGTCAGCACCTCGGCGATCAATGCGTCCTTGGTGGCGAAATGGCGAATGACGGTGGCGTGACTGACCCCCAGGTCACGCGCCATCGGCCGCAGTGACAGATCCGACACGCCGTGGTCGAGCACGTACTGGGTCGCCGCCTGCAGTAACTCGGGACGGCGATGCTGGTATCGCAGGGTGCGTCCGTCGACTTGTTTCTCGCTCATCGGTGGCAATCGTAGCTCGTCGGCGTCGGTGGAAACTAGTAGAACCGATCGGTTGATGTAACTGCAAATCACGAATACTATTGGGGGTGCGAGCCGGACCAAGGCCTCGTCAAAGCAATGGGAGAGTTATGCGGTACGACGAATATCGAGCGCAGGACGGAGTCGGTCTGGCTCGCCTGGTCGCCGACGGCGAGGTCCATCCGACGGAACTGCTACAGGTTGCGCTGGAGCGCTATCGCGAGGTCCAGCCCGCAATCAATGCGGTGAGTCTGTTGATGGAAGACGCAGGCACAGCAGCCGCGGCGAAGCCGCCGGAGGGGCCGTTCGGGGGCGTGCCGTTTCTCATCAAGGATTTGCTGCAGGATTACGCGGGCTACCCGACCTCGGGCGGCACCGGTCCGCTGCGCTCGAGGTCGGCCGATCAGCACAGCATCCTGGTGCAGCGTTGGATCGACGCCGGGTTGGTGATCTTCGGCAAGACCACCACACCCGAGTTCGGCGGTACCGCGATCACCGAGAGTCGGACTTTCGGTGTGACGCGTAATCCGTGGGACCTGGATCGAACTCCGGGCGGTTCGTCCGGTGGCTCGGCGGCCGCGGTCGCCGCGGGCATCGTTCCGATGGCGGGTGGCAACGACGGCGGTGGCTCGATCCGTATTCCAGCGGCGTGTTGCGGGTTGTTCGGCCTCAAGCCCGGGCGCGGTCTGGTCCCGTGCGGAACGAACGGAGGTGACTACGTACACGGGGCCGCCACCGAGGGCATTCTGTCCCGCAGTGTTCGCGATTCGGCCGCGATGCTCGATGTGATCAGCGGCTCGGATCCGGGCGCGCGGCATCCCGAGCACCGGTGCGGGCGAGCCTACGCCGACGCGGTGCACACGCCCCCGCGCGCGCTGCGCATCGGGTTCACGCACGAATCCCCGGTCGACACGCCGGTGCACCCGGAAGCCGTACGCGCCGTTGAGCAGACCGCGGTGCTGCTCGAATCGCTGGGCCACCAC
Source organism: Nocardia sp. NPDC051052 (assembly GCF_044456045.1). NCBI lineage: Bacteria > Bacillati > Actinomycetota > Actinomycetes > Mycobacteriales > Nocardiaceae > Nocardia > Nocardia sp. NPDC051052. The sequence goes on from NZ_JBITFL010000027.1 coordinate 13,976, forward strand.
GTCGAGCCCGCCGCACCCCGGATCGATGGCGCACAGCTGGGGCTGGACTTCCTGACTGTATGGATGGCGCACGCCGCAGCCGACCTTGCCGAGGCGTGTCGACTGGCCGGTGCACGGCCCGCCGACTTCGATTTCGACACCCGGTTGATGGGCGCGATCGGCCGCGGTTTGTCCGCACGGTCGCTGGTCGAGGCATACGGGCGATGGAATACCTACGCGCGCGCCCTGGCCGATTTCCATGGCGCGTACGACCTGTTGCTGACGCCCACCATCGCCGAGCCGCCGGGGCGCGTCGGTAGCTCGATGATGCCGGCCGCCTTGCAGACGGCCCTGTCGATGCTCCTGAAAGTTGGTGCGGGCAAAGTGGTTCCGTACACCAAGTCCTACCGCGACTTCGTGTTCGCGAACATGGCCCCGGTCCCCTTCACGCAATTGGCCAACCTCACCGGTCGTCCCGCGATGAGTGTGCCCGTTCACCGGACTTCGGATGGCCTGCCGCTGGGCAGTCAGTTCGTCGGTGGACTCGGCGGCGAATTCTTGTTGCTACAGCTTGCGGCGCAACTCGAAGCCGCCCAGCCATGGAGTCATCTCCAACCACCCGAATCCGCGCTCGTTTCATCGAACGCACTGTCGGTCACCTAGGCCATAGCCAGCGGCCATGGCTCGTCGGTGTTGCCTGGAAAGCACGTGCTCCGTCCGACCTGCCGGCTGTTTCGAGCCTCGAAAGGAGGAGAGTATGTCGGACATCGATGCGATGCCGGTGCCGGATTCAGCGTTGGCTCGGGTAGCCGCCGATTTGGTGCGCACGAGTGCCCCGGAGGTGTTGTTCAATCACTGTCAGCGGGCCTACCAGTTCGGATCGATGCTCGGACGGAAGCTCGGATGGCAGGTCGATCGCGAGATCCTGTACATCTCGACCGCGCTACACGACCTGGGATTGACCGACCGTTTCGATGGGCAGCGCGGGTTCGAAGTCGAAGGCGCCGCCGCGGCGGAGTCGTTCCTGCTCGCGCAAGGGTGTCCCGAGGTCCGCGTCGCAGTGGTGAAAGACGCGATCGCCCTGCACTTGGACACGACCCGCTTAGCGAGTGACCCACGGCCGGAAGTCGTTCTGACAGCGATGGGCTCGGGCATGGACACCCACGGTCTCCGAGTCGATCACGTCCACCCCGGTTTTATCGACACCGTGCTGGAATCGTGGCCGCGTCTGGGGTTCCGGGCATGGCTGCGCGCGACGTGTTTCGCTCAGGCACAACGGAAGCCGGATTCACCGATCGCCTGGTGGGTGAACTCCGGGCGGATGCACGAGGACATCGGCGCTCCTCGATTCACCGAATGAGTCCGGTCCGGCCAAGGTGCTGCGCTCTAATCGGTCGGGTGCCAGAGATCCTGATGATGCCGATGGGTGGACAGATACGAGGTCTCGGTTTGGACCGTGTCGTAGAAGTCGAGGTCGATGTGCTGGGCCTGCAGGTAGTTCATGATCCAGATCGCAGGCACCGTGCCGGGAAACTTCCCGAAGGTCTCGTCGATATAGGTCGCTTGCAGCGTCAAGAGCTCACGGAATCGCAGGTCGTATGGGGCGGCCGCGGCCCGGACACCAGGATTATCGGCGAACGGGCCGGGGGTGTCCGGGTGATACGGGCCGCCGACGCCGAATTTGCGCTCGGTGAGGGCTTCGACGGCGTCGGCCATGGACGGGTGATGCGGACGGCAGAAACCTTCGAATACGCCAGGCAATCCGGTCGGGTTGGGCAGTGCCCAGCGCGGATCGGTGTCGTAGCGGAAGCCGAGCCCGGGAACGTCGGGGCGGCCGGACGCGCCGAGCATGGCCAGTCGATCGATGCCGTCGAATGCCCAGCCGCCCAGGCCCATCGCGCCCAGCAGCAGGTGCCCGTTGTGGACAGCGGCCATGAGTTCGGCGCTGGCCTCGGTCAGTGAGTACTGCTCAACGAAGGACAGCGGCAGCGGATCGTCGAAACGCAGCTTGTCGCGGTATTTTTCGATGCCGGGGATGGGGCGGTTGTTGACGTCGTCATAGATGGCGAAGCCATTCTGGGTGAAGAAGGCGAGGTTGGCCAGCGTCTGCTGGGCGATATCGGCCACCGGAATCACCAGCAGTGAGCCGGGATAGTTCGCGATCCAGGTGTTATGCCCTTCCAGATAGGGTTCTTCCCTGGGGATGTGGATGCGCTCGTCGGACAGCTTCACGACACGGGACAGCAGCCGGTTCAGGTGTGCCTCGGTCGCACCGTCACCCTCGGTATAAGTCTTGTCCGGCAGGGCATCCCGGGTCGGTAGGAAGTAGGTGCCGGAATCGTCGGTGAAGAAGAATTCGCTGGTGTGAAAGCCCGCGGCGGAGCCGAAGGTTCGTCCGGTGGCCGAGCCATTGTAGTTGGGCCATGCCGGTGCGTAGCCGGGATGATGGCTGATGCCGCAATGCCATCCGGTCACGCCGGCGACGGTATTGAGGATTAGGGCGCGTTCTAGATCGTTGAGTGGTTGCACCTCATGGCGGCTGGTAAAGGCCAAGGGCCCGGCCGGGATTCGTCCGCCGACCGGGAATCGTCTGGACCGCCGCCCGTAGATTGCGTCCAGGAGCGGGAACTGGGCCAGTTCGCGTAGCGCGGCCCGCTGCGAGTCGGTGAGCGCGACAGGCTTCAGCCCGGGGACGTCGACCGACGTCTCCGCGCGGGTGCCATCGAATGCGGGCACGTGCTGCTCCTTGCTCTCGGAATTACCGGACCGTCGACACCGCGTCGAAGGATTCAGGGAGGGTCTGGCCGCCGTCGACCACGATGGCCTGCCCGGTGATATAGCCCGCCTCGGCCGTGGCCAGGAAAGCCGCGAGATGGCCGATATCTGCTGGGGTGCCGAGTCTTGCGGCCGGAATGGCGGCGGCCATGCTCGCGAGGTAATCCTCGCCAAGTGCCGAAAGCCCTTCGGTGCGAATGTTTCCGGGCAGTATCGCATTGACGGTGATCTCGCACGGCGCGAGTTCGATGGCCGCGGTTCGCATGAAACCCAGCTGGGCTGCTTTCGACGCACCGTAATGCGCCCAACCGGGATAACCGGTGATCGGACCGGTGATGGAGGAGGTGATGATGACCCGGCCCGCGCCGGAAGCGGTCAACGCGTCCAGGCACGCCTGGACGGTGTAGATGGTGCTCTTCACGTTGACGTCGAGCATGGTCGACAGTTCGGCGGGGCTCATCGTGGCGATCGGGGCCTGCGGCATGATGCCCGCGTTCGCGCACACCACGTCGATACCGCCGAGCCTGTCGACGACAGCGGCGCCCATCGCTCTGCAAGATTCGGCGATGGACACATCGGCGGGCACACCGATGACGGTCCCGGTACCGAGACGGCTCAATTCGGTGACGACACGGTCGATGTCCGCGCTCGATCGAGCGATGACGGCGACGTCGGCACCCGCTGTCGCGAATACCTCGGCGATCCCGTAACCGATTCCCTTAGTTGCTCCGGTGACTAGCACCGTCTTGCCTATGAGGGAGAACATGAACCTTCTCTCGCGTAGCCTGCGGTCGGGTCGATCCATGAGAACTGGGCGCTGGGCATTCAGAATATTTCAGGCTAGCGCTACCTTCGCTCTGACCATGCGGTTTGCCACCCTCGGCGACCTGCATGCCCCTCGAGACACATCGGTCGGGGTTCGGCGTCGGTAGCCGCCGGGATGTGTCGTGCTGATCACGTAGAGCCGGTCCGACGGACTGGTGCTGACCGATCGTAGGAGGTAGTAGTCGAATCCGCGTCGGTTCAGCAGTGTGGTCAGCGGGTCGGACAGCGCGGCCAGGCGCCACAACCAGGTGCAGATCTGGACCGTCACCAGCGTGACAACGATGACCGATGTCATAATCAGCGCGACCGCGATGGCAAGCGGATAGTCGGCGCCGACGACCTGTTCCACACCTGCTGTCGCCAAGAGGCACAACCGCGGAGGTGGATGCGTGTCTCGACGCCGGGACCGTGACGGTGCCCTTGAGCACCACCCCATCGGCCCCTGAGAAAGACACGTCGGTCGTGGACGTGCCGTCGTCCTGGGCGTGTACGGGGGAAGCGGACACCACAACCATCGACAGCACCGCTGCGATAGCGGAGAGGATTGCCGAAGCCGAGCGTGCACGGCGCCCCAAAAATGCTGGGATACACCGTGGTCGGGTACTCATGGGACGATATTAGTCCCGGAGGTGTTTGCCGGAGGCACGCCGAAGGGCAGCGGATGCAAGCAGCGTGAGCGAGTAGGCGAGCTTGCGGGGGTCGGAGTAGGGCTTGGAGATTTTGGCGAATTCGCCCGCCGGGACCGGAGAATGTCGTTCCAGGCTAGGGCATCTCGACGCAGTTGATATCTCGCGAATCTGCTTCGGCTATCGCATAATTGAGCCGGAGGACGATATGGATTTCAACAGCGGGCAATACGCCGGCGCGATGGACGGTCGGTGCCTCGCTCTAACGCCCCGGCGACTCCCTTATCTGGTCGTGGCTGGGCTGGCGGTCGCGTTGTCGATTAGCGGTTGCACACCAACGAATTCCGCGCACGGCCCCACGCCCGGCTCGGGATCAGCGTCGGAAGCGCCACCTGCGGAAGGTATTCCGGTCGGCCCAGGGCCGACGAACTACACGGTGGCGCCCCAGCCCGCACCGGGAAGCTGCCACGCCCGGCTGACACCGGCCGGGCAACCGCTGCCGGACCCCGCGTGTACACCGGGAGCGTTGAATCCGAAGGTGACGCAGTCCGATCTGGCGAACACGGTCTGTAAATCCGGGTACACCAAGTCGATTCGCCCGTCGCAAGCGATCACCGATGCGGAGAAGCGGGCGAACGCCCAGTCCTACAGCTACACCGGGGATCCGCGCCAGGCCGAGTATGACCACCTGATCTCACTCGAGCTCGGCGGCGACCCCAATGACGCGCGCAACCTCTGGGTCGAGCCGCCGTCACCGGGGCATCAGACCAAAGACGGCGTGAACAATCCGAAAGACCAGGTGGAGAACAGTCTCCACACCCTGGTCTGCGGCGGGAAAGTGCCGCTCGCGCAGGCGCAGACCGCGATCGCGACCGATTGGACCGCCGCGCTGGCCACAGTCGGCCATCCCACCGGTAAATAGCGATCAATTGTCTTTCGGCTCAGGTAAATACGGCACCAGTGCGTGCGCGAGGTTGGTGACAGTCAGCGATTGCAGCCACACGCGACCGGGGCCGGTGAGGGCGGCCAGGAACAGGCCGTCGCCGCCGAACAGGATATTTCGCACGCCGCGAAGCACGGTGATGTCGAATCCTACTGTGGCTTCGAACATTCCGACGTGACCGGGGTGCACGCGCAAGGTTTCCCCCGGGCGCGAGGGTGTACTGGATGATTTCACCGGACACCGAGTGGGTAGGGCGTGGGCTTACGGCAGCGCAACGATCCGAGGGGGCGTAACACGATGACCACGTCAAAGCCTGCCAGCGCGACCGGCGATGACCAGGACACTGCACAGCGCGCTGGCAAGCTCGAACGGAATTATTGGCGCTTGTGGTGGGCCAACGGAGTTAACTCCGTGGGCAACGGGGCCTTCGCGGCGGCCCTGCCGCTGCTGGCGGCCACCCTCACCCACGACCCCCGTCAGATCTCACTGATCGCGGCGGTCACGTTCCTACCGTGGTTGCTGCTGTCGTTACCTGCGGGCGTGCTGATCGATCGTTACGACCGAGTGGCATTGATGTAGGTCTGACAAGTAGTCCAGGCGTTAGTAGTGGCCGCGATCGCAGTCTGGGCAGCGACGAGGGTCACCAGCATTATCTTGCTGGTGGTCGCCAGTTTCCTGCTCGGCAGCGCTGATGTGGTGATCAAGAACGCCGCGCAGTCCGTCCTGCCGCAATATGTGACGCCCTTGCTACTGCCCAAGGCAAACGGCAACCGACAAGTCGTGGAGAATCTTGGCGAATCGACGCTCGGACCACCATTGGGTAGCGCCTTGTTTGTGGTCGCGGCCGTGCTCCCCTTTGGACTGGACGCCGTATCGTTCGCCGCGTCAGCGGCGCTGCTCGCGCGGTTGCCGCGCCACAAACTCGAGCACACCACTCGGCAGTCCATGGGCCGAGAGATCGCGGCCTGCGCTGGCTGGGTAAACACAAGCTGCTCAGACTGTTGGCCGTCGTACTGGGCATGAACACCTTCGCCAATCAGATGGGGTTCTCCACACTTGTGCTCTTCGCCGCCCAGACGCTGCACGTGAGTTCACACGGCTATGGCCTAATGCTGTTGGGCGTTGGTGTCGGCGGCGCGCTGGGTGGACTGGTGAACGCCGGTATCGCGAAGAAGTTCGGTGCCATCCCGGTGCTGGTCGCTTCCTACTCTGCCAACGCATTGATTTACGTGGCGATGGGGTTAGCACCGTCAGGACTCGCCCTTGCCGTCCTGATGGGCGCGTGCGGATTCGCGATGACCCTCACCGGCGTGGTCACTATCAGCCTCCGGCAGCAAATCATCCCTGCGGAATTGATTGGACGGGTCAATAGCGTCTACCGGATGTTGGGGTGGGGCTTGATGCCTGTGGGTAGCTTGGTCGGCGGATTTACCGCCGCGGAATTCGGCCTGCGAGCGCCGATGATCGGTGCGGGTGGGGTGCGCGTATTGGTGCTTTTGCTGGCCTTGCCAGCGCTAGTTCTCGGGGCCCGGCAACTGCAAGGTAGTGATCGTCAGGCGCTGCCGCCGGAGGAGCACACCGGCTGCGGTCAGTTCGTGATCATGCCGCCGAGCGGCTGACCCTGCCCATGGAGTGGGAGAGCCATCACCGTAGGTGAGCCGCGCCGCGCGGACGGCTGCGCTCATGAACCTTTCGAGAACCGGAAGTAGAACGCCGCGAACACCAAGACGATGCCGACGTTCACCACCAACCGCTCCCAGAAGTGCTGCCTGAAGAACAAGACATCCACGCCGACCACCACGGCTACCAGCACAAGCACATAGAGCACGATGACTGCCTGCCTTCTCATGCTCCTTTTCTACTACCGCGCACGGTCAACGGCTGGAGGATGCCCGAGATGACCGCGCATATCGATCCGACACCCACGCATTGCATCGGCGCTCGCTTGCCACAGGCTTGACGTACTCGTCTTCATCCCAGTCGTGCTCACCAGCCACGTACTCCCCCGGTTCTCAGGACTGGGCTCCATCATCTCGCGTCAGCTCACCGTCAAAAGCCACGTCGCTCAATATCCGGTCCTCGGCATGTGCGTGCGATGGAAGGCCGTGTAACTCAGCTGATCTGAGCGGTTGGCCGATGCGCGCGCAGCGGCAAAGGAGTGCGATCGTCCGCGCGGCCTCGGCCGCGTGCCGGAAGGAGGCACGAGTTCGCTGATCGCGTTCCGGCGTAACGTGCGTAGGCATTCGGCGGACCGGAAGGCCACCTCACCCGGCCTGGGCAAAGCCCGCAGCGCCCTATCCTCCGGCGAAAGATCATCGCAGTCCCTGCCGGACTAGACCGAGGATCACGCAGGAATCAGTCGCCGGTCAACTGCTTGCGAAACTCCTGCCGCCAACGGGGGTCCTGACGGCAGCCCACGACCAAGCCCAGAGATTCCCGGGCTGGCAGGTTGAGCGCCTCGGCCAGGGCGCGGGCGGCCAGGGCGCGATCCTGCCAGACAGCGCGGTCCTTCCAGTCGGCGTATGTCACCTGGGCCTCGGCGTGCACGCGGCGCAGCCGCAGGTCAAGGGCAGAGTCGTCGGTAATGCCGGGGTGATCCTCCGCGCTCAGCAGGGACAGTGCGGCAGTGACCTCGGTATAGGTGTCGAGTCCGGTCTCGGCGGCCAGTGACGACATCTGCGCGGCCAGTACACGGCGCAGGCGCTCGGGTGTCGCGGCGTCGACGAGGGAGGTGAACCGGTCGGGCACGGGTGTCTTGAAGTTGTGCTCCGGGTACCCGAAGTTGTTGTCCGGGAGCAGGGGAAGGATCCGCGCGCTGTCGAGTTCCCCGTCGCGGCCGGGCGGCGGCAGTGCGATGCCACAGCGGCGAGCGACCGCATCACACACTGCCAGCAGTCGTTCCCGCCACTGCTCGGGTGTGGGTTCCTGACCGCCGTACGGCGGCAGACCGGGGAAGACCTCGAACGGGTCGCGCCCGCAGTCGGGCGGGAC
>NZ_JBITFL010000028.1:0-19553 GCF_044456045.1 Nocardia sp. NPDC051052
GCTTGCTTTGCTGCGTCGCCAGGTCGCATCCTGCTGCGCGCGAGCCAGCACGGTGATCGCTTGGGCGAGTTCGCTGTCGGCGGGCAGTTTCCGGTAAACGTGGGCATCAACGCGCAAAATGTTGGCCAGCGTCATCGCGTCGAGGTGATCGGATTTCGCCCTGGCGAGGCTGCGTCGTTCGCGATAACGCGCGACTGCCATCGGGTTGATCGCGAACACCGGACGCCCGGTTGCGCGCAACGCGGCCACCATCAATCCGCGGGAGGTTTCGATCGCTATCGGGATCGGATCCTGCGCGGTGTCACCGGCATCGGCGAGCAGTTCGGTCAGCTGAGCGAAGCCGGTCGGGTCGTCGTCGATCCGTTTCTTCGCCACCAGTTCACCCTCTCGATCGACGATCGCGATGTCGTGATGGCCTTCGGCCCAGTCGATTCCGCAGTATCGGTTCAAATCTTCCTCCATCAACTCGTTCTGCTGGCCCGAGACCCCGAGTGAGAACGCGCAGCACCCTACTTACGAGCCTGTTGGGCTTGCCTCCGATGAGCTGTTCACGATCCCAGCGCACCCCGCGCGGCACCGGTCTGCATCAGAGCTCGAACGGCTCGAAGTTCAGCAGGGTGTCTGGTCGCGCGGGCGGGCTCGAACCACGAACAATCTCAACAGTTCACCGAGAGCGGAGCCGGAAGACACACCGTGGCAACCGGATCCGCCGTCAGTTGCAGGTCTGGCTGCGGCGCCCGCGGCCTCTATGAAGGACTCGAGGACCATGGGGAGCCAAAGGAGTCACCGCACCCAGACCGGAACGACGCCGGCCTGGCGACCGCATCGTTCCGAAATAAGTAGGGGAGCCATTACAGGGCGTTCATTTCGCAGTGATTTCTTCTCGGAGCCATAGGGCAGTCCTGCCCTAACCCGGTCTTGGACACGAACTCGCGAGCCTCTGTCAGACGCCCGATTCGAGGCACGCACCACTGATCAGCCCGCCGGTCCGAATGCAAGCAACCCAATGGGGGGCGCTGACAACGCCTCGGCTCAGCAAGACCGATCGCCGCAAGCCGTGCGCCGCCGTGGCGAGGCCGCACTCGTCGCAGGTTGCATCGGATCCTCCAGCACTCGAATACAGCTGTGTGGCAAGGTAATCAGCTCGGCGCCATCGGCCTGCCGTGCTGGGCGGTCGAAGCCTTCGAGTAGCTCGTCCGCAGGCAAAAGTCGGCGACTTCGACCAGACTGTCACCGTGGCCAGTACATCGAGCGGGTACCAGCGCGCAGCGGTTGCCATTGGGGTGGATCGGGTCGCACCTCTGCCCGGGCTGCAGGCAGCAGCGGCGGGAGCAGAAACGATGGCCGAGTGGGCAGCCCTGCAGGGCTGCGAGGTCTCACTACACACCGACGGCGGCGGGTCGGCCGTCACTCGACGCGACATCCTCGATTCCGTTCGGGCTCTTGTGGATCGACGGATCTATGACCAGTTGATCATCTACTTCGCCGGGCACGGACTGCTCATGGCCCCGGGTGCGGAAATGTGGTTGCTCACTGACGCCGCCGCAGACCATACCGAGGCGGTCAACGCACTCCTCACCGCCGAATACGCCCGCCGCGCAGGGATACCGCACGTCGTGCTCATCTCCGACGCGTGCCGCACCTATGTCAACGGCCCTCCGTTCTACGGCATGACCGGGGGCAGTATCTTCCCGCCGGGCACACCCCAGCAGCGCAGCGCAGACCTCGATATCTATTTCGGCACCGCACCCGGGGACCCCGCCTACGAGATCGCCGACGGCGCGCGGACGGGCTATGGCATCTTCACCCGATGTCTACTCGATGTGCTGGACCAACCTCCCCGCGACATCATCGAATACATTCACCCCGGTCCGAATCCGGTGTTCGGCACGGCTGTGCCTTCGGCCGTTCCCGTGGTCACCTCACGCGCGTTGAAGGATCCTCTGATCGAGGCGGTGACCGGCCAGACCGCACAGATCGACCCGCTCCTCGACCAGCGACCCGAGGTCCGGACCGAGGCGGTCCTGCCGCAGTTCTTCGCAACAGTCGACATCAACGCGCAAAGACCTGTCCCCGATTCAGGTCAGGGGCGCGTACCGGTCGCCAGCCAGATCACACCGAACAAGTCGACTGGTGATGCCCCCAGCTCGAAAGATGTTCTCATCGCCGGCGCCGAAGCAGACTCCGACAGAGTTCGAGGGCTGCGTGAGCTCTTGAGCTTCAAGGAGGTCCCTGAGGAGCGGGCAGATGGATACAGCGCGTTTATCGTGGTGCAGGGCACCGAGGTACGGGGAGTGACAGCGGTCGGATGGGAAATCGCCGAACGGACCGACCTCCGGGGCGGTTTCCATCGAGTAGAGCTGGTTCCCACCACTGCGCACAGGCCCGAACCTACCAGCGCGGTAGTCGAATTCGACAACAGCACCGGCACTGTAGTTGCTCTGGTCCCCGAAGCGATAGCGGTAGTGGCGATATCGGAGGGCCGCGTCACAGGCATGAACTATCGAACGACCCGCCGTGGCCTCGACCTCCGGCCTGCGGTGCCTGGGCGATACGGAGACCTTGCAGGACTTACTTACGCAGCGCTCCAAGGCAATATGGCCACCCCCTTCGAGTGGACCGAGCCCGATCGAGGCTTCCTCGCGAGTCCGCCGCGACGGCTGTCTGTTCCTGATCGGATGATCCCGGAGGCTCTTCGCGCATATGGAGCCGCTGAACGGGGACAGTTCCCGCGAGACGCGCTGCTCAAGGCCGCTCAGGACGACCTCATCTCGTTCGACCTCGCGATGCTGGTCGACCGGTCGCCTGACCCCGAAGCAGAGATAGACATCGACGACGTTATCAGCAGCAATGCCGCTCATCCGTTCGTACCGATGTTCACCCGAGGATGGCTGCTCATGGAGAACAGTCAGCTCGCAGTTCCCTATCACCGGACACTTTCTCGCTATCTGGTGCCTGCCCTCTATTCGACCTTCACCGTCGAGGGGGTCCGCCTCGCCCACGAGGCCTTGATCGGGAGGGATATCACGTGAAACTTGTTCTGGTACACGGACGCTCGCAACAAGCGAAGGATCCGGCCGCCCTGCAGTCGGAATGGACTGACGCGCTCCAGGTCGGATTCGATCGGGCCGGGGTGCGAGCCGCATTGCCTGACATCGTTTTCGCCTACTACGGCGACCTGCTGGCCGGTCTGGTCGAGCGTGTGGAGCAAGGGATGCCCGACGATATCGCCGCCCGCGGGCCTGGCAGCGGCCCGCCGGACTATGCGCTGACCCAGCGCGCGTTGCTGGCCGAGGTTGTGGCCGCGGCCGGCATCACCGAGGAGCAGATCGCCGCGGAACTCGGTGTAGTGCAGGCCCGTGACCCGCAGAACTGGGGCTGGGTACTGGCCGCGGCACGAGCGCTGTCTCGGATCCCGGGCCTGGACGCCAAGGTGATCGACCTCTGGCTACGAGATGTCTCGCTGTATGTGACGAACGCGGGGGTGCAACGCGCGATAGACCAGGTCGTCGCCACCGAACTCACCACGGCGCCCTTTGTTCTCGTCGCGCACTCCTTGGGGACCGTGGTGGCATACAACGTGCTTCGTTCGCCCGAGCGCCTGGGCCGCTGTCGTGGGTTCATCACTCTCGGCTCTCCGCTGGGCATTCCCTCGATCCGTCGGCGACTGCGCGCCCCGCTCACCTACCCGCATGAGCTCGCGGGCTGGTTAAACGCCTTCGATCCCGCCGACATCGTCGCGTTGCGACCGTTGGACGACAGCTACTTCCCGACCGACCCTCCCATCGAAAACCACGGAGGAGTCACTAATTTCACCAGCAACCGACACGGCATCGCCGGGTACCTGGCCGATCCCACGGTGGCTGCCCGCATCAGTGAGCTGTTGGGCTGACCGGCTACATAACCGACCAGACAACTCCGGCCTTCTCCCTGACCTCCGACGAGAGCAGACACCGAAAGACGAACGGGCATCGGTCGGTTGGGACGACACCGCGCACAAAGAAGGGCGAGTTGGCCGGCGATTTCGATGAGCGCGGTCGGTGCCCAATTTCTTCGGGCGAGTCTGCCGCCGCGGTGTGAAACCCGGGACGGCGCGCCGCACGATGCCGCGGGCAAGAACCGACCCAGCGGTATGTTGGGCCATTGTTACCCCGGCCGAAACCACCGCGCCGCCCGCGAAGGCTCGTTCGACGACCACTACTGATCACCCAGCACCACATTTGAACATCAGATAATCGGCAGTTGAGGATGTTCTCGAGATCGACTGCACGCCAGCGGCTGCGGCTCGCTGAAACGACCGCCAGGCGGCATAGAAAGACGTTCGTCACCGACACCTGAGCTGCTCTGATCTCCCTGCCTTGGCCTCATGCAAGCGCGATTATGGAGGACTGCTGGAGGTGTCGGCATAGAGCAGATCGGCCAGATCGGCGGCTACTGCCGAACTCGCTCGATGCTCGGTGTCGATGGTCCAGCGCCATCGTGGCATCGTTGCAGGACTGCCGCTTCGGTACTGGAACGTGATAGCAAACGCTGCTGTTGCTGGGCCGAGGCCGCGATCAGCGAGTCTCCTGCCAGGCGGGCTCCGTCGCCCCGACTACGCTGCGCGATTCTCTTCGCCAGCTCGCTTTGCGACGCTTGCAGACACACCGTGGTGACATGTTCACCGGCGAGGGCATGCTGATATGGGTGCGGCGTCCCTCTGGCTACGACGATCAGCGCCCGCGCGCCCGCGCGTCGATAGCCGCGCCAGATTTGAATGAGGTTGTCGGCCTTGATCTTCAGTGCCGAGTCCGCTGTGAAGAACCCGAGTTGATCGGCGTCGATATAGGCAGCGGTGAGGCCACGACCCCACAGCATCCGTAGCGCCTCCCAACCCACGGTCGACTTGCCGACGGCGGTCGGGCCAACGAGGAGTAGCACCGGACACTGCTCGGACACAGCGGATCTGGCCGACACCGAACCAGGCACCAATACTTCGGGCTCGAGCAGGCGTAATCGATCAGCCAGCATGCCGACGACCTCGCCCGGCGACAATGCCGTGGTGTCCAGTGGTGCACCAACGGCATTGCGATCCAGGGTATCCGCGACCACCATCGCCTCTTCTACCCGTTCGGCGGATGAGCCTCGCGCGAGGTAGCGACTCTGTAACTCTTCGCGGGTGCATCTCAGACGAATCAGCGTGAACTCGAAATCTGTTGTGTCCCGCAGGTAGGGAGAGATCCCGTGATGCGGATCGACCACACCGGACACGATGACCTGCTCGGCGCCGTGGCGGCGGAACGTACCGAGGACCTCGACGAGGTTGGTGGTCTCGAGTTGGTGATAATCCGGGTCACCGACCGGCGCGGGAGCGATCAGGCCCAGTTGATCGATATCGATGTAAGCCACCAGCCGATGCTGCGCCTGCGCCAGGCCATACAGCGCCCAACCGACCGTCGACTTGCCCACCCCAGGGGCACCTGTCAGCCACAACACCGATACCGGCCGCACCGAAACCCCTTCCCAACATCCACCACGATCCTCACCAATATCGTGGGCGGTTCGGCACCGCGACTCAACTGGTTTTGCGCGCACCGAATAACCTCAATTCGGCAGAGGCGGACGTTCGCGCGATCGACTGTGGGCCACAGATCTCGCCCATCGAACGCCCGGGAAGCGGCAATACAGGACGATTCTCGGAAGCCCGCGGCCAGGCCACGAATCAACTGATTCGGGTGATCCGCAGCACCGGGATCCGTCGCCGTGTCTTGGCCTCGAACTCGGCGAAACCCGGTTGGACGGTTATGGCTTTCGCGAGCAGCCGGGTACGTTCTGCCCCCTCGGTGGGCGTCGCTTCGGCTCGGTAGCTGTCGGCGCCGACCTCGACGGTGAGTTCCGGGTTGGCGACGAGGTTGTGATACCAGGCCGGATTCCGGTCGGAACCGGCGGCGGAGGCGACGACGAAAATGTCGCCACCGTCGGTGAAGTACACGACAGGGCTGATGCGCGTCAGGCCGGTCCGGGCGCCGACGGTTGTCAGCAATGCCAGATCGAACGTGGCGAATCGGCCGCCGACCCGGCCGCTGTTGGCACGGAACTCGGCGATGACTTCAGGGTTGTACTCGAACATTCCGTTCCGATCGTCGATTCAGATGTTGTTGCGGGACAACGAGGATCACATAGTCGGCAGAAGAGTGCGTCCGAGGGCCGAGATGGTCTCCGCCAGTTGATCTCTCAGTCAGCCGTGTCGGCAGCTTCGCATCGCCCGCCATGCGGCTATGTGCGCGCAGATCTGTGACAGCGGTCCGGCCCCGGAGGTTCGCACGGGCCCGGGCTAATCCGGATTGCCATCACCGGTGCGCGCTCGGGCTCCGTGACCGACAGCGTCACCTGGTGTTGGTTCGCCTATCACAGGGAATCGAGTGGGCGGTCGCCGGAGTTGCGGGCCGGGTGCACTTGCCGTCCTCCGCCACGGGGGTTGAGGGTGAGATAGTAGCCGCCTCGCTCGCGGACGCTGCGGTTGTTGTGCTCCTTCAACTGCAGCTGCGTGTCGACATATTCGGCGAACGTGGCCGCGATCTGAGTGTCCTCATCCGGTTTCCCGTCCGTCCACCGCATTACTGGGCCGTCGAACTCGCCGATCGCCCGCACATAGTCGAACGTATAGCCCTGGTGGGTGAGAACGATGGCGGCATCCGGCGGCAGCATCCACGCACCGCCAGCATCGTCGACGATCTCCCGCGCGTCGCCGCGCAGCCGGTCGAAGCTGCGGATGCCTGCGTGGTCGCTGCCGCGGAACAGGTCACCACACGCCTCACCAATCTGCAGCAGATACTGGCGAAATACCGCCGGGAACCGTCCGCAGATGCGCGCCTCGACGGCCTCGAGCTCTGCGCCGGTACAGCCTTCGAAGGTGGTGAGCCGGGCACGATGCTGATCGACCAATTCCTGTGGCGTGTCGACGAAGACTTGCTCCGGGGTGTCCGCGAGCGCGACCAGTCGCGACTTCCACCCCTCGACAATGGCTTCGGCGGTCATCTGCTGAGGCATGCACTCGATCATGGCACTACCGTTCAATTGGTGTGCGGCGTAACCGGCCGGGCGCACGGCTGCCCCGAAGCGCTCGCATCGCGGCAGAATAGTGCGTTGCTTGCATGGGACGTATTCAGTGTTGTGCTCGGGCGATCGCGAGTAGGTGCGCGCTGGTGTTGATCAGCAGTGGGTCCTGTTCCAGCAATCGTGCGCAGTGCAGGGCGGCAGTCAGCAGGGATGGCAGCGCGTGAAGTCCGGCGTAGTCGAGTGTGGGCCAGGCGGGGCCTTCGATTCCGTAGACCTCGATACCGCCAAAGCCGGCTACCTGAACCTCGGTGCGGAGTTCCTCGGCGGTGTGCCAGTGCGTGTGTACGAAGCCGACGTGGCCGTCGTAGTCGCCGGTGGCGATCACCGCGCGCACCGCCGGGGCGAGTTCGTCGTTGAGGCGGCCGTCCGCACCTGTCTCGAGAACTGACAGGTAGCGGCTGACGGCCGCCGCGATCAGCATGCCTCCGGGCCGAAGCACCCGCATCGCCTCATCCAATGCTGTTGCCCGGTCGGAGGATTCGGTGAGGTGGTAGAGGGGGCCGAGCATAAGAACGGCGTCGACGCTGTTGTCGGTGACGGGCAGTCGGCGTGCGTCGCCGACCTGTGCGGTCACTCCTGGCAGAGCTGCGGCTGTCTCGACGTGGTCGGGCACGGGGTCAATGAGGTGCACGGTGTGGCCGTCGCCCACGAGCCATCGAGCGTGTACGCCGGTCCCGCCGCCGACGTCGAGGATCGTCTGCGGTCGTCGTAGGACGCGGCGGACCAGCTCTTGGGTGCGCAGGAACTCCAGCCGGCCGTGTGGAGTCCTCGTCAGACGGTCGTCTTCCGCAGAGCCGGAATAGTGCTGTGTGAGATCAGAAACCATACCGAAGGCTGACCGAGGGCTTAGGCGGGCGCAACCGATTTCTTCGTCAGCAGGACCTGCTCGTTCATCCTCAACTCGACATTATGGTGCGTCCGACGGGCCGAGAGGATCTCGGCCCGTTGATCTTCCGGAAGTGTCGCATAACCGCGTCGAACCGCGCGCCATGCGGCAGAAGAGCGCCTTCGCACGGTCGGGGCAGGTCGGTCGCGCACCAGCGCGGCCATCAGTAGAGGATGGGCGAATGGCTTTCACTGTGAACCGATTCGACCACGTGGTCATCAACTGCCATGACATCCAAGCGACTGCGGATTGGTACGCCAAGGTCTTGGGAATGACGATCGAGAAATTCGGACCAGCGGGGCGCACTGCCCTCAAATTTGGTGATCAGAAGATCAATCTGCGGCCGGTAGGGGCGCTTGACCTCGACGCGGATTGGACCACGGCCGCCACCGAGGCAGCCGGATCGGAAGACCTTTGCTTCATCACCGACGCGACCGCGACGGAGGTCGCCGATCACCTGACGGCATGCGGCGTGGAGATCGTCAATGGGCCCGTGACCAAGATGGGAGCACTTGGCGATATGGTCTCACATTACTGTCGTGACCTCGACGGCAACCTTATCGAGATCGCCGTGTACCCGCAGCGGTAAGGAGCGGATTCGACTTCGGCTGAGGTACGGGTCAAGCGCATCTGCGCTTTCGAAATCTGAGAGATTGTCCTTGGTGCCCAGCGTGATCCGCAGCTCGATCACTACACCCCGACGGCGACGCCTCCGCCCACATCGTGCACATCCCCGGAATAGAAACACCCGTCGAACTGCGGTCGAAGCCTGACGCCGCCGGGCGGCGGCCGCGCTCGACCCCGTGACCTTCGCAGTGCACACCCGCGCCGATCTCGACAACCTCGGTGACCGATTGAACACGCTCGGGGCCGAGCACTCTCCGGTGCTGCGCGGGATCATCGGCTGGTTGCTCGTGGTCCGCAGCCCGAGTGGACTTTCGGTCCGGTTCTACACACGCCAGTCACACGACGGGATCCCGCCATGGCTGATCTCGATTCCCCTTGGCTCACCACGTAATTCGGCAACGAGGTCCTACGACAGACTCAATGCGGCAATAGCGGATACAGCTCCTCACGGCTGATCCCGCCTCGCCTGGGCTTTGAGGACGTCGACTTCGCATCCTGGTGAGGTGGGATCGAAGCCGTGATCGATCAGCCAGCGCACGCCGCGCAGACTTCGTAGCGACCACCAAGCCCGAATCACTTCGAGGTCCACGCAAGTGCCATAGCCCGATACCACATCTCTCAGGTGCTCCGGGTGTCCAAGTGTCAGGGTGGCCAGGTCGTACATGGCGTCCCCTCGAGCCGCCTCGGACCAATCGATCACGCCGGTGATCGCGTCTCCGGCCACGAATACGTGAGCGAGTTGTAGGTCGCCGTGGGTGAACACCGGTGTCCACGGCCGGAGCGCTACTTCGGCGATCTGGCGGTTGCGCGCGACGATGTCAGCAGGGAGAACGTCGTTCATGACCAGCCATTCGCATTCGGCATCGAGTTCTGCGGCGAGCTGATCTCGCGTGCGACCGGGCCGCGATGGCAACGGTGCGTCGTGCAGCATTCGGAGGGCTGCCCCGGCCGCGGCCCATGCCGCCGGGGATGCGCTCGACGGCTCGCCGAGGCGGCCGAGCGCGGTTCCGGGTAGAGCGGCGAGGGCAAGCACGGATGGCTTGCGCCACAGGATCTTTGGTGTCGGGATCGGTGCCGACACCATCGCCTCGACCTCGGCATCGATGCGCGCCTGATCACCGTCGATCTTCAGGAACATCTCACCGACCCGCACAGTCACGCGCTCGTGATGGGTGACGACGATCTCGACATCTTCCACGCCGGTCATTATCTAGCGCAGGTCTTACCGACCTGGGATCGGCACGGCCCGTTGATCTTCCGCTGCACAGCACTGGCCGACTTGGTCAGCGCGCCATAAGCGGCATGTGCGGACATTGTCGGCTAGAGGAGTATCGCCGTACGGACAAGGTCGGCGACGGCTTTGGATCTGCTGTGTGGTGGCCAGGCGATGACGGTCGTGACGGCCGGTGCGTCCGGCACGGGCACGATGGCGTGATCGTCGCGTAGCTGGGCTCGGAGCGACTCGGGCATGAGCGCGCAGGCCCGTCCGAGCGCGATCAGCTGGGTCAACTGGGTGTGGTCGCGAACCTGCGGGCCGGGGCCGTCGGGATAACTCCCATCCCGTCGAGGCCAGCGCGGCAGGGGCAGGTCGGTCAGGGCGTTGACCTCGGCCATCGACATGTGGGGTCGGTTGGCGAGGGGATGACCCGCGGGCAGGACCACAACCTGCTGTTCGGTGTGCAGGTCCTCGGTGTCGAATCCGGCGGTCATGTCGTAGGGCCGGTGCAGCAGAGCAACATCGGCACACCCGTTGCGTAACAAGCCTTCTGGTTCGCCGGGCCCGCAGAGCATCACCTCGACTGCGACGGCGGAGGGCTCGGCGGCGTAGGCGTCCAGCAGCTTCGACAACAGTTCTCTGGACGCTCCTGCCTTGATGGCCAGCACCACACCGGGCCGGTCGGCGGCGGCGCGGCGGGTGCGGCGCTCGGCGGCGTCGACCGCTTCGAGGGCGAGCCGGGCCTCCTGTAGAAGCACCGACCCTGCTTCGGTCAAAGTGATTGCGCGAGCAGCCCGGTGCAGCAGGACGACTCCGAGCCGCCGTTCGAGCTGCTGGATGGCTCGCGACAGTGGTGGTTGCGCGATCGTGAGCCGTTGTGCCGCCCGTCCGAAGTGCAACTCCTCGGCGACGGCGACGAAATATCGCAACTCCCGCGTCTCCACCAGGTCATGGTATCCGGCGATGACCACGACCAATACCCGTGCGGTATCGCCGTCCACCCGATCGGTCTTGGACGCTATACCCGGAAGCGCAGCAGGATCGGCGGTGTGAGTGAACAGACGATCGCGCTGGTGACCGGCGCGAACAAAGGAATCGGATACGAGATCGCCGCTGGCCTGGGCGCGCTCGGCTGGCGAATCGGTGTGGGCGCGCGTGATCGGCAACGCCGCGACACCGCGGTGGCGAAGCTGCGCGCGGCGGGGGTCGAGGCGTTCGGTGTGCCGCTCGACGTGACCGACGACGCAAGCGTGGCCGCGGCGGCAGCATTGATCGCCGAGCAGGCCGGGGGGCTCGATGTTCTGGTCAACAACGCCGCGATCACCGGCGCTGTGCCGCAGACACCGACCACGGTCGATCCCGCGACCGTGCGAATCGTGGTGGAAACCAACGTGATCGGGGTCATCCGGGTCACCAACGCGATGCTGCCGATGCTGCGCGCCTCGGCCGCACCGCGAATTGTCAACATGTCCAGCAGCGTTGGCTCGCTCGCCCTGCACACCACACCCGGCGTCGACATGGGCCTGCTTCCCACCGCCTATTTGGCCTCGAAGACCTTCCTCAACGCCCTCACTATCCAATACGTCAAGGAACTGGGTGATTCCAACATTTTGATCAACTCCGGCTGTCCCGGTTTCACCGCCACCGACCTCAACGGTTTTCGCGGCGTCCGTACACCGCAACAGGGCGCGGCCATCGCGATTCACCTCGCGACCCTGCCCGACGACGGCCCGACCGGCGGATTCTTCGACGACGCCGGAACGGTGCCATGGTGACGGGCACCCCGGCGGCCACCTCCGTCCGCACTACCCGAAGACAACCACGGCAGTGGTCACCTCGTCACTGTCGTCTCGACCTCCGGCCTGAGAATCGACGCGCCAAGGCCGAGTTGCGCTCATCGGCATGAGCCTGCGCTGGAAAGCCTTGTCGGCCAACCGCTTCGGATGGCACGCGAGTCCACCCAGCCGCTGATGAACTTCGATGGTTTCAGTTGTCCGTCATGTGTGTGGTCAGTCGAGTCAGTAGGGAAACGCAGTCGCGGAGTTGGTGCTGTTCGCGGCTGTCGAGGGTGTCGTGGATGGCGGCGGCGAGGGAGTTGGCGCGCTGTGCGCGCAGCTGCCGGAGGTGAGCGCGGCCGGTACCGGTGAGGTGCAGCAGGACCTTGCGGCCGTCGTCGGGATGGGGCTCGGCGCGGATCAGGCCGGCGCTGAGGAGTTCCTTGACCGACTTGGCCGCCGACTGGTGGGTCACCTTGCGCCGGTGCGCGAGATCGGCGGTGGTTTGCGGGCCGCCGCGGTCGAGGTGACCGAGAATGGCCGCTTCGCCGGGCGGCATGGTGTCGGCGATTCGAACGGTACGAACCAGTTCCCCGATCGCTTGGCGCAGGTCCTCGGCGAGGGTGTCGTCTGCCATGGCATCCACCCTACTCGAATCACACACCTAAGTTGTACAATCTAGTTGTACAACTTAGATGTATAGATTGACTGCTCGAGGAGAGCCCCATGCAACTCACCAAATTCGGCCACGCCTGCGTACGCCTCGACAAACCCGATTGCCGCCTGGTCATCGATCCCGGCGGGCTCACCGAGCCGCACGCGCTGGACGATGTCGACGCGGTACTGGTTACCCACGAACACTTCGACCATTTCTCCGAAGAGACACTGCGCCGAGCCGCCGAACGCAATCGCGCCCTGCGGATCTGGACCAACACCGCTGTCGCCGCACGGTTGACCGGTCTGGGTGACCGGGTGACCGCCGTCGGTGCGGGCGAGGCATTCACCGCGGCCGGCTTCGAGGTGCAGGTCTACGGCGCCTGGCATGCCGTCATCCACCCCGACATCCCGCGGGTAGGCAATATCGGCTTTCTCGTCGACGACACCGTGTTCCATCCCGGGGACGCGTTCACCGTCCCGGATACTTCGGTCGACACCCTGCTCCTGCCCGTACACGGTCCCTGGTCCACCACCGGACAACTGATCGACTACGTCCGCGAAGTGGCCGCCACGCAGGCATACGCCATCCACGACGGGGCCCTCAACGACATCGGCACCGCAATGGTCGGCGGCCTGCTAGGCGACAACGGCCCCGGCACCGGAGCCCCGTACCGACGCTTGCCCACGGGCACTTCGATCGACCTCGACGCCGAAGAGCAGTAACAACCGAACCAACTGCACCCAACTGCGGGTTTCAGCCCCGCAGGGTGGCGATGGCCTTCTCGATGCGCCGTTGGCGCGTGTCGGGTTTCTTGGCGCTCTCGATGGCGTGCACGTGCTCGCGCTTGCGGTCGCCGAGCGCGACACCCGCGGCCTGCCGGTTGGCGTTGCTGAGGCCGAGCAGGTAGCGGCCGCGCATGAGCGCGACCCGGCTCTGCCAGGAATGCCCGTTGACCGTGATCGTCACCGGCGGCCGCGCGCCCTCGCCGAGCGCCGCCACCACCTCGGGCGGAACCTCCAGGCCGCGCATAGGCTCGGGTGGTTCGACGTGGGTCCAAAACTTCATGATCTTTCTCCTGTTGTGCTGCCGGCTCACCGCGAATCCGGGTGGTGGACGAAGAGTTTCAGCGATCTTGGAGCAGGCCGACGATGTTGCCATCGGGGTCGAGGACCTCGGCGACCCGGCGACCCTGGCCGACATCGCGCAGGGCCTGCTTCACCGTGGCGCCCGCGGCGGTCAGTTCGGCCAGCTTGGCCTCGATGTCGGGCACCTCCCAATAGATGACCGGGGTGGTGATGGCCTGTGGGCCACCGTCCGGGACGAGGCCGACGTGGTGGCCGTCTACTTCGAAGCCGACGTAATAGGTGCCCTCGATCTGCGGCGGCACGCCGAGCAGGGCGGTGTACACGGCCGTGGCCGTGGCCAGGTCGGAGACGGGGTGCAGCACGGTCTTGATGCCCTTGGCTGCGGTGGCGGTCATGCGCGCTCCTTGTATGTCCTGTGTTTCTGCTGGTCGGTATGGGAAATACGCTATGTCCGGCGAGGCGGCGCGACATCCGTGGTGACCACGGAGCGCACCACTGAGACGCCCCCAACCGAGGCGCTCTCGCGCGTGTGAAATGGCCGTACGTGAGAATGTCTGCGTGTCGAAGTCGAAGCTTGCCGCCGGGATCTCGGATCGTGAGGCCGAGGTGCTCGCCCTGGTGGGGCAACATCGCAGCAATGCCGAAATCGCTGCGCAGCTGTTCATTTCCGTGCGCACCGTGGAGACCCATGTGTCCGCACTGCTGCGCAAGGTCGGGGTTGCCGACCGGCGGGCGCTGGCCGGACGGGCGAGCGAATTCGAACAGACAGCGGACAGCGGCGCGGCGTCCGCCGCGCTGCCCTCGCCGCTGACCTCGTTCGTCGGCCGTGAGCGGGAACGCTCCGCGTTGCGCGAGGCGGTGCGGGCGCATCGGCATGTGACCGCGCTGGGGCCAGGCGGAGTCGGCAAGACACGGCTGGCCTTGGCTGTCGCCGCTGACCTTTCCGGTGAATTCACCGGCGGCGCATGGTTCGTGGACTTGGTGCCGGTCACCGACCCGGCGATGGCCGGGGCCGCGGTGGCGCGGGCGCTGCGGCTCGGTGAGCAGCAGGGGCGCAGTCTCGACGAGTCGGTGTCGGCCGCGCTGGGCGAGCGCCGGGCGCTGCTGGTGCTCGACAACTGCGAGCATCTGCGCGACGGGGTGGCGCCCTTCATCGAACACCTGCTCGCGAACTGTCCGAACGTGACGGTACTGGCCACCAGCCGCGCGCGGCTCATGGTGCCGTTCGAGCAGGTCTTCACGGTGCCGCCGCTGTCGCTCGACGATGACGCCGTGGCATTGTTTCTGGATCGGGCCGCGGCGCTGGGCTGGCCCGTGGACACCGAGCAGTCGGCTCGGGTGCATGAGATCTGCGGTCGGCTCGACGGGCTGGCGCTGGCCATCGAACTCGCGGCCGCCCGGCTGCCCACCCTCGGACTCGACGGCCTCAGCGCGAGCCTCGCGGATCCGTTGCGACTCCTCGTCGGTGGCCGCCGCGCCGACGAACGGCATCAGTCCGTGCGGGCCATGCTGGATTGGAGCCAGGCTCTGCTGACCGCCGAGGACCGGTGTGTGCTGCGGCGGGTCTCGGTGTTCGTCGCGCCGTTCACCGCCGCCGACGCCATGGCGGTGGCGGGATCGCCGGAACGGGATCCGATCGCGGTCGCCGATGGGCTGGCTCGGCTCACCGAACAAAGCCTGCTCGCCGTGGTGCGCTCCGCGCGCGGCACCCGATACCGGGCATTGGAGACCATCCGCCAATACGAACGCGAAGAGCTGGCCACCGTCGGCGAACTCGACGAAGTACTTGCGCGCCACCTGAATTGGAGCACAGCGACCGCCGACCAGCTGATCGCCGATCCCGTGCCGACTACCCGCGAATGGCGCTCCGCGTTCGATGCCGCCGCCGACGATATGCGCGCGGCACTGACCTGGGTGGCGGTGCTGCCCGATCGTCGCGCCGACGCGCACGCTCTGGCAATTTCCTTGGCGCAGTTGGCTTTTACCCGAAATCTGATCAGTGAATCCCAGCGACGCTACGAACAAGCGGCGGCGCTGACCGATGACTCGGTCACCTCCGCCGCGGCGTTGCGGCGTGCCGCCGAGGTGGCCGGTTGCCGGATGCGCGGCGAGGACATGTACCGCCTCTACCGCGCCGCCGCCGAAACCGTCGGCGGTGCAGGCGATTCCGCGGCGTCGGCCCGGGATCTGGCCACCGCCGCGATCACCGTCTACCGCATGTCCGACACCTTCGCGCAGCCGGTCGCGGCGGGCGAGGCCACGGCGCTGCTGGCCGAGGCGCGCGAACTCGCCGGTGTGGACCCGGCCGCACTTGCCGCCGTTGCCCTCGCCGAATGCGGTGTACTCGCCGGTCTCACCGGCGTCGAGGGCGAGTCGAAAACCGCCGCCTCCGCGGCCATCACATCCACTGATCCGGCCCGCACCGACCTGCCGGAATCGGAAACGCCCGGCACTGTGGCGATCTCGCTCGCGCAACGGGCGGTAGAACTGGCCGATCGCACCGGCGACCCGCTCACCCGTAGCGCGGCGCTCGACGCCCTCGCCGCTGCCCAGTGCTGGGCCGGGGATGTCTTCGCCGCCGCCGAGACCACCCGTCGGCGAATCGCCTTGCTGACCGTCATGCCGCTGACGCCCGCCAGCGCCCTCGAGCGCGTCACCGCGTTGTCCGAGGCGGCCGAAATCGGTATCGGAGTCGGCGACCTGCTGGATTCCCGCCGCTGGGCCGAACAGCTCGGTGACCTGCCGTTGCTGGCCGAGCGTGGCGATTTCGCCACCTCCGCGCTCCTGGTGGTAGACGCCCTGCTCGGCAATCTCGATGAAGTACTCACCGGCAGTGGACGATTCGTCGATTCCTGGGAGCTTTCCGGTCGCCCTTGTGTGCCCAGTCTCGCCCCGGCAGCCGCGGCCGTCGCGATGGCCCATGGTCTGCGCGGTGACGACGCCGCACGCGCCGGGTGGCTGGCCATCGCGGACGCCCTCGGCGGTACGTCCGATTATCAGGTCGTCTACCGCGCCGTCTTCGACGCCATCGTGCTGCTCGACCGCGCGCAACCCGAACAGGCACTGGCCGAACTGGCCACCGAGCTGGACGCATTGGACGAGCGCACCGTCTGGATTTGGCGACACTGGTATGTCTCCCTGCGCGCCGAAGCCGCGGTCCTGGCCGGCCATCCGGATGCTCGCGGTTTCGTCGCCGCGGCCCGGATCACGGTGTCCGGCAACCCGATAGCCGGTCCGATCGTCGAGCGGGCCGCCGCCCTGCTCGATGATGACCGCGGCCGACTGCACGCCCTCGCGGCGGAATTCGAGCGCGCCCACTGCCCCTACCAGTACACCCGGAGTCTGACCCTCGCCGCCGCTGACGAGGTCTGATCCCCCAGCTCAGGCCGTTGCCTCCCACACGAACCCGTCCGAGTCGGTGAACGAACCGATGCCGCCGGCCATGACGAGGCGGTGCGATCCGCCGCCATCCAGGGCGACCCCCGCCTCCTTCGCGGCAGCCTTGCGGGGGTACAACGCCAGGGTGACCGGCGAGCCCGAGCTCGCGAACTCGGCGTACTTGCCGCCGAAGCTCTTCGACGCCGTCAAGCCGCGATCGACATAGAACTGCTTGCTGGCCTTCACATCCGTCACGCCCATCAGCAACACCAGGTCGTCGATCTCGCGGGTGAACGGGCCCACATCCTTCTTCTTCGAGGTGGCGACCTTCCAGATCGTCCCCTCCGGCGCCTGCACCACCGCGCTGTAACCCCACAGGCTCTTCTTCGCGGGTTTGAGGACGGTGAACCCGGCGTCGACCGCGGTGCCGACGAGACTGTCGACGGTGGAGGGCTGCGACACCACCAGCGACAAGATGAATCCGCGGAAACCGGTCGTCGGCGCCTGCGAGGCCCGGAACCCGAGCCGGTCACCCAGTCCGAACGCGGCGTCGTAGATCGCGGCAGCGGCCTGGGGATCGGCCACCTCGAGGTGAATGTTGATGTCGGTGCTGATGTTCGTGTTGATTTCCATGCTCATAACGCTAGGCACGGGCCGCCTCGGTCACATCCGTGCCGACCACGGAACACACCACTGAGACTCGGTCGGTGGATCGCGGTTGGACCACGGAGGCGTAGTTGGCCCAGGAAGCGCCTGAATGAGCGCCCCGATGTTGGGCCTGGTCGGCGTGGCTCTGCGCCGTCCGGTCGATCCGAACTGCCCGGGTCTGCGTCGACGGCGGCCACCGCTATCGAGGACGCCAGGATCTGTCCTCGATAGCGGCTGCTAACTGACGGCTCTAATGTCGGCAGCTGACCTGACGGTCCGGCCTCACTTCAGGTGCCGGGTGAAGAACCGGTCCGCCTCCTCCCCCGCGTATTGCGGGACGCCGGTGTGCCCACCCATATTGGCGTGCAACGTCTTTACCTTGGAGCCGAAGGCATCGAACAGGTCCAGGGCCATCTGCCGGTCGTTTCCTTCGTCGTCCCACTGCAGCAGCACATGCAGCGGAATGGTGACCTGCCTGGCCTCCTCGAAGATGGCGCGGGGCACGTAACTCCCGGCGAACAGAACGGCGGCCTCGATACGAGGTTCGACCACCGCCAGCCGGGTGCCGATGGAGATCACCCCGCCCGAATACCCGACCGGACCGCCGATTTCGGGCAGCGCGAGGACGGCATCGAGGGTGGCCCGCCATTCCGACACCGCCGGGTCGAGCAGCGGGAGGATGAGCCGGTCGATGATGTCGTCGGTGACCGGCTCACCGGCCGCCAGTGCCCGATGCAGGTCGGCGATGGCCTGGTCGACCACGACGTTGCGGGGTCGATCACCGCTGCCGGGGAGCTCGATAGTGACCGCGGCGTAGCCCCCCGCCACGGCGTGCCGGGCCCTGGCCAGCAGCCGCGGGTACACCTTCCGCAGCCCGAGCGGAGGAGGGCCGAGCAGGATCAGCGGGGTCGGCGCGGAGGCGGATGCGGGCGTCCATAGGATGCCGGGGATCTCGCCGAGGGTGAATTCGCGTTCGAGGACGCCATCATCGAAGCGCTGTTCAGAAGTGAATTGCACGGTCGTGCCTTTCGGGAGTGCTCATGAACGGCGCTCCCGGACGACCCCTATCGCCCGACCGTGACCCCGGAGGGGAGCACCCATGTCGATACTGCGTTCACGGATACCACCTCCTCGTTCTCTCGCACGGCTTCCGACAAAGTAGCAGCGGCCGCCGCACCTCGCCAACAGGTTTTGCGGTGGCTTCGTGGCTGAACGCACGCAACTCGGCATACCGCGTATCGCCGAGACACAGGAGGCATCGCCCGGCAAGAAATCAGGGCCGCAGCCGTTGTGATGATCGTCCGGGCTGTCACGCTGTGTGTTTCGATCGCTCAGCGGCGGAACAGCGCGTTCGAACCTGACGCCTATCCAGGTTGAAAGGCGCGCATAACCTGCTGGCGGACCAACCTACGAAGATGCTTGTCCCCGTACGGGTCCATGCCCTCAGCGTCGAAAACCGCGTCAGTAAACGAATCGATGTCCATAGGAGGCGATTCGCACAAGCTTCGTCTCTCCGCCGATGGCAGACAGAATCCCAGTTCGACGCACAGGCTGTCGAGTAGATGCCGCACGTCTACGTCATTGCCGCTCATAGGCAGAAGTCTGCCCGAGATAACCTCTGCCCGTTTACCTTGCCACGGAGCCATGTGATCGGCGGCAAACAGCAGATGTTCTCGGCGCGCGTGGTCGTGGAAGTGTCGGCGCAGGGTTGGGGGGAGCAAGTATGCCCAAAAACAGTTGCCCCGGTTGCTCGTGTCCGATGTACTTTGGTGGTGCTGAAGTCGCAGGTGGGGATCGTCGGTGCCGGCATCGGCGGGCTGTGCCTGGCCCAGCATCTGCGGCGCCGTGGTGTCGAAGTTATTGTTTTCGAACAGGATTCGAGCCCGATGGGTCGGACGCAGGGTTATCGGTTGACGCTTCGCGACACCGAGACGGTATTGCGTGGGTGCCTGCCCGGCGACGTTTACGAGCTGTTCGACCGCAGTAGCGGGAGCGTCGACGGGCTCGACTTCATGGATCACCAACTCGACGTGCGGAAGTCGTTGGCAATCACCGCGCGCAGCGTCGACCGTTCGACGTTCAAGAAGGTGCTCCTTAAGTTCGTTGGGGTTCAGTACGTTGTGCTGGACACCCAGGCGGGTCGGGTGAGGCTTGAGAAAGGTGCTTGTCGGCCTTGTTGGTG
>NZ_JBITFL010000029.1:0-15619 GCF_044456045.1 Nocardia sp. NPDC051052
CGGCTAGGTTCTGGCCCGAGGATCGGGCTGTCGCTGCTTGGGTCTGCTCTGCGGTGGTGAAACCTGCTGGTATACGGGGGGATTCACAGACCCCCCATACCTCCCACAGACACCCTCAGGCCCTGTGGGAGGTATGGGGGGTCTGTGGGTTCGGCGCGTGCGCCCTGGTGGACCGGATCAGCGCCACCGGTCGCAGGCCCTGACTGTCAACGGCCAAGGAACCCGCACCCTCCCGAAATCCGCACCTTCCCTGGGGATCTGCACTCGCTTTAAGGTCTTAGAGGCAGTGCGGATCCCTAGAGGGAGTGCGGATTTCGACCGTACGGGTTTCTGCTTCGGGGCGGGGTAAGGTCCGCACTTTTCTCGGGAATCTGCACAGACCCAGGACGACTGGACCCGAGTACGGATGTCAGGAGGGGTGGTTGGGATCAGGGCGACGAAAAGGCTGGTGGGGGTGGGGTTTCGGTGGTGTGCTCGGGGTGTATTCGTTGGTTCTATAGCGAAGGTGATCAGATGGCGGGCGCGCAGGCGGCAGGTACTGGCTCGGTGGTCAAGCTTGGCGCTCGGATTGGGGCTCGGGTCGATGATGTTCGGCTGGGGGGCGACTTGGATGGGGGGACGGTTGATGTGATTCGTCGTGCGTTGGTGGCGCACAAGGTGATCTTTTTTCGTGGGCAGGGGCATCTGGATGAGGACGGGCAGTATGAGTTTGCGCAGTTGCTCGGCAGTCCGACGACTCCGCATCCGACGGTTACCTCGCACGGGGTCAAGAGTTTGGCTATCGACTCTGAGCATGGGCGTGCGAACAGCTGGCATACCGATGTGACGTTCGTGGACCGGATTCCGAAGGCGTCGATCCTGCGCGCGGTGCACCTGCCGAGCTATGGCGGCTCGACCACCTGGGCGTCCACTGTCGCCGCCTACGAGTCGTTGCCCGCGTCGCTGAAGCTGCTCGCGGAGAGCTTGCGCGCTGTGCACACGAATGTCTACGACTATGCGGCCCGCAATGTTGCACCGCTGCGCCCGAACACCCAGGCCTATCGGGCCGAGTTCGAGTCGAGCTACTTCGAGACCGAGCATCCGGTGGTCCGGGTGCACCCGGAGACCGGCGAGCGGGCGTTGCTGCTCGGCCACTTCGTCAAGCATTTCGTCGGTCTGTCGAGCACCGAATCGCAGACCCTGTACCGCTTGTTCCAGGACCGGGTGACGCGCCTGGAGAACACCGCACGCTGGAACTGGGCACCCGGCGACGTCGCGATCTGGGACAACCGCGCCACCCAGCATTACGCCATCGACGACTACGACGATCAGCCACGCAAGCTGACCCGCATCACCCTGGCCGGCGACATTCCGGTCGGCGTCGACGGCACCGCGAGTACCAGTATCACCGGCAACGCCGAGCACTACTCGATCGTCGAGGACACGCGGCTGCTGGCCTCGTGAGCGGGCGTCAGCGGTGAACCGAAGACTAGAGCCCAGCACCAGCCAGGTGAGTAGTGAACGAGGTGTCAGTGCCGGAAGTCGCGGCTGACCGGCGGACCGAATCGATGGGCATCGATCGTGCGTCACGGCCCAGCCGCGCGATCTTGTTCGGCCGCAGTGAGGTGTCGTCGTGCGCCGCCGCAGCGGGCCCTGAGACACTAGTGCGATGAGTATTCGGCCGTTGGACGGTGTTCGCGTCCTGGAGCTGGGCAATTACATTGCCGCGCCGACCGCCGGGCGCATCCTCGGCGACTTCGGTGCCGAGGTCATCAAGGTGGAGCGGCCGAAGGCCGGTGACGAGTTGCGCAACTGGCGGCTCTACGGCGGCGACACCTCCATGCTGTACCGCACCGTCAACCGGAACAAGAAGTCGATCACGCTCGATCTGCGCAGCGAAGCGGGCCGTGCCGTCGTGCTCGACCTGATCCGTCAGTGCGATGTACTGCTGGAGAACTTCCGCCCCGGCATGCTGGAGAAGTGGGGGCTCGGCCCGGAGGTGCTGAACGCGGCGAACCCGAACCTGGTGATCACCAGAATCTCGGGCTACGGGCAGACCGGGCCGCACGCGTCGCGTCCCGGCTTCGCCGCCGTCGCCGAGGCGGTCGGCGGCCTGCGTGAACTGATGGGTGAACCGGACCGCCCGCCGGTGCGCACCGGCGTCTCCATCGGCGACTCGATCGCGGGTGTCTATGCCGCGTTCGGCACCGTGATGGCACTGTTCCAGCGGGAACGCAAGCCGGACGAGACGCCGATTCCGTTGCGCGAGCGCATCATCGACGTTGCCCTCAACGAGACCATCCTGTCGGTGATGGAATCCCTCGTCCCCGACTACCTGGCCTACGGCATCAACCGCGGCCGCGTCGGCGGGTTGGTCGAGGGCATCGCCCCGAGCAACGCCTACCCGTGCAGCGACGGCGTCAGCATCATCATCGGCGGCAACGGCGACGCCATCTTCCAGCGCTATATGCAGGTGATCGGCCGCCCCGACCTGGCCGCCGACCCGGAACTGCACGACAACGCGGGCCGCTGGCGCCAGCACGACCTGCTCGACGCGGCGATCACCGAATGGACAAGCAGGCACACCCGCGCCGACGCATTGAAGATCCTCGAGGCCGCGGGCATCCCCTGCGGTCCCATCTACACCGCGGCCGACATTGTCGACGACGAACAGTACAAGGCGCGCAATATGATTCAGCCGTTCTCGGTAGATGTCGGTGCGGCGGAACCGAAGACCGTCGGCTTTCCCGGCATCGTCCCGGTGATCGGCGAGCAGTCCCTGCCCATCCGCACTATCGGCCCGGACCTAGGCGAGCACACGCACGAAGTGTTGTCCGGGCTACTCGGCATGAGCGACAGCGAGATCGACGCCTTGGAGGCGAAATGAGGGAAGACCGCAGGCGTCCGCCGGGGCGCGGACCGCGCGATATCCGGTCACCGGGGTTCACCCGGCCGACGGTGCATCCGAATCCGGCCGGTGTGCACGAAAAGCCGTGGGGCGGCGTGATGTGCGCGCCGCGACAGGAGCGAGACGAGCGGTGACCGCCGCGGTCCTGCGCGACGTCACGTTGCGAGATGGCTTGCAGCTCACCGGAAAGGCGCTGCCGGTCGAGCGCAAGGTGGCTATCGTCCGGCGGCTACTCGGGCTCGGCGTGCCCGAGCTGGAGATCGGTTCCATGGCGCGGCCCGACCTGGTTCCGCCGATGGCGAACACCATGGAGCTCATCGCCGCACTGAACCCTGAAGAGCTGCAACGCTGTTGGGTGTGGGTGGCGACGCCGAGGCATGTCGAGAGGGCGGCCGCGGCGGGGGTGCGCAATTTCCAATACTGCTTATCGGTCTCGGACGCGCACAACAAGGCCAATATCGGGCGCACCACCGAGGACAGCGTCGCCGCCATGCCCGACGCCGTCCGCCTGGCGGCGGCGGTGGGTGGCTCGATTCAGTTGTGCCTGGCCACGAGCTTCACCTGCCCGTTCGACGGCCCGGTCGATCCGGAACGGGTCATCGCGATCGCCAACGACCCGCGCACCGCGGGCGCCGGCGACATCGTCATCGCCGACACCCTCGGCCAAGCCCACCCCGCTCAGGTCGCCGAGCTCATCTCCGCCGTCCGTACCCGAACCCCGCAGCGCCGCATCGTCTTCCACGGTCACGACACCTGGGGGATGGGTGTCGCCAACACGCTGGCCGCCATTCAGGCGGGTGCCACGATGGTGGACGGTTCGCTCGGTGGCCTCGGCGGTTGCCCGTTCGCACCCGGTGCCAGCGGCAACACCTCGACCGAAGACATTCTGTTCGCGACGCGTCCGGACTGGTTTACCCCGAGCATCCTGGCGGCGTTGGTCGACGAGTCCGCGGAGTTACTGGCTGAACTCGGCGAACCCAATCGCTCCAGGACCGCCGAGGGCGCGCGCTCCAAAGCCGATGCTTTCGAATGGGTTAGCCAGCCGTCCGCTGGTGAATATTCAGTCAACTATTTGCCCTGAGGTTCCGGTGAGCGATCCACGCGATGAAACTCGCGTGGTGAAGCTTCCATCTCGGAGGTTGCGGGTCGGGTGCTCTACGCCCGCACTTCACTGGATTGGTTGTGACAAGCATGGCTGACCGGGGCTCGACGTGTCCTATCTGTGCCGTCTGTGAGCTAAATCTCAAATTAGCCGCAAGTTAGCCCTATTCGACATGGGATGACTTGGTGTCAAACATCCGCTGAACAGGCCGGAGTCGAACCGGTTGTGAGACAGGGCCTGACCTGCTGTCCGCTGCGCAGAGCCCGCCGGCGACGTGAATCTCCAGCTACCCAAATGATGGACGTATGTCCAGGAATCGCCCGGCGGCGGTCCGGCACCGTGATATCTCTATCGGGTCGGCACCGAGGGAGTGCCCGGTCATTGTTCTCTGAAGGGAAAGTCTTTGAAGAAGTTCCGTACGTTCGGTTTCCTGGTTGTCAGCGCGACCGCCATCGTGCTCGGTGGCTCCGGCCTCGCGTCGGCCGAGGTCGCCGAGACCCTGCCCGTCGCCGAGACCCAGATCGCCGACGCCCCGCTGACCGGCTCGGCCGCGCTGACCGCGGGCCTGGCCAAGATCCTCAGCTCGGGCAGCGGCGCGGCGTGCGCCAGCCCGATCAAGGGCTGCCCCGGCGTCTCCTGATTTCAGTAGTACCGGTGCTCTGCCTCGCCACGGCGGGGCAGAGCACCACCCCTGAGTGGGACAGCACCGAGCCCCCACTCGCATAGCGCCGCACCCCTCCCGCTCGCTCGAGCCGGAAAATAGGTCGCGCGTATCAAGCCTCGGTTCGTACTATTTCTGGCATGTTCAGCTACGCCATCGCCGCATCGTCCGCAGTCGCGGGCGCGATGGCCGCTGTCCTGGCCGCATCGGCAGCAGTCGCCGCGCAGCTCGACGGAGCCCGAAGCTGACCTTCCCCGGGATGTCCCGGGACCTCGGACGGGGAAGGTCGCCCCGTCGCTGAGGTCCCGCTCGACACCGTCGGGCACATTCGCTCGTGCCCGCCGGCCAAGCCAGGAAAAACTATGTCCAAGAAGACTTATGTCCGCACCAAGCCGCACCTCAACATTGGCACCATGGGCCACGTCGACCACGGCAAGACCACGCTCACCGCGGCGATCACCAAGGTGCTCGCCGAACGGGGTGGCGGCAGCTTCGTGCCGTTCGACCGGATCGACCGCGCGCCGGAAGAGGCGCAACGCGGCATCACCATCAATATCGCACATGTCGAATACGAGACGGCGACAAGGCATTACGCGCACGTCGACATGCCGGGTCACGCCGACTTCGTGAAGAACATGATCACCGGCGCGTCCCAGCTCGACGGCGCGATCCTGGTGGTCTCCGCGCAGGACGGCGTGATGCCGCAGACCGCCGAGCATGTGCTGCTCGCCCGCCAGGTGGGCGTCGAGCACATCGTCGTCGCTCTCAACAAGGCCGACGCGGGTGACCCGGAACTGCTCGACCTGATCGAGCTGGAGGTGCGGGAACTGCTCACCGCCCAGGGCTACCCTGGCACCGAGGTCCCGGTTGTCCGGGTCTCGGGGCTGCGGGCGCTGGCCGGCGACGAGCGGTGGACCGCCGCGCTGGTCGAGCTGCTGGACGCCATCGACACCCACGTGCCGATTCCGGTTCGCTATACCGACGCGCCGTTCCTCCTGCCGGTGGAAAACGTCCTCACCATCACGGGCCGAGGCACCGTCGTCACCGGCGCGGTGGAGCGGGGCCGGGTCCGGCTCGGCGATCGAGTGGCGCTGCTCGGTCTCGACGACGAGCTCGCCACGGTCGTCACCGGGGTCGAAACTTTCGGCCGCACCATGGATTTCGCGGAGGCGGGCGACAATGTCGCGCTGCTGCTGCGCGGCATCCAGCGCGGTCAGGTGCGCCGCGGTCAGGTCGTCGCCGAACCGGGCAGCGTTGCCGTGCACAGCGGGTTCACCGCGCGCGTCTACCTGCTCGGCAGCGCGGAAGGCGGTCGCCGCACGCCCATCACCAGCGGCTACCGCCCGCAGTTCTACATCCGCACCGGCGACGTGGTCGGCGATGTGACGCTGCCCGCCGAGACCCGGCTGGCGATGCCCGGCGACACGGTCGACCTGACCGTCGAGCTCGGCCGTCCGACCCCGGTGGAGCCGGGCCTCGGCTTCGCCATCCGGGAGGGCGGCCGCACCGTCGGCGCGGGCACCGTCCTGACCACCGGCTAGCGGTTCGACACCGCGCGCGGGGACCATCCATCGGTCTCCGCGCGCGGTGCGGTCGAGTGGCGTTCGCCGCGATCAGGTGCCGGTCGACAACCCGGCCGTGGGTTGGGCGTGTTTCGGGTGCGGCTCGAGGGGCGGGGTGGCACCGAAGTGGGTGCGGATTTCGGTGCACGCGCCGATGATTCGATCGATCTGCTGGTCGGTGAGGGCGGCGTGCAGGCCGAAGCGCAACAGTGCGCGGTTGCGTGCGGTGAGGGGTGAGCACAGCAGGGTGCCGAAGATTCCCCGTGCTTCCAGGAAGTCCCGGATGGCCATGGCGCGCGCGTCGGGTCCGGCCTGTAGCGCGACGATGTGGCTGGCCGAGCCCGCCAGGTCGAATTCGAGCATGGTCAGCGCGCGACGCACCATGGTCGAGAGCTCGCGTAGTCGCTGGCGCCGCCAGTTGTCCACGCGGATTACGTCGAGTGTCGCGGCGAGGCCCGCGATTTCGTACGGCAGCAGCGTCGAGGAGAAGACCGCGGGATGCGACTCCATCTTGAAGTAGTCGACGAAATCGATGGCGCTCGCCGCGACGAACCCGGCGCGGGCGCCGAATGCCTTGGCGAGGCTGGCAATTCGATACGGCACCCGTTCGGTGAGGCCGAGCGCCGCCACCATGCCGGACCCGGCGGGCCCGTCGGTGCCGAGTGCGTGTGATTCGTCGACGACGAGCACGCTGTCGGTTTCGTCTGCGGCATCGCAGATCTGGGTGAGCGGGCAGCGGCTGCCGTTGGTGCCGTAGATCGCGTCCACCGCGATGATCCCCGGCCCGTGTGCGCGAATCTGTTCGCGTAGGTGGCCGGGAAAATTGTGCCGGAACGAATATATCGGCGCACCAGTGACTTTCGCTCCGTGCCAGAGCGACATATGCGCGAATTGATCGATGTAGACCGGGGTTCCGGGGTCTGCGATGGATTGCATCAGGCCGACTTTCGCATCCCAGCCGGATTGGCAGAGAATGCCGGCGGGTGCGCGCAGATGGTCGGCGAGTGCGCGTTCCAGCATCACCTGCGGGTGATTGCCGGGCAGGTAGGCACCGGAGGCGAACCTGGGGACGGGCGCGGACCGCAACGCGGTTCTGATCGCGTGGGTGATGCGCGGATCGACGGCCAACGCCAAGTAGTCGTTACTACTGACAACGATGTCGCCGTAGCCGGGCGCGCGACCGTGCAGGATGTGCCGCCCGCCCCAGTGCCCGGCGAATCTGTCCGAATGAAATCTTTCGACGCGCAGGCGGATTCGTTCGGCGACAGTCGGGCTCATGGAACTCCTTTCGCCAGCAACAGCTACTTCAGAGCACACGCGACTCGATTGAACCACCGGCGGATCGGGCCGGGGTCGGATTGCACAACTTGACGGATGACCACTAATTATCGGGGTCAGATATCTCCGCTACTGAGATTGCTGGCGTGCGCCACATTTCGTTCGCAATATTTCAGCAATCCCTGAGCCCGGCCGGTTGTGCGTTGAGGTACCCGACACAACCGGCCCGGCGAAGAAAGGTCAGCGGGTGGCGCGCGGTGCGCCGGGACCCGGGTTGATTCGGGTGGGGCCCGCTGCCGTCGGGAGGACCGGGAAGTCGAAGATGGCGGTCGGGATGTACACGGTGGCACAGGAATTCGGGATGTCGACGACGCCGGAGAAACGCCCCTCGATGGGCGCGGCGCCGAGCAGGAGGTAGGCCTGTTCGGGGCTGTAGCCGAACTTGGTGAGGTAGTCGATGGCGTGCAGGCAGGCGCGTTCGAAGGAGAGCTGCGAGTCGAGGTAGCGCTGTTCGCCGTCGAGGGTCACGGAGGTGCCTGAGAAGGCAAGGTACTCCGAGTAGGTGGGGCCAGAGTTGCCCGGCACGAAGATGGCGTTCTCGCTGACGCCGTAGAGCTCCATCCCATTCTTGATGAGATCGACCCGCAGGTCGATGAATCCGCCCATCTCGATCGCGCCGCAGAAGGTGATCTCGCCGTCACCCTGGGAGAAGTGCAGGTCGCCGACCGAGAGGTGGGCGCCGTCGACGAAGACCGGATAGAACACCCTGCTGCCGCGGGTGAAGTTCTTGATGTCCTGATTGCCGCCGTTCTCGCGCGGCGGCGCGGTGCGCGCGGCATCGGCGGCCACCCGGTCGAACGAGGCGCCGGACAGCGAGCCGAGTACTGCGTCGCGCGGTTCCGGCGGTAGTGCCAGCGGCGGCACCCGCTGCGGGTCGGTCGCGATCAGTGCGCCTTCGCGGGCATTCCACTTCGACAGGAGTGCGGCCGACGGCGCTGTGCCCATCAGGCCGGGGTGGGTCATGCCGGTGAACTTCACCCCGGGGATATGGCGCGAGGTGGTGGTCTGCCCGCTGAAGTCCCAGATCGCCTTGTAGGCGTCGGGGAAGTGGTCGGTGAGGAAGCCGCCGCCGTTGTCGGTGGCGAAGATGCCGGTGTAGCCCCAGCCCTGGCCCGCCAGCGGGCCCGAATCCTCCTGCGGGATGGGGCCGATGTCGAGGATGTCGACGATCAGCAGGTCGCCGGGCCGCGCGCCCTCGATCGCGAACGGGCCGGACAGGCAGTGCACCGTGCTGAGCGGTGCGTTCAGCACGTCCTCGGCGGAGTCGTCATTGTGGATGGCGCCGTCGAACCACTCGCGCACATGCACCCGGAACTCGTCGCCCGGTTTGACGGTGACCGCGGCGGGAATGTCGGGATGCCACCGGTTGTGGCCGACCAACGTCTGCTCGGTGAACCGTTTGCCGGAATCGAGCGGGAACAGTAACTCTGGCATCGTCTATCCTTCGGTCTCAGGGTCGGGGAAGCTTGCGGTGCAGCGGATTTCGGGTCACCGGTACCGATCGGCGCGGCGGCGGCGCGGCAACCACCGACGGCTCGCTTGCCGTACGTTCGGTCGCGTCGACGAGCCGGGTGCCGGCCGATCCCGGCCGGATCAGCGCCGCGACGCCGAACTGTCGCTTGCTGCTCGACGCGCAGTCCGGGCACGGTGCGGCGACCGGCACGTCGGCCATCGCGAAGGTGAGATCGAAGCCGCCGCAGGCGCGGCAGTGGAACCAGTAGAGGGGCACGCTGACCTCATTATTTTCATATGAATATGTTTCGTATGACGACGATACAAAGCCCGGCAGGTCGCCGCAGCGAAACCGCAAGGTGAAGTTCGTGTTACGAGATTCAGGAGTTCAGCTCGGCGAGCACGCTGAATTCGAGCGCGTCGGCGTCGGCCAGATAGACCGGCTGGGTGGTGTGTGCGCCGCGCACCCGCACCTCGCCGCGCGGGCCGTCGTAGCTGACCCGTGGCGCATTGCGTTCGATGGTGCGCAGGTCGAGGCTGCGGGCCGACTCGGCGAGCGAGGCGAACAGCAGCAGTCCCTCGTAACAGGATTCGCCGATATTGTTGAGCGCGGGCGCGGTCGGGCCGAACTCGCGCAGATAACGCGAGCCGAAATCCATCCCGGCCGGCGACACCACGCTCTCGAAATAGCCACTGGCGGTGAACAATCCACGTGTGCTGTCGGCGCCGCCCGCGTACAACACGTCCTCGCCGATCATCATGCTGAGCCGCAGCCGGTCGCCGTCGAGGCCGGACTCGGCGAAGGCCGCGTTGAACGCCGCGCAGTCCGCGCCGACCATGAACAGCAGGACGCCCTGCGCCGGGGAGCGGTGGATCAGCGCGAGTGCCTGGCTGAAGTCGCGTCCACCGAGCGGAACGAAGGCCTGCCCGACGATCTGAATATCCGTGGCGGCTGTGAATTCCATAGTGGCCCTTGCGGTTTCCCGGGGCCACACGTAGTCGTTGCCGACAATGCACCAGCGGCGGATGCCGTGCTCGGCGCGCAGCCAGCGCAGTGCGGGGAACAACTGTTGCTCCGGTGTCTCGCCGACCATGTAGACGCCGTCGGAGTCCTCGCCGCCCTCGTAGAACGTGGTGTAAACATACGGCACCCGGCCCGCCGTGTGCGGCGTGATCACCTTGCGTGCGTTGGACAGATGCCAGCCGACGACGCCATCGACCATGCCCGTGCTGACCATCCGGTCGATCGTCGCGGCGAGGGCGGGCAGCGGCGCGCCCGCGTCCACCGGATGGATCCGGACCTGCCGATCGAGAATTCCGCCCGCGGCGTTGATATCTCCGACGGCCAGCGAAGCGCAGGCCTCACAGGAGGGGCCGAACATGCCCGCGGGCCCGCTTCGCGGCACCACGAGCGCGATGTCGACCGTGGAACGTCGGAAGTCGTAGCACGACAACGGAATCACCACCGTATATTTCCGTTTGAATATTTCCATACGGGGTTGGATATAGTACTGCCGTGGACCATAGCACCGCCCCCGCCGCGCTGGCGGAGTTGGCCCGGCTCGTGCGCAGGGCGTCGCAGGAACTCGACCGGGCGATCGCGACCAGCCTCGGCGAGAGTTCCGTCGCGCGCTGGCATGTGCTGGCCGCGGTGGTGGACGGTGCCGGCCACCCGATGTCGAGCCTCGCGGAGGCGACCCTGCTCACCGGCGCCAATCTGACCCGATTGATCGACGGGATGATCGCCGACAACCTGGTGCACCGCAAGGTCGACGACACCGATCGCCGCCGGGTGCTGGTGTTCCCGACCAAGCGCGGATCGCAGGCCTATCAGGCGATGAACCGCGCGGTAGAGGCGAGTGGCCTCGACGAGCTCGCCGCGGGGAACAGACGATTGGCCAAGTCGTTGGCCGCCATGCTCGATCAACTGCACGCCGAGCCCGCTACCACGTAACTCGCCTCGGCCGCTACCACGGAACCCGTCGCCGCGCATCGATACCCGGCGAGTCGGGGAAGTCCCTGATGGCGCGCGGGCGCGAACGCGGTAAGACTGGTGTGCATGACTTCGCAAGCTTTGGGTTCCGACACCGCTGACGTGGCGGTTCCGACCGATGTCGCGGCCCGCGCTATCGACCTGACAAAGGTCTACGGGTCGGGAGATACGCAGGTCCGGGCGTTGGACGGGGTGTCGGCGGAGTTCGCGAAGGGGGAATTCACCGCGATCATGGGGCCCTCCGGGTCCGGCAAGTCGACCTTGATGCACTGCCTGGCCGGACTGGACAGCGCGAGCAGCGGCACCGTGCGGATCGGCGATACCGACCTGGCCGGGCTCTCGGACAAGCAGATGACGCGGCTGCGGCGGGACCGGATCGGCTTCGTCTTCCAGGCGTTCAACCTGGTGCCGACGCTGACGGCACTGGAGAACATCACGCTGCCGCTGGACATCGCCGGGCGCAAACCGGATCAGGCCTGGCTGGACACCGTGCTGAAGCGGCTCGGCCTCAACGATCGGCTCACCCATCGGCCCAGCGAGTTGTCCGGCGGTCAGCAGCAGCGGGTGGCCTGCGCGCGGGCGCTCGCGGGCAAGCCGGAGATCATCTTCGGCGACGAGCCGACCGGCAACCTGGACTCGAAGGCCTCCGAGGAGGTGCTCTCCATCCTGCGGGCCGCGGTGGACGAGTTCGGGCAGACCGTGGTGATCGTCACACACGAGCCGCATGCCGCCGGGTTCGCCGACCGGGTGGTGTTCCTGGCCGACGGCAAGATCGTCAACGAAATGCGGGATCCCACCTCGGATACCGTGCTCGACCGGATGAAGGCGCTGGAGCAAGCCTGATGAGTGGTTCGCCGATGCGAAAGGTTGCACTGCGCAATCTGGCCGCGCATAAGGTGCGGCTCGCGCTCACGTTGTTGTCGGTGGTGCTGGGGACCGCGTTCATCGCTGGCTCATTCGTGTTCACCGACACGCTGCAGAGCACTTTCGACGGAATCTTCGCTGGTCAGGCGAAGGGGGTCGACGTGCGGGTGAGTCCCAAAGAGCGCCAGGCGCAAGGGGTTCCGAACAATATCGTCGACGAATTGCAGAAGTATCCCGGGGTGCGGGCGATCGCGCCGAGCGTGAACGGCACCCTGGTGCTGCTGACGCCGGACGGAAAGAAGGCGATCCAGACCGGTGGCGCGCCCACCTTCGGCCAGTCCTATCTGCCGCCGGAGCGGGCGGTCGCCGAGCCGAACAAGTTCGTCCAGGGCGTGCCGCCCGCGAAACCGGGTGAGATCGCGCTGAATATCGGCGGCGCCGAAAAGGCCGGGTTGAAGGTCGGCGAGCACACCAAGGTGTTGATCCCGTCGCAGGGCAATCCGATCGACGTGACGCTCACCGGCATTTACCAGGTGCCCTCGGACACCGGCGGTTTCATCGGCGTGCTGTTCGACGACACGCAGGCACGCAAGCTGTTCACCGACGGGTTGCACGTGGCGTATGTCGACATCGCGGCGACCGGCATCCCCGGTGATCAACTGCGCGACAACCTCGTCAAGGCGCTGCCGGACTACAAGGTGCAGAACGGCGATCAGGTACGCGCGGACCTGAAAAAGGAAGTCTCCAACGCGCTCAACTTCATCAACTACTTCCTGCTCGCGTTCGGCGCGATCGCGCTGATCGTCGGCACCTTCATCATCTACAACACCTTCTCGATGATCGTCGCGCAGCGATTGCGCGAACTCGCCCTGCTCCGAGCCGTCGGGGCGAGCAGGCAACAGGTCGGCCGATCCGTGGTCGCGGAGGCGTTCGTCATCGGATTGATCGGCAGCGCACTGGGATTGGCGGGCGGCGTCGGGTTGGCGTTCGGATTGTCCGCGGTGCTCAACGCGTTCGATCTCGGGCTGCCCACCGGGTCGATGGCGGTGCTGCCGCGCACCATCGTGGTCGGGCTACTCGTCGGCCTCGCCGTGACGGTGCTCAGCGCCTACGCACCTGCCCGGCGGGCGGCGAGGATTCCACCCGTCGAGGCGATGCGCGAGGAATTCGCTTCGGCCGGAGACTCTTTGCGGGTGCGGACGTTGGTCGGCGCGGTGCTCGCGGTGGCCGGGGCGGTGCTCGTCTACGTCGGTGCCCAATCCACCGGGGGCAACGCGGCTTTGACCGTCGGCATCGGCGCGCTGGCGCTGATTCTCGCGGTGCTGCTTGCCGCGCCCGCGCTGTCGCGGCCGGTGGTCGGCGGACTCGGCGTGCTGATCCGGCCGTTCGGCCCGATCGGGCGGATGGCGCGCAACAACGCCGCACGCAACCCGCGTCGCACCGCCGCAACGGCCTTCGCGCTCACCCTCGGGCTGATGCTGGTGACCGCGATCGGCATGCTCGGCGCCTCGGCGAAGGCGAGTGTCGGAGTGCTGGTCGACAAGGGCGTGAAGTCCGAATATGTGCTGGCCGGACAGCAATTCGTCGGGGTGCCGTTCGGCGCCGCCGACGCGGTCCGCAAGTCGGTGCCCGGCGTGGCCGACGTGGTCGGGATCCGCGGTGTCGGCTTCAAGCTCGGTGACGATCAGATCGGCGGTACCTCGCCGGACGGGAAGCTCGACCAGGCGCTGAACTACGAAATACTGCGCGGCAGTGCGACTCTCGGCGACCGGGACATCCTGGTGTCCGAGGACGAGGCGGACAAGCGCGGCTGGCGGGTCGGCCAGGAGGTCTCGCCGACCAGCTTCGACGGCAAGAAGGTTCCGCTCACCGTCACCGGCATCTACCGCAAGACCCCGCTGCTCGGCGCGCTGGTGGTGTCGCCGGTGGTGTACAAGGAGGTGGTACCGCTCAACTTCCAGAGCAACGTCGTCGTGCTGGTGACCGCCGAGCCCGGCGCGAACCTGACCGAGATGCGCAGTGATCTGGAGAAGGCGGTCGAGCCGTTCCCGGTGGTCCAGGTGCAGGACCGGGAAGAATTCAAAGGCGCGCAAGGTAAACAGATCAATACCCTGCTGGCCATCCTCTACGGTCTGCTCGCGCTGGCGGTGGTGATCGCCATTCTCGGCATCGTCAATACGCTGGCGCTGTCCGTGGTGGAGCGGCGCCGGGAGATCGGCATGTTGCGGGCGGTCGGGATGCAACGCGCCCAAGTGCGCCGAACTATCTATCTGGAATCCATGCTCATCGCGGTCTTCGGCGCGATCATCGGCATGCTCCTCGGGCTCGGACTCGGTGTGGGATTCCTGCGCACACTGCGTGATCTCGGGCTCGACCAGATCGCCATCCCGTGGTCTCAGCTGGTGCTCGTCTTGGTGAGCTCGGCCGTGGTCGGCGTGCTGGCCGCGCTGTGGCCCGCGGTCCGCGCGGCCCGGACACCACCCTTAGCGGCCATCGCCGACCTCTAGCGCAACCGCTGTCCGGCGGGCCCCGATTCGTCGGGGCCCGCCGTTGCCGTTTCCGTGCCGAGGTCGAGCCTGCTGTGGAATCGGCTGGCCCGCACCAGGTCCGGGGTGGTGCGGGGAACAGTTGTGTCTGTCCCGTCACACCCTGCTGAAGTTTGCCGGAGGGTGGTGCTAGGTTAAACGGAGGATATAGCTCCGCTTAATTGCCGGGATCGGCCTGGTTCAACGGGGAAGGAGGCCGCGGGCAATGGTGGCTGTTGGTCTTGGCGGGCCCGGTGTCGGATTCGAGGTCGCGCCGGGCGGGATCGTCGAGCGGGTGCGGGTGGCCGTGCACGGCCGCGGCGGCGAGGCGATCGGGCAGTTAGCCCTGATCACCGTGCTCTATCTCGGGTATCGCGTCGGCCGGATGGTCACCGCCGACGACACGGTGCGCGCGTTCGGCAACGCGCGTCGCATGCTCGGTCTGGAGGACCGGCTCTGGCTGCCAGAGGAGACGACGCTGCAGTCGGCCTTCGTGCACCACAACTCCTTCGCCCTGCCTGCCAACTTCTATTACGCCACCGCTCACTTCACCGTCGCGGTGGCGGTCCTGTTGTGGCTGTGGATGTTTCGGCCGGAGCACTATCGATGGACCCGCAACCTGATGGTCGCGTTGACCGCCGCCGCGCTTGTCGTGCACGTGCTGGTCCCGCTCGCGCCCCCGCGCATGCTGCCGGAGTACGGCTTCGTCGATCTGGCCGCCGTGCACGGCCAATCCGTTTACGGTTCGGCCGAATCCGGCGGCCTGTCCAACCAATTCGCCGCCATGCCCTCGCTGCACGTCGGCTGGGCGCTGCTGCTCGCCTTCGCCGTGGTCGCCGCGACCCGCACACGGTGGCGCTGGCTGGCCCTGGCGCACCCGGTGCTGACCACCCTGATCGTCGTCGGCACCGGCAATCACTACTGGCTCGACATCATCGTTGCGATCGGTTTGCTGGCCGTCGCCGCGCTGCTGCACCCGAAGCTCGTCCCGACCTCGGCGACCGCATGGGGCATCATGGGCCCCGTCGCGGCAAAACCAATGGTGACCAGCTGAGAACTTGTCGCCCGGCGCCCTGTCGAACCCGGCTCACGCCCGCGATCTCTGTCGTACGATCTCCTGAGCTGTCCGGTCGCCCGTCCAGATAGGAGTCTCAATGATGCTGTCAAGCCGC
Source organism: Nocardia sp. NPDC051052 (assembly GCF_044456045.1). Lineage (NCBI taxonomy): Bacteria > Bacillati > Actinomycetota > Actinomycetes > Mycobacteriales > Nocardiaceae > Nocardia > Nocardia sp. NPDC051052. The sequence continues at coordinate 15,557 of NZ_JBITFL010000029.1, forward strand.
TGGCGTAGCCGCGGCAAGCCTTTGTGGTTCCCAAGTACGGTTGTCACGCAGCAGAGCCCACAG
>NZ_JBITFL010000030.1:0-14915 GCF_044456045.1 Nocardia sp. NPDC051052
CTCAAGCCCGCAGAGAGGATCTCGGCGAGGGTGTAGGGCTCAAAGCCGGGGAAGCTGAAACCCCCCTCCTCCGGGGAGACGTAACCCCGCTTCCCGGGGGAGACTCCGTCGTGGTGCCGCAAATACGCGACCAAATCCGCGGGGAACTCCACCCCCAGCTCGGCAGCTGCGGCGCTGATGGCCGCCTGCGAGGCGGGCGGGCGAAGGGATGCGAAGGTGCGCGGCGCGTGCGCGGCGAGCCAGGAGTCGATCCGTCGCCAGGACACTTCCAGGAGGTGAACGTGCATCATCCGATCATCACATCTACCTCCGACACCTATGCCTGCTGATCGAGCGGTAATCGGCTACGTGCGGATGTCCTGAGCCACAGCAGATCTCGCTCTCACGATCGCGCGCCCAGCGGCACGAGCGGACGTTCGACGACCGATCTTCCGGCTGGCCGGTGGGGTGCCTAGCGCAGGCGTTCGGGGCGGGCAAGACCGCATATATGTGGGCTCGTCGCACCGTATTGTTCGCTCAACTCTTTCCGGTAGCATCGAGATCATAGATTAGTACGTGCGGGGGGCGGCAAGGCAGGGCAATGCGCTGCGCGACAGCGCGATTCCGTCACATCCGTGCACAAGTCGTTGAGGATCTTCGCGATGGGGATGTCGCTGCGGAACGAGTTGGAACCGTTGCTTACCACGTTATGGCAGGCAGCCGACAGTGCGTGCAGGGGGGAGCAGTTAAGCGATCCGACGAATCCGGCCTACGCGAAATGGGCTGAAGAGTCGCTAACGGCCCTCCACGAGGATCTGTCGAGTCTCGTCGCTCGATTTCGTGGGTACTACTCGTTGGATGGAAATGATCTCGACCCGGTCTCTGGTCAGTTCGCGGGTCCGTCGGATCTATGGGAATCGCCGATGGGTCTGTCCGTATTTTGTTCTGTCGCAAGGGCTGCTGACCGCGTCGATGATGTACAGAAGCTGATCGATATCGGACATTGGGCAGGTGGCGGGGCGGACTCGTATTATCACAATTTCCTGTCACCATTCAAACAAACTGCAGCAACTCATGTCGCGTGTGCGCGAGAAATGGCGATCGGCGCGAAGGCGCTTTCGGATGCGGTCGAGCGGGCCAAGGAATGCGTCGTTTGGATCTGCAAGGATGTGATCAACCGCCTCGGCGGCGGGGGCCATCCGGGGCCGCTTCCCGGTGAAGAACAAGGCGGGTTCAAAGAGCACGCGGGACTCGCCGCGATCCTTGCCGACGCAGTCTCCTTCTTCCGGACGGTGACCATGCCCGAAGGTAAGGTGGTCGATGCGGCCCTGGCCTTGATCGGAACGGGTGGCGGCCTGATCGCCGAATCCAAGACCCCATCGCACGAGCTGCACATCGGCGTCAGCCCAAGCCCGTCGGCACGCGGACTCGTCGTGAATACGGGGGTTTCGCTGGACCGGCTCAACGTGAACATCGCCGAACTCGATGAGAAGGTTGCCAGGGGCCTCGAAACGGATCTCGGCTCGTCGGGGCCGTTCGGCAGTGCGTTCGCCCGGATCCGGAACCCACATCTGGATCCGTCGGCGTTCCGGCAGTTGACGTTCAAGCAGGGAGATCATAGCGACAAAGACGCCGTCGTTGTCGATCTCGTTCAGCTGTACTACGCCGGGTACCACACGCTGCCGCAAGCTGCTCGAGAATACGATAGCGGCAGACGGATCTGCTTCGGCGCGCACATCGACGGTGCTGAGCATCAGTTCCCGAGGGCGGCAGGGAAATACAACGAGGCTCTCGAGACATTTGGCGGACTACTCAGTGCAGTTCGCGATGAACTTACAGAATCCGGAGAAGCGATCGTGGCGGCGGCAAGGGCCTACCGTGATGCCGACGAATGGGAAGCCGAACGGATCCGGAAGCTGGAGAACGAGATCCCGCCGCCGGGAAGCTTCACCGGCGCCGATCACTACACGCCGCCCTCGTGGCTGAGGTTATGAGTCCGAGGTCCGCTGTCGGTATCCCGGCCAGTATCGAAGAGTAGATGAGGGTCGTCGCGGTGCGACCGAGCCGGAGTTGGGGTGCGTCAGGTCGCGTACCCGCCGGCGTTCGGCGGAGACACTCCACGGCCCGGCCGTTCGAGAGTTTCGGCTTGACCTTGTCCCTTGGGGCAGGGTTTACCGTCGAGTCATGCAGATCGGCCAGCTGGCGCGCCTGACCGGCGCAACCCCCAAGGCGATCCGCCGGTACGAGGCGCTGGGACTGGTAACACCGGTCCGAAATCGCAATGGTTATCGGGAGTACGACGAACACCATGTTCGGTCAGTGCGAGAAATCCGCGCCCTCAACCGCCTCGGCATAACGGTGGAAGAGACTCGCCCCTTCCTGGACTGCCTGGCCACCGGCGGCGACCACGTCGACGACTGCCCCGCGTCGCTGGCCGAATACCAACGGGCGATCGACGCCCTGACCATGACGATCACCGATGCGACCGAACGCCGAGATGCGCTGCAACGACGATTGCGTGACGCGGCATACCGACACAGCGAACTCGCCTTACCGGCATCGGAGCTGATCACGCTGCCACCGGATCTGCCGGTGCCGATCGATGACGGGGCCGCATCACACCTGACCGGACAACCCTTGCCACCGGTGGCCTTAGACAGCACCGACGGCACGGTCGTAGACCTTGGCCGCCTCGACAGTGGACGAATAATCCTCTACCTATACCCACTCACCGGCCGCCCGGACACGGACCTGCCAACCGGCTGGAACACAATTCCCGGAGCCCGCGGATGCACCGCGCAGGCGTGCGATTTCCGTGACCATCACGAAGACCTACGCGCTGCGGGAGTGCAACGCGTGTTCGGTCTGTCCAGCCAGCCCACGGCCTACCAGGCAGAAGTTGTTCGCCGCCTGCGTCTTCCCTTCGCGATGTTGTCCGACACCAGCCTTCATCTCGCCGCAGCAGTGGCCGCGCCGACTTTCGAGGTCGACGGCACCGCGCTGTACAAGCGGATGACGTTGATCGTGCGGGATCGGATGATCGAGCATGTCTTCCATCCGGTATTCCCGCCCGACCAACACGCATCCGAAGTCCTCCGCTGGCTGCAATCGAACCCAGCCTGATGTCCTCGTGGTGAAGCGTCTGTCGCGCCAGTCCGGCAACATCCCGAAATCGGCAATATGGGATGTCTTGAGCGACAGCAGATCTCGCTCTCATGACCGCGCGATAAGCGGCATTTCCGGACGTGTCGGTTGTGCGGCTCGGTCGGCGTCTATCTTGGTGGTGATCATGTTCGACCTGCTGTAAGGATTCCTCGTGACCGCAGTATTCGTGAACGGCAACCCCGAGAGCGCAGCGATCTGGGATCCGCTGCTCGCCGTACTGAACCGCACCGATGTGTTGCGCCTGTCTCCGCCCGGGTTCGGCGCACCCATCCCGGCAGGTTTCGACTGCACGGTGGGGGGCTACCGAGACTGGCTGGTCGCAGAGTTGGTGGCGCTCGGTGAGCCGGTCGACCTTGTCGGCCACGATGTAGGCGGCAGCACGGTCGTCGGCGTCGCCATGGCCCGGCCGGACCTGTTGCGAACCTGGGCCAGCGACTCCTTGGGTGTGTTCGACCCCGATTACGTCTGGCACGGACTGGCCCTGGAATGGCAGACATCTGGGGTCGGCGAGAAGTCGATCGCGGACTGGATGGGCGGCACGGCCGACGACCGTGTCGAGCGCATGGTCGCCGTGGGGCTCAGCAGGCAGGTTGCCGCCCGGCTCGCCGCCGCCCAGGGGCCGGAGATGGGCCGCGCCATTCTCGCCTTCTACCGCTCCGCCGCCCAGCCGACCATGGCCGAACTAGGCCGTAACCTCCCCGCCGCAGCCGAATGTCCCGGTCTGGCCATCCTCGGCACCGAGGATCATTTTGTCGGCTCCGAGGAGATGCGTCGCCGGTCTGCGGCCCGCGCGGGTGCTCGTGTCGCTTCCCTCGACGGTCTCGGCCACTACTGGATGGTGCAGGACCCAGCCCGCAGCGCACGAGTACTCACCTCGTTCTGGGCCGAATACGACTGACCAATACGTGGGCTGTAATCGGCAGTAGCGGACGTTCGCGAGATCAACTGTGGGCCACCGACTTGTCCTCGATCGAACGCCCGCACGGCGGCATCACCGGATGTTCGAACCCATCAGTTCTCGTGGTTTGCGGCACGATCGGTGCATGGAGTTCATGCTAGCGGTGTCCGCCCCACCGGACAGTCACCGATTCGCCATCATGATCGAGCCGGAGGCAATGCATTACGAGTTCCCGAAGGAAGGCAAGGTCGTGCTGACCTTCCGCGGACCCGATTCGATGCTGGCCGAACTGTCTCACTATCCGGATGCAGTGATCATCTGGCGGCCAGCAGACACCGAGGTCTGGGCCACGACCTCGGACGGGCGTTGTGAGCAGATCGCTGGCTTCGGCGATAATCCGGCACCTGGTCTCGATACTCGAGGGAAACCGCTGGAGCAACCCGCGAAGCAGCTGCTCGAGCGACTGTTCTACAACGAATCCGGACCGAATGGGCCTTCCCGCTGAGCAACTCGTTTCACGCTCCAGCGGGAGAGCGCCACGAACACACGCCCGTCACAGTCGAAGCCATCCGGTAAGCGCGCTGTCCTCCGCAGAAGTGTGCGTTGGAAGACCCTGTCAGCCAACCAATCCGGGCGATTGGCAACGCGCGCCCAGCGGAAGGAGAGGACGTTTCAAGCCGGAAACAGCCCAGGCGTGCAGCGTTCATTCGATGGCCCTGCCGAGCCAGTGACGAGCCGTGGAATCGAGTGGCATCTCGGCGATGGCGGACACCAACTCGAGGTGTCGTGGCTCGATCCAAACCCCCACCGCCCGCGGCTCCGGATTGCCAGTCACAGCGAAGATTCGAGGGATCAGCTCCTCATCGATCGCCCGTACCTGGCGAGCGATGATCTCGCCGTCGCGGGTTCCATCGACGGTGTATGTACTGGTGACTTCCCAGACGAACGGCGCATCCGACGGTTGAGTCCAGGTATCACATAGGCGGCACCCGAACTCGCCTCGGAAGATCCCATGCCGCAGGCATTTATCGAGCAGATACGCTTTCGGCGCGATGGTCCAGTCCCCGAGCTCGGAGCCGTTCGTTTGGCTGGGGTGAAAGGCCGCGAGCATCCGTGTGAACGCGCCGAGGTTGTTGTCGATCGACGGCGTGTAGTGCAGCTGCTCCCAACCAGTCCGGCGATTCGCTCGGTCGAGAACAACGAGGAAGAAGTCCTGCTCGGCCTGATGGTTATGCGTCCATGGCAGTTCGGCCAGGTCGAATCCGCTGATGCCGGGCGGCCGGGATCAGGACTGAGGGTTTCGTGCGCTGGCTGGACAGGCGACGTTCGGGCATAGGTGCCGGAATACCCGGCGGACGCGTGTTGGCGCGGGTTGTTGTGCGGCAACAGGTCTTCCGTAGTCGGCACTGATCTGCGCAAGACCGCGAGCCAGGCGCAGTTGGTGCAGGCGGCAAGCAGCATCCAGATCCACCGGTCCGAGGTAGCGAGATCGCGAGGTTTCGGGGCGATCCAGCTAACTTTTGCTTTGAGCATGCGGAGGGTGTGCTTGATATCGAACCGGCGCAGGAACGCCTGCCAGAGCATATCGACGGCGCCGGCACCAGGCCTTTGCTCGAATGCCATAGCCACACCGGTTTCGGTATCGCCCCGCTGGGCAAGTGGTCGACAACGACAGCCGGGACCTGTCATAGCCCCGCATCAGCGACGACCCAGATGCCGGAATTACCAGACCGCCACTTACCAGCGGCGACCATTGACAACTCCGGCAGTGACCGGACCGGTCCGGCGACGCACAACACCGCGTCGACAAGTTCAAACACGGCATTGAGGCGTGGGGTCATACAGTGATGCAGCTCCCGTCGGAACGCCGACAGGTCCCTCGAAGCACCGGCAAGGCCGACACCGTGCAGATCATTCAACCGAAGCTTTTGGTCGAGATTCTTTCTGTCGCAAGATGAATAGGCCATGTGGGGCACAAACGCCAGCATGAGACCAGCGGAAAGTCCTCGACGTCGACGCACTCGTGGCGATGTAGGGAACGGAGTGAAGCCTCCGGATCCAACCCCCGCGAGTGAACATCGGGTCTCTTGTAAACTGGACAGCACCTGCGCCAGGCCCTCACGCACAGTCCGGAAACTTCTCCACGGGTCGCGGCCCGGTCAGCGGCGATCGGCAGTCAACTCCGTCAGCCGGGTAGCTTGAGCCACCAGCGATACGCGTCGGCGAGAACTGTTGGCACCCACGGCGCCACGTCGTACTCGGTCATGGTGTCGGGAGCTAGATAGCGGACGGCGTCTATTTCGTTGATATCGAGGGCAAGCCGTCTTCCGCTCAGGGCGCAGGCGTAAACTGTTGTGACATAGGAAACTTCGTCACCGTTCGGGTAGGTGATCCGCCAATCGGTGCCGCCGTAGACACCGACAATGCCCTCGATGGTCGCATCTACGCCGAGTTCTTCGCCGAGTTCGCGGATGATTGATTGTTCCGGTGCTTCGTCGGGCTCGACGGCACCGCCGGGCGGCGCCCACAGCCCGTGCCCGGCATGCCGCGCGCAGAGGATACTTCCGTCGTTGTCGAACACGCATGCGGTGACGCCGGGCATTACCAGTAGATCGTGGCCGACCTTGGTACGTAGTCGGGCGTAGTACGACGAAATGGGCATCACTGCTCCTGAAAGCTCGAAGTACGCGAATGAACCCTTATCAGACCGAGGGTTATCGCCAGGTCGCCGACGACCGCAACGGCTACAAAAACCGGTAAAGTGCGCTCGCTAGTCGCAGCCATGGCGTATCCGAGTGCCGTTGGCAGCGCAGCGTTTCCGAACATAGCGCTGGCCACCGCGAGCGCAGATGTCCGCCGAGGCCTGACAGTGACTTGCGCGATCCAGGCGAGAGCGGACGGGTTGATCGGGCCGATGCAGACACCGGCGATCAGGAATCCGATCGGGGCGAGCGCTGGGACACCGATCAGCACAAGCGAGCCAAGCGACATGGCAAGCGCGACTTGGATGCTGCGCGCAGGCGACCAGCGCGCGGCCACGGCAGGTACGGCAAACCGTCCTGCGGCGAGACCGACCCAGAATAGTGAGTTCAGCATTGAGGCCGAGGAGTCTTCGTACCCCACGGCGCTCAAATATGTTGTCTCCCAACTACTAAGTCCGGTCTCCAGAGCGGGATACAGGAACAACAACAGGCAGAAGAGATGCAGTTGTCGAGGCACGACGACGACCGGCTGCTGTGACCGCGTTTCCGATTCCGATCGTGCGGCGCACGTGTCGGTATGGCGTCGTACCGTGGCGAGAACGACGATCGCTACCACGACCAGACCCCAGGGGGAGCTCCCTTGCAGCGTCATTGCTACAACGGTCGGACCTGCCGCCGCGCCGAGCGCGAATGCGGCGTTAATTAGATTGACCCGGGCCAGTCCTCCGTTCTCGGTGCGGCCAGCCATCTCGGTGTTGATCATCAATGTGAGCGCACCGAAACCAAACCCAGTCACAGCAACAGCGCCGAGTTGCGTTGGCCACGATGGCAGGAAGACAAGCCCGAGGGCGCCGGCAGCAACCATCCCGGTCAGTGGCGCGACCGACAAGTGGCCGATTCGCCGTTCTCCGGCAACAGCGCAGAACAGGGTGCCGCAGAGGGATCCGACGAAGAATGCGCTCAACAGCCATCCGGCAGTGGCAGCGGAGATTCCGTGTTCGACAGCGACGACCCGGATCATCGGACCTAAACTGGCCTGCAGTATGCCGAGTAGCGCGAACAAAATCATGTATCGAACAACGTTCGGCGCGTTCAGGATTCCGCTTGAGTGACGGTCGCGGGCAGGGTAGGCATCCGGTTTGTGGCTCATTTCCGCTCGATCGCAGCTGTCATAGCTGCAGTGACGCGGCGTAGATCGGCTGCGTCATAGCGGTGATCGCAATAGACAACCAAGTGCTGGTCGGCGAAACCGCCGGATGCGTCATCGGAGGGCCGCGGCCAGAGTACTGCGGTGTGTATCCGCTCGGACTGTAACGCATGGTGGATGCGTTTAGTGGTGACAGCGTCATGGAGATCAACTACCACCCCGATCGGTGCGGCATCATCGGAAAGAGAACGGAGGACATCGAACCCAGCATCCCGAAGGGCAATCCTGAGCATGCTGGCATTGCGGTGACGAGTGCGTCTCCAGGTATGAATCGGCAAGGCCGTCAGTAGGGTTGCGCTCACAGCGCTCATCGCCGCAAACGGTGGCTGCTCGATTACTTGCTGGAACGCTGTGCCGGACGGTTTGTCCGGAGGATCACTGATGTCCGGCGACCGGTCCCTGTCGATCTGCATCAGCATGGCCTTGACGCGGTCAGTGACAGCTTCGACGTCCCGCGGGAGTGCAGGTACATGCGGAAGTAGGTCTCGATGTAGGTGACTCCAGACGACTGCGCCGTCCGGGATCGGCAAAGTCTTTCTTAGCGATGCAAACGCATAGTCGGCCGTCGTTTCCTTCGCCCAGTGCGACAGGGGATCGTGGGTATGGTCTTCGACAACCAATCCCTGTATGCCAACGTAATTGGGTCTGGTGCGCAGTCCGAACAGATTCTGCACCAGGACAACATCACTAGCAGTGGCATTAGTAGGCAGAACAGGCGCGGGCGATCGCGGCTCGTCTGTATACATCAGTAGTGGGCATGTAACGACCTCGCGAACGGTGTGGACAACCTCGGGGCAGTAGTAGCTGGGTAGCCAAATCCTGGAGTTCGCGTCCGTTATCTGACGCAGGATGGCAGCCAAGGCGCCACGTCCAGCGATCGACGTGGCGGTTACAATGTCTTGACCGAACAGGGACTCTCCTATGTCCTCTTGTTTCGCGGTCGGGTAGGCGAACGGTGTTGCATACGACCATGATTCGTGAACAGTGTCAGTTGTCATCGGCAAGCCAACCAAGGTTGCAGGCAATCCGGCACAGACGAGATCGAGTGTGTGATCAGGACAGAGTCTGCGTCGTACTGTGCCGGTGGATATTGGCCCGCGGACAGCCATACCGCTCGACATCCGGCATTCACGGCGCCTTCAATATCGTCGCGCCAACTGTCCCCGACGTGCACTATGCTGCGCACCTGCACCCCATGGATCCGCGCGACAGCGCGAAAGATCGATGGATCGGGTTTTGCTACTCCGAGTTCGTACGAGGTGTGCAGCGCGGTGAGGTGGGGTCGGAACGCCTGCCAGACTCGTCGATGGTGCTCAGCGTGCCATGGGTGGGAGTTCGACAGTGTCACGACCGGCGCATGCCGCGACAGAGCGGCAAGGGTTTGTCGTGCAGACGAGAAGATGGCGAACGGCTCTTTGAAACATGCTTCCGGCAAGCTGGATCGGGGGATGCCCAAATCCGCGCATATATGGTCGATAATTCGGGTGTCAGGTGCAGTAGCTGTCAGCAGGTAACGGTCCAGGAGATCACGGACGTCGGCTTCGGGGCGACCGGAAAGTCGGGCCAAGGTTGCTGGGTGGCGTTCACCGAGGCTCTGCCCCAGCGTGTCGCCGACGTCAATGGTGAACAGATCCGGTGCGCTCATAACGGCATCTCTGCGAGGTCGGTCCGTCGGATGAAGCTCTGCACGAAATGACGGCGGCGGTGTTCGTTGATTGCTTTCTGGTTCGGACCGAGCGGCTCTCGACCGTGCGCCCACTGGTATTGGTTGATATACAGACCCTCGCCGGCGGACAGAGGTACCCGTTGGCGGCCTTCGTCCAGGAGCTCTACCATCCGGGTGATCAGTTCCTTCGGTCTACCAGGCGGCATGACCGGTAGCATCTTCCCGCTTACACGTACTCTCCAGGTGCCCACTTCGCTGCGTGTCAACACAGCGAACGGTCTCAGTTCCGGTCCGACGCCGACAATTCCGAAGAATTTGCCTTCCTCGAAGATCGGCTGTTGGAGTTCGATGACCTCGGACTCGGAAAGCTTCGAGACTGCGGTTTGCAGGTTGGCGATAACGTTGGCACCCCCGCCGGCGGGATCCGGCCGAAGGCAGAGCAGGAGCAGACAGTCCGGTGGGTAGGTTGTGTTCACGCCATCGATATGGAGCGGGTTGTTCCCGATCCCATTGGCACGGAACGAATCCGTGTCGAATCGGACGCCAAGCGGTTCCCACAGTCTGATCGATTCCATCATGTGGAATGGGCTACCCAGCAAGGCATTGAAGCAGGCTACACCACGTAAACCGCGTTCCTCGTCGATGTTGATCGGTACCAAATTCCGTACTACGGCGTAGCCCGGTGACTCCAGTAGTCGCTCGACTTGTTTCGCGGCGTCGATAATATCGGGCAGAGTTGCAGCGATCGATCTGATATGTTCCCGAATGGGATTAGTCAGATGTCCGTCCTGCATGAATTCGAATGCCGGGGTGCTATTCACGACCTCGTCCAATTGACAGTGAAAAGCGTTCGATAATTGCACTGATACAACCATCTGCAGAATCCTTATCTCTCTTTTCGTGATATTAGATAGCTTCGCGGCTCGGCAACACAGAAAAGCAAATCCAATGCGGACAGATCAGGAACCCATCCTGGGTACATCTGTCGATACCGCACCGGCCGGAATTCGGCGGTCAGCAAGCGCGGCGACGACTCTGACCGCCAATCTGTTGGATTCAGATAGTTCAGACCGCCGCGACCGGTTAGATATGCGTTGCAGCCGGTCCGATCGCACCACCGTTGCAAGGTCCAACGCTTATCGAACACTTCGTCCTCGCCCTGCAGATCGCTCGCGTAGCGGACCTCGGCGGTAACCGGGCACCCTAGCGCCTCCATCAGCGCAAATGTAGATGTCCAGCCGATCGTCCCGAGGTTCTGATCGGACACTTCACGCAAGGCTGACCACATTGCATCACCCTTCGCCAGAAAAGGACTCCGGCGATAATGCTCGTTGACGATGCGCTCATGACGGCCGAGCCACTCGGCGGTCGTCGGCTTCACCTGGTTGATTGCCCAACCGAGATGACTGTGCACAGGAATCGTCAGCCAGCGAAAGCTGTCTTGAGTCCTTATTCTGTTCCGATTATGCCATTCCCCTTTGACGTACTGGGCATTATCCATGATTACGAAGACATCCGACTGCAATATCTTGTTGATCAGTCCAGGGTAGGGAAGATACGAAGGCTGATGTGCAGATAAAACCCGAAGCGGAGTCATTGTTAGATCAGTTGGCACCTGCGAGCCGGCCCTTCGTGACGGTCACGCCTTTGGCCAAATGAAATGCTTCGAATCGTTGCGATTTGTCCCCTGTGCCGTGCAACGCCTGCAGCGTCCACCATTGTGCCCGCTCCTCTACAACGCCCGGATCCATGAAGAATTTCGTACTTTCCGTCCGGTGCCTGCCAATCGCCTGAAGTTTCTCGGCGAAATAGTCGGTGACATCGACGAACAAATTGGGTTCGAATCGCGTCGAAATCACCGGCGGTTCGGCGTACAGGATGCTGGCACCGGGATGTCTCCGCATTGCCACATTTGTCACAATGTGCGCGATAGTTTCATGATCTTGGTGGCCCACTCTGCGTTCCTGAGGGTAATGGGTAATGACAATATGCGGATCCACCCGCTGCAGAACCTCCTCAACGGCGGCGACCGTCGAAGCGTCATGCGCCACATCACCGTCGGGCAATCCGAGCAACTCAAGCTTCGCCGAGAGGAGGCCCTGGCCCTCGTGTGCTTCGCGAATGCGATCGTGATTAATATCGGCCGTTCGAGACCTGCCTCCGTTCGTCGCGACGACAATGGTCACTTCCGCACCGCTGTCTCGCAGTAGAGCTAAAGTCCCGAAGCAGGTCAGTTCCGCATCGTCTGGGTGTGCAAACACGGCCACTACAGGACTATCGAGCTTCATCGTAAGCATAAAAATTCCCCCAGTATTGATTTGTGGATATAAGGTACAAAAACCGTGCGCATAGAATTAATTCAGATCGCAAAATTGTGCGCCAAGGAGCACTCTCGGTTCGCCCGCTGTCGGGACTTTCGATGATTTCCCAAGCCGACGACACCTCGGCACAACGTGGCACATTTCCGAGGATGCGCGTTTCGTCGATAGCTAGCCGAAACTACATGCATCTCTTCGGCGATAGTTGTCAGAACTTGAGCTACCTCACAAGGCTGACAGTTTGGAGTCCAGTTTGCCGGGATCGGCCCGATAAGTGTGCATGTCTTTCACTCCCCCTTTGTATGAGCAGTCAAGTGAATCGCAGTGCCGCACAATGCGTTTGCCACCAAATGCCTACTGAAGTGATCCCCCTCGCGGCCCTTTCACAATACATGATGTACGTCTGGATGGAAGTAGTTGTCGTTCAAAATCATGGACCAGCATGGCTCGGATTGTTCTCTCCAATGTTGCTGAGCAGTAATACACGGGCGTACCGACATCCCCGGCAAGCGCGCTGCGTTTCGGTCGAAAACAAGTGTTGAGCTCGATCGATCCCATTCATTGTTCCGCTGCGCTGGCGGGCGTGACGGAGGATGAGCTGTAGGAACGCCTTGGCCGCCGCCGTGGGATCCAGATTGCGCGGGCTGCCGGGGCAGACGACGGTGAGGTTGCCTTCGTTGCTCTCGTCGAGGTCGTCGGCCGGGTCGTGACACTTCCCTGCGGGTCATGATCGGCCGGTCACACAGTGATACAGCTCAGCCGGAGCGCCAACAGGTCCCTCGAAGCACCGGCAACGCCGACATCGTGCAAATCCTTCAACTGAAGCCCTTGGTCGAGATTCTTTCTGTTGCAATATGAATCATCAACCAAGGGATTCGTTCAAGATCGTGCGGTGCCACGGCGCGGCCGCGAGAAGCTGTGTCCGACCAGACCCTTAGGTTAAAACTCAAGCTAGTGTGTGTTCCCTTGAACCGACGAGAGGACAGGTATGACGACTCCCCAGGATCTGCAGTCGGATCGCGAACTGATGCTAGCCTCGATCTTCCGCCGGGGTGATGTGCGTGCCCGATCGGTTTCGGATTGATGTTTCGGTCGTAGTTTCTCGGTTGCGGGCAGGGCAGTCGGCCCGCGCAGCGGGCTGACTGCCGGGTTCCACGGGCCCGGGTGGGTTGGTCGTTGGTTTCCTTGGTCGTAGGGACGGTGTCTGGCTGATCAGTCGGGTCGTAGGCGCGTTGCGGCGGTGGTGAGCAGCTCGGTCCAGGGTGCGTGTCGGGCCAGGTGTAGCCGGGTTTTGCGGGCGTGGCGGGCGATGCGCCCAGCTGCGGAGAACAGTCGTAACCGTAGGGTTTTCGGTTCCCAGCGGCGCGCGTCGTGGTCTGCGAAAGCGAGGGTTTGCATCCACGCGGTCAGGTCCATCGCGAGCGCGACGAGCGCGAGCCAGATGCGGTTGGCGTCGAAGCCGTGGAACGGAAGATTGCGCAGGCCAGTATCTTTCGCGTATCTGATGCGGTCTTCGCAGCGGGCCCGCTGACGGTGGCGTAGCTCCAGGTCAGGTAGCTGACCGCGGGTGGTGTTGGTGACGAACGCGGTCAACCGCAACCCGTCGCGGTCGGTGAACCGAAGCTGAGCACCCGGATGTGGCCGCTCTTTTCTGATGACGAGCCGCATGCCCGGCGGCCAACCGGTCAAGTCGGTGATGCCGGTCGCTTCGACGACCCAGGCGCCGTCGCGGGCCTGCCCGTCGGCGTCATAGGCCGGGGTCCAGTCACCGGCGCTCAGGTGGGTGTCGAGGGCGGTGACGATGTCGTCGGTGAGGGTGAATCCGATCGAGTACTGCAGGCGGCGACGGTGACAGTAGTCGAGGAACTCGTGGGTTCCACCGCCGGAATCGGTGCGCACCAACACTTTCCGCCCAACCCGCCATAACGGCCGCCATGGCAGCTGGGCGAGGGCATCGCGCAGGACTTGTTTGTGGTCGGCGGCAGTATTACTACCGGCGTTGCCGGGCCGCAGCATCGGTGCGGCGGGCTCGCCGGTGCCGGCGGAGCCGTGGTCGATGAACGACCACAGCGAGTGAAACCCGAAACCACGCTTGAATGTCGGTGCCGCGTTCTGTTTCTCCGAATGTGCGTCGGTCAGGGTCGCGTCGAGATCGATGATCAACGGATCAGCGATACTGATCCCATGATCGGGGGGCGTTGGTTCCGGCTTTCCACCACGCTTGGGCCCGCGCGTCTGCGCGTGCGGAAGCGATGGCGGCCAACGCTTTCGGCGCGTCGGAGGCGAGCGCGGCGATCGTGCGCGACACAGTCGGATCCGAGGCCACCGAACCGAACAACCCCCGGCTCGGCCCGCAACAGCGCCACATCCGCAGCGCAATCCCCACCGACCGCGAGACACACCGCCAAATCCAGCACGATCTTGCCCGGATCGTGGACAGCCATCGGCTTGCGCCACGGCCCCAAATGTTCCGATAAACCCCTGCTCAATTCGGTTTCCTCGGCGGTACGCAGCAATAGCACCGCACCCGCGTGTGACACCACACCTGCACCGTCACCGTCGATGACCAGCCGCGGATACGGGGAGATAGACTTGCTCACCAGAAGGGTGCTCCAAAACCTCGATCAATTCTTCCTTCGCAAGTCGAATTATCGCAGGTGGGAGCACCTTTCGCCATTTTCTGGCGCAGGTCAGACGTCATTTCAATGACTGGCCGAGGCTAGGCCGCGTCGGCACCGGGCCACATCCGGGCTCGACCCTGAACCGAGACCAGGGCAACCCCTAAACATGGCCCCGAAGCCGCGAACGACCTCGCACGGGAGCCGGTCCTTAGGGCTCTCCTGCACGCGCATCGGCAGCCCAACCCGAGGCCGGCGAAGCAGACGATCCGGTAATCGGCTACTTAACACTGGCGGTAGGACCTGATCCCGGCCAGGATCGGGTCCAGGTGCCCGGTGAGATGCTCGGTAATCGGCTGCCC
>NZ_JBITFL010000031.1:0-14372 GCF_044456045.1 Nocardia sp. NPDC051052
AAACCAATCGACAACACCACCCTCACCAACCCCGACCACTGGATCCGCCACGCCCGCAACACCGTTCGCTTCGCCGACGCCATCACACACCTGGCTGCGAATACCTATCTCGAAATCGGCCCCAACGCCGCACTGACTGCTCACCTCCCCGCCGGAGCCGTGCCGAGCCTGCGACACAACAAATCCGAGACACAGACACTCACCACCGCCCTCGCCCATCTCGTCGTCAACGGCACGAACCCCAACTGGCACAACTACTTCGCTGACTCCGACGCACGCGCCACCGCCCTGCCGACCTACCCCTTCCAACACCAGCACTACTGGCTCGACCAAGCGGAACAGCCGCAGCGCGGCGCCACGACATCGGAGGCGGCCGAGTCCCGGTTCTGGGATGCGGTCGAGCGGGCGGATCTTCCCGCGCTGACACGGGAATTGGGTGGCCAGGCCCACGAGGCACTCGCGGCCGCGCTGCCGGTGCTCGCGGGCTGGCGGCAGCGCGAACGTGAACAGTCCGTGGTGGATTCCTGGCGCTATCGCGTCACCTGGACACCGCTCACCACCACGGCACGCGAGCTCTCGGGCAGCTGGCTCGTCCTCGCGCCTCAGTCGCACCACGATGACGCCGACGTGCTCGCCGTGCTCGCCACCCTGCGGGACGCGGGAGCGGAGGTGCGGGTCGGGCAGGTCGCCGACGTCGGCGACGGCTCCGGGCTCGCCGGGGTGGTGTCGCTGCTGGCCTTCGACGAGGAGCCCGACGACATCCATCCGGCGCTGCCGCGCGGCCTCACCGCGACGGTCGCACTGATTCAGGCCTTGCAGCGCACCGGGTTCGGCGCACCGCTGTGGTGTCTGACCCGCGGCGCGGTCGCCATCGGCCGCTCCGAGCGGTTGCACTCGCCGACGCAGGCCCAGTTCTGGGGCATGGGACGCGCCGTCGCGCTGGAGTGGCCGCAGGGCTGGGGCGGGCTCGTCGATCTGCCCGCGGCACTCGACGACCGCACGCTGACCCGATTGCCCGCGCTGCTGGCCGATCCCGACGGCGAGGACCAGCTCGCCCTGCGTGCCTCGGGGGTGTTCGCCCGGCGCCTCGCGCGCGCTGCGCGGCCCACATCCGATGCCGTGCAGTGGATTCCGCGGGGCACCATCCTGATCACCGGCGGCGCCGGTGCGCTCGGCGCGCACGTCGCCCGCCTGCTGGCCCGGCGCGGGGCGGCGCATCTGCTGCTTGTCAGCCGCAGCGGTCCGGCGGCACCGGGGGTGGCCGAGCTGTCGGCCGAGCTGGCCGAGCTCGGTGCGGAGGTGAGCATCACGGCCTGCGACGTGAGCGACCACGCGGCGGTCGCGAATCTGCTTGCGGCCGTGCCGGATCACCGACCGTTGACCGCCGTCGTGCACACGGCGGGCGTGGGACAGCTGACACCGTTGTCCGACACCGGGATCGACGAGTTCGCCGATATCGTGCGGGCGAAGACGGCCGGGGCGGCACATCTCGACGCGCTGATCGGTGACCGCGCGCTGGACGCCTTCGTCTTGTTCTCGTCCGTGTCCGGCGTGTGGGGCACCGGCGGACAGGCCGCCTATGGCGCCGCCAACGCCTACCTCGACGCGCTCGCGCGGCACCGTCGCGATCGCGGTCTCGTCGCGACCTCGGTGGCCTGGGGCCCCTGGGCCGAGGGCGGCATGGCCGGGGGCGAGTCGGGCGAGCACATGCGCCGCCGCGGCCTGATCCCGCTGTCGCCCGAGCTCGCGCTCGCGGCGCTGGAGCAGGAGATGCGCGACGGCGAGCCCTCTTCGACCATCGCGGACGTGCGCTGGGCAGATTTCCTCCCGCTGTTCGCCTCCGCTCGCCCCAGCGCCCTGCTGTCCGATCTGCCGGAGGCGCGAGCGCTGCTGAGCACGCCTGACGTGCCCGAAACCGCAGCGCGACATCGACTTTCCCGGCTCGGCGCCGCGGCCCGACGGTCGCACCTGCTCGACGTCGTCAGGTCCGAAGTGGCCACAGTGCTCGGGCACACCGAGATCGGCGAGGTCGAGCCCGATCGGGCGTTCCGTGACCTCGGATTCGATTCGCTGACCGCGGTGGAGTTGCGTGACCGCCTCGGCGCGGCCCTCGGCATCGCCCTCCCGGCCACCACGGTCTTCGATCATCCGAGTCCAGAGCGGCTGGTCGCGCACCTCAGCACGCTGTTCGGCGACGAAACGCCGGACGAACACAGCACGACCAGCACCGAGTCGGACGAACCGCTGGCCATCGTCGCTCTCGGCTGCCGCTTCCCCGGTGGCGTTCGCGGTCCTGAAGATCTGTGGGAACTCGTGCTGGCCGGTCGCGATGCCGTGTCCACGTTCCCGACCGATCGCGGCTGGGACCTCGGCTCGCTGCTGGAGTCCGCGGACGGCGAGCGCGGCCGCAGCACGGCGAGCGCGGGCGGATTCCTCGACGGCGCTGCGGATTTCGATGCGGCGTTCTTCGGCATCTCGCCGCGCGAGGCGCTGGCGATGGACCCGCAGCAGCGCCTGCTGCTGGAGACGGCGTGGGAGACCTTCGAACGCGCCGGTATCGACCCGACGTCGTTGCGCGGCACAGAGACCGGCGTCTTCATCGGCGGGAACAGCCAGGACTATGTCTCGTTGCTGTCCAACGGGGCGCAAGGCACCGAGGGGTATCTCCTCACCGGCAACACCACCAGTGTGGCGTCAGGTCGCATCTCCTACACCTTCGGACTCGAGGGTCCGGCGGTCACCATCGATACGGCGTGTTCGTCGTCGCTGGTCGCACTCCACCTAGCCGCCCAGGCACTGCGCAACGGCGAATGCACCATGGCACTCGCCGGCGGCGTCACCCTGATGGCCACCCCGACCACCTTCGTGGAGTTCAGCCGACAGGGCGGACTCTCGCCCGACGGACGCTGTAAAGCGTTCTCCAGCAACGCCGACGGCACCGGCTGGGCCGAAGGAGTCGGCCTGCTCCTCGTCGAACGTCTCTCCGACGCCCGACGCAGCGGCCATCCGGTACTGGCGATCATGCGTGGCTCGGCGGTGAACCAAGACGGTGCGTCCAACGGCCTCACCGCACCCAACGGCCCCGCCCAGCAACGCGTCATCCGCCAAGCACTCACCAACGCAGGCCTGCACCCCTCCGACATCGACGCCGTCGAAGCCCACGGCACCGGAACCCGACTCGGCGACCCCATCGAAGCCCAAGCGCTCCTGGCCACCTACGGACAACACCGCAACCAACCCCTCTGGCTCGGCTCCATCAAATCCAACATCGGCCACACCCAAGCCGCCGCCGGAGCCGCAGGCATCATCAAAATGATCATGGCCATGCAACACGGCACCTTGCCTCGCACCCTGCACATCGACGAACCCACCGCCGAAGTCAACTGGGACACAGGCAAAGTCGAGCTACTCACCGAGAACCAGAGCTGGCCGGACAACGACCGGCCCCGCCGCGCCGCCATCTCTGCCTTCGGAGTGAGCGGCACCAACGCCCACGTCATCCTCGAAAACGCCCCGGCCACCGACGAATCCGACGCGGCACGACCCGCGCCGGTTCCGATGCCGTGGGTGCTTTCTGGACGGGACGAGGCCGCGATGCGGGCGCAGGCGGACCACCTGGCGCGTCGGCTCGACGACGACACCTCGATGCTCGACATCGGCTACTCGCTCGCCACCACCCGTCATGCCTTCGAACACCGCGCGGTCCTGGTCGGGGCCGACCTCGACGAACGTAGACGAGCGTTGGCCGCGCTGGCCGAAGGCGAAGTCGTGCCCGGAGTGTTCACCGGTCGTGGCACCGGCGCTGGCGTGACCATGGTCTTCTCCGGCCAGGGGGCCCAGCGTCTCGGCATGGGACGCGAACTGTACGACACCCATCCCCGCTACGCCGAGGCCTTCGACGCCGCGTGCGCCACGCTCGACCTGCCACATCCGTTGCGCGACGTGGTGTTCGGCGACGATGCGGCCCTCCTGGACCGTACGCAGTACACCCAGCCCGCACTGTTCGCCGTGCAGGTCGCGCTCTGCCGACTGTGGGAATCGTGGGGCATCACACCCACCACCGTGGCCGGGCACTCCATCGGCGAGATCGCGGCCGCGCACATCGCGGGGGTCCTCACCCTCGCCGACGCCGCCACCCTCGTCAGCGCCCGTGGCAGGCTCATGCAATCCTTGCCCGAGGGTGGCGCCATGGTCGCCGTCCAGGCGACCCAACACGAAATCCGGCCACTGCTCGACGGACTCGCCGACGACGTCGGCATCGCCGCCGTCAACGGCCCGAATTCCCTTGTCCTATCCGGAGATCGGGACGCACTCAGCGCGATCACCGACCGGTTGACCGGGCATCGCACGAACTGGCTGCGCGTCTCGCACGCCTTCCACTCGCCGCTGATGGACCCGATCCTCGACGAGTTCCGCGATATCGTTGCGCGACTGACGTTCTCCGCTCCCGCGGTGCCGTTCGTCTCCACCGTCACCGGCGGCCCCGTCGACGCGACAACCCTCGCCGACCCGGACTACTGGGTCCGGCACGCCCGCGGCACCGTTCGCTTCGCCGAGGCCATGGCGCACACCGCGGCGTCGGTCCACCTGGAGATCGGCCCCGACGCCACGCTGGTCCCGCACGTCCCCGGCACGGCGATCCCGTCGTTGCGTCGCAAGCAAGGCGACACCGAGGCGATCACCGCCGCCCTGGCACGGCTCGTCGCGGGCGGCATCGCCCCCGACTGGTCCGGCTACCTCACCGGTACCGGGGCGCGCCGAGTGCCGTTGCCCACCTATGCCTTCCAGCACATCCGCTACTGGCCGGACGCCACCGCCGCGCCGGATCGCCTCGGCACCGGTCATCCGCTGCTCAGCGCCAGCATGGAACTCGCGCACACCAGCGGTGTCGTGCTCACCAGCCGGTTGTCCCTGGCGGCCTACCCCTGGCTGGCCGACCACAACGTCGCGGCCGCCGTGGTGTTCCCCGGCACCGGGTTCGTCGAGCTCGCGCTGCAGGCCGCGCAGGCGGCCGGACTGCGGAGCCTGCGGGAGCTCACCCTGGAGAACCCGTTGATGTTGCCGGAGCACGGCGCCGTCGACGTGCAGGTCGCCTTGGCCGAGCCGGACGGCGATGGCCGCCGTGCGGTCACGATCCACTCCCGGTTCGACGGACCGGGCGAGGTGTGGCAGCCGCATGCCACCGGCGTCCTCGACGCCGCGCCCGTCGCCGCACCGTCGTGGTCCCTCGACACCTGGCCACCGCTGGGCGCGGTCGCGCTGTCGGTCGCGGAACTCTACGCCGAATTCGCCTCCGCCGGTATCGATTACGGCCCGGCATTCCAGGGCCTACGATCCGCGTGGCGGATCGGTGAGGACGTGGCCGTCGAGGTGTCGTTCGCTCCGGACGAGGACCACCGGGCCGCCGGTTTCGACCTGCACCCGGCGCTGCTGGACGCCGTGCTGCACGGGGTCGGCGTCGGCCGGATTTTCGGTGAGGACGGCCAGGCTCGACTGCCGTTCTCGTGGTCCGGGGTGACGCTGCATGCCGCCGGATCGCCGGTGTTGCGAGCCCGCCTGTCGCCCAAGGGCGAGGACGCGGTGACGCTGCTGGTCGCCGACGCCATGGGTAGGCCCGTCGCCGAGGTCGATCGCCTCACCATGCGAAAGATCGCACCTGAGCAGTTCGCGAGCACGCAGCGGTCGATGTTCGTGCCGGCCTGGCTTCCGCTGGAAACCCCAACGACGGCAACCGTGTTCACGAACATCAGGGACGCGCACGGGCCCGCGGACGCGACGCACGTGCTGCTACGGGTCGACCATGGCGACGAGCTCCGGCCCGAGGCGGCGCTGACGGCGGCGACCGAGGTGCTGAGCACGATCCAATCCTTTGCCGACGATCGCACGCTCGTAGTCGTGACCTCGCACGCGGTCGAGGTGGACGACGCACCCGCGCCGGCCGGAGCGGCGGTGTGGGGGCTGGTCCGCGCGGCACAGGGTGAGCAGCCGCGACGCGTGCTCCTGGTGGACATCGATGACGACGAGCGATCCTGGGCGGCCCTGCCGCACGCGTTGTCCTGCGACGAACCGCAAATGATGCTGCGCGAGGGCGAGATTCGGGTACCCCGGCTCGTTCGCGCGCCCGCAACGACGCCTGCCGCGCCGGACTGGAGCTCGGGCACCGTGCTGATCACCGGCGCCGCAGGCGCGTTGGGCACGCTCATCGCGCAGCATCTCGTCGACGCGCAGGGCGCCCGCGATCTGGTGCTGCTCAGCCGCAACGGCGACGCGCCCGAACCCGAGGGGGCCGCCGTCACCCAGATCGCCTGCGACCTCACCGATCCGGGGCAGATCGCGGCCGCGCTCGACACGATCCCCCGTGATCGTCCGCTCGCCGTGGTGCACGGTGCGGGCGTGCTGGCCGACGCGACGATCGAGCACCAGACGCCCGAGCATCTGCATCGCGCCTTCGCACCAAAAGCAACCGCAGCCTGGCACCTACACGAACTCACCCACCACCACAACCTCACCACCTTCATCCTCTTCTCCTCCGCCGCAGCCACACTCGGCTCCCCAGGACAAGCCAACTACGCCGCCGCCAACGCCTACCTCGACGCCCTCGCCCACCACCGCACCACCACCGGACACCCCACCACCAGCATCGCCTGGGGACTCTGGAACACCGGCATGACGCGCAAGCTGGGCGCCGCCGATCGGCGGCGACTCGCCGCCACCGGTCTCGTGCCGATCGACGAAGCGGACGGGCTCGCCCTGTTCGACGCGGCCGTTGCGGGCGACGAACCGGTCGTCGTGCCGCTGCCGGTGAACCGAACCGTGCTGCGGCGCCAGGCCGCGGACGGTCACCTTCCCGCGGTGCTGCGCGAACTGGTCCCGCAGCCGGACCGGGTGGCCGCGGCGTCGGCCACACCGCAGCAGGCCTTTGCCGACACCTTGCACGGGCTGGCACCGCACGAGCAGCGTGAGCGGCTCGGGCAGCTGATCCGCGGCCGCATCGCGGCCGTCATGGGTCACGGCTCGGCCGAGGCTGTCTCGATGGATCGGCCCTTCACCGATCTCGGGTTCGACTCACTGATGGCCGTCGACCTGCGCGGTGCCCTGAACGCGGCCACCGGGCTTCGACTGCCCGCGACGCTGATCTTCGATCATCCCACCCCCGCCGCGCTGCACGAACACCTGCAGGGCGTGCTGCTGTCCGGCGAATCCAGCACGGCGGACTCGATTTTCGCCGAGATCGACCGCCTGGCGGCGAACCTCGCCCACCTGGGGCCGCAGCACGCGGCCCGGGCGCGCGGTCGGCTGCGGTCACTGCTCGATGTCGGGGAGAACACCGTGACCGGCAACGACGACGGCGACGAATTGGCGAACGCAAACCTGGACGAGGTCTTCGACATCATCGACGACGAGCTCGGCCTGATCTGACGAGAGTGACATGACGTGAACGAGGAAAAGACACTTCAGTACCTCAAGCGCCTCACCGCCGAGCTGCGCGACACCCGCCAGCGGCTGCGCGCCGTCGAGGAGAGCGGCCGGGAGCCACTGGCCGTGGTCGGCATGGCCTGCCGCTATCCGGGCGGGGTGACCACGCCCGAGGAGCTGTGGCAGCTGGTGGCCACCGGGCAGGACGCGATCGGCGAGTTCCCGGACGACCGCGGCTGGGACATCGACAGACTGCGGGGGGCGCGACCCGGCGAAACGGGCAGTGTCGACACCCTGCAGGGCGGATTCCTGTACGACGCGGCCGAATTCGACGCGGAGTTCTTCGGCATCTCCCCGCGCGAGGCGCTCGCCATGGACCCGCAGCAGCGGCTACTGCTCGAAACCGCCTGGGAGGCAGTGGAACGCGCCCGCATCGTGCCCGGTTCGCTGCGCGGCAGCCGCACCGGGGTCTTCGTCGGCGTCATGTACCACGACTACGTGTCGCGCCTGGCCAGGATCCCGGACGTGGTCGAGGGATTCCTCGGCACCGGCAACTCTGGCAGCATCGCGTCGGGTCGGCTCGCCTACACCCTCGGGTTGGAGGGCCCCGCGATCACCATCGACACCGCCTGTTCGTCGTCGCTGGTGGCACTGCACCTGGCCGGCCAGGCGCTGCGTCGTTCGGAATGCTCGCTCGCCCTGGTCGGCGGTGTCACGGTGATGGCGAGCCCGGCGCCGTTCATCGATTTCAGCAGGCAACAAGGCTTGGCCTCGGACGGCCGGTGTAAGTCGTTCTCCGGCAACGCCGATGGCACGGGCTGGGCCGAGGGCGCGGGCATGCTGGTGGTCGAGCGGCTCGCCGACGCCGTCCGCAACGGCCATCCGATTCTGGCTGTGGTGCGCGGCACGGCGGTGAACCAGGACGGCCGATCCAATGGCCTCACCGCGCCGAACGGCCCGTCGCAGCAGCGCGTGATCCGCGACGCGCTGCTCGACGCCGGGTTGCGCGCCGATCAGGTCGACGCGGTCGAGGCGCACGGCACCGGAACCCGGCTCGGCGACCCGATCGAGGCGCAGGCACTGCTCACCACCTACGGGCAGGACCGGGAACGCCCGCTGCGGCTCGGCTCCATCAAATCCAATATCGGCCACACCCAGGCCGCGGCGGGCATCGCCGGCGTGATCAAGATGGTGATGGCCATGCGGCACGCCACCTTGCCGCGGTCGCTGCACGTCGACGAACCCACCACCGAGGTCGACTGGAGTTCCGGCGCGGTCGAACTGCTGACCGAGCCCGTCGCCTGGGACGAGCGGGACGGCACCCGCAGGGCCGGCGTGTCCTCGTTCGGCTTCAGCGGGACAAACGCCCACGTCATCCTCGAACAGGCACCGGAGCTGGAGCCGGTGGCGGACAACGGAACTCCCCCACCGGTCGTGCCATGGCCGCTGTCCGCCAAGACCGCGGCGGCACTGCGCGCGCACGCGGCCCGGCTGGCCGACCGCGTGGACGGTGACGCCGCACTGCTGGACATCGGCTACTCGCTCGCGACCACCCGCGCGCCGTTCGAGGAACGCGCCGTCGTATTCGGCGGCGACCATGCCGAGTACCGGCAGGCGCTGCTCGCGCTGGCCGCGGGCGAGCAGCCCGCGGCGGCGGTGACCGGCCGAGCGTCCGACGGCGGTGTCGCCGTGGTGTTCTCCGGACAGGGCACCCAGCGCCCGGGAATGGGCCAGGAGCTCTACGATGCCTATCCCGCCTACCGCGAAGCGTTCGATGCCGCGTGCGCGGAACTCGACCGGCACCTCCCGAATCCGTTGCGGGAGATCGCATTCGGCGCCGATGCCGAGCTACTCGAGCGCACGCAATTCGCGCAGCCGGCGCTGTTCGCCCTGCACGTCGCGCTGTTCCGGCTCTGGGAACACTGGGGCGTCACGCCCGCCGTGCTCGCCGGGCACTCTATCGGCGAGATTGCCGCCGCGCACGTCGCGGGCGTCCTCACGCTCGGCGACGCGGCCACCCTGGTCGCCCACCGTGGCACGTTGATGCAATCGCTGCCCGAGGGCGGCGGCATGGTCGTGGTCGACTGTGCCGAGGACGACCTTCGCCCACGGCTGCGTGGGTACCAGGACCGGGTCGACATCGCCGCTGTCAACAGCGCGAATTCCCTTGTCCTTTCCGGTGATACCACCGCGCTCACCGAAATCGTCGGACGCCTCGACGGACATCGGACCAAGTGGCTGCGCGTCTCGCACGCCTTCCATTCGCCACTGATGGAGCCGATCCTCGATCGATTCCGCGACATCGTCGCCGGACTGGATTTCCGCGCACCCACCGTCCCACTGATCTCCAGCGTCACCGGGGCACCGGTCGATCACCACGTCCTCGCCGACCCCGAGCATTGGGTTCGGCACGCCCGCAACACGGTTCGCTTCGCCGATGCCGTCGCCGTCGTCGCTGCCCGCGAACCGGCCGCCTACCTGGAGATCGGCCCCGGTCGCGCGCTCATCCCGCACCTGCCCGCCGGTGCCATCGCCAGCCTTCGGGACGGCCACCCAGAGACGAGCGCACTCGGCACCGCCCTCGCGCACCTCGTGGTCAGTGGACTGAACCCGAACTGGCACAACTACTTCGCCGGTAGCGGCGCACACGAAGTACCGCTGCCGACCTACCCCTTCCAGCACGCGCGCTACTGGCTCGAATCGGCAGAGGCCGCCGGGCATTCGGCGCACCCGCTGTTCGACACCGCGGTCGGCCTGGCGGACGGCGATCGCGCGCTCCTCACCGGCACGCTCTCCTCGGTCACCCACCCGTGGCTGGCGGACCACACCGTGCACGGCGACGTGCTGCTGCCCGGCACCGCATTCGTCGAATTCGCTTTGCAGGCAGGGCAACACCTGAACCACCCGCATCTGGCGGAGCTCACGCTCGGTGCACCCCTCGTCCTGCCGCGGGACGCCGAGGTGCACCTCCAGATCATCGTGGACGAACCGATCGCGGCAGGTCGCACCGTCACCGTCTTCTCCCGCGCCGCCGACGCCGGCGCGGACGAGCCGTGGACCAAGCACGCCGAAGGACGGCTCACCGCCCAGGTCGCGCAGCCGGTCGAGGACCTCACCGCGTGGCCGCCCTCGGACGCCACACCGCTGAATACAGATGCGCTGTACGCCGATCGACCCGACCTGCGCTACGGCCCCGCGTTCCAGGGTGTCCGCCGGGCCTGGCAGCGCGGCGGAGACGTGTTCGCCGAGGTCGAGTTGGCCGAGGCGCAACATGCGGACGCGGACCGGTTCGCGGTGCACCCCGCGCTGCTCGACGCCGCACTACACCCCATCGGCCTCGCCCAGTTCCTCGACGAGGCCGACACGCCCCTCGTGCCGTTCTCGTGGAGCGGACTCTCGTTGCACGCCGTCAACGCCCGGCGCCTGCGGGTCCGGATCACCTCGACCGGGCGGGACGCGGTGTCGCTGCTGCTCACCGACGCCTCGGGCCGCCCGGTGCTCGACATCGCACGGCTCACGCTACGGCCGCTGCCGAAGTCGACATCGACGGATCGGCTTCCTCGCTCACTGTTCCGGACCTCCTGGGTGCCGATACCGGCCGCCGAGCCCACCGCGGCGCCGGAGGTGGCCTTCCGACCGGTGCACCCGGGCACCGGCGACGCCGAACACACTGCGGCACAGGTGTTGTCGGTTCTGCAGGACTGGCTGGCCGAGGACCGTAGCCCGACAACGCGCCTCGCGGTGGTCACCACCGGCTCCTATCTGCTCGACGACGACGAACCGGCCGATGTGCCGGTGGCCATGGCGAACGCGGCGATATGGGGTCTGGTCAGGTCGGCGCAGTCCGAGCATCCCGATCGGTTCGTCCTGGTCGACGTCGACGACCTCGACTCGTCATGGCGCGCACCGGTCACCGCCGCGGTGGCCGCGGCGGAAACCCAGATAGCGGTCCGGCGCGGCACCGCGTATGCGCCGCGGCTGGTCCGGGCGAGCACGGACACGATCGAGGGCCCGGACTGGGCGGCGGGCACCGTGCTGATCACCGGAGCCGCGGGTGCACTCGGCGGTCTCGTCGCCCGCCACCTGGTGCACACGCACCGTGCGCGCGACCTGTTGCTGGTGGCACGCCGCCCGATTCCGGCGGAACTGCTGGCGGAGCTGACCGCCACCGGAGCCCGGGTGGCGTCCGCGGTCGCAGATCTGACCGACCGCGACCAACTCGCGGCCGTCCTCCGCGACCGCGACCTCGCCGCCGTCGTGCACTGCGCCGGCGTCCTCGACGACGCGGTGCTCACCAACCAGACGCCCGAGCATCTGCATCGCGCCTTCGCACCAAAAGCAACCGCAGCCTGGCACCTACACGAACTCACCCACCACCACAACCTCACCACCTTCATCCTCTTCTCCTCCGCCGCAGCCACACTCGGCTCCCCAGGACAAGCCAACTACGCCGCCGCCAACGCCTACCTCGACGCCCTCGCCCACCACCGCACCACCACCGGACACCCCACCACCAGCATCGCCTGGGGACTCTGGAACACCGGCATGGCACACACCGCCGCCACCAGGCGGGGCATGCGGCCGCTGGCCGTCGAGGAGGGCCTCCGGCTGTTCGACGCCGCGCTGACCTCGGACGCGCGCGTGCCGGTCCCGATGCATCTCGACCCGCACGCGGTCGCCGCCGCCACCGGGTCGGTGCCCGCGCTGCTGCGTGCGCTCGTGTCCGCAGCGCCACGCAAAGCAGGTGCGGGCGAGGCGGATTCGCTCGTCGAGCGGCTGCACCGGATGTCACCGGCGGATCGCGACACCGCCCTCCTGGTGCTCGTGCGCGAGCGGGCCGCGGGCGTGCTCGGCCACGCCGATCCGGCCGCGATCGCCCCCGCGCGCGCCTTCCACGACCTCGGCTTCGACTCGCTCACCGCCGTCGAGTTCCGCAACGGCGTGAACGCGGCGACCGGGCTCGAACTTCCGGCCACACTGGTGTTCGACCATCCGAACGCGGCCGCGCTCGTCGACTACCTGCGCGGGGAACTGCTCGGCACCCGCACGGCCGACGCGGCACCGGCGATTGTTCCTGCGGCCCAAGACGATCCGGTCGTCATCGTCGGGATGGCCTGTCGGTACCCCGGCGGCATCGGCAGTCCGGAGGACATGTGGCGGCTGTTGTCCGCCGGACAGGACGCGGTCACCGCGTTCCCCACCGATCGCGGCTGGGACGAGGCGAGAATCTACCGTCCGGACACGCCCGGCGGCTCCGCCACGCGGGAAGGCGGATTCCTGCACGAGGCAGCGGAATTCGATGCGGCACTGTTCGGCATCTCGCCGCGCGAGGCGCTCGCGACGGACCCGCAGCAGCGGCTGCTGCTCGAGACAACCTGGGAGACCTTCGAACGCGCCGCGATCGACCCGATGTCGTTGCGCGGCAGCAAGACCGGCGTCTTCACCGGAGTCATGTACAACGACTACGCCGCCCGTTTCGACCAGGCTCCCGAGGAAGTCGCCGGATATCTCGGCAACGGGAGCGCGGGCAGCATCGCCTCGGGACGGATCTCCTACACCTTCGGACTCGAAGGCCCCGCAGTGACCATCGACACCGCCTGCTCGTCTTCGCTGGTCGCCGTGCACCTGGCCGCCCAGTCGCTGCGCAACGGCGAATGCACCATGGCACTCGCCGGCGGCGTCACGGTGATGGCGACGCCGACCACCTTCACCGAATTCAGCCGACAGGGCGGACTCGCACCTGACGGACGCTGTAAAGCGTTCTCCAGCAACGCCGACGGCACCGGCTGGGGCGAGGGCGTCGGTCTGCTGCTGCTGGAACGTCGCTCCGACGCGGAACGCAACGGTCATCCGGTATTGGCGGTGGTCCGCGGCTCGGCGGTCAACCAGGATGGTGCGTCCAACGGCCTCACCGCACCCAACGGCCCCGCCCAGCAACGCGTCATCCGCCAAGCACTCACCAACGCAGGCCTGCACCCCTCCGACATCGACGCCGTCGAAGCCCACGGCACCGGAACCCGACTCGGCGACCCCATCGAAGCCCAAGCACTCCTGGCCACCTACGGACAACACCGCAACCAACCCCTCTGGCTCGGCTCCATCAAATCCAACATCGGCCACACCCAAGCCGCCGCTGGAGCCGCAGGCATCATCAAAATGATCATGGCCATGCAACACGGCACCCTCCCCCGCACCCTGCACATCGACGAACCCACGCCACACGTCGACTGGGACAGCGGAAAAGTCGAGCTGCTCAGAAACGACCAGGACTGGCCCGACAACGGTCGACCGCGCCGCGCGGCCGTCTCGTCCTTCGGCATCAGCGGCACCAACGCGCACGTCATCCTCGAACAACCAGCAGACACAACAGAACTCGACACGCCGCGACCCGACAACGACACCGCCATGCCCTGGCTGCTCTCCGCGCACACGCCGACGGCGTTGCGCGCCCAAGCGGCCCGGCTGGCCGGCGTACTCGGCGACAAGGCGCTCGTGGATATCGGCTACTCGCTGGCCGTCGGACGTGCCGCACTGGACGAACGCGCCGTCGTCGTCACGAGTGATCCGGCGCAGCGCGCGCAGGCCCTGCTCACGTTCGCACGGGGTGGCTCGCATCCGGATGTCATCGTCGGCCGAGCGTCCACGGGCGGGGTGGCGATGGTGTTCTCCGGACAAGGCACCCAACACCCAGGAATGGGCCGCGAACTCTACAACACCTACCCCGTCTACGCCGAGACCTTCGATGCCGCCTGCGCCGAGGTGGACCGCCACCTCCGACACCCCCTGCGCGACATCGTATTCGGCGACGACCCCGACCTACTCGACCAAACCCAACACGCACAACCCGCACTATTCGCCCTACAAATCGCCCTCTACCGGCTATGGGAATCCTGGGGCATCACACCCACCACCATCGCCGGACACTCCATCGGCGAAATCGCCGCCGCCCACATCGC
>NZ_JBITFL010000032.1:0-13775 GCF_044456045.1 Nocardia sp. NPDC051052
ACAACCGGGGGGTATGAGAGGCCGGAACCAATTAAACAATTGGCACTGACATTCATCGACACACTATTGAGTTCTCAAAGAACACACGCACACACTTCGTCCCCGGCGTTAACCGGTTCTTCCGTGAGGCAACTGTTCCAGCCTAAACGGCATCTCCCGCAGAGTCAAGTCCGCGTGATCACCTTAGGTTTCTAGCTGATGGCCAGGCGCTCTCGTACTACCTCGTTTCCCGGTCCATCCGCTCAGCGTTTCCGCTGGGATTCTCGGCTCCGGGTCGGTGTCCGTGTCGCTCTGACTTGAACTAAGTTACGCGGCGGATAACGCAGAGTCAAATCCGCTGTTCGGGTCGGTGTTTCCCCAGGTCAGAGGCGTGCACCGGACCCGAACGGGGGCTTGAATCACACGGATGTGACTCAAGCCACCGCGATCTTCATGCACCTGCCCGCAGTACCCCGGCGAGGTTCTTCTTTCCGCGCCGCAGCACCAGCCAACGTCCGTGCAGGTAGTCGCTGTCAGCGGGGGTCCATTCCAGATCCGAGACCCGCTCGTTGTTCACCGATGCGCCGCCTTCGTTCACCGCGCGCCGGGCGGCACCGCGGCTTTCGCTCAACCCGGTGGCGACGAGCAGATCCACGATCGTGTTCGGCTCCCCTGCGGCCAGCTCGGCGACAGCGGCTTCGCGCAGTGCGGCACCCAGCGTCGGCTCATCCAGTTCGCGCAACTCGCCGCGACCGAACAACGCCTGACTCGCCAACTGCACCGCGTGCGTATTCGCCTCGCCGTGCACCAACGTGGTCATCTCGGCGGCCAACCTGCGCTGCGCCTCCCGCGCGTGCGGCCGCTCGGCCGTGGCCACCTCGAGTTCGGCCAGTTCCTCGCGCGACAGGAAGGTGAACCAGCGCAGGTAACGGACCACGTCGGCGTCGGCCGTATTCACGAAGTACTGGTACCAGGCGTACGGGCTGGTCATCTCCGGATCGAGCCACAGGCTGCCGCCGCCGGTCGACTTGCCGAACTTCTTGCCGTCGGCGGAGGTCACCAGCGGAACGGTGAGCGCGTGCACCGATGCGACGTCGACCCGCCGGTTCAGCTCGACGCCCGCGATGATGTTGCCCCACTGATCGGAGCCGCCGACCTGCAACGTGCAGTCGTACTGACGACGCAACTGCAGGTAGTCGTTCGCCTGCAACAGCATGTAGCTGAACTCGGTGTAGGAGATGCCCTCGCCGTCGAGGCGGCGCTTGATGGTGTCGCGCGCCAGCATGACGTTCACCGAGAAGTGCTTGCCGATGTCGCGCAGGAAGTCGACGGCGGACAGCTTCGCGGTCCAGTCCATGTTGTTCGCGATCACCGCGCCGGTCGGCGAATCGTCCAGGTCGACGAACCGTTCCAACTGCGAACGGATGCGCCCGGCCCACTCCTCGACCGTGTCGGCGGAGTTCATGGTGCGCTCGCCGACGTCGCGCGGATCGCCGATGAGCCCGGTGGCGCCGCCGGCCAGCACGATCGGCCGGTTGCCCGCGCGCTGGAAACGCTTCAGCGCGAGCAGCGGCACCAAATGTCCGGCGTGCAAGCTGGGCCCGGTGGGATCGAAACCGGCATAGATGGTCAACCGTCCCGCGTCCAGGGCCGCACGCAGCGCGTCCAGGTCGGTGGATTGCGCGATCAGTCCGCGCCAGGTCAATTCGTCGATGATGTCGCCGCTCACGGTGTCCCATCTTTCCGCACGGGTAGTAGGTGGTTGGCGTGCACCTCAGTGTGTCGCCGTTATCCGCCGCAGGTCGAGCGAATTACCCGGCGTCGGCGAAGCCGCGCACGAGGATGCCGACGGTCTGCGCGAAGCGGGATTCGAAGTCGAGGCCCGCGCCGGTGGCCAATGATTCGGCGAGCAGCGGATAGGTCTCCGGGTCGGCCTCGGCCTGGCCGGTGTCGGCCTGCTCGTGGCCAGGGGTCGTGCCCGCTTCAGCGAGGGTGTGGCCGATGACGAAGGTCATCACGGCGTTGACGATGTCCATCGCCCGGTCGAGCGGCACGCCCTGCTCGCACATCACCGCGAGGCCGGATTCCAGGATCCGATAGGCACCGGGTGAGTTGACCGGCCTGGTCGCGAGGATGCCCAGCGTCGCGGGATGGGCGAGCAGCGTCCGGCGGAATCCGTGTGCCATCGCGGTGACCGCTTCCGGCCACGGCCGGTCTCCGGCGGGGAGCAACTCCGCTTGCTCGAGCAGTCGTTCGACCATGCCGTCCAGCAGTGCGGCCTTGCTCGGCACGTAGTGATAGAGGCTCATGCCGTCCACGCCCATGGCCGCGCCGAGCTTGCGAGTCGACAGGGCGGTGAGCCCGTGTTCGCCGACGAACGCGATCGCCGCGTCCAGGATCTTCGCCCTGGTGAGCCCGGCGCGCGGGCGGGACCTTCGATCAACCACGCAACCATCCTCCCAGATTTTTCTTGCACTGCAAGAAAACGCGGTCTACGGTTTATCTTGCACTGCAAGATAACTGGAAAGGCCCTCGAAGATGCTGATCGCAGCCATGTCCCGCCGCCTCAACGACGATGTCGACTACGCCACCTTCCGCAAGGCGTGGATCCCCGACGAGACCGTCCCCGGCGACCCACGCACCCGGGTATTCAGCGCGCTGAACCTCGAGGACTCCCGCGAGGTGTTCACCCTCGCCCTCATCGAGCACGCCGAGCCCGCCGATATCCCCGCCTGGATGGCACGCATCGCGCCGATCGAGGAACGGCGCTACGAACGCATCAAACACCTGGTTGGCGAACCGACCTTGAACGCCGTGTACCAGGTGATCGCGGAAGACGATCTCTCCCAGCCGATTACGGAGTGACCCGCAACGCGGCACGACGATCGGCGGACCGAAGTCCGCCGATCGTCCGCGTTATCGAATTGTTCAGCGGGACAGCATTTCCCGCACCGCGACGATGCTGTCGCGCCGCTCGTAGGCGATCCAGGCGAACACCACGGCCAGCACCAGCGGGAACGGCGCGAGAGCGGGTGCGTCCAGCAGGAAGGCCTGGGTGGCCGCGGCCAGCACCATGGTGATCGTCAGGCCCGCGGCGGCCAGTCCGCTCAGCCGCGGCACCAGCAGGCCGATGCCGCCGGAGAGCTCGACGATGCCGGTGAGGTAGCGGAACCAGTCGCCCCAGCCGATGTCGTCGAACGACTGCACGGCGGCTTCCTGGCCGAACAGCTTCGGCACCGCCGAAGCGATGATGAAGAACAGGCCGAGCAGGATCTGCAGGGTCCACAGGACCCGGTTCAGCTTCTTGCCGGGGCGGGCGTCGGCGGCGGGGGCGGGGGCGGGGATGGCGGTCATGATGTCGTTCCTTCAGGTCGGTCGCGCTGGGTGTTGGCGCGTTCACCTGATAGGACGTGGCCCTTCGAGAAAACTCATCGGCCGCCGAGAAGAATCTTTTCAGGACGCCTCGGCGCGGGGTGCCCGGGGACTGCGGCGGTAGGTGGAGACCGAGGGCGAGGATGGTAGCCAGAACCGCCACGGCAGGTCCGCCGCGGTGCTCACGCCGACGCGCGGACCACTGGCGATCCGCTTCGCGGCGAGGGGGCGGGCGAGTTCCAGGCGAATCGTCGAGGACGGATCGAACAGCGGAGTTCCGTAGTCGCTCAACGTGATTCCCAGCGCACTACCGAGATTGCCCGGCCCCCTTGCCAAGTCGGCCTCGGTGCGCGCGGTGCGGCGGCGCGCCCGGACCTCGTCGAGCCCCGCCACCACCTCGCCGGACCTGATCAACGCGGCACTGGCGATCCCGTCCGGTCCGCTCGTGACATTGATGCAGGTGTGCATGCCGTAACTGAGATAGACGTACAGCACCCCGGCCGGGCCGAACATCACCATGTTGCGTTTGGTCCGCCCGCGTCCGGAGTGCGACGCGGGATCCGGCCACGGCCCGGCGGGATCTCCCCCATACGCCTCGACCTCGACGATCCGCACGCCGACCTGGCCGGACCAGAGGGTGGCGCCCAGCAATCGGCGGGCGGCAACGGGCGGTTCGACGGCTAGCTCATCGGCACACACAGCCGCCATTGTCCAAGACAGCCGCTACGGCAGCTCCACCAGCCACTCCGCGACGCCCTTATGCCCGGAACAGGTGCCGCTGCGGTGCCGGCTCGAGCTGTAGGCGCCGTCCTTGCAGCGCGCGGTCGCCCCCGACGGCGGGGTCGCGGCCTGTTGCGGGCGCGGCACGCAGCGCTTGTCGACGTTCTCGTATTGGCTCGCCGGGCACGCGGTGTGCAGGGCCGGTGTCGCCGTTGCGGGCGCGGAGACCAGCGCGGCGATACCGGCGACGGCTGCGAACAGCCCGAGCAGAGATTTCGTTCTCATTGCGGAAGTCCTTGCGACAGAATGAAATTCGATGAGGCTCACGAATGATCTCATCGGTCGCAACAACCTAACGCGCGCCGGAGGTGCTCCGGTATCGGTCATACGATCTACACGTACGAGCTGTGCTGACCGCTGCGCAGGGTGATCAGGTCGTCGCTGATGACGGCGATATAGCCCACCGCGACGAGTGCGGCCAGCTGTGCCCACGACACCCACACCACGCCGATCGGGATGGTCGCGGTGACGGCGGCGGCCGCCAGCAACCGCATCCAGGGTCGCGGCAGCTTCAAGGCGACCCGGAAGAAGAACTGGGCGAGGAAGTACAGCGCGACCCCGCCGGACAGCGCGGCCGCGGCGGCCAGGCTGACCGATTCGTTGCCGTGCCCGATGCTCAGCTGGATACCGGCCGAAGTCACGATGATGCCGATCAGCAGCGGATACAGCGCGTAACCGTAGGCAACCACCGCGGGCCGGGAACGTTCCCGCTCGGGTACCGCGGCCAGCGCGTGCTCACCACGTTCGTCATCGAAACCGAAGAAGGCCCACCACAGCACATAGGCCAGGCACAGCGCCAGCGACACCGTGACGATCAGCTGCGGGGTGATCTTCACCCCCGCCAAGCCGACACCGATCGCGACGATGGACTCACCGATCGCGACAATGACCACGAGGCCGTTGCGCTCGCAGAAGTGGCTCGCGCGCACGATGAAATCGCCGGTATCCACCAGGTAGGGGCTGAGCACCTGAACCGCGAATGCCAGTGCCCAGCACAGGTATTGCGGCCAGCCGTGCACCAAGCCGCCGGCC
Organism: Nocardia sp. NPDC051052; assembly: GCF_044456045.1. NCBI lineage: Bacteria > Bacillati > Actinomycetota > Actinomycetes > Mycobacteriales > Nocardiaceae > Nocardia > Nocardia sp. NPDC051052. The sequence goes on from NZ_JBITFL010000032.1 coordinate 5,164, forward strand.
AGCACCAGTGCGGCGGCGAGCGCGTTGAACGGCCCGATGTGTTTGATGGCGCGCCGGGCGGAGGCACCGCCGCCGGAGACGAACAGCGCGGCATGCACGAGCGTCACCAGGGCATAGGCGATGCCGAACGCGAGCCCGGTGCCGTGGAAGGCGTCCGGAATCGCCAATGCCAGCACGAAGAACGAGAACATGCCGACCAGCAGCCAAGTCCGCCGTCCCGAGCTGTTCGGCGCCACCTCGTTGGTGAGCCAGACGTACCCGGCGTACATCCACCAGATGATGCCGAACACCAGCGCCACCTGGCCGAGCGCCTGCCAGCTCGGATGGTGGGTGAACACGTGGGTGAGCTGGGTGATGGTGAAGACGAAGACGAGATCGAAGAAGAGCTCCAGCGTCGAAGCCCGCACCTGTCCCCCGTCGGCGGACGCCGTTACGTTCTGGTTGGTCACCGCAGGAGCCTAGAACGGCCCAGGGGTCAACTCCCGCCAGAGGTCGCGTCGGCCCATCCGAGCGTGTCGAGGTCCAGATACCGGGCCGTCAACTTGCCATCACCACGCCGACGTGGCACTTCACGCTCCTCGATCACCACGCCGCCCGCACCGGCCGAGCGCCTGCACTGAACCTCAGCGGCACTGTCGCAACAGAACTCGACCCGCTCGGCACCGGAAAGAAATCCAGGCCTGCCTGCTGCGTCGGCTCGCCTGACGTCTCAGCTAAGGTGCGCGTTCGCGACCCGCTGACCCTGGTGTGCCAGTACGGAAATCAAGGGTTGATATAGGGACGCTCCCGGATGCGCCCGGGTGGGGCTGATTTCTACCGTCAGCGAATGGTTTCGGATTCTCGACCGCGCAGGTGGCGGCGGTTGTTCATCGTTCTCGGCTCGCTCGTAGCGCTGCTCGCGCTCGCGATCGGCGGCGGCGTCACCCTGGTGTATGTGAATGCCGACGTATCCACGGTCGGCCGTGCGGAATTCAGCAATGAGCTGGCCATTCCGCCGCTGGCGTCGTCGCGGGTGCGATCGGATGGGACGCGCGAGTTCGAGCTCGATATGCGTTCGGGGCGAACGGAATTCCGGCCCGGGCAGGCGACCGAGACCTGGGGGTTCAACGGCACCTACCTCGGGCCGACACTGCGGGCCCGGCGTGGCGAGAAGGTCGCTGTTACCGTGCGCAATCAGTTGCCGGAAGCGTCGACGGTGCACTGGCACGGCATGCACGTGCCCGCGGCGATGGATGGTGGACCGCATCAGATGGTGCAGGCGGGAGCCACGTGGACGCCGCAGTGGACCGTGGATCAACCTGCGGCCACGCTCTGGTATCACCCGCATCCGCACGGCGCGACCGAGCAACATGTGCGGCGCGGGCTGGCCGGGATGTTCCTACTCGATGACGACGTGTCCGAAACTCTGCCACTGCCAAAGAATTACGGTGTCGACGATCTGCCGGTGATCGTTCAGGACGTGAAATTCAGTGGCGCCGAGCTTGATTCGTCGCATGCGATCTTCCGTGACGTCGGGTTTCTCGGGAATCAAACCATGGTCAACGGGACACTGACGCCGTACCGCAACGTCGGCGACGAGCTGATCCGGCTACGCCTGCTCAATGCCTCGACCGCGCGGAGCTACCCGTTCGGGTTCGCCGACGAGCGTCAGTTCTCGCTCATCGCAACCGATGGCGGATTGCTGGAGCGGCCGGCCGCGCTCGATCGGCTGCAACTGTCGCCGGGCGAACGCGCCGAGATCGTCGTGCGGGTGCGGCCCGGTGAACGAACGGTGTTGCGCAGCAACAAGCTCGCGGCCGGGCTCGACTTCTGGGGCCAGCGCTTCGCGGGCGGCGACGACACCTTCGATATCCTCGAACTCCGGGCCGCCGAAACACTGCGTCCGTCACCGCAATTGCCTGCGGCACTGGCCCGTCCGTCGACACCGGATGGTTCGGACTCGGTCCAGGAGCGCCGTTTCGATATCAATCTCGCTGGTATCAACGGCAAGCCGATGGCGATGGACCGGATCGATCTGACGGTCACCCGCGGGACGGCCGAAACCTGGATCGTGCACAACAACGACGGCATGCCGCACAACTTCCACATCCACGACGTGCGATTCCGCGTGCTCGCGCGCAACGACAGCCCACCCCCGACCGAACTCACCGGCCCGAAGGACACCGTATTCCTCCCGCCGAACGCCACGGTCGAGCTGGCGATGCGCTTCGACGGGCCCGCCGACCCCGACACGCCCTACATGTATCACTGCCATCTGCTGTGACACGAGGACCAGGGAATGATGGGCCAATTCGTGGTGGTCGAGCCGGGCGGATCCGCGGGCGCGCCACCCCAGCACCACGGGCACTGAGCCACGCGATCAGCGGATCGTGGCGGGTTTTCCGAACTTCCCCCTTGTCCGGGCGGCGAGCTCGCGCTAAATTCATCGCATAGTGAATTCAACACTCGATGAATTGAGGCGACGATGTCGCAGAACAGCCCATCACCTGCGGTCGAGGTTCGGAATCTGACGGTGCGGCGCGGCGGCCGCGAGGTGCTGCACGATGTTTCGCTGACGATTCCGCGCGGGTCGATCACCGGACTCCTGGGGCCGTCGGGGTGCGGCAAGACGACGTTGATGCGCAGCATCGTCGGCACTCAAATCGTCGAGTCCGGGGAGATCTCGGCGTTGGGACGGCCCGCGGGGGCGGCGGAGTTGCGGCGGCGGATCGGGTACGTCACGCAGGCGCCGAGCATCTATTCCGATATCAGCGTGCACGAGAATGTCGCGTATTTCGCCGCGCTCTACGGTCGCGAGCGAAGTGCCACCGAGGACGCGATCAACGCGGTCGGACTGGCCGAGCACGCGTATCAGCGCGGCGACCAGCTGTCCGGTGGGCAAAAGACGCGCGCCTCGCTGGCCTGCGCGTTGGTCGCGCAGCCAGAACTGCTGGTGCTCGACGAGCCGACGGTCGGCTTGGATCCGGTGCTGCGCGTTGACCTTTGGCAGCAGTTCCGCGAGTTGGCGGCCAAGGGAACAACTTTGGTGGTGTCCAGCCATGTGATGGACGAGGCCGAACACTGCGATCGACTGCTGCTGATGCGTGACGGGCATCTGCTCGCACAGCTGAGCCCCGACGAACTGCGCGCCGAAACCGGCGAACAGAACCTCGAACGTGCCTTCCTCACACTGATTACGACCAAGCAACCGGCATGAACCCCCACCACCGAATACTAGGCAGGAAGCCATGACCGCCATCCTCGAGCCCGCGACGCGACGGACTCCCTCCCTCCGCCCCTACCTCGCGACGACCACCCGAATCCTGCGCCAGCTGCGCAACGACCACCGCACGGTCGCGATGATCCTGCTGGTCCCCGCGCTGCTGATGACGTTGCTGTACTTCATCTATCGGGACACACCGACCAACCCGTTCAACCCGGTATCGCTGTTCGACCGGGTCGGCATCGCCATGCTCGGCATCCTGCCGTTCATCGTGATGTTCCTGATCACCGCCATCGCCATGCAGCGCGAACGCACCTCGGGCACGCTGGAGCGGCTGCTCACCACGCCGCTGGCGAAACTCGATCTGCTCGGCGGGTACGGCACGGCGTTCTCGCTGGCCGCGGCGGCGCAGGCGGCGGTGGCCTGTCTGGTGTCGTTCGGTTTGCTCGGTCTCGATTCGGCGGGTAGCCCCGGCTGGGTGGTGCTGATCGCGGTGCTCGACGCGGTCTGCGGGGTGGCCCTGGGGCTGCTGGCAAGTGCGTTCGCGCGCACCGAGTTTCAGGCGGTGCAGTTCATGCCGGTGGTGGTGGCGCCGCAGATCTTCCTGTGCGGCTTGCTCGTTCCGCGCGGCGACCTGCCCGGCTGGTTGGAGGCGATCAGCAATGTGCTGCCGTTGAGTTACGCCGTCGATGCGCTGCAACAGGTTTCGACGCATGCCAGCGCCACCGGGGCGATGTGGCGCGACCTCGCGGTGGTCGCCGGGTTCGCGGTGGTCGCCCTGTGCCTCGGCGCGGCGACGCTACGGCGGCGCACCGCGTGACGGCGAACGGATCCGAAACCGGCGACCGCCCAGCGCGCTCCGGGCGCAGGCCGGGACAGTCCGGCGCGCGGGAGGCGATCCTGGCTGCGGCACGGGCGCGATTCTCGGAGGCGGGTTTCGACAAGACCTCCATCCGCGCCGTCGCCGCGGACGCGGGGGTCGATCCCGCGTTGGTGCATCACTACTTCGGCACCAAACAGCAATTGTTCGGGGCGGTCGTGCAACTGCCGGTGAATCCCGAGCTCACGCTCTCCGCCGTCGACGCCGCCCCGCTCGACCGGCTCGGCGAAGCCATTCTGCGCGCGGTACTCGGCGTCTGGGACTCCCCCGCGGGCCCCGGCATCGTCGCGATGGTCCGCAGCATCATCGGTGGCGGCGACACCTCGCTGGCGCGCGCCTTCATCCTGGAGGTCGTCATGGAACGAGTCCGGCAGCGCATCGCCACCCCCGAGGACGACGGCCGCCTGCGGGTAGCCCTGGTCGGCTCGCAAATGATCGGACTGTTGATGGGCCGCAAGGTGATCGGCATCGAACCCATGGCGTCGTCCCCGGCGGAGGACCTCGTCACCGCGATAGCGCCTACCCTTCAGCGCTACCTGACCGGTGAAATAGACAAGCCCCCAACGCGGTAGCCGAATCAGGGTGTCGCGGTCGACGGAATGCATAGCGACCACGGCGATTTGGGCGGCATCCCTTTCGCGTCTACCTCAACCGAAATGCCGCGGTTATCGGCGGTTTCCCGAGGCCCAGCGTGGTTCATTGCGCTGCCGGCGAGCAATCGATGCAGGCGGGCTTGCTCACCTGGCGGGCGATGTCGTCCCTGCTCGTACGCAGCTGGCAAGCAACTTAATCGGTCAGCGCAACGGCTTCGTCGCCAGCGAGTGCGACACCTTCCCGTTGAGGCGGGCAGCTAAGCCAGGCTCGCTGTCGAGAGGGATTTTTGTGACCGCGGCAGCGCACCCTCCGTCACGTCAGCTGGACGGTGCTCCGAGTCGGCTCCGCCGAGCGGCACATGGCGGCGGCCAGGGTCGGGCGAGGTCACCGCAATGTCCCGGTCGACAACGAGAAAACCTGGCACTCGCGTGGGCCCAGGCGGCGCTGGTCGAGTGACCGTGCGGCGGGTCAGGCTTGGGCGGGCTGCTCGATGAAATCGGCGTGTTCGGCGTCGGATACGTCGCGGGCCTCGTCGATGAGCAGCACGGGAATGCCGTTGTCGATGGGGTACGCGCGGCGCAGGCGCGGGTTGTAAAGAACGGCGCCCTCGGTCGCGCGGACCAGCAGTAGTGGGCCCTTGTCCTGCGGGCAGGCCAGCAGGCTCAACAGTGTGGCGTCCAAGGTGTGCTCCGGCATGAGCAAAACCTACCCGACGGGGCCGTCCGCTTCGACCGGCGGTCGGCGCCGGAAGGAGATGTGGCGGTGGCCGAAGTAGCTGGCGACGGCGACCAGGGCCATCACCACGACCGCAGCGGGCTTGTCGGGAAAGTGCCACACCGAGACGGCCAACTCGAGCAACACCATATTCAGCAGCAGCCCACCGGAATTGACCGCGACGAACCGCAGGAAGTCGCGCAGCAGATGCCCGCGCACCCGGAACACCAGCGTGCGATGCAACACGAACGCGATAAGAATGCTGACGGCATAGGCCGCCGCCACAGCGACGGACGGCGGCACATTGTCCCCGAGCACCGCCAACCAGACCACGGTCAGCCCGATCCCCAGCGCGGTATTGAACCCACCAACCGCCGCGAACGCCACCTCCTGCCGCTGCACGAGACGCAGCAGCGGACCGGGCTTGACCCGCTCGGCCCCAAGATCCACCGGCATCGGTTCCGCAGTAGGGCCGAGTGCCGCGCCCGACACCACACCCCCGGCCTCGCCACTCACCGCATCGCCCCCACCCGCAACACGCACGTCCTGTCCGTCGACCCCGACCACCGACCGCGGAGGTCCCGGCAGCGTCGAGGCAACCCCGTCGACGCCCGAAGACGCCAAGCTTCGCTCACCCTTGAATGCCATCAGCCACCCACCTCCAGTCGCGCCAGGCACTCTATCCCCCCACCGCCCCGCCCGGCCCGCAGGCGCCCCCAACAACCACATCCATCGGTCGCGCGCCAAGCCACAAATCCGCAAGGTGCTGGGTCGAGGGGGAACTGGTGTTGGTGGCTTCTCGGACGATGCTGACACCAGTTCCACCTGATCTTGTTGTGGCGTGGGGGTAGGCGGAGGGGGCCGCGGGCCTCAGTGCTTTGCGTCCACTAGGTCGGGCTGGGGGGTGACGGGTTCGTTGGTGTCGACAGTGCCGGTCGAATCCAGGCCGTCGTCGCGTCGGCGAGTCCGTAGGAACGCCCATTGCAGGATGCCGATGCCGAGTAGGCCGAGTAATGCTGTTGCGCCGCCGATCTTCCAGCCGGGGGGGCGCCAGCTCAGTTCGAGATCGCCGTTTTTGGTGCCGGCGGGGATGTCCAGGGCGACAAAGGTTTTCGCGACGACCTTGATCGGGAGGTCGTGGCCGTTGAGGGTGGCTCGGTAGCCGGGCCAGCCTAGGCGGGCGAAGACGACCTGGCCGCCGTTGTCGGAGTTCACTCGGACGCGGCTGGTCAGGTCGGATTCCGCGACCGAGGTCGCGGTGACGCCGGTGCTGGTCGCGACGCGGCCGTTGCGGGTGGAGATGAGGCCGCCGACTCGTTCGAGCACGGAGATCTGCTGTTCGTGGCCGGGGTAGTCGACCCACTTCCAGCCGTCGGGTGCGGGCTGGTTGCGGGCGTCGGGGTACATCGAGCGCTGCAGGACGACTCGATCGACCTTCATCAGGTCGACGATGGTCCGCCCGGTGGTCGGTTCGACGTCGAATGCGCGGCGGAACGCGTCGGGGCACACGCTGGTGTCCCATCGCATGCAGAGCATCTCGCCGAACCAGTAGTGCCCGTTGGGGGTGTATCCGCTGACGTAGGTCAGTTCGAGATCCTTGGCGTAGTTGCCGAAGACGAGCGAGCCGTAGGCGCCCTTCAGGTTCTTCTCGGCGGGCGGGATCGGCCCGCGGTCGGCGAGTTGCAGTGTGGTGCCGGTGAAGTCGGGGAACGCGGCCTTCATCTCGGACCGTTTCTCGGGCAGGTTCCAGCTCATCGGCGTCGGCTGCGCGGCGCGCACCTGGATGTATGCGATGGGGAACACGGCGACGAGCGTCAGCACGCAGGCCGCGACCATCCCCCTGGTCCGCCCGAGCCACACCACCGCGGCACCTAGCGCGGCCACCGAAACCGCCGCGAGCACATGCCAGCCCAGCTCGCGCGGTGCCGCCGAGAACGAGCGCACGAACAGCAGCCCGATCAGCACCCCGGCCGCGATCCCGCGCCGCCGCCAGCCGTCGAAGGTGGCGAAGCGACCGAGCAGCACGCACACCAGCACCAGCAGCCCAAGCGCCACCATCGGCAGCACCCGCGCGGGCCAGCGCAGCGGCCCGATGGTGCCCGGCCCTGCGGTCCACATGAGCCCCATGATCGCGACGAGCGCGATGGCGGTGAATTCGCGCCAGTTCTCCCGCGCCTTGCCCCAGTCGATGAACGCCAGCGCCGGAATCAGGAACCACGCGATGTACACCACCGGCATCGGCTGCACGTAGCCCCACCAGGAGCTGTACGCGGGCAACGTACTCGGCAGGCTGGCGTTGAGCGACTCCGACCACGGCACGGTCAGGAATTGGTCGTTGTTGATCTGCGCGGTGCCGCGCCAGGTCACCTTCGCCGACAGCATGCTCGGCAGATAGGTCGCCAGCCCGGCCAGCGCCGCCAGTCCCGACGCGGCGAGCAGCCGCAGCGACGGCACCCACTTGCGTTGGTAGACAACCTCACCGACGGCCACCGCGCCGATCATCAGCCCGGACTCGACCGCCGGAAAAATGTACTGCACCGAGATAGCCAGATAGAGAAAAATAAAGGTCGGGATCGGCCCGCTGCGCCCGCGCGCATACCGAACACCGGAGGCCCACGCGTGCACCAGCCACGCGGTGCCGACAAACGCGGTGTACCAACTGGCCTCGTCGAAGAACAGTAGCCAGCCGGTGAACGGAATCGCGATACCGGCGACCGCGGCCCACGGCGCGCTGGCCCCGTACTCCAGGCACACCCGGTACACGCCGAGGCCGAGCACGATCGCGAAGATCAGTTTGACGATGGTGGCGTAAAGCGCGACGTTGTCCACCGAGGGCGCGATCAGATCGATCAGCAGCTGCGGCGGATTCAGCAGCCCGGACTCTTCGATGGTGTAGTTACCGGCCATCCAGTGTTCGGGGATCATCGCGGGGAACTGCCCGTCGCGCAGGCGATTCCCGAGCATCACCCACAGCGGGGCGTACTGCGACTCGGTGTCGTCGGTATAGAAATGCCGGATGTTGGCCAGCAGAACGGCACCGTAGCCGGCCACCACACCGAGCGCGGTTATTAAGCCCCACTTGTACACGTCCCGCCGGGCGAGGGCGCTGCTTTCCACCACGAGTTCCAGACCCTAATGGGTGTAGATCAGCGAACCGCACGCGGATAGCTTCCAGTTTCGGGATGCTGGTCTCTGAGCCGCCGGCCGGTGAGCACTGTGAGA
>NZ_JBITFL010000033.1:0-13306 GCF_044456045.1 Nocardia sp. NPDC051052
AAACCAATCGACAACACCACCCTCACCAACCCCGACCACTGGATCCGCCACGCCCGCAACACCGTTCGCTTCGCCGACGCCATCACACACCTGGCCACCGACACCTATCTCGAAATCGGCCCCAAACCGGCCCTCATCCCCCACCTCCCTGCCGGAGCCCTCCCAAGTCTCCGCCCCCGCCAGCCCGAACCCCACGCACTCGCCACCGCCCTCGCCCACCTCGTCGCCCGCGGCACAAACCCCCACTGGCACAACTACTTCGCAAGCACCAACGCACGCACCACAACCCTGCCGACCTACCCCTTCCAACACCAGCACTACTGGCTCGACCATCGAACATCCGGTCCGGCGGATCTCGCGGCGGCCGGTGTCGACGGGGCCGGACACGCCCTCCTGACCGCGGTGGTCGCCGACCCGGAATCGGAGGCGCTGATGTTCTGCGGCCGTATCGGTCTCGACACCCATCCCTGGCTCGCGGATCACGCCGTCGGTGACCGGATCGTGCTACCAGGCACGGCACACGTCGACCTGGTCCTGCACGCGGGCCTCGAATGCGGTCTAGGCGAGCTCGACGAGTTGATCCTGGAGACACCGCTCGTGCTCACCGCCGATGCGGCGCTGGACCTCCGGGTGACCGTCGAGCCGCTCGACGCCGGCCGCAGGACCGCCCGGGTACACAGCCGAGAGTCCGGCTCAGCGGACACCTGGCATCGCCACGCCACCGCGGTGCTCACCGAACCGAGCGCGATACAGATCACCGATGCCGGGCAGCCATGGCCGCCCAACGATGCGCAGAGTCTGAACCTCGATGCGGTCTACGATCAGCTGGCGGACAACGGTTTACACTACGGTTCCACTTTTCGCGGTCTGCGTGCCGCGTGGCGCACATCCGACGAGGTATACGCCGAGGCGGCGCTGCCCGAGGGAACCGACGTGGCCGGACACGTCGTCCACCCCGCGCTCCTAGACGCGGCGCTACACGCCATCGGGCTCGGCGACTTCGTCGTCGCCGACGACTCCGCACCGAGTCTGCCCTTCGCCTGGCGCGGCGTCCGGATCACGCCCTCCGGCGCCACCGCGTTGCGGGTGCGCCTCCGGTCGACCGGCAATGACACTGTGGCGCTGAGCGTTTCCGATTCCGACGGCCGCGAGGTCGGCAGGGTCGAAGCGTTGTCGCTGCGCCGGTTGACCATCGAGCAACAGCGGACCTACATCCCCAAGGCGCTGCTCGGTGTGCGCTGGGAGGAGTTGCCGTCGACCCAGGCGGCGGCCCCGTCGTGGTCGGCCGTGCTCGCCGACGGCGAGCCGTGGTTCACCGCGCTGGCGCGGGACAGCGGCGTCCAGCTGGAGCAGTACGCCGATCTAGCGGAATTGGCCTCGGCGGCAGCGGCTTCCGGCACGGCTCCGGACGCGGTATTCTTCGCACCGACCGAACCCGGCGACGACCTGCCCGCGGCAACCGCCCGGTTGACCTCCCGTGTCCTCGCGGTCGTCCAGGCGTGGCTGGCCGACCGGCGCTTCGCGGCGAGCCGCCTGGTGCTGGTGACCCGCGACACCGCGACGAATCCGATGATGGCCGCGCTCACCGGCCTGCTGCGCGCCGCCAACGCCGAGCATCCCGGCCGGGTGACGACAATCGATATCCCGCACGGCGCGCAACGTTTCGGCTGGCGGCTACTCGGCGCCGCGCTCGCCTCCGGCGAACCGGAGGCGGTGCTCCGCGACGGCGGCGTTTACGTCCCCCGGCTCGCGCAGGTCAGCGGAACCGGCTCGGCCGGTGTGGCTTTGAGCGACGGCACCGTGCTGCTCACCGGGGCCTCCGGGGCACTCGGCCAGCTGCTGGCCCGCCACCTCGTCGCCGCACACGGCGTGCGCGACCTGGTATTGGTCAGCCGGAGTGGCGGAATGGACGCCCTGCGTACGGAATTGGCGGACGCGGGCGCGCACGTCGAGGTGGTCGCGTGCGATGTCGCCGAACGGTCCCAGGTTGCCACGCTGCTCGCGGGCCGTTCGGTGCACGCCGTCGTGCATGCCGCCGGCGTCCTCGACGACGGCGTGCTCGAGTCGCTCACCAGCGAACAACTCGCGCGGGTGCTGCGCCCGAAGGTGGACGCGGCGTGGCACCTACACGAATTGGCCGGGCGCCCAGCGGCGTTCGTGCTCTTCTCGTCGGTGGCGGGCATCCTCGGATCGGCGGGCCAGGCCGCGTACGCGGCAGGCAACGCGTTCCTCGACGCGCTGGCCGCCCACCGCGTCGCGCAGGGACTTCCGGCGGTCTCGCTGGCGTGGGGTCCGTGGGACATCGAGGATGGTATGGCGACCGAACGACGCAGGCTCGTGCGCGGCGGGCTCGTCCCGGTGCGCGCCGAGGAAGGTCTCGCGCTGTTCGACGCGGCACTGACCCGGCCGGAAGCACTGCTCGTTCCGGTGCACGCGGATACCGCCGCACTCCGGGCCTTGGCGGCACGCGAGCCGCTGCCACCGATCTGGCACGGGCTGGTCCGGCCGACCCGGTCCGGCACCCGCTCGGCGCCGCCGCGGGATCTATCCGCGCGCCTGGCCAGATTATCCGACGGGGAACGCGAACTGGCCCTGCTCGACCTGGCCCGCCGCGAGGTCGCCGCCGTGCTCGGCCACGCTTCGCCGGACGAACTGGACACCGAGCGGGCGTTCACCGAGCTCGGATTCGACTCGCTGACCGCCGTCGATCTGCGCAATCGACTGGAGCGCGCCACCGGGCTTCGACTGCCCGCGAGCCTGGTGTTCGACCATCCGACGCCGCCGGCGCTGATCCGCTTCCTCTCGGACGAGCTGGCGCAGACGGCCGCGCCCACGGCCGACGACACCCTGGGTGCGCTCTTCCGCCTCGCGTGTGTCGAGGACCGGATCGATGCGGGCATGGAGCTGGCGCGCGTCGCGGCGCGGCTGCGCCCCGTGTTCCACGGACCAGCCGAACTCGACCGGCGGCCGAATCCGGTACCGCTGGCCCGTGGACCGCAACGGCCGCGGCTGATCTGTTTTCCCGCGGTCGTGGCGATGTCGGGTGCACACCAATACGCACGGTTCGCGGCGACGCTGCGCGACCGCCGCGACACCATCGTCTTGCCCGAGCCGGGATTCGGTGCCGGAGAACGGCTTCCGAGCACCGTGGCAGCCGTCGCAGCGGCACAGGCGCAGGCGGTGCTCGCGCACGCGGCGGGCGAGCCGTACGCCCTACTCGGCTACTCATCGGGCGGATGGATCGCGCACGAGGTCGCCGCACAGCTGGAACAGACCGATTCGCCGCCGGCCGCCGTCGTGCTCCTCGACACCTATCTGCCGCTGGAGATGAATCCGCGGCTGAGCCGGGCGTTCACCCACGGATTGTTCGGGCGGCGCAGCGAATTGGTGTCGATGGATCACGTGTCGCTTACCGCGATGGGCGGCTACTTCGAGGTGTTCGGCGACTGGGAGCCACAGCGCATAGCCACCCCGACGCTGTTCCTGCGCGCCGCCGACGCACTGCCCGACACCGACGGAACCCCGCTGGCCGAGGCCGATTGGGGGCCGTCATGGAAGCTCTGCGACGCCGATCTCGCGGTCGCGGGCGACCACTTCACGATCGTCGGTGAGCACGCCGAAGACGCTGCGCGAGCGGTGGATTCGTGGCTCACCGCACTGCCGGTAACAACCGAACAAGAGAGGAAGAAATGACCGAGATCACCCCAGAACTGGTCGCCGCCGCCTACGAGGCGGTCAGTTCCGGAGACCGCGAGAAGACCGCGCTGTACTGGTCGGAAAACCTGCGCTTTCTCGCGCCGGGCAGTCATGCGCAGGCGGGCTGGCGAACCGGCATCGACGACTTCATGGACTACGTGCAGGGCATGCTGGAGGCCTCCGGCGGCACGTGGAGCATGCAGCCGGTCACACTGCTGATCAACAGCGAGGACGGCTATTCGATCGATGCCAACCGGATCCACGCCGTCCGTAAGGGTGCGCCGGAGGGCAGCACCTCCCCGTTCGACGTGCTCGATATCTCCGGCGTGCAGATGCTCAAGTGGGAGGACGGCAAGGTCGTCGAGGGCGCGGGCGGGATCTTCGGTGACGGCGCCACGAACTACACCCAGTGGTGGTCGCCGTTGAGCGGCGACGGCGAACGCCGCTACTGACCACCCCTTCCTGCTCCGCCAGCCGGTTTCCGGTTGGCGGAGCGGGGATTTCGACCCAGACAGGAGTATCACGACCCATGGCGAAACCGACGGTGGACAACGCACTCTGGATCCGACGGCCCCATCCCGCGGCCGCACCGACGATCCGGTTGGTGTGCTTTCCGCACGCCGGCGGTTCGGCGAGCTTCTTCTTCCCGGTGTCGGTGGCGCTGTCCGGTTCGGGCTCGGGTCCGGTGGAAGTGCTCGCCGTCCAATACCCGGGGCGACAGGACCGGCGCCTGGACCCGTGTATCGATGACATCGGCGCACTCGCCGAACAGATCTACGCCGCACTGCGACCGTGGACCGACCTCCCGCTGGCCTTCTTCGGCCACAGCATGGGTGCGATCCTGGCCTTCGAGGTCGCACGCCTGCTGGAGGAGCGCGACGGGATCGTGCTGGCCATGCTGTTCGCCTCCGGCCGCCGGGCCCCCTCCCGGCATCGCGACGAGGACGTGCACACCCGCGACGATGACGCGCTCGTTGCGGAACTCCGTCAGCTCAGCGGCACCGACGACGCGCTGCTCGGCGACGAGGAGCTGCTGCGGATGATCCTGCCCGCCATGCGAAGTGACTACCGGGCCATCGAGACCTATCGGTCTGTGCCCGGGGCCACCGTCCGGTGCCCGATCACGGTGCTTGTCGGTGACGACGATGCCAAGTCCACGGTAGCGGAGGCGCGTGACTGGGCGGGCCACACTACTTCCGGGTGCGAGACCCGGGTCTTCACCGGCGGGCACTTCTATCTGACCGCGCACCGGGCTGCCGTCATCGAGACGATCTCGGAATCGTTGCTCCGCGTAGCCGGCCCGCGATCGCATTAGCTTGCGGCACACGGCCAGCCACGACAGCCAATGGTTGTCACCGGAGGCGTGTTGATTGTTTGACCCACGATCGTCGGCTCGGCTCGAATAGGTCGATCCGAGCCTGAGTCGCGTCTGGAGGCGTCCGTTGTCCTCGTTCGTTCACCTGCATGTTCACACTGAATACTCGATGCTGGACGGTGCGGCAAAGATCAAGCCGCTGTTCGAGGAAGCCGACCGCCTCGGGATGACTGCGGTGGGTATGACCGACCACGGCAATATGTTCGGTGCCGACGAGTTCTACCAGGTCGCCACCAAGATGGGCATCAAACCGGTCATCGGCATCGAGGCGTATCTGGCTCCCGGCAGCCGGTTTCACAAGAAGCCGGTGTTCTGGGGTCAGGCCAACCAACGCGGCTCCAATGGGGAGGGCGTCGGCGGAGACGTCTCCGGTGGCGGCGCCTACACGCATATGACGATGCTGGCGCGCAACTCGCGCGGACTTCGCAACCTGTTCAAACTGTCCTCGCTGGCCAGCATGGAAGGCTACTACCGCAAGCCGCGGATGGACCGGGAACTGATCGCGGCACACTCCGAGGGGATCATCGCCACCACCGGCTGTCCCTCCGGTGAGGTGCAGACCCGGCTGCGGCTCGGTCAGCGGGCCGAGGCGCTCCAGGCGGCCTCCGACTATCGCGACATCTTCGGCAAGGACAACTTCTTCGTCGAATTGATGGACCACGGTCTGCCCATCGAGCGGTCGGTCCGGGAGGGTCTGCTCGAGATCATCGCGAAACTCGGCCTGCCGCCGTTGGCCACCAACGACTCTCATTACGTCACCAAGGATCAGTCCGAGGCGCACGCCGCGTTGCTCTGCGTGCAGGCCGGAAAGATGCTCAGCGACCCGACCAGATTCAAGTTCGACGGCGCCGGGTACTACTTGCAATCGGCCGAGGAGATGCGGGCGTATTGGGACACCGAGGTCCCGGGCGCGGCGGACAACACCCTGCTCATCGCCGAACGGGTCGAGTCCTACGCCGAGGTGTGGGAGCACACGGATCGAATGCCGATCTACCAGGCACCCGAGGGCTACGACGTGACCTCGTGGTTCCGCGCGGAGGTCATGCGCGGCCTCGAATGGCGGCTGCCCGCCGGCGTGCCCGAGGAGTACCTGCGCCGCGCCGAGTTCGAGATAGCCATCATCGTGCAGAAGGGGTTTCCCGCCTACTTCCTGGTCACCGCCGACCTGATGAACTACGCACGGGAGCAAGGCATTCGAGTCGGCCCCGGGCGTGGATCGGCCGCCGGATCGCTGGTGTCCTACGCGATGGGCATCACCAATCTCGACCCCATCGAGCACGGCCTGCTGTTCGAGCGATTCCTGAACCCCGAGCGTATGTCCATGCCCGATATCGATATGGACTTCGACGACCGTCGCCGCGGTGAAATGGTTCGCTACGCGACGGAGAAGTACGGCAGCGATCGCATCGCCCAGGTGATCACCTTCGGCAAGATCAAGACGAAGGCGGCGATCAAGGACGCAGCGCGAGTCCACTACGGCCAGCCGGGTTTCGCCATCGCCGACCGGATCTCCAAGGCGCTGCCGCCGCCGGTTGCCGCGAAGGACATCCCGTTGTCGGGCATCGTCGATCCGAAGCACGAGCGCTATCCCGAAGCCGCCGAGGTCCGTTCGCTGATCGAGACCGACAAGGACGTGTCCACCATCTTCGAGACCGCCCGCGGCCTGGAGGGTCTGATCCGCAACGCAGGCGTGCACGCCTGCGCGGTGATCATGTCCTCGGAACCGCTGGCGGACGTGATCCCGCTGTGGCGGCGCGAGGACGGCTCCGTGATCACGGGCTGGGACTACCCGTCCTGCGAGGCCATCGGCCTGCTGAAAATGGACTTCCTCGGGTTGCGCAACCTCACCGTGATCGGCGATGCGATCGACAACATCGAGGCCAACCGCGGCGAGACGGTCGATCTCGACTCGCTCGGGACCACCGACCCGAAGACCTACGATCTACTCGGTCGCGGTGACAGCCTCGGTGTGTTCCAGCTCGATGGCAACGCCATGCGCGAGCTCCTTCGACGGTTGGGACCCACCGGCTTCGGAGACATCATCGCCGTCAACGCGCTGTATCGGCCGGGGCCGATGGCGATGAATACGCACATCAACTACGCCGACCGCAAGAACGACCGGCAGGCGATCGAACCGATCCACGCGGAACTGGCCGAGCCGCTGCGCGACATCCTCGCCGAGACCTACGGCTTGGTCGTATACCAGGAACAGATCATGCAGATCGCCCAGCGAGTGGCGGGCTTCTCGATGGGCCGCGCCGACGTGCTGCGCCGGGCGATGGGTAAGAAGAAGCTCGAGGTCCTGGAGAAGGAGTTCGAGGGTTTCCGAGCGGGCATGCGCGAGAACGGCTTCTCCGACGAGGCGGTGCAAGCGCTGTGGGACACGGTCCTGCCGTTCGCCGGGTACGCGTTCAACAAGTCACACGCCGCGGGGTACGCGCTGGTCGGCTACTGGACCGCCTATCTCAAGGCCAACTATCAGGCCGAATTCATGGCGGCCCTGCTCACGTCGGTGGCGGACAACAAGGACAAGTCGGCGATCTACCTCGCTGAGTGCCGACAGCTCGGCCTCAAGGTCCTCGCGCCGGATGTCAACGAGTCCTCCTTGCGGTTCTCCGCCGTTGGAACGGACATCCGCTTCGGACTCGGCGGAATCCGCAACGTCGGGGCCAACGTGGTCGAATCGATCATCAAGACCCGCACCACGAAAGGCAAATACACCTCGTTCTCCGACTTCGTCGAGAAGTCGGAGCTGGTCTGCTGCAACAAGCGCGTCCTGGAATCGCTCATCAAGGCTGGCGCGTTCGACTCCTTCGATCACCCACGCAAGGCACTCATCGACATTCATGAGGAAGCAGTCGATGCCGTCACCGGACTCAAACGCCAAGAAGCGATGGGACAGTTTGACTTGTTCGGCATCGAGGGCGGCGCTGAGGAGGTGTCCAGTGATTCCTCGCCACTGAGCCACCTCAGCTTCGACGGCGAAGAATGGCCGCGCAAGATATTGCTCGGACTGGAACGAGAAATGCTGGGACTGTACGTCTCCGGACACCCACTCGACGGCACGAATCACATTCTCCGCAAGGCGGCGCCGAAACCGATCGCATCCGTATTGGCCAACGCGCCACGGGAGGGGACGATCACGATTTCGGGAATGATCTCCACGCTGGAACGTCGGGTCAATAAAAAGGGTGAAAGCTGGGCGATTGCCACCATCGAGGATCTCGACGCGTCGGTCGAGGTCCTGTTCTTTCCGAAGAGCTACAGCGTATTCACGACGGATCTGGTCGTCGACACGGTAGTGGTGGTAGAGGGCCGGGTCAACTGGCGGGAAGAAAGAATGGGAATCTTCGGCACGCACCTCGCTCCGCTCGATGTCAGCTCCGTGGAACGTGGGGAGCAAGCGCCCCCTTTGATGCTAGAGGTCAGCGCCGAGACTACCGATCGCGACAGTGTCCTCGAACTCAAATCAGCCCTCCGGTCCCACCGCGGCGGAACTCCGGTGCGCCTCGTGCTGTGCTATCGCGACCGGCGCACCACCCTCGCGATCGACGACTACCCGGTGACCGTCAGCTCCGCGCTACTCGGCGAGCTGCGGGCCGTACGCGGCGTCAAAGTTTTGACGTGACAACACCATTCGGTCTCCACTCCACGGACCTTCAGATGGGACAAGAGGAGCCGCCTGGCCGGAGCATCGCCAACTGAGCGCCGTCGACCTGCGCGGGCAAGACCTCGGTCAGCCACTCCCCCAGCAGCATGGCGGCCTCGGGCAGGCGCGATTCGGCCATCTCGCGGTACCCCACGAAATGGTCGATGACCGCCCGTGCTGCGGGATTTCCCTTGTCGCAGTTCGGGCAGAGACCCACCGTCCGGGTTCCTCGGACCTCGGTACCGTCTTCGCGCAGAAACGAATGCGGCGCACGCACCGAGCAAATCAAAGTGTCACCGCACCGATGGCACGGAAGATCGTCCACCAACAACAGCTCACAATCCGGACCCGACGGGTCGCCGGATCGCCCATCCCCCTTTTGCGTCACGGCCTGCACCTTTCTTCAGTTATGGGAAGTCGTCGATTACCGATTGGACTCGATCACCGACTCCATGTCCAACAAACGACACTTCCCGATCCCCCACCGCCAGTTGTGAATAACACACCCGACAGAACGGATCCCACGATGAGGTACTCTCACTCAGTGCTCGAACTCTCTCGAATCTCGTTTGCCCAGACGCAGATCGACGACGTCCGACGCCAACTCCTCGACACCGCGGCCTTCGGAAAGAGCATCACCCCCGACCAACTCGAGCACCTCGCGGCCAAGCTCGGCGAAACCTTGCGAATTCTCGCCGAGGAAGGCTGACAATCCGAAAGGGTCGAAGGTCGGCCGCCGTTGAGAATTCACCCACTCGAAGGCGATCTCGATGCCATAGAGCACCTGCTCGCGACCAGTGCGTGTTGCGCTGGCGCCACGTCTGGCGCTGCCGCCAGCATCCTGCTAAGTCCGTCACCACCGGCCATCGAATACTCCTGCCCTCGCTGCCCTCAACCCTGCTCATGGGTTGGGTGCGTTTTTGTCATGTGTGGGGTCACGTCGTCGATCTGCACGACGACGCGGCGTTCGATCTTGCCGCCTTTGAGCACGATCTCGTTTCCCGTCAGGCATGCTTCCCACACGATTTCGCCGTAAGCGATTAACCGTCCTACCGCTTCGGTGGCCGAGGCTTTCTCGATGTCCATGTAGGCGCGGAGGATGGATTCCGTGTCGTTGTTGATGTTGACGCTCAACCTGGACTCGTCACTGGGAGGCAGAATCTCGGGTGCAGGGTGTCGATCATCAGTCATCACTGATTCCTCGTCCTTCTTGTCGTCTGTTCGAAATGCGCCCGACCTCGAACTCCACCCGGTCGTCCTGGTTGAAAGCTCGGTATCCCTGCGCACCCATGGCGGAGTAATGGACGAAGACGTCGGGGCCGCCGTCGTCTTGGGCGATGAACCCGAAGCCCTTGGCGCCGTTGAACCACTTCACTGGATCTTGTGTCATGCGCCTCCGTCTACGAACGATCCAGCGAAAGTTGTTGGGCGGGTGCCGTTTTAATCTTCGGTTCGACCGGGCGGCAGATGGCTTTCAGCTGCCCGGCGAGCCTCCAGGGCGAACTCGCCGAGCTCGAGCAGGTCGTTGACGGCTTCGTCGACCGTGCCGCCGTCGATCTCCAGGTACGACAGGATGACGCAGGCGGCGTTGTCGCGGATGCGGACGACGAGCAGGTGGTCTCCGCTGGGCGGGTAGAGGCCGCTCACGATCGACGGCTTTCGCGGTAGCGCATGATCGCCACGGCCACCGACGCGACGACCATCAACTCGAGTAGCCGCCGCTCGAACGTGCTCAACAACGGGGGCGCGGTCGGCGGCGGGTCCAAGCCCAGCTCACGGGAGATCCGCTTCCATCCAGCGGCCGTGCCGTGTCGTACCTCATTGCCGTTCAGGCGAGCGTCCATCGTCCTCCTTGCTCGGTTGTGGGGGCACGGGCCAGCCGGGGTTGTCGTCCACCCAGATCGCGGGCTCGGGCAAGGTTTTGTCGTCGGCGATGCATGCCCACAGGACCTCGTAGGTCATGTGCAGGCGCGCGCACATCTGCGTGGTGTCGAGGTAGGCGACCGGTTCGGGCCGCTCGTAGGGCGGCATCCACGGCCAATACCAGTCGGTACATTCAGCCGACCATCCGGGAAGCTTTCGCTCACCGAGATGCACGTCGGCGCCGGGTACCCAGACGGGACCGTTGTGCCGCCATCGGGTCAGACGGGCTAAGTCGACGTCCGCGCGGATCGCGAAGGTTGTCAACCCGAGGTAGCGGGGCGCTTTGGAGTGGCGTTCGACGGTCGCCTTACCGTGTAAAGGACGTACGCCAGTCCCTGCACGAATGGGACTCACTCCCGCAGATGCGCAAGCTCGACGACCAGCTCTACAACTGGCACACCACGATCAGATCGCTGTTAGCGTGACGAGTCATTCTCTGCGGCAACGATTCCCGGCAGCTCGGTAAGATCGCGAATCTTCCAATCGGCCAGCTCCGCGACTTCCCGATTGTCACGCAGGATCCATCCCCATGGGCCGCGCTGAATGTAGGCGGTCCGCATTCCCGCCACCTTCGCCGGGGCGATGTCGTTGTCGATCCGGTCACCGACGTAGACGATCTTTCACCGCTGCACGGCGCGACCTCGACGACCTTCGCGAAGAACTCTGGCCGCGGCTTCTCGACGCCCCAATCGTCCGAGGTGGCAATGAAGTCGGTGGGTAGGTCCAAGCTACGCAGGATCCGGCCAGAGCGCAGGGTCTGGTTACCGACGATCCCGACCCAGACGCCCATCTCCTGGAGCTTGGACAGGGCCGGGCGGACGTCGGGGTAGAGGTCTTCCTCGCCGTAGGTCTCCGGCTTGCCGGCCGCCGCGCGCGCTTCGCGTTCCTCGGCCAAGTCGAATCCAGGCTGGAAGACCTGGAAAGCCTCGCGGTAGTCCTGGCCTTGTGCGATTACAGCACCAAAGACGGAGACGAAGGTATGGCGCGGTACGCCGAGCCAGTCGCCCACGTTCCGTACTCGCGAGTTTCGTCTACAAGCGTTTCACCGACATCGAATACGACTGCCCCGATCATGGGCTCACGGTACCGCGCGCAGTCTGGGAGCCAGTCGAGCACCACCTCATGCTTCTTGCCGTGAAAGCTCGATCAGCGATGAACGTATGCCGATACAATCGCGAAGGCGCTCGGAAGGTCTCGCCGATGATGAGGAGGTTGCGTGGGCGGCTGGATAACCAACTACGCCAAACATATTGGAGTAATCCTCGTCGCGGCGATGATCGCTGCGGTAACGCTGTGCATAGGTCCCTACTACGGCTGGTGGCAGGCAGGGGTCGCCGTGTTGACCGTAGCCATAGTCGCGACCGTAGCCCCGATAGTGTTGAGGGATGATCTATTTCGTGGACGGACTTTCTGGTCTTGGTAAACGGACTACCTCGCACGAATCCGACCGGAGTTACGGACCGACGGTGATCATGTTCCCCTGGTCGGTGGGGTTGTTCACGATGAAGGTGGCTGACACTCTGCCCCAGGAATTCCCCGTCGGGCAGGCGGGGTCACCGGTTGTCCGGTTCGGTACCGTATCGCGGACCGTCATCGTCGGCAGCGACTTTAGGCCGCCGTTATCGACGCTGTTGGTGTAGGTACCGGCCACCGTCGCTGGCCCGTCGGGCGCGTATACGGTGGTGCAGTTCACAGTTCCGCTGGTTGTGATGGTCAGTCCCCCTTGAGGAATGAGCAGATCGGCGGCGATCGGTGACCCGTTCTGTGCCGCCATTCCCCAGGTGCCGGTGGTTGTCACCTTGACGGTGCGATCGGGCTCGCCGAGGTCGCATTGGCTCAGGGTCAAAGGGCCGAGCGACACGGTCACCGAACCGCTCACGTTCTTGTTGTTCGGTGCCGCGGGAACGGAACCGCCACTGGTCGTGCCGGTATAGCAATCGACGGCCGAGGCGCCTGTCCCGAAGACCACCGGACCCATGTTCGCGGTTGCGACGCCGGCCCCGGCCGGGCTGACCGAGGTCGAACTGTCGGCCTGTGCCGGACCGGCGCCGACCGCCATCGCGGCCACGGCACAACTCACCGCTATCACGGCCGCCCGTGCGTAGGACAGTTTTCCGAACATTACGAAACTCCTTCGAGCGATACAACAGCGAGTCAACGATATTCCCGTGGAAACCCCGAATCACCTACTCCGCATCAACGACGAACTCTTCGACACGGCTGGTGATCTCGGCCCGAAACCGGCGGCAAGGTGCGTTCACGAATGATCATGTAAATCGGTGCGGTAATCAGATCGGGGTATCAAGCCCCTCGATCGATCATCGAGCGCCCGGCTGCTCCGGTAAAGCCCCTAATGTTGGGCCCCAGTGCTCGAGAACCGGTTGATGGAACCGGCATGCTCCGGTATTCAGTGGCCCGATCGCGTTCTGGCACAACGACGGCGGGCCGTCAGGAGGGGTCACCGGTGAGCGCGGATCCCTGCCGGTCGGTTCGACCAACCAGACGATTACGCATGGAAGCGGAACTGCGACCGGTAGAGCACAGATGAACACGCTCAACTCGGCAGTTGCGGACGTTCGCGAGATCAACTGTGGGCCACCGACTTGTCCTCGATCGAACGCCCGCACGGCGGCATCACCGGATGTTCGAACCCATCAGTTCTC
>NZ_JBITFL010000034.1:0-10147 GCF_044456045.1 Nocardia sp. NPDC051052
GCCCTGCCCGCCGAGGACCTCGAACACCTCCTCACCGACCATCCCGACCTCAGCATCGCCGCGCTCAACGGGCCCCAATCCACGGTCGTGGCCGGGCCGCGGCAGCCACTGGAAGAGCTGCTGTCGCCCCTGGAGCAGCGCGAGATCCGGGTGCGCCGCATCCCCGTCGACTACGCCTCGCACGCCCCGAGCGTCGAAGCCATTCGAACCGAGCTCGACGTGGCCCTGGCACCCGTACGCCCACGCCAGGGCGACATCACCTTCTATTCCACCGTCACCGGAACTCCGCTCGACGGCACCGAACTCACGGCCGACTACTGGTTTCGCAACCTCCGGCAGCCGGTGCTGTTCCACCCCACGGTCGAAACCCTGGTCTCCGGCCGCACCATCTTCATCGAGCCGAGCCCCCATCCCGTCCTCATCCCGGCGCTCGAGGAATCCGCATCGACCGTCACCGCCATCGGCACCCTGCGCCGCGACGACGGCGGCCACACCCGGCTGCTCATCGCCGCCGCGACGGCGTGGACCAACGGCATCGACGTCGACTGGGCCGCGCAACTCTCCGGCGCCCGCCGAATCTCCATGCCCACCTACTCGTTCCAGCACACCCGCTATTGGCTGAGCGGCCAGGACAACGGCGCGGCGAATCTCGCGGCGGCCGGGCAGACGGCGCTGCGCCATCCGCTGCTTTCGGCGCGCGTCGACCAGCCGGACGAGCGGGAAGTGCTGCTCACCGGTCGGATCTCGCTCGAAACCCACCCCTGGCTCGCCGATCACGCAGTCGCCGGTGTGCTGCTGCTGCCAGGAACGGCCGTGCTGGAGATGGCGGTGCGGGCGGGCGACGAGGTCGGCTGCGACCTGGTCGAGGAGCTCACCCTCACCGCGCCGCTGCCGGTGCCGGAACGCGGCGGAATTCAACTGCGCGTGCGGGTCTCAGCGACCGGCGACGGCCGCCACACGGTCACCGTCCACGCTCGGCCGGAGGACGTGCTCGCAGGTGACGCGTGGACTCTGCACGCGAGCGGCACGTTGACGCGTTCGGCACACCCGGCCGAGCCGATGTCCGACGCCCAGCCAACGCCCGGCGCCGAATCCGTGCCGATGGACACCGTGTATGAACGCCTCGCCCGGCACGGCTACTCCTACGGTCCCGCGTTCCAGGGCCTGCGCGCCGTATGGCGTTCGGGCCGTGACGTATTCGCGGAGATAGCGTTGCCCGAGGAACAGCGCGCGGCCGCGGAACGGTTCACCCTGCACCCCGCACTGCTCGACGCGGCAGCACAGACCGTCCTGCTCGCGTCTCCGGCGTCGGACGGCGCGCCATCGGTGTTGCCGTTCGAGTGGCGGAACTTCACCGTGCACACCACCGGAGCTGTCGCGGCGCGGGTGCATCTGCACACCGTCTCCCCCACCGAGGCCCGGCTGTCGATCGTCGACACCACGGGCGCGCCGGTCGCGCGGGCCGAGGCGCTCGTGCTGCGTGCGGTGGACCTGGCCGGGCTCACCCGACTCGGCGCCGGGCACGGAGACGCGCTGTTGCGCGTCGAGTGGACCGTATTCACCCCTGCCTCAGTAGTACTCGCGGATATCGTCTCGCACGTCGAGGTGTCGGACGCGGCCGAACTCACCGCGCTGGCCGCGGCGTTCGACGAAGGCGACGCCGAGCTGCCGAGCCTGGTGTTCGCCCGCCTCGACCTGCGTCCCGACGAGGGCACCGAGCCGTCGGCGGCGCAGGCGCGCGACGAGGCGGTGCGGGTGTCGGAACTGCTGCGGCACTGGCTCGCCGAACTGCTCTTCGACGAATCCCAGCTGGTACTGGTCACCCGGCACGCCGTGCAGGCGCTTCCGAACGATCCGGCGTCCACCCGGTTCGCGACCGTCTGGGGCATGGTGGCCGCGGCCCAGACCGAGCATCCGAACCGGTTCGTCCTCGCCGACGTGGACGATGCCGACGCGTCGTATCAGCGGCTGCCGATCGCGGTGGCCAGCGGCGAGCCGCAGATCGCGGTGCGCAAGGGCCAGCCCTGGTCCCCTCGGCTGGTGCGCGCGGGCGCGGCAAGCCCGGCCGACGAACCGGTCGATGTCGACGGCACCGTCCTGATCACCGGTGGCACCGGAACTCTCGGCCGTCTCATCGCTCGGCATCTCGTCGACAAACACGGTGTGCGCCGCCTGCTGCTGGTCAGCAGGCAGGGCCCGCACGCGCACGGCGCCGCCGAGCTGCTCGCCGAGCTGCGGGCCGCGGGTGCACATGCCGAGATCGTCGCGGGTGACGTCGCCGACCGGCGCGAGCTGACGCGACTGTTCGACGACCTGCGCGACACCCACCCGGTGACCGCCGTGCTGCACATCGCGGGTGCGCTCGCGGACGGCGTCGTCGAGTCGCTCACGCCGGAACAACTCGACACGGTCCTGCGGCCGAAGGTCGACGCCGCGGTACACCTGCACGAACTGGCCGACGAGCACGACGTCCGCCGCTTCATCCTGTTCTCTTCCGCCGCAGGGGTTCTGGGCTCCGCCGGGCAGGCGGGATACGCGGCGGCGAACGCCTTCCTCGACGCCCTGGCCCGCTACCGGCGGCAGCGGGACGCACCCGCGGTATCGCTGGCGTGGGGGTTGTGGGACGAACGGAGTGCGCTGACCGCCGACCTCACCGACACGGACCTGAGCCGCCTTGCCCGGCTCGGTATCGGCGCGATGCGCACCGAGTCCGCGCTCTCGCTGTTCGACGCGGCCTGGCACGGCGAGCACGACGACGCCGCGCTGGTTCCGGTTCGGGTGAATCCCGATGCGCTGATCGCTTCCGGCGCGCCGATACCTCCGCTGCTGCGGGATCTGGTTCGGGTGCCGGTGCGGCGGGCCGCTGCTCGGCTGGACGACGACGCGCCGATACTGGCGCACATCCCGGCCGACCGACGGGCGACCGTGCTGCTCGAACTCGTCCGGACCCGCGCGGCCGCGGTGCTCGGGCACAGCGCCGCCGGCGGAGTGCCGTCGGCGCGCGCGTTCCGCGACCTCGGGTTCGATTCGCTCGCCGCCGTCGATCTGCGCAACCGCCTCAATGCCGCGACCGGTCTGCGCCTGCCCGCCACCGTCGTCTTCGACCACCCGAACCCGACCGCGCTCGCCGAACACCTCGAGCAGGCGCTGTACGGACGCGCGGACACCGCGCCGGACACCGTGCCCGCACGGCAACTCGTCGACGATCCCGTGGTCATCGTCGCGATGAGCTGCCGGTTCCCCGGCGGCGGTAGCAGTCCGGAGGCGTTCTGGCAGTTCGTTTCCGCCGCGGGCGATGCCGTTTCGGTCATGCCGTCCGACCGCGGCTGGGACCCGGCCGCACCGCGCGAGGGGGCGTTCCTGTACGACGCGGCCGAGTTCGACCCCGATCTGTTCGGGATCTCGCCACGCGAGGCACTCGCGATGGACCCGCAGCAGCGGGTGCTGCTGGAAACCTCCTGGGAACTGTTCGAGCGCGCGGGCATCGATCCGATGTCGTTGCGGGGCAGCCGAACCGGCGTCTTCGCCGGTGTGATGTACCACGACTACGGCGCCCGGCTGACCGACGTGCCCGCCGATGTCGAGGGTTATCTGATCAACGGCAGCGCGGGCAGCGTCGCCTCCGGACGGGTGGCCTATGTCTTCGGCTTGGAGGGGCCCGCGGTCACCGTCGACACCGCGTGTTCGTCGTCGCTGGTCGCGTTGCACCTCGCGGCGCAGGCGCTGCGCTCGGGTGAGTGCGACATGGCGGTGGCCGGTGGTGTCACGATCATGGCGACGCCCGCTCCGTTCGTGGAGTTCAGCAGGCAGGGCGGACTGTCCGGGGACGGCCGGTGCAAGGCCTTCGCCGACGCCGCCGATGGCACCGGCTGGGGCGAGGGGGCCGGACTGTTGCTGCTGGAACGGCTTTCGGAGGCCCGGCGCCACGGTCATCCGGTGCTGGCGGTCGTGCGTGGCTCGGCGGTGAACCAGGACGGGGCGTCCAATGGGCTTACCGCTCCGAACGGTCCCGCGCAGCAACGAGTGATCCGTCAGGCGCTGGCCAACGCCGGTCTGCACCCCGCCGAGGTGGACGCGGTCGAGGCGCACGGCACCGGAACCCGGCTCGGCGATCCCATCGAAGCCCAGGCGCTGCTTGCCACCTACGGGCAAGACCGGCACGAGCCCCTGTGGCTGGGCTCGGTGAAATCCAATATCGGCCACACCCAAGCCGCCGCCGGTGCCGCGGGCATCATCAAGATGATCATGGCTATGCGGCACGGCACGCTGCCCCGCACCCTGCACGTCGATCAGCGGACCGCCGAAGTCGATTGGGACACCGGCAAAGTCGCGCTGCTCACCGAGCAGCGGAGCTGGCCCGAGCACGACCGGCCCCGCCGCGCGGCGGTCTCCTCCTTCGGGGTGAGTGGCACCAACGCACACGTCATCCTCGAGCAAGCACCGGCGATCGAGCCCGGTACGGGCGACCAGCGCGCGCTGCCCGTCGTGCCGTGGCTACTGTCCGGACGCGGCCCAGTCGCGTTGCGGTCCCAGGCGATTCGGCTGGCGACAGGGTTGGCCGACGCAGAATCTATGCTCGATGTCGGCTGGTCACTGGCCACCACCCGGGCGGCACTCGAGGATCGCGCGGTCGTCCTCGTGGCCGACGAGACCGACCGGGTAGCGGCACTGCGCGCGCTCGCCGAAGGGGTCACGCACCCAGCGGTGATCACCGGACGTGCCGCCGAGGGCGGAGTGGCAATGGTGTTCTCCGGCCAGGGTTCCCAGCGGCTCGGCATGGGCCGCGCCCTCTACGATGCCTACCCGGTGTACGCGGAGACGTTCGACGCAGTGTGCGTCCAACTGGACCCGCACCTACCAGAACCATTGCGGGACATAATCTTCGGCGACGACGCGGAACTGCTCAACCAGACTAGATATGCGCAACCCGCATTGTTCGCACTGCAGGTTGCCCTGTACCGGTTGTGGGAATCGTGGGGCATCACACCCACCGTCGTGGCCGGGCACTCGATCGGCGAGGTCGCCGCCGCACACATCGCGGGGGTGCTCACCCTCATCGACGCGGCGGCGCTGATCGCGGTCCGCGGCCGGTTGATGCAGTCGTTGCCCGAAGGCGGGGCGATGGTGGCCGTCGACATAGCCGAGAGCGACATCCTGCCCATGTTGGACGGATACCACGACCGCATCGGCATCGCCGCCGTCAACAGCCCGAATTCGGTTGTGCTGTCGGGTGATCGCGGCGCGCTCGCGGAACTCACCGAACGCCTCGACGGGCACCGGACCAAGTGGCTACGCGTCTCGCACGCCTTCCACTCGCCCCTGATGGAGCCGATCCTCGTCGAATTCCGCAGCGCCATCGCCGATGTGACGTTCTCGGCACCGACACTGCCGATGGTCTCGACCGTCACCGGAGCGCTGATCGACGCCACCACCCTCGCCGATCCCGAGCACTGGGTCCGGCACGCACGGCAGCCGGTCCGCTTCGCCGACGCGCTCACCGCGATCACGGCGCACGCCCCGGCCGCGCATCTCGAGATCGGCCCCACCGGCTCGCTGACCGCCCATGTCACCGGTACCGCCGTCGCGTCGCTACGCCACGACCAGCCCGACCGGGTGGCACTGGCCACCGCACTCGGCCACTTGGTTGTCGCGGGCCTGAATCCGAACTGGCACAACTACTTCGCGGACGCGAATGCACGCTCGGTGCCGCTGCCGACCTACGCGTTCCAGCGCAGGCACCTCTGGCTGGACAACCAGCCTTCCGGAGTCATCGATCTCGGTGTCGCGGGTCTGGACAGCGCGGACCATCCGATCCTGAAGGCGTCGGTGACCTTCCCTTCGTCGGATCGGATACTGTTCACCGGCCGCGTATCACTGGACTCCCAGCCGTGGCTCGCCGACCACCTCGTGCACGACGCGGTGTTGTTCCCCGGTACGGCGTTCGTCGATCTGGTGCTGTACGCGGGGCGCCGCACCGGCTGCGCGCGGGTGGCGGAGCTCACCACGAGTGTCCCGCTGGTCCTCACCGACACCGAAGGCGTCCAGATCCGGGTCGAGGTCGGCGAGTCGACGGAGGGCCGCCGGACGGTCGCGGTGTTCTCCCGGTCGGAGGGCGCGGAACCCGACGAGCCATGGGCGCGCCACTGCGACGGCGTGCTGGACGCGGTATCCGCGGCAGAGCCCGTCGAGCCCGTCCGGTGGCCGCCCGCGGACGCGGAGCAGGTAGACCTCACCGATTTCTATGCCCGGATGGGCGAGACCGGCATCGCCTATGGTCCGGCGTTCCGTGGCCTGCGTGCGGCGTGGCGCAGCGGCGACGAGATGTTCGCCGCGATTCAGCTGCACGACACCACAACCGGTTTCGCCGTGCACCCGGCATCGTTCGACGCTGCGCTGCACCTCACCGCGGTCGACGCCGACGCGCAGGCGAACCTGCCGTTCCACTGGTCCGGCATCACACTGCATGGTAGTGCGGGCGGTGAGCTCCGAGTCAGGCTCGTCCACAGCGGCCCCGACGAGGTTTCGCTCGACCTGGCCGACGCATCCGGCGCGCCCCTCCTCTCGGTAGCCTCGCTCGTCGGGCGGCCGGTCGCCGAGGTCCGGCCGCGGGCGTCCGCCGCCCTGCGGATGGACTGGCAGCCGGTCGTGCTGCCGCCCGTCACTGAACTTCCAGCTGACGTCGCACTGCTCAAAGTCGTTGTTCGACAGTCGGATCGGGGCGACCTTGCCGAATCGGCCCGTCGCACGGCCGAACATGTGCTGGATTCCGTGCAGGATTGGCTCGCGCGCCAACCCAGCACCGCCACCCGGCTGATCGTGGTGTCCGAGGGGATCAGATCCGGCGATGCGGACCGCCGCCTGCCCGCCGCCGCGGTGTGGGGGCTGGTGCGATCGGCGCAAGTCGAACACCCCGGCCGGCTGGTATTGGTCGACATGGACGGCGGCGCCGATCGACTCGCGGCCGCCGTGGCTTCCGGCGAAACACAGATCGCGCTGCACGCGGACGATGCTTTCGCGCCGCGGCTCACACCTCGGGTGCTGTCCGCCGCCGACAGCCGAGGCTGGGACGGCACCGTGCTGATCACCGGAGCGAGCGGAGCGCTTGGCGGCCTGGTCGCACAGCATGTGGTCCAATCCCACGGGGTGCGGCGACTGCTGTTGGTCAGCCGTCGTGGCGCCGACGCTCCCGGCGCCGACGGCCTGGCCGCCCGATTGGGTGAGCTCGGCGCCGAGGTGGAGTTCGCGGCATGCGACGTCGCGGACCGGCAGGCGCTCGCCCGGTTGTTGGCCGCGGTGCCCGAGCGGTGGCCGCTGTCTACGGTGGTGCATTGCGCGGGCGTAGTCGACGACGCGACACTGGCGGGTCAGTCGGGCGAACGCCTGCGGACCGTGTTCGCGCCCAAGGCCGACGCGGCGTGGCATCTGCACGAGCTGACCCGCGATCTGGAGCTGTCGGCATTCGTGCTGTTCTCCTCCGCCGCCGGCGTGCTCGGTTCGGCCGGGCAGGCGAATTACGCCGCAGCGAACGCGTTCCTGGACGCGCTGGCCGAGATCCGAAGGGAGCGAGGGCTTCCCGCGCTCTCGCTGGCGTGGGGCCTGTGGGGCGGCACCGGCGGCATGGCGGGTGAGCTCGGGGATGCCGATCATCGCCGCCTGGCACGTACCGGTGTGTTACCGATCCCGGCGCAGCAGGGCCTGGCGATGTTCGACGACGCCCTCGGCTCCGCGGAGGCGCTCGTCGTCCCGCTGCTGCTGAATCGCGCGGCACTACGGGGTGCGGCCGACGTTCCCGCCGTATTGCGCGGCTTCGTGCCCGCGGCCGCGCGCGAACTCGAATCCACCGAGCGGGCCACCGAATCGCTGCGGGATCGGATCGGCGGGGTCGTCGGCCCGGAGCGCAGCGCTCTGCTGCTCGACACGGTGCGTGCCGAGGTCGCCGCGACGCTCGGCCACACCTCCCCCGCCACGCTCGATCCGCACCGGAGCTTCACCGACCTCGGCTTCGATTCGCTCACCGCGGTCGAGTTGCGCAACCGGCTCACCGCCCGCACCGGGGTGCCGCTACCGGCCACCCTCGCGTTCGACCACCCGTCGCCGACGGCACTCGCAGCGTTCCTCGACGACGAATTGCCCGGGGCCACCGACACTCTGCTCGCCGAACTGGACCGGTTGGCAACGCTGCTGCAGGTCGAGTCGGCGGCGGACCACGAGCAGGTCGCCGAACGCCTCACCAGCCTGCTCACCGCCTGGAACCTGCGCTGGGCGGAGAACGGGAACGGACACCGCGGCACCGACCTTGCCGACGCCACCACACCGGAGGAATTGATGGAGTTCATCGACCGCAACCTCTGACACGGTCCGTACCGAAATTCGTTCGAACTGATAGGTGGTTTGTGCGCATGGCGCAAGAGGAACAGCTCTTCGGCTATCTCAAGCGGGTCACCGCTGATCTCCAGCAGGCGAGGGAACGCCTGTCGGAGGTGGAGAACCGGGACCGCGAACCCATCGCGGTCGTGGCGATGGCATGCCGGTTCCCCGGCGGTGTCGACAGCCCGGAAGCGCTGTGGAACCTGGTGTCCTCGGGCAGTGACGCCATTTCGGCGTTCCCGCACGATCGTGGCTGGCCGCTCGACGAGTTGTTCGGTGGTGAGTCCGGCGCGTCCGCCGTTCGCGAGGGCGGATTCCTGCACGACGCGGCCGATTTCGACCCGGCACCGTTCGGCATCTCGCCGCGCGAGGCGCTCGCGATGGACCCGCAGCAGCGACTACTGCTGGAAACCGCGTGGGAGACCCTCGAACGCGCGGGACTTGACCCGATGTCGTTGCGCGGCAGCAAAACCGGCGTATTCACCGGCGTCATGTACAACGACTACGCGGGACGTTTCGAGCGGGTCCCGGACGAGGTGTCGGGACACCTCGGCAACGGAAGTGCGGGCAGCATCGCCTCGGGCCGCATCTCGTACACCTTCGGTCTCGAGGGTCCGGCGGTCACCATCGACACGGCATGCTCGTCGTCGTTGGTCGCGCTGCATCTCGCCGCGCAGGCGCTGCGCTCCGGCGAGTGCACTATGGCGCTCGCCGGTGGCGTGACCGTGATGTCCACGCCGAGAACGTTTGTCGAGTTCAGTCGGCAAGGCGGGTTGTCGACCGACGGGCGGTGCAAGGCGTTCGCCGCCACCGCGGACGGCACCGGCTGGGGCGAGGGCGTCGGCCTGCTGTTGCTCGAACGCCTCTCCGACGCGCGACGCAATGGCCATCCCGTGCTCGCGGTCGTGCGCGGATCGGCGGTCAATCAGGACGGCGCCTCCAACGGTCTCACCGCACCCAACGGCCCTGCCCAGCAACGCGTCATCCGGCAGGCTCTCACCAATGCCGGGCTGCGGCCCGCCGACGTGGATGCCGTGGAAGCCCATGGCACCGGAACCCGGCTCGGCGACCCGATCGAAGCCCAAGCGCTGCTCGCCAGCTACGGCAAGGACCGCGAGCACCCACTGTGGCTGGGATCGGTCAAGTCCAACATCGGCCACACCCAGGCCGCCGCCGGTGTCGCCGGTGTCATCAAAATGATCATGGCCATGCGGCACGCCACCTTGCCCCGCACGCTACACATCGAAGAGCCGACCACCGAGGCGGATTGGAGCACAGGCAAAGTCGCCTTGCTCGCCGAGAACCAGCCGTGGCCCGAGCAGGATCGGCCGCGCCGCGCGGGCGTGTCATCGTTCGGCATCAGCGGCACCAACGCCCACGTCATCCTCGAACAGGTTGCGGCGCACGAGGTCTCGGACTCGACACGGCAGGCACCGGCGCCGACGCCGACGCCCTGGGCACTGTCTGCGAAAACGCCTGCGGCACTGCGCGATCAGGCCCGGCGACTGATGACACTCGACAAGCCGAACCCGGCCGACGTCGGCTGGTCGTTGGTCTCCTCGCGCGCGGCGCTGGATCATCGCGCGGTGGTGGTCGGTGATGACCACACCGGATTGCTGGCCGGGCTGCGGGCGCTGGCGGACGGGACGCCACACCCGGCGGCGGTCGAGGGCACGGCCGACTCGGCGGGCAAGATCGTTTTCGTCTTCCCGGGCCAGGGTTCACAGTGGGCGGGCATGGGTGCCGAACTACTCGACAGCTCACCGGTATTCGCCGAATC
>NZ_JBITFL010000035.1:0-9126 GCF_044456045.1 Nocardia sp. NPDC051052
CGACCGCGGCCACCAGGTCCGGGCGTTGCTCGGCGAGCGCGGTGGCGACCGCCCCACCGCTGGAATGGCCGACCGCGATGACGCGCTCGACGCCGAGCGGAACGGGAACTGGCGTCGGACCTGATCGCCAGCAATCCCGACGCGCCGCTGCGCGAGATCGCCGAGCGGGCCGGAATATCGTTGTCGACGGCAAAGGATGTGAAGAACCGGATGCGCCGAGGCGGCGATTCCCTTCCGCCGCGGGAGCACAGAAAGCCGTGGGCCGACAGTACGGAGCGCGAAGAGAAAGCAAACGGACACAACGACAGCAATGATATTTCAGCCCCGAAGCACACCGCGGATCGGACCGCGGCCATGCGGACGCTTTTGAACGACCCATCCCTGCGATACACCGACGCCGGACGCCGATTACTTCGCTGGCTGCAGAGTCAAGTCAGCGATAAAAGAGAATCGAAATGGCTTGCCGAAAACGTTCCGGCACACTGTCGCACAATGGTAGCCATGCTCGCATACGAATGCTCCACGGAACTCAAGGATTTTGCCGAGCTCCTGCAATTTCTGCCCTGACGAATCGCCTGGAGACACGGGATCGGCGGTGCCGATCCCCCCAGGTGATCCGTCCTGTGACGCAGCGAATTGTGCGTAGGAGAATTATTTATGGGCGTCGATCGAGCAGCTCCGCGAGTTGCCGCCGGGTTTCGGAAACGCGGTGCGAGGTCCCTACGGCACTCGCCGCGGCCGAACCGACATCCATGACAGTGCTCATTCCGCACCCTCGCGGCTGGAAACGATGGCTGCCACGTTGCCAGGCCTCGCCTCCGGCCGATACCCCGATACCTCCCCTCCGTAAACAGTCACATCGGTGTACCGGCCGGCGGCTTCGCCTACGCCCGACGCCGACTTCGTGACGAAGGCCGTAGCAGAGTGCTCGAACTCCGAGCCCACGCGCGCTCAGGGTCAACACCCGGCACCGATCGGCAACGTCGCCGATCGGCGACGGGTGTTGCTACCAGCCTCGTCCGAACATCGCTGGGGCAGAAGGCAGCCGATGCGTACAACAGATTCTGTACGCATTACCGCCCGTGCGCGGCATGCGATGCTGACAGTGAACGGAGGGTCATGGACGCCGATTTCGAGAAGACGCTCGCCGACCGCGTCACCCAGTTGCGCGGCGCGCACCGGCTACCCAGCTTGACGGTGGCCGTGGCGCAGCACGACGCGCTCCTCGCGACCGCCTCAACAGGTTTGGCCGACGTCGAGAACAGGGTGCCCGCCTGCCATGACAGCGTGTACCGCATCGGCTCCATCACCAAGACCTTCACCGCGGCCCTCGCGCTGCTGCTGGTCGATCAGCGACGCCTCGACCTGGATGCTCCGGTGGGGCACTATCTTCCCGCGACCTCGTTCGGCCGGGTACCGCTGCGCATGCTGCTGGCACATTGCGGCGGCCTGCAACGTGAGGTTCCCGTCGACATGTGGGCGTCGATGCTCGGACCGTCCGAATCCGAACTCCACGAGGCGTTCACCCGGGTGGAAATGGTGGGCGAGCCCGGACAGCGCTGGCAGTATTCCAACCTCGGCTACGCCGCGATCGGCGCGGTCATCGAACACATCACCGGCCGGCCCTGTGCCGAACTGATCAGCGAAACACTGCTGATGCCACTGGGTTTGCGCCGGACCACCTGGCTGCCGCCGGCGGACGCGGTGGTCGGCTATCGCATCGACCCGTTCATCGATGCCTTCCACCGGGAACCGGTCATGGACATGGCGGCCAACGCTGTCATCGGCCAATTATGGTCCACCCCAACCGATCTGCTGCGCTGGGGCAATGCGCTCATCGGGGCCGAGCCGGATGTCCTGCCCCGATCGGTGGTCGACGCGATGCACACCGTGCAGGTCATGGCCGACACCCGATCATGGACCAGGGCATGGGGACTCGGGCTGATCCTCGATCGCCGCACCGATCACGTCCTCGCCGGCCACCTCGGCGGCATGCCAGGCTTCCACGCGGCACTGACCACCGACCGGGCGTCCGGGACCGTCGTCGCCGCGTGCACCAACGCCACGCGCGGCATCACCCTGACCGAGCTCGTCTGCGACGTCACCGACCAGGCGGCGGCCGCGCACCCACCCGCCGCGCCGGTGTGGCAGCCCGCGCCGCCGTGCCCCGAGGAGATCCGGCAGATCCTCGGTGGTTGGTGGTGCGAGGCCGATGAAAATGTGTTCACCTGGCGCCACGATGGTCTGCACGCCCACCTTGCCAGCGATCCGGAGCACACCGACACCCGGTTCACGATCGAGGCACCGGGTGTCTATCAGGCTGTCGAAGGCCGCTACCAAGGCGAGCCGGTGACCGTCGTCCATACCGCCGCGGGCATCGAATTACGCTGGGCTACCTACCCGTTCACTCGTTTGCCAGGATGAAGCCGCACAACCGTTCCCGCGTGCCTGCCAGCTCGGCAACGCTCGGAATCGAGCGCAAACGCAGATCGGCGGCATGGAATACCCGCACCACCCGTGGGGTCACCGTGCCGGGTCCGGCGTAGTCCAGTGCTTTCTCGATTTCGGCACCGGCCGAATCGAGCTCGCCGAGCCGCAGATGGGCCTGGGCGCATTCGAGCCGCCAGATGATGCGATTGCGCACGTACAGTGGCTCACTGGCGACCTCTTGCTGCGCCAACGCCGCGATCGCGGCCCGCGGTTCGTGCAGATCCAACAGACACAACCCGCGATATCCGGCCAAGGTGGCCTCATCGAACACCGACAGCCAGCCGGGATCGGATCCGTCCGCCCGATGCCCGCGCAACTCCCATTCCGACTCACCGAGCATCCGCCGACACAGGTCGCCCTCGCCCAGGCGGGCATGGGCGCGTGCGGCTACCGCGGCCGCGAACGCCGCCAGCCTCCGGTTGCCGCTGCGCCGCGCCCACGCCAACGATCCGTACGCGCGCTCGGCGCCCAGTTCCGGATTACCGCTCCAGATGTTGGCGTACGCCGCGCTCGGCCCCAGCACATAGGCGACGAGATCGGCGGCACCGGCCTGCTCCGCCGCGGTCCTGGCACCGGCGAACATCCGCTCGGCGCCGGGCTGATCGCCTCGATCGAACATCATCCACCCGGCGAGTTGTTGCGCCTCGGCCAGCGTGCGCCGCAATGACTTTCGCATCGGGGTCAACAGTCCCGAATCGTCCACCGCGGCAGCCGCTTCAGCGAAGGTCATGAGCTCGGCGAGCCGATCCGCCATGGTGTGATCGGCCGCCCGCGCCTCGTCGATCACCCGCCGTAACTCGAGCTCCGCGGTGTCGGGAGCCAACTTCGGCCGATCGGACGCCGGTGGATCGGCGGCGGTGAACAACGGCGCGGCCAGCCGTTCGAGCTCACCCCGTGTTTGCAGCACGGTATCCAGCCGTTGCACCAAGTCCGGTCGCGGACGCCGTTGCGCCTTCTCGACTTTGGCCAACAACTCGGCGCTGACCAGGACCAGCCGCCCCAGTTCACGAAGCGATCGGCCACCGGCCAGCCGGCGCGCACGAAGCTCCGCACCGAACGCCGCCGCGGCCGATGCCTGCGGATCCAATTCTCGAAGAGCTTGCCCCATGGCTTCGATTATTCCCACCATCGCCGTGGGACGCCGCCGACCGAGCACATTGCCGCAACAACCGGACCGATGGCTAGTTGCTGCTCGTGCATCTGCACGGGCGGCGCGGCATCATCGCAACCTTGGATCAGCGAAACCAGTTTTGTCGCACCACGTTTCGCGTAACCTTCAGGAGGTTGCACAGAAACTCCGATCCGCCCCATCGCACTGGGAGGCCGTCGGTGCACCATCACCGTAACGCGCTCGTATTGCTCCCGTTGATTCCCACGGTGGCGCTGGTGGCCACACCGTGGCTGCCGTTCGTCAACACCACCCGGCTCTGGTTCGGTCTGCCCGCGATGCTGGTGTGGACCACGCTGTGGGCGCTGGCGATCGTGCCTGCCCTGGCGGCCATCGAGTGGCGGCGCGTCCGGCGGACCGACGAGGAGACCGGGGAGCAATCGCCGTGAGCATCGCCATGGCCGTCGCGCTGGCCGGCATGGTGGTCATCGCCGCGATCGGTTTCTACAGTCGCCGCGAGCCCGCCCGCGACCTCGCCGAATGGTCCGTTGCCGGAAGACGTTTCGGCGCGATCACGCTGTGGTTCCTGCAGGCGGGCGAGACCTTCACCACCTTCACCTTCCTCGGCATGGCCGGCCTGGCGTTCACCGGCGGCGTCGCCGCCACCTACGCCATCCCGTACGTCCCGCTGGCTTGCGTCATCTGGTATTTCATCGGGCCGAGGCTGTGGCGGCTCGGCCGCCTGCACGGTTATCTCACGCAGGCCGACTTCTACGAGGAGCGTTACGGCAGTAAGGCATTGGGCACGCTGGTCGCGGTCTTCTCGGTGATCTTCATGCTGCCGTATCTGCAGCTGCAGATCACCGGGCTCGGCCTGATCGTCGGGCTGGTTGCGAACGACAACATTTCCGGCACCTGGGGCAAGGTCGTCGGAACCGTGCTCACGGCGGCCTTCGTGCTCCGGGCCGGCCTGCGCGGCACCGCCGCCACCTCGTATCTGAAGGATGCGCTGATGCTCATCGCGGTCGCGATCCTGGCGATCGCGGTGCCGCTGCACGTCGCGGGTGGGATCTGGCCCGCGTTTCACGAGGTCGCGAGTCAGCACCCGGCACGGCTGACGCTGCACGCGGGCCCCAACGATCAGGTGTGGTGGATCACCAGCATGCTGGCCAGCCTCCTCGGCATCGGCTTTTTCACCTTTCCGTCCCTTTGGCCCGCGATGCTGTCGGCCCGCAGCCCAGAGAGCCTGCGCCGCAACTGGATAATGCTTCCGCTCTACCAGGTCATGCTGGTGCCGCCGATAATGATCGGCTTCGTCGCCCTGCTCGCGCTGCCGAGCGACGCGTCCGCCAACGGCGCGCTGTTGACGCTGTCGGCGCAGGCCATGCCCGGGTGGCTGCTCGGACTGATCGCGGTGGCCGGCGCGTCGGCGGCGATGGTACCGGCGTCGGCGATAGTGCTGTCGATGTCATCGAACGTGGCGCGCAACGTCATTCGCGGCGGCAGTGCACGGTTCCAGGTCCTCGCCAACCACGGGGTGGTGCTGCTCGTGCTGGCGTTGGCGTTGGTGCTGGATCTGACTAGGCCGAATGCCCTGGCGAATCTGCTGCTGATCACCTTCAGCGGCCTGATCCAGTTCGCGCCCGGCCTGGTGGCCGGGCTGCCCGAGCGGCCGCTACTGGGCAAGGCCGCGGTGCTGTGCGGAATCGTCGCCGGCGAGGCGTTCGCCATCTGGGCGACGTTCTGGAAGATCGACCTGGCGAACGTGAACGCGGGCCTGCCCGCGCTCGGCGTCAATATCGCGGTCACGATCCTGATCGAGGCAGCCGACCGGATATCCCGCGTTCGCCGGATCTCGCGCGTTCGTCGACTTCCGCTCGCACCTCGGCGGCATCGGCGTCGCTGTCCGCAGACGGCGCCGCTTCCTGGTCACGATGCCCTTGGCTGGGGCCGGATCCGCCCCACCAAAGCAGCACACCCTGAGCTTCGTCACGTGCCGCACGCCGCCGAAGCGCCTCACCCACTCCGCCGGCTCCGGCGGCTGCCCGCGCCGGAACCGCATTGATACCCATGCCGACCATCGTCCTCTCACGCCACCGTATCCGCCAGGCGCCGACCGCAAGTTCGTCCTGGACAGCGGCCGCTGTCCACCGAACCGCGTCCGACACCGCGGGCCAGACTCATCATGTGATCGTGGTGTTCATCGCCGACAATTCCGCGCTGGCCAATTCCCTCGGCGGCCCGAATCCGACCCTGTCCGCCCAGGCGTTGGCGACCCGGACCGCGGAACAGATCTTTCAGCGCTACTTCGACGGCGACCCCTGGGTGCGCAGGGAGTCGCCTATCGTCACCAACGATGCGCGCATTACCGCCCGCCTAGCCCAGCTGGGACTGTAAGCCTCCCAACGCTTTCCGGCCGCACGTGTCGATGCCTGCGACGCGGGCGTGCCGGCCCGTCGATCGTGACGAAAGACCTGTTCCGTGCTCGATCCGTCGATGTGGGCGGTGGTTTCGATGCGGGAAGCCCGGGTAGTGCCGAGACGTCAGGTAAAACACCACCATGAGAGGTACCGAAAGACCATGACCTCACCCGCTGAGACAGGCGATGTGACCGGCACCGCCGACAAGGACTACAACCTCATCTGGTTCACCGAATCCTGCTTGAGCAATGCGCTCCGGATGGAGACATACAGCCAAGATGCCGAACGCGCCGGTGACACCGAATTGGCGGAGTTCTTCCGTCGTGCCCAACGTGAAAGCCAGAAGGGTGCGGAACAGGGCAAGGATTTGCTTCGCCAGCGACTCGCTCGATAAATCCCACGCCATCGATACACCGAATCATGCCCCGCACCTCCGGCTTTCACCGGAAGATCCGGCTTGCTTCGAGATAGCCGCAGATCGAAAAGTGAAGTTGAACCCGCCGACGACCTGAAACGATGGCGCACGCGACGGGGAAAAGGCCAGGTTTGCCGGTGTCTGCCCGAAACCGCCTTTCGCAGAGGCTTTGCCTGCCCTGCGTCACGGTGGATAATGCTCACGACGCCGCTCCGGTGGAGAACCCCGCCGACGGCGTGGACCGCCCTAGACCTCGGTGGTCCTTCTGTTCGCGTCTACGAAGGGAGGTAGCGAGCATGACCGCGACAGAACAGAACCGCAACCGGGCGACAGCACCTACCGCAAACATGGAGGGTGTCCACGTCAACGGCTGGATCACCCCGAGACTCGAAGAGGTCCTGCAGCGTGCCGTCGATATCGCCAACGAGTTCGGCTATCGGCAAGTGCACGTCGAACATGTCGCGCTCGCGATAGCCGAGGATCCGGAATCGCCGACCAGCCGAGACGGCGCGACGCCACTGACAGCTCAACAGTGGCGCCGAGCATTCCTCGATGCGCTACCGCCAGTCGAGCCGACAGACCGGCTCCGTCCTCGCCGGGGTGGCACGGATATCTTCTATTGGCGCACTTCCCATTAGGTCAGTAGAAGGCCGATCACAGCGGGTGGTCTTCACCTCAGCGCACACCTAATCGGTGGGCAGGGTCGTCGGCGCCGGGATCGGACGGTTCGGTTTCCGGCGCTTCCGATGCGGATTGTTCATGGGCGGGAGACGCGGTGGCATCCCCTGCGTCTCTTCCGATGCCGAGGCTTTGCGTTCCAAATACTGTTCCTCCGAGGGCTGTTCGCCGACCCTCCGAGGGCTGTTCGCCGACTTGATTGGACATGACGCCTCCGTTACCTTGCTCGCCGCCTCAGCTGCGGCGACGCACGTTGCGCGCGTGCCCTTTTCAGGCGCGTCGAGACGGTCATCCAGCCTGTTGCCGCCGAGGCGCCAGGCATCCGCCATCAGCTAGCGGCCCGGACTGGTGCGGCATGAGATCCGACCCCGCACCGACCTCCGGTCGTCGCGGGTAGCGCCGTCGAACAGGAACGAACGGCACACCCTTGCGCCGAATAATTCTTCCGCACCCGTGGTTAGGTTTCGCGAACGCGGGTAGTGCGCTGATGTGGTCCAAAAACCCGGCCACACTACAAGTTTCGCCAGCTAGTTAGGAGTCAGATATGGCAGACCAGAACAACCCCGGTCAGTTCGGCAACCGTTCCGACACCGAGGAGCAGGCTAGCAAGGGCGGCCAGGCCAGCAGCGGTAGTTTCGGCGAAGCCAACTCCGCTGATCCCAGCGCGGCCGGCCGCAAGGGCGCCGAAGCGCAGCCGACCGAAACGAAGTCCAAGGGTGGCCAGCACAGCGGCAGCCAAGGTTGATCCATGCTCGGGTGGGGCCCAGCGGTTCGAAACCGCTGGGCCCCAGCGCTGTCGGCGCGCTGGCTCCGTTACCAAGGCCGCCGACGCTCGGGTCGGTCCCCGTACCCACCCGAATCTTTTGATTGCCACCGAACATGTCGGGTAGAGCGTGAATGCGGCCCCTTACCGGGACCATCCCCGGCCGTTTTCGTGACCCCTTACCGAGGAGGACCATGGTTTCCCAGGACGTCATCGCACAGCTTCGCCAGGACATCACCACCGCGCAAGACGCGGGGGACGACGCGACAAGTGACCGTTTGCGCGCCGAGCTGTCCGCCGCGATCGAGGCCGCCGATGACCCAGCGGCCGAAGAACTTCCCGATCTCACCGGTTCCGGTGCCGCCCCGCAACAGGCCCCGGCGGGCACCACCCGCCGCGCCGCGGAGGACCTCGGTCCCGGCAGCTACGAGCCGAACCTCGACGCGGCCGCGGACGTCGCCGACCCGGCAGACGAACAGGTTCAGGAGCCGCCGGACTGAGTATGTATGTGCTAACCCGATGAGCTTCGTGCGGTAGCGCCGGTATCCGGCTCCGCTCGGACGAAACGCATAGACAGACCGCCCAGGGGCATCGCGGGTTTGAAAGTAGCTGGGCGGGTCATGCGTTACGGGTGAGCTTGTCGCACAATTGGTGGGAGTCAGCATGGCCGAATCATCCGGCGCCTCACATGGCGTGACGCCGCAACAGGAACCTCTTACCGTCCCGCAGGACCGAGCCGTCCAGATTGCCGCGGTAACGCGCAGCAACCTGACTCCTGTCACCGCGGTCGTGATCGCCGCGGCCGCCGTGGCAGCCTGGCTCATCCTGCGCGACCATCGCCGGTGAGAAATATCCCCTGATCGACCCGATCGGCGGAGCCCGATACCGCCGAATACCTCAGCGGACCTGGGTTTTCCGCGATCCCGGTCGGTCAGGGGCATCGTCCGGCGTGCGCGTTGCCACCGAACGCAATCGGTGCGAACTCGGTCGAGAACGTTCAGCGCGTCGAAGTCAAGCTGACTCGCGTCGTTCGAGGCCGACGGCGTCGGCGAGTTCTTGGCGGTGGCGCAGGAGTTCGGGGTGGTCGACGCTGAGTTCGCCCATGAAGTCGGCCAGTGCGTCGGCGATGGCGTTGAGTTTCTGCTGGACCGCCTCGGCGGAGCGGGACTGCGTGTTCTGCAGCAACGCCACCAGCAAGAAGGTGATGATCGTGGTCGCGGTGTTGATCACCAGCTGCCAGGTGTCGACGCTG
>NZ_JBITFL010000036.1:0-6376 GCF_044456045.1 Nocardia sp. NPDC051052
CGTCGTACCAGCTGCCGTCTACGCCACCATTGGCGCCATTCAGCAGATACAGCGTCGGCGCGGCGGCGTCGGGGTCGACGGCCCGCAGAATCCGCAGGCGGACAACGGAATTCATGGCCGGGGAATAGACCCCGGCGTCGATCAGCCGCGCTTGCTCGAAACGCAGATGGTCGATGTGGGCGGCACGCGCGGGCGGCGAATCCGGATCCGCCGACGCCGCAACGGGGTTCGTCAGCATCGCCGCGCCGACGAGCAGGGTCAGCAACCTGCCGATGCCGCCACGCGCCGAATTCCACGGTGCCATCAGCCGACTCCGATCTCCGGTGCGACGGTGACGTCGCCGGTGGTGAGCAGGTCGATCAGCGTCGCCATCGGGGGCCGGTCCAGCAGCGATAGTGGTGTCTCGACGCTGCGCCACCCCGGTCCGTGCGGAAGAAACTGCCGCAGTGGCACTTCCGAGTCGGAGATGTTCATCCGCCCGAGCAGAGTAGCGACGACTTGGCGGCTCATCACGGCGAGCTCGTGGGTCGGCCGGTTGCGGTGGGTGCGCAAGCCCAGGTCGACCTGCCCGATCGCCCGGGCGCCGTGGCGTTTCCAGGCGTCGAGCACGATCCCGATCTCGACGCCGTAACCGGGCGCGAAGGGGATGGCGGTCAAGAACTCCCGGGTGGCGGCGTATTCGCCGCCGAGCGGCTGGATGAGGTCGGCGAGGTCGGGGACGAGCGCGGTGAGCAGTGGGCGAGCGAGCAGTTCGGTGACGCGGCCGCCGCCGAAATCACCAGGGCGGGCGCCGGACAGCGGCCGTCGGTAGAAGCCTTTCACCAGGTGTAATTCCGGGTCGAACAGCAGGGGCGCCAGCAGGGACGGCACGAACAGCGGGCTGGGTGTGGTCAGGTCGGAGTCGACGAACACGATCAGATCCCCGGTGCTCACCGCCAGCGACCGCCAGAGCACCTCACCCTTGCCCGGCCGCGGATCGACCGCGGGCAGGGCTTGTTCGCGGGTGTAGACGGTGGCTCCGGCGGCGCGAGCGGCGGCGACGGTGTGGTCGGTGGAGCCGGAGTCCACGACTATGAGTTCGTCGACCAGGCTACCGAGCAGGCCGCGCACGGAGGCCACGACACGAGCGACGGTGTCTTGCTCGTTCAACGCGGGCAGCACGACCGAAATGGTGCGGTCGCCCTTGTGTTCGAGCAACTCGTCCGGTGACCAGGTCGGGTGGAACACGGTGGCGCCGAGCGACGAGACGGTCATCGGGGTCCTTTCTGGATGTGCCCGGTCAGCGGCCGGAATCGAGGATGAGCGTGGCAAGCCGGGGCCAGGCCTCGGACCAGGGGCGGGTCGGACCGTCACCGCGCCACACCGTGACATCCGACGAGATCCCGGGAAAGCCGAGGGGGCCATCTGCTCGGGTGAGCAGGTGCATGTTGGCGAATAGCTGTCGCACTACAGGTTTCGCGTCTCCGGCGGCTACGTAAAGGATGGTGGTTGCCGAGTCCGGCGGGGTGCCGAAGTAGGCGAAGCCTCGGTTGGGGCTGTAGACCGGCGGGAGGTCCGCGCCGCCGAGCCGGTCGATCGCGGCGGCCTGCCAATAGGTTTGGGTGATGATCGCCGTGCGGCCGCGTTCGGCCGGATCGACGGTGGCGTAGGCGGCGGTGACCGCGGCGATCAGCTCGGGCCAGCCGCTGGTTCCGAAAACCCTTAGGCGGGTCGATAGTTCACGTTGATTCGACGTCGGCTCCTGCAGTCGCGAGACCGGCAGCGGCAGCAGCAGGACCACGGCCAGTGCGATGACCACCGTCACCGTGATCGCCCCGCCGCGCCACCATCGCCCCGGCGCATCCTGCGTCGTGACCGCTCCCGCGGCGAACAACACCGGCAGCAGCGCCGCCAGATAGTAGGGCCGTCCGCCGCTGACGATCACGAACCCGACCTGGACGAGCAGCACCACGACGAGGAAACGGTAATCGGCCAGCTTGGGACGGCGCAGCAGTCCCCAAACGCCGCAGCACGTCAGCGCCATGCCGAGTAGTCCTGCGAGAGTGACGAATTGGACCGGCAGCCCGAGCGATCCACCGGTGGCGGCGAGCTGTTCGGCCCGGATGACGCCGCCCATCTCCAGTTGCGGCCAGCCGTGGGCGGACTGCCACAGCAGACTCGGCGCGGCGGCCACGGCGACGGCCAGTGCCGCGAGCCACGGCACCCGGCTGCGCGCCACCCGGTGCGGCCCAACCACCGCGAAACCGAGCACGATGCCGGCCAGCAGCACCGGCAGCAGCAGTTTCACCTGAATGTCGAGGGCGGCGACCATCGCGGTGGCGAGCAGCACGCCGTCGCGCCGGACCCGCACCCACCGCACGACGAGCCACAGCACGGTCGCCGAGAGCGTCGCGTCGACAGCGAAGGTGGACAACGTCGCCGCCTGGGTGATCGCGAACGGGCAACCCGCGTAGGCGATGCCGGCCAGCGACTGGGCGCCGGCGCGACCCCCTAACTCACGAGCCAGCGCGGCCGCGACCAGGACCCCGCCGACGGCCATCGCGATGGCGGGAAGCCGCAGTGCGACCAGGGAACCCGGCGCGAGCATGTCCGCGGCCCTGGCGACGAGCGGAATCAGCGGCCCCTGGTCGACGTACCCGGCCGCGAGTCGGCGACCGGCCGCGAGGAAATACAGCTCGTCACCGAAGTAGTCATAACGGGCCGCCCGCGAGATCAGGACGAGCGCGGTCACCGCTGCCAACGCGGCGATCGGCACGGTCGCGAACCGTGGCACCGGATTCGTCTCCCGGACAGCTGGTTCCGCGCTCCGACCGCCGAGTGTCGACGGGACTCCGGCTCGGGCAATCAAGAGTTGCCCCGACGCGGCATAGCGAGCGTGACCGCGGTCAACACCAAGGCGACAGCCGCGACCACCCACAGCACCGTCGTGTAGGCCGCGAGATAGGTATGCGCCGTGAGTTGTTTCACGGCAACGGTTTCCGAGGGTGTGGGTGCCGTGCCGACACGATGGAAGAACACCCCGCCGAGCGCGACCACTCCGGCGGAGGTGCCGAGCTGCTGCATCGTCGGCACGGTGCCGGAGGCCGACCCGGTGACCCGCTCGGCGACACCGGCCATCATGAGCGCGGGCAGGGGAGCGGCGAAGCAGCCCATGCCGACACCGGCGAGGAACACCGGGCCACTGAGTACCGC
Organism: Nocardia sp. NPDC051052; assembly: GCF_044456045.1. Lineage (NCBI taxonomy): Bacteria > Bacillati > Actinomycetota > Actinomycetes > Mycobacteriales > Nocardiaceae > Nocardia > Nocardia sp. NPDC051052. Next base: position 3,193 of record NZ_JBITFL010000036.1, read on the forward strand.
GGTATCGACGCTCGCCGCGGCCGGGTCGATCAGCACCGCGATGCCGACTACGGCGACGGCGAAATTCGCCATGCCGAGGGTCAGCGTGCGCGGTCCCCAGCGCGCCACCAGGAGTGGCGAGGTCAGTGCGCCGAGCGCGCCGCCGAGCGCGAAGGGCGCCATCAGCCATCCGGTCTGCATCGCGGTCATCCCCAGCCCCGACTGAGCCGTGACCGAGACAGTGAACAGAAATCCGCCGAACAGGCCGAAGAAGCCGATGGTCAGCACTGCGCCGAGGGCGAAACCGCGATCGGTGAACAGCTCACCGCGTACCAGTGGGCCGCCGCCACGACGGGTCAGCCGGTGTTGGCGCACCGCGAACATCGCGAGCACCACGCACCCGCCGAGGATCGTCCCGAGCAGCGCGGGCGGCCAACCCCGTTCCCGGCCGAGCGTCGCCGGACAGATCACGAGGAACAACCCGAGCGTCGACAGCAACGCACCTGGCAGATCCAGTCGTTCTCGATCTTCCGAGAAGTCCTGTCGCAGAAAGTGATACGCCAAGGCTAGACCGATCAGCCCGAGCGGAACATTGATCAGGAAGATCGCGTGCCAGCCCGCGCCGAACGGATCGATCGCCACCAGCACACCGCCCGCCAACGGGCCCATGATCGCCGCGAGACCGGCGGCGGCACCGTAGATCCCGAACGCGAGCGCGCGGCGCGCGGCCGGGAACGACGCGGTGATGATCGCGATGGTCTGTGCCGACATCGCCGCCGCCGCGAGCCCCTGGGTGCCACGGGCCACGATCAACTCCCCGCCGTACTGCGACAGCCCACACCACAGCGACGCGGCCACGAATACGGCGAGCGCGGAAAGGAATACCCGTCGCCGCCCGAAAATGGCGCCGACTCTGGCCGCGGTGAGCAGGGTGCACGCGAAGGTCAGACTGTAGATCGAAACCACCAGCAGTTGCGCCGCGCCCGAGGCGGCCAGGTCCCCGGCGATCTCCGGCAGCGCGGTGTTCACGATCGTCAAATCCAGCATCTGCAGGAACACCGCGAGCAGGCACGCGCCAAGCGAACCCCATGCGGCCCAGGTGATCGCGGATCGCTGCGCGTCCGGCGGCCGAGCCGAGAGCGAGGTGGTCACGACAACGCGGCGGCGCGCGGCGCGTAGTCACCGGCGGCGGCGACGGCCGCGAAAACCGTTCTGGTCGCGGCGATATAGCGTTCGATCGCGGCATGCGCCGGTGGGGTGTCGGGGAAGAGCATGCTCAGCTGGGTGATGTCATTGAATCGGTTGATCCAGATGTAGACGTCGCGCGACATGCCGCGGCTGGCGTACATGCCGCCGTTGATCTGGTCGAACATCTCGACACCGGGGATCTTGCGCACGTCGACGTAGGACAGCATCCGCGCCGTCCAGCCGAGTTTCGCGCGGATGCCGAGTTCGGGTGGCGCCAGCTCCAGTGCGCGGTGCAGCGACACGTCGGTGAGGTCCTTGCCGCGGTCGTAGGCTTCCTGCGCCCGGGACACGAGCGCCGCGAAGCTGTCGGCGCCGTCGACGCCGAACTCGACCGGAATCAGGCTCGTGTACCAGCCCACCGAACCGGCTTCCCCTGGCGCGCGACGGGTGTTGACCGGAGTTAGCCCGAAATACCAGTCCGCACCGGACATCTCGGCCTCCACCAGGGCCGCGACAGCGAACAGCCCGCCGGTGAAGCGCGCGCCGTTGGCCAGGCAGACCTCTTCGAAGCGCAGCGCGTCGGCCTCGTCCATCAGGTGCACCGTGCGCTGCGCACCGCGGACGAAGCGCTCCGCGCCGACCGACAGGTCCGCCGGAAAATGCGGTACGTCTCCGCCGTTGCGCCGCAACAGCTCCAGCCAGGTGCGGATTTGCGGTGACCGCGCGGTCAATTCGGCGCTGCTTCGGCGTTCGCGCTCGGAATAGGCGAGATGTCCGGCCACCGGCTGCGGTTCGAGTTTTCCGCCGGACAATTCGTTGCCGTAGAGCATCAACAGGTCCACGCAGGTCAACGCTTGCGCGACACCGTCGGTATGTAAATGGTCTACGCCCGCGTATACGGTGAAGGAATCCTCGTGCTCGATCACGCCGAAACTGCAACAATCCCACCACAATGCGCTCGGTGTCTGCATTTCCACGTGTGCGCGAATTGCCGCGCTGTCGGCCAGGGCGCCGTGCTCGGTCGGTAGATAGTGAATGTCGGTAGGGGGTGTCACATGGCGCGCGACGCTACCGTCGTCCTCGACGGAGAACCAGCTCCGGAACGTATCGTGGCGTCGCAGGAAAGCGGTGAAAGTCCTGGTCCAGGCGGCGTAGTCGGGTGACCCCGGTATCGTGAAGGAGACCATGCACAAGCGGGAACCGCCGAATCCCGCTGCCGCGTCACGATGCAGCGCGCGCAGATATTGCTCTTGCTGATGGGACGGCGGTATCGAATGGATCGGCGCGCGCCGCGCCGACTCCAGCGATTGTGGTGTCGCGGTCCAACTCGTGAGCCGTCCCGGCGCTGGAACCCATTCCTCGATGAACCCGAAACTGACCACAGGTACCTCAATTCGTGCCGACGGGGAAGTCCCCGAAACAATCCCGGCCGCAACGGGAAAACGCCCGGTAGTCGGACAGTGTCACCACCGCCACAGTCACCGAGTTAACGACATGGACCGCCGCACGGTCTATGAAAGTCGGGCAATCTTGTGAAGTGCACCAGTCGCGAACCTATTCGACTGGCCCGCTACCCAAACAAACCGCCGACCACTTGTCCGCGCTCAGCACGGCGACCTACCTTCGATGCCACAGCAGCACAACAACCAGACGGCAGGGAGGTACCAGGTGGCTGCCTTCACCGTGAATATGTCAGCGGGACAACGCATTCCTCGCCTCGTATGCCGCATCGCCGCCGCGCTCGTGCTCTCGATCGCCGGGGCGCTGCCCGTCGGCATCGCGGTCGCCGATCCGCCTCCGTCGATGGACGCGAGCGGTAGCGCGCGGGACGGATCGCATATCGTCGCGGTGCGCCATGGTGCGGGCCGTTTGCTGCTGGTCACGGTGTACTCCACCGCCATGAACGCGCCCATCGATCTGGAAGTGCTTACGGCGCAAGACGGTTCGCGTCGAGCGCCGACTTTGTATCTGCTGAACGGCGCGAGCGGCGGCAGCGCGGGCAGCAATTGGACCGATC
>NZ_JBITFL010000037.1:0-2394 GCF_044456045.1 Nocardia sp. NPDC051052
TGTGCGTGTGTTCTTTGAGAACTCAATAGTGTGTCGATGAATGTCAGTGCCAATTGTTTAATTGGTTCCGGCCTCTCATACCCCCCGGTTGTTGAGGTCGGACATTTAGTCAGCAAATCTTTTTGCTGGCGTTTTGTTTTGCTAGGTTTTCGGACTCTAGTTATTCTTCTGATTGGCCCTTCGGGGTTGTCAAGAGTCTTCAACGGAGAGTTTGATTCTGGCTCAGGACGAACGCTGGCGGCGTGCTTAACACATGCAAGTCGAGCGGTAAGGCCTTCGGGTACACGAGCGGCGAACGGGTGAGTAACACGTGGGTGATCTGCCTCGCACTTCGGGATAAGCCTGGGAAACTGGGTCTAATACCGGATATGACCTTCCAGTGCATGCTGGTGGGTGGAAAGATTTATCGGTGCGAGATGGGCCCGCGGCCTATCAGCTTGTTGGTGAGGTAACGGCTCACCAAGGCGACGACGGGTAGCCGACCTGAGAGGGTGACCGGCCACACTGGGACTGAGACACGGCCCAGACTCCTACGGGAGGCAGCAGTGGGGAATATTGCACAATGGGCGAAAGCCTGATGCAGCGACGCCGCGTGGAGGATGACGGCCTTCGGGTTGTAAACTCCTTTCGACAGGGACGAAGCGCAAGTGACGGTACCTGTAGAAGAAGCACCGGCCAACTACGTGCCAGCAGCCGCGGTAATACGTAGGGTGCGAGCGTTGTCCGGAATTACTGGGCGTAAAGAGCTTGTAGGCGGTTTGTCGCGTCTTCTGTGAAAACTTGGGGCTCAACCTTAAGCTTGCAGGCGATACGGGCAGACTAGAGTACTTCAGGGGAGACTGGAATTCCTGGTGTAGCGGTGAAATGCGCAGATATCAGGAGGAACACCGGTGGCGAAGGCGGGTCTCTGGGAAGTAACTGACGCTGAGAAGCGAAAGCATGGGTAGCAAACAGGATTAGATACCCTGGTAGTCCATGCCGTAAACGGTGGGTACTAGGTGTGGGTTTCCTTCCACGGGATCCGTGCCGTAGCTAACGCATTAAGTACCCCGCCTGGGGAGTACGGCCGCAAGGCTAAAACTCAAAGAAATTGACGGGGGCCCGCACAAGCGGCGGAGCATGTGGATTAATTCGATGCAACGCGAAGAACCTTACCTGGGTTTGACATACACCGGAAACCTGCAGAGATGTAGGCCCCCTTGTGGTCGGTGTACAGGTGGTGCATGGCTGTCGTCAGCTCGTGTCGTGAGATGTTGGGTTAAGTCCCGCAACGAGCGCAACCCTTATCTTATGTTGCCAGCGCGTAATGGCGGGGACTCGTGAGAGACTGCCGGGGTCAACTCGGAGGAAGGTGGGGACGACGTCAAGTCATCATGCCCCTTATGTCCAGGGCTTCACACATGCTACAATGGCCGGTACAGAGGGCTGCGATACCGTGAGGTGGAGCGAATCCCTTAAAGCCGGTCTCAGTTCGGATCGGGGTCTGCAACTCGACCCCGTGAAGTTGGAGTCGCTAGTAATCGCAGATCAGCAACGCTGCGGTGAATACGTTCCCGGGCCTTGTACACACCGCCCGTCACGTCATGAAAGTCGGTAACACCCGAAGCCGGTGGCCTAACCCCTTGTGGGAGGGAGCCGTCGAAGGTGGGATTGGCGATTGGGACGAAGTCGTAACAAGGTAGCCGTACCGGAAGGTGCGGCTGGATCACCTCCTTTCTAAGGAGCACTTCTACGCTGGTCGGTTCGAAGAGTCGTCCTCGACCGCGTCAGAGACCGTTTAGTTCTCATCTGTAGGACTGCGGACGCTCATGGGTGGAACACTGACTAGTTCTTCTCGCGTATCAATCGGTCGTCACGACTGGTTGGCGAGGGGATATATCGGCACACTGTTGGGTCCTGAGAGAACACGCGAGTGGCTCTCTAGGCGAAGATAACGACAAGATCCGGTGGTCAGGCAGACCGCATTCGCTTCTTTTGGGGGTGGGTGGGCATGGTGCTGATGTGAGCCGGATTTTGTGTGTTGTTTGAGAACTGCACAGTGGACGCGAGCATCTTTGTTAGTAAGTGTTTAAGAGCGTACGGTGGATGCCTTGGCACCAGGAGCCGATGAAGGACGTAGGAGGCTGCGATAAGCCTCGGGGAGCTGTCAACCGAGCTGAGATCCGAGGATTTCCGAATGGGGAAACCCAGCACGAGTGATGTCGTGTTACCCGCATCTGAATATATAGGGTGTGTGGAGGGAACGTGGGGAAGTGAAACATCTCAGTACCCACAGGAAGAGAAAACAATAGTGATTCCGTGAGTAGTGGCGAGCGAAAGCGGAAGAGGCTAAACCATGCACGTGTGATACCCGGCAGGGGTTGCGTGTGTGGGGTAGTGGGGCTCACTTTCTTC
>NZ_JBITFL010000037.1:2489-5345 GCF_044456045.1 Nocardia sp. NPDC051052
TGGCGAGAGTCAGAAACCGTTGTGTTAGTCGAAGTGGTCTGGAACGGCCTGTCGTAGAGGGTGAGAATCCCGTAGACGAAAACTCAGCGGCTCTTGTAGTGAGTACCCGAGTAGCAGCGGGCCCGTGAAATCTGCTGTGAATCTGCCGGGACCACCCGGTAAGCCTGAATACTCCCTGGTGACCGATAGCGGACTAGTACCGTGAGGGAAAGGTGAAAAGTACCCCGGGAGGGGAGTGAAATAGTACCTGAAACCGTGCGCTTACAATCCGTCAGAGCCTGTGCATCCTTTAGTGGGTGGTGGGTGATGGCGTGCCTTTTGAAGAATGAGCCTGCGAGTTAGTGGCATGTGGCGAGGTTAACCCGTGTGGGGTAGCCGTAGCGAAAGCGAGTCCGAATAGGGCGGTCCAGTCGCATGTTCTAGACCCGAAGCGGAGTGATCTACCCATGGCCAGGGTGAAGCGACGGTAAGACGTCGTGGAGGCCCGAACCCACTTAGGTTGAAAACTGAGGGGATGAGCTGTGGGTAGGGGTGAAAGGCCAATCAAACTCCGTGATAGCTGGTTCTCCCCGAAATGCATTTAGGTGCAGCGTCACGTGTTTCACGCCGGAGGTAGAGCTACTGGATGGTCTAGGGGGCCTACAAGCTTACCGAAATCAGCCAAACTCCGAATGCCGGTGTGTGAGAGCGTGGCAGTGAGACTGCGGGGGATAAGCTTCGTAGTCGAGAGGGAAACAGCCCAGATCGCCGGCTAAGGCCCCTAAGCGTGTACTAAGTGGAAAAGGATGTGAAGTCGCGAAGACAACCAGGAGGTTGGCTTAGAAGCAGCCACCCTTGAAAGAGTGCGTAATAGCTCACTGGTCAAGTGATTTTGCGCCGACAATGTAGCGGGGCTCAAGTACACCGCCGAAGCCGCGGCATTCACACAATACGTCCGCGTTCTCCTGCGGGAGGGCGTGCAGCGGTGTGGATGGGTAGGGGAGCGTCCTATAGCCATGGAAGCAGCAGGGTGACCTAGTTGTGGAGGCTATGGGAGTGAGAATGCAGGCATGAGTAGCGAAAGACGAGTGAGAAACTCGTCCGCCGAATGACCAAGGGTTCCTGGGCCAGGTTAATCCGCCCAGGGTGAGTCGGGACCTAAGGCGAGGCCGACAGGCGTAGTCGATGGACAACGGGTTGATATTCCCGTACCCGTGTATCCGCGCCCATGATGAATCAGTTGTGCTAAGTGTCCTGAACTTCCGAGAAGACCTTCGGGTCTCGAGTGGAGGGATGCACATGACCCTGGCTGGTAGTAGTCAAGCGATGGGGTGACGCAGGAAGGTAGCTGGGCCAGTCAGTGGTTGTACTGGTGTAAGCCTGTAGGGCGTGGTGTAGGCAAATCCGCACCGCATACAGCCTGAGAGGTGATGCGTAGCCGATTGAGGCGAATTCAGTGATCCTATGCTGCCGAGAAAAGCCTCTAGTGAGTTGGTACACGGCCCGTACCCCAAACCGACACAGGTGGTCAGGTAGAGAATACTAAGGCGATCGAGAGAACTGTGGTTAAGGAACTCGGCAAAATGCCCCCGTAACTTCGGGAGAAGGGGGACCACAACCGGTGACGACCCTTGCGGTCTGAGCTGGGGGTGGTCGCAGAGACCAGTGAGAAGCGACTGTTTACTAAAAACACAGGTCCGTGCGAAGTCGTAAGACGATGTATACGGACTGACGCCTGCCCGGTGCCGGAAGGTTAAGAGGACCGGTTAGCGCCTTCGGGTGCGAAGCTGAGAATTTAAGCCCCGGTAAACGGCGGTGGTAACTATAACCATCCTAAGGTAGCGAAATTCCTTGTCGGGTAAGTTCCGACCTGCACGAATGGCGTAACGACTTCTCAGCTGTCTCAACCACAGACTCGGCGAAATTGCATTACGAGTAAAGATGCTCGTTACGCGCGGCAGGACGAAAAGACCCCGGGACCTTCACTATAGCTTGGTATTGGTGTTCGGTACGGTTTGTGTAGGATAGGTGGGAGACTGTGAAAGCGGCACGCCAGTGTCGTGGGAGTCATCGTTGAAATACCACTCTGATCGTATTGGACTTCTAACCTCGGACCATGATCTGGTTCAGGGACAGTGCCTGGTGGGTAGTTTAACTGGGGCGGTTGCCTCCTAAAATGTAACGGAGGCGCCCAAAGGTTCCCTCAGCCTGGTTGGCAATCAGGTGTCGAGTGCAAGTGCACAAGGGAGCTTGACTGTGAGAGCGACAGCTCGAGCAGGGACGAAAGTCGGGACTAGTGATCCGGCACCGGCAAGTGGAAGCGGTGTCGCTCAACGGATAAAAGGTACCCCGGGGATAACAGGCTGATCTTCCCCAAGAGTCCATATCGACGGGATGGTTTGGCACCTCGATGTCGGCTCGTCGCATCCTGGGGCTGGAGTAGGTCCCAAGGGTTGGGCTGTTCGCCCATTAAAGCGGCACGCGAGCTGGGTTTAGAACGTCGTGAGACAGTTCGGTCTCTATCCGCCGCGCGCGTCAGAAACTTGAGGAAGGCTGTCCCTAGTACGAGAGGACCGGGACGGACGAACCTCTGGTGTGCCAGTTGTTCCGCCAGGAGCACTGCTGGTTAGCTACGTTCGGAAGGGATAACCGCTGAAAGCATCTAAGCGGGAAGCCTGTTCCAAGATGAGGTTTCTCACCACCTTCGAGTGGTTAAGGCCCCCCACAGACCATGGGGTTGATAGGCCAGAACTGGAAGCCCGGTAACGGGTGCAGGTGACTGGTACTAATCGGCCGAGGACTTACCAACAAAGAAGCTACGCGTCCACTGTGCAGTATCTGAAACAACACACGATCCGTGTTCACGGGTTCGGAGTG
>NZ_JBITFL010000038.1:0-4233 GCF_044456045.1 Nocardia sp. NPDC051052
CGGGGTAGGTGTTGTAGAGTTCGCGGCCCATTCCTGGGTGTTGGGTGCCTTGTCCGGAGAACACCATCGCCACCCCGCCCGTGGACGCTCGGCCGGAGACCACGCCTGGCGCGGACTCGCCATTCGCGAACGAGCGCAGCATGTGCGCGCGTTCGGCCGGATCGCCGCCGAGCAGCACCGCCCGCTCCGCCAGCGCGGCACGAGAAGTGGCCAGGGAGTACCCGACGTCGAGCACGCTGGTCGCATCGGTGACCTGGTCGGCGACCCTGGCGGCCAGTGCCGAAAGGGCGGTCTTGTCGCGCGCCGACAGCACCCATGGCACCACCGGGGGCGGCGTCGGTGTCGTGGCGATGGGCTCCGGTTCCGGCGCCTGCTCGAGGATCACGTGTGCGTTGGTGCCGCTGACACCGAACGCGGAGACGGCAGCCCGGCGGGGCCGGGCGACCTGCGGCCAGCTCCGGTCCTCGGTGAGCAGCGAGACCGCACCCGTGGTCCAGTCGACATGGGGCGTCGGCTCGTCGACGTGCAGGGTGCGGGGCAGCAGGCCGTGCCGCATGGCCATGACCATCTTGATGACACCCGCTGCGCCCGCGGCGGATTGGGTGTGCCCGATGTTCGACTTGATCGTGCCGAGCCACAGCGGCTCATCCCGGTCTCGTCCATAGGCGGCCAGCAGCGCCTGCGCCTCAATGGGATCGCCGAGGCGGGTGCCGGTACCGTGTGCCTCGACCGCGTCCACCTCGGCGGGCCGCAGGCCCGCATTCGCCAGCGCCTGGCCGATCACGCGTTGCTGCGCGGGGCCGTTGGGCGCGCTCAGACCGTTGGACGCGCCGTCCTGGTTCACCGCCGAACCCCGGAGCACGGCGAGCACAGGGTGGCCGTTGCGGCGGGCGTCCGACAACCGTTCCAGCAGCACAACTCCGGCGCCCTCGCCCCAGCCGGTCCCGTCCGCGGCCGCGGCGAAGGCCTTGCAGCGGCCGTCGGCGGCCAGGCCCCGCTGGCGACTGAACTCCACGAACGCCGCAGGGGTCGACATCACGGCCACGCCGCCGGCCAGCGCGAGCGAACATTCCCCGGCTCGCAATGACTGCGCGGCCAGGTGCAGCGCTACCAGCGATGACGAGCAGGCGGTGTCGATGGTGACGGCGGGGCCCTCGAGACCGAAGGTGTAGGAGACGCGGCCCGAGACGACGGCCGTCGCGGTGCCGGTGATCAGGTAACCCTCGGCGCTCTGCCCGGCGCCGCCGGTGGCGTAGTGCGAGGTGGCGGCGCCGATGAACACGCCGGTTCGGCTCTCCCGCAGGGCATCCACCGCGATGCCTGCCCGTTCGAACGCCTCCCAGGAGGTCTCCAGCAGCAGCCGCTGCTGCGGATCCATGGCGATCGCTTCCCGCGGCGAGATCCCGAAGAGCGCGGCATCGAACGCCGCGGCCGCGACGAAGGCGCCTTCGCGGGCATAGGAGGTGCCGGGTCGGGACAGCTCCGGGTCGTAGATGCCGTCGAGGTCCCAGCCGCGATCGGCAGGGAATTCGGTGACCGCGTCACCGCCGCGCGTCACCAGATCCCACAGTGCCTCCGGCGAATCGACGTCACCGGGGAACCGGCAGCTCATCGCGACGATCACCACGGGATCGTCATCCGCTGACACCGCCCCGGCCGTCGGCGCCGTCTGCGCGGTGTCGCCGGACAGCTCGCGCTCCAGGTGCGCCACCAGCGCGACCGGTGACGGATGGTCGAACACGAGGGTGGCGGGCAGCGTCAAGCCGGTCGCGGTCCGGAGCCGATTGCGCAGCTGGATCGCGGTGAGGGAGTCGACCCCGAGGTCACGGAACGCGGCACGCGGCGACACCGCGTCGGCCGAGGCGTGCCCGAGCACGGCGGCCACCTCCGCACCCACCAGGTCGAGCAGCACACGGTGCCGTTCGGTGGCGGTCATCCCGGCTACCCGTTGCCGCCAGCCGTCGCCCGAATCCGTTGCGGCAGTGCGCGGCTCGTCCAAGGCCGCGCGCGCCTCGGCGAGGTCGTCGATCAGCGGGCGGCGCCGCGCCGCGCTGAGCGTCGGCGCGAAAGTGCCCCACACGATGTTCGCGACGGTGACGGTGGTGTCGTCGCCGTCGAGCGCCCGGCGCAGCGCCGCGACGGCGAGTTCGGGCGCCATGGCGGGTAAACCCGTGCGGCGCAACGCTTCTTCAGCCGATCCCTGCGCGGCCAAGCCGGCGCCGCCCCACGTTCCCCACGCGACGGCCAGCGCGTGTGCGCCGCGGTCGCGGCGCGACTGTGCCACGGCGTCCAGGTAGGTGTTGGCTGCGGCGTAGGCGCCCTGTCCGCGGCCGCCCCACACGCCCGCACCCGAGGAGAAGAGCACGAACGCGTCGAGTCCGGTGTCGGAGAACGCGTCGTCGAGGTTTCGGGCGCCGAGCGCCTTGCCCGCCCAGGCCTGTGCCAGTAGGGCGGTGTCGGTGTCTTGCAGCGACGCGGCGGTGCCTACGCCCGCGGTGTGGAACACCGCGGTGATCGGGCTGCCCAACTCGTCGATCAGTCGGTCGAGTGCCGCGCGGTCGGCGATATCGCATGCCTCGATGTCCACCCGGACGCCGGGCGCGATCTGCGCCAGTTCGGCCCGCAGATCTCGGGCGCCGGGGGCGTCGAGCCCGCGCCGACTGGTGAGCACGAGGTGCCGTACCCCCGATCGGGCCAGCCAGCGTGCGACATGACCGCCGAGGGCGCCGGTTCCGCCGGTGACGAGCGCCGGGCCGGCGGTGGACCACGACTGTTCCGTGGTCCCGGTCGCGGCGCGGGTCAGCCGCCGGGCGAACACACCCGAGCCGCGCACGGCGAGTTGATCCTCGTCCCAGCCGCCCGCCAGGATCGTCGCGAACCGGCCCGCAGCCCGCTCGTCGACCTGCTCGGGCAGATCGACGAGACCGCCCCACCAGCGCGGGTATTCGAGCCCGGCCACCTGTCCAAGGCCCCATACGGCCGCTTGATTCGGATCGCGGAGCCGGTCGGCGCCACCGAGGGAGACCGCGCCGGACGTGACGCACCACAGGGCGCCGTCCAGGTCGATGTCCGCGCAGGCCTGCAGCAGCGCGAGGGTCGCGGCCGCCGGGTCGGCATCGAACGCGAGGAATGAGATCACCTGGCGCGGTGCGTATTCGGTGAGCAGTTCGGTGATCGAGTCGCGAGATCGCCCGTGGTCGACCGGGATTCGGAGGACATCGGGGAGCGCGTCGAGGACGGCGCGGATCGCGGGGTGCTCGGCGTGCTCGGCCGGGACGATGGCCAGGTGCGGTCCGTCGACCGCCGAGGCCGTGCGGGACGCCGGAAGCGGACGCCAGGTGACCTGGTATCGCCATCCGTCGACGGTCTCGCGCGTGGCCCGCTTGCGTCGCCACTCCGACAGCAGCGGCAGTGCCGGGCGCAGCACGTCCGCCGAATCCCGGTCACCGACCATCAGCATCGCCGCCAGCCCGTCGAGGTCCTCGTGCTCGACCGCATGCCAGAAGTCCGCATCGGCAGCACCCTCGCTGACGATGGTCCGGGGCGGGGCGTCGAGCCAGTAACGGGATCGCTGGAAGGCATAGGTGGGCAATGGGATTCGGCGCGCATCCGGGAATTGCCCGGTCCAGTCGACGTCGATGCCGTTCGTCCATGCCTCGGCCGCCGCGGTGAGCAGCCGGGTATGGGTGCCGTCGTCGCGGTGCAGGGTGCCGATCGCGACCACCGTGTCGGCGGACTCCTGGATGGCTGCCGTGAGTACCGGGTGTGGGCTCGGTTCGATGAAGGTGGTGTTGGTGGGTAGCAGTGTGTGTATGACCGGGTGGAACAGGACGGTGTGGCGGAGGTTGCGGAACCAGTAGTCGGCGGTGAGTTCGGTGCCGTCGAGCCGGGTTCCGGTGACGGTGGAATGGAACGGAATGCGCCCGGCGCTCGGGGTGACCGGTGCCAGAGCCGCGGCCAACTCCGACTCGATGGCGTCGACGTGGGCCGAGTGCGAGGCGTAGTCGACGGGAATGCGGCGCACCCGGACGCCCTGCTGTTCCAGTGTGGCGAGCAGGTTTTCGATCGCGTCAGCGGAGCCGCTGACAACCGTGGACTGCGGTCCGTTGTGGGCGGCGATGCTGAGGTCGGGATGGTTGGTGAGGAGGTGTTCGAGGTCCTCGGCGGGCAGGGCGATGGAGGCCATGCCGCCGTGTCCGGCGAGGTGTTCGGCGATGATCTTGCTGCGCAGGG
>NZ_JBITFL010000039.1:0-4014 GCF_044456045.1 Nocardia sp. NPDC051052
GGTTGGCTGGTTCGGGGGTGGTTTCGCCGGGGTATTGGGTGTCGCATGTGCGGGGGTGTGTGCGTTTCGCGGATGGTATCGAGGTATTGCGTGGGGCGGGGGTGTCGCGGTTTGTGGTTGCTGGTCCTGATGGTGGGTTGAGTGGGTTGATCACCGACATCCTCGACAACACCGACAGCACCGACAGCATCGGCCGGGTAGGCAGAACTGGCAGCGCCGGCACGCCCATGAGCGTGGGCCCCAACGGGGTCGTTGGCGCGAGTGACGGCGTGGGTGCGAACGGCGGCGTCGATTCGACCGGTGGCGTTGCTGCCACGGGCAACGTCGGCACCAATGGCAGCGTTGACCTGACCGGTCGTGCCGGGGCCAACGGCGCAGTCGGGACCATCAGCAGCGACAACGCACACAGTGACCTTGCCGGTGTCGGTGATGTGGGCTTCGTGTCGGTGGCGGTGCTGGGTCGAAATCGGACCGAGCGGGAGAGTCTGCTGGCGGCGATAGCGGCGGTGGACGTCAGCGCAGGAGGTGTGGATTGGTCGGTGTTGTGGTCCGGGGGTGCGCGTCGGCGGGTGGTGTTGCCGACGTATGCGTTTGAGCGTCGCCGGTATTGGCTTGATCCGGTTGGTGGTGGGGATGTGTCGGGGTTGGGGTTGTCGGGTTCGGATCATCCGTTGATTGGTGCGGTGGTGCAGTCGCCGGGTTCGGGTGGGGTGATTGTGACGGGTCGGTTGTCGGTGGCTGGGTTGGGGTGGCTGGCTGATCATGTGGTGTCGGGTGTGGTGTTGGTGCCGGGGACGGGGTTTGTGGAGTTGGTGATGCGTGCCGCGGATGAGGTGGGGTGTGTGGTGTTGCGGGAGCTGACTTTGCTGGCTCCGTTGCGGTTGCCTGCCAGTGGTGGTGTGCAGATCCGTGTTGTGGTCGGCGGCGCTGAGGGGGTGGGTGAACGTGCTGTGTCGGTGTATGCCCGTGCTGATGCTCCTGATTCCGGGGCGGAATGGGTGCTGCACGCCGAAGGGGTCATCGCACCGGGAACCTTGGATGCGGGAGTAACCAGCGAGTTGGGGCCATGGCCGCCGGTGGGTGCGGTGGCTGTGGATTTGGCGGGGCTGTATGACCGGCTGGCGGATGCCGGGTATCGGTATGGGCCGTCGTTCCGGGGTTTGCGGTCGGTGTGGCGGCGGGGTGCGGATCTGTTCGTCGAGGCCGCTCTTCCCGAATCGGTCGCTGAGGTGGCTCGGTATGGGCTACACCCGACCCTGTTGGATGCAGTCCTGCAGGGCATGGCTATTGCCGGTACCGATCCAGGTCGCGATATCGGTGACGAGGCCCCGCGGATGCCGTTTGCGTGGCAGGACGTTGTACTGCACGCCGTGGGAGCCACAACCCTGCGGGCACACTTGACACCGGAACCCGGTGCCGGCGCGGGCTCGAGGGGGGTGTCGATTCGTGCGGTGAACGAGGTTGGGCAGCCAGTTCTAACGATTGGGTCGCTGAAGACGCGTCCGGTAGCTCCGGCGAGGACAGCGGTGTCGGGTGCGCGGTTGTTGGGTGTGCAGTGGATCCCGCAGTCGGATCCGCCAGTGGTGGTGGAGTTGTCGGAGCTGGCTGTGTTCTCCCGGGTGGAGTCGGTCCTGGAGTGCGCTGCTGATGATGAAAGTGTGCCGTCGGCAGTTGTTTTCGATCTGTGCGAAAGCGCAGGGCCGGACCACGACGTTGTGACGAGAACACACTCCATAACCCATGCGGCCTTGGCGGTGGTGCAGGCGTGGTTGGGTGAGCCCCGGTTCCTGGAAAGCACGCTGGTGATGGTGACGGCGGGCGCGGTTTCGGTTGCGGGGGAACCGGTTAGCGATCCGGCTGGCGCGGCGGTGTGGGGGTTGGTGCGTTCGGCGCAGTCGGAGGATCCGGGCCGGATCGTGCTCGTTGACACCGACGCCGCCGGAGCCGTTGACACTTTCTCCGCTGTGGCTGCGCAGGTACTCGGCAGCGGAGAGTCGCAGGTGGCGATCCGGGATGGGCTGGTGCATATCGCGCGAATGGCGTGGCTGTCCGAGAGCGGAAGTGCCGCTGGTGATTTCGGGAACCCTGTACGGTCGCTGCCGGCTGGTTCGGTGGTAGTGACCGGTGGTACTGGTGGACTAGGTGCGATCGTTGCTCGGCATCTTGTTGTAGCGCATGGTGTTACGTCGTTGGTGCTGGGGAGTCGTCGAGGACTGGACGCTCCGGGTGCGGCGGTTTTGGTGGAAGAACTGGCTGGGTTGGGCACCACGGTGCGGGTAGTGGCCTGTGACGTATCCACTCGCGGGGGTGTCGACACCCTACTGGGTGCGGTCCCTGCGGAGTCGCCGCTCGTGGGTGTGGTGCATGCCGCTGGTGTGCTCGATGACGGTGTGGTCACGGCGTTGACGCCGCAGCGGCTGGATACGGTGCTGGCGGCGAAAGCGGATGCGGCCTGGTATTTGCATGAGGCCACCCGTGACAATGTTTTGGCGTTGTTCGTGCTGTATTCCTCGGCGGCTGGCGTGTTCGGTGGCGCGGGGCAAGGTAATTACGCTGCGGCGAACACTTTCCTGGATGCGGTGGCCGAGCATCGTCGTGCCGAAGGGCTTGCGGCAGTGTCGATTGCGTGGGGGTTGTGGGACACCGGTTACGGGATGGGTGCGCGCCTTCGAGGCGAAGATACCACCCGGTTCTTACGCGATGGCGTGCTGAGCATCTCGGTCGAGCAGGGTTTGGCCTGGTTCGACGCCGCCCTCGCCGCGGACCGGGCAACGGTCACCGCGCTCCGCATCGATACTTCCGCGTTGGGCGGACAACTGCGGGCGGGAACATTGCCGGCGATGCTGCACGGCTTGGTTCCCCAGACACGACGCATCGCGGCCGTCGCGGGAGACGGCGTACAGGGGGTCTCCGAGTTGCAGCGGCGGTTGGCAGGCTCGTCCGCGACCGAGGCGCGGAAGCTGGTACTCGAGACGGTCCGTGCTCAGGTTGCACTCGTACTGGCGCATAACAGTGGCGACGATATCGACGCCGACCGCAACTTCCGTGAGCTGGGATTCGATTCGCTGACCGCGGTGGAGATCCGGAACCGGCTCAACACCGCGACCGGGTTGCGGTTGCCGGCCACGCTGATCTTCGACTACCCGAGCCCACAGGACGTCGCCGACCTGGTACTCGGTCGGCTGAATGGCGAGTCTGCAGCCGAGCCTTCGGTGCCGGTAGCCACATCGGTAGCAACTTCGGACCCGATTGTGATTGTGGGTATGGGTTGTCGGTTCCCTGGTGGAGTGTCTTCGCCGGATGCGTTGTGGCGGTTGTTGATCGAGGAGCGGGATGCGGTGTCGGGGTTTCCGGTCGACCGCGGCTGGGATGTCGCGGGCCTGTTCGATCCCGAACCAGGCGTGGCGGGGAAGACGTATGTGCGTGAGGGTGGGTTTCTGCATGATGCTGCGGAGTTCGATGCGGGGTTCTTCGGCATCAGCCCTCGTGAAGCGGTGGGTATGGACCCGCAGCAACGGATTCTGCTCGAAACGGTGTGGGAGGCAATAGAACACGCTGGCATTGACCCGACTTCATTGCGGGGCAGTGACACCGGTGTCTTCGCGGGAGTGATGCATCACGACTATCCGAACAACAGCAGTGCGGGTGCGATCGTGTCCGGTCGGGTTTCGTACGTGTTGGGTTTGGAAGGCCCGGCGGTTTCGATCGACACCGCGTGCTCGTCGAGCCTGGTCGCCCTGCACCAAGCGACACAGGCGCTGCGCTCGGGAGAATGCGCACTGGCACTCGCGGGCGGTGTGACCGTGATGGCCACCCCCGAGGTGTTTGTAGAGTTTTCGCGGCAGCGTGGCCTGGCCGTGGATGGTCGGTGTAAGCCGTTTGCTGAAGCAGCCGATGGCACCGGGTGGGGTGAGGGTGCGGGTGTGTTGGTGTTGGAGCGTTTGTCGGATGCTCGGCGTCACGGTCATGAGGTTCTGGCGGTGGTGCGGGGTTCGGCGGTGAATCAGGATGGTG
>NZ_JBITFL010000040.1:0-3884 GCF_044456045.1 Nocardia sp. NPDC051052
GTCCTGTTCCACCCGGTCATACACACACTGCTACCCACCAACACCACCTTCATCGAACCGAGCCCACACCCGGTACTCACGGCAGCCATCCAGGACATCGCCGACACTGCGGACACCACAGTCACCACCATCGGCACCCTCCGCCGCGACCAGGGCACCGGCACCGACCTGCGCACCGCTGCCGCGAACGCCTGGGCGCACGGCGTCCGCATGGACTGGACCACGCAGTTCCCCGACGCACGCCGAATCCCCTTGCCCACCTATCCCTTCCAGCGCACCCGTTACTGGCTCGACGCCCCGTCCGGGAAGGTCGCCGGCGACGGCGCTGCCGACGCCGGGTTCTGGGCGGCGGTGGAGGCGGACGACGCGGACGCGGTCGCGACCGTACTCGGTCTGCCGGAGAACCGACCCGACTGGCTCGCGCAGGCGACGCCCGCGCTCGCGCGCTGGCGTGAATCACGTCGCGCGACTACGGAACTCGACGCCCTGCAGTACTCGGTCGAGTGGACACCGTCGAGCATGATCGACGGTGCGGCACCGGCGGGAACGTGGCTCGTTGTCGTACCGGATACCGCCGACGAGCCCGCCTGGGCACCGGCGGTGCGCCATTCGCTGCGCGCGGGCGGTGCGGAGCTCATCGAACTGCGGCTCGGCACCGAAGATCGCGCGGCGCTGCGCGAACGGCTTCCGCACTCCATCGACGGGGTGCTGTCGCTGCTCGCGCTCGACGAGACGACGAACGCGGACAGCCAGGCGCTTCCGGCAGGTACCGCCCGGACGCTGACGCTGGTCCACGCGCTCGCCGACGCGGGTCTCGAGGTTCCGCTGTGGATCCTCACCTCGGGCGCGGTCGCGGTGAACCGGATCGACGGCCTGTGCAATCCCGTGCAGAGCCAGGTGTGGGGGCTCGGCCGCGTAGTCGCGCTGGAGCAGCCCGAACTCTGGGGCGGACTCGTCGACGTCACCGCCGAGCCGGGCGCCCGGGTGGTCACGCTTCTGCTCGCGGTGCTGGCCCAGCGGACCGAGGATCAGGTCGCGATCCGTGAAACCGGTGTGTTCGCACGCCGATTGGTGCACACGGCGACCGCCATTCCCACCACCGAGCAGCACGTAGCGCGTGACACGGTGCTCATCACCGGTGGCACCGGCGCGCTCGGCGCACAGGTTGCGCGGCGGTTCGCCCTGGAGGGGGCACGTCATCTGGTGCTCGCCGGTCGGCGCGGACCGCAGGCACCCGGCGCGGACGAGCTCGCCACCGAATTGCGGGCCCTCGGCGCCGAAGTCAGCATCGTCGCCTGCGACCTCGGTGACCGCGCGGCCGTAGCGCAGATGCTTGCGCGATTCCCGGTGACCTCGGTGATCCACGCCGCGGGCCTGCTCGATGATGCGGTGGTCGACAGCCTCACCATCGACCAGCTGGACCGGGTGCTACGGGTGAAGGCCGAGGGCGCGCGGCACCTGCACGAACTCACCACGGAGCTGGAATTGGACGAATTCGTCCTGTTCTCCTCGATTTCCGGGATTCTCGGCATCCCCGGTCAGGGCGGCTACGCGCCGGGCAACGCCTATCTGGACGCGCTGGCCGAACATCGCCGCCGGCTCGGCCTTCCGGCCACCTCCTACGCGTGGGGCCCGTGGGCGGGCGAGGGCATGGCCGCAGTCGATGGTGTGGCGGATCGACTACGCCGCCACGGTGTGCCGCCCCTCGCGCCCGACCACGCGCTGACGATTCTCGCCCGCGGCGCGGCGCAGCACCGGACCACCCTCATGGTGGCCGATTTCCAGTGGGACCGTTTCTTCCTCGCCTACACCGAGGCGCGCCGACGGCCGCTCATCGAGGACCTGCCCGAGGTGCGCGCGCACCTGGACGCGGTCGCGGGCGGCCGGAACGACGAACCCGCCGCCGGGCTGGCCGCACGGGTGCGCACGCTGCCGACGACACAGCGGGCGGCGGCGGTGCTCAAGGTGGTGCGAGCGCAGGTCGCCGCGGTGCTCGGCCATGCCGACCCGCTGGCCGTCGATGCCGAAAGGCCCTTCCACGAACTGGGATTCGACTCGCTCACCGGCGTGGAGCTGCGCAACCGGCTGACCGCCGAGGCCGAGGTGCGGCTGCCGTCGAGCCTGGTGTTCGACCATCCGACGGCCGCCGCGGTCACCCGCTATCTCGAATCCGTGCTGCTCGGCACCGACGACACCGAGCCGCATCCCATGCTCGCCACGGCGAGCGACGACGACCCGGTGGTGATCGTCGCGGCGGCGTGCCGCTATCCGGGCGGGATCGACTCCCCCGAGGGGCTGTGGCAGCTTGTCGTCGACGGCGGCGATGCCATCGGCGACTTCCCCACCGACCGCGGCTGGGATCTCGCACGGCTGCTGCCCGAGGTCCCGGGTGGGCCGGGGACCTCGGCGACAGGTCGCGGTGGGTTCCTGCACGATGCGGCGGATTTCGATGCGGCCCTGTTCGGCATCTCGCCGCGCGAGGCGCTCGCGATGGACCCGCAGCAGCGACTACTGCTGGAAACCTCCTGGGAACTGTTCGAGCGCGCGGGCATCGATCCGATGTCGTTGCGCGGCAGCGATACCGGCGTATTCGTCGGCATGTCCTATCACGACTATCAGACCAGGGTCGCCGAGCCGCCGGAGGATCTCGAGGGCTATCTGCTGACGGGTGCGACACCCAGTGTCGCCTCGGGCCGCATCTCCTACACCTTCGGTCTCGAGGGCCCGGCCGTCACCATCGACACGGCGTGTTCGTCGTCGCTGGTGGCGCTGCACCTCGCGGCCGAGTCGGTGCGGCGCGGTGAATGCGCCACCGCGCTGGCCGGTGGTGTCGCGATCATGGCGACGCCGCACATGTTCACCGAATTCAGCCGCCAGCACGGGCTTTCGGCCGACGGCCGATGCAAGGCGTTTGCCCGCGACGCCGACGGGTTCGGCGCCGCGGAGGGCGTTGGTCTGCTGCTCGTCGCGCGACTGTCCGAGGCCAGGCGACGCGGCCACCCGGTGCTCGCCGTCGTGCGCGGGTCCGCGGTGAACCAGGACGGCGCGTCCAACGGACTCACGGCCCCGAACGGCCCGTCGCAGCAACGGGTTATCCGCCAGGCGCTCGCCAACGCCGGGCTGCGGCCCGCCGACGTGGATGCCGTCGAGGCACACGGCACCGGAACACGTCTCGGCGATCCCATCGAGGCGCAGGCGCTGCAGGCCACCTACGGGCGGGACCGCGCGGAGCCGCTGTGGCTCGGCACCGTGAAATCCAACATCGGCCACACCCAGGCCGCGGCGGGCGCCGCCGGGGTCCTGAAAATGGTCATGGCCATGCGGCACGGCATCCTGCCGCGCACACTGCACGCCGTCGAGCCGAGCGCCGACATCGACTGGGACTCCGCCGCAGTTCGCCTGCTGACCGACCAGCGGCAGTGGCCCGACCACGACCGCCCCCGCCGCGCGGCGGTCTCGTCCTTCGGCGTGAGCGGCACCAACGCCCACGTCATCCTCGAAGCACCACCCGTCGTGGACGAGCAGGTGACGGCACGACCCGATCCCGCCGCCGTGCCCTGGGTGCTGTCGGCGAAAACATCTGCGGCACTGCTTGATCAGGCCCGGCGATTGCTGGCGGTCGCCGACCGGGACCCGGCTGACATCGGATGGTCGCTGGCCACCACCCGTGCCGTGCTCGACCATCGCGCGGTCGTCGTCGGCGGTGACCACCACCAGTTGCTGGCCGGGTTGACC
The DNA here is from genome assembly GCF_044456045.1 of Nocardia sp. NPDC051052. NCBI lineage: Bacteria > Bacillati > Actinomycetota > Actinomycetes > Mycobacteriales > Nocardiaceae > Nocardia > Nocardia sp. NPDC051052. The sequence goes on from NZ_JBITFL010000040.1 coordinate 3,736, forward strand.
GCGCTCGCGGACGGAGCGCAGGCCGAGACCGTTGTCGAAGGCACGGCCGAAGCCGCGGGCAAGATCGTTTTCGTCTTCCCGGGCCAGGGTTCACAGTGGGCGGGCATGGGTGCCGAACTACTCGACAGCTCACCGGTATTCGCCGAATC
>NZ_JBITFL010000041.1:0-3672 GCF_044456045.1 Nocardia sp. NPDC051052
ACCTGCCCTACGACGAACACATCGCCTGGGCACACCGCGACACAACCGCAATCCGCGAAGCCGCTTGACAAGTTAGGGACCTGGGATGTCTACAGAATCCGCACGTGTAGGGTCCCGGAAGTTGTGGCCACTTCCGCCGTGCGGACCTGCTAGTGCTCAAGTTGTCTCGAACCGTGGCCATCGATGACAGTCTCAATTCTCAGGCCATTCCTTGCGGATCGGTGTTGGCGTGACATTCGCAGGGCCGTGACAATTTAACCGTCCGCTTCTGTCGTATGTCACGCGTTCGGCGGTGGGAGATCGCCTGGGCAGGGCACCGGGTGTCAGGGCAAGCGCGCACCATGCTGAGCGCCGATGGCTCGGGTAATGGCTAGGAAGAGACTGAGGTTCGCGACCCGCGAGGCTGAGGCGGTGGTCCACTTCAGCCGCTTGCCGCGTTTCCGGATAGCCAGGGAACCGTTGGTGAATGTCATCTCTTCGAGGTCAGGCCAGGCCAGGAAGTTGCGTGCGGAATATATGCCGTTGACGTCTACGGACAGTATGCCGCAGCTGATTTTCTGGCCTTCCTGCAAGGCATGCTCGGCGAGCGGGATCTGTGCTGCTGTGACTAGTGGGTCGACCGTGGCAGCGAAACGTTCCAGACCGTTGAAAAAGCTAGCTTTGCTGCCGTGGTGTCCTTCCCGCGAGATGTGGAACTTGCGGCCGTCGTGGAGTGTGAACCAGAAGCTGTGCGTGGTTCGAGTGAGTCCGTTGGGCGTGGCCTCGTGTCGAGATGATTGAGTGAAGTCCGCGATATCGGCCCAGTAGAACTGATCCAGCCGTTCGGTTTCCCAGCCGTCGGCGCTGCGCTTGTTCTTGCGGCGATGCTGCCAGATCACACCGTTGTGGTAGACGAACACCCCGGCGCGGTCATCGTTGCTCACTTTGTGCTCTGCCCGGATCATAGCTGCGACGATCCCGGAGCCGGTGGGGCTAAAAGATTCGGGGAATGCGGCAATCAGTTGCCCCAGGTTGGCCGCATGGACAGCCTGCGCAACCTCGGCAGGGATGCTGGTGATGTCGCTCATATTTTCCCCCGTGCAGCGAAACGACCCGCACTGTAACACGATTGGTCTACCGCCCGGCATCCACTAGACGTCGTCGTTCACCTCTCCGAGTCGAACTCGTCGACATAAGAATCGAGCTGTGGCGGACCAGACCAGCCTTCGAGCGCGCAACCAGTTGGCCGCCACCCAGTCAGACGGCGCGACGTCTCAACATCGTGGCCAACCGGCCAAGCCATGGCCAAACATTTTGAGATTTGGCCGCGACTTCTTCTGGTAGTTCGCGACTGTCTCAGCGCGAACATCTGCGTGTCGCTCTCTGACCTTTCGTGTAGGACTGTTCTCCGCTGAGGTTTGCAGAGGAGGGCGGTTGTTCCTGTCGTTCGTGGACCCGATGTTGGTGCGCGGTCACCTTTCCGGGTGTTCGGTTGGCGCCGAGGACGTCGTCCAGCTCCTCAAGTTCCGCGCGATCCCTACCGGTATGCCGGTGTTCGTGGACGAGGTCACGATGGAGCCGATCGCGCCGCTGTGCTCGTGGTTTCGGCACCTCGCGTACGCGAACAAGGACCCCAAGACATTGCGCGAATACGCCTACATCACACGAAGGTTCGTACACTTCCTCGAATCCCGAGGACACGGACTCGCCACGGCCACCGAGTCCGACCTCGTCGCCTATTGGGCCTGGCGAACTGAGCTGCAGCAGCTCGGCGAGCTCGACGGCATCCTCTACCGCAAGATGAATTCGGGGCACCCGCCAACCATGCCCCACCCGGTAATCGGGAAGAGCAGTGAGGTGAGCGTGACCGATTCACTCGGCAGATCCCGCAGCGGCCTATTCACAGGAACAGCCTGGCACTACGCCCGCTATCGACCGGGCTATCCCCGAATGTTCTTCGACGACCTCGTCCAGCGGTTCCACCTCGACGGCACCGGGCGCCTACTCGACTTGGGCTGCGGCACCGGCCAATTGACACTCCCTCTGGCTGAGCATGTCGTCGAAGCCGTCGGCATGGACCCTGAGCCCGAAATGGTCGTCGAAGCCGCCCGACAAGCCCAGGCGGCGCAGATCACCAATGCGACTTGGGTCCACGGCAATTCGGCGGGCCTCCCAGGCGAGCTCGGTCGTTTCAGGCTGGTGACCATGGGGCGCTCGTTCCACTGGATGGACCTACTGTCCGCCAGTCCCGCGCCACCACTGGACGACGCGGGAGAGGCGTTTTACTCGCGGCTAATCGCGCCACTGCCGAATGCCGGCCAGGGACAGAATGTGCAGGGTGAAAGCAAACGGGACTCCGAACGCCGGGATCAGGGCGAGGGGCAACGTGCCCATCGAATCGGGATGTGCCAGCAGGCCCAGTATGACCGCGTTGATCAGATCGACCATACCGAAAGCGGTCCACACCAGGAAGATCCCGCGACGACCGGTGCCCACCACATAGGCAGCGACCAGCGGTGCGGTCAGTCCGACGATGATGTCGCCGAGGCCGGCCGATAGGGCGAAGGCTCGGGGCAGGTCTCCGGACATGCCGAGCGCCAGCAAGGTGAACCCGATGATGCGCCACATCTGCAATTGGGTGAGCATCCGAAGATCCAGACTCTGGGCCCATTCGCGGAACCGCGACGAGCGCAGCGTGAGCACGAGAGCGGCGAGAACCGGTGCGGCGGTAGCGATTCCAAGTGCGATCGGCGGGGCGTCCGGCGCTCCGATGAAGGCGCCGGCCGCGGCGAGCGTGATGATCAGAGCCAACCACACCGCGCTGAGCGGCAACGGTACGGAAATGGAACGAGTACGGTCGAGGGTGGTTGCGGTCACGAGGACTCCTCAGTTGCTTTAATTATTGAAGTCACTCTAGGCGTGGTAACTTCAATATTGCAAGTGTCTCTAGGAGGTGTGATGCCCGCTGCTAGGCAACGACGATCGGAGTGTGCGATCGCCGGCGCACTGGACATATTCGGCGACCGCTGGTCCCTCCTGATCGTGCGAGACCTGTTTCTGCGCGGCGAATTACGCTACGGCGACTTCATGATCGGCGGTGAAACCATCCCCACCAACACCCTCGCCACGCGCCTGCGAGATCTCGAAACAGCCGGCGTCCTCACCCGCACCCAATACCAGGACAACCCGCCTCGCCACCGCTACCGCCTCACTCTCAAAGGCCGTGACCTGGGCCCCGTCCTCGACGCAGTCGCGAACTGGGGCCTAGGGTACGTCCCCGAAACTTCGCGCCTGCAAGCCTGACGACAGGCATACGCCACCGGTGCGGTCGTCATCCAGTACGGCGTCTGTCCCTGCGTCGCTGCCACCTCGAAGCTGGTCCTCGCACCTCTCATCGGCTTACAGGGCAGGCGGACCACTGCGCCTCGAGCTGATCGTCCGAAGGTATGCCGACGAACGGTCAGGGCAGTCGGCGGAGGTTGCTTCGATCACCGCACCGGCCGAGCATGCCGATCTGCCAGCGAAGAGTGCGGAATCTCAGAACCATGGCGGATCCGCCACGTCACCGCCAAAAATTCTGAGATTCCGTCACGAGTTTTGAGACCCTAATGGGTGTAGATCAGCGAACCGCACGCGGATAGCTTCCAGTTTCGGGATGCTGGTCTCTGAGCCGCCGGCCGGTGAGCACTGTGA
>NZ_JBITFL010000042.1:0-3273 GCF_044456045.1 Nocardia sp. NPDC051052
ACCCCGACACCGCATCCCGCTCCTCGATCAACAACCGCCACAACGCATCCGGCGACGACACCCCACCAGGGAACCGACAACCCATACCCACAATCGCCACCAGCTCCGACACCGATACCGGCATCACCGTCGAGCTAATCGGGGCCATTTCGTTCCCGCGCAAGTCATCCAATACTCTCCGTGCCACAAGCTCCGGGGTCGGATAGTCGAAGATCAACGTCGTCGCCAACCGCAACCCCGTCGCTGCATTGAGCCGGTTACGGATCTCTACCGCCGTCAGCGAATCAAAGCCCAGTTCCCCGAAATTGCGGTCTGCGGCCACGGCGTCAACACTGTCGTGAGCCAGAACCAACGCGACCTCAGCACGCACTGTGTCCAGCACCAGCCGGCATGCCTCGGTCTCGGACAGCCCCGCAATCCGCTGCTGCAACAGGGACATCCCATCGGCGCCGATCCCGCCAAGAGCGACAGTTCGCCGGGCTCGCCGGACCATGCCTTGCAGCATCGCCGGAATGGAGTCCGCACCGCGCAGTGCCGCGAGATCGAGGCATGCCGCAGTTGCCGTCGCCCGATCCGCGACAAGGGCAGCATCGAACCAGGCCAGACCCTGCTCGACAGGCATACCGACAATGCCGTCGCGCGCATACCTGGACGCGTCTTCGGCTCGAAGCCGCGCGCCCATCCCCGAGCCCGAATCCCACAAACCCCACGCAATCGACACCGCCACAAGCCCCTGCCCACGACGAAACTCAGCCAGCGCATCCAAGAAACTATTCGCCGCAGCGTAATTACCTTGCCCCGCACCACCCAACACACCAGCAACCGAGGAATACAACACAAACAACGCCAAACCAGCATCACGAGTGGCCTCATGCAAATACCACGCCGCATCCGCCTTCGCCGCCAACACCGCATCCAACCGCCGCGGCGTCAACGCCGCAATCACACCATCATCGAGCACACCCGCGGCATGGACCACACCCACCAACGGCAACTCCACCGGAACCGCACCCAACAGGGTATCGACCCCTACACGGGTAGACACATCACACGCCACCACCCGCACCATGGCACCCAACCCCGTCAGTTCTTCCACCAGATCCGCCACACCCGCAGCGTCCAGACCCCGACGACTCCCCAACACCAACGACGTAACACCATGAGCCACAACAAGATGCCGCGCAACAATCGCACCCAAACCACCAGTACCACCGGTCACCACCACCGACCCCGACAACACCGGCACCCCGGAACTACCAACAGTGCTTCCTGTATCAACCAACCGTGTCAGTCGCGCAACATGCAGTTGTCCGCCCCGCACCACCACCTGCGGCTCTCCGCTGGCGAGGACCTGCGCAACAATGACGGCCAAACCACCACCGACACCCGCGGCATCGGTATCGACGAGCACGACCCGACCCGGATCCTCCGACTGCGCCGAGCGCACCAAACCCCATACCGACGCTGCGGCCGGATCGGTAACCTTCTCCCCCGCAACCGAAATCGCGCCGGCAGTCAACACCACCAAAGTGCTCCCCGGGAGCCCCAACTCACGCAGCCACGCCTGCAGCACCGCCAGCGTCGCATGGATGATCGCATGTGTTCTCGCCACGACATCGTGGTCCGGCGCACCGCTTTCGCGAAGATCGAACACCATTACCGGCGACACATTCGGGGAGTCCACGGCCCACTCGCCGACCCGGCTGAAGAAGGCCTCGACCGAGGTAGACGAGATGACCTCCGGAACAGGTTGCGCAGGATTCGACGTATCACTCGGGATCCATCGAAGACTGAGCAGTTGCTCGCCGGACATCGTGGTTTCGATTGATCGCATCGGCCTAGTGGTCAGCTCCCTGATGGTCAGGATCGGATGTCCCGACTCATCCACCACCGCAACCGAAACCACACCCGAACCAGCATCGGCCACGGGTGCGACGCGTGCCCTGATCACACTCGCGCCCGCCGCGTGCAACACGTAGTCCCGGCACGACACCAACATCGACCCCGGTCCGGCACTGCCATCCGCATCCGCACCCGCACCCGCCACCTGCAGCACGGCATCCAACAAAACTGGATGCAACCCATATCGGGACAGGTCACTACTCGGTTCGGGCAGCGCGGCCTCGACAAACAGTTCCGCGCCCCGCCGCCACACCCCCCGCACCAACGACCCGGAGCCATTGCTGTCTTCGGACAGGTCGTCATCCATCCAGTCCACATCCGCAACCGCCGCACTCGCAGGCGGCCACAGCCCCTCGGTCATATCCCCCAATCCGCCGGCCAGCACACCCGCCGACACCTCGATACCGCTCGTGCTGTTTCCGGCGAGCATGCCCTCAGCGTGCAGGCTCCACGCCCCATCGCGCCCACCACCGACATCCGGTCGCGAATACACCGCTACCGCACAACCGCCCACCCCGTCCGGTGCCCCTACCACAACCCGCACCGCCACACCACCACCCGACGGAAGCACCAGCGGCAACCCAACCGTCAACTCCGTCAACCGATCACAACCAACCTCATCGCCGGCAACACCCACCAACTCCAACAGCGCCCCAACCGGCACCACAACGACACCTGACACCACGTACTCGGCCAGCCAGCCCAACCCGGCCATCGACAGCCGCCCCGTCACAGTCACCCCACCCGAATCCGGTGAATGCACCACCGCACCAACCAGCGGATGGTCCGAGCCAGCCAACCCCCACGCCACCGGATCCCCAGCCTTGCTGGAATCGAGCCAATACCGGCGCCGCTCAAACGCATACGACGGCAACGTAATCCGCCGCCGCGCACGCTCGTTCCACAACGCCGACCAGCCCACACCCGCGCCCGCAACATCCACTGCGGCCACCGCGGCCAGCAGACTCTCCGGCTCGGGCCGATTCCGACCCAGCACCGCCACCGACACGACACCCCCAACACCAACATGGTCAGCGTGCACGTTGCCGCTGCCGTCGGTGCCAGCACTGCCATTAGTACCGATACGGCCGTTGGTGTCAGTTGCGTGAACCCTGCCGTGAGCGCCGACGCTGCCGTTGGCATCAACGCCACGGGTCGAATCGGGACCGCCGTCAATGCCGACGCCGCCAGCCGAGTCGGTGTAGTCGAGGATGTCGGTGATCAACCCACTCAACCCACCATCAGGACCAGCAACCACAAACCGCGACACCCCCATCCCACGCAATACCTCGATACCATCCGCGAAACGCACACACCCCCGCACATGCGACACCCAATACCCCGGCGAAACCACCCCCGAACCAGCCAACC
>NZ_JBITFL010000043.1:0-2913 GCF_044456045.1 Nocardia sp. NPDC051052
GGTGCGGGTGGTGGGGTCGATACGGCGTGGTGAGGGTGGTGTGGAGCGGTTTTTGCGGTCGGTCGCTGAGGCTGATGTCGCGGGGGCGGGTGTGGTTTGGTCGGTGTTGTGGTCCGGGGGTGCGCGTCGGCGGGTGGTGTTGCCGACGTATGCGTTTGAGCGTCGCCGGTATTGGCTTGACGCTCCTGTGGCGGGTGATCCAGCAGCGTGGGGACTGACCGGTTCCGAGCACCCGTTGATCGGCGCGGTAATGACAGTGCCGGGTTCGGGGACGGTTGTGTACACGGGCAGGTTGTCGGTGCGAGGAGAGCGGTGGCTGGCCGATCACGTGGTTTTCGGTCAGGTGATAGCGCCGGGTGCGGTGTTTGTGGAATGGCTGGCCGTCATCGGTGCTGACCTCGAATGTAATCGTCTGTTGGAGCTGACGATCCGGTCGCCGCTGGTGGTATCGCCGCACGGTGGTGTGACGGTGCGGATCGTCGTCGATAGCCCCGATGATTCTGGATATCGGTCGGTGTCGTTGTACGCGCACGACGACAACTGCGATGTAGGTGCTGACTGGATTGTGCACGCTGAGGCTGTTCTCGCGCCGGGCACCGCAGATCCGGGCGTGGTTACGGAGTTGGCACAGTGGCCGCCGCTAGACGCGATGGCCGTGGATCTGGGCGATTGTTACGATGAACTTTCCGATGCCGGGTATGTATATGGACCTGCCTTCCAGGGCCTCCAGTCGGTGTGGCGGCGTGGTGAGGACCTCTTTGTCGAGGCGACCCTGCCTGAAACGGCCAATGGCGTAACGGGATACGGTCTGCACCCGGCACTGTTGGATTCGCTGTTCCAAGGTATGGCCGTGGCCGGCGGCGACTCGGGAATCGGGGGCGCCGCCAGCGGGCCCCGGATGCCGTTCGCCTGGCAGGACGTCGCACTGCATGCGGTGGGAGCCACTGTCTTGCGGGCGCATATAACGGGTGATGCCGTGCGGGATTCCGGTGCCGAGGATGGCTCGGGTTCGGTTGCCGTGTCGATTCGGGCGGTAGATGAGCTCGGGCAGCCGGTTCTGACGATCGGGTCTCTGACGACGCGTCCGGTGGTGCTGCCGGAGTCGGTGCCGGGTGAGCGGTTGTTGGGTTTGCAGTGGATCCCGCAGGCTGGTCCGGTTGTAGCGATGCCGGAGGTCGCGGTGTTTTCTCGGGTCGAGTCGTTCTTGGAGCGGGCGTCCGATGCTGAAAGTGTTTTGCCAGCAGTAGTTTTCGATCTACGTGATGACGGTGCGAGCACTGGTGTGCTGGAGCGCCTGCGGGTTGTGGTCGATGGGGCGTTGGCGGTGGTGCAAGCGTGGTCGGGTGAGCCTCGGTTCCGCGACAGTACGTTGGTGGTGTTGACCGCGGGTGCGGTTTCGGTTGCGGGGGAACGGGTTAGCGATCCCGCTGCGGCGGCGGTGTGGGGGTTGGTGCGTTCGGCGCAGTCGGAGGATCCGGGCCGGATCGTGCTCGTTGATACTGATGCCGCAGATGACGGCGATGGTTTGACCCGAATGGTTGCACAGGTCCTCACCAATGGAGAGCCGCAGGTCGTGGTGCGGGAAGGCCAGGTGCACGTGGCGCGACTGACTCGATTGACTGAAGCGGCAGGCGCCTCTGGCGATCTATCGGAGGTGTCGGCGCGGTCGTTGTCGGGCTCGGTAGTCGTCACGGGTGGCACGGCTGGTTTGGGTGCGATTGTTGCGCGGCATCTTGTTGTGGCTCATGGTGTTACGTCGTTGGTGTTGGGGAGTCGTCGGGGTCTGGACGCTGCGGGTGTGGCGGATCTGGTGGAAGAACTGACGGGGTTGGGTGCCATGGTGCGGGTGGTGGCGTGTGATGTGTCTACCCGTGTAGGGGTCGATACCCTGTTGGGTGCGGTTCCGGTGGAGTTGCCGTTGGTGGGTGTGGTCCATGCCGCGGGTGTGCTCGATGATGGTGTGATTGCGGCGTTGACGCCGCGGCGGTTGGATGCGGTGTTGGCGGCGAAGGCGGATGCGGCGTGGTATTTGCATGAGGCCACTCGTGATGCTGATTTGGCGTTGTTTGTGTTGTATTCCTCGGTTGCTGGTGTGTTGGGTGGTGCGGGGCAAGGTAATTACGCTGCGGCGAATAGTTTCTTGGATGCGCTGGCTGAGTTTCGTCGTGGGCAGGGGCTTGTGGCGGTGTCGATTGCGTGGGGTTTGTGGGATTCCGGTTCCGGGATGGGTTCTCGGTTACGCGCGCAAGATACGACTCGGTACGCACGTGAAGGCATGTCGGGTATGACCATTGAGCAGGGGCTCGCTTGGTTCGACGCGGCGACTGTTCAGGATCGAGCAACGGTGACCGCCGCGAGACTCGATCTCCCGACGCTGCGAAGGGCCACATCGATCCCGGCGATCCTGCAGGGTCTGGTTCCACGGGAGCGGCGGACAGTCACCATCGGTGGCTCCGGCGAGGCTGTGTCGCCATTGCAGCAGCGGATCGCGAGGTTACCGGAAGCCGAAGCGTTGCCTCTTGTGCTGGATGTCGTGCGGGATCAGGTCGCGGCGGTGTTGGCCCACGACAGTGGCGATGATATCGATATCGATCGGAATTTCCGTGAGTTGGGTTTCGATTCGCTGACGGCAGTGGAGCTCCGGAACCGGCTCAACACTGCTACGGGGCTGCGGTTACCTGTCACTTTGATATTCGACTATCCCAGCACGCTTGTCGTGGCGCGATATGTACTGGACGAGTTGCGCGGGAATGAAACCGATACGGCCGCTCTGCCAGTAGCGCCGGTGCCGATATCGGTGGGAAGGCCGGACCCGATTGTGATTGTGGGTATGGGTTGTCGGTTCCCTGGTGGGGTGTCGTCGCCGGATGCGTTGTGGCGGTTGTTGATCGAGGAGCGGGATGCGGTGTCGGG
>NZ_JBITFL010000044.1:0-2667 GCF_044456045.1 Nocardia sp. NPDC051052
GGTGGGTGAACGTGCTGTGTCGGTGTATGCCCGTGCTGATGCTCCTGATTCCGGGGCGGAATGGGTGCTGCACGCCGAAGGGGTCATCGCACCGGAGGCTGTCGCTCCTGCGGCGATGATCGGACCGTGGACGGTGTCGCCTCAATGGCCACCGACCGGTGCGATTCCTGTTGAGCTGCACGGGTTTTACGACCGGTTGGCCGACGCGGGGTACGACTACGGGCCATCGTTCCGTGGCTTGCGTGCGGTGTGGCGGCACGGGACAGACATTTACGTTGAAGCCGTCCTACCCGAACCGGACAGCGACACCGCCCACTACGGACTGCATCCAGCCCTGCTCGATGCGGTCCTGCAGGGCATGGGCGCAGGCGATATCGATCAAGGAGTTGATGGCGAGGACGAGGGGCCGCGGATGCCGTTCGCATGGCAGAACGTCGTACTGCATGCGGTCGGCGCGACAGCTCTGCGAGCACGGATCAAACCTGGCACCGGCTCGCGTGGAGTGTCGATTGCGGCGGTTGATGAATCCGGGCGGCTCGTTGTCACCATCGAGTCCCTGACCACCAGGGCGACGCCGGCGATCAGCGAGGCAGGAGCCGGAGAGCGACTGTTGGCATTGCAGTGGGTCTCGCAGCTCGGCTCGTTGTCGCCAGCACTTGGGCCGGTCACTGTGTTCGGCGCGGTGGACGAGCTCGTGCACTGGGCTGCGGGCACGCCGGAGGTTCCGAAGGCTGTGGTCATCGACCTCCGTAGTGCGGACGTGAATCACGCTGTCGCGCAGCGGGTACACGTTGTCGCGCATGATGCGCTGCGAGCGGTGCAGACATGGTTGGGTGGGGACCGGTTCGAGGAGAGCACGCTCATGGTGCTGACCTCGGGTGCCGTTTCGGTCGAGGGCGAGGACGTCACCGATCCGGCGGCTGCGACGGTGTGGGGTCTGGTGCGTTCGGCACAGTCTGAAGATCCCGACCGCATCGTGCTCGCCGACGTCGACACCATCGATGATCTGGATGCTGTAGTGGCGCAGATCCTTTCGATCAGTGAGCCCCAGGTGGCGATTCGGGATGGGGTTGTGCATGTTGCCCGGCTGACCCGGTTGACCAGCGCAGATGAGATCGCTGATCAGCTAGTGCCGGCGGGCGGCTCGGTGGTGGTGACCGGCGGTACCGGTAATCTCGGGGCGATCATTGCCCGGCATCTTGTTGTCTCGCATGGCGTTACGTCATTGGTGTTGGCCAGTCGTCGAGGCCTGCAAGCATCGGGTGCGCCGGAGTTGGTCGACACCTTGACCGGGTTGGGTGCCAGAGTTCGTGTGGTGGCGTGTGACGTGTCCACGCGTGCTGGGGTCGACACACTGCTGGCGGCGGTTCCCGCGGAGGCCCCGTTGGTGGGTGTCGTGCATGCAGCAGGTGTGCTCGATGATGGTGTGGTTACGGCGTTGACGCCGCAGCGGCTGGACACGGTGCTGGCGGCGAAGGCGGATGCGGCGTGGCATCTGCACCAGGCCACGCTTGATCGGGATCTGGCGATGTTTGTGCTGTACTCCTCGGCCGCCGGCATACTCGGCAGCGCTGGTGTCGCAAACTACGCTGCGGCAAACACATTCCTGGACGCCTTGGCCGAGCATCGCCGTGCGCAAGGGCTTGCGGCGGTATCGATTGCCTGGGGTTTGTGGGATTCCGGTTCCGGCATGGGCTCCCGACTGCAAGAGACAGACACCTTCCGTGCAGGACGCAGCGGTATGTCGGGTATGTCGATCGAGCAGGGTCTGGCCTGGTTCGATGCGGCACTGGCGCAACCGCGTGCGACGGTTACTGCTACGCGCCTCGATCTCGCGGCCCTGCGTGCGGCCACGTCGATACCTACCGTCTTCCATGGCCTGGTGGCGCCCCGGGAACGCAGGTCGACCGCGGCTTCGGCCGAGGCAGCGACATCGCTACTGCCACAACGGATTACCGGATTGCCGGAGTCCGAGGCGCTGGAAATCGTGCTGGATGTTGTGCGTGCCGAGGTTGCACTGGTCCTCGCCCACGACGAAGCCGACGCTATCGGCATCGACCGGAACTTCCGAGAGCTCGGATTCGACTCGTTGACCGCGGTAGAGGTGCGCAACCGGCTGAACACCGCAACCGGACTGCGGTTGCCGGTCACCATTGTCTTCGACTACCCAACGCCCGGGCAGGTGGCGGGGTATGTGCTCGAGCAGCTGAACGGCAAGCCGGTCGTCGGACCGGACGAGACCGATATTGATGAAAGCAGGATTCGCCGATATTTGTCGGCAGTTCCGATCAGCGAGCTCAGAAAAACAGGGTTGCTCGCTGCCCTGCTCCAGCTGGCCGATAATTCGGACACGTCGGATATTCACGCAGAAGTTGATCGAGAATCAACCGAGGATATGGATATAGAAGCGCTGGTTCAGCATTTCGCCGATTGATTTTCTTGATACTTTTGGAGATACGTCATGGCTTTATCTTTTGAGGACCTCACGAAGGCGTTGCGGAACGCCGCACAGCGCAATGAAGCTCTGAAAAAGGAGAACCGCAAGCTTCAGGCGAAGGTGTCGGAGCCGGTGGTGATTGTGGGTATGGGTTGTCGGTTCCCTGGTGGGGTGTCGTCGCCGGATGCGTTGTGGCGGTTGTTGATCGAGGAGCGGGATGCGGTGTCGGG
>NZ_JBITFL010000045.1:0-2465 GCF_044456045.1 Nocardia sp. NPDC051052
CCGTCGACTGACTGCTCACGCAATTGCACATCCAGCAACGCTATGACCTCATCAAAAGCCTGCGCGAACACCGGGAACTCGGCATACAACCCCCGCCCCATCCCCAACCACTGCCCACCCTGCCCCGGAAACACCAACACCGTCTTCCCCGAACCCGAAACACCCTCCCCAGAAACCACATTCACATCCGGGCGACCCTCAGACAAGGCGGTCAAACCCGCAAGCAACCGCTCCCGATCCACCCCCGAAACCACCGCACAATACTCAAACCGCGACCGCCCCAACAACGACCACCCCACATCCGACACCGACACCCCAGCACCGGAACCCTCAGCTATGAATCCCGCCAACCGCTCCGCCGACGACCGCAACGCTTGCTCAGACCGCGCCGACAACACCCACGGCACCACCCCACCCACAACCGAATCCAACCCCGGTGCAACGTTATCCGGCTCCGTCTCAACTGCCTCCGGTGCTTGCTCGAGGATGACGTGTGCATTGGTCCCACTGATCCCAAATGACGACACACCCGCCCGACGTACCCGCCCCGTCTCCGGCCACACAGTCGATTCGGTCAACAACGACACCGCACCCGAAGACCAATCCACATGCGAAGAAGGCGCATCCACGTGCAACGTCTTCGGCAACACACCGTGCCGCATCGCCAGCACCATCTTCATCACACCAGCCACACCAGCCGCCGCCTGCGTATGACCAATATTCGACTTCAACGAACCCAACCACAACGGCCGATCCACCGGCCGGCCCTGACCGTAGGTCGCCAGCAACGCCTGCGCCTCGATCGGATCACCCAGACGAGTGCCGGTGCCATGCGCCTCGATAGCATCCACTTCTGAAGCCGACAAACCAGCGTTCTCCAGGCAACGTGTGATCATTCGCTCCTGCGACGGACCATTGGGCGCGGTCAATCCATTCGACGCGCCATCCTGATTCACCGCCGAACCCCGTACTAAGGCAAGGATTTCGTGACCGCGGCGCTGTGCATCCGATAGCCGTTCCAGCACGAGTACGCCCGCCCCCTCGGCCCATCCGGTGCCATCGGCCGCCTCCGCAAACGGCTTACAACGCCCATCGGCGGCCAGGCCCCTCTGCCGCGAAAACTCCACAAAGATCTCCGGAGTCGCCATCACCGTCACACCGCCCGCGAGTGCCAACGAGCATTCCCCCGAGCGCAGCGCCTGGGCTGCCTGATGCAGGGCAACAAGGCTCGACGAGCACGCCGTATCGATCGAAACCGCCGGACCCTCCAAACCCAATACATACGAAACACGACCGGATACAATCGCACCCGAACTGCTGTTGTTCGGATAGTCGTGATGCGCTACACCGGCAAAGACGCCGGTAGCGCTGCCCCGCAATGAATCCGGGTCTATACCTGCGTGTTCCAATGCCTCCCAAGCGGTTTCGAGTAGGACCCTTTGCTGCGGGTCCATTCCGACCGCTTCGCGGGGGCTGATTCCGAAGAACCCCGCATCGAATTCTGCAGCGTCATATAGGAAACCGCCCTGCCGTACATACGTCTTGCCCGCCGCACCAGGTTCGGGATCGAACATCGCCTCCACATCCCAGCCCCGATCGGCCGGGAACCCGCCGACCGAGTCCCGCTCCTCGATCAGCAACCGCCACAACTCATCCGGCGAATACACCCCGCCAGGGAACCGGCAACCCATGCCTATGATCGCAATCGGCTCCGACGCCTTCGCCCGAAGCTTGCGGTTATCTTTTTTCAGGGCTTCGTTGGTGCGTGCGGAAATTCGCAACGCGTTTGTGAGTTCCTCGATAGATAATGCCACGATATCTCCCCGAAAGCCCTAATCAATTCTATTATCGACAACGTGCTGAATTAATGCTTCGATGTCCATGTCGTCAGTCGACTCGGCATCGACTTCGACTGGATACATCGGTACGTTCACTACCTGATCGAGCAAACTATCGAGTACTCCGATTCTGCTGAGTTCGCTCAGTGGAACCGTTGAAAGATAATCTCGGATCCGCGCCTCATCGATATCGCTGCCGCCTGTCCGCAGATTCGACATCCCGTTCATCCGCTGGACCAGATATCGGGCCACCGCCCGGGGAGTCGGATAGTCGAAGACCAGCGTCGCCGGTAGCCGCTGTCCGACAACAACGTTGAGCCGGTTGCGGACCTCGACGGCGGTCAGTGAATCGAAGCCCAGCTCTCGAAAATTGCGGTCGGCGTGGATCGACTCCGCACTGTCGTGAGCGAGAACGAGCGCGGCCTGATCACGCACGATGTCCAACACCACGTCCACTCCCTCGAGCTCCGACAACGCGGCGATCCGCTGCATCAGCTGCGAAATTGCGCCCGTGTCTTCGGAATCGCGTGATTGCACCACCGCACCAATCAACGGATGATCCGAACCCGACAACCCCAACCCCGACACATCCCCACCACCCACCGGATCAAGCCAATACCGGCGACG
>NZ_JBITFL010000046.1:0-1981 GCF_044456045.1 Nocardia sp. NPDC051052
CCACCCCCGAAACCACCCCACAATGCTCAAACCGCGACCGCCCCAACAACGACCACCCCACATCCGACACCGACACCCCAGCACCGGAACCCTCAGCTATGAATCCCGCCAACCGCTTCGCATACCCCCGCAACGCCGACTCCGACCGAGCCGACAACACCCACGGAACAACCCCACCAACAACCGAATCCAACACCGGTGCAGAACTGTTCGGCTCCGCGTCACCCTCCGGCGCCTGCTCCAAAATCACATGCGCATTCGTCCCACTGATCCCGAACGACGACACACCAGCCCGACGCACCCGCCCCGTCTCCGGCCACACAGTCGATTCGGTCAACAACGACACCGCACCCGAAGACCAATCCACCTGCGAACTCGGCGCATCAGTGTGCAACGTCTTCGGCAGAACCCCGTACTGCATCGCCAGCACCATCTTGATCACACCGGCCACACCCGAAGCCGCTTGTGTATGACCGAGATTCGACTTCAACGATCCCAACCACAACGGCCGATCCGCCGCCCGGTCCCGGCCGTAGGTTGCCAGCAATGCGTGCGCCTCGATCGGGTCGCCCAGGCGAGTGCCGGTGCCATGTGCCTCGACGGCATCCACATCAGTGGTTTCCAAACCCGCGTTGGCGAGACTGCGACGGATCATCCGCTGCTGGGCGGGGCCGCTGGGAGCGGTTAGGCCGTTGGATGCGCCGTCCTGATTGACCGCTGAACCACGCACCACCGCCAGGATTTCGTGACCGTGGCGCCGTGCGTCCGACAGACGCTCCAACACCAGCACACCCGCGCCCTCGCCCCACCCGGTGCCATCGGCCGCCTCCGCAAACGACTTACACCGGCCATCAGCGGCCAACCCCTGCTGCCGCGAGAATTCCACAAAGATCTCCGGAGTGGCCATCACGGTCACGCCACCGGCAAGGGCCAGCGAGCACTCACCCGACCGCAGAGCCTGCGCCGCCTGATGCAAGGCAACCAGACTCGAGGAGCACGCGGTATCGATCGATACTGCCGGCCCCTCCAATCCCAGCACATACGAAACCCGACCGGACACAATGGCCCCGGTGCCGCTGCTGTACGGGTAGTCGTGATGCATTACACCGCTAAAGACTCCAGTGTCGCTGCCACGGAGACTGGCCGGATTGATGCCTGCGTGTTCCAATGCCTCCCACACTGTTTCGAGCAGAATCCGTTGCTGCGGATCCATACCCACCGCTTCACGAGGGCTGATCCCGAAGAACCCCGCATCGAACTCCGCAGCATCATGCAGAAACCCACCCTCACGCACATACGTCTTCCCCGCCACACCAGGCTCGGGATCAAACAACCCCTCCACATCCCAGCCACGATCGACCGGAAACCCCGACACCGCATCCCGCTCCTCGATCAACAACCGCCACAACGCATCCGGCGACGACACCCCACCAGGGAACCGACAACCCATACCCACAATCACAATCGGCTCCGACACCGATATCTCTTTCGGCGCTACCGCTCGGGTGACCGGATCGGTTTCGTTCCCGCGCAACTCATCCAGTACCTGCCGGGCCAGGACCTCAGGGGTTGGGTAATCGAAGATCAACGTCGCTGGCAACCGCAACCCTGTCGCGGTGTTGATCCGGTTTCGGAGCTCCACTGCCGTCAGCGAATCGAAACCCAGGTCACGGAAGTTGCGGTCGATATCCACAGCATCGGCGCCGTCATGAGCAAGCACCAATGCCGCTTGCGCGCGAACAACATCCAGCACTACCCGCAGCGCCTCAACCTCCGCCAGCCCCGCGACCCGCTGCCGCAACGACGAGTCACTACCAACACCCACAGCAGCACGCCGCGCCTGCGGCACTAACCCGCGCAGCACCGCAGGAATCGACATAGCCGTACGCAGGGCTGCGAGGTCGAGGTGGGTCGCGGTGACCGTCGCCCGGTCCGCGATCAGGGCAGCGTCGAACCACACCAAACCCTGCTCGACCGACAT
>NZ_JBITFL010000047.1:0-1912 GCF_044456045.1 Nocardia sp. NPDC051052
GGCGCGGGTGTGGGCTGGTCGGCGTTGTGGAACGAGCGTGCGCGGCGGCGGATTACGTTGCCGTCGTATGCGTTTGAGCGGCGCCGGTATTGGCTGAATACTCGGGTGAGCGGGGATCCGGTCGTGACGATCGGGGAGTCGACCACTGAGCCGATGCCATCAATCGAAACCACTGTGCTCGACGGGCAGTTGCTGAGCATCGACTGGATCGCCCAGACGGACTCGGCGCAGGCAAGCACTGCATCGGTCACATTGTTCAACACGGCAGAATCATTCTTGGAATGGGCCGCAGACGCGCGGGACGTGCCGTCTGCGGTGCTGTTCGACCCATGCCACATAGAGACGACAGACGATGTCGTGGCGAGAACACATTCCGCAACCCATGCGACATTGGCCGTGATCCAGGCTTGGTTGGCCGGCGATGGGTTTGCGACGAGCACGCTGGTGATGTTGACCGCAGGTGCGGTTTCGGTTGCCGGTGAGAGGGTTAGCGATCCGGCTGCTGCGGCGGTGTGGGGGTTGGTGCGCTCGGCGCAGGCCGAAGATCCGGGCCGGGTCGTACTCGTCGATACCGACGACGGCGTTTCTGACGGGATCTCGACAGTGGCTGCGCAGGTCCTCGCCAGTGGGGAGCCGCAAGTGGCGGTGCGTGGTGGGGTGCTGCATGTTGCGCGGCTATCGGTTGCGGTGGATGTGCCAGTGCCAGTACCGGTGTTGTCGGGCTCGGTAGTCGTCACGGGTGGCACGGCTGGTTTGGGTGCGATTGTTGCGCGGCATCTTGTTGTGGCTCATGGTGTTACGTCGCTGGTGTTGGGGAGTCGTCGGGGTCTGGACGCTGCGGGTGTGGCGGATCTGGTGGAAGAACTGACGGGGTTGGGTGCCATGGTGCGGGTGGTGGCGTGTGATGTGTCTACCCGTGTAGGGGTCGATACCCTGTTGGGTGCGGTTCCGGTGGAGTTGCCGTTGGTGGGTGTGGTCCATGCCGCGGGTGTGCTCGATGATGGTGTGATTGCGGCGTTGACGCCGCGGCGGTTGGATGCGGTGTTGGCGGCGAAGGCGGATGCGGCGTGGTATTTGCATGAGGCCACTCGTGATGCTGGTTTGGCGTTGTTTGTGTTGTATTCCTCGGTTGCTGGTGTGTTGGGTGGTGCGGGGCAAGGTAATTACGCTGCGGCGAATAGTTTCTTGGATGCGCTGGCTGAGTTTCGTCGCGCTGAAGGGCTTGTGGCGGTGTCGATTGCGTGGGGTTTGTGGGATTCCGGTTCGGGGATGGGCGCGCGGCTTCGAGCCGAAGACGCGTCCAGGTATGCGCGCGACGGCATTGTCGGTATGACGGTCGAGCAAGGTTTGACTTGGTTCGATACTGCGCTGACGTTGGGCAAGGCGTCGGTTACGGCGGCCCGCCTGGATGTCGGGGTCATGCGTGGGGCGATTTCGATTCCTGCGGTGCTACGTGGGCTGGTGTCGCAGGCGCGGCGTGCTGCTGTGGGTGTGGGTGACGGCTCATCGTTGCAGCAGCGGGTTGCGGGGCTGGCGGAGGCTGAGGCGCTGCGGGTGGTGCTGGATGTCGTTCGCGCTCAGGTGGCGCTCGTATTGGCTTACGACACTGTTGATGTCGTCGATGTCGACCGGAATTTCGGTGAGCTGGGATTCGATTCGCTGACGGCGGTCGAGGTCCGGAACCGGCTCAACACGGCCACCGGGCTGCGGTTACCCGCCACGCTGATTTTTGACTATCCCAGTATCGCCATTGTGGCTCGCCACGTGCTCGATGAGTTGCGCGGCAGCGAGACGACTGAGGTGGCGAAGGTCGACACGCCGATATCGGTGGGAAGGCCGGACCCGATTGTGATTGTGGGTATGGGTTGTCGGTTCCCTGGTGGGGTGTCGTCGCCGGATGCGTTGTGGCGGT
>NZ_JBITFL010000048.1:0-1823 GCF_044456045.1 Nocardia sp. NPDC051052
TGGTATCGAGGTATTGCGTGGGGCGGGGGTGTCGCGGTTTGTGGTTGCTGGTCCTGATGGTGGGTTGAGTGGGTTGATCACCGACATCCTCGACAGCACCGACTCCAACGGCAGGGCCGACGTTCACAACCGCGTCGGCACCAATGGCAGCATCCACCCATTTGATGGCAACGGCAGCGTCGACGTAACTAGTAGTGCCGACCCGATCGGGATGGCTGATGACACCGACACGGTCGGCAGCGTTGGGACCAGTGTCGGCGTTCATGTAATCGGCGGTGTCAGCAACACGACCGGCAGCGCCGACGGACATGGCGATCTTGGTGGTGCCAGTGATGTGGGATTCGTGTCGGTGGCGGTGCTGGGTCGGAACCGGTCCGAGCCGGAGAGTCTGCTGGCCGCGGTGGCGGCGGTGGACGTTGCAGGTTCGGGTGTGGCGTGGCCGGTGCTGTGGAACGGTCCCTCGCGCCGTGTTTCGTTGCCGTCGTATGTATTCGAGCGGCGCCGGTATTGGCTTGATTCCACCAATGGTCGGAATGTGTCGGGGTTGGGGTTGTCGGGTTCGGATCATCCGTTGATTGGTGCGGTGGTGCAGTCGCCGGGTTCGGGTGGGGTGATTGTGACGGGTCGGTTGTCGGTGGCTGGGTTGGGGTGGCTGGCTGATCATGTGGTGTCGGGTGTGGTGTTGGTGCCGGGGACGGGGTTTGTGGAGTTGGTGATGCGTGCCGCGGATGAGGTGGGGTGTGTGGTGTTGCGGGAGCTGACTTTGCTGGCTCCGTTGCGGTTGCCTGCCAGTGGTGGTGTGCAGGTGCAGGTTGTGGTTGCCGGGGTGGGAGAGCAGGGTGAACGCGCTGTCGCGGTCTACGCCCGCCCCGAAGCCGACCGCAGTGACGTCGGCCTCAGTGGTGACTGGACCGTGCACGCCGAGGGCATCGTTGCGCCGGCCGATCCTGCGACGAGCGGTGTCGATCCAGCTGACGCCACACGTGCCGATTTGGCGCAGTGGCCGCCAACGGGCGCGGATGCCGTGGATTTGGCAGGTCTGTACGACCGGCTGGCCGATGCCGGGTACGGGTATGGGCCGGTGTTCCAGGGCTTGCGGGCGCTGTGGCGGCGTGGCGACGAGCTGTTCGTCGAAGCCACGTTGCCGGAATCGGATGATGACGCAACCCGTTACGGACTGCATCCGGCTCTACTGGATGCCGTCCTGCACGGGATGGCCGTTCGAGCCGACGGTGTGGCGGCGAGCGATGGTGAAGGAGGACGGGGGCCATGGTTGCCGTTCGCCTGGCAGGACGTCATCTTGCATGCGGCCGGCGCCACCTCGCTGCGAGCTCATATCTCGCCCCGTGCAGGCGGTGACGCCGCTCCGGGTGCGGTGCGTATTTACGCGGTAGACGGATCCGGGGAGCCGGTCTTCACCGCCGGATCACTGAGCACCCGGCCGTTGCAGTCGGCCGGCGCGGTGACGCCCGGTGACCCACTGCTGAGCATCAACTGGCTCCCGAATACGAATTCAATGGTGGTGCAGGCGATCCCCCGCACCGCTCGGTTCAGCACGGTCGGTGAATACCGTGAATGGACAACAGGCCCGCAGGGCATCCCCTCAATCGCGGTCTTCGATCTGCGCAGCATGGGTACCGACGACGGCGCAGTTGGGCGGATGCGCGCCCTGACTCATGCGACGTTGGCGGTGGTGCAGGCGTGGCTGGGTGATTCTCGGTTTGGTGGGGGTCGTTTGGTGGTGTTGACCGCGGGTGCGGTTTCGGTTGCGGGGGAGAGGGTTAGCGATCTGGCGGGTGCGGCGGTGTGGGGGTTGGTGCGTT
>NZ_JBITFL010000049.1:0-1516 GCF_044456045.1 Nocardia sp. NPDC051052
TGTAGACATCCCAGGTCCCTAACTTGTCAAGCGGCTTCGCGGATTGCGGTTGTGTCGCGGTGTGCCCAGGCGATGTGTTCGTCGTAGGGCAGGTGGTGGCGCAGGCAGCCGTGGAGAATGCCGACGAGGCGGTTGCCGAGGGCGCGTAGTGCTTGGTGGTGCAGGTCGCCGGCGGCGCGGCGTTGGTCGTAGAGGGCGCGGGCGCCGGGGCTTTTGGTGATGGCGGCGAAGGCCCAGGCGTCGACGGCGTCGTAGAGACGTCGGTTGCGGATGTGGCGGGCCAGCACGGCGCGCTTCTTGCCGGACGCGATGGTTAACGGGGATGTTCCGGCGTAATTTTTGCGACACTTGGCGGTGGTGTAGCGAGTGGGGTCGTCCCCGAACTCACCGAGCACCCGGGCGCCGAGGATGACACCGAGTCCTGGCAGGGAGAGGTAGATGTCGGCGTCCGGGTGCGTCTTAAAATGCGTCGTCAGCTCCGCTTCGAGATCGGCGATTTGATGGTTCGTCTCGGTGATGATGGCGACAGCGGCGCGGGTGGTCGCGGCGAACGCGGCTGAGACCCGGTCGGTGGCGGTGAGCTGTTCGGAGTGTAGTGCGGTGTAGATTTGCTGGGCTCGGGATTCCAGATAGCGTTGTCGCCCAACGCGTTTGAGTGCCGACTTGATCTGGGCGAGGCTGAGCCGGGCCCCTTCGGCGGGGCTGGCGGCACGAGCGAGCACGGCCAGGGCGTCGCGGTGGTCGAGGTCGTCGAAGGCGACCAACGCGGCCGGGTAGTACTCGCGCAGCGCTGAGCGCAGCGCGTTGGTTTGACGGGTGCGTGACCAGATCAGGCTCTTGTGCCCGCGTGCCAGCACTTTGATCGCCTCGGCATCAGGGGTGTCCCCGGCGATGGGCCGGTGGTTGTGGCGATCGGTGCGGACCAGATCCGCGAGCAGTTTCGCGTCGCCGGTATCGGATTTCGCGCCGGAGACGTGGTGGCGGTCCCGATAGCGGGCCGCGGCCAGCGGGTTGACCGCATACACCTGGTAGTCGGCAGCGACCAGCGCGTTGACCCACAGGCCACGATCGGTTTCGATACCGATCACGACATCGTCGGGCTCGGGAGCGTGACGGGCCACGATCTCGTGCAACGTCCGGATGCCGGCCATGCCTTCGGGTAGCCGTTTCGAGGCCAGTTTCTTGCCGTCCGCGTCCATGACATGGATGTCGTGGTGGTCTTCGGCCCAGTCGTCGCCCACAAAGATCATTGCTCTCGCCTCCCTTGGCAGTTCGACGAAACATGTTCGAGCCGTGGGCATCCCGGCGGCAACCTAATGGACCAGTGCTCGTGTGGCACGACAACCCAGCAGCGCTTGTAGGAAGCCTCACCGACCGGGCGGGGCACCATCTACAGTCAGGAGTCGAACAACGCTCCTGGGTCTCACAGTGCTCACCGGCCGGCGGCTCAGAGACCAGCATCCCGAAACTGGAAGCTATCCGCGTGCGGTTCGCTGATCTACACCCATTAGGGTCT
>NZ_JBITFL010000050.1:0-1458 GCF_044456045.1 Nocardia sp. NPDC051052
TCACCCGCCGCTGCCTAGGTACTTAACCATGGCGGGTAGTGGCTTTCGACCTCGGAATATCCGGAACACCAAGTGGACATCCGCAGTTAACCGTGGCCCCTCGTGCTTCGTCGGACGGCGATTCATGAACGTCCGGCGCCGCCGCGACGCCGGCGCTCGCCTCGGCATCATCGACGTCGCGATATCGGAACTGCCGCTGCGGCAGCGGCTTTCCCGCAGGCGCGCACCGGTAACGGCGGGTCGTGACCAGCATCGTCGCGGGACGCCACCCGCACGGTTCGTGAGCAAGGCGTCTGGTCACGGTGCCCCGCGGCGATCCCGCCGACCCACAGCCAAGTGCGCAGGGCCGGACAGGCGATCACCTCGGGGTAAACAAACGTCGCCCGGATTCCCGAGTCTCGGGCGCAACCGCCGTCCTCGGGGAGGGGTGATTGCCCAGTGGCACAGGCCCTATCAGGTGCGGTCGTGGAGAGTGACCTGGTAGCCGTCGGGGTCGGCGAAGGTGAACGTTCGGCCGAAGGGGCCGTCGATCGGGGCGGCGACGATGGGGTGACCGTCGGCGACGAGAGCATCGTGAATGGCCTGAACGTCGGTGGCGTGCAGCCAGATCGCGGCACCGATGCCGGGCTGGGCAACGGATGCGAGATCGGTGCCGGGAAGGACGTCGCGGAGTGCGAACGCGATCGGCTTGGTCTCGAAGACGACGGCGTGCGGCGGACCGGCCTGCGAACGGACCAGGCCGAGGTACTTCTCGTAGAACGCCTGTGAAACGTCGAGGTCGCTCGCTTGGAGCGAGAGGAAGTCGGGGCCGGTGACGGGCATGATGCTGCTCCTTCTTTTCGTGTCAGTCTTCTGACACGGACCAATGTATGTCAGAATACTGACATGAGTCAAGACGGTGTCGGCGTCGACCTGGAGACGTCACTGGGCTACCTGCTGAAAGAGGCGTCGAGCGCCCTGCGCGCAGCCATGGAGGAGGTGCTGCGCCCGCTCGGGATGAACGTGACGCGCTACTCCTGCCTCGAGCTGCTGGCGCAACGGCCGGGCCTGTCGAACTCCGAGCTCGCGCGGGGTGCGTTCGTGACACGGCAGTCGATGAACGTGCTGCTCCAGGCGCTGGAACGGGAGGGTTACGTGACCAGGCCCGAGCAGGCGCCCGTTGGGAAGGTGCTGCCAACGCGGCTCACGCCCCGCGGCAGGCGGAGCCTGGCGAAAGCGTCCGCAGCGGTCCGGTCTGTCGAGGTCAGGATGCAGTCCGGCCTGACCGAGGCCGAGCGGTCCGGCGCGTTCCGGCTCCTGCGGAGCATGATCCATTCCCTGCGCGAGGGCAGCGACGGCGCATAGTTCGTTCGCCCGGCTCGGTGAACAGTCGGTGTACGGATCGTTCGATGGATCTTCTGGAATGTCGGGTTACGACGCGGAGTGCTAGAAACAGGACGCGACGCAAATTGGGGTAGC
>NZ_JBITFL010000051.1:0-1456 GCF_044456045.1 Nocardia sp. NPDC051052
GCTCCTTAAGTTCGTTGGGGTTCAGTACGTTGTGCTGGACACCCAGGCGGGTCGGGTGAGGCTTGAGAAAGGTGCTTGTCGGCCTTGTTGGTGCGGCTCGATAGGAGTGGCCGCCCGACCTGTCTGGACGTTCTCGGCCGCTGATTGAGAACTGCGATCCATCGCTGGGTTTAAGGAGCTGACGGCGGGTGCGTCCGCGGGTTTAGCTGCGAGAACGACGATGGAGGCGGGTTGAGAAAGCTGTGGGCGGGCGTGGATGTGGGTAAGGAGTTCCACTGGGCCTGGGTGGTGGACGCCGAGGGCACTCGGGTGCTGGCTCGGCGGGTGGAAAACGACGAGTCCGATGTGCTGGCTCTGATTGCCGAGATCATCGGACTCGGTGCCGACGAGATCAGTTGGGCGGTAGATCTGACCACGGTGGAATCGGCTCTGCTGCTTACGATTTTGTTCGAGCGTGGCCAGCGGGTGTGCTATCTGCCTGGTAGGGCGGTCAACCAGGCCGCGGCCGGGTATCGCAGTGAAGGCAAGACCGACGCCAAAGACGCCCGGATCATCGCCGACCAGGCGCGTATGCGTCGAGACCTTGCCGTGCTGAGGCCCAGCGACGAGTTGATCGTCGAGTTGCGGATGCTCACCGGCCGTCGCACCGATCTGGTGCACGACCGCACTCGTGCCATCAACCGGCTGCGCCAGCTGCTCACCGCGATCTGCCCCGCACTCGAGCGAGCTGCCGACATCACAGGGCATCGCGGCTGGGTGCTGCTGCTGTCGCGCTACCAGCGTCCCAAAGCTCTTCGCCGCGCTGGGATCTCGCGCCTGACCACTCTGCTGACCGGTCTGGGGCTGCGTGAACGCACCGCTGCTCGGATCGCCGAAGCCGCTGTGGCGGCGGCGAAGTCGCAGGCCACCCGTCTGCCCGGGGAAGAGATTACGGCTGGATTGGTCGCGGGGCTGTCGAAGGAGGTGATGCGCCTCGATGGGCAGATCACCGACCTCGACACTGCTATCGAGGACCGATTTCGCCGCCATCACCTCGCAGCGGTGATCACCAGCCTGCCCGGAATGGGATTCCGTCTCGGAGCCGAATTCCTCGCCGCCACAGGCGATCTCAGTGCTTTCTCCTCCGCCGGCCACTTGGCTGCCTATGCCGGTTTGGCGCCGGTGCCCAACGATTCCGGCAAACGCACCGGCCGCCTGCACCGGCCTCAGCGCTACAACCGCGCCCTGCGCCGGGTGTTCTATATGTCCGCCCTGACCAGCATTCGCTGGGACCCGAGCTCGCGCGTTTACTACGACCGGAAACGAGCCGATGGCAAAGGCGCGAAAGGCGCGGTGATCGCGTTGGCCCGCCGCCGCGTCGACGTGCTGTGGGCTCTGCTGCGTGACAACCGTACTTGGGAACCACAAAGGCTTGCCGCGGCTACGCCAGCGGCTTGACAGCATCATTGAGACTCCT
>NZ_JBITFL010000052.1:0-1450 GCF_044456045.1 Nocardia sp. NPDC051052
CCAGGCTGTTTGTTCGTTGTAGTGGGTGTGGTGGTGCAGGCAGCCGTGGAGGATGCCGACGAGGCGGTTGCCCAAGGCGCGCAGGGCTTGGTGGTGCAGGTCGCCTGTGGTGCGGTGCTGGTCGTAGTAGGCGCGGGCTCCTGGGCTGTTTTGCAGGGCGCAGAAGGCCCATTGGTCGATGGCGTCGTAGAGGCGTCGGTTGCGGACGTGGCGGGCCAGGATCGCGCGTTTTCGCCCTGATGCGATGGTCAGTGGTGAGGTTCCGGCGTAGTTTTTGCGAGACTTGGTGGTGGTGTAGCGGTTCGGGTCGTCCCCGAACTCACCGAGCACCCGGGCGCCGAGGATGACACCGAGTCCTGGCAGGGAGAGGTAGATGCCGGCGTCCGGGTGTGTCTCAAAATGGGTCGCGAGCTCGGATTCGAGGTCGTGGATCTGGGTGTTGATCGCGGTGATGATGGCGACCGCGGCGCGGGTCGTCGCGGCGAACGCGAGGGTGGCCGGGTCGCTGGCGTGTAGGTGTTGGGCGCGTAGCGCGGTCTGGATCTGGGCGGCGCGGGTGTCGATATTGCGTTGGCGCCCAGCACGTTTGAGCGTGGCCCTGATCGCGGACAGCGACAGTCGGGCACCTTCGGCCGGGGTTGCGGCGCGGGTGAGCACGGCCAGGGCGTCGCGGTCGGCTAGGTCGTCGAAGGCGACCAGCGCGCCCGGGTAGTACTCGCGCAACGCCGAACGCAGTGCGTTGGTGTGGCGATTGCGGGTCCAGATCAGGTTCTGA
This sequence comes from Nocardia sp. NPDC051052, assembly GCF_044456045.1. Classification (NCBI taxonomy): domain Bacteria; kingdom Bacillati; phylum Actinomycetota; class Actinomycetes; order Mycobacteriales; family Nocardiaceae; genus Nocardia; species Nocardia sp. NPDC051052. Next base: position 776 of record NZ_JBITFL010000052.1, read on the forward strand.
TGGCCGCGAGCCAGGATTTTGATGGCCTCGGCGCCGGGGCTGTCCCCGGCGATCGGGCGGTGGTTGTGGCGGTCGGTGCGAACCAGGTCGGCGAGGAGTTTCGCGTCCCCGGCATCGGATTTAGCGCCCGAGAGGTGGTGGCGGTTGCGGTAGCGGGCTGCGGCGAGGGGGTTGATCGCATACACCAGGTAACCCGCGGCCACCAGGGCATCGACCCAGAGGCCACGATCGGTTTCGATACCGATCACCACCTGCGCGGGCTCTGGTGTGTGCCCGGCGAGTAGGTCGTGGAATCCACTGATTCCGGCTAGTCCTTCCGGTAGCCGGCGCACGGCCAGCTTCGTGCCGTTCTCGTCCATCAGATGAACATCGTGATGATCTTCGGCCCAGTCATCGCCAACGAAGATCAAAGCTTCACCTCCTCACAGCGAACCATCGGAAACTGTTGGAGCCCAAGGCAGCCCGGCGGCGACCTAATGGATCAGTACTCGGCGGTACGACACCCCATCAGCGCTACAGGCAGCCTCACCAACCGGCCGGGGCACGATCTAACCCTAGGAATCGAACATCGTTCCAAGGTGCAGTAGTGCTCACCGGCCGGTGGCTCGGTTGACCAGCCTCACCCCAACCATTCACGCCCGGTCGTAGGCTCGCCGATCACTTCCCATTAGGGTG
>NZ_JBITFL010000053.1:0-1406 GCF_044456045.1 Nocardia sp. NPDC051052
AGGCTCAGGCGGCCACCGGGTTTGGGAGATTTGGTGGGCGTGTTCCATGGGTTGCGGTGTGGGGATCCCAGCGCTGTCCGGTGGTGATGACGGCGTGGAGGTGGCGCAGGATGGTTGCGGCGATAGCGGCTTGGGCTTGGGTCGGGGTGAGTTTGTTGTCTTCGCGGTTGGTCAGGTGTTGGTAGCGGGCGGCATAGACGGTGTTGGTGTGCCTGGCGCCCCATACGGCTCGCCAAGCGGCCAGGCGCAGGCTGGGGCGGCCTTGTCCGGTGAGTTTGGTGCGTCCGGTGAACGTGCCGGACAGTTTCTCTCGCGGCGCCAGGCCGGCGTGTTTGACCAGGGCGCGGGCGGTAGCGAACCGGGAGGGGTTCCCGGTTTCGGCGAGAATCGCTGCCGCGCTGACCGCGGAGATGCCGGTGATGGAGGTGACCAGGTCGGTGAGGCGAAGCTCGTTGAGCACGTTGACCATTCGGGTTTCGGTGTCGGTGATCCGCCGTTTGGTCTCGGTCCAATCACCCAGCAGCAACTGCACCCGTTCCAACGCGCCGCGCCGGTGGGCGATTACTCCGGCGCGGTCATCGAGTGCTGCGAACAGATTCCGGATGATCCGCAGTGACGGTTTCTGTCCGCCGCGTCGTGTGATCTCTCGGCGGACTGCCTGTTCGAGTCGAGCTGGGCCCAGCCGGCGAGTGCGGGTCAAGTCGCCGGCGTCGCGTTCGCAGATCACGTGCATCGCCGCGACCCAGGTCCGGGACCGGAATGGTTGGCGGGCGGTGTCGAGCGCGGCAGGCCACACGCATTCCAGCAGCGCACGCAGTTGCTGGAGTTGGCTGACCATCTCCACGATCAACTGCTCGCGACGAGCGCCGAGATGGCGCAGCCGGCCCCAAGTTTCATCGACCGGTTCGGGGACATAACAGCGCAGCTGGGCGGTCAACCGGGCAATGAGCACCGCGTCCTTCTCGTCGGTTTTGTCGCAGGTCAGATCCTCGGCACGGCGTGACCAGGACGTCATCGACGGCTGGACACACACGAACGCCATCCCGCGGTCGGCGGCGAGCTGGCCCAGCACGCGCCAGCGGTGTCCGGTCGGTTCACATGCCACGCTCACTCCAGCGAAACCTGCCGCGGCTGCTATCTGGGCTACCCAATCCAGGGCGACGCCAAGATCCCAGGCGCGGCATCGGAAGGTTTTGCGGGCCAAGACTTTCGAGTCGTGATCAGTGACCACGACCATCTGTTTCCGGTCGGCCAAATCGATACCGGCGATGGCATTATCGGCCGGGACTAGCGCCCGCAGCCGCGCGAGGCGGGCGTTTCGGTTGCGATCACCCCGGGACAAGCCTCTACCGTTACTCATGAACGTCCTCCTGCCGCGATGGGACAACAAGCCCGACTAGCGCATC
>NZ_JBITFL010000054.1:0-1341 GCF_044456045.1 Nocardia sp. NPDC051052
CGCGCTGTTGGGATCAACCCCATTACCGCTATGCAGGGACGACGACGGACGAGGCACCGACCGAACCGCTTGACACAAAACGACTTACGCTGATGGCAGGGCGAACAGCAGGCCGCGCTGGTCGCGTATTGGCTCGAGCATCAGCCTGCGGCGTTCTGGGTGTTCCGAGCGCTCTCGGGTGAGCCGCGCGGCTACGCCGGGTGTTTGGAGCTGACCGAGGCGGAGCCCGGCGCGGACCCGGGTGCAGTTGCCATGTGGCGGTACGCGCAGGACAACGGCGCGCCCCGACCCGGCGAACGGGTCCGAGCCTGGCGGTTCTTCCTCGACCGCGAGCACGGCCAGTTCACCTCGCCGTCGGTGACCCTGTTCGCCGCCTGCCAAACCCTCGACATCCTGATCAACGGCGACAACTCGGCCTGGACGCTGGTCGGCGCGTACGCCGACGCGGCCCGGTGGGGCCACACGATGGCGGACCTCGGTTTCCAGCCTGCGCCAGGAGCCGAGTACATGGTCGGCGAGCGGCGGTTTCCCGTCTTCGCGCACGACTGGCGCCGCACGGATGTCGCGGGGTGGCTGCGTTCCGTGCACGCCCGGCAAGCCGGTGCGCCCACTGGCCCAGCCGAATCCGGCGGCGGCAACGCGGTGCTCGCCGAGCCCGAGTTCACGCGCGCCGTCCGAGATGCGCTGCGCGACTTGCACACTCCCGAGCGGATACGAGACAACCCGTTGCTCCGCGCACGCATCGTGCGACAGCACCAACGCGGCGATAGATCAGCCGCCGACACCCTGCGAGACCTGCTCACCACGGGCGCGGGGATGTTGCGGCCGGATCTGCGCGAGCTGGTGGACCGCACGTTCCTGCACCCGACTACCACCCAGGAACGCGTCGCCCAGTCGCTGCATCTGTCGTTCAATACCTATCGGCGGCACCGGGATCGGGCGGTCGCACACCTCGCCGAGTGGCTGTGGGCGCGCGAGGTAGGACGGCAGCCGAATACCGACTAACCCGCCGATCCAGCATCAATGCAGCGCGGCCTCGAACAGCGGCCAGGAGTTGTGCAGGTCCCGTTCCCAGTAACCCCAGGAATGGGTGCCGACCGGACGGAAGTCGAAGGTGGCCGGAATGTTCAACTCCTGGAGACGCTCTCGTAGCTGGCGGGCACAGGCGCTGGTAATCGCCTCCAGCACAACGCCGCTGGTGAGCTGACCGGCGAGTTCGCCTGCGTTGCCGTGCGTTCGGTCGAGAGTGTCGAGTGGTCCTGGTTGTCCGGTGCCGGTGGAGATGTAGAGGGTGGTGTTGTGGAGTTGGTCGGCGTGCAGGTAGGGGTCGTTGGCGGCCCA
>NZ_JBITFL010000055.1:0-1288 GCF_044456045.1 Nocardia sp. NPDC051052
GCCCGAGGCTTCGGCTGAAGCCCTGGCCGCCCAAGAGTTGGTGCGGATGGCCAAGGCGCAGGGGTTGTCGCTGACCGGGCCCGACGGGCTGCTCAAACAGTTCACCAAGACCGTCTTGGAGACGGCGTTGAACGAGGAGATGACCGAGCATCTCGGGTTCGAACCGAACCAGGCCCCGGATGGTCGGGAATCAGCCAATGTGCGCAACGGGACTCGGTCCAAGACGGTGTTGACCGAGGCGACCGGTCAGGTGCAGATCGAGGTGCCCCGTGATCGGGAGGGGAGCTTCGAGCCGCAGATCGTGAAAAAGCGGCAGCGACGGTTGAGCGGTGTCGATGAGATCGTGTTGTCGTTGTATGCCAAAGGTCTTACCACGGGCGAGATTTCAGCGCATTTCGCTGAGATCTATGGGGCGTCGGTGTCGAAGGAAACGGTCTCTCGTATCACCGACAAAGTGATCGCCGAGATGACCGAATGGGCCAACCGGCCCCTCGATGCGGTCTACGCGGCGATCTTCATCGATGCCATCGTGGTGAAGGTTCGTGACGGCCAGGTCGCGAACCGGCCCGTCTACGCCGCGATCGGTGTCAGTGTGACCGGTGAGAAAGACATCCTCGGGTTGTGGGCAGGTTCTGGTGGTGAGGGCGCGAAGTTCTGGATGAGCGTGTTGACCGAGGTCCGTAACCGCGGTGTGAAGGATGTGTTCTTCCTGGTCTGTGACGGGTTGAAAGGGTTGCCTGAGGTGGTCGGGAACGTGTGGCCGCTGGCGATCGTGCAGACCTGCATCATTCATTTGATCCGTAACACCTTCCGGCTCGCTTCCCGCAAGGATTGGGACGGTTTGCGTCGTGATGTGAAACCGATCTACACCGCTGTCAACGCCGGGGCCGCTCGTGTCTCACTCGATGCCCTCATTGAGAAGTGGGGTGCGAAATATGCTGCGATAGTGCGGCTTTGGGAGAACGCGTGGGAGGAGTTCATTCCGTTCCTGGACTACGACATCGAGATCCGGCGGGTGATCTGTTCGACGAATGCGATCGAGTCGTTGAACGCGCGTTACCGGCGTGCGATCAAGGCGCGTGGGCATTTCCCGACCGAGCAAGCCGCCTTGAAATGCTTGTATCTGGTGACTCGCTCGCTGGACCCCACCGGCCAAGGCAGGGCACGATGGACCCAACGCTGGAAACCAGCGGTCAATGCCTTCGCGATTACCTTCGCTGACCGTTGGCCCGACGCTCAAACCTACTGATCACCCAACGCCGGAAACACCGTTAGCGAGATAGTCCCC
>NZ_JBITFL010000056.1:0-1214 GCF_044456045.1 Nocardia sp. NPDC051052
TGGCTAGGAGTGCGATGACGTCGGGAGCGACGGGGAATGGCAGGACCGATTGGTCGGGCTTGCGTGAGAGTGCTGCTGGTGGTCGGCTGAAGCTCCTGAATGTGAATAGTGCCGCGTTGGGTGCTATCAGTAAATCTTGTGGTGACATGATCCAGACGATTCTGGGTTTGGTCAATGCTGTGGGTACTTTTCAAGCGATAGATCCGAACCTGTTCACCGCCAAATACACCTCTGGTACTCAGGAGCGGTCGACGACGTGGTTGAGTATGCAGCTGTTGTGTAATGCGTTCGCGGGCAAGGCGAAAAACGAGATCGTGCCGATGTTGCAGAATCATCGGGCCGTGGTCACCGATATGGGTTACACGTTCACCGCCGCGGCCAAGGCTTACGCGGACAACGAGTTGAACAGTGCGCAAGCGTTCACCCCACCCACGACCGGGACCTCGATGACGGTCGCTCCGCCGCCGTTCTCGGCACCGATCAATTACGGCAACTGGTCGACCGGGCCGTCTTTTCCCACGGGAGCGGGCTCGGGTGTTTCCGCCGATCCCACCGTGAAGGGCTTGATCGGCGGGGCGATCGAGAACAGCGCGAGCCTGATCGAACCCGACTTCGCCAACATCGCCGCCATGGTGGTCACCAGCGCGACTCCGATCCAGACCCTGTCCACCGATTGGCAATGGCTGGCCGACCAATGGGGCAGCTGCTACACGAAATTCGTCAGCGCCGTGCAACCCCACTTCGCCCACTGGCAAGGCGAGGGCGCCGACACCGCGTCAGGGTTCATCACCACCTACATCACCGCCTGCTCGACCCTGCATACCGCCATGCTCGACATGGCAGGCGTCATCGCCCACACCAGACAACTGCACTACTACATCTGGGCCAACATCCCCCACGCCGAAGGCACCTTCTTCTACGGCGGCACCAACAACAAATCCTCGAGCGTCGGCTACAACACCAGCACCGCCCGATGGGAATGGAAACTCGGCGGCACCGTCACCGACCTCACCGGCCCCCGCGCCTTCTGGGACGGGTCCGGCGGCAAAACCTATAAAGACGACATCAACATCCTCACCGCCATGATCCCCCTATTCCCCAACGTCAACACCCTCGCAGGCGCCACCGGCGGAGGCACCGGCGGCGGCGGATCCGGCGGCGGCGGAAACGGCGGCGGCGGAACCGGAGGTGGCAACCACAACGGCAGCAGCGGC
>NZ_JBITFL010000057.1:0-1081 GCF_044456045.1 Nocardia sp. NPDC051052
ATCAACCCCATTACCGCTATGCAGGGACGACGACGGACGAGGCACCGACCGAACCGCTTGACACAAAACGACTTACGCTGATGACAGGACGTTCGCAAACCAATCGGGTGTGCCGATGCGCGCGCTGTCCCATCCGGAGGCACCAACTGTCACGAATATAGAGCCGTACGGCGACAGACAACCTCAATGTACCCACCGATCGGAGACTCGATATGCGCAAGATTTCTGCCTTGGCCAGTGTGTTTGCCGTGGCAAGCATGGCAACTGCGATTCTTGCTAACCCTGCATCGGCGATCGATCCCACGACAGCCAAGTGCGCCGAGAAGGAGAGCTACGCTGACTTCCAGAAGTGCATGAAGGACGCTACTGCCAAGGCGGATAACGCCGGGGCTGCCGATGAGAAGAAGAAGGCCGACGCGAAGCGTGAGTGCGAGGACAGGGGTAAGGAGTGGTATGGGGGCGAGTGCCATAGCGGCAAGTAAGCCAGGTGGGCCGGAGCGGATTCCGGCCCACTCGCTTCTGTCGGACCCCCCTCCTACTAGCCAAAGTACGCCCATCAGCCATCAGCACCGCCGCCCCGCTAGCCGTGAGCACGCAGATTGCGGTTAGACATCCGCCGACGAATTTTGAATAGCCATTCCTGATCTTCGTTACCCCGAGCCAGTCGGATGGCTTCCACAGCGCATCACTCAGTGCGGAGCACACTTCTCGGCACGCCGCAGCCAGACCTCTGCGCCGGTCACCCGACCGACCAACCAGTAGACACGCAATAGCAGCGGTTAGACGTACGCTCATCGGCTAGTTACCGCGTGTTGTAGGTAAGTGATGGATGCTCGGCTGAGTCCTTCGCCTGCCAGGCATGGCGCGACCAGCCCGAGGAATGGCCATCTTTTCGAGACATATCACGGTGGCCATCTTGTGAGACAACTTCAAAAGCCACAGGCCAGGACCTTGGCACCGGCCATGCTTTTTGAGCCCTACATACCTGTAGACATCCCAGGTCCCTAACTTGTCAAGCGGCTTCGCGGATTGCGGTTGTGTCGCGGTGTGCCCAGGCGATGTGTTCGTCGTAGGGCAGGTG